>NZ_JAPONB010000009.1 GCF_026676115.1 Salinimicrobium sp. TH3 | reverse complement strand
GTGACTGCTCCAACAACTACAGACAACTGTGCAGGAACAATTACCGCTACTACTGATGATGCTTTGACATATACTGAGCAGGGAGACTACATTGTTACCTGGACCTTCAACGACGGAAACGGAAATATCACTATTGTTGATCAAAACGTGATCGTAAAAGACCTTACCGCTCCTGAGGCCATTACTATTGCTAATGTAACAGGTGAGTGTTCTGCAACTGTGACTGCTCCAACAACTACAGACAACTGTGCAGGAACAATTACCGCTACTACTGATGATGCTTTGACATATACTGAACAGGGAGAGTATATAGTAAACTGGACTTTCAATGACGGTAATGGAAATACTACTAATGTTTCTCAGAATGTAATTGTAAAAGACGCTACCGCTCCTGAGGCTATCACTCTTGCTGATGTAACAGGTGAGTGTTCTGCAACTGTGACTGCTCCAACAACTACTGATAACTGTGCAGGAACAATTACTGCCACTACCGATGCTCCTCTTACTTACACCGAGCAGGGTGAATACGTGGTTACTTGGACCTTCAACGACGGAAATGGAAATATTACTACTGTTGATCAAAACGTGATCGTGAAAGATATCACCGCTCCTGAAGCTATCACTCTTGCTGATGTGACAGGTGAGTGTTCTGCAACTGTTGTTGCTCCAACAACTTCAGATAATTGTGCCGGAACAATCACCGCCACTACCGATGTTCCTCTTACTTATACCGAGCAGGGAGAGTACGTGGTAACCTGGACCTTCAATGATGGAAACGGTAATATCATTACTGTGGATCAGAATGTGATCGTAAATGATACTACTGCTCCTGAAGCTATCACTTTGGCTGATGTAACAGGTGAATGTGAAGCTACTGTGACTGCACCAACAACTACAGACAGTTGTGCCGGAACAATCACAGCAACTACTAATGATGCACTGACTTATACTGAGCAGGGTGAATATGTTGTTACCTGGACTTTCAATGATGGAAACGGAAATATCACTACTGTTGATCAGAATGTGATCGTAAATGACGTTACCGCTCCTGAGGCTATCACTCTTGCTGATGTAACAGGTGAGTGTTCTGCAACTGTTGTTGCTCCAACAACTTCTGATAATTGTGCAGGAACAATTACTGCCACTACTGATGATGCTTTGACATATACTGAACAGGGAGAGTATGTGGTTACCTGGGCTTTCAATGATGGAAACGGAAACATCACTACTGTAGATCAGAACGTGATCGTAAAAGACGTTACCGCTCCTGAGACTATCACTCTTGCTGATGTAACAGGTGAATGTTCTGCAACTGTGACTGCTCCAACAACTACAGACAATTGTGCCGGAACTATCACTGCCACTACTGAAGATGCTCTGACTTATACTGAGCAGGGTGAATACGTGATTACCTGGACCTTCAACGATGGAAATGGCAACATCACTACTGTAGATCAGAATGTGATCGTAAAAGATATTACTGCTCCTGAAGCCATTACGCTTGCTGATGTAACAGGTGAATGTGAAGCATCTGTAGTTGCCCCAACCACTTCAGATAATTGTGCCGGAACAATAACCGCCACTACCGATGCTCCACTTACTTATACCGAGCAGGGTGAATACGTGGTGACCTGGACCTTTAATGACGGTAACGGAAATATCACTAGTGTAAATCAGAAGGTAATAGTAACCGGAATTGAACAACCAGCCGTAGCACAGACAACCCAACCTTCATGTGCGAATCCAACAGGATCTTTCAGCATCACAGCTTTAGCCGGAATGGAATATAGCTTTAACGGAGGTGAGTTTGGAAGTGCTACAACTTTTGAAAATCTTTCAGCCGGAACTTATACAGTGACTGCGAAAAGTACACAGGGATGTATTTCTGAAGTAATTTCAGTTACTATTAATGAAGTTCCGGATGCTCCTGCAGCACCTGTAGTGGAAGAACTTATGCAGGCAACTTGTGAAGATCCAACAGGATTCCTGGTTCTGGAAATGGCAGAAGGAGTCACCTTCACCCTTACAGATGCCAATGGAAATGAAGTTGCCGATGAAGACGCCGACGGAATTTTTGAAGGTTTAGCTCCGGGAGCTTACATGGCTAACGCAACGAACGAGAATGGATGTGTTTCTGAAGGAATTACTATCACTATAGAAGAACCTCAGGGAAGTGTTACTGTGAATAATCCGTCCGGTCCTATATGTGATGATTCGGGAGCTTTTAACCTGAATAGTTTAGTAAGCGACAGCACCGTGACTGGAAACTGGATGGACACGGATCAAACAGGAGCTCTTACAGGAAGCACCTTAGATCCAGACATGGCAGCCGGCTTCTACACTTTCACCTATGTGGTGGAAGGAGCATGTCCATCAAGTACAGATGTCACGATTGAGATCGAAGATTGTGGGGTAACACTCCCATGTCAAATTTCAGATATAAAAAACAGCATTTCTAAAGCTGTAACTCCTAATGGAGACCAGGTAAACGATGAATTTGAAGTTGGAATAGGCATTGACTGTGGCTTTATTTATACCCTAAAAGTTTTTAACCGTTGGGGAAATGAAGTTTTTAGCTCGAATAGCTACACCGGAGGATGGGATGGATACTCCAGCCATTCTGTAACAGGAGACCAACTACCTTCAGGAACCTACTTCTATATTGTGGAAATTAAACAAAGCGGATTTGAACCAATCCAGGGTTATATCTATCTAGGAACAAAATAAATCAATAAACATGAAAAAAATCTCCCCAATAATAATCCTTCTGTTTATTAGTGTATGTGCCCATGCGCAACAATTGCCCCAGTTTACGCAATACATGTACAACACTATATCCATCAATCCCGCATATGCCGGTAACCGCGACGCTATCTCAGCGGTTGGATTACACAGAAGTCAGTGGGCAGGAATTAATGGTGCTCCCGAGACTCAAACACTTTCTATTCATTCTCCTTTAAGGAATGAGAAAATTGGCCTTGGTGTTTCGGTGATAAATGACAACATAGGATACGAGAATTACACTTATGCATACGCCGATTTTTCCTATACCATTAACGTAAGTGCCAACATCACCCTTTCTATGGGATTGAAAGGAGGTATGAGCTACTATAACCTGGAGGAAGAACTCATGACCGATGTACCCGATGACAAGTTTTTCAACGGAGATACTTTCAATCGATGGACCCCGAATTTTGGTGCCGGACTTTACCTTTCCTCCCAGGACTGGTATTTAGGGCTTTCTGCTCCAAAATTCATTAACAATGACAACAATGACCTGGAAGGAAGTGAATATGTCGCTCTGGAACAGGTGCATTATTATCTAACCGGCGGTTATGTTTTCGACCTTAGTGACAATGTGAAGTTACGCCCCACTACCCTCTTCAAAATGACCAATGGAGCGCCACTTTCTGTGGATGTTTCAGGAACTGTAATTTTTAATGAGAAGGTTTATTTGGGAGCAAATTATCGTTTAGATGACGCAGTTGGGGCATTCGTGGATTTTCAGATACTGCCAAGCTTTAGAGTTGGATATGGGTACGAATATTCAATATCAGACCTGCAGCCATACACATCGGGGTCTCATGAGATTTTATTGATCTACGAACTCAGACTAGGAAATACAAAATATAAATCCCCCAGATTCTTTTAATAAAAATAAGGATTATGAACAAAAATTACTTTTTACTACTCCTTTTGATCTGCCAGTCATTTTATCTCTCGGCCCAGTCGGGGATGCAAAAAAGGGCCGACAGGTTGTATGAGAATTTTGCCTACACTAAAGCAGTAGATGTTTATAAGGAGCTGCTCAAAAAAGACTATAACGTAGATCACAACCAAAGGAAGCTGGCAGATAGTTATCTACGATTAAGGGATCCCGAAAATGCTGTTGTCCTCTATGCTGAAGTGGTTAAACAGCCAGATATTTCCCCGGAATATTATTTTAAATACGCACAGGTACTGCGTGGGGTACGCCGTTATGATGAATCCAGACAGTGGCTAAAAAAATATCTGGAAGATGGTAAAAATGAAAACCTTGCAGAAAACCTACTGACCGAAGAGAATATAAAATTCTATCCCGGGCTGGAAACCTTCAGGGTTAAGCCTGTTGATTTCAATTCCCAGTTCAGCGATTTTGGTGCTTATGAAAATAACGGTACGGTTTATTTAACTTCTGCCAGAGCAAAGGGAGCTAAAAATCCGAAGATCTATGACTGGAATGGCGAACCCTTTCTTGATGTTTACAGCTTACCTTCTAAAAATGGCATTTTAGAGACCCTTTCCGGAGATGTCAATACAGTGCGTCATGAAGGTCCGCTGGTGATTTCGGGGGATGGCAAAACCATGTATTTTACCCGTAATAACTACCTCAAGCGCGATGGAAAGAAAGATGATGAAGGTACTAATCACCTAAAGATCTACAAGGCTTCTTTGGTAGATGGCGAATGGATAAATATTGAAGAACTGCCGTTTAACAATGATAATTATTCTGTTGGGCATCCTGCCCTTTCAAAAGATGAACAAACCCTTTACTTTGTTTCGGAAGCACCGGGCGGCATGGGTGGATCTGATATTTATAAAGTAAATGTAAATAATGGCATTTTTGGAACTCCGGAAAATTTAGGTTCAAAAATAAATACTGGGGGTAATGAGGTTTTTCCTTTTGTTGCTGAAGATGATAAATTATATTTCTCTTCTGACGGACATAAAGGCTTCGGAATGATGGATATCTTTGTCACCGATCTTAAAACTCAGGAAGAAATATTTAACCTTGGGGAACCAATCAACAGCAATCTGGACGATTTTTCATTTTTTATCTCTTCCGGAGATATTTCAGAAGGATATATTGCCTCAAACCGGAGCGGTGGTAAAGGAAGTGATGATATTTATAAATTACAGATGTTTGCGCCACTTCTGCTTAAAGGTACTGTGACAGATTCAATAAATGGTAAACCCATTGCAAATGCTACCGTAAGGTTAATGAATGAAAACAACAACCAGATGTCCTTTTTAGAGACTGATAGCCTGGGATATTATGAAAAGCACATTAAAAGGGACGCCACCTATCCTATTGAAACCAAGCATATAAAATACCATGAAAAGCAGGGTACTGTCAATAGCTTTAATATGGATAACCAGACAGAACTTGTTCATAATATTGAATTAGCCCCTGTGCAGGATGTGGAATATTTGGCAGAGATCAACAAGATATATTTCGATTTTGACAAGCACAACATTCGTCCGGATGCTGCTGCAGAGCTTGATAAGCTCGTCAATCTTATGAAGAATGATTACCCCGAACTTGTTATCGAAATTGGCTCTCACACAGATTTAAGAGGTTCAATTGAGTATAACCGTCGCCTGGCCGAAAGACGGGCACAGTCGACCTATAATTATCTCGTAGAACACGGAATCGCTCCAGAAAGGATTGTCACTTACAAAGGCTACGGCGAAGAACAACCCGAAATAGATTGTAAAAACTGTGATGAAGTTCAACACCAGTTGAACCGAAGATCCATTTTTAAAGTGGTGAAAATGGAGTAAATAAGCCCAACAGCTAACCAATTACTATAAGGAGGCCCCGGGCCTCCTTTTTTGTTGAAGGCATTCTATTACCTAAATGGGATTTGAATGAGGACGATATCTTTAAGAAGCTTTACAGGGAGGTAGAAATGGAATTAGAATTTCTGTGGGTATGACAAGGGTTTACTGTAATCTGGAAGACCCATGTAAAACAATTATTGAATTTTATAAAGATATTCTTCCCGCTTTTAATGCCGGCGTTATCAAAGAACATCCTGTCTGGGAATAAGTTGTGTATAGCGACGAATCATACTATTCTTAAGGAAATACCTGTTATGCCCAGTATAAAGGAATGATTTTCGGCTCCTGGCATAAAAAAGGGGCTCACAAAAGCCCCGTTTAACTAACCTTAAATAATCAAGAAAAAAGTGGATCCTTTATGGTGAAATTATTTCTTAACAAAAATGTTAGTAAAATATAGTTTACCGTCCTTCCCTTCTTTGACTGAAACTCCAAAATGGGTGTGCTCACCTTCCATGTTCTTGCGGTGTCCATCACTTTTGATCCATGCATTTACCACGGCTTCTGCTGTATTGAAACCCGAAGCTACATTCTCACTAACCGATTTTGCACTAACAGATTTCACAAGTGCCTGGTAGCGACTTCCGAAGAAATCATGGCACACTTCATTGTTCTCTATCATGTGATCATTATGTCCTGCAGCTTCAACAGAGCTCTCATCTAAATAAAGTAGCTCAGGCAGACCTTGTTGACTGCGGTATGCATTTACCAATTCAAGAACATCTAATTCAATTGAGGAATAATTAACTGGAGCGAGTTTAGTGGAAAGGTTGGCCGAATCAACTTCCTCAATATTTTCTTTGGAACAAGAAGTAAGAGAAAACGTACAAATGGCCATCACATAAACGAAATAGGTTAAATTCTTCATAATGGTAGTCAGTAGGTTTGGGATAGGAAAAGTAAGAATTAATTCCGATTAACAAACAATAAAATCGATGAACTACACAAAATTTCTAAAATTTAGCCTAAAAAAGCTTAATCCTTACAAAAATTTAAAGAATTTCACGCAAAGATTAACGGCAGGATGAATCGACGAATGGCTAATTGGAAAAAGAAAGCACCTTTCCGTCGTCGGCAAGATGTACTTCAGGAAATACCTCAGCAGCTTCTTTTTTAAAATCTTCAATAGATTCGTACCGGGTTGAATAATGCCCCAGAACAAGGTGAGAAACATTGGCCGCTCGCGCAATGGCAGCCGCTTCACGGGCTGTAGAATGCCCGGTAGGAGCAGCAAGGTAAGCATGCTCTTCCAAAAATGTCGACTCGTGATATAAAACGGTAATCTCTTTTAACTGCTCAGCAAGTATGGGATTGTATGCAGTATCACTACAAAAAGCAAAACTCTCGGGTGGTTCAGGGTCTGCGGTTAATTGGGAGTTGGGAATCACTCTACCATCATCAAGTATAGCATCTTTTCCTTTTTTGATCCCGTTGTAATATGCTACATCGATATCATATTTTTCCACTTCTTCCACTAAAAGTTTTCGCGGCTTTGGCTTTTCCCTAAAAAGGTATCCGTTAGCATAAATACGGTGCTTTAGGGGAATGGTTTCTACCGTAACTTTCCTGGTATTAAGGATCACCTGCGGCTCGGTAGAGGTAAGTTCATGGAAGTATAATGGGTAGCCGGTCCAGGAATTAGAGTATTTAAGCTGCAAAAGTACGATCTCCTTAATTCCTTTAGGCCCATAGATGTGAAGTTCGGTTTTTCGATTCAACAACATAAAGGTTGATATAAGCCCAACCAGACCGTAGAAATGATCGCCATGAAGGTGGGAAATAAAAACGTGTTTGATCTTTCCAAATTTGATCTTATGCCGACGCAATTCTACCTGTGTGCCTTCACCACAATCAATAAGAAAAAGTTCATTATTGATCTCCAGTACCTGGGAGGTAGGATTTGTAAAGGTTCTTGGAGTAGCTGCATAACAGCCTAAAACAGTCAATTTCATGGCTCGGGATCTTAAAATTAAAGGATCTAGAATCCCAGGTCTCTCTCAATCTCTTCCATTTGAATGATATCTTCGGCTTCCTGTAAAGTGGGAACAACTAAAAGCTCTTCGGGCACCTGTTCAATATTAATGGTATCATTGGCAATAACAAAAGATTTCCCTCCCTTGCGATGCCGATTGGACAGCTCTAAAAAGTGAAGAAGCTCATTAAGTTGTAACTCTCCATACTTAAGGATATCCACAACGACATTATCATTTTTGAACTTGGGATGAATGCTTTCCAGGAAGGAAGCAAATTCAGAAACATCACTTTTTTCATCTGCAAATATCCTGTATCCTTCTTTTTCTGTTATAATCATTGTTGTTTAATTTTTGATGCCAGGAGATAAATCACTGCCATTCTTACGGCTACCCCGTTTTGTACCTGATCTAAAATAATAGCCTGATCTGAATCGGCTACATCACTGGTAATCTCAACTCCCCGGTTAATTGGCCCCGGGTGCATGATCACGATCTTTTTATCAAGGGAATCCAGTAATTGTTTATTAAGCCCAAAAAGTTGTACATACTCCCTGGTACTCGGGAAATAGTTTATTTCCATACGTTCATTCTGTACCCGCAACATATTAGCCACGTCACACCATTGCAGAGCTTTTCTTAGATTTGGCTCTACCTCTACTCCCAATGACTTTATGTGCTTTGGAAGTAAGGTATAAGGACCGCAAACTTTTACCTGAGCCCCCTGTAATTTTAAGGCAAGGATATTGGACAATGCAACTCTGCTGTGCAGAATATCTCCCACTATGACCACCTTTTTTCCTGTAACTTCCCCCAGTTTCTCCCGGATTGAGTAACTATCTAGCAAAGCCTGGGTTGGATGTTCATGCGCACCGTCCCCGGCATTTATGATACTCGCGCCCACATGTTTTGAAAGAAAAATTCCGGCACCGGGATTGGGATGTCTCATTACAACCATGTCTACCTTCATAGACAGGATGTTATTCACGGTATCTATAAGAGTTTCTCCTTTTTTTACTGAAGAAGAGGCGGCAGAAAAATTCACTACATCGGCACTAAGTCTTTTTTCGGCAAGTTCAAAAGAAAGTCTTGTACGGGTACTATTCTCAAAAAATAAATTGGCTATCGTAATATCCCTTAGGGAAGGCACCTTTTTTATCGGCCTGTTGATCACTTCCTTAAAATGATCGGCAGTTTGGAAGATGAGGTCAATATCCTCTTTTTTCAAATATTTAATTCCCAGTAAATGGTCAACACTTAACTCACTCATGTTTATACGTTACTTATAAGATAAACCTCGTCTTCTCCTTCGTTCTCCTTCCAGTTCACTTTTACTTTTTCCTCATTTATGGCGTCCACCTGTCTTCCGTTATAATCGGGCTGAATGGGCAAATGCCTGCTAAACCTGCGATCGATAAGGGTTAGCAGTTCAATTTCACTAGGCCTTCCAAAAGATTGGACTGCTGTAAGAGCTGCTCTTATGCTCCTCCCTGTGTAGAGCACATCATCAATAAAGATCACCCGCTTATCCTCTACCACAAAATCAATATGGGTTTTATTGGCCTCCAGTGGTTTATCGCTCCGCCTGAAGTCATCCCGGTAAAAAGTTATATCCAGCTGTCCCATTTTTACGGCAGAAATGCCGTATTCTTCTTTCAGGATTTTGTAGATTCTATTTGCCAGAAAAACTCCCCGGGGTTGGATACCAATGATCACAGAATTCTCAAAAGTATTGTGATTTTCAATCAACTGGCAGGCCAAACGGTGTAAAATGATGTTCATTTCTTTAGAAGTAAGCAACACTTTTTGGCTCATAATTACAGAAGTTAGCATAACAAAAGTAAGATTTTTTTCCTGAGAACAGCCTTGGCCAGGATCAAATAAAATTACCGGCACCCTTGGAAATTAAGCCTTTTTTATAAGTCCCTCCTTCAAAAAAAGGCAAATTAAAGATTATCTTGCAGTAAAAATTTCATGCTTTACCTTTTACACGAACCAGTAGAAAAAGAAACTGTAGAAGAAAAGATCCTCCCGCTTTTAAAGAATATTAAGCATGAGCTGGTATCCTATCCTCTTGACAAAGAATTTGATATTGATAAAGACTCTGCCCTCATGCTTTATCTACCCGATGCTGTCCTGAGAGAAATCATTCCAATGGCAGCAAAAAACAGCTGGTCTGTTTCCATCCTTCCCCACCCAAATAATAAATTCACATCAAAAGGTCTGGGTATTTCAGAAGATATTGAAGAAGTGATCACTCAATATGCCGAATGTGAGGATCCTTATGACATTGACCTGCTGTTTTGTAATGAGGTTCCTGTTTTTAGCTCGGTAAATATTGGGGACATCTTCATCCTTTCAGAAAGAAACGGCAAAAAGAACTTTTTTCAGGAGGTAATCAATATCATCCACAATATTCGAAGGGTTTCGTCACTTTCTCACCATTCTTATCAAATAAGTACAGATGGGGAAAAGATCATTCATACCTCAGCTCTTGGGATCATTGTTGTTGAACATGCTTCAAGTTCCCTAATTTCGAAGCGCCTGCTCGAAGAGAGTTCCATTAATGACGGCTCTTTTCAGGCTTTTGTACTTGCCCCGCAAAACCTTCTGGTACTTTTATGGTTCTTTGTTAGGAGCCTGGTTCCCAACACAAAAACGCTCAATCGCCTGCCTTCTTTTATTGGAAAAATTAAAACCTCCAATCTGCAAGTTAGTGACGATGCGCCCATGGATTACACCATTGATGGAGAAAAAAAACAGTCAAAAGCGCTGAATTTCGAGGTTCACAAACAGGCTGTCCTCCTCAAACAGAAAAGTATATATAGCGAAAATACCGAAAAAGAAAATGGAAGGAAAAGCATAAAATTTGAAGGACTTCCAAAGGGTGAAACCCGTAAGGAACTTATAAAAAGGAGTCTGCCAATCCTCCCCCGGGCCAGTACAGAACAATTTCAGGACCTGTTCAAGGTTTTACGGACTAACTCCAAAATTAGCACCGCTTTTATGGTGATGATGATCCTCTCTACCTTAATAGCCACCTTTGGGCTTTTCGCAAACTCCTCACCGGTGATTATTGGAGCAATGATCCTGGCTCCTGTAATTGCCCCAATAGTTTCTTTTTCCATGGGAATGGTGCGGTATGATGTACCAATGTTGAAAGAAAGCTTTATTACTATTACCGCGGGAACTTTAGTTTCCCTTGCCTTCGCAGCCGGAGTAAGTATTATTATCCCTTTAAAAGTACTTACGCCTGAAATTGAGGCCAGGCTTTCTCCTACTTTGCTTGATATGGGTATTGCCATCTCCTCGGGGATCGCCGCAGCTTATGCCCACTCTAATGAAGGAATTGCCAAGAGTCTTGCAGGAGTAGCTATCGCGGTTGCCTTAGTTCCCCCACTTGCCGTGGCCGGTATAGGAATTGGTTGGTGGGACTGGGAAGTTTTCTCAGGAGCTATTCTTTTGTACGCGACCAACCTTGCGGGAATCATACTTTTTGGAGGGCTCACCTTTTTACTTTTAGGCTTTGCCCCATTCAAAAGGGCAAAAATGGGACTTGTTTATACCTTCATAATTGTGATCCTGGTCGCCGTGCCCCTGTCTCTTTCCTTTGATCGTATAATGCAGGAGGCCAATATTACCCGCGCCCTGGAAGGAACCACAATAGAAAATGTGGTACTAAGAGATGTGCGTATAAGATTTGGATCTACCAATGTGGTATCTCTTCGATTAGTGGGCTCCGAAAACATTGAGCCTCAGCGAATACAAAGCATTAAGAAAGAAATTGAAAAGAGGATCGACCAGCCGGTGAAACTGGAGGTGGTTTCGGCAATGGAATTTTAAACTTTTAAAAATGTCATTTTGAGCAATAATTCTTATCATACCTGCTGAAGATTTAGGGTCTTCTTTTACAACCTGAAATTTTTTGAGGCACCTTACCTGTTTTCTGAAAAGTTGAGCTTACCTGAAGTTTTTTCAGCCGGGTTTTTAGATGCTTCAGGTATTACAGTATAATTTTATTAATTTACAAAGCTGAAGCCTTCTTTCCCATGAAGAAATTTTTCCTCCTCCTCCTTGTTCTCCTGCTCCTGTTCCTTGGCCTTACCTATTGGTCTGTCTCTATAGGGCCTTCAGAAGTTATTATATCTAAGGTGGTAGAACCTAAAAAACCTTCAGCAGAATATACTGCAAGGGAAAAGGTCACCGTGGTCACCTCAAATCGTTACGAGGCCAATGCCTTAAAACGGTTTATGCAGGGGGTAAATTATCGAAGGGCCTGGGAGGCTCCCGTGCCTGCCGAGATCTTTCTTCTGGATTCTTTTGATATTCTGGAAGAAGGTGGAGGCAACCAAACAAAATCTCTTGATGTCTTAGACCAACAGGGAAAGCTTTACAGTTTAAGAAGTGTCAACAAAGACCCGGATCCACTTATTCCACCAATTGCAAAAACCCTGGGACTTGAAAATATTGTGATTGACGGGATTTCGGCCCAGCATCCATACGGTGCAATACTCTCAGCCGCATTGTCTGACCATGCGGATATTCTTCATACAAATCCAAAAATCGTATATGTACCCAAACATGAGGCTATGGGTAAATATGCCGAAGATTACGGCGATCGCTTATTCCTGCTCGAATATGAAACTGAAGGAGAGGTAAACTGGACCTCATATGAAAACGTACAGGAAATAGTGGATACAGATAACCTACAGGAGATGAAGGCCAGTCTGGGAAAAAAACTTGATATTGATCTACGGAAACTGGTGCGGGCACGACTTTTTGACCTGCTCATTGGAGATTGGGACAGGCATACAAAACAGTGGGGTTGGGTACTTCAAAAACGTGATGGCAAACTTGTAGGTATTCCACTTCCCGGAGATAGGGATAATGCTTTTTTCAGGATCGATGGTGTTATTCCCACTATTCTTACCAATCATTTAGTGCAGCCAATGGTAAGGCCATTTGAAAAAGATATAGATCACATTCCCGGTTATGTTTATCCTTTTGATCTTTATTTTTTAAAAGGTGTTCCTAAAGAGATTTTCATTGAGGAAGCAAAAGTTCTACAACAGGAATTAACAAATGCACGAATTGAAAAGGCTCTGCAGGAATGGCCGGAAAGTCTTGTCCAGCTCAATGGCAATGAAATAGCCACAAAACTTGAGCATCGAAGAGATAAGCTGCAGGAGTACGCCCTGGAGTTTAGAGAGGCAATAGAAAAAATGGAATATCCCAAAGAACCCTTGAAAGGAAGTGAAGATTTGGACCTGCCAGATCACCTTCGAAAATGTTTCCATTGCACTGAATAATTACCTCAAATTATCGTAAATTTAAAAGGCAAGAAGCTGTAGCCTCCCTTGTTAATTATCTTTAATGAGAATGAGGAATTTTGCAATAATATTGGTCCTGATTTTCGCATTGCAATCCTGCAGCAGTATCTCTTTTACCAATGCTCAACCCGAAGACACACCCCCTATTCAGGAATTTCCGGAGAAAATTATTGGACGCTTTTTAAATCAGGAAGATACCCTTGTAATCGACAGAACTTCTTTTGTTTTTGCCGATGGCGATATTGTCAGCATATCGGGTGATCTGACCCCTCCAGGTGCTGTTTTGAAAAAAATGGATGACTGGTACGTCCTGAGTTTACAGGACGACACTCAATGGTGGGTTTTTCCCTTTAAAATCTCAAAGGATCGAATTACAGTTTACTATTCAGACATGGAGGAGGATGAGCAAAAATTAATTGATAATTTCAAGGGAAATATGGAAGTCCAAAAGGTCTTTAAGGATGGGAAACTGGATTACTATCTCATTAGCCCTTCAAAACGTCAATTTTCCCAACTTCTAAAAAAGGGATTATTTTCAGAGAAAAAGATTTTTATAAGAATTTAGCAAGACCGCTAATCCTGCATTTTCTTGCTTTCTGTAGCCATTAATTTATCCCAGAATGTGAAATACAGACCGTAATTGGTCATGAATTCGGTATGGTGATGATGGTGATGCGTGGCACCAATAAAAAGTTTACCAAATTTGCTTTTTTGGAACCAGAGCGGATAGATTTCTATGTCAAGATGATTTACAACACTACTAATGGTCATTACAAGCAGGTAAAATCCCAGCACATATACATTAACCGGTAAAAATATCAGGATTAGGGGCAATACCAGTGCTTCTATGAAACTTTCCCAGGGGTGGAATGAGAAAGCCGTCCATGGGGTGGGGATCCGGCTGTCATGATGCACCTTATGCACTACTCTAAAAACTTTAGGATGATGCATCCAGCGATGTACCCAATAATAATAAGTTTCATGAATGAGGGAAACTACCAGGAGACTTACCGGCAGGTACCAATATCCAAAAAGAGCCGGCTCCAGGTATACGGCAGTATGTCCTTCCAGCCATAACCAATAGGTTGCAGCACCGACGAGTGCAAAAATTGCCGATGATTTTATACTCCACAAAATCTCATTTTTGAACTGCTTTTTGTTTGCCAGTCTTTTGCTGAGTCGCCTCTTATCATACTTACTAAAGTTCTTTACATAGTAGTAATAATAGAAAATACCTGCCGCGACAAAATACCTGAAAAGGATAGCAAAAAAGAAAATTGCAGCATAGATCAGCAGAATTCCGGGGCTGTTAGCTTCTATGGGAAAAAATTCAATCATGCCCTAAAATACTAATTCCAATCTTAAATCTATGTCAAAAGATTAGACCGTATTATTTCTGTTCTTTGAAAAATATTTCCTGGAGTCTTTTAGTCTTGCTTTAGCTTTATTATTTAATTTTACTAACTAATTAACCACTATAAATGACAGATCAGCCTGAGTTTTCTAAAGATTTTCAAAATTATCTGAGGACCAATACCCTTGTAGGAATCAAAGGAGGAAGAGAAAGAGAGACGTTTCTCAACATCTGGATGGTACAGGTTGGCGACAGGTATTTTTCCAGAAGCTGGAACAAGAGTAAAAAAAGCTGGTTTACAGATATTGTTAATTCGGGGGTAGGCCAGATCAAATATGGCGAAACCATTTTGAACGTAAAAGGAAAAAAATTGCCAGCTAACGACCCAACTCAGGAGAAAATTAACCTGGCTTACCTTCAAAAATACAATCAGCCGCAAAATTTAATTTATTCCCGGGGAATAACTCAACCGGAATACGCCCATTACACCATTGAATTTTTTATTGATCAAAAATAAAATTGAAAAAATGAATACCATTGCACTAATAGCACACAACAGCCGTAAAACAGATTTACTTAACTGGGCAAAGGTTCATCGTGACGCCCTGTTAAAATATAATCTCATTGGCACTACCAATACTTCCAAGCTTCTAAGTGATATGCTTGATATTGAAGTAAAAGGTTTTGGCCATGGTCCCAGTGGCGGGGATATTTTACTGGCTGCAAAGATCCTTCAGGGAGAAGTACAAATGATCATCTTCTTTATTGATGCCGAAACTCCGCACGGGCATGAGCACGACATTCAAACCTTAATTAGGACAGCCGTTATCAACAATATCCCAATTGCATTAAACCGGGCATCGGCCGACCTTCTTATTCTAGATGAAAAAGACCAGAAAAAATAAAATACCTTGTAGGGCTTTAAGAATTTTTCCATGTCAATGTGAAATTGAGATAAGGAAAACTATTGGGAGGTTTTTCAGGTTACTAAATAGTAGAACTTATCTATTCAGTTATCAGCTTAAGTGGCAGGTATGAAAGCTTAACTTTGACTATCTTTTCATATCTTCCAGCAAACCTAAGCTTAAGCTATGAAAATACTCCTCACTGGTGCTACAGGATATATTGGAAAACGTTTGCTCCCTATCTTAATTGAGAAAGGGCATGAAGTGGTTTGCTGTGTTCGTGACAAAAAACGCTTTCCCACCGAGGGTATTTATTCAAACTCAAAGATCTCCCTGCTGGAGGTAGACTTTCTTAAAGAATTGCCCTCTTCAAATGCTGTAAAGGATATTGACGCTGCATATTACCTTATACATTCCATGAGTTCGGGAAGTGGCGATTTTGCTGAGATGGAAGAAGCTTCAGCAAAAAATTTCCTCAAACTGGTAGAGTCAACTTCTGTCAAACAGATCATTTACCTTACCGGGATCACCAATGAAGAAAAGCTTTCTAAACACCTTTCCTCCCGAAAGAATGTAGAAGATATCCTGAACCAAAGCAAAGTTCCTTTAACTGCTATAAAAGCCGGAATCATCGTGGGTTCCGGAAGTGCTTCTTTTGAGATCATTCGCGACCTGGTGGAGAAATTACCTGTTATGATCGCGCCCAAATGGCTGAATACTAAAAGTCAGCCTATCGCTATAAGGAATGTCCTGGAATGTCTCTCGGGAGTTCTTCTTAAGAAGGAAACCTTCAACAGGTCTTTTGACATTGGAGGTCCCGATGTGCTCTCCTATAAAGAGATGCTTATGCAATTTGCCGAAGTTCGCGGGTTTAAAAGGTATATTTTCACTGTGCCTGTCATGACTCCAAGGCTCTCTTCCTACTGGTTGTATTTTGTTACCTCAACTTCGTATAAACTGGCAGTAAACCTTGTCGATAGTATGAAAGTAGAAGTTATTGCTAAGGATAATGAACTGGAAAAAATGCTGGGCATAGAGCCTATTTCCTATAAAGAAGCAGTGCGGCTTGCCTTTCAAAAAATAGAACAAAACAGCGTGATCTCCAGCTGGAAAGATTCCCTGGCTTCCAGTTATGCAGATAACTCCCTTCTTGAACATATAAATGTGCCAACAGATGGTTGTCTTATTGACCGCAGGGAGAAAAAAATTGTAGGTGACCCCGAGATAGTGCTGCAAAACATCTGGTCAATTGGTGGGAAACGCGGCTGGTACTATGGCAACCGGCTCTGGAAGATGAGAGGTTTTTTGGATAAGATGGTTGGCGGTGTGGGACTGCGGCGGGGACGCACGCATCCACATGAAATCAATACCGGGGACACTCTCGACTTCTGGAGAGTTTTGGCTGCCGATAAAAAGAACCGTCGCTTACTCCTATACGCCGAAATGAAATTACCCGGGGAAGCCTGGCTGGAATTCAGGATCATAGAGAGAAAAGGGGAAAATTTTCTTCAGCAAACTGCCACTTTTCGCCCCGAAGGTCTTGCTGGGCGATTGTACTGGTACTCGGTACTACCGTTTCACTTTTTTGTCTTTGATGGTATGGCCGGGAACCTTTTAAAACCCGTAGTGGATTAAATAAAAGTTAACAGCTCTTCACTACATAAAATTTGTCAAAAATGTGAATTTGTTTCTCTATATTTAATTTTAGAGTCATTCTCCCCCCACATTCTAATTTTCTAAACTTAAAAAATAGATCAAAATGAAAAATTCTGTTTTTCTATTATTACTAATGTCCTTTCCAGTCTGGAGCCAAAAGGATACAACTTCTGTCGAAGAATACACTATTGAGCAATTTTATGAAAATACCCGTATTGGAGGCGGAGAATTTTCTGAAGATGAAAAACGTCTCTTAATGAGCAGTGATGAATCGGGCATCTTTAACGTATATGAGATCAATATAAGTGATGGATCCAAAAACCAGATCACAAACTCTAAAGATGACTCTTTCTTTGCCATTGATTATGTTCCGGGAACAGGAGATATACTTTATTCTGCCGATAAAGGAGGAAATGAGATCGATCATATCTACCTGCTTTTAGATGATGGAACGACCAAAGATCTAACACCAGGGGAAAATGAGAAAGCACAATTTGCCGGCTGGAGTGAAGACAAGGATTTCCTTTATTACTTATCTAATAAACGGGACCCTAAATTCTTTGATCTTTACAAGATGCAGGTTGGGCAATGGGAACCACAAATGCTTTACCAGAATGACAAAGGTTTGCAAATAGCGGGAATGTCTCATGATGAAAATCTTATTGCGCTTTCACAGCCAATAACCACCAGTGAGAACAAACTTTTTCTTTATGATCGTTCGCAGGATAAAATGACTGAAATCTCTAAGGAGAAAGGAACTTATTCCGCCTCCGGCTTCAGCAAGAAGGATGATAAATTCTACTACATTACAGATGATGATAAGGAATTCAAATATTTGATGGAATTTGATACCGCCACGGGGGAAAGAAGTCCTGTATATGAAGCTGACTGGGATGTGATGTACAGTTATTTAAGTGAAAATGACAAGTATAGGGTAATTGCCATTAATGAGGACGGCACCAATAAATTAATTATCCGGAATAATATCACCGGGGAAATGTTAGACCTGCCGGAGTTACCGGGAGCCAATATTAGTGCTGTAGCAATTTCAGAAAGTGAAAACCTGATGCGCCTAACAGCTGCAACTTCCAAAGCACCGAGCAACCTCTATGTCTATGACTTCCGAAACAATGAGATCAAAAAACTTACAAATACTTTAAATCCTGAAATAGATCCCGAAGATCTTGTTTCCGCAGAAGTTGTTCGCTACAATTCATTTGACGGCGTTGAAATTCCGGCAATTTTTTATAAGCCACACCAGGCTTCCGAAGAAAACAAAGTTCCTGCCCTGGTCTGGGTCCATGGTGGCCCGGGAGGACAATCAAGAACGGGTTATTTTGCTTTGATACAGTATCTGGTAAATCATGGCTATGCCGTCCTGGCAGTAAATAACCGGGGGAGCAGCGGCTATGGTAAAACATTTTTTAAAATGGATGACAAGAAGCATGGAGAAGAAGACTTAAAAGATGTCATTGCAGGAAAGAACTGGCTCCAGTCACAGGAGTATATTGATGATGATAATATTGGCATCATTGGCGGCAGTTACGGGGGCTACATGACTATGGCTGCCATGACCTTTACTCCTGAAGAATTTGATGTAGGGGTCAATCTTTTTGGAGTGACCAACTGGTTGCGTACTTTGAAGTCTATTCCCCCTTACTGGGAGTCTTTTAAAAATGCTTTATATGAAGAAATGGGAGATCCAACTACAAAAGACTCCATTGCACTTTATAATAAGTCACCGCTTTTTCATGCAGATCAGGTGAAAAATCCGGTGATGGTGCTGCAAGGTGCCAATGATCCTCGCGTACTTCAGGTGGAGTCAGATGAAATTGTGGAGCAGTTAAAGAAAAATAATGTACCTGTTGAATATGTCATTTTTGAAGATGAAGGACATGGTTTCATTAAAAAAGAAAATGAGATCAAAGGCTATAAACAAATCCTCCAGTTCCTAAACAAATATCTTAAAGATGAGGAATTGTAAGGCCGGGAAATAACCTTGTCACTTGATTTATCTCCTGAAATATTCTTGAGCGAAAATCAAAATAATCAATAAGGTTTGCAAAAGGAAGTGCTGGTCCATCCTTTTGCAAACCTTTTTCTTTTGATACAATCCACTGGCAGGAATTTTATACTGACCATTCGTGTTGTTGTCTGTCTTTTTAATATTTAAAGGTGCATGATAGGAATCTTATCTATTTCAGGCTGTGACTACTTATAATTTTCAGATGGAGTCACAAAAAATAAAAAATTTGGATCTTCCGTTTTATTATTTTTGTTGCATCAATAATAGCAGCAATTATTATCCTTATGAGCACCAGAATAGAACTTTCGAAAACCGGTAACACCCCCTTTGAAAAATTAATAGGTCATAATCCATCTGTACTTGAAAAATGGAATGAACTGGAACTGGCCCTTTTCAATCACACCTCCCTTGATGCCAACCTAATGGAACAAGTACGCCGTACCCTCGCATTTGGGAATCGCTGTGAATATTGCATGGTAAAAGGCGGCAAACCCGATTTTGATGTAAAGGATCAAAAAATCCAAACCGCTACGGCCTTTGCTGAATTATTTGCTGTGGATCACTCCTCAATTCAGGAAGCTCATTTTGGTTTTTTAAAAGAGCAGTTTACGGAGACTGAAATTGCCGAACTTATTACATTTATCACCTTTATTACTGCTTCACAGAGATTTGGGAAGGTGATGAATCTTACAGAAGATCTTCAGGAAAACAAAGTTACCAGCCTGGCAGAAATGGGTGATTTTTGATTTTATCTTTTCCACCCGTTCTGGATGGAATTATCCACGTCAATTGTTGGATATCCCGGGGGTTTGTAGTATCTTAAAGGGAACTTTAAAATAAAAAAATCATGAAAGAGAACGTAGGTAAAGAAGATCAATTGATTCGAAGTATTGTAGGCCCTGGCCTTATGGTGCTAGGCTACTTTGTTCTTAGAAAATATCAAAACAGGCTTGGGGGAATAGCATCTATTGTGACAGGAACTTTATTAGCCGAAAGTGCCATCACCAGAGTATGCCCGGTAAATGAATTCTTTGGAATAGATACCAGGGAGAAAAAGAAAAGTCCGGTTCAAAAGATAAATCATAAGATCAGGAAAGCTCTGGTTTAGTCCTTACCGGCTAATTTTGTTTCTTAGCAGCAGAAACAAAGTTAGATGTATAATTCCCGCCGGGTCTTATCTTTAATTGTATTTGCCCAGTTTTGCTGCACCTCCCTCTGGTTTGCAGGCAATGGAGTTATGGATGATCTGCGACGAACGTTCGATCTTGATCTTTCGGCGCTGGCACATCTTACTTCTGCAGTTCAATTGGGATTTATTGCAGGAACTTTAATTTTTGCCTTTTTAAGCATTGCAGACAGGTTTTCTCCGTCAAAAGTTTTCTTCTATTCTGCCATTTTTGGCGCTTTATTTAATTTGGGGATGCTTTGGGAAAATAACAGTGCCGGAGGTCTGCTGGCACTTAGGTTCCTCACAGGATTTTCCCTGGCGGGGATCTATCCCGTGGGGATGAAGATCGCATCAGATTATTATAAAAATGGCCTGGGTACCGCACTAGGTTTCCTGGTGGGAGCGCTTGTAGTTGGCACGGCATTTCCACATTTGCTAAAAGCTTTGACCGGAAATGAGACCTTGCCATGGAAGCTGGTGCTATATATTACCTCTGCGCTGGCTGCTGTTGGCGGAACTATTATTTTACTACTGGTGCCCGATGGTCCTTACCGCCGGCCCATGTTGATTAGGAACTTTTCAGCCTTTATTTCTGTATTTAAGCTGAAAGATTTTAGAGCTGCAGCTTTTGGTTACTTTGGACATATGTGGGAGCTGTATGCATTTTGGGCTTTTGTCCCTATTATTCTCGCAATGTATGAGCAGAGGCATCCGCACCTGTCCATGAACATCTCTCTAATGTCTTTTATAATTATTGGATGCGGCGGAATTTCATGCGCAGCAGGAGGCTATATCTCCAGAAGATTTGGCAGCAAAAGAACTGCAGCAACTGCACTCTTTCTCTCCGGCCTTTGTTGCCTGCTTTCTCCACTTTTCATCTTACAGGCTTCAGTAGAAATCCTGCTCATTTTCCTTATTTTCTGGGGCTTTGCAGTAGTAGCCGATTCTCCACTCTTCTCTACGCTCGTTGCAAAAAATGCACCCGAAGAGGCCCGTGGCACTGCACTAACGATTGTCAATAGCATTGGTTTTGCTATTACGATTCTCAGTATACAATTACTCAATTCTTTGGCTTCCGAAATCCACCCGGCTTACCTCTACCTCTTCCTTGCACCCGGACCAATTGCAGGACTCTTATTATTTTTCAGAACAAAATAGAAAAGAAAATGATCAAATATCGTCCTCTTCCAAAGAGCGCATTTTATGAATATAGCGGGAGAGCATTTTACTTGATTCCTGCTGGATCTCAAGTTTCATCGATTTAGTCCATCCCATCAAAAAACCTTTGAAGCCCAGAGCCTGGCGGGACCAGTTCCACAGATCAAAATGATTTGTATGCTGCAGGATCTTTCCATTCTGAATGTAAAAAGTACCCACCACCTCATTGACAACCCGGCGTCTGGAAGGACCATAATAATAGCTGGCAGTCCACCTGGCGCTCCCGTTATAATCATTGGCCTGTATTTCACTGAAGCTTATGTTCAGCTCCCCTCCGCTTTTTTCCAAAAGCATATACCACATAGCTCTAACTCTATCGCCCTTTATATGCCCAAAAACAGGATCATAAAAGACAACGTTTTTATGGTAACAGGCGTTCATAGCTTTTGCGTTTCCTTTTTGGAAAGCCTGGAAGAATTCCAGAATAATTTTTTCGTTGGGATGCTGCATCCCATAAATATACATTAAAACTTTGCGAAAGCGGATAGTCCTTTAAAGTAGAAAATCGGTTGGAAACGTCTGACTTTGTCGCGTCCCTGGCTCCATGATATTTTTGTGAATCTTTAGGACGAACTGGATCTATCCTGGTAAAAAAAGCCTGTTTCAACTCCTGTTAAAATAATTATTTAAGAATTTACTATTTTGAAGCACCTTAAAAAACCTTCAATGGAATTCGACTACGATTATATTATTATTGGCAGCGGCTTTGGTGGCTCGGTAAGCGCATTGCGGCTTTCCGAAAAAGGATATAAGGTGCTGGTGGTTGAAAAAGGAAAATGGTTTAAAGCAGAGGATTTCCCAAAGACCAACTGGAACCTCAAGAAATGGCTCTGGATGCCCGCGCTAAGTTTCTTTGGGATCATGAAGCTTAGCATCTTTCGACATGTGGCGGTAATATCGGGAACGGGAGTGGGTGGTGGTTCTCTGGTCTATGCGAACACTTTACCGGTGCCAAAAAAGGCATTTTACACCTCCGGTTCCTGGGGGCAGTTGGAGAACTGGGAAGAGGAACTTAAACCTCACTATGAAAAAGCTCTCAAAATGTTGGGAGCAGTACCCAATCCGCAGCTTTTTGATGCCGATAAAGCCCTGGAAAAAATGGCTGAAGACATGGGGCGAAAAGCACATTTTGAGCACCCACACGTGGCAGTTTACTTCGGAAAGGAAGGAGAAACAGTCAAAGACCCATATTTTGAAGGCAAGGGTCCAAATCGTACAGGCTGTAACTTCTGTGGCGGCTGTATGACCGGATGTAGGCACAATGCTAAGAATACGCTGGATAAAAATTACCTGTGGCTGGCTCAAAGACTGGGCGCAGAGATCCTGGCAGAAAATGAAGTCACAGACGTAAAAACCCTGGCTTCGGAAGCTTATGAAGTAACACTAAGATCCAGTACCTCCTTCTTCAGAAAAACCCGCAAATTAAGTAGCAAAGGAGTGATCTTTTCAGGAGGGGTTTTAGGCACCGTGAAGCTTCTTCTAAAACTGAAACAGAAAAGTCTTCCGAAGTTATCAGACAAGGTGGGAGATGATATACGCACCAATAATGAAACCCTCATCAGCGTTTCAACAGCCAACAAAGAAAGTGACTTTTCAAAAGGGGTTGCCATTGGAAGCCTGCTGCACACCGATGATAACAGCCATCTTGAGGTGGTACGGTATTCCCGGGGATCAGGCTTTTGGAAGTTACTACACCTGCCCATGGCCCAGGGAAATACCCCACCCCAACGCGTATTTAATGTTATTGGTCAGCTTTTACGTTCTCCGGTTTCCTGGTTTAAAACCTACTTTATTAATGGCTGGTCAAAAAGCACTGCGGTTTTACTTTTTATGCAAAGTGTGGACAGCACCATAAGGCTAAAAAGGAACTTTTTAGGATCAATGTCTACCGGCATTAGTTCGGGGACAAAACCAACATCAGATATTCCAGCGTCAAAAGAGCTAACCAAGAGGTACAGCAAAGTCGTCAACGGCAAAGCTACCTCCTTCGTGCTGGAAAGTCTCGCAGGCATCCCTACGACCGCTCATATTTTGGGAGGTGCGGTAATGGGTAAAGATGCTGGAGAGGGTGTGATCAATTCCAAAAATGAAGTCTTTGGTTATGACAATATGTTTGTAATTGACGGGGCTATGATCTCAGCCAACCCCGGAGTAAATCCAAGTCTTTCCATTACTGCAATAGCAGAACGCGCCTTGTCTCTAATCCCGGAAAAACCAAAGAGTGCCAAAAAGGGCATTCCTGAACCTTTAGGCAGAGATACATCCATTTAACCGCGAATTCTCTTACTTGTTAAATAAGAAAAATCTATTGATTATAAATATTCGATAGATAAACCTGCGGTATATTTGCAGTGAAAACCTTTTGGGTCTGGATTCCCCCTACAATCCTACCCTTTAGGTTTTTCTTTTTTTATGTCTTTAACAAGAGTCACTGCATAGTTCTTTCGAAAATCGGATTTTTGTAGTATCTTAATAATTAGACTTAAAAACCACGATAATGAATTACTATTTCACCACTACCTTAAAGGACGATTTTGATAAGGCCATTCAAAAAGTAACAGAAGAACTTAAGAAAGAAGGCTTTGGGATCCTTACTGAAATTGATGTAAAGGAGACCTTTAAAAAGAAGCTGGATGTTGACTTCAGAAAATACCGAATCCTTGGGGCCTGTAACCCCCAAATGGCTCACCAGGCTATTTCTGCCGAAAGTAAGATTGGAACCATGTTACCCTGTAATGTAATCGTGCAGGAAACAGAAGACGGGAAGGTAGAAGTTTCTGCTGTGGATCCTGTCGCCTCTATGCAGGCAGTCGAAAATGACACTTTAGGAGGAGTAGCTACCCAGGTACGGGATAAGCTAAAAAAGGTAATTGAGCAGCTAAATTAAGTTGAGCAAAAGAATTTTACGATCCGGAATCTTTTACAAGATTCCGGATTTTTTTTACCACATCCTTATGTAACAAATGTAACTGTGCCAGAGGACATTCGAACTTATTTTTGTGCCGTTATAAAAATCGAAATAAATATGGAAATTGAAAAGATAATTCGTTCCGGCGAAGGGACAATAATAGATGTTAGAACCAGGGGAGAATTTAATGGTGGCCATGTAGCCGGTTCAATAAATATTCCTTTGACCGAATTACCCGATACTATGGAGGAATTGAAATCTATGAAAGCCCCGTTAATATTATGCTGTGCCTCGGGAATGAGAAGTGGACAGGCTGAACAGTATTTAACCAGGGCCGGATTTGAATGTACAAATGCAGGCTCATGGCTGCAAGTAAATTACTTACAGGCTAAAGCTTCCTAAGATGATAGATACACTTAAAAGAATTTTTGGGCTGGGTCCCAAGACAGATTATGCCCAACTACTTCAACAAGGAGCTGTAATTGTAGATGTGCGTACCAAAGGAGAATACAACGGCGGACACATCAAAGGTTCAAAGAATATTCCTTTAAACAGCCTTGGTCAAAATCTTAAAAAAGTAGGAAATAAAAGTAAACCGGTGATCACTTGCTGTGCCTCGGGCATGAGAAGTGCTTCGGCTAAAACTACCCTAGAAATGGCAGGATATACAGAAGTCCACAACGGGGGCGGCTGGAGAAACCTTCAGAATAAAATAGGATGAAAGACAGGATTTTAAAAAACTGGACCTGGGTACGTGCTGCCTATGTGATCATTGGGCTACTGGTAACTTTCCAGGCGGCCAGTGCAGAACAGTGGTGGGGTCTTGGCTTAGGAGTTTACGTCGCCGCTATGGGAGTCTTCGGCTTTGGTTGTGCAGGAGGGAATTGTGCAGGAGGAAATTGTGCCGTAGAACCTGAAAAAGATCAGAAAATCTCAAACTGAACAATTTTAACTTTACCAATAAACTTTAGTCATGGAAGAACATATCTATACCGTAGATCTTAGCTGGAAATCGGACCGCAAAGGGGAAATTTCCTCGCCCGAGCTCAATGAGAAAATCGAAATAGCTACCCCTCCCGAATTCCCGAAAGGAATGGCCGGCATCTGGTCTCCGGAGCATCTTTATACGGCAGCAGTAAACAGCTGCTTTATGACGACATTTTTGGCTATTGCTGAAAATTCAAAACTCGAATTTAAGAGTCTTACCTGCCCTGCAAAAGGCAAAATGGCAAAGCAGGATGGAAAGTTCGTAATGTCCCAGGTCATTCTTGAACCGGTACTTACCATCTTCAATGAAGAGGATAAAGAGAAGGCTGAAAAAATAATGATCAAAGCCGAAAGAGCCTGTCTTATTACAAATTCTATAAAAGCTGAAGTTATTTTAAGACCTCAATTACAATTGGCAGAATCTTTGGTATAATATTTATACAGTATCCCCCCTACACTGGAGATCCCGCCTGAAGAAATTTTTTCTTCGGCGGGATCTTTTTTTTGCTATTGATCTCGTTTTAATCCCTATTTTTAGAAGATCAATTCCATTATCAATGGATAACAAAGAAGAACCTATTACAAATTGTGATGTTCCTGCGCTTTGGCTGGAACATAAAACAGCTCTTAAAAATTATATTATTAAGAGGGTCAGGGACGAAGATCTTTCCAATGAAATCCTCCAGGAAGTGCTCCTTAAGGTGTACAAATTTTGCCTTTCAAAATCGGGTGTAAAAAATGTGAAGAGCTGGCTTTACCAGATCGCTCACAATACCATGATCGATCATTTTCGAAGAGAATCAAAAAATGCCGGGCTAAAACCAGAAGTAGAACTTATTGAAGAAGATGAAAACCTCGCCTTTAAGGAAGCTCTTGAATATATCCAGCCTTTACTGGATTTTCTTCCTGAAGAATATGCGACACCCCTTCGCATGGCAGATCTTGAGGGCTTGAAACAAGCCGATATTGCAGCGAAACTCAACCTTAGCCTCACCGCAACCAAATCCCGTATCCAAAGGGCACGCAATCTTTTAAAAGCCGAATTTATAACCTGTTGCCATTTTGAAACTGATGCTACAGGCGGCCTGGTCACTTTTTCAATAAAAAAATCCTGCACTCCTTTACAGCAGATCTCAAATAAATTTAAAAATTCTGCGTCTTTTTAAAACTTCTTACGTCTGGAATGTAAAACCATAAAAATTTTAACCATGAAAACATTCCACGTACATGTAAGAGTAAAGGACCTAAATGAAAGCATTGGGTTTTACAACGCTCTGTTCAACACATTACCCACGGTTATAAAGCCAGATTATGCCAAATGGATGCTGGAAGATCCAAGGATCAATTATGCCATCTCTACCGGCCACGCCGAATTAGGAATCGAACATCTGGGCCTTCAAACCGATAATGCAGAAGAGCTTAAAGAGATCTACTCCAATATGCAACAGGCAAAAGGTACTATTAGAGAAGAAGGAGAATGTACCTGTTGTTATTCCAAGAGCCAAAAAAGCTGGATCACAGATCCCCAGGGAGTAGACTGGGAAGGATTTTTCACCTATGGAAGTGCTACAGTTTATGGAGAAGGAATAAATGCAAAACCGGCTCCCCAACTAATGGAAAAATGGACCGGGAATGATGGAAAAACAGCAGAAGAAATAAATAAAACTGCAGCTCCAGAAGAAAAGTTTAAAAATATTTCAACTTGTAGTACTTCCGGCTGTAACAAAAATTAAACTTAGGAGTCTGTATAAAAAAGGAGTGAAAAAGAAACATTTTTAAAAGGACAGGTTTTGAAGAAACCGGAACCTGTCCTGATTTTCAACCAAAATAGTATTAACAAAATGAGAAGACTTTTTATTTTTTTGGCAATTTTTACTTTTTCTCTTAATCTTTTCGCGGGGGAAAAGATCATCACCACCTCAGACGGGGTAAAGCTTTATGTAAAAGTAGAAGGTAAAGGGACTCCACTCCTGTACCTCCATGGCGGACCGGGTTCTGGAAGCTATTGGTTTGAGAAGTTGACCGGAGATTTTATGGAAGAAAATTTCACCATGATCTATCTCGACCAGAGAGGTGTTGGCAGATCTCAAAGTGCTGCCGATCAAAATTACTCAATGGAGAGAATGACGCTTGATTTTGAGGAGGTAAGGGAAGCACTGGGATTTGACAGCTGGTTGACATTAGGCCATTCTTTTGGAGGTATCTTACAAATGGGTTATGCAGAAAGGTATCCTGAAGCCCATAAGGGAATGATCATGTTAAACTGTACCATCAATCTACAAGAATCTGCCTGTGAGAGTTGGATACCCAAGGCGGCTGAATTTGTAGGAGAAAGTTATACCTGCACGGGAGATACAGTGGCAATTCCTCAGAGAATGAATGAATTTGGCGGAAAATTACGGGAAAAAGACCAGTTCTGGAAAATGGGCTCAAGAGATCCTAAAACTTTTCCGGAGCTGGATAAAATTTCAGCTGAAATAGAAAACTTCAATTTTGACTTTGGCAGGTACGCCATGGATTATCCCGACTACTGGGTGAATTTTAAACCCATGACTTCAAAAATGAAAATGCCTGTACTCTATTTCTACGGTAAGACAGATTTTATGGTGGGGCCACAACATCATGAGAACCTGGAATTTGAGAATATGTTACTATGGGAGAATAAAGGCGGACATATCCCCTTTATTGAAGACAAAGAAGACATGGAAAAGGCAATTTTAGCCTATACGGCAAAATATAGTTTGTAAGATAATTGTTTGAGGGAACAGGTTGTCGGAAATTCGTTTCCGGCAACCTTTCTGTTTTTACTGAATAGTTTCCAGTCCACTTGGGGGAGGTGCCGCAAGTTCTTCGGAAGGAAGTTCGGGAAGATCAAAATTCCTTTTATCCCGCCGGTATTCGGTTACATATCTGCGAAGGGTTTTCAATTCTTCTGCATTAAGGTAGTTTGAATTAGGATCCTCTGCCAATTCCAGCCAGGGAGCAGAACGATCAAAATCATAATCTCCAAACACCATGAATGGAGTTCCATTCTTTGTGACCACCTGTCGTTTTCCATCCAGTTTCCATTGATTCGCCCAATTATAGATGGTTACCGCATCATCTTTACGCAACCTTACACAAGCGTGACTGGCAGGAAATCCCGGCATGGTATACTGGTGTACTCCTACCCCTTCAAAATTCATGAAATTGAAATAGTAGGGCATAATCCAGGATTGATCTACAGTACTTATTTTGCTGCGGGCTTTGTAATTTCCATAAAAGAGTCCTGCAGGAGTGGGGGTAGATTTCTTTCCCGAACTCACCGGCCCCCATTTTAGCAACTTCCCGTTCTCATACAGCGCAAACCCCTGTATCCTTCTTGAAATAAGTACGGCTTTGGGAATAGAGTCGAGCATTTCAAAATTTTGAGGAAAAGGGGAATAATCAAGAAAATTATTAGTGAGAGTGTCGGGAATTACCAGCTTGTTTCCTGCTCTTAAACGATAAGCATCAATTCGGTTAATGCCGAGAATGAATTCCTGTTGCAGTTCAGAAAACCTGGTCTTGAAGCTGTCGATTTGCGCTATATTCTCCAGACTGTCAATATGGTAAGTCACAAAAAGCGGCAACTCTACGACCTCCTGGGATGGTGACGGCCTTAATGTATCTGTATGGATTACTTGATGGGAATTATCCTGAATTGGTGAAGCCCCTTCAGATCGGTCACAAGAACTTGCTCCGGAAAGAAACAGAATTCCAAAAAGAAATTTTATCAGATATGTTTTGCCAAGTTTCATGGGGGATGGGTTTTCGCCTGTATTTGTTACTGTTCCGAAAAATGCTAATTATTTTCATTATTGGGCGTTAACCGGTAGCCAAACCTTACATAAATTTCCTTAATTTTTAAATCTTTTCCTAAATAACCTGAAGTTATTTAAGGTCCAAAAATGACATTTTTAGTACCTGATTTTTAAGAAGAACGCAGTGAAGATACCTCAAAAATTCCTTAAAATTTCCATAATAATTACCAAAATATTAATACCTTGTGAGCATCAAAAAATTGTGATTATGAAAATTCTGGTACTTTTCTTCTTTATGGTTTTAGGAACGGGAGTTATGGCACAAGAGGCCCCTGTTACTTTTGAAAGTAAAGGTATCTCTTTCTCAGGTGATCAAAGTGTGCTGCGCAAAGACAAACAAATTGTGGAACTTACCGGAAATGTTCATTTCACTACTTCTATAGTAGAGATTGAAAAGGCAGAGAAAATCGTTTATGACAAGAATACAAAAACCTTTACAATAAGTGGCTTTAACGAGCTGGTGCTAAACGGGAAAAAACGCTTGGCTTCAGATCTTGGTTCTACTACTCTTAAAATCGATCTTGGTGGCAGTATAGCATATCTAGTAGCCGAATCTAAAAATTGCAAAGACGGCAAGGGTAAAGGCTGCTAAAAGATAATGTCTACAGCTTATTTTAGGGACGAAGATTTTTCGGCAAAAGATTTGTCTGGAAATCAACTACCAGAGGGGGAATACGAAAACTGCGATTTTAGAACCCTTGATCTTTCCGGTTGCAACCTCTCAAAAATGACATTTTCTGAATGTGTTTTTGAAGCATGTGATTTAAGCAATTCCCAAATAAAAAACACCTCATTTAGAAATGTCTGCTTCAAAGACTGCAAATTAATGGGGCTCAATTTCAATGATTGCGACCCTTTTTTATTGTCATTTTCGTTTGAAAGTTGCCTCCTTAGCTTTTCTTCCTTTTCCAGATTAAAAATAAAAAATACTTCCTTTAAAAACTGTAAGCTTATAGAGGCAGATTTTTCTGAAACCGATCTTACTTCAGCAGAATTTATCAACTTCGACCTTAGTGGAGCCCTTTATTCCAATACCAGGCTGCAAAAAGCCGATTTCACCACTTCACAAAACTTCAGCATTGATCCTGAAGTTAATGATATAAAAGAAGCAAAGTTCTCTTTAGAAAATATCCTGGGGTTACTGGAAAAGCATAAAATTAAAATAATCTAGTTCACCCGATTGGGGGATTACAGCAATAGGCATATTCGGGCAATTTACGGCGCGGTTATTGTCTAATGTTATACCGGCAGATAAAAAGCTTATCTTTGCCATCTTCTTTACGAGATACACGGCAGGTTGTAAGCCGGTTCAGAATTAAAAATAGCAGCTGTTTCAAGAAAATGCAACGTCTTTTCCAGCATTTCACATAATACACTTTCATGTCTTTTAGAAAATTAGAATTGGATGAGGCCTTATTAAAGGCGCTCGACACCCAGGGATATTCATCTCCCACCCCAATACAAAAACAAGCAATACCTGTAGTACTTTCAGGTAAAGATCTTTTAGGAGTAGCTCAAACCGGAACAGGAAAAACAGCCGCATTTGGCCTGCCAATCCTGCAATTATTAAATGAGAAAAAGTTTTCCAACAAAGGTATTAAGGCGTTGATCCTTACTCCTACCAGGGAACTGGCCATACAAATAGATGAAAGCCTTGCAGCTTATGGAAAACATACCAGGTTAAGCCATTCGGTTATTTTCGGCGGTGTTTCCCAGCATACGCAGGTCCAGAAATTGAAACGTGGTGTTGATATTCTTGTCGCCACCCCGGGCCGTTTACTTGACCTAATGAACCAGGGTTTTATAAACCTGAAGTCTCTTGAATTCTTTGTACTCGATGAAGCTGACAGGATGCTGGACATGGGTTTTATACATGATGTAAAAAAGGTTATTAAGAGCCTTCCTGAAAAAAGGCAGACTCTTTTCTTTTCGGCTACCATGCCCGAGGAAATTCAGAATCTTGCCAAGATGATGCTTAAAAATCCAGTAAAAGTGGAAGTTACTCCTCCTTCATCTACGGTAGACAAGATCCAGCAACGGGTATATTTTACGAACAAACCCGATAAACGAAAGCTACTGCTCCACCTTTTAGAAAGCAACGGTATTGAAAATGCTCTTGTTTTCACCCGCACCAAACACGGGGCCGATAAAGTGGCGAGATTCCTTGATAAAGCAAAGATAAGTTCGGCAGCTATCCACGGAAATAAAAGTCAGAATGCCAGGCAGAATGCACTAAAGAACTTTAAAAACGGGAATCTGAGTGTGCTCGTAGCCACCGATATTGCCGCCCGCGGAATCGATATTGATGAGCTGGGACATGTTTTCAATTTTGACCTACCTAATGTTCCTGAAACTTACGTACACAGGATTGGCCGAACCGGTCGTGCAGGAAACGAAGGAATTGCCATCTCTTTTTGCGCAGCAGAAGAACGCAAGGAGCTAAAGGATATTGAAAAACTGGCTGCAATAAAGATCCCGGTAATCGATGGACATCCTTACCCTATGGACCTCAATGCAGAACCTGCCCCGGCAACCCAAAACCGCAACAAAAATAATAGAAACAGAAGGAGACGATAAGTCAGTGGGCAGTTATAAATTTAAAGAAACACGTTTCTATACTTTAGAACATTTACTAACGAGGCAAGCCTCGGGGTATTTACCCTCCTAGAATAAAAAAGAGCTTTTTCCTCCAGAAAAGGCTCTTTTTTATTAATATTCACCAGAGATTCCTCCTTCGTCGGAATGGCAACCTCCAACTTTGTATTTCTAAAGTCGTACTTCTTCTGTCGTACTTCAATTTATCTCGCTAAATAACCACCGTCAATTGGGTAATAAGCTCCCGTAGCAAAGGAGGATTTGTCACTTCCCAGCCACAGGATCAATTCGGCTACTTCTTCACTGCGACCCAAACGACCTATAGGGTGCAGGGAAATAAGTTGATTCTTGATTTCATCATCCAACTGGTCCAGCAATGGAGTGTCTATAAATGCCGGTCCTACTGCATTGATCCTAATCTTCTGGGAAGAATACTCCAGTGCTGCATTACGGGTCATACCAACAGCTGCATGTTTTGCAGCCACATAACCCGCAGATCCTTCGAATCCAACGCTTCCTAAAATAGAGGAAATGTTGACGATACTGCCCTGTCCATTCCTAAGCATAGCTTCTATTTGGTATTTCATACCATAAAAAATGCTATGAAGATTAATATCAATTACCCTATGCCACCCCTCCAGGCTCATGTCAACGATCTTATTCGCTTCCCCGCCAATTCCGGCATTATTTACAGCGATATCCAGTTTGCCGTAGGTTTTTACAGCGAAATCAACAAGCGCCTTATTTTCGGCTGCCGAGGCCACATCAGCTTTAAAGAAGCTTGCTGTTCCTCCTGCTTTGACTATGCGTTTCACCACTTCCTCCCCGGCTTCAGAATTAATGTCTGAAACTACAACCTGTGCACCTTCACGGGCAAAGAGTATCGCTGTGGCTTCACCAATTCCTGACGCCGACCCGGTAATTATTGCTACTTTATTTTTCATGAGAGATGTAATTTAAATAGTGTAAATTAAATAAAGTTGCATTAAGAAAGCATGACCAAAGTCAGTAAGGCATAGGAAAGGCAACAAAAATTTGTTATTTTAGAGAGGTATGAAAAAAATGATTTCAGGAGTAAGTATCGAGCTGCGACAGGGGGATATAGCTAAACAGGCAGATTGTGATGCTGTGGTCAATGCGGCAAATGCCCAACTAGAGTCTGGTGGCGGAGTGGCCGGAGCCATACATCGCGCTGCAGGCCCCGGTCTTGCCAAAGAAGCAAGACCATTGGGACCTATAAAACCGGGGCAAGCTGTGATCACTGGCGCACACGATCTACCGAATAAACATGTTATTCACTGCCTTGGACCTGTGTATGGAAAAGATACACCTGAAGATGAATTACTATCCAGATGTTACGGGAATGCTTTGGATCTTGCAGAACAGAATGAGGTGAACTCTATTGCTTTTCCTGCAATTTCCACAGGAATATTCGGCTATCCTGTTGAAGAAGCGGCAAAAGTGGCCTTTTCAACCATCATAGAAAAAATATCCCATCTCAAGAAAGTGAAAAGGATCATTTTTGTGCTTTACAGCAATCAGGATCTGGAAACCCACAAAAAAATACTCGAACAAACTTTACAGGGAAAGGATTACCCTGGTTAAAAAGTTGCGGGTTGCGGGTTGCAAGTTTGTGGACTTCGGAACCTTTCAGCTTAAACATTCGACTTTGACCTTTGATCTTAAAATCTTGAACTTTGAACCCGAAACCTTCTAGACCTTCACTATCATCTTACCCACGTTCTTTCCTTCAAAAAGACCAATGAAAGCTTCAGGAAGCTTTTCAAAACCCTCTACCACTGTTTCATCATATTCCAGGCTTTCCTCCTTCAACCAGGTACTTAATTGCCGCAGCGCTCTTCCGAAGTCCTTGGCATGATCCCGAACCAGGAATCCCTGCATTAAAGCTGTTTTCTTGATAAGAATACCTTCAGGTCTTGGACCGGTAGGAACCTCAGTTTCGTTATAAAGGGAAATGGCTCCGCAGTTTATAATTCGTGCGTCTTTATTTATAGTTTGCAACACAGCATCCAGGATCTCCCCTCCCACATTGTCGAAGTAGACATCTACCCCATCGGTACAGATACGTCTAATGGCATCTGCCATGTTTTCTTCTTTGTTATAATTGAGGCCTTTATCAAAACCGAATTTTTCCTCGATATGTTTTACCTTTTCATCGCTTCCGGCAATCCCTACTACCATACAGCCAAAGATCTTACCAATTTGACCGGCTATACTACCTACCGCCCCGGCAGCACCCGATACTACAAGTGTTTCCCCCGGTCTTAGGTTTCCAATCTTATCCAAAGCGAGAAAGGCGGTCAAACCTGTTAGCCCCAATACTCCCAGAAATGCAGGTAAAGGTGCCATATCCCGGTCCACCCTGTTCAAGCCTGTACCCTTAGATAACTGTAATTCCTGCCACTTCAACATACCCGAAACAAATTCCCCTATCTGGAAATTTTGATTCCTGGATTCTACCACTTCAGCAATAACCATGGATTCCATAGGTTCATTCAGCTTAAAAGGTGGAATATATGATTCCTCATTTCGCATTCTTCCGCGGAGATAGGGATCTACAGAAATATAATGCGCCTTAAGAAGGATTTCTCCTTCCCCGGGAACCGGATCCTTCTCCTGGATCAACTCAAAATCGGATGTAGAAGGTTTTCCAGCCGGGCGATTTTTAAAAAGTATTGTTTTGCTCATTATTGGTTAGTTTGTATTGAAGATAGCCTTTATTCAGCATTTTTACAAGTGGGTGCGGCTAATTCAAAATGAGTCTGAAGAAAGGAAAACTAAAACCGGTAAAAACAAAAAACCTCCTTAGTTGCCTAAGGAGGTTTTAATTATTTTAAAACTTCAGAGAATTATTTCTTCCCTTCCATTTTATCTTTCAACGCTTGAAGTTCTGAGTTCACATCACCCATAGTGGTGTTCCCCTGAGACTGTTGCGCAGCAGCTTTCTTCTGAGCCTGCTTAACAATTTGTTGCTCTTCTTCCCTGTGAATAGCAGTGTGAGATGCTACCACTCTCTTGAATTCTTTGTTGAATTCAATGATTTGGAATTCTGCAGTTTCTCCCTGCTTAAGTTTGCTTCCGTCTTCTTTTTCAAGGTGACGTTGCGGAACGAATGCAGTGATATCTTCATTAAAGTCAATTGTAGCTCCTTTGTCAACGATCTCTGAAATTGCAGCTGTGTGCGTAGTACCTACAGCGAATTCAGTTTCGTATTTATCCCAAGGGTTAGACTCAGTTTGCTTATGTCCAAGGCTTAATTTACGGCCTTCAACATCAAGCTCAAGAACTACAACCTCAAGTTTATCACCTACGTTTGTAAATTCTGATGGATGCTTGATCTTCTTAGTCCATGAAAGGTCTGAGATATAGATAAGTCCGTCGATACCTTCTTCTAATTCAACGAATACTCCGAAGTTAGTGAAGTTACGAACGATACCGGTATGTCTTGAACCTACAGGGTACTTAGAAGTGATATCTGTCCATGGGTCTGGAGTCAATTGCTTGATACCAAGAGACATTTTTCTGTCTTCACGATCTAAAGTAAGGATCTGTGCTTCAACCTCATCTCCAACGTTCACGAAGTCCTGAGCCGAGCGCAGGTGAGTACTCCATGACATTTCAGAAACGTGGATAAGACCTTCAACACCTTCGGCAACTTCGATAAACGCACCGTAATCTGCGATCACAACTACTTTACCTTTTACTTTGTCACCAATTTTCAGGTTCTCGTCAAGAGCTTCCCATGGGTGTTTGCTAAGCTGTTTAAGACCAAGCTGAATTCTTGTTTTAGCCTCATCAAAGTCAAGGATAACAACATTCAGTTTTTGATCAAGCTCAACGATCTCATTTGGATGGTTGATTCTAGACCAGCTAAGATCGGTAATGTGAACAAGTCCATCAACACCTCCAAGGTCAACGAATACACCGTAAGAAGTGATGTTCTTAACAGTACCTTCAAGTACCTGACCTTTTTCAAGCTGCCCAATAATTTCTTTTTTCTGCTCTTCGATATCTGCTTCGATAAGTGCTTTGTGAGAAACAACAACGTTCTTGAATTCGTGGTTAATCTTTACCACCTTGAATTCCATTGTTTTCCCAACATATGCATCGTAATCCCTAATTGGCTTCACATCAATTTGTGAACCAGGAAGGAAAGCTTCAATTCCAAAAACATCTACGATCATACCACCTTTAGTACGGCATTTCACGTATCCATTCACGATAAGACTTTCATCATGCGCTTTGTTCACACGATCCCATGCCATGATAACACGAGCCTTACGGTGAGAAAGGATCAACTGTCCTGTAGCATCTTCACGAACATCGATCAATACTTCTACTTCATCACCAACTTTAAGATCTGGGTTGTAACGAAACTCGTTAAGAGAGATTACACCTTCACTTTTTGCATTGATGTCGATGATCGCGTCACGATCTGTAAGGTTGATCACAGTCCCGGTAACAACTTCATCATTTAAAGTGTCAACGAAATTTTCTGCTACAAGCTTCTCAAATTCTTCCAGCTTTTGATCGTCGATAGGATCAATTCCTTCTTCGTAGTTGTGCCAGTTGAATTCCTTTAAGAATTGCTCAGGATCTTGTTGCTGCACCTCTGCATCAGGTTGAGACTTAGTCTCCATTCCTGCTACGGGTTGAATTTCAGCGTTTTCAGAACCCTGAACTTCTTGATTTTTGTTTTCTTCAGCCATTGCTGATAATTAATTTGTATCCTGTATTCTTCCGGAAGATGTTTGCAATAAAAGAACTACAGAAGTGTTTATAATATTGATTTTCAACCCTTTTAGTCCTCCGACCTATTGCTAAAAGGAGCGCAAAAATACAACTATTTTTTACAATTAACAATGAATAGATATGAGATTTTAGACGTGAGATTTGAGACAATAAAATTTGGTAGACAGGGGCCTTTCCAACACCGGATTTCTTTTGACACGAATCACGAAAAATCTTTTTTAAAACAACATTACTGAAATCTTTCTTCCCTACGGGACGTGTTGTTTGCGGGTGGGCATTGTTATATACCGATATGTTGTCCCTACGGGACATTTTGGTGGGGCGGCTTTTTTCTACCGATATTTTGTCCCTACGGGACAATACTGTGGCAAAATCTTTTTTTTTACCAATATCCTGTCCCTACGGGACAGTAAAATTTCAGTGAATAAGATTTCCCGAAGAATATGGATTCCCTCAGATATTTTTCTGATTAGTGATCATAACCGAATCAACACCTTTTCAATTGTCACCTCGAGCGGAGTCGAGAGGTCATTTTCAAATCTTCAAATTAAGCTATTGGAATTTGGTGCTTGTAATTTGGAATTTGCTAATTGCTAATTGCCTCATCGTACAACTCGAGGATCTTCTCAAACTGACCTTCCAGGGTAAGGTGAGAATTGTCAATTTCTTTAGCGTCTAATGCTTTTACGAGCGGGGAATCTTTTCTTGTGGTGTCTAAAAGGTCTCTTTCTTCGACATTTTCAAGGACTTCCTCAAATGTCACCTCCTCCCCTCTTTCAGAAAGCTCTTTGAACCTTCTCTGGGCGCGCTCCCGGGCGCTGGCTGTCATAAAGATCTTGAGCTCGGCATCGGGGAAAACGACCGTACCTATATCGCGGCCATCCATGACAATTCCCTTTTCCCTTCCCATTTCCTGCTGTTGAGCCACCAGCATTTCCCGAACTTCGGGCACTGCAGCCACTTTACTTACATATTGGGAAACTTCCATTTGACGTATCTCTTTTTCTACATTCTCACCGTTAAGATACATTTCACCATAACCAACTTCAGGATTGAAGATAAACTTCAGGTTTATTAACTGTAAATCGGAGATTAGAGCAGCGAAATCAAAAGCCTTTTGAGAAATGAATTTTTTCCGAAGCGCATAAAGCGTGACTGCGCGATACATTGCCCCGGTATCAACATATACATAGCCTAATTCTTTTGCAAGCTGTTTGGCTACAGTACTTTTACCTGTAGATGAAAATCCGTCTATCGCAATGGTGATCTTTTTTGTCATAAATATGGTTCTTCAGCAAAAAAAATTGAGAAAAAGGTCTCAAAAATGCCATTTTTGGCAGCTCAGCAAAAATAAGCATTCATAGCAGGTTATAAAGAAAAACCTCGCTAAATAAAAAAGGCTCCGTAATTTTCGGAGCCTTTTTCTAACATTATTTTTTCTATAACTTCTTTGGATTCTTAACCTTTTCATCAAGAATAGCCAGATCTATAACTTCAGACATTTCCTTTACATAATGGAAGGTAAGTCCCTTAAGGTATTCCTCCTTAATATCCTCTATATCCCTTCGGTTTTCTACACAAAGTATGATCTCCTTGATATGAGCTCTTTTGGCAGCAAGGATCTTTTCCTTTATACCACCAACCGGCAGCACTTTACCACGTAATGTGATTTCCCCGGTCATAGCGATATTTTTCTTCACTTTTCGCTGCGTGAAAAGAGACACAAGAGAGGTCAACATGGTAATACCGGCACTTGGACCGTCCTTTGGGGTAGCTCCCTCGGGCACGTGAATATGTACATTGTATTTTTCCATTACTTCGGGATCAATTCCCAGTTCTTCGGCATTACCTTTAATATATTCAAGGGCAATAGTCGCCGATTCTTTCATCACTTTCCCAAGGTTACCGGTGATATTAAGAGATCCTTTTCCTTTTGAAAGAATAGATTCAATAAATAGGATATCCCCTCCAACCTGGGTCCAGGCCAGTCCTGTAACAACACCCGCGGTTTCATTGTCTTCATATTTATCGCGCTCCAGTTTTGGACTTCCAAGCACATCAAGAATATCTGAATCCTTAACTTTTATATTGTACTCCTCTTCCATCGCAATATTTTTGGCTGCATGTCGTACCATTTTTGCGATCTGTTTTTCAAGACTTCTCACACCAGATTCGCGGGTATAACCTTCCACTATTTTCTCGAGCTGTTTCTTACCAATTTTTAGATTCTCCTTGGTAAGACCGTGTTCTTTTAATTGCTTTGGAAGTAAATGTTGTCTTGCGATCTCTACCTTCTCTTCAATGGTATAACCCGTCACATTGATGATCTCCATCCTGTCACGCAGGGCAGGCTGAATTGGGCTCAGGTTATTGGCAGTTGCAATAAACATCACTTTTGACAGGTCAAAAGGCATTTCCAGGAAGTTGTCATGGAATTCACTGTTTTGCTCTGGATCCAGCACCTCCAGTAAAGCCGAAGATGGATCTCCACTATGGCCAATACTAAGTTTATCGATCTCATCCAGCACAAAAACAGGATTGCTTGTACCTGCCTTTTTGAGAGATTGGATGATCCTTCCCGGCATTGCACCTATATACGTTTTTCTGTGCCCTCTAATCTCAGCTTCATCACGAAGACCACCTAGTGAAATCCTCACGTATTCTCTTCCCAAGGCTTCGGCTATTGAACGACCAAGGCTGGTCTTACCAACTCCCGGAGGTCCGTAAAGACAGAGAATGGGAGATTTCATGTCATTCCTTATTTTGAGAACAGCGAGATACTCAATGATCCTTTTCTTCACATCCTCAAGACCGTAATGATCACGATCAAGAATACGCTGCGCCCGCTTAAGATCAAATTTATCTTTGCTGAAGTCATTCCAGGGAAGATCAAGAAACAGGTCTAAATAGTTTCGCTGAATTGAATACTCTGCCACCTGCGGATTCATCCGCTGCATTTTAGACAATTCTTTATTAAAATGCTCTTTTACATTTTCCGGCCATTTTTTCTTTTTTGCCCGTGCCCGCATTTCCTCTACTTCCCCTTCATGAGAGACCCCGCCCAGCTCTTCCTGGATGGTCTTCATTTGCTGGTGAAGAAAATACTCCCGCTGCTGCTGGCTCATATCACTTTGTACCTTGCTCTGAATGTCATTTCTAAGCTCCAGCTTATGGTACTCCACGTTCATGAACTTAAGCGTGGAAAGGGCACGTTCTTTAAGATCATTCGTCTCAAGCAATTTCTGCTTTTCTTCCACAGAAAGATTCATATTGGAAGAAACGAAGTTGATAAGGAACGACGGACTCTCAATATTCTGAATCGCAAAAGAAGCTTCCGAAGGAATATTTGGACTATTCTTAATGATTTGCAAGGCTAAATCCTTGATAGAATCAATTATAGCTCCAAATTCCTCATTTTCCTGTGCAGGACGTGCCTCGGGAACTTCAATGATCTTTGCCTTCAAAAAGGGTTTATCCTCGATCACCTCCTCTATTTCAAAGCGTTTTTTACCCTGGATGATCACAGTGGTATTTCCATCGGGCATTTTAAGCACCCTTAGAATTCTCGCAACTACTCCAATTTTATTAATATCGGTTGCAGTTGGATTTTCTACCTTCTCATCCTTTTGAGAAACTACGCCAATAACTTTGGTGTCGTTATTAGCTTCATTGATCAATTTAATGGAAGCATCGCGACCTGCCGTAATAGGAATCACCACCCCTGGGAAAAGCACTGTATTTCTTAATGGTAAAATTGGTAGTACTTCCGGGAGGTCTTCTTTATTTATTTCTTCTTCATCTTCAGGAGTCATTAAGGGAATTAACTCTGCATCTTCATCCATCCCCTGTAATGACAGACTGTCAAGATTTGTAAATTTTGTTCTGCCCATATCTGTTTTTAAGTCAAACTGTCACTGCAGTTATTATGTCATTAATTTGCAAGTTACTTTAATACCTTTACTTTCATTGTAAAACAGGCAGTTAAAGCACATTTCACGGGCATTAATTCAATTGTTATGCCACGAAAAGAATAAATTTTAAAAGAAATTTCAGGGAAACTGTAACAATTGGAAAAGCAACCTATCTTTATTATAAAGCATTAATATTTTGACACTAACCACCACACATATTGATGAGCTTTTGGAGAAATGCCGTCGGGGAGACGAGCGGTCCCAGATGAAAATTTACAAGAAGTACAGCAAAGCGATGTTCAACGTGGCGCTGCGCATTGTAAAAGATTCGGCCGAAGCCGAAGACATCATGCAGGAGTGCTTTTTAAAGGCCTTTGACAAACTGGACACTTTTGAAGGAACCTCCACATTTGGAGCCTGGCTTAAGAGGATCGTGGTGAACCACAGTATTGGGGTATATAACAAAAACACCCGCTATACAGAGGTTCAATACAATGACCAGTTCAAACATACTGCAGATGAAAGTGAAGGAATAACTTCGGAAGAGGAGGAGCAAAATCCTAAAGTAAAAATGATCTTAAAGACAATGGAATCATTAAAAGAAAATTACCGGGTGGCGCTTACCCTTCATTTAATTGAAGGTTATGATTATGAAGAGATCTGTGAGATCCTCAATATTACCTACGCCAACTGCAGAACAACAATTTCACGGGCTAAAGAAAGCCTGCGCACCAAATTACTTAGCTATGAAAACTAACAACGACCTAAAAGATCTTTTCGAAGGGCTGGATTTCGATGTCGCCGAGCCTGCATCGCAGCACGAAGACCGTTTTCGGGAGAAACTTAGAAAACGGCCCCAAAAGAAAATACCCCGGCACAATGGAGTAATTACCATGTGGCTCCCGGTCATGGCAATAGCAGCAAGCTTTCTTGTAGCTGTACTAATTTTCCAGGGCATCTTCACAACTCCCTTCTCACAGGAACAGGAATTGGCAAATGTTTCGCCGGAGATGAAGCAAACCCAGGAATTTTATTCTTCGGTAATAAAAACAGAGCTCGCAGCATTAAAGGAGCAAAAAACTCCCGAGACCGAAGCAGTTATAAATGATGCTTTAGCTCAAATGGATATTCTTGAAAAAGATTATGAAAATTTAAAAACAGATCTTGGAAAAAGTGGCCAGGATCAAAGAGTGATCTACGCCATGATCACCAACTTTCAAAAAAGAATTGACCTGTTAAAAATGGTTCTTGAAAAAGTAAATGACATAAACACCTTAAAAACCACCAATCATGAAAACAATATTATATAAAGCTTTGATCCTCTTCTTTCTTATCCCAGCCGTGGCCTGTGCAGAAGGAGATTTCAATGGAAAGTACACCAAACAGAAGCGTGTAAAAAAAGAATTCAATGTGTCTCCTAATGACATGCTCAAGATCAATAACAGCTATGGAAACATTGACATAATAACCTGGGACCAGAACCGGGTAGTGATCGAAGTTCTTGTGCAAACAAACGGCAACGATGAAGAAAAGGTAGAAAAGCGCCTGCAGGAGATAGATGTTGCATTTAACCAATCCAGTGGACAGGTAACTGCCAGGACCCTGTTTGAAAAAGATAATAATAATTCATTTTGGGGAATTCTCTTTGGCGGCAGTAATAACAATGTCAATATGGAGATCAATTACAGAGTGAAAGCTCCGGTAACAAACCGCGTGGATCTTTCCAATGACTATGGAAGTATTAATCTTGACAAGCTTGAGGGAGATGCGCACATCTCGGCTGACTACGGAAAAATAATGATAGGTGAACTTCACGGAAATAATAACAAGCTTAATTTCGACTATACCCGAAACAGCAGTATTGGTTATGTAAAACGTGCAGAGATCAATGCAGATTATTCTGAGTTCACTATTGACGAAGCAGGCACACTGGACCTAAGTGCAGATTACACAGATTCTAATATTCATAAAGTAGAGAACCTAAGCTTCAACAACGACTATGGATCTTTAAAAGTGGAACGACTAAAAAATATCAAAGGACAGGGTGACTATCTGGGAATAAAGTTGGGCCTTGTGTATGGAAGTGTGGATATAAGTATGGACTATGGTTCTCTGGTAGTACAAAAGATCATGCCCAGCTTTAAAGACATGAACATTAACAGTGATTATACCGGTATAAAAATTGGTTACGATCGCCAGGCCCCTTTTAGTTTTGAAGTGAAATCTTCTTTTGGAGGCGTGAATGGAATTAATAACAGTAGCTTTACTGTAAATAAGCGCAATCAAAGCGGCAGCGATAATTACTACCAAGGTTATTACCTCAGTGAAAACACCGGTGGAAGGATCTATGTGAACTCCAGCTTTGGAAGCGTTTCCTTTACAGACTAATTATAAAACAATATCAATCATCAAAATAAACATGATCATGAAAAAACCATTTATCACTCTTTTCCTTGCCCTTCTTTGTATAACAGCAACCCAGGCCCAGTGGTGGCAGGGATCGAAAAAAATTGAAGGCAATGGGAATATGGTTACAAAGACAAGAACAGTATCAAGTTATGACGAAGTTTCCCTTACCGGCTCCATGGATGTGATCCTGGTAAAAGGCCGGGAAGGAGCAATAAAAGTTGAAGCCGAGGAAAACCTGCAGCAACATATTTTAACTGAAGTAAATGGAGGCAGATTAAAGATTTCGGTTGAAAAAGGCTATACTCTGGATCCCTCCCAAAATCACGATATTGTAATCACCGTTCCTTTTACAGATATTGAAGGATTAAGTTTAACAGGATCGGGAGATATGAGATCATCAGATATGGTGACTGCCGAAAATTTCTCTATCGATATCACCGGTTCAGGAAATGTGCAACTTCCGCTTAAAGCGAAAAACACTTCAGCAAATATTACAGGATCGGGGGATATAGACCTTAAAGGAAGCTCGGTTGATTTTGATTGTAAGGTAACAGGATCTGGAGATATAAGTGCTTTCGATTTCGAATGCGAGAATGTGCAGGCAACGGTGACAGGATCTGGAGATATACAGGTTTATGCTTCAGAATCTCTTAAGGCCAGCACCCCGGGTTCAGGCGATGTCGAATACCGTGGAAATCCTAAAAAAGAAGATTTCAAGACTATGGGTTCCGGCTCAATTAGTAAAAACTAAAAACTTCCGCAGAATTTGAGCGGCTTAAAACCTCTTACACTCAGGTGTCAAAAAGGGGTTTTTAAGCCGCTTCTTTTTTTGCCAGTTTTCCGGTTCTGGGAACCATCAGCAATAAAAAAATTCCGATTAAAAAGAAGGCGGTGAGAAAAAGAACCGAAAATCTAATGCTGCCAAAAACCTGGGTGACCAGTCCATAGAGTGACATTCCTATTACGATCCCTATTTTTTCTGAAACATCATAAAAACTGAAATAACTTGTGGTGTCTAAGGTACCTTCAGGAAGCATTTTTGAGTAAGTAGAGCGCGAGAGGGTTTGGATCCCGCCCATTACCAGCCCTACAAGTCCCGCAGCAATATAAAACTGCACTGGCGTTTCCACAAAAAAAGCATAAATACATATTCCCATCCATATCACGTTCACCAGGATAAGCGTCTGGATATTTCCCATTTTTGAAGAGAGACGGGAGGTGATAGTCGCTCCTGCCACTGCTACAAGTTGAATTAGAAGTATGCTTAAGATCAATCCTGTTGTCGCATCCTGGCCCGTCCAGTTCACTTCCTCGATACCAAAGTAGGTTGCGATCAACATCACGGTTTGTACTGCCATGCTGTACACAAAAAAGGCTCTTAGGTATTTCTTTAACTGCGGGTTACTTTCAAAAGAATTCCAAATCATTTTTATTTCTCTAAACCCGTTAAAAAGCACGTCCCTGGTTAACTTTTCCTTTTTGTTTCCCTTCGGAAGGTAATAGTAGGTGATCTGGCTGAATCCAATCCACCATATCCCAGTGAGAACAAAAGACAAACGCGTAGGCATGCCCTCATCTTCGAAACCAAACCATTCATAATTGAGCACCATCATGAGACAAATGATCAACAGGACTACGCTGCCAATATAGCCAAGGGAAAAACCTTTTGCACTGGCTTTATCCTGTTGTTCAGGAAAAGCGATGTCGGGAAGATAGGAGTTGTAGAAAACCAGACTTGCCCAAAATCCAACAAGGGCCAGAAAATAACTGGTGAGACCAAACCATAAGTTCTCGATGCTAAACCAGTACAAACTTATACAGGACAGAGCCCCCAGGTAACAAAAGAATTTTAAAAAATTCTTTTTGTTCCCCACATAATCGGCAATACCCGAAAGAAATGGACTTATCAAAGCCACTACCATAAATGCCAGGGCGGTCACATAACTTATAAGAGAATCATTATTAAAGTTGAATCCCAATAGCTGCACGGTATCATGTACCACCTCCCCTTTCTCATTTTTCACAATAGTAAGAGCCGCATAAAAAATGGGGAAAATGGTTGAAGCGATTACAAGGCTATAAACCGAATTTGCCCAGTCATAAAAGGCCCAGGCATTGATTAATTTTTTACTTCCTTTCGGGAGCTTATTCATATGGGAGTAAATTAAAAGAGCTGCCACAATTGGCAGCTCCTAAAATACTGTTTTTTTAATACCTCTATTGAAAGGAAGTCACTCCATATTTACGGGCCTCGGCTTTGGCCTGGGGAGCCCATTTTTCAATATTCTTGATCCTGGTTTGTGGATTGGGGTGAGTACTTAGAAACTCTGGCGGTGCCTGTCCTCCACTGTTCTGCTCCATCCTTCTCCATAGATCGGCAGCCTCTGCAGGGTCATATCCAGCTATGGCCATTAATGTCAATCCAATTCTGTCGGCTTCACTTTCATGGCTTCGGCTAAACGGCAGCATTCCGCCCAGGTTGGTTCCCAAACCGTAAGCCTGTGCAATAATTTGCTGTGTACTTTCACTTCGTCCACCCACTGCGGCTCCAACTACTGCTCCACCTACCTGTTGTAGCTGGGCGGCACTCATACGCTGGGCCCCGTGATTGGCCACGGCGTGAGCTACCTCATGGGCCATAATGGCTGCAACCCCTGTTTCATTCTTGGCAATAGGCATGATCCCGGTATAAAAAGCGATCTTACCGCCAGGCATAGCCCATGCGTTCACTTGATCGTCATCTTTAATAAGATTAAATTCCCACTCGTAATCATTAAGATACCCCTGATAGCCATTGGCATCAAGAAATCTCTCGGCCGCAACAGCTACTTTACGTCCAACATTCTTAACCATATTTGCCTCTGAAGTATTTCGTACCACCTCATTTTGTTTCAGGACTTCTTCATACTGTTGAAAAGCAGCAGGAAAAATCTGGGAATTGGAAACAAAGTTGAGATTTCTTTCACCGGTGAAAGGGTTCGTTTTACATCCTGCCATAAGCAGAACTAAACCAACCATTATTGTAATTTGTCTAAGTTTCATAATTAATGATTTTTGTTAAAGTTACTAAATCGCTCCTGCTCCACCGGAAGCTTTAAATTAGGTTTAACAAAATACCTGCCAATTTTTAAAAGCCTTGCCCGGTAAGGCTTCATATTTGTATCTTGCGATCTTTCACCTTTTATGACAAAACAGAAAAAAGACAAAACACCGGTACAGAGGCTGCTGGTGCCCTCGTATATTTTAGCCGTCGGAAAAATCCTAACCACAATTTCCCCATTCCTTGCCAGCAGGTTTGCAGCAAAACTTTTTCTTACACCTTTTAAGTATAAGCTTCCTAAACGGGAACAAAAGATGGATAGGGAAGCCCTCCAGGAAAAATTGACGCTCCCTCACTTTCAACGCGAAATTGTAGTATATCATTACGGTAATTCCCCAAAAAAGATCTTACTGGCTCATGGCTGGAGTGGCAGGGGAACCCAACTTGCTGTCATGGCCGAAGAGCTTTTAAAAGCGGGTTACTCTACCATAAGTTTTGATGCCCCTGCACATGGAAAAGCTCCAGGAAAAATGAGCATGATGCCGCATTTTATTGAAGCCATTGAAGTGTTGGAAAAGAGGTACGGGCCATTTGAAGCAATTATTGGACATTCCCTTGGTGGTATGGCTTCTTTAAAAGCCATTTCTGATGGGCTGAGTGTAAACAAACTTGTGATCATAGGTACCGCAAACAGTGTTACCCGCATCACAAAAGAGTTTGCCGGCAATATGAAAATGAACGATAAAGTGGCGGCAAAAATGAAATCCTACTTTGACAACAAATTTGGTGTAGACATGGACAGCCTCTCGGGTGCTGTTTCTGCTGAAGGAGTTAAAATCCCCACCCTTGTGGTACACGACGAGGATGATGTTGATGTAAGGATCAATTCGGCTTATGAGATCCATGAAAAACTGGAAAACAGCCAAATTCTTATTACTCAGGGACAGGGACACCGCCGAATATTAGGGAATACCGAAGTTATTAATAGAATCATTCAATTTCTTTCGGTATAGTTCTTGATTCTTCAGTAAAAAAGAATCATGAAAAGCATTTTTATCATAGTTTTTTCCTTTCTCCTGCTTAGCTGCAACAGCTCTGCACAGGATTCAAAAAAACAAAAAACCTTTCCCGTTTCTAAAACAGAAGCCGAGTGGAAAGCCGAATTAAGTCCTGCAGCATTTAAAGTCCTGCGTCAAAAAGGAACCGAACGCGCCTTTTCCAGCAAGTTGAACCACGTGGAAGAACCCGGCACCTTTGTTTGTGCTGCCTGCGGTAATGAATTATACGAAACCAAACATAAATTTGACAGCGGTACCGGCTGGCCCAGTTTTGACCGCCCGATTAGTGAAGCCAATGTAGACTACCGACCCGACAGAACCGGAGGGTTCTCTGCACTGGAAGTTATCTGCGCAAATTGTGGAGGGCACTTAGGTCACGTTTTTAATGACGGCCCCAGGAACACTACCGGAAAACGACATTGTATCAACGGGGTGGCAATGAATTTTGTTCCCAAAGGTGAATAAGCAAAGTTTTTACCATACAAAGTTTACCAATAGTTTAAGAGTACCTACACTCCCTATTTTTTATATTTAAAATAAACACTTATTAAATGGTCAAGAAATATCCAATAGAGCGTTCAGAATCTGAATGGCGCAAGCAACTTTCAGAAGAACAATACCGTATCCTTCGGGAGAAGGGAACAGAATCACCACATTCGGGCAAGTACAACATGCATTTCCAGGAGGGAGCATATTGTTGCGCAGCCTGTAACGCCAAACTTTTTGAAAGCGATCAAAAGTTTGAGAGCAACTGCGGCTGGCCGAGTTTTGATGATGCAATAGAAGGTGCCGTAGAATATGTGCAGGACAAAAGTTATGGCATGATACGCACAGAGATCCTTTGTTCCAATTGCGGCAGCCATTTGGGACATGTTTTTGATGACGGTCCCTCCGAAACAGGCCAGCGCTACTGCGTAAATTCGGCAAGTATAGAATTTGAATCTAAACCTAAATCCAAATAATATGAAAAAGATATCCTTTTTATTCGCTTTTATTGCTTTTAGTCTTACCTCCTGCTCCAGTGATGAGCCGGGACCCCAAGGACCTCCGGGAGAACCGGGAGTTAATATAGTTGGACAAACATTTGAATTTGAAGATGTAGACTTTGAATATTTTGAAGATGGGAATTTCTACGCCACTGTAATTGATATCCCGGCAGAAATTGAAGTCCTGGAGTCCGATGCTATTCTGGTATACCGACGGGAAGTTATTGATGGTACAGAGACCTGGAGTATGATCCCGCAAAACTACTTCCTTGAGGAAGGGATCATTCAATATGTTTTTAACCATACCGCTTCAGACATTGAGTTACTTATCGATGGGAACTTCGATCTTTCTACACTGGATGGCGTATACTCACAGAACCAGTTCTTTAGATTTTTCGTGGTTCCTTCAGACTTTGCTATAGATACAGGAGTGGACGTTTCAGACTATGATGCCGTTATGCAGGCATTGAAATAGACCATAAGCATTATTACTACTAATTCCTTTTTCCTTCCGGGAGAAAGGAATTTTTTTTAGGGAAGGTGTCAAAAATGACATTTTACAGCGCATTTCCCGAACCTATATACTTTTGGTTTAAGCTTAATTTCCGTAAATTCGCTGTCTTTAATTCAGTTATATAAAATTCCGAATATGAGTAAATACGACGTTATAGTTTTAGGAAGTGGCCCCGGAGGTTACGTGACTGCCATTCGCGCATCACAGTTAGGCTTTAAGACCGCTGTTATAGAAAAAGAAAATCTTGGTGGAGTTTGTTTAAACTGGGGATGTATCCCTACAAAAGCACTTCTTAAGAGTGCCCAGGTTTTTGAATACCTCAACCATGCACAGGATTACGGTCTTAAGGTTGAAAAAGCTGAAAAAGATTTTGGTGCAGTTATAAAGCGTAGCCGAAATGTTGCCGACGGCATGAGCAAGGGGGTTCAATTCTTAATGAAGAAGAACAAGATCGATGTAATTGACGGATTTGGAAAACTGAAGCAGGGGAAAAAGATCGAGGTAACCGATAAGAACGATAAGAAAACAGAATATTCTGCAGATCATATTATCATTGCCACAGGAGCACGTTCAAGAGAACTTCCTAACCTTCCGCAGGATGGAAAGAAAGTGATTGGATACCGCAAGGCGATGAGCCTTGAAAAGCAGCCAAAATCTATGATCGTTGTAGGTTCTGGCGCGATTGGGGTAGAATTCGCCCACTTTTACAAGACAATGGGTACAGATGTGACCATCGTGGAATTCCTTCCTAACCTGGTGCCGCTTGAAGATGAAGAGATCTCAAAACAATTTGAGCGCAGCTTCAAAAAGGCCGGAATTAAGGTGATGACCAACTCTTCTGTAGAGAGTGTTGATACTTCGGGAGATCTTGTAAAGGCAAAAGTTAAAACCAAAAAAGGAGAAGAAACTATAGAGGCCGAAGTTGTACTTTCTGCCGTTGGAATTAAATCGAACCTTGAAAATATTGGCCTTGAGGAATTAGGTATCAAGACCGATAAGGATAAAATTTTAGTAAACGAGTACTACCAGACCAACGTGCAGGGAATTTATGCCATTGGAGATGTAGTCGCGGGGCCTGCTCTTGCCCACGTCGCTTCTGCGGAAGGGATTACCTGCGTAGAAAAGATTAAGGGTATGCACGTTGAACCAATTGACTACGGAAATATTCCCGGTTGTACTTACGCTACGCCTGAAATAGCTTCTGTTGGAATGACAGAAAAGCAAGCCAAAGAAGCAGGATACGAGTTGAAAGTTGGAAAATTCCCATTCTCAGCTTCCGGAAAAGCAAAAGCTGCCGGTACACCTGACGGATTCGTAAAAGTGATCTTTGATGCGAAATACGGAGAATGGCTGGGCTGCCACATGATTGGTGCCGGCGTTACCGATATGATCGCCGAAGCTGTTCTTGGACGTAAACTTGAAACCACAGGACACGAGGTATTAAAGGCCATCCACCCTCACCCAACAATGAGTGAAGCCGTGATGGAAGCCGTAGCCGATGCTTACGGGGAAGTGATTCATTTATAGGATTTTTTAGATACTAGAACCTAGAGTCTAGATACTAGACTAAATAAAAACCCTTCGAAAAAATTTTCGAAGGGTTTTTATTTAGGTTCTATTTAGGCTCCCTCAAGAGATCTTTTAAAAAGTCTAGATTCTAGTTTCTAGACTCTAGACACTACTTATTCATTACTCCTTAAGCCCTCGATATAGCTTCCATAGATATCCTTAAACTGCATACCTTCAGCAAACCTGAATTTATTGAGCTTTTTATATTCTACCAGCCCCCACAAAACAAATTCCTTTAGAAAGTATTTATCTTCTTCAGATATATTTGGCTGATATTTATTGATAAGCTTCTCCAGTGCAGGGATGGAGTCCAGAGCTTCCTTATAATCTTCATCTGTCGTTTCATCGAACAGCTCAAATCCGCTTTCAGAAAAGAACCATTCCACAATTCCGGAATAGGGATCTTCGGCATCGGGTTTTTGTAGCTTTTCGATCTTTGGGAACATCATTGGAAATAGTGTCTTTACGGCTTCTCCAATGAGTTCCAGTGCAACGACCGCACTTCCTTCCTGCTCTCCTTCATAAACCAGCTCGATCTTCCCGGTAATAGAAGGGATGACCCCAAGAAAATCGCCAAATCTAAGCAGGGTTTTTTCTTCTCCGTTTTTCACAGCTCTTCTTTCTGCGGTACTTAAAAGATTTTCATAAGCTGTAATACTCAGCCTGGCACTTATTCCACTGCGGGCATCAATGTATTCATGATCCCGGGCTTCAAAACTAATTTGTTCCAAAAGATCTTTTGCAAGTTCGGGCACGTGCACCATATCTGTCTGCCCCTGCTCAAGCTTCGCTTCCTGCTGGGTGATCTTTTTCGCAGTCTTGACATCCAGGGGATAATGGGTGAGGATCTGTGATCCAATTCGGTCTTTTAAAGGGGTTACAATGCTGCCACGGTTAGTATAATCTTCGGGATTGGCAGTGAATATAAACTGCATATCCAGTGGTAACCTCAATTTAAATCCGCGAATTTGTATATCTCCCTCCTGCAGGATATTGAAAAGGGCAACCTGTATCCTCGCCTGTAGATCAGGCAGTTCGTTGATCACAAAAATACTGCGGTTGGCCCGTGGGATCATTCCGTAGTGGATCACCCGGTCGTCGGCATAACTAAGCTTTAGGTTAGCAGCTTTTATGGGATCTACATCTCCAATAATATCGGCTACAGTCACATCTGGTGTTGCAAGTTTTTCATAGAAACGATCATTCCTGTGGACCCACGAGACTGGGGTCTTATCCCCTTTTTCTTTAAGCAGCTCCCTGGCATACCGCGAGATTGGATTAAAGGGATCATCGTTGATCTCCGAGCCTTCCACTATGGGCATCCACTCATCCAAAAGGTCCACCATCATTCTGGCAAGGCGGGTTTTAGCCTGTCCTCTTAACCCTAGAAAATTAATATTGTGTTTTGAAAGTATGGCCCGTTCAAGTTCAGGTATGACCGAGTTTTCATAACCGTGTATCCCTTCAAAAGTGGGTTCATTCTTTTTTATTTTGTTCAGCAGGTTTTGCCGTAGTTCTGTTTTTATACTTCTACTTTGATAACCGGAGTCCTTCAGTGCTCCAAATGTGGTGAGCTTCTTTATATCCATGTTCTGCAAAATTTTTGATTTAAAATGGCTTTTTTGAGCGTTCAGTATTTATCCTTTGATCCTCTTCTTTCGGTTTGTTTCATAATCCTCAAAGATCATTTCGCCCAGTCCTTTAAGCCCGGTAAAGAATGCTTTTCCTTGATTCGCTTGTGTGAATTCCCGAACAAACCGTTCCAGATAGGGATCCTGTGCGATCATAAAGGTAGTTATAGGAATATGTAGTTTCCTGGCCTGGCTGGCAGCATTGTAACATTTTTCAACGATATAAGGATCCAGCCCAACGCTGTTCTGGTAATAACTGCCGTCTCTTTCCCTAAGGCAACTGGGTTTACCATCGGTGATCATAAAGATCTGTTTATTGGTGTTTCGTTTGCGGCGCAAAAGATCCATTGCAAGTTCAAGACCGGCAACTGTATTTGTATGATATGGCCCCACCTGCAGGTAAGGCAGATCACCTATCGAAATTCGCCATGCATCATTCCCAAAGACAAGAATGTCTAAAGTGTCTTTAGGATATCGTGTGGTGATCAATTCGGCAAGAGCCATAGCCACTTTTTTCGCCGGAGTGATACGGTCTTCGCCGTAGAGGATCATACTATGACTTATATCTATCATAAGTACGGTACTCATCTGGCTTTTATGATGCGTTTCTTCTACAACCAGGTCATCTTCGGTCATATGAAAATCATCGGCACCATGTTGGATCTGTGCATTCCGAAGCGACTCGGTCATGGATATTTTATCCAGGGAATCTCCGAAATTATAATTCCGGAATTCTCCCGTGTGCTCATCGCCTAATCCCGTTTGTTTCGTGTTATGATTACCCGATCTACTCTTTCTCAACTTTCCGAAGATCTGGTTGAGCGCCTGCTGGCGAATCGCTCTTTCGGTCTTGGCGGTAATAGCCATGCCGCCACTCCCCTCTATCTCCTCGCGGATGTATCCTTTTTTCTTGAGGTCCTCTATAAAGTCATCAATGGTGTAATTCTCATCGGTAAGTTTATACTCCTGGTCTAATTGTCGCAGCCAGTCTATAGCCTCATCGAAATCCCCGGATGTATGGGTAATGAGCTCTTTAAAAATCTCAAAAAGTTTATCAAAGGGAGGAATGTTCTCTGCCTCAAACTTCTTAAAAATGAATCCTTTTCTCACATGTTGCCTTTCCATGCCCTAATTTAATTGATAGCTTCAATATCTCACAGAAGAGGAGGATAAATTTGTGTTAATTAGACTTTAGACGTGAGATCTGAGATTTGAGATTTGAGAAAGAAGCACCAAATTTCAGACAACAAATTCCAATCGGAAATTTTCAAAACAATTTTGAATTCTGAATTATTTTAGGTCACAATAATAGAACCTGGTGTCCCAGGCTTCCGGTTCCTTTTTAAAACAGTTGTCCTTTTTTTCTGAAGGAGGAGCGTAAGATCGCTCCACAATTTCCCCTTTTTGAAAGTTAACCGGCACCTTAAAAATGGGGCCGTCGAAGACAAAACTGTGGAATTCGCCATTCTCCCCTGCGGGATCAACGCCTTTGGGTAAATCGGCCAGAAATTTCTCATCTATAAGCCTTCCGCAGAAAGATTGATCAAGTAGTTTAACATTTACACTTACAGTAATCGCTTTAAATCCGGCAGAAAGAAATTCCTGCATTAATTCTGAAGTATTCTTTTTCCACAGCGGGAAGACCGGCTGCAAACCCACTTTTTGAAGCTGCTGTTCCCGGTATTGCCTAAGGTCTTCCAGAAAAATGTCTCCAAATATGCTGTGAGTAAACCCGGTGGCTTTCAATGCCTTAGTTTCCCGCTCCATGATGTCATTATAATCCCTCATGGGAACATCACCGGGCAAAGAAATGAGCTGCAGGGGAATTCCTAAACTTTGGGCCTGCTTTAGCAACAAATCTTTCCGAAGTCCATGCATGGATACCCTTTCGTTTTCGGAATTAATCGTTGTTACCAGCTTTTCTACAGAAAATTCTTTTTGTTGCTGAATTAAGTAGAGGGCATATGCAGCATCTTTTCCTGAACTCCAGTTTAAATTAGCTTTTCTCATCCCGGGAAGGTACTTAAAAAGCATAAAAAAAGCGGAAGATCTCTCTTCCGCTTTCTTTTAAAGTGAAAATTTAATATTATTGGATTAAAGGCTGAATTCAACTCCCAAATTAATAGAAGACCAAGTTCCACCATCAACACTAATTCCTGAGTAAGATGCTATTACACCTAACAATCCGAAGTTATAACCTACTTTTGGTCTGTAAAAAAAACCTCCATCTACTCCATCCTCAAGACTAATTGCATAACCCAAATCAGCTCCTAAAAAAAACATGGAAGCTGGAAATTGATATCGGCCAGTAGCTGCCACAGGTAAGAAGGAAATATTGGAACCTTCAACCGAGTAGCCCGTAAAGCCAATCATTGGTCCTACAGAAAAACCTTCACTAACTTCAAAAAAATATGCTGCATCTGCACCATAGTTTATGTCATAAATATCTGCATCCCCTACAGGAATACCTATATTACCTCCAAATTTGAAATTCTCCTGTGCAAAAGAATTGACTGAACCCAGGATTAAACAAGACACAATTAACACTAGAAATTTTTTCATAATTGTTTGATTTTAAGTTAGTAAAACCAAACTTATACTAATTTTTCCGAAAAACATTGAAGTGTTCCTGCAAATTGGACAAAAACGTCTTTATTGACGATCAAATAACCTATCGCAAAGAAATATTTACAAAAAACTCCTCACAGCCAGCTCGTAACTCTGCAGCCCAAAGCCCAGGATAACTCCTTTTGCATTTGGTGCAATAAAGGAACGGTGACGAAATTCCTCCCGTGCAGCAGTGTTGGAGATATGAACTTCCACTACAGGCGTGGAAATGGCTTTAACGGCATCCCCTATTCCTATTGAGGTATGCGTATAGGCAGCTGCATTTAAGACAATTCCATCAAACTCTCCATCGGCAGCCTGAAGCCTGTTTATGATTTCACCTTCAATATTTGACTGATAGTAATCCAATTCCACATTTGGAAAGTTTTCCTGAAGCTTTTGAAAATATGATTCAAAAGTTTCATTTCCATAAGTTCCCGGTTCGCGATTGCCCAGCAGATTGAGATTTGGGCCGTTGATGATCAAAAGTTTCATAAGGTAAATGTAAAAAATAAAGGCATAAAAAAAGGCAGATAAATCTGCCTTTCAATGTTAAGGTATAAACCACCTGCTTAAAATAATACAGGTGGGGAGTCCTAAAAAAAATTAGAATTTAAATTCTACTCCTACATTAAGTGAAGATACATCCCCGGCATCCTCTGTGATACCCTCATAAAAAACCATAACTCCAAAGTTCATAAAACGAAACCCTAATAAAGGTCTCCAGTACAATCCACCGTCAAGGCCGTCACTAAGACCTACAGCATACCCAAGGTCAAAACCTCCAATGAAAGAACTGGGAAGCCCTAACCTTCCGGAAGCCGCGATAGGTAAATATTGAAAATCATCAACTCCATCTTTCCCAAAATAATGAGAATAACCTACCATTGGCCCAACCTGTACAATATCCATTAGACTTATCATATAAGCGAGATCGGCTCCTGCCTTAAAACTGGAAGCATCATCCACGTCTCCAACAGGAATACCGGCGTTTACACCTACTCTAATCCCTGTTAAACCTGTCTGCGCATGTGCAGCGTTAAAACTAAATAACCCAAGTACTGCAATAAGAAGTAATTTTTTCATCATTAAAGTTGTTTTAAGTTAACTACCACCAAGTTAGTTATTTACAATCGACAATAATCGATATATTAATTTTTCCTTGTAGGTGAAGCCTCACACTTTTTTCCTTCAAAATCATGATAAAAAAAGGGCAGTAAAAACTGCCCTTTTGATGCGTTCAAAAGTTAACTGTTAGAACAACAGCCCTACACCTGCCTGCACAACGGAGTTTTTTACATCTACTCCCTCAACATCATAAATATCTGTCATCCCAGCATTATAGCGCCCATAAACAAAAAATTTACTGAACTTGTAGGAGGCACCAAGCCCAAGACTTAGATCAAAATCGTTCCTGTTATCATTAAAAAGTTCTTTTTCGGCAGACCCGAAGTCTATGGACTCTTCTACAACAAAACCAAATTGCGGTCCTGCTTCAAGTGCGAGTCCTTCGAGTACATAAAGCTTAGCCATCACAGGAACAGTTATATAATCCAACTGGTGTTCGATATCCTCGTTATCATCTCTTCTAACGATGTCAAATCCCTGAGCAGAATAAAGCACTTCTGGCTGGATCGAGAACCTATCGCTCAGCGGTACCTCGGCCAATAATCCTAAATGATATCCTGTCCTGGAGCTTTCATCTTCAAAATCTGAAAATCCGTCTCCCGAGAAAGTTGAGAAGTTTACTCCTCCTTTTGCCCCAAAGTAAACGAATTCCTGCGCAGCTACAAACGTTGTACTTAATAGCATAGCTGCAATAAATAAAATCGACTTTTTCATAATTCTATGTTTTAAAGTTTGGGACAAATGTAGGAGGGATAGTGTTAAGAAAATCTCAGTTTATATTAAAGTACTCGTAAATCCTTACTTTTAGCGTATATCTTTGACCTGTGAACTGGGAAAACGCTTTAAAGGATTACACGCATTACCTCAAGATCGAACGGGGTCTGGCTGCCAATACCATTGAAAATTATTCTTTTGATGTTGAGAAATTGGTGAACTGGCTGGAGGCCAATGAAATCAATGTTTCCCCAATATCTATTTCTGAAGAACAGCTGCAGCAATTCATTTATTCCCTTGCAAAACAGGTAAATGCCCGGTCACAGGCCCGAATCATATCTGGCCTACGCGGATTTTTTAATTACCTGCTCTTTGAGGATTACCGAAAGACAAATCCGCTTGAGCTTATTGAATCACCAAAGACCGGCCGTAAACTTCCCGATACCCTTTCTACCGATGAAATTGATGCTCTTATTGCTGCCATAGACCTTAGCAAACCTGAAGGAGAACGAAATCGTGCCATCCTTGAAACCCTCTACGGCTGTGGACTTAGGGTTTCTGAACTCATAGACCTGCGCTTAAGTGATTTATATTTTGATGAAGGATTTATTCAGGTAACGGGAAAAGGAAGCAAATCAAGATTTGTCCCAATTGCTGAAGCCACCCGTAAATACATTGATCTTTATCTTGATTACATAAGATCACACCAGGATATTCAAAAAGGGCATGAAGACACCGTGTTTTTGAACCGCCGCGGAAAGAAACTTACCCGCGCCATGATCTTTACCATTATAAAACGACTTGCTGTCGCCTCGGGTTTGAATAAGAAGATAAGCCCGCACACCTTCCGGCATTCTTTTGCCACTCACCTGCTGGAAAATGGTGCAGATCTTAGGGCCATTCAGCAAATGCTGGGGCATGAGAGTATTACCACAACAGAAATTTACGTCCACCTGGATCGCTCCCACCTAAGAAAAGTTATGGAAGAATTCCACCCAAGACGTTAATTGTGCGATTCACCTTCCTATGTAAGATTTAAATCAGAAATCAGTTCGTTACACAATAGATAAGTTCCTCTCCTTACTATTTGCTAAGAGTAAAAAAAGAAATGGTCCCTATTGTTTTATCCATTTGAGGAAATTTTGAAAGTTTATTGCCAACACAATATTTCTACCTGATATTAAATTTCTGCTAAACCCGCTCAAATCCTTTGGCAGGCGGCTTTTCCTGCTTAAATTCAGGAAATAAACTTATACTATGGAAATACTAAAATTCAAGAATGGAGATAAAATGCCGGCTATAGGTCTTGGCACATGGAAATCTGATAAAGGAAAAGTTGGACAAGCAGTAAAAATTGCATTAAACAATGGGTACCGCCATGTAGATTGTGCAGCAACTTACGGCAATGAAGCTGAAATTGGGAACGCCTTCAATGAAATATTTAAGGAAGGGAAGATCAAAAGAGAGGACGTATGGGTGACTTCCAAACTATGGAACGATTCTCATAGAAAAGAGCATGTAATCCCGGCCCTAAAGCAGACCCTGAAGGACCTGCAACTTGATTACCTCGATCTCTACCTCATGCACTGGCCGGTCGCCTTTAAACATGGAGTATCTTTTCCTTCTAAAGATGAAGATTATCTTTCTCTGGAAGAAGTACCATTGATCGAGACATGGAATGCCATGATTGAAGCTAAAAAACAAGGGCTGGTAAAACATATTGGAGTATCAAATTTCAGCAGTAAAAAGCTGGACGATCTCATGTCAAAAACTAATGAAATTCCCGAAATGAACCAGGTGGAGCTACATCCATTCCTGCCGCAGCCCGAGCTTTTACAGTTCTGTAAGGAAAATAATATCCACTGTACAGCCTATTCGCCCCTTGGAAGTGGTGACCGCAGTGAGCAAATGAAAGCTAAAGATGAGCCTTCCCTTCTAAAGGAACCGGCAATTTTGGAAGTAGCTAAAAAACATGATGTTTCACCTGCCCAGGTCCTTATTAAATGGGGTGTTGACCGTGGAACTGCAGTTATACCAAAATCCACCTCGAAGGATCACATAATTTCAAATCTGGAAAGCATTAATCTTGAATTGGATGAGGAAGATCATAAGAAGATTGCAGGAATAAAACGTAACTTCCGCTATGTAAACGGGGAATTCTTTGTGACCCCCGGCAATTCATACAACAACATTTATGATCTGTAAATCATACCTCCCAAAAATGGCATTGTTGACCTCTTTTTGGTGCTCTCCGGTTGTAAAAATGATGACCGGGAGATGGAGGCAAAAACTTCAGAAATTGATTCCCTCACCCGGAAATTAAACCGGCAACAGCAGCTTAACGATTCCCTGGTCAACCTTCGGGAGATAGATTATTACGCAAATGACTATTCGATCTTCTTCGGAAAGGAATTTGAGGATATTGATAACCCCGAAGAGCATATTATTAATGCCCTGAAGAATAAAAAGGATTTAATTCCTTTAAAAGCTGTACTTGGAGGCACCATGGAATTCCGGAAGGTGCAGGTAATTTCTGAAGATTGGGTGCTGGCAATTTATGACGACGGCCATGTACAGGGAAAGTCAATTTATGAATATGAACTTCAGGAAGATGGAGAAGTAGAGTTTAAGGAGGTTGCTTCACAACTTCCAGAGTAACAGCAGCTCCCTGATATGCCATTTTAGGAACGTTATATTTTTTATAAACCCAAGATTTTCCGAAGTGATTTTGGTATCTTGGAATTAATATTTTAAGCAAAAAAAGAAGCAATATGAAGACTAACATTCAATTTGTACACACCGACACTAAAATTTCAGCTGAACAACTTGTTCAAAGGAAACTTGATAAACTTGAGAATAAATACGACTGGATCATCTCTGCAGATGTAATGTTCAAGGAAGAGAAATCTACTAATGGAAACGGGAAAGTTTGTGCGATCGAATTAAGCCTTCCGGGCCCAAAGATCCACGCCTCCTCAAACTCCGACAGCTTTGAAGCCGCCGCAGCAGAAACTGTGAAAGACCTTGAAAAGCAGCTGAAGAAACGTAAAGCTGAAATGCAAAGCCACTAACAAGGGTTAAGGTTTAAGGAATAATTGTTAATTAAAAAAGGCTGCCGGAAAATGAATTTTCCGGCAGCCTTTTTTTTGAAAAGTTCACAGTCTTGGCTCTTGACTCTTGGCTCTTGATTCTCAGTTAAGCTATTCGCTTGATCCTGGCTCCAATTGCCTGCAAACGCTCGTCAATATTTTCATAACCCCTGTCAATTTGCTCTATATTATGAATTACCGAAGTTCCCTTCGCAGAGAGTGCTGCAATTAGCAGGGAGATTCCGGCTCTAATATCAGGAGAAACCATAGTAGTTGCTTTTAACTGAGATTTAAAGTCGTGCCCGATCACTGTAGCCCGGTGCGGATCGCAAAGGATAATTTTTGCTCCCATATCAATTAGTTTATCCACAAAGAAAAGACGGCTTTCAAACATCTTTTGATGAATAAGAACATCCCCCTTGGCCTGGGTAGCTACAACCAGTATAATACTCAAAAGATCTGGAGTGAATCCCGGCCATGGAGCATCACTTATACTCATGATCGATCCATCAATAAAACTTTGCACCTCGTAACCATCGGTATGAGCGGGAATGTAAATATCCTCGCCTCTTTGCTCCAGTTGTATCCCCAGCTTCTTAAACGTTGCCGGAATAAGACCCAGGTGTTCCCAGCCGACATTCTTAATAGTGATCTCACTTTTGGTCATTGCAGCAAGTCCAATCCATGAGCCAATCTCAACCATATCTGGTAAAATGGTATGGGTACAACCACTTAAAGATTCCACTCCTTCAATTTCCAGGAGGTTTGATCCTACGCCAGAGATTTTCGCTCCCATGCGGTTAAGCATGTTACAAAGTTGTTGAAGGTATGGTTCACAGGCTGCATTATAGATTGTAGTGTGCCCCTTTGCCAGCACAGCAGCCATCACAATATTAGCTGTTCCGGTTACCGAGGCTTCTTCAAGCAACATATAAGTTCCCTTTAAACCATTTGGTGCTTCTACTCCATAAAAGCGTTCTTCCTTATTGTAGCGGAAGTCGGCACCCAGTTTGATAAACCCTTCAAAATGTGTATCAAGTCTTCTACGACCAATTTTATCTCCCCCTGGACGCGGGATGTAACCGTGTCCAAATCTTGCCAACATAGGACCCACGATCATTATAGATCCTCTTAGTCCACTTCCCTCTTCCTTAAATTTTTCGCTTTTAAGATAATTCAGGTCCAGTTGATCTGCCTGGAAAGTATAGGTGCCTTTCTTCAGCTTTTCAACCTTTACGCCAAGTTGTTTAAGCAGGTGAATGAGTTTATTAACATCCAGAATGTCTGGAATATTATGTATTGTAACTTTTTCGGGAGTTAAGAGTACGGCGCAAAGTATTTGCAGAGCCTCGTTCTTTGCTCCCTGGGGTTGAATTTCCCCTTTTAGAGCATGACCTCCTTCAATTTGAAAAGTTCCCATAAAAAAAATAGAATTTTAATGACGTTTGCGGCTGCGCGCTCTGTTGTGTGTTTTTTTAACCGGTTTTTTCGAGGCAAATTTCTTGTTGCTTCTCAAAAGTTCTGAGGCTTCGCTAAGGTCCTCTTCGGTATTTTTTAGATTGATCTTACCGTCACTTAGCTCCCTTAAATGTTCAAAGATCACTTTGTCATCTACAGAATCCTTGTTCCAGCTCAAGTAAGACTTCTTCATGTGATTTGCGATGGTGAACACAAGGCCTTCCTTCTCGGGACCTTCTTCAAACTTGTTCGCTTCATCGATCATCCTTTTGATATTGTTTCCATAGAAACGATACTTCGGAAAGTTTTGAGGATAAGGCATTCTCTCGGGCCTTTCTGCCAACATTTCCCTGGATGGTTTTGGAAAAGGGCTTTCTACATCCAGTTTAAAATCACTTATAATGAATAATTGATCCCAAAGCATATGTTGAAAATCGGGTACGTCACGCAGGTGCGGGTTAAGATTTCCCATTACAGCAATAATTGCTCTGGCTACTTTATTACGCTCTTCATCGTCCTTGATCTCAACAGCGTGTTCAACCATCTTTTGAATATGTCTTCCATATTCGGGAATGATGAGTTTACTCCTTTCGGAGTTATATTCTAATTCGTTTGTCAAAATGAATAATATTAGGTGATAATATACTGCAGAAGTTTATCGACTGCAAATTAAAAAAATTATTCAGGAAAAAAGGTGCTCTATCAAATTATCCTGCAATTATTTACAGGGAGATCACTCCTTCTATTTTTTGTCCTACTTCCTTGTATTTGGCGATCACCGCATCTGGATCATGCATTTTCACATTAACAGAAACACTGGTATAACTGCCTTTTTTGGATTGCTTGGTGTTAATCACAGCACCCATGTTATCAAATATTTCTTCAATGCCCGTAATTTTTTCCGGTTCTGTAGGGACAATGAACTTGTATAAATAAATGGACGGCCAGGTGGCGGTATCCAGTAATTGTGACTTCAATTTTTTATAAAATTCTTCAGGATCTTTAGCTTCGCTCATAATGATCTTACTTCATGATTGATGCAAAGATACATTTTAGAATCTATTTTTTAAATTGATTGCAAATCGCGAAATTTGCCGGGTGAATACCAGAAAGATTGTAATAACCGGCGGCCCCGGTACAGGAAAGACATCTGTCATAGAAGCTCTTGAAGATCATGGTCACTTTTGTTTCCATGAAGTTTCAAGGGAAATAATAAGACAGGCTCAAAAAAAAGGAATTGATCAATTATTTCTTAAAGACCCTTTGCTCTTTAGTGAAATGCTACTGGAAGGCAGGATCAAACAGTTCAAGGACGCCCATGACATGAAGGCCGATATGGTTTTTCTGGATCGCGGCGTACCCGATGTGGTCGCTTACATGAATTACTTTGGCAATGAATATCCTCCCGTTTTTAACCGCGTATGTCAGGAATATTTATACGATCAGGTTTTTATATTACCTCCCTGGAAAAAGATCTATACAGAAGACAACGAACGCTACGAAACCTACGAACAGGCTGTAGAGATACACGATGAACTCGCCCGCAGCTATGCCTACCATGGCTATGAAGCTGTAGAAGTCCCCGAGGGCACCATTGCCGAGCGAACTTCCTTTATCCTGGAACATCTTGGATAAGCCCGAAGAAATATTAAAGCAATACTGGGGCTTTGATTCTTTCAGACCTTTACAGAAGGATATAATTGTAGAATTACTGGAAAACCGCGATGTGATCGCGCTGCTGCCCACCGGTGGTGGAAAATCTCTGTGCTTCCAGGTTCCGGCGCTTATTAAACCGGGTATTTGTATTGTAATTTCTCCCCTTGTGGCCTTAATGGAAGACCAGGTTAAAGCGCTACAGGCAAAGAACATAAAAGCCATGGCACTTACCGGCGGAATTGCCTTTAAGGAGGTTGATACCATGCTAGATAATTGCATCTATGGAAATTACAAGTTTCTCTACCTCTCCCCCGAAAGATTACAACAGGAGCTGGTGCAGGAACGCATCAAACAAATGCAGGTGAATCTAATTGCCATAGATGAAGCCCATTGTATTTCTCAATGGGGCCACGACTTTAGGCCTGCTTATAGAAATATCGCCATTCTTCGGGAGTTAAAACCCGAAGTTAATATGGTTGGACTTACAGCAACGGCAACCCTACCAGTGGTGAAAGATATCGCCCAACAACTGGAACTTAAGGATGTGAAAATCCTTCAGAAGTCCTTTCTAAGGGAAAATCTGGCGTACATGGTTCGGGAAGCAGAAGACAAGAATTACTATCTCGAGCAATTGCTTAAAGAACATGATGAAGCAGCCATAATCTATGTTCGCACGAGGAAAGCTACCATTGAACTGGAACAATTTCTTGTCAAAAAAGGCATTTCTGCCACCTCTTTTCACGGGGGACTCCAAAAAACTGAAAAATCTTCAAGGCTGCAAAAATGGCTTAAAGATGAAAAACGGGTAATGGTTGCCACCAGCGCCTTTGGAATGGGGATTGACAAAGCAGGTGTGCGAACAGTGATCCATATGAACCTGCCCGAAAGCCTCGAGAGTTACTTCCAGGAGGCCGGGAGAGCGGGACGGGATGGGAAACCTGCAAAAGCAGTGATCCTCACAAACAAAAGTGATATTCCGCTCTTAAAAAATCAATTTCTGGCCACACTTCCCGGAGTGGATATTGTAAGACTGGTTTACAAAAAGCTGAATTCCTATTTCAGGATCGCTTATGGCGAGGGTGAAGGCGAAGAGCATTACTTCAACTTCTACCAGTTCTGTCTAAAATATGAGCTAAATACTTTACTTGCATATAATGCTATGCTTCTGCTGGACAGGGTAAGTGTACTGTCCCTCTCTGAGCAATTTCAGAAGAAAACCCGAATCCAGTTTTTAATTTCAGGAAAAAAAGTGACCTGGTATTTAGAGGGAAATCCTCAATCCGATCCTGTAGTAAAAGCCATTTTACGAACCTATGGCGGGGCGTTTGACAATATGGTGGATTTAAATTTGGAATTCATTGCAGGTAAAGCCGGCACTTCTTCACAAGAGACAGTGAAATTGTTACAACAACTTCATAAAGAAGGTATTGTTGAATTTGAGCATCATCAACATGATACCAAAATCACATTTTTGGTGCCCCGGGAAGATGATATTACCATAAATCCTTTGACGCCGTACATCAAACTGCAGGAGAAAACGAAGAAAGAAAAGATATCGCAGGTGCTTTCTTATGTAACTAATGACAGGCAGTGCAAAAGCCAACAGCTATTACATTATTTTGGGGAGAAAGAAACAGAGCCCTGCGGAATTTGTTCAGTTTGTGAGCCTACAACTACCAAACTGACAAGGGAAGAAATGAAAAAGATCTATTTTGCAATAATAGGTCTGCTGGAAGAGCGGGAGTATTCTTCCCGCGAAATGACACAAAGATTGCCTTTCCCCGAAGATCATATGATTAAGGTACTGGAAATACTGGTAGAGAAAGGAGCCCTGGCTACAACAACTACCAATAAATATAAATTAAAACATTTATGAGAGACTTGAGAATTGTCTTTATGGGTACGCCCGAATTTGCCGTGTATTCCCTTAAAGCCATAGTGGAAGCAGGATTTAATGTAGTGGGAGTCATCACTGCCCCCGACAGGCCTGCCGGAAGAGGAAGAAAACTTCAGGAATCTGCGGTTAAAACCTATGCAAAAGAGCAAAACCTTAAGATATTGCAACCGGTCAATCTGAAGGCTGAAGCATTCCTGGAAGAGTTAAAAGCTCTTGAAGCGAACCTGCAGGTGGTAGTTGCCTTTAGAATGTTGCCCGAAGCAGTATGGAAAATGCCGGAATATGGCACGTTCAATTTACACGCTTCCTTACTACCTCAATATCGCGGAGCAGCACCTATAAACTGGGCTATCATTAATGGGGAAAATGAAACAGGTGTTTCCACTTTCTTTATAGATGAGAAGATCGACACCGGCGAAATGATCATGCAGGAAAAAGTAGCAATAGAACCAAAGGAGAGTGCCGGGGAGTTGCATGATAAGCTAATGGAGACTGGTGCCGCACTTATTATTAAAACCCTTGAGGCACTACAGAAGGGGCCGGTGAATACTACCTCACAAAAAGACATTGTACAATCAGATTTAAAACCGGCTTTAAAGCTTACACGCGAGAACACTAGAATTGACTGGGAGCAACCTCTGGAGACCATCTTCAACCATATTCGTGGCCTTAGCCCCTATCCTACTGCCTGGACAACGCTCTTCAATGGAAATGAGGAAGTAATGCTTAAGATATACAAAAGCGAGCTCGAACCGGCAGAACATCATTACCCTGTAGGCAAATTGTTGCAGGAGGATAAAAAGGTTAAAGTGGCAGTTAAAAATGGTTTTTTGGTCCTGCAGGAAATCCAGCTTCCGGGAAAGAAAAAAATGGCGGTAAAAGATCTTTTGAACGGCTATGAATTTTATTCCAATGCCAAAGTTGTCTGAGGCCTTATGAATGCTGATATTGGCGTATTTTCGAAAAAATCAACAAAGGTTATTAACAATTTACCGAAGTTATTAACAATATGCGGCTTTTCCCTTGATATTACTTGCATGGGAAAGTTTTCCATATAAATTTGTAGAGCAAATTATTAAATGTTTAACCAACAACTATTAAAAACTCAAATTATGAACAAAACAGATTTAATCGATGCAATGGCTGAAAACGCCGGAATTTCCAAAGCAGCTGCAAAAAAAGCTCTTGAGTCTTTTCTTGAAAATGTTGAAAAGTCACTTAAGAAAGGAGATCGCGTTTCTCTAGTAGGATTCGGATCCTGGTCAGTTTCAAAAAGAGCTGCAAGAGAAGGAAGAAATCCACAAACAGGAAAAACTATTAAGATTGGAGCTAAGAATGTTGTAAAATTTAAAGCTGGTGCAGATCTTCAGAAAGCTGTGAACTAATACTCACAAATGCTAACAAAATATTAAACTCTCCCTTTTGGGAGAGTTTTTTTGTTAAATATTTTACCCCTTCATTTGAAGCTGTACATTATTTTTATAAATTTAATTAATAGATTGGAGAAACTATTGACGAATGACTACACTTAAACCTGCAAAAGGATTACTTCTCATTGCGGAGCCTGCCATCACCGGGGATCTTTCCTTTAACAGATCGGTTGTGCTCATCGCAGATCATACCGAGAATGGCTCTGTAGGGTTTATTCTTAATAAGCAGCTTGATTTTACTCTTAAAGATCTCCTGCCAGACATATCTAAAAATTTTAAAGTTTATAATGGAGGACCTGTGGAACAGGACAATCTTTACTTCATTCATAAGATCCCCGATCTCATTCCAGATAGTATTGAGATAGCCAGCGGTATTTATTGGGGTGGAAATTTTGAGGCTGTTAAAGAACTTATTAAAGAAGATCTCATAAGCGAAAACGAGATCAAGTTCTTCCTGGGATATTCGGGTTGGGAATTTGATCAACTTAATGAAGAACTACACGCTCACTCCTGGATAGTGGCCGAAAATCACGATCACAAAGACATTTTGAACCGAAAACCAAGAACCTTCTGGAAAGATAAAATGATGCAATTGGGAGGCAACTATGTCATTTGGTCAAACGCTCCCGAAAATCCTTCTTACAACTAACTCAGCCTTGCCAAAGTATTAAGTCTGCCCAGCAGTGTTTTTGCAACTTCTGACTTGTATTCTTTTTTCCGGTATTTTTTTACCGGCTGTATTCCCATGACTACATTGCTAATGAACATCTCGTCTGCCTTTTGTAATTCAAAAGGAGAGATAGAAGCCTCCTCTATTTTGTATTCGGGCATTTTCTTAACAATCTCTAATATCTTACCACGAGTGATCCCTTTTAAGCAGCCATCTTTAAGAGGCGGAGTCTTGATAACATTATCTACCACCAGGAAAAGATTGCCATTAAAGGCTTCAACCACATTTTTTTGTTCATTGAGCAACAAACAATTATGATATTCATTTTCCTTTGCATAAATTCCTGCAAGTATATTCACTGCGCGGTTATTGGTCTTTAAGGTTGAAAGCAGACCTGCAGTGACATAATGATCTTTGAAGAGTTCTACTTCATAAAAATCATCCTTGAACAAATAGAAAGCATCTGCAAGGGCTTCAGAAGTAATTAAATAATCTATTTCATTAGTTTCGGGCGTATACAAACCTCCGGGTTTGCGCGAAACAATAAACTTTACGCGAGCCTGACTGTCAAAAAGGTCATTTTCCCGAACAATCTGCAGAATTTCGGCTTCCAGAAATTCCGGAGAAAAAGTTAGCGGAATTTCCATTCTCATGATTCGCATGGAAGCCATTAACCTGAAGTAGTGATCTTCCCAGAAAATGATCCGCCCATTGACCACCCTTATAGTTTCAAAAACTGCATCACCATAGGCAAAACCGCGGTTTGCAATTGAAAGGGAAGCCTCATCTTTTTCGAACAATTGTCCATTAATGTTAGTCATAAAAAAACCCGTTTAAAAACGGGCAAATGTACTATTTTATAAAGGATTTTTAAACCGAACCCAGTACTTGTTTCAGGTCTGAGATCATATTTTCCCACAGCATTTTTCCTTCATCTATCTCATCTTCTTCAGCAAAATCGGTTATCATAATAGAGACATCTTTGGTGATCTCATCTACCTGAATACGTATTTCGAAAAAATACTGGGTATCCTCATCGGCCAGCCAGCGAAATTTAACACGTTCCCCAGATTTTTTACTGAGTAGTTTCGCTTTTTCTTCACTGCCGTTCCATATAAATGTAAATAATTCTCCGCGTGAGTTCACATTATCTGCATACCATTCACTTAAACCCGAGGGGGTTGCAATATAGTTGTAGAGTAAAGAAGGGGAAGCCTGGATTGGAAACTCCATTTCATACTTTATCTTATCGTCCATTCTTCGAAATTGTTAGTTTCGGGCAATATAAATATTAATTATAAACCTAAAAAGAAATCATTTTAAATAATTCCGAAAAGATAGTTTGCGGCAACCCAAATTGTTTTTATATTTGCACCCGCTAAAAGGAAGCATAACCCTTACTGGTCCTGTAAATTTTAGTGAATGGCGAGGTAGCTCAGTTGGTTAGAGCGTCGGATTCATAACCCGGAGGTCACGAGTTCAAATCTCGTTCTCGCTACAAAAAAAGCCGGAAATTTTTTTCGGCTTTTTTTATTTCAAGCACAACATTTTCTTCCTTTGTCTGTGTTGATTGCCTACTAACCCACTCTCCCTGTTAACCTTATATTATTATCCACCTAATTCTTTCTTAAACTTCTTGGTATAGGCCGATGTATCAATTAAATTTAAAACATGTGGACTTCTTCTTCGGCGCAACCAGTATTTACGTAAGAATTTGTCTTTTCTGAAAAGTTTGGATAACATTATTGGATAACATTAAACGAGCAAATTTTCAGATTAATAAATTCTTCGGAAGCAGGTTTCTTCTGAAGGAATATTAACGGTAATAATGAAAAAAAAATTGTTGATGTTAGCATTTGCAGGGATACTGATTGCTCTCTATTCATGCGGGGACGAAAAAGAAGTAGATACCGGAGAAAATACAGAAGGAACCAAAAAAGGGCGAATTGAGAATAATGGTTAATCATTTCAATTGAAAAACATGAAAGGAAAAATTCATGAACTTGAGGACATAAGGGCCAAAGTGGAAAAGCTTAAGGTAAAAAATGACAGTTTTGTAGAGGAGTTAATGCAGCTCTTAAACAAGACCACCAGTCAATTGAGCGAAATTGATGACCAGCAGGAGATCAACTGGACCTCTAAGAGTTTTGACATTGCAACAGACCTTAAAAATGGAGAAACAAATAAAAATTCTGAAGAGCAAAAGGATTTGGCGCTTACTTATCTAAAGGAAGCACTGGATTCGGTGATCATTCGGGAGAAAGGATACCTGGAATAGAAAACAAAGTGAACAAAGAGTTTCATGGGATGGAGGAACTTTAACCACCCGGACCGATTTTAATATAATAATTTCCCAAACCCAAAAATAATTATCATGAAGAATATAAAAACAATGCAGTTAATATTAGGCTTAACTTTTACTTTCCTTTTTACAACACTTGGGTCCGCTCAGGATATCACGCAGAACAAACCCCATGAAGAAATGGAAATAGCTGCAAAGGATAGAGTTGATAAATGGGATGATGAACTTTCCCTTACAGCAAAGCAAGCCCTACTTTTGCAAAAAAAGTTTGTAGAATTTGATATAAAACGGGAAGAGGTATTTAATGCAAATATTCCTGAAAAAGAAGAAAAACTCAATAGACTAAAAGACCTCAAAATATTAGAAACCCGTGAAATTCGGGATATTCTTACCAAACCGCAGTTCGACAGATATATACAATTACTTGAAGAGGAAGCTAAAAGATCCAATCTTCAAAGTAGTTCTGGCCCGGGTAAATAATCTATGCCGGCAGAAGAAAACAATATCTACTCAAAATAAAAACCTTTTGAGAGAAAGGGTAGCATTAAATCAAATTGAAACTTCTTTTAATACAGAAGTAGTGGATAACAACTTCGGGAAGGTATATTCAAAAATGCCATTTTCTGAAATACTTCTTCTAACAATACATGACAGCTTCATTTTCTGTTTAAAATTCTAACTTCTTGATAAAATAAAAATCTATTGATATGGTAAAAAAACCTCTTGGATCTACCGGTCTCGAAATCGCTCCAATAGTCTTTGGAGGGAACGTCTTTGGCTGGACCCTCGATGAAAAAGAATCCTTCAGGATGCTGGACAAGATCTTTGAAAAAGGATTCACTTCCATAGATACTGCCGATTCTTACTCTCATTGGGCTCGGGGAAACAGTGGTGGGGAAAGTGAGACCATCATTGGTAAGTGGTTAAAAGAAAGGGGCAATAGAAAGGAAATCTTTCTTGCAACCAAAGTAGGTTCCAATCCGGGAAAAGAAGGAAGAGATATTTCAAAAAAATATATCTTAAAAGCTGCCGAAGATTCCCTGCGGCGCCTGCAAACAGATCATATCGACCTGTATTTCACCCACTGGGATGATGAAAAAACGCCAGTAGAAGAAACCCTGGAGGCATATGAGCAGCTCATCAAACAAGGTAAAGTGGGGCACATTGGAGCTTCAAACTTGTCCCCGGAAAGAATTTTGGCTTCTTTAAAAGCAGCAAACCAAAATAATCTGCCAAAATATGAGGTAATTCAGCCTGAATACAACCTTGTTGAAAAGGACAAATTTGAAGGTGACTATATACCTCTCGCCGAAGAAAACAATCTTGCTGTGATGACTTATTTTTCTTTAGCCAGTGGCTTTCTCACAGGCAAATATCGCAAGAAAGAGGATTTGGAAGGTGCCCGGGAAGAAATGGTCAAGAAATATTTCAACGAAAAAGGTTTAAACAAATTAAAAACCCTAGATGAAATTTCTAAGGCTCACCAGGTATCGAATGCTGCTGTAGCCTTGCGATGGCTAATGCAACGACCTGCAGTAACCGCACCAATTGCCAGTGCTACCAAGGAAAGTCATTTGGACGCTTTTGAGGAAGCAGTAAATATGAAATTATCCTCCCAGGAAATGGATAGACTAAGTGAATAGACGAATCAGAATTGTTTTTTAAACTGACCCTAGCTGAGTTTTACAAGCCCGTTTATTAACTGCTGACTTACCTCACGATACTCTTCAACCAAATTCTGTGAAGTAAAAGTGATGAATTGAACTGTGCCTGTAGAATTAGAATAAAAATACCCGGAATAGGAAATTTTCATTCCGTCCATAGTACCATCAAGTCTAAGATAAAGCACTTTCTCCCCATTAACCATGCGATATTCCTGTTCTTTCACCTTAATATCGGGAGCGATTTGGCGGGCGTTTTCAATGGCAACATTTTTTAGAGTTTCAAGAGGTACTTCAATTTTTTCAGTAATAATTACTCCGTAGAGATCTTCTCCCTTGAGTACCACCTCATATTCGGCATCGGGGTTTTCCTTTGATTCCCCAAATGACCATAGTTTTGGATCCAACCAAAAACCTACATTCACTTTCTTACTTTTCAAAAGAAATGAGGCGTTTTCGGTTTTGGTAAATGTTTTAGAACTTGTGGGTATGTCAACAGCAGCGGCATCTTCGGCATTTATATATGCATAGGTGCCATTACTGTAAAGAACAACCTCCTGGCCTGTATCGGTTATTGCACGGGTTTGAGCAGAGAGGGTAATCCCAAATCCAAGAAAAAGTGCTAATAATGGAAAAGCTTTCATAGTGGTCAATGGTTAGAACCACTAATTTAACAAAACTTTAAAATTCACCAAGCTTTTTTATTGCCCAGCAGAAAAGGCAGTTTGTGGAAAAAATTCTCCTATTCAAGAATGTATCCACCCGTACAATTTTTCTTCTTTCCTCAAAAAAAATTTTGATGCATTTCGTATCTTTAAAAGGCCGTAAATAAGGAATATTAAGCAAACGCATAGCTGCCATTTTTACGATAATTTGGTCCTAAAAAATTAATGGAAATTCTTTCCCGGCTTTAATTAAGATTATGAAACCTATTGCCATTTTATACTCGACAGTAGATGGGCAGACCAAAAAAATTTGTGAATATTTGGCCAACCACCTTGAACAATCGCATTCAAAAATCCACCTTTATTCCCTTGATGAATTTTACGAAGAAATTCCCAGTTATCACACCATTATCATTGGGGCCAGCATACGGTACGGGAAACACAATGAAATCGTTGAAAGATTTATAAAAGAAAACCGGCAAGCGCTGGAAAAGATCAACAGCGCCTTCTTTTCGGTAAATCTTGTTGCGCGAAAGACCGACAAGAACCTTCCTGAAACCAACCCATACCTCATTAAATTCATGAAGTCCATTGATTGGAAGCCCGATCTTACAGGGGTCTTCGCCGGAAGTCTCGACTATTCAAAGTACAGGTTTTTTGATAGATTAATGATCAAGGCCATCATGAAATTTACAAACGGCCCAACCAAAACAGAAAAACCTATAGAGTACACTAATTGGGAACGAGTAAAAGCATTTGCTGAAAACATCAAGAGCCTTGAAAATAAGAACAGGTCCAATTCATTACAGGAGGCAACCGCCTGATCTTAACAAATCATCCTGAAGGAAAAGCTTACAAGAATTCAAATCCAATATTCGGTCGAGACTACTTTTCTAATATCGAGATCAAATTTTCAAGCGAAACAGCCTGTTGTTCTCCGCTCTTCATATTTTTAAGAGTAAATTTTTTATTTTCTATTTCTTCAGCCCCGGCCAGTATTACAAAAGGAATTTCTCTTTTGTTGGCGTGGTTCATTTGCTTCTTCATTTTGGCCTCTTCAGGATAAAGTTCGGCAGCAACTCCGGCAGACCGTAATTCCTTTATCGCTTTAAGACAGTACAGGCTTTCTTTGTTTCCGAAGTTTATGAATAATGCCTTAATATTTCGTGCAACAGTCTCCGGAAAGAGGTTGAGTTCTTCCAGCACCAGGTAGATACGGTCAAGACCAAAAGAAATACCTACTCCACTCACACCACTCATCCCAAAGATGCCTGTAAGATCATCGTAGCGACCGCCGCCGCCAATAGAACCCATTGCCACACCTTTGGGCGCTGAGACTTCAAAAATGGCCCCTGTATAGTAGTTAAGTCCGCGGGCAAGAGTGACATCAAGATCAAGATTTGCAGTAGAAAGTCCTAATTCATTAATGGCACTGTTGATGAATTCGAGCTCCTCGATCCCTTTTGTTCCAATTTCAGAAGTTGCTAAAATGCCTTTTAAGACCTCAATTTTTTCAGAAAAAGTTCCTTTAAGGCCAAAAACCTTCCGGATCTTTTGAATTGCTTCCGAAGAAATTCCCTTCTCCCCCATTTCCTTTTCAACACCTTCTTCGCCTATTTTATCAAGCTTATCAAGGGCTACAGTGAAATCTATGAGCTTATCGGATTCTCCAATGACCTCGGCAAATCCTGAAAGCACCTTACGGTTGTTCATTTTAATTGTCACCCCTTCTAAGCCAAGAGATGTAAAGACAGCATCATACAACTGCACGAACTCGACTTCCTGCCAAAGGCTATCACTGCCAACAACATCGGCATCGCACTGAAAGAACTCTCTAAAACGCCCTTTCTGAGGCCTGTCTGCACGCCATACCGGCTGAATCTGGTAACGTTTAAAAGGAAATTCTAACTCATTTCTGTGCTGGACAACATACCGTGCAAAAGGCACTGTAAGATCATATCTTAAGGCCTTTTCGCTAATTGAAGAGGTGATCTTTAGGCTATCTTTACCTTTATAAGCCTGCTCATCCACCTTTCTTAAAAAATCTCCTGAATTAAGGATTTTAAATATAAGCCTGTCACCTTCTTCCCCGTACTTCCCCATTAGGGTTTCACTGTTCTCAAAACTTGGAGTCTCAATGGGTTGAAATCCGAATTTTTCGAACTGTTCTTTTATGGATTGAATAATAAAATTACGTTTTGCTACTTCGGAAGGAGAAAAGTCCCGGGTACCTTTGGGAATTGAAGGTTTTTGCGCCATTTTTAGTCTTGTTCTTTAAAGCACAAATATCTGAAAAATAAAAAGAACCCGGGGAGAGGATTTATACAGAGTTTGTGTAACAACAGCCAATGAAATGCGTCTAACCTTAAAACTGAAACTTTCGCATGTTTCCACTTTTTAAAGAAAATGTTCGTATCGCCTTCTTTTCCATTAAGAGTCAGGTATTAAGAACTGTGCTTACAGTAATGATCATAGCTATAGGAATCACTGCACTTGTAGGGATCCTAAGCGCTGTCGCTGCACTGGAAAATACCATAACAAGTGATTTTGCTTCTATGGGCACCAATACCTTTAATTTACAGCGTTATGATTCCCAGATAAGGGTGAATGGTGGAGAAAGAGAGAAGGTGAATCCGGTAATAAGTTATAGAGAAGTCAAGCAGTTCAAGGATAATTACGAGTATCCTCAAACAAAGGTTGCAATTTCCTTTACCGGGACGTCAAGAGCCGAACTTAAATATGAAAGTGATAAAACAGATCCTGAAGCCAGCGTGCTGGGAGTGAATGAAAATTACGTAAGTAACTCTGGACTAAATATTGAAGAAGGCCGTGATTTCAGCATTTTTGACATTGAGAACAACAATAACGTGGCAATTATTGGTGGCGATGTTAAAAATGGAATTCTGGAAGGACTTGAACCATTGGACAGGATCATTTCCATTCGGGGAGTGAAATTCAGGGTCATTGGAGTCTTGGAATCAAAGGGGTCAACTTTTGGGAACAATCAGGATCTCAGGGTTCTAATTCCAATCCAGGTTGCCCGTTCGATGTTCACCAATCCCAATATCAATTACGATCTGAGTGTACGTGTAGAGAACCAGGAAATGCTTGAAGGCGCCCAGGACGAAGCTATCATAACCTTTAGGAACGTTCGCGGACTAAATCCTGTGGAAGAAAACAATTTTGGAATTGCAAAAAGCGATGACCTGCTCAACCGGATTTTTTCAATTACTCAATATCTCAATATTGCTGCATGGGTAATATCGATAATTACCATTTTTGGATCCTCTATCGCGCTTATGAACATAATGCTGGTTTCGGTAAGTGAAAGAACCCGGGAAATTGGGGTGAGAAAAGCTATGGGTGCGAAGAAAAATACCATTGCCATGCAATTCTTTATGGAAACTCTTATCATTGGCCAAATGGGTGGTGTGATTGGAATTATCCTTGGGATCTTAATTGGCCTGGCAGTCTCTACTTCTGTAGGATTTGATTTTACCACTCCCTGGATGGCAATTATATGGGCTACGGCAATTACTCTTATCGTAGCAGTCTTAGCAGGAAGTTACCCTGCAGCAAAGGCAGCGAAGCAGGATCCTATTGAATCGTTAAGATACGAATAGGACGGGCAGCAGTAATAAGTAGGCAGTCTCAGTTCTTTTCTCTGTAGCAGGTTGTGAATTGAAGAAAAAAGAATTGCTTCAACCTTAAGCTCAGATTTTAAAGGTTCAAGTGCTTTTCAAAAAAACCATACAACTCTCCTTTAGTGATCACAGCTCCCTGCTGGATTAGCGCAAATAAATCTTTATTGCGGTCATCACTTATGTTTTTTGAGGAAGTGTACAGGTTTACCCTGTCATCCATTAGGTTTTGCTGTAACCAGGCATAGCCATGACGGGTAGTAACGTCTATTGCGTCATTTTTCACTTCTACAGCAATAAGATTAATGGTCAATTCGGTTATTTTAAAGAGGTAGATCTGGTTCGGGGAAAAATGCTCTAAAAATTCTGCTTTGTTGAGAACCCCCTCCCATACAAGATCACTAAAAACATCAAGTTCCTGTTCTGCAACTTCAGGTTTATTGATCTTTATATCTTCCCATTCATCTCCGGTAATTGACTGAGATGCTAAGAAATTAATGAACTCCTGCTGAAGTTCTTCAAACTGTTCTTTTGTTAATCTTGCGTACTTCAATTTTCTAAGGTTTAATTTTTAAGGAATAATGTTTAGTTGGGGCTGCAGGTTGCGGGTTGCGAGTAAAAAATTGTTTTAATTAAATCTTCGGCTCCCTTTAGGGCTGGGGCAAAACCACTATTTAGGAGTCAAAATATCCACTATTAATTCATTACTAAAGACAGCCTACTCTTACTCAATAAAAAATATTCGATTTAAAATAAAAAATAAAAAAGCCCACTCCGTTAGAAGCAGGCTTTAATAAAATTTGTTTAGCGATTAAGCTTCTGCTACAACTTCAAATGCATAGTTTGTAACAACTTCACGGTGAAAACGCAAAGTAGCCTCATACTGACCTAGACGTTTGATGTTACCACCTGCAATAGAGATATATTTTTTCTCTATTTCTACTCCTTCTTTTGAAAGAGCCTGTGCAAGATCGGCATCGGTTACAGATCCATAGATCTTATCACCGGCACCTGCTTTAGCAGTAAGTTTAATATCAATTCCCTGAAGTTTGGCAGCCTGTGCTTTTGCTTCATCGACTTGCTTTTTCTCTTTATAAGAACGTTGCTTCAAAGTTTCATCCAAAACTTTTTTCGCAGAAGGAGTTGCCAATACAGCAGCACCTTGAGGGATAAGAAAGTTTCTGCCGTAACCCGGTTTTACCGAAACAACATCATCTTTAAACCCTAATTTCTCTACGTCTTTCTTTAATATCAATTCCATAATAGCCCCTTTTTATTTTAGTAAATCGCCAACATAAGGCATTAATGCTAAATGACGTGCACGTTTAACAGCTACAGCCACTTTTCTTTGATATTTCAAAGAAGTTCCGGTCAAACGACGAGGCAATAATTTCCCCTGTTCGTTTACAAAACTCATTAAGAAATCTGGATCCTTGTAATCAATGTACTTGATCCCGGATCTTTTAAAACGACAGTATTTCTTTGTCTTGCTGGTCTCAATATTTAGAGGAGTAAGATACCTGATCTCTCCATCTTTCTTTCCTTTAGCTTGTTGTTCAATTGATGACATACCTTACGCTTTTTCTTTGTTTCTGTTTCTTCTCTTCTCAGCCCAGGCAACAGCATGCTTATCCAACTTCACAGTTAGGTAACGCATCATGCGCTCATCTCTTCTGAATTCTACCTCAAGTGGGTTAATCGCTTCACCAGGAGCGGTGAATTCAAAAAGGTGGTAAAAACCACTTTTTTTGTGCTGAATTGGATAAGCTAATTTTTTTAGCCCCCAGTTCTCTTTTGATATCATCTCGGCACCGTTAGAAACAAGAAAATCTTCGTATTTCTTAACTGTTTCCTTTATCTGGTCGTCAGATAAAACGGGATTCAAGATGAAAACAGTTTCATAATGATTCATAAAAAATTTACTTTAAATTAAATTGGCTGCAAAAGTAACACTATTCTTTAATATTACAAAATAGAAACCTTTTAGCCAAACTGTCTTTTTTAATCGATGAAATCCCTTTTTCCTTTTTTTTATGATTTTTTTTATTTATTATTGCTAATACTAACCGATTATAAGTGGAAGAAGTTATACTCAAATGTGCGGTCGTTGATGATTCAAGCTTGCAAAGACTTTCTATTGTCAGGCTAATAAAAGATCATTCCAATCTCAAACTCGTGGCCGAATATAACAATGCCATTGAAACCAAGAATGGACTACTCGATACCGAAGTAGATCTTATCTTTCTTGACATAGAAATGCCTATTCTTTCTGGGTTTGACCTGTTGGATGATCTTCCTAATAAACCACAGATCATCTTTGTAACCGGTAAGACAAAGTACGCTTTCAAGGCCTTTGACTATGATGCTGTAGACTATTTGCATAAGCCTATTTCCAAAGACCGGTTTCTCAACGCAGTTTCAAAAGCTATCAACCTATATCGCCTTAAACACGATGGTGCTCCACCAGAAGATGACAACTACATCTTTGTAAAAAGCAACCTGAAGAACCGTAAGGTTTTTCTTAACAAGCTTAAGTATATTGAAGCTCTTGGGGATTATGTTAAATTTGTTACCGAGAAAGATAATTTTGTAGTATTAGCTACCATGAAATCTTTTGAGAGCCAATTGCCCTCAAACAAATTTTTAAGGATCCATAAATCCTACATTGTTAATCTCGATAAGATAGAACGTTATAACAGCAGAAATATCGAGATCGACAAGCAGCAAATTCCATTGAGCCGACACAAAAAATCCAATCTTATTGAAGCACTTGCTGCCAATCAATAAGGATCAACATTTATTACTGTCTTTACTCCCCTGTAAGCTCCAATTGCTTTAAAGCTTTGAAGGATTCTGCCAATAAGATCTTTTGTTTTAGATAAAGATTGTCCCTGCGGAATTTTTATAAGAATATTCTTGTAGTATTCATTCCTTATTCTCGCAACCGGCGGAAATTCCGGTCCTAAAACATTTTCCCTGAAAGTATTTTTTAGAGAAATGGCAAGCCAGTCCGCTCCCTCGTTTACCCTGCTATAATCCCGGCCCTTAAGAGTGATCCTTATAAGCCTGTAAAATGGGGGATATTTATAGTTCCGCCTCTCTTCAAGCTGCTCCCTGTACATCTCATGATAACTGTTGGTAGAAACCTGCTGCACAATTTGATGATGAGGATTATAGGTTTGAATAAGCACCAGCCCTCTTTTCTCTGTACGCCCTGCACGGCCTGCTACCTGCAGCATTAATTGAAAACTTCGCTCATGCGCCCTAAAGTCGGGGAAATTAAGCAGCGTATCGGCATTCATTATTCCCACCAGCCTAACATTTCTAAAATCAAGACCTTTAGTGACCATTTGCGTTCCCACCAGGATATCTATTTCCTCATTTTCAAATGCAGAAATTATTTTCTCATACCCATATTTTCCCCGGGTGGTATCCAGGTCCATTCTCCCAATCTTATGTTCCGGAAAAAGAGCTTTGAGTTCGGTCTCCACCTTTTCGGTGCCAAAACCCTTTGTGGAAAGCTCTACACTATCGCAGGCCATACATTTTTGTTGCATTGCCATATGATAACCACAATAATGACAGCGCAATTGATTGTTATGGCTGTGAAAAGTAAGACTAACATCGCAATTAGGACATTGTGGAGAATGCCCACAGGTATTGCACTCCAGGATAGGACTAAAACCCCGCCTGTTTTGAAAAAGTATCACCTGCTCATTATTGCTTAGGGTTTCCCTTATCTCCTCCAGCAGCCTGTCTGAGAAATGCCCGGTCATACGTTTCTTACGGTGCTTTTCCTTAATATCCACAATTTCAATTTCGGGTAAGAGCACATCTCCATACCGGCGATCGAGATTAACCAGTCCATATTTAGAATGATCGGCATTAAAATAAGATTCCAGGGAAGGGGTCGCAGAACCTAAAAGAACTTTGGCGTCCTGCATCTTCCCTAATACTACGGCAACATCCCGGGCATGATACCTAGGCGCAGGATCATATTGCTTAAAAGTGGATTCGTGTTCCTCATCTACTATAATTAATCCCAAATCATGAAAAGGAAGAAAAATACTGGAGCGTACGCCAATCACTATTCGTGCGTTTTCTTTATTCCGAAGTACATTTTGATACACTTCCACCCTTTCATTTACAGAATATTTACTGTGGTAAATGAGCACCTGTTCCCCAAAATAATTCTGAAGTCTCGCAATAAGTTGAGCGGTAAGGGCAATTTCCGGAAGGAGGTACAACACCTGTTTCCCCTGGGAAATGGCTTTTTCGATAAGCTCTACGTATATCTCGGTTTTACCCGAAGAGGTAATTCCGTGAAGCAAACAAACATCCTGAGTTTCAAATGAGGTTTCAATCTCCTCTAAAGCCTGTTGTTGATGATCATTGAGCTGCACTCTACCCGAGACTTCTTCCAGGTCGGGATTAAATCTTGAGGTTTCGATTTTTAGTTCCTCAAGTATAGCTTTATCAATAAGAGATTTGATCACTCCTGCTGAAGCCCCACTTTTTTTTGTTAATTCTGATATCTTCACTGAAGCCTTCCCTTTTCCAGCCATTCCAAAAAGGGTGAAAATCACCTCTCTTTGTTTGGGTGCCCGGCTAAGCTGGTCAAGCAATTCGTGCATAGGACCTTCCTCAGAGAATCGCTCATGCAATCTTACATAACGCTCAATCTTCGGCTTGTACTGCTCATATATCTCCTGATTAACAACTACGACTTTCTTCTCTACGAGAGAATTGATCACAGGAAGCACCGTTTTCTTGTCCAGCAGCTGAATAATTTCATTGATCTTTAAAGACGATTGTGCCTGCAGGGCTTCAAAAAGAAGGAATTCATCATCGCTCAATTGCTCATCATTTACCTGCACCCCATTAAGCAACTGCACAATGGTTTCACTCTCCAAAAGAAAAGCACTGGGAATAGCTGCGCGAAGCACTTCCCCTTCAGCACACATATAATAGGAGGCTATCCAGCTCCAGAACTTCAGCTGAGATTCAGTTACTACAGGAGCTTTATCCAGGATCTGCTCAATGGGCTTAGCTTCATAAACCGACGGAGGAATTTGGTGAACTTCAGAAACAATTCCTGTGTAGATCTTTGATTTTCCGAAAGGAACTGCTACGCGCATTCCGGGCTTGAGGAATTGAGCCTCATCTAGAGAAACACTGTAGGTAAAATGCTTCTCCAGTGGAAGCGGTAGAATTACATTGATGAAAAATGACATTTTGAAGCCCGGGTTTTAAGCAAAAATAGCAGGATTTAGGACAAAAAAATAAACCATTCCAGAAGAATGGTTTATTAAAGTTTGTAGTACAAATATTAGTTAGGAGCCAAGAGATCATCTCTTAGACCATCATCTGCAGGCCTGTTGGACAACCAGATGCCAAAAAGAGCTTTTTTGAAGTCCTTTCCAGTCACCACGCCACGTTCTTTCCCGTTCTTAAATGCCACAACTCCTTTATTTGGAAGGTAAACCAAATCAAAAATGTCATTTTTTTGAATGTCTTCTCTAAAAAAGCCTAAAAGCTGGTTGATTTCATCCTGTATTGGTGCAGTATTTCCATTAGTGGAATTCTCAAAACCTTCGGTCACTGCCTCTACCATTTTATCACTGGTGATCAATTTAGAAACAATATGAAGTTTTATAGCCATAGGTTTATCTGCATTAAGTATCTCCTGGGCGTTTTGATTCTTTTGATCCAGGTAAAGTCCGGCAGCATAGAGGTCAATCCATAGTTTCTCTCTCACTCCTGCCCCATTGAGCTGCAGGTTGTGATTTTGAAACGTTTGAGTTGCAGGAAGAGTTACTCCTCCAACTTTTTTCTGCGCTACCGCTGTAGAGGAAACCACAACAGCCATTAATAATAAAAGCAGGTTCTTCATAATTTGAGTTTTTAAATTAAATAATATTTTCATTTTCTTTTAAGCTTCATGAAGGAAGCATTGAGTTCAAAACCGAGCAACAATATATTAGAATTAATCCATATATAGAACATTAAGATCAATAATGCCCCAATTGAACCATACAATTCGTTATAAGCAGAAAAGTTTTCAATATACAGCCCAAATAAATAAGTATTCAATAAAATAAAGATAGTACAAAAGAAAGCTCCTATTGAAAAGAACCGACTTAACCGGCTCTCTTTGGTTCCGAAATAATATAAGGTTGCTACGGCCAAATAGATCATTATTGTAAAAATGATATACCTCCCCAAATTTGCCCACATCACCGCATCATTCACAACCTGAAGCATTTTAAGATCTTCGGTTAAATAAGTGAGATATACCCATACTACTACTGTTATCAGCAATAAGAGGGCCAGAATTAAAGAAACCCCCACAGCTATAATGTATTGCCTGATTATTGAGCGGTTTTTTTTGGTATGATATGAGAACTCAAAACCCGTAAACACCGCATTTACGCCATTTGCCATAAGAAAAATGGACAGCAAAAAAACTATAGAAAGAAGACCTCCCCTTTTGCGTGCTGCGATATCATAAAAAATGTCATTGAAGAATTCGCTGGTTTCCGGCGGAAGCAAAGAGTCAATAAAAGCCAAAAATTCCAGCTGGAAATCGTCAATAAAATTTATAAAGGGAATGAGGTTAAGAATAAATAGCAAAAAAGGAAAGAGAGCCATGAAAAAGCTGAAAGAAATGGCACTTGCTCTTGCCGAAAACGTCCCTTTAACCAACCCGGCGTAAAAAATAATATACAAATCATAAAGGGAAAGTCCTTCAAACCCGGGCAGGATAATATTTTTTGCCCGGCTTGTCCACCAGTAGGTGAAACCTTCCTTTTTCCTTGTAGTTGTTTTCTCGCCGTTGCTCATGTACTACAAGGCCTTTAAACTAAGGTCCAGGTTGTAAACTGAATGTGTTAGCGCACCACTGGAGATAAAATCGACACCGCATTCGGCATACTTCCTGGCAGTTTCCAGGGTTATGCCCCCACTGGATTCGGTTTCACAACGTTTGTCGATCAACTCCACAGCTTCACGGGTTTCATCATAGTTAAAGTTATCCAGTAAAATTCGGTCTACACCACCAGCATCCAGGATCTGTTTAATTTCATGAATATTCCTGGCCTCCACGATGATCTTTAGATTCAGTTTATGATCGGCAAGATATTTATGAGTTTTGGCTATTGCTTTTTCTATGCCTCCTGCAAAGTCAATGTGATTGTCCTTAAGCATGATCATATCGTATAGTGCGAAACGATGATTTTCTCCTCCTCCAATCTTTACGGCCCATTTCTCCAGCGCACGAATACCGGGAGTGGTTTTCCTGGTATCGAGGATCCTGGTGCCGGTGCCCTCAAGTTTTTCGGCAAAAGTCCGGGTTTTAGTGGCTATGGCACTCATTCTCTGCATAGCGTTTAACACCAGTCTTTCGGCTTTGAGGATCGACTGTGAAGACCCTTCCACATAAAATACAATATCTCTTGGTTTAATGCGGCTGCCGTCCTGGATCTGGACGTCCATCTTCATTTCGGGATCCACTTTTTCAAAAACTCTTCGTGCAAAATCGACTCCTGCAAGAATACCTGCATCTTTCACCAAAAGTTTAGCCTTACCCCGGGCGGTTCCTGGAATGCAAGCAAGGGAGCTGTGGTCTCCATCTCCTATGTCTTCTCTTAACGCATTTTCAATTATTATTTCAATTTCCTTTTCAAATTGTTCTTTAGAAATCATTGCAGTGCCTATTTTTGCTAAAGTTACAAAGTAAACACTTAAATCTTATCATGACCATAAAATTGCTGACAATAGGGAAAACCGATGATGCCGCCCTACAAAACCTCATCGACACCTACGTCAACAGGCTTGGACATTATAACAAATTTGAACTTGAGGTCATCCCCGATCTTAAAAAGACAAAAAACCTTTCTCTTGACCAGCAAAAAACTGCGGAAGGAAAGCAGATCCTGGATAAGCTTTCTCCTTCAGACTTTGTAGTGCTGCTGGATGAGAACGGAAAGCAGTTTTCCTCTGAAGGTTTTTCGGAATATATTCAAAAGCGGTTAAACAGTGGGATGAAGCAACTTATCTTTATCATTGGCGGCCCGTATGGCTTTTCAGAAGAAGTCTACTCGCGGGCCAATGGGAAATTATCCCTCTCAAAAATGACATTTTCACACCAAATGGTTAGGTTATTCTTTGTGGAGCAGCTTTACAGGGCTTTTACCATCCTTCGGAATGAACCTTACCATCACAAATAAATTCTCATGAAATTAGTATTCGCTACCAATAATAAAAACAAATTGAAAGAAGTGCAGGCTTTGCTTCCGAAGGAAATAAAGTTGCTTTCGCTGGAGGAGATCGGCTGTACCGAAGACATCCCTGAAACTGCACCCACAATTGAAGGCAATGCCGTTCAAAAGGCCGAATATGTGAAAAAAAATTACGGTTACGATTGTTTTGCCGATGATACCGGCCTGGAGGTTAATGCCTTGAACGGTGCTCCCGGGGTATATTCGGCCAGGTATGCAGGGGAAGAAAAAAGCAGCGAGGCCAATATTGACAAGCTATTGAAGGAATTGGAAGGAAAAGAAGATCGCAGTGCACGTTTTAAAACAGTAATTGCACTTCATCTAAAAGGAAAGCTCCACACCTTCACCGGAATTTGTTCCGGAAGTATCATTTTTGAGAGGAAGGGACTACAGGGTTTTGGCTATGATCCTGTCTTTCAAGCCGAAGGAAAACAGGTCACATTTGCCGAAATGAGCCTGGAAGAAAAATCGCAAATTAGTCATCGCGCACGTGCAACCCGCGAACTTATTGACTTTATGACCTCTAAAGGCGAACAAATTTAAATGTAATAAGCTGCTAACTAATCCTTACCTTTGCAACTTATTAGATATGTATGAATAAATTTGAATTATTAGGATTGAATGACGCCTTGTTACAGGCAATTAAAGACATGGGTTTTGAAAGCCCAAGTGAAGTACAGGAAAAAGCAATCCCAATTTTATTGCAGGAGGATACAGATATGGTAGCCCTTGCACAAACAGGAACCGGAAAAACCGCAGCATTTGGATTTCCGCTTATCCAAAAGATTGATGTAAACAACAGAAAGACACAGGGCCTTATTCTTTCTCCAACCCGCGAGTTGTGTTTACAGATTACCAACGAATTAAAGAATTACTCAAAATATTCCAAGGGCCTTAATACCGTAGCGATCTACGGTGGTGCCAGTATTACAGACCAGGCTTCCCTGATCAAAAAAGGAGCACAGATCATTGTTGCGACCCCGGGTCGTATGCAGGACATGGTGAATAGAAAACTGGTAGATATTTCGGCGATCGAGTATTGTATCCTTGATGAGGCAGATGAAATGCTGAACATGGGATTCTATGAAGACATTACCGAAATCCTTTCTCACACCCCAAGAGAAAAGAGCACCTGGTTATTTTCGGCTACTATGCCAAAGGAGGTTTCTACTATTGCCAAAAAATTTATGCGTACTCCCGTTGAGATCACTGTGGGTACCAAGAACATGGGGACATCAAATGTTTCTCACGAATACTTTGTCGTTAATGCCCGTGACCGTTATGCGGCATTAAAGAGACTGGCAGATGCCAATCCAGATATTTTCTCTGTGATCTTTTGTCGTACCAAACGCGACACCCAAAAAGTGGCGGAGCAGTTGATCGAAGATGGATACAACGCTGCAGCACTCCACGGTGACCTTAGCCAGAACCAACGTGACCTGGTAATGAAAAGCTTTAGGGGAAGACAAATCCAGATGCTGGTAGCTACAGATGTTGCTGCCCGCGGAATTGATGTTGATGATATCACTCACGTGATCAACTACCAGCTTCCCGATGAAATTGAAACTTATACTCACCGTAGTGGCCGTACCGGAAGAGCCGGAAAAAGCGGAGTTTCTATGGTCATTGTTTCCAAAAGTGAAGCAAGAAAGATCAAAGGTATAGAGCGAATTATTGGTCAGTCCTTCGAAAGAAAAGAAATCCCTGATGGTAGGGAGATCTGTGAAGTACAACTTTTTCATCTTGCTAATGAAATTAGCAAGACCGAGATCAACCACGAGATCGATAAATATTTACCTAGTATAGCCGAACTTTTTGAAGGCCTTACAAAAGAAGAACTTCTTAAAAAATTCTTTTCGGTAGAATTCACCAGATTCTTTAATTACTACAACAACGCACAGGATCTTAATGCAAAAGGTTCTACGGAAGTTTATGAGGACGAAGGTGACAGCACCAGGTTCTTTATAAACGTTGGAGCAAAAGACGATTTCGATTGGATGAGTCTGAAGGATTTCCTTAAGGCTACTTTGGATCTTGGAAGAGATGATGTGAATCGTGTAGAAGTAAAAGACAGCTTCTCCTTTTTTAATGTTGACAGTTCAAAAGCTGAGGAAGTAATTAGAATTTTCCAGGACTTTAAACATAATGGACGTCACATTAATGTGGAGATCACCAAAAAGAGCGCCGGTAAGGAACGTAGCGGTGGCGGTGGTGGTCGCAAAGGCGGTGGTGGTTACAAAGGAAGAGATAAAGGCGAACGCAGCTTTGACAAATCCTCAAAAGGAGCAGATAAAGGTCGTAGAAGATCTTCAAGTTCTCCTTCAACCGGGAAAAGAAGATCATCTGACTCAGGAACCGGCGGACGCGAGGGAAAGAAGAGCGGTGGCCGCAGCAGCAGCATTGAAAGTTCTATTAAAAGAAGAAGATCAAAAAAGTAATCCTTTAAGACATTTTTGGTACAGTTTTCCCTAAGTATGTGAGTAGTTTAGATCACAACATGAAGAAATTTTTATTTCCCCTGTTTTTGCTTTTTAGCTTCCTGGCTTTTAGCCAGGAATCAACTGTGGTGACAGGGAAGGTTCTTAATGCGGCAAATGACCTGCCCATAGAAAATGCCCACATTGTCAATCTTAATCAGGTAATTGGTGCAGTTTCGGGAGAAGAAGGAAATTTTGAAATTAAGGCAGAAGTAAATGATACGCTGTATTTTTCTTACCTGGGTTTTAAATCCATACGGGTGAGAGTTACCAACGACTGGCTTAAGTTTGGGGAAGTGAAAGTGAAAATGACTGAGCTGGGAATTGCTCTTGAAGAAGTTGTGGTGAGCCCAATTCAATTGACAGGCTACCTGGAAATTGACGCCAAGAATATTCCTATTTACGAGAATTACCGCTATAGCATTTCCGGTTTAAACCAGGGTTATGAAGGCGGGGAACACAGTCCAAATGCCATTTCGAGGGCCTTAGGCGCAGTGTTTAATCCGGCAGATGCCCTTTACAACATCTTTGGCCAGCAGCCAAAGCAAATGAAGAAGCTAAGGGAAATGAAGCAGGATGACGAGATAAGGAACCTGTTGCAGAGTAAATTTGACCGGCAAACATTAATGGCTGTATTGGGAATTAACAGGATGGATATCGACGAAGTGCTAAGGCGCTGTAATTATTCAACCGATTTTATTAATACTGCCAATGACCTGCAGATCCTCGATGCGATGAGTGGGTGTTATGAAGAATACAAGGTTCTGAATAGATAAACTGGATCGATAAAAAATTGAAAAACTAAGGTGCCGAAAATGAGAATTTTCGGCATTTTTTTTTATGTGTAGCAGATAAGCTTCAGGAAAAACCTATTTCTTTTCCAGGTGATTTTTTAGATTATAAAGTCCCCTCTCAAAATCATCACCTAAAGCGCGCTCCATTCCGTAGAAAAGCATCACAACCGATGCGGGAAATTTATGGACTCCTTTGACTCCCCACACCATCTTTGTGCGTTCTGGCTCCAGTTCTTTTACAGCCATGTAATTAAGGGACAGGGATTTGTAGGGCTTTATAAACAATAGCTGGGTTTCCAGCACCTTCCCTTCTTTAACTTTTACGATCTTTTGTATTCCTTCAATATTATTTTTCCCTTTCCAATAAGAAGTAGCTCCAACTTTCCCGTCTTCCCCTTTAAATTTGATCACTACCTTGGGATCATTCAGGTACCAGGGCATCCATAAGGGTTGTTTTTTAAGCTGTCGAATGAAGGCGTAAACTTCGGCTTTTGGCCGGTTGATCACCACGGTGCGACTAAGGTTGTATTCTTTCTTTGCCCATGCATGTAGGAATGCTACAAAGGTGATAATGCCAATAATGACATAAAAAAAAAGGGTCATATTCTTTAACTATAGGGACCTAAATGTAAATAAATTTATCGTGATGTCTCAAAACGGGCAATAATTTCGGCAGAATTTTTTAAATTTTTTTTAGCCCAGTCTAACCTCTTAAGAATTTGTTCCTCTTCTGAAAGTTTCCAGTCTATCCCACTATTCCTTAACCTTGCGCTAACATCCTGAAGGATAATAGCTGCAGAAACCGAAATATTCAAGCTCTCGGTGAAACCAACCATTGGGATCTGTAGAAACTCATCGGCCTCCTGCATTACCTCTTCCGATAATCCTTCTGTTTCGGTACCAAAGAACAAGGCTGCCTTGTTCGAAATATCGAAATCCTGAAGCAAAGTTCCCTTATGAGGTGAAGTCGCTACAATTTTGTATTCTTTCTTCCGAAGCGTCTCAATACAATCGGCAGTTGAAGTATAACGGTTTATATCGACCCATTTCTGGGCTCCCATCGCAATCTCCCTGTCAATCTTTTTTAGGTTCACTTCCTCAACTACATGCACATTTTGGATTCCAAAAACGTCGCAACTGCGAATCACTGCACTGGTGTTGTGAAGTTGGTAAACATCCTGGGTGGCAACTGTAAAATGATTGGTGCGCTGCTCAATAACCTTCTTGAAAAGCTCTTTTCTCTTATCTGTAAGAAAAGATTCCAGGTAGGATAATAATTGAAGGTTCTCTTCCATGGCAGCGAAATTAGGAAAACCTACCTGAATTTACCCTTTTTGGGAGATAATAAAAGTCGTCTTTACCATTATGATTTCTGAAGAAATCTGCTTATTTTTTAAAATTAAAATCCATCAAAAATGAAAAAGGTAGTGGTGCTCACCGGCGCCGGAATAAGTGCAGAAAGCGGAATTAGCACCTTTAGAGACGCAGACGGTCTCTGGGAAGGTCACGATGTAATGGAAGTTGCTTCTCCCATTGGTTGGGAGCGCAACCAGGAACTGGTACTTGATTTTTACAACAAAAGAAGACGGCAGCTAAAAGAAGTCAAACCAAATGCTGCCCACGAAGCACTTAAAGATCTCGAAGAACAGTACGAGGTGCATATTATCACTCAAAATGTTGACGACCTGCACGAACGGGCAGGCAGCAAAAACGTCATACATCTTCATGGGGAACTTAAAAAAGTACGCAGTACGTTTAACGAAAACCTGGTGCTTGACTGGGAAAATGACCTCAACGCAGGAGACTTTTGCGAACACAACCACCAGTTGAGACCTCACGTGGTGTGGTTTGGAGAAGAAGTTCCTATGATGGAACCGGCGATGGAGATCACCCAAAAAGCCGATATTCTCATGATTATTGGTACCTCAATGCAGGTTTATCCTGCTGCGGGCCTCCTCTATTATGCCCCCGATGATATACCGGTATATTTCATAGATCCCAAACCCTCTGTTAAGGAAACCCGCCACCTCCAGGTCTTTGCTGAAAATGCGTCTACAGGAGTTCCAAGGCTGGTGCAGGAATTGCTGGAAAAAGCCAAATGAAACTAAAAGAACAAATACTTTTTACCATTGGGCCCGAAAATGTATCTTTAACCCTTAATTTTTAACTGCATTTCATGACCTCTCTTCAGGCAATATCTCCCATAGATGGCAGGTATTCTTCCAAAACTCAGCAACTGGTAGATTACTTTAGTGAACAGGCCCTTATTAAATATAGAGTACGGGTAGAAATTGAATATTTTATTTCTTTGGTCGAGCACGGACTACCTCAGCTAAATGATATTTCAGAATCAAAATTTCAGGATCTAAGAAAGATTTATAATGATTTTTCAAGCGAGGATGCCTTGAAGATTAAAGAAATTGAAAAAACTACCAACCATGACGTCAAGGCGGTAGAATATTTTATAAAGGACAAATTTGATGCTCTTGATCTCGCTTCATATAAGGAATTCATTCATTTTGGCCTTACGTCTCAGGATATAAATAATACCGCAGTGCCTCTTAGTATTAAAGAAGCAATGGAAGAGGTATATATCCCTGCCCTTAAGGTATTGCTTGAAAAACTGGAACAGCTCTCGGTAGACTGGAAAGATATTCCAATGCTGGCAAGAACTCATGGCCAGCCGGCCTCTCCTACCCGTCTTGGAAAAGAGATAAAGGTTTTTGTGGTAAGACTGAAAGAACAGATGAAATTCCTTCAGGATATTCCAAACGCAGCCAAGTTTGGCGGAGCTACAGGAAATTACAATGCACATAAAGTGGCCTACCCTGATGTTAACTGGAAAAGCTTTGGGAAGGATTTTGTTGAAGGCTCTCTTGGTCTTTATCATTCATTCCCCACAACCCAAATTGAGCATTACGACCATATGGCTTCTCTTTTTGATGCTCTAAAGCGTATCAATACTATCATCCTGGATTTGGATAAGGATATCTGGTCTTACGTATCCATGGATTATTTCAAGCAAAAGATCAAAAAAGGAGAAGTGGGTTCTTCGGCTATGCCACATAAAGTGAACCCTATAGACTTTGAAAACAGTGAAGGGAATTTAGGAATTGCAAATGCCCTTTTTGAACACCTTTCGGCAAAGCTACCGGTGAGTCGTTTACAGCGCGATCTTACAGATAGTACAGTATTACGCACCATTGGAGTACCATTTGGCCACACCTTAATAGGTTTTTCTTCTACCCTTAAAGGTCTAAACAAACTTCTGCTGAATGAAGCTAAACTCAATGAAGACCTGGAAAAGAACTGGGCAGTAGTGGCCGAAGCTATTCAGACAATATTGAGGAGAGAAGGTTACCCTAATCCCTACGAAGCTTTAAAAGGCCTCACCCGAACAAATGAAAAGATCAACCGGGAAAGCATTTCTGATTTTATAAAACACCTGGATGTTTCTGAAGAGATAAAACAGGAGCTGCGACAAATCACTCCGCAGAATTACACCGGAATCTAAAAACAAAGAACCTCAAAAATGCCATTTTTGAGGTTCTTTGTTTTTACATACTTTGTTTTTAATCAAGAAAGCCGTCCAAATCGGGTAAACCGGCTACATTAAGATCTCCTTTTTCAAAAGACTTGAGGAGTCTTATCATAGCTTCAGGATCCATGTCATTGCCGGTCACCCGTGCAATTCCGAAGCCTTTTTCGTCATCACTTCCAAAGACGATCAACTCATCTATAGCATCTTCCTCTCCCAGGTAATAAAGCTCGGCTTTACGATTGCCTCCACCATAGCGCATAAGCTGTTTATACTTGTCGGCTTTTAAGATTGAGGTTAGTCTTTCTTTTTCGGTTTCATAAGTTTCCTTATTCTCCTCTTTTAAGGGAAATCCGAGAATATTTACTTTTTTAATGGTCTCTAAAGTGGCCTTTTGTTCAGCATTAAGGGCCGAATTATCTCCTGTTAAAAGGCTGGCAGGAATATCAAAGGCCAAATACTGGTTGTCGTTTTGGTGCTCCACATAAAATTCCTGTAGGGTTGTTTCATTGTCACATGAAACAACCCCCAGGCTTAGTAGCACCACTATTATGAGTACCTTTTTCATCTTAATTCACTTCTACTTTTTCCAATTCTTTCCCCCCGGGGATCTTAAAATCATTTGCCAGTCTTGATACTTGCGAAAGATTGATTTCCCCGGTTATGTTAAGGATAACAGACATTGGCTTGTCCTTTTCCTCACCTTCCATGAACATGAACAACTGGCTCACGTAATCATCATTTTTACCCGGCTTGTAGTAGAACCTTACATTTTTTCCATCTTCAGAAACTCTCATAAGTTCCTGCATGCTACCTCTTTTAATATAGGAAGCGACATCTAAAGCCATTTGTTGACGAATATCCTCTTTTGTGGTGGAGAGAACTTTCATCTCCTGAAGATTCTCAATTAGGTCAATGTACGCCTGGGTTTCAGGATCATCGGCATTAAGGTCAATTTTAGTAAGTAACTTGAACATCTTGCTCGTTACTACTACCGCATCTACTTCTTTCATGCTCTCGTACTTGTCAAAGCTCTGGGCATTTGCAAGAAAGGGTAATATAAGGGCCAATAAGGCTAAGGTTAACTTTTTCATGGTTTCTAATTTTTAATTATTTTACGATTTTATCTTTAGTGTTATTGAATTCTTCAATGTAGCCCAGGTCTTCTGTCCCCGAATTCATGTACAAGGACACCATTTCTAAAGCCTCAAGGGTTTTTTGCATAGCCAGTTCGGGATCTTCATAGGTGCCAAACTCACTAACCTGATTTTCCTGCTGTACTACAATTCCCATAAGTATCGCTATGGAAGCTGCTATTGCCACCCAGGAATATACTTTCCTTTTAGCAGCCGAAAATTTGACGGCTTTAGGAGTAAAGGAGACCTCTTTGCTTAAGTGCTCGGTTTTTGCCTGCTCAAAGTAACAGAACACAGGAATGTACTGCTGCAAATGAGGCGCTACTTCTCCCGAATTGAAGTAGGCTTTTAACCTGTCTTCCTCGGCTACTGTGGTCTCCGCTTCGAAGTAGCGACCAAGTAGTTTTTCAATTATTTGCGATTCCATAACGATGTCTTTTAATCATTTCTTCTTTTATTTTTTTGCGGGCTCTGCTTAATGCCACCCGTATGGCCGTCTCATTCATTTGGGTCATTTTGGCGATCTCCTCGTACTCATACTGCTCAACCTCCCTTAATTGAATAAGGATCTTTTGTTGTTCCGGCAAGCCTGCAATAATCTTTTGGACCCAGTTAAGATCATCCTGGACCTCAACCTTGTGTTGCAGGGATGATTCTCCACATTCGTAATTGCTGTGAACGATCCTAAGATTATTGTTCTGTTTTAGCTTCAGCTGGTCAAGACAATGGTTTTTGGTAACCGTCATGGCAAATGCTTCAAGATTATTATAAGAACTTAACTGCTCCTTTCGGCTCCACAGTTTTAAAATCACCTCCTGGGTTGCATCTTCGGCGGCCTCTTTGGAAACAAGTAACCTTAAGGCAAGTCTGTACATCTTGTCCTGCACCGGTTTCATGAGACTTATGAAAGTATGCTGTTTCATTTTGGTTTGGTTGGTCGAAGCATTTTACTGCCCCTTTCCTTTACGACGGTTACAAAACAAATTTGTTACCAGTAATTTGAAAAATTTTAATTATTCCCACTAAATTTAGACACAACTAATTGTCTATAAAGCTATGAAAACTACCAGGAACCTTCTCTTAAGCTTCTTTTTGCTCCTCTTTACCCTAAGTTGTCACGATGATCTTGATGATGTTTTCATTCCAGCCAATGATCTCGAAATTAAAAACTTTATCTGGAGGGCAATGAATGACATGTATCTCTACAAAGCAGATGTTCCTGATCTTGCCGATGACCGCTTTGCCACACAGGCAGAACTTGATAAATTCCTGAAAGGGTTTGCCTCTCCAGAAAATCTTTTTTACGATGGTCTTGTAGCCAATCATGATGAATTCAGCTTTTTGGTAAAAGATTACAGGAAGCTTGAAAAATCTTTGGATGGCATTAATCTTATCAATGGAATGCAATATGGAGTCATCGCTTATTCTGAAACTTCAGAGGAAGTCCTGGGATACGTTAGGTATGTATTACCAAATACTTCAGCAGAAGAAAACGGTATAAAAAGGGGGGATCTTTTTAATACAGTTGATGGAGTCCAGCTTACAAGAGAAAATTATTTTCGACTACTTCAACCTGCATCTTATTCTATAGGCCTTGCAGAAATAAATGAGGATGAGATCTCATCTACAGGAGAAACCGTTACGCTTCAAAAAGAAGAATATTCTTCAAACCCTGTTTATATAGCAGAAGTTTTAGATACTCCTGAAGGCAATGTTGGATATCTCATGTATAACGGCTTTACCAGTAGCTTTGATGAAGCTCTTAATGAAGCGTTTGGTATGTTTAAAGCCGAAGGAGTTGAAAATCTCATCGTAGACCTGCGATATAACGGCGGTGGATCTGTCGAAACTGCCAATGACCTGGCAAGTATGATCACAGGACAGTTTAAAGGAGAGATCTTTAGTAAGGAACAGTGGAATGAAGATTATCAAACCCTTCTGGAAACTACTGCACCCGAGAGTCTTATCAACCTTTTTAACGACAGGATAAAGACCGGCGCTGCGATAAATAGCCTTGGATTGGGAAAGGTTTATTTTATTACCACCCTTAGAACAGCTTCGGCGAGTGAATTATTGATCAACAGCTTAAAACCTTACATTGAAGTCGTACAGGTAGGCGAAAACACAACAGGAAAATTCCAGGCTTCCACTACCCTTTATGACTCGCCAAATTTCCGCAGAAACGGTGCAAATGCAGGGCATACATATGCGGTACAACCTTTGATATATAAAACTCTCAATGCAAATAATGTAAGTGATTATGTCAATGGACTTACACCAGATTTTGAAATAAGTGAGAGTATTAGAAATCTTGGAATCCTTGGAGATCCCCAGGAACCCCTACTTGCAGCAGTATTGGATATAATTGAAGGAAGGGTGCCTGCAATGAATGTGAATAGTAAAGAACTTAAAGTATTAGGGGAAAACGAAATGTACGACCCGCTTTATCAAAAAATGTATACAGAAGAGCCGTTGCCACTTTTCGAACAGAATGTAACATTTTAACAATTATTTTAGAATTATCTTTTGAACCAGTCATTATTATCTTAGTTTTAACCACCACAAAATAAATTATAAATGAAGAAGTTATTTTTACCAGTATTCCTTTTGGGAATATTTTTCACCTCCTGCTCCAAGGATGATGTACAGGAAGAAGTAGAAGAAGTAGAGGAGATTGAAAAAATTGATCCTGAAGAAATTGAGGTAGAATCCTTTATTTATTCCGGCATGAATGAAATTTATCTTTATAAGGCTGACGTTCCTGAACTTGCTGATGATTTCTTTTCATCTACACTAGATAAAGATAAATTTTTAGCTTCCTATGATTCCCCGGAAGTGCTATATGAAGATTTACAGCCGGAGTTTGATGATTTTAGTTTTATGCATCATGATTATGAGGAACTGATCAAGATGTTCAGTGGAATTTCAAAATCAAATGGAATTGATTTCGGACTAACTTATATTGAAGAAGGGTCCAATGCCCTTTGGGGATATGTAAGGTATGTCCTTCCCGGAACTTCGGCGGAAGATCAAGGTGTAAAACGTGGAGATATTTTTACGTCGATAAATGGGATCAAATTAAATGATGAAAATTATCAGAAACTTTTAACAGGAGACACTTATTCTATAGATATTAACCGGATCGAAGAGGGGAAATTTGTCAGTTCTGGGAAAACTATTACTTTAGTCAGTTCGGAATATAAAGAAAACCCCATATTCCGCTATGATATTCTTGAAGTTGAAGGTAAAAAAATAGGCTATCTTTTGTACAATGGCTTTACTGGAACAGATGAATTTGATAGCCAATTAAATTCCGTCTTTGCCGAATTTAAAAATGCTTCCGTTTCAGATTTAGTATTGGATTTAAGATATAACGGAGGTGGAAGTGTTGAAACGGCTGTAGATCTTGCAAGTATGATAACCGGACAATATAAAAATGAGATTTTTATTAAAGAATTCTGGAATGAAAAATATCAAAATGCTTGGTCAAGCGAAAATTATTTGACAAGATTTGATTCCCAAATAAGAACAGGAGAAACTACTAACAGTTTAGGACTTAATAAAGTACATATAATTGCAACCAGAAGTTCTGCATCTGCCAGTGAATTAATCATTAATGGGCTTGAACCATATATAGATGTGGTTCATATTGGCAAAACAACTCGGGGGAAATTTCAGGCCTCCACCACTTTATATGATGCTCCAAACTTTTACAGAACCGACAGCGAAGGTAATGTACACGTCAATCCAAATCATAAATACGTTATTCAACCTCTTATTTTTAAATCTGCCAATAAAGATGGTAAGACAGATTTTGTTGATGGGTTGTTTCCAGATATTGACATCAGAGAAAATTTGTCAAACTACGGCACCCTTGGTGATATCTCAGAACCCTTATTACAAGCAGCTTTAAATTCTATTTTAGGAATAGCTCAGGAGACTGCAAGTGCCAATCAAAAAAGGATGAATCGTCCTGAATTAAAAATGCTTGGAGAAAGCGATATGTTTCTTCCAAATTATCAAAGAATGTATGAAAATAATCTTCCGATACTTAAGTAGTCTTTAGATAACAAATAAAAATCCCGCTCTTAATCGAAGCGGGATTTTTTGTTTATACGAACTTTTTCAAAAAGTAAAAAACAATATTTTCTCCGGAAGAAATTATTAATTAAAGAAAATGCCGTTTGGATTTATTCCCGTTTCGTAAGTCTCCTCCAGGCTTCCGGTTGTAACATCATATATAAATAATTTTCCATCTCCCGTATAATCCGGGCTTGCAGAAGCTGCATAGATCCTTCCATTGTTTAATTTAAACCCATACAGGTTCGTCGCTTCCTCCATGATAAATTCTGGTTCTAAGGGTAGAGTTTCTTCTCCTGTGGCAAAGCTGTAAACCTCTGTACCTAAAGTATAATGGACAAGATCATTCTCCAGGGTCAAATTTGCCGGATGCCAGGAAGCACTGGCACCTTCAAACTTCTTTACTACTTCAAGAGTGGAAAGATCTATCTTGCTTAAAGAACCTGCCGTTTCTCCCGCATAATTAGGCAAGCCTGAAGAAGAAACCCATAAATACCCATTTCCTGCAGCCAAGGAATTAGGTACTTCCCCCACTTGAATTATTTTTTCCACATCACTTCCTGATATCACACTAATGGTATTATTAAAATTCCATCCTCCTTTATGTGCAACAAATATTCTGTTTCCTTCAGCTAGAATATTTTCCGGGCCTTCTTCCACGGCAATTTTAGTAATAAACTCAAAAGTTTCGGCATTAAAAACTGCCACATAATCATCCAAAGGATTGGAAGCGTCTCCCCAATTCGTCACATAAGCCATACCATCCAAAAAGGTTATTTTTCGAGGGTTCTCAAGGTTGCCTTCAATAGTTGCCACCTTTAAAAAGCTGCCTTCTTCCACAATTTCGATCTTATTGGAAACATTTACCACCATGAATACCCTGTCCTTATAAAAACCCAGGTCTGAAGCTGTGTCCCCCAGATCTACTCCATTAACACCCGAAAAAATACTTTGACTTACTTCTTCATTGGCAGGATCTATAAAAGATACCGAGGAGTTCCCCTGTCCAAATACACCTTCATTAAGCACAAAAAAACCTTCTGAATAAGTGCCCGAATTATCCGGCTCCGGATTACTGCCATCATCGGCCTCACAAGAATTAAGAATTAAAAGAAGAAAAATCAGGTAAAAATAGTTTCTGGTTTGCATTGGTTAAAATTTAAAAATTAATGAACTGTAATAAGCTCTCCCCGGCATTGGCCGGGACGGCATACTTTGATATGAAGTGTTGAAAATATTCTGGGCCTCAAATCCAATTTCGAGATGATTCTTGAAAAGATCATAGGTTACACCGGCATTGGCGATATAATAAGGATCCAGCGAATAACGATTATCTGAAGATGTAAAGACTTCCCCATTGTACAAAAACTGAAAATAGCTGCTAAACCTTTTAAACCCGTATCCCGCAGAGGCCGTTGCTTTATGCAGCGGAACGTAAATTAGCTGCCTTTCAGTTTTTTGATCGACGGCCTTTGTAAAGGAGTAAGTGGAATTGATCTTTAGAAGGTGACCATTAATATTCTTATTCCAATTAGCAGTTGCTTCCATCCCATAATTCAGGGTTTGGTGCGTATTTTCGGGTCGCCACATTCCATTTGTAGCTGGAACCCATCGCAGCAAATCCTCGGTATCAATGACAAATCCGGTCACGGTTAGCTTCAGGTTTGAAAAATTCACTTCCTGACCTACCTCTGCCTGCAGGGAATTTTCCGGGCGCAGATTTAGGTTTCCGCCGGCGTACCAAAAAAGGTCATTTAAGGTAGGAATTCTGTAATTGCGCGAGACGTTCAGTTTCACCAAATAATCTTCGGTAACTGCATAAGAAGCACCAGCCGAAAAAAGCAAGGGAGAATCATAGCGATCGGAAAATTCGGTTCGTGTACTTAGTTCATACCTAAAAGGGTAAAGGTCGTGAGAAAACAGAAGACCTGCCGAACCTGTATTCCTTTCCTGGATTGCTTCTATATTTGTCCCTTCGCCCCTGGTTTTACGGTATTCCAATAGAGCGAATAACTTTTTGTCGTAATGTAACCGGTATTCAAGTTCATATTTTACAATGCCCGATTTTGATCTACCATAGCTATAATCCTCCCGGTTCCTGTTTTCAAAATATTTATATTCTTCATCCAAATAGGCCAGGCGTAAAGTGGAAGTAAAGTTCCCCAGGTACCTCCTCCACTCCAGTAAATTTTTGCTGTTAAGATCTTCGTACTTACTTTTGGAAGGTGCAGTAAGGGTTCCCGAAAACCCTCTGTCCCCAACGTAATAATTGGTATAGAACTTAAGGCTGTTTAAAGGATTAAACAAATAAGCAACTGCTGCATTAATTCCTGTATTGGAGTAATCTCCATTTTCGTTCAATTTATTCGATTCCGGGTAAGGAAAATCATTTTCACTTCCATTCTTAGATATATTTAGTTGTACACTCAAATTTTCCTTAGAATATTCAGATTCAAGATTGCCATAGTAGGTATCGAAACTGCCGTAACGTATTTGAACTTTATTTTGAAAGCCATTGCTAAACCTAAAGCGGTCGTTGAGATGAACGCTTCCCCCAATTGCGCCGCTACCATACAGGACACTGCCCCCGCCAGACCTTATTGCGATGTTCTCATAGCCCGAAGTAAGAATAGTATTAAAATCGGTCTGCCCGGTAAATTGCGAATTAATGTTGATGCCATTCCATATCACAGCTGTTTGTGAAGCAGTAGTACCTCTAAATGAAGCCGAGGCTACCATCCCGGGGCCATTCTCCCTAAAATAGATAGGACTGTTGAATTTTAAGATGGAAGTAAGGGCAGGCGAATTATGCTCCAGTACAGAATCATTCAGCACCTGGATCGTATTGCTGTTAGATCTCCGAAAAAGGTGAACATCACTTAGCACCACTTCGTCCAGGTGGTTAATAGAATCCAGCTGACTGTATCCCGGATGAGAATGCAACAGAACGAAAAATAAAATGTAGAAGACGTTTTTATTCATCATCCGCAGGCTTTTTTCCCGAAAGCCAAAGGTTTTAATTAATGAAAATGGCAGGTCTCCTGGCTCGCGTCCTTTTGTCAACCTTCCCGTCCCAGTTGGAACAGTGGTATGAAGTGTACAAAGGCATCCCGAAATAACGGGACTAAGCTTACAGTTGCGGGAACAGCTCAGGCTTATATGAAGTACGAATTAAGAAGTACGAAATTAGAAGTGAATTTCTGCTTCTGTAAAACTGCTTCAGAATTTAAGTCATTGTACTTCGTTAATCTAACTTCGTACTTCTAACTTCAAATTCTCCTGATTCCCTTTTAATCGATGTCTTTTCTTCTGAATTACTTCAGAAACAATCGAACCAAAATTTCAAGGCGAAAATAAACATTTCAGCGCTTCCGGCTTCATTAATTTTAAATAATCTTACTTTTGAACTGTCAATGAGAAAAACTTCTTACATAATAGCCCTCTTAATTTTTGCAGCCTTTTTGGCTTGCAAGTCTGATAAAGAGGAGAAAAAACCTATCCTCACACGTGAAGGAGAAGAGGTTGAAGTGAAGTATGCTTCGGGCTTAAACATTGTGGATTTTGGAGATCATATGATTATCACAGTAGAAAATCCATGGCCAAATGCAGACAGAACTTATCGTTACCTGCTGGCAGAAGAAGGTGCCGATGTGCCACAGGACATCAAATTTGATGAAAGGATTAAAATCCCTGTAGAAAAAATTGTGGTTACCTCCACCACTCACATCCCGTCTCTCGAAATTTTAGAAGCCGAGAAATTGCTGATAGGTTTCCCCGGTCTGGATTACATCTCTTCTGAAAAAACCCGCAAACTCATTTCTGAAGGTAAAATTAAAGAGATTGGAAAAAATGAAGCCTTAAATACCGAAAGCCTCCTCGACCTGAAGCCCGATGTGGTGATTGGTTTCTCCATTGACGGCAGCAACAAAAGCTTCAACACCCTCCAAAAAAGCGGAATTCCTGTAGTCTTTAATGCAGACTGGACCGAAAGTTCGCCGCTTGGAAAGGTGGAATGGATAAAATTCTTTGGTGCTTTCCTGGGAAAAATGGAGGCTGCAAATGCCTTTTTTGAAGAGGTGGAAAAGGAATATCTGGCTGCCCGGGAACTGGCCAAAGAAGCTAAAGAAACTCCAACAGTAGTAGCCGGCGCCATGTATAAAGATCAATGGTACCTGCCTGCTGGAAATTCATGGCAAGCTTTGTTCATTAAAGACGCCAATGCAAATTATCTCTTTGGTCAAACAGAAGGAACAGGAAGTCTTTCTTTATCTTTTGAAACCGTCCTGGCCGAAGCCGCTCATGCCGATTTTTGGGTAGGGCCGGCACAATTCACCTCTTATGAAGAACTAAGAAATGCCTCCCAGCATTATACCCGGTTTGAAGCTTTCAAGAACCAAAATATTTACACTTTTGCCAGTGAAAAAGGGGAAACCGGGGGAGTTGTTTTTTACGAACTTGCTCCAATGCGGCCCGACCTGGTCTTAAAAGACCTCATCTCGATTTTCCATCCGCAGCTGCTCCCCGACTACAATACCACATTTTATAAACCCATGGAATAATTGCAAACCACCCGCACTTATACCACCGTATTCATCCTCCTGCTGGTAGCAACAGTTGCAGTCTGGTTTTTAAATATAAGTCTTGGTTCTGTAAACATCCCATTTAGGGAAGTTCTTGGGGTACTGTTTTCTTCGGAAGCAGGCAATGACAGCTGGAACTACATTATAATGGAATACCGCATTCCAAAAGCCTTCACCTCTGTTTTGGCGGGTTCTGGTCTTGCAGTGAGCGGGATGCTCATGCAAACTATGTTCAGGAATCCATTGGCGGGGCCATACGTCCTTGGGTTAAGCAGCGGGGCCAGCCTGGGAGTAGCGCTTGTTCTAATGGGAGCAACTATGTTTGGGGGGGTTGCTGCAAGTATCCTCTTTTCGGAATGGGGTCTTGTAATTGCCTCCAGCCTTGGAAGTTTACTTGTACTTTTAGCAGTAATGCTGGCATCGGTAAGATTAAAAGATACCATGGCAATCCTCATCATAGGGCTTATGTTTGCCAGTCTTACTTCGGCCGTTGTGAGCGTGCTTGCATATTTTAGTCCCGCGGCACAATTGCAGCAGTATGTTTTTTGGTCTTACGGAAGTGTTGGCGATCTAAGCTGGAATGAACTGGGAATTTTAAGTTTTTTCTGGTTTTTGGGTATTGCCTTAGCTTTGTTCAGCATAAAAAATCTTAACTCTCTATTACTGGGAGAGCAATACGCCCGAAGCCTCGGTATGAACATTAGCAGGAACCGGGCACTTCTAATTATATCGACCAGTTTACTGGCGGGTAGTATAACTGCTTTTGCAGGTCCAATTGCTTTTGTGGGACTTGCAGTGCCTCATTTGATAAGGCAGGTTATACCCGTAAATGACCACAGAATCCTGCTCCCGGCTGTCATTTTAGGAGGTGCTATTCTCATGTTGTTATGCGATATTGTTGCCCAATTACCGGGAAGTGAACACACTTTACCAATAAATGCTATAACTTCCCTGGTAGGAGCTCCTGTGGTGATCTGGCTCCTGGTAAGGAAAAGAAAATTCCTTTTTTAAGATTTAATAAAATAGAAACGGAAACAAAAAATATCATCTTAAGAACTGAAGACCTTACAATAGGCTACAGGAAAAAGCAACAGGAGACGATAGTTGCTTCAGGAATTGATATTGCTGTAAAAGAAGGTGAATTGGTAGCAGTGATAGGAATTAACGGGGTGGGAAAATCCACCTTTTTGAGAACTATAAGTGGCGTCCAGGAAGCTCTTTCGGGAAAGATTGAGATCAAGGAGGAAAACCGGGAAAATATTTCTTCCGAAAAGCTGGCAAGGATGATAAGCCTTGTCCTTACCGAACAGCCGCTATCAAAAAACCTTAGCGTTCCTGAACTGGTAGCCCTGGGCAGACAACCTTATACCAACTGGATTGGCAGCCTGACAGCAGAGGATCGAAAAAAGGTAAGGGAAGCCCTGGCTTTGGTAAAGATCGAGGACCTGCAGACTAAAAAATGTTATGAGCTGAGTGACGGCCAGATGCAAAAAGTGCTTATTTCCCGGGCGCTGGCGCAGGATACTCCCTTGATGATCCTGGATGAACCCACTTCACATCTTGACATGTACCACAAAGCACAGGTTTTAAAACTGCTAAAAGATCTAAGTCTAAGCACTCAAAAAGCCGTCATTTTTGCAACTCATGAGATCAACCTGGCCCTGCAATTATGCGATAAGATCATTTTAATGAAACCCAAAGAGGTCGTCCAGGATACTCCGCAACAGCTTATCCAAAAAGGGCATTTTGAAAGCATCTTCCCCCAGGACCTGATTGTTTTTGACAGGACCACGAAATCCTTCAGAATAAAAACCTGAAAATAGTATCTTTGAGCAAACCTGCTGCTCATGATTGAACCCATCCTCCTTATAATTGCCTTCTTTATCCTCATTTTTGGAACCTTTATAGGTTATTTAGTAGCCAATTTTAGAAGTAAAAGCATTCAGAATGTCCTGAAAGAAAGAAATGAACAGCTAACTCATCAATTTCAGGAATATAAAACTCAAATTCAGGAACAGGTACATCAGCTAAAGGAACAGGGGAAAGAGGAAAAAGAAGCAGTAAATAAGCAATTTCTTGACGCCTGCAGGGAACGGGAAGAAATACGGAACCAAAAAGACCTTTTAAGCACTCAGTTGACCGAAAGAAATTCGGAGTACAGAAACCTTCAGTCGAAACTTGAAGATCAAAAAGGAGAACTGGAAAAACTTCAGGAGAAATTCAGCAAAGAATTTGAGAACCTGGCTAACAAGATCCTGGAGCAAAAATCAGAAAAATTTACCAGCATCAACAAAGAGAATATTGAACAGATCCTTTCCCCGCTTCAGGAAAAGATCAAAACTTTTGAGGATAAGGTGGAGAAAAACTCGAATGATTTTATTGAACGCCATGCACAGCTGGGAAAACAGCTTGAATATTTACACGAGCAAAATATTAAAATAAGTGAAGAAGCGAACAACCTCACGAAGGCACTTAAAGGTGAAAACAAGACGCAGGGAAATTGGGGAGAATTAATACTGGAGCGGGTGCTGGAGAAATCGGGGTTGGCTAAGGACCGGGAATATTTTTTGCAAAAGTCCCATGAAACCGAAGACGGAAAGAAATTGCTTCCCGATGTGGTCCTTCATTTACCCGGTGAAAAAAGAATGGTTATTGACTCCAAAGTTTCTCTTGTGGCCTATGAAAGGTATGTAAATGAGGAAAACGAAGAAAAAAGGGCCCGATTCCTAAAAGATCATTTGCGCTCGCTTAACAGTCATATCCAGGACCTGAGTTCAAAGAAATATGAGGACCTGTATAAAATGGAGTCGCCCGATTTTGTGCTTATGTTCATCCCGGTTGAGCCAGCTTTGTACCTGGCCCAAAATCTCGACAGTTCCTTTTTTTATACAGCTTTCCAAAAGAATATCCTGCTCGTGAGTCCCACCACATTATTGTCGGTCCTTAGGACCATTGATACTTTATGGAGCAATGAAAAACAACAGCAAAATGCGCTGGAAATCGCCAATCATGCGGCTTCATTGTACCACAAATTCAAATTGCTGCTTGATGAGCTGGAAACGGTTGGAAAGAGATTGAAATCAACAACCACAGCCTATGATGATGCTATGAAAAAACTAACGGGTCAACAAAACCTTATAAAGGATATTGACCAATTGGAAGCCCTGGGTATTTCTCCAAAACAAAAGCTTTCACAAAAATGGCTTTCCCGCACAAATGAGGAAGATTCACAAAACCAGCTAAACTAAGGCATGAAGGTATTTTAGCTCAACTTCTTTCTCATAATTTTTGCGCTAAGCCTCAAATAATAAAAGAATTTATAAACCTACTGAATCAAAATATAAGATGACCAAAGACTTTAAAACTGTTGCCGAATCACAGGTCACAATTTCTGAACTTATGCTTCCCTCCCACTCGAACTTCAATGGTAAGATGCATGGAGGTTATGTGCTTTCCCTAATGGACCAGATTGCCTTTGCCTGCGCTTCAAAGCATTCGGGGGTCTACTGTGTTACAGCCAGTGTGGATACTGTCGATTTCTTAAAACCCATCGAGATCGGAGAACTGGTAACCATGAAAGCCTCGGTGAATTTTGTGGGAAGCACTTCCATGCAGATCGGGATTCGGGTTGAAGCCGAAAATATCCAGACGGGAGAAGTAAAACACTGTAACTCTTCTTATTTTACTATGGTAGCCAAAGACAGTGACGGAAAATCGGTCAAAGTTCCCGGACTTATTCTCAAATCCACAGATGACATAAGAAGGTTTGCCAAAAGTATAAAGAGGTACGATAATAAAAGAGTTCGTCTAAAGGAGTTCACCGAAACAGATTTTGTCTCCGAAGAGCACCTGCACATTGTCGAGACCTATAATGTCAAAATTGAAGATTAGTGAAATTTAACGGATTCATTGCTGCCTTACTTTTTGTTATCCTATTGGCCTGGTTCCTTCCGGAAGGCCCGGAAGTCCTGCCGTTAAAATTCATTACTGACATAGGTATAGGTTTCATCTTCTTTTTCTACGGATTAAAACTATCCCCGGCAGAATTTAAAGCGGGATTTTATAATTACCGGATTCATATTTTAATCCAGCTAACTACTTATATCGCGTTCCCGCTGCTGGTGCTGGCATTTATTCCATTTTTTGAAGGGGGAACAGGTTCATCCCTTTGGCTTGCCCTGTTTTTTTTGGGAAGTCTTCCCTCTACAGTTAGCTCTTCAATTGTAATGGTGTCCCTGGCAAGAGGTAATCTTCCTACGGCCATTTTTAATGCCAGCCTTTCGGGGCTTATAGGGATCATAGCTACACCCTTGTGGATGAGTGTTTTCATGGCTTCCTCTTCCCAATTTGAATTTGGAGCTGTAGTGCAAAAGCTGGTAATTCAAATTATTTTACCTCTTGTAATTGGACTTTCCCTTCAGAAGTATTTAGGAAATATTGCCCGAAAAAACTCTAAGAAAATCAGCCTTTTTGACAAGTCGGTAATCGTGTTGATCGTCTATTCCAGTTTTAGCAGTGCCTTTGCTTCGGAATTGTTCAGCACAGTTGGGCTGGTGGATCTGTTAAAGCTCACCCTTATGGTTACCGCCCTATTTTTTGTAGTTTATTTTGGATTGGGAGTGGTATCCCGTTGGATGAATCTGTCCACTGAGGATGAGATCACAGCAAAATTCTGCGGCACCAAAAAATCTCTTGTCCATGGATCGGTCATGGTAAAGGTGATCTTCGGAAACAGTGCTGCAAATGCTTTATACCTTCTACCAATTATGCTTTACCACATTTTGCAGCTGCTGGTGATTGCAATCTTTGCTGAAGGATATAGAAAACGCTTACCGACTAAAACGCCTGAGTTGTAATTTCTAATAAAAAACTTCATTACAATTTCTTTATTTTGTTAAATTCCCACAGTGGATTTTAAAGATTTAAATCCAATTTATACTAATGAATTATGGTTATAACTAGACCTTATATCAAAAAATTCCTATTGCTGATAGCTCTTATTTTGTCAACTGGCTTCTCATGCCTGGCTCAATATCGACCCGCCGTAGCCGGCTTGAAAACAGGAGACTCTCTTGTTGGAATTATTGGAGATGTGCAAAGAAAAGTCTTCAAATACAAAACCCAATCTAACGGAGAGTCGATAAAATTAGATTTTGAAAAATTAAATTATGTCAAGATCATGTTTGACAGTGATGACATTCGAACATATAGATTCTTTCGTCTTGAAGATGACAAAGATTACAAAGCGTTCCAACAACTCGCCAAAGGGAAAAACGCCGAATTGTATGGAGTTACCCGAGTTGTACGCTCCTCAGGTTTCGCAGGACCTGCTATGGATATGAATGCAATTCAATATTACATCAAAAAACCAACAGAAAAGAACCTCACCTTGTTAGGTTTATATGATCCCCTTATAAATAATTTGAAGAATAAGGTCCTTGCGTATTTTGCAGATTGTAAGGAGCTTATACAAAAAATAGAGAATAAAGATTTCAGGATGAGAAATGGGCTGACGCCTATGGTGGAGTTCTACAACTCTAACTGCAATTCATCCCAATTGTAAATCAAAAAACTACAGTGAATTATATTAAATGCTACGCGGCAGCATTCACAGTGAACAAGATCCACCCCATCACCAGCAGTAATCCGCCCAAAGGTGTAACAGGTCCTAAAAATGACATTTTTCGACCGTTAGCTGAAGATAAGACAAGGCCGTAAATACTAAAGGAGAAAAAGAAAACTCCCAGGATTAGAAACCACCCCATGAGATTTTGGGAATATCCCACAAAAGGAAAAATAATTCCAGTCATAATCAATAATAGGGCGTGATACATTTGATACTTCACTCCTGTCTCAAAACTCTTAAGTTGATCAACATCCAGATATTTTTTCAACCCATGAGCTCCAAAAGCTCCAAAAACAACCGCCAGGGCTCCATAAGCACCCCCAATTATTAAAACGAATTCCTTCATAATTCTAAAATTTAAACTTCTCCTAAAAAAGAATGCCACCTTAAAAAGATGGCATTCAAAAATAGCATTTTTGAGACTTATTTACTCAAATACATTTTTCTTCTTGAGTATAACTCATAGAAAGTGTCGTCTCTTAAACTGTCAATAAACAAAATACTTTCTCCAGTACTTTTCATCTCAGGCCCCAGCTGCTTGTTCACATGCGGGAACTTGTTGAAAGAGAACACAGGTTGTTTAATTGCGTATCCTTCCAGTTTCGGTTCAAATTTAAAATCGGTCACTTTATTTTCCCCAAGCATCACTTTAGTCGCATAATTTACATAGGGTTGCCCGTATGCTTTTGCAATAAAAGGAACTGTACGGGAGGCTCTTGGATTTGCCTCTATAATGAACACCTTGTCATCTTTAATAGCAAACTGGATGTTGATCAAACCAACCGTATTGAGCGCAAGTGCGATCTTTTTTGTATGATCTTTTATTTGCTGAAGTACCAGGTCTCCAAGATTGAATGGTGGAAGTAAGGCATTTGAATCTCCGGAATGAATCCCGCAAGGCTCGATATGTTCCATGATCCCAATGATCTGTACTGTTTCCCCATCACAAATAGCATCTGCTTCAGCTTCAATAGCGCCGTCTAAGTAGTGATCCAGCAGGAGTTTGTTATTTGGAATTTTTCGAAGCAGGTCTACAACAGTTGCCTCGAGATCTTTTTTGTTGATCACGATTTTCATCCCTTGTCCGCCAAGTACATATGAAGGGCGCACCAGGATTGGAAAATCAAGTTCATCTGCAAGAGCCAGCGCTTCATCTGCTGTTTCAGCTACCCCAAAATCGGGATAGGGAATATCATTTTCCTGAAGCAGCTTTGAGAAAGACCCTCTGTCTTCGGCTAGATCCAGGGACTCATAACTGGTTCCAATGATCTTTATTCCGTAGCGATCAAGTTTTTCAGCAAGTTTTAAGGCCGTTTGCCCCCCTAATTGTACAATGACACCTTCTGGCTTCTCATGACGAATTATATCATAGATGTGCTCCCAGAAAACAGGTTCAAAATAAAGTTTATCGGCGACATCAAAGTCGGTCGAAACAGTTTCAGGATTACAATTGATCATGATGGTTTCATAACCGCATTCCTTTGCTGCCAGAACTCCATGCACACAGCAGTAATCAAATTCGATCCCCTGGCCTATCCTGTTGGGACCTGATCCCAACACCACAATTTTTCTTTTTTCTGAAACTTTACTGTCATTTTCCACATATCTCACCCCATCTTTAGTCTCAATATCGGCTTCAAAAGTGGAATAGTAGTAAGGAGTTTCCGCTTTAAATTCGGCTGCACAAGTATCAACAAGTTTATAGATACGGTTGATCCCCATTTCTTCCCTTTTCTTATAAACCTGGCTTTCCAAACAGTCTACCATATAAGCGATCTGCCTGTCGGCAAAACCTTTTTGTTTAGCTTCCAAAATCAAATCTTTGGGTAAAGAGTCAATGTTGTATTTAGAGATCTCCACCTCAAGGGCATAAAGTTCCTCATACTGCTTTAAGAACCACATGTCGATCTTCGTGATCTCATGGATCCTGGTTAGCGGAATTCCCAGCTGAATAGCATCATAAATGACAAAGACCCTATCCCAGCTGGCGTTTTTGAGCTTATCAAGTATTACATCATAATTAGTATATCCTTTACCATCGGCGCCAAGTCCGTTCCTTTTAATTTCGAGAGACTGGGTGGCTTTATGAAGAGCCTCCTGGAAAGATCGCCCAATTCCCATAACTTCTCCTACAGATTTCATTTGAAGGCCAAGAGTACGATCACTGCCTTCAAATTTATCAAAATTCCATCGCGGAATCTTTACGATCACATAATCCAGAGTGGGTTCGAATAAAGCTGAAGTCGATTTTGTAATTTGATTGTGAAGTTCGTCAAGCGTATAACCAATCGCAAGTTTGGCGGCGATCTTTGCGATAGGATATCCCGTAGCTTTTGAAGCAAGAGCCGAAGACCTGGAAGTTCTTGGGTTGATCTCAATAGCCATTATGTCTTCCTTCTCATCGGGGCTTACCGCAAACTGAACGTTACAGCCTCCCGCAAAATCTCCAATGTTCCGCATCATTTTAATGGCCAGGTCACGCATTCTTTGGAAGCAGGTATCACTAAGGGTCATGGCCGGTGCTACTGTAATAGAATCTCCGGTATGTATTCCCATAGGATCCATGTTCTCGATGGAACATATGATCACCACGTTATCATTCTTATCGCGTAAAAGCTCTAGCTCATATTCTTTCCATCCCAGTAATGCCTTATCTATTAACACTTCGTGGATAGGAGAAGCTTCAAGACCTGCTGTTAGCAGTTCATCAAAATCTTCTTCTTTATGTACAAAAGAGGCACCGCTTCCTCCTAGTGTAAAAGAAGCCCTTATCACCAGTGGAAACCCGAATTCCTGGGCCACTTCTTTTCCCTGAAGGAAAGAAGTCACTGTTTGTGCCGGAGCCACCCCTACCCCAAGACGAACCATCAATTGCTTGAATTTTTCACGATCTTCTGTGATATTGATGGCATCAATATCCACCCCGATCAACTTTACATTAAAATCACTCCAAATCCCTTTTTCCTCTGCTTCAATGCAAAGGTTCAAAGCGGTTTGTCCTCCCATGGTGGGAAGCACCGCGTCAATGTCACTATGCTCTTTAAGGATTTCAATGATGCTTTTTGTGGTAAGCGGTTTGAGATAAACATGATCTGCCATTGAAGGATCGGTCATGATAGTGGCAGGGTTTGAGTTTATAAGGACCGTTTCAATCCCTTCCTCCCTCAAGGATTTTAGCGCTTGTGCACCGGCGTAATCGAATTCACAAGCCTGGCCAATGATTATTGGTCCAGAACCTATGATAAGTATTTTCTTTAGGTTTTCATTCTTCGGCATGAGAAAATATTTGTGTGGTGTTTGTAAAAATAGGGACCAATAGGGTATAAAAAAAGGCGTTACTTAAAAAAGTAACACCTTTATTATTTTCGGTAATTATCATCTAGTGTTTATGCCTTTGCTCAGAGGAAACAGATAATTTCTTTCTTCCTTTTGCTCTTCTGCGAGCCAGCACTTTTCTTCCATTAACACTTGCCATGCGCTCTCTGAAACCGTGCTTATTTTTTCTTTTCCTCTTAGATGGTTGAAACGTTCTTTTCATGATAATTATCTTTAATCTTCTTTGAAATCGCTTTGAAAAATTGTTTTAAGACCTCCTCCTAAAACTGCGGGCAAATATACAAAGAGTTTTTACTTAGGCAAACCCTTATTTGAAATAATTTCCAATTGTTTTTTATACCTTTGCGGCCTTTAAAATCAACTGCAAATGTTCAATAAAGTCTATAAGTTAATCATTACAGCTATTCTGGTCGTCATTGCAATATGGCAATTTTTTGAAGGTAATATCGGGAATGGGATTTTCCTGCTCCTGTTAGCAGGAATCTTTGTTTTCCTCTACTACAAGAATGAAATGATACTTATGGCTTTTTTGAGGCTTCGGAAGCAGGATTTTCCAGGTGCCAAAAAATGGCTGGACAAGATCAAAGATCCTGAAAAGGCACTCACTCAAAATCAACAGGGTTATTACTGGTACCTGCATGGATTAATGGTTTCACAGACGAACATGACCCAGGCCGAAAAATTTTTTAAAAGGGCTATTAAACTGGGGCTTTCTATGAAGCAGGATCTCGCTATGGCAAAATTAAACCTGGCCGGGATCGCCATGACCAAACGCAGAAAGAGAGAAGCACAAATGCTGCTGCAGGAAGCTAAAAAGCTGGACAAACACAACATGCTTGATGAACAGATCAAGATGATGAAGCAGCAGATGAAAAAAATCTAAAAAGTCTTTTTTTAAAGCTTTAACTTTTGGGATTTCCTGTTAAGAACATGTCTCCGCATTTCAACTAATTTCCTCGCAGTTAAACGAGTATATTTTAGTTAAGAGTATCGATTCTGTAATTTCGCGCAGAATTTGACCCCCTAACTACTAGATGAGTAAATTTTTACTTTTTATTCTTACCTTCTCTTTTTTTCTGACATCTTATGCACAGGAGGACCAGATAACCTTCTCTGAAGCTCTTGGCCTTCATCTGGATAAATATAAAAAACACGCAGATAAAGCCTACCGCACTCAAAATATGGAACGGGCAGATTTCCTGTTTGATTCCCTGGTCGATTATGGTTTAAAAGGAACCCGACTTGATAATTTCAAGGTAAAAGATCTCAGAAAAAAACCGGTTCACCTGGATGAATTCAAGAAGCCTGTATATCTCACAACTTATGCATCCTGGATCGTTCCTACAGAAGGCGAAATACCAGCCCTAAACAAATTAGCCGAAAAGTATGGTGAACAGGTTGACTTTGTAATGTTGTTTTGGGATGATCATAGGACTACAAAGAAACTTGCAAAAAATTACCATGAAAATATAATTGTTCTGTACGTCGATGAAATGCAGAACAACAGCCCTTACGTGGTGAAGATGATGAAGCATTCTCTAGGTTTGCCCACCTCATTCCTGCTGGATAAAAACAAAAAGATACTGGATATTAGAAGAAAGATATCTCATCCCTATGGAATTGAATTTGAAAAATCTTTCGACCTCAATTACGATTCTCTCTCCAGTGCACTCTCCCTGTTATTGATTGACGACAGCAGCCGGTATTCCACGGCCGAAGAAAGCAACGTGCCCTAAATCACTGGAATCTCCCTACATTACGGTTTATCAAAAAATCAATTTTTTGGAGACAAATTTAAGGAGCAGGGGAATAATATCCCTCCTCGGGTAGTTCTATAAGATATTCTTTCCGGGAATTATTGTTAAGATGAGCTTCCCTCAACCATGGGTTGTGGATCTTTAATACCTTATAGTTAATCCCAAATTCTTGTGCAAACCTGGCAAAATCGCTCACTGCAGTGTCTACTTTTACTTTATAGGATGGGATATCCTGGTAAAGATCCTTTTCCCTAAAGTTAAACCCGTACTTCTTTGGGTTCTCCATAATTTCTTTTAATGCAAGGATCCGAAAGACATACCTACCAGTCTCTTCTCCAAGAAGCAAGTCGTAATAGTCTCTAACATCCTGCCGGTCCCTCTGCTTATCGACACCGTAATTCCCCGCATTGTATGCAGCTGCGGCAAGCGTCCAGCTTCCAAAGCGTTCTTTTGACTTCTTAAGATATTCGGCAGCTACACGAGTAGACTTCTCAATATTATACCGCTCATCAACATTATCGTTTATCTCCAGGCCATATTCTTTTCCGGTGCTTTCCATGATCTGCCAAAATCCGCGTGCTCCGGCGGGAGAAACAGCATTGGTAAGACTGCTTTCTATTACTGCCAAATATTTAAAATCATCTGGCACTCCGTATTCAGCTAAAATGGGTTCTATAACAGGAAAATATTTGTTTGCTCTTTTGAGCAATAAAAGGGTATTTGACTGCCAATAAGTATTCACTAACAGCTCCCTGTCCATTCTTTCATAAACATCTGGAATTTCAATCGGCACCTCTTCTCCTGCAAATTCAAGATCCTCGGGCATCGGGAGAGCATAGACATTATAGTCATTGATTATTTTCCTCTCCTGGATTTCATCACTCGGTGCATCCTGCACCGCATTAATTCCCAATGCACAGATCACCAGCAAACTTCCTCCAATAAGTATATTCTTCGCTTTCATATTCAATTTGATAATTCTTTTTCTTTTTTCTCTTTCAAATTCCCGGTAAGGATTATTTCCTCAAGGTGCTCATTAAACCATCTAAAACGGTTAATGATCATCACGTGGGTCCCTCCCTTTACGGTGATACACCCATCAATGTAACGATAAGGAAATATTTCATCCTTATCCCCATGTATATGAACTACATCCGGGAAAGGCTCCGGCCTTTCCCAGCAAACCATCTTTTCGATCGCCCAGTCAAGATAACGGGTATCGGTAATAGATAAATATTTCTTGTACAATTTCGCCCTTTTCCTGGCAAAATCCCCTACCGCCACTTTCTCAAAAGCGTCAACATATCGTGCAAGGGAGGTAGGCAGTATTTTAAAAGCTTTGGTGCAGCGCGCAAATCTCATCCTCCTCGGCAACTCCTTTTCGCTCTTTACACTCGATATAATTATGACTCTGCGAACTTGCATTTGCTGCGCCATTTCCTGAACAATAATCCCGCCAAAAGAAACACCTATCAAAACCGGGTTCTCATGTTTAACTTTTTTACACAGGCGAGCCGAATATTCTTTTAAACTTTCCTTCGGCTTTGGAAGCAACCAATCCAGCCAATGAATCTGGAATTTTTGCTCGGGTAACCTGATCATTTCAAAAATCGACGGATTTGCTGCCAGCCCGGGCATACAATAAACATGAATAACAGTTTCTTTTACCATACTTTATAAGCTTCTACAGCTAAATGTGCCCGAAAATCCTTAACTTTACTATCAAATTTAAGGGAATTTGACCGCTCAAATAAATATTTAATATAAAATTTCCTTTCGGGCCGCAGCCCGGTCAGCCAGATAATAGCATTTTACTTTCTTTTTATAAAAATGGCTGATTTTTTGATACTTAAAAATAAAACACTTACATATGGACCCTCAGCTATCTGTTACTGACAATGAATTCCTTCGTCAATTTGAACTTCAGGTTGAAGGAGAATTAGCCAAGATTGAATATGCCAGCCAGGACCGAAAGATTTTTTTGACCAAACTCGAAATGAGTGAAACTCTTAAAGAAAAAGGATACCTGGAACCTTTCATTGAAAAAGTTCTGGATATAATAAAAGAACGGGAAATAAGGGTTATGCCTACAAGTCCCTCTATTGCACGCTTTATGCGGAAGAACCGTCGCAAGTATAAAGGATTGTTACCTGTGGGCATCAACATCTAGGTAAGCACCTCTTCTTCAATATAAGCGAATCGTACCAGCCCGTCTTCACCTATTTCCTGTAGTTCTATTTTGTGCAGGGTATTAACCAGGGAAGGATTCCAGGGGGTTTTTACTTTTACATAATTTTCAGTAAAGCCATGGATATACCCTTCCTTATTTTCTCCTTCGAAAAGAACAGTTTTAAGTTTGTCTAACTGTGATTCATAAAAGGCTCTCCTTTTTTTGGCGGATAGTCCCCTAAGCATCTTGCTTCTTTTTTTACGAACCTTTAAAGGCACCACGGCTTCCATTTCGGCTGCCGGAGTATTATCTCTTTCGGAATAGGTAAAGACGTGGAGGTAAGAAATATCCAATTCATTCAGGAAATTATATGTTTCCAGGAAATACTCATCTGTCTCGCCCGGAAACCCAACGATCACATCAACACCAATGCAAGCATCAGGCATGACTTCTTTGATTTTTCTCACCCGGTCCACATATAGCTCCTTCATATATCTGCGTCGCATGGCTTTAAGCACCTCATTACTTCCACTCTGTAACGGAATATGGAAATGTGGTACAAATGTTTCACTTTGCGCCACGAAATCTATTGTTTCGTTCTTTAAAAGGTTCGGTTCTATAGAAGAAATTCGAAGTCTTTCAATTCCCTCTACTGTATCAAGCGCCTTTACCAAATCAAGAAAAGTATGTTCATGCTTCTTATTCCCATACTCCCCTTTCCCGTAATCCCCAATATTTACACCGGTAAGGACAATTTCTTTAATCCCTTTGTCACTTATCTTTTTAGCATTATCAAGCACATTCTCCAAAGTATCACTTCGGGAGATTCCCCGCGCTAGGGGAATCGTGCAGTAAGTACATTTATAATCACAACCATCCTGTACCTTTAAAAATGCCCTGGTACGGTCTCCAAAGGAATATGATCCCACGTAAAAATCGGCATCTTCTATCTCGCAGGAGTGAATCTCTCCCATATCATTCTTGCTGAGGTCATTAAGGTAATTTGTGATCTTAAATTTTTCAGTTGCACCCAAAACAAGGTCAACTCCATCTACAGCTGCAAGTTCCTCAGGTTTTAGCTGGGCGTAACAGCCTACAGCGATCACAAAAGCATTTTCATTTGCCTTTTGCGCCTGCTTTACAATGGTTTTAAAACGTTTATCGGCATTATCTGTAACCGAACAGGTGTTGATCACATAGATATCGGCAGCCTCACTAAAATCCACCCTTAAAAAGCCTTCGTCCTTAAATGAGCGGGCGATCGTAGAGGTTTCAGAAAAATTCAGCTTACAACCCAGGGTGTAAAATGCTACTTTTTTGGAATCTTCCATTTTTTCTTCTCAAGTTCTAATAGCTAACCATCAGAAATTCAACAAAATATAAAAGCCTCTAAAAATCCCGTTTTAGAGGCTGCAAAGATACCAACTTTAATTCAATGTCCAATTAACATTGAACAATGAACCAATTTCATTTTAAAGGAAGATCAAATTTCTCAGGCTTTCTATTTTAACTACCAATTCCAGAAAATTAAAATTACAGGAACTAATCCTGCACATTGCTTAAGGTAACTACGTAACTACTCTCTCCTAAACTTTCGTGTATCCTCAAACACTTTTTCCAGGATCGCTTTGTCTTCTTCTGAAAATTCAATATTTCTTCGTCCCATGACCTTTTCGGCTACTTCAAAAGCCTTATCGGTTTTATAAGTGGTGGTGCCTCCACTTCCACCCCAGCTAAAACTCGGAATGAAATTCCGTGGAAAACCGGCTCCAAAGATGTTGGCGCTTACCCCTACTACTGTTCCCGTGTTGAACATGGTGTTGATCCCACACTTACTGTGGTCACCCATCATTAGTCCGCAGAACTGCAAACCTGTTGGAGCGAATTTTTCAGAAGCATAATCCCACAACCGAACTTCGGCGTAATTGTTCTTGAGGTTAGAAGTATTGGTATCGGCCCCAAGATTGCACCACTCGCCAAGGACAGAATTTCCAAGGAAGCCATCGTGTCCTTTATTAGAGTATCCAAAAATGACAGAATTGTTGACCTCTCCCCCAACTTTTGAATGTGGACCAACCGTTGTAGGCCCATATATTTTAGCTCCTAATTTCAAGGTGGCATGCTCACACAAAGCAAAAGGCCCGCGAACAATACTTCCTTCCATTACTTCGGCATCGGCTCCTATATAAATAGGTCCTTCAGAAGCATTTAGGATTGCGCATTCCACTTTCGCACCCTCTTCTAAAAAGATATTTTCAGGAGCTATTACCTGGTTGGTGGAAGAAATTTTCTCACTCTCCCTATCCTGGGTAAGAAGCTCGAAATCGGCTTCAAGAGCTTCACCATTAAGTTTAAAAATATCCCAGGTGTGCTCTATAAGAATCGCTTTCCCCTCCATTTCAATGTTTGTGCATTCCCGGAAATCTACTTCCTGCTCTTCATAAGCGTGAAAAGCAACAACATCTTCTTCATAAAAAATTCCTTCTCCTGGTTGAAGATTTTTTACCTGCTCCACGAGTTCGGCAGTTGGTAGAAAGGCTGCATTAATGATAATATTCTCCTCCATCTCCACCATTGGCCATTTTTCTGATAGATAATCCTCGGTGATAGTAGATGTGGTGGTATTTAGGAATTTTTCCCATTTTTCCCGAATGGTAAGAATCCCTATTCGAATGTCAGCAACGGGCCGGGTAAAGGTAAACGGCAATAACTGCGAACGCACAGCCCCGTCAAATAAAATATAATTCATTTTGATTGTTCTTTGGTAAGTAAAGGTACAAGTTAATTTAAACCGAAGAAAATGAAAGTACTGTCAACTTCTCTCTATGTTCAACAAAAAAAGCCCCCTTTACAGGAGGCTTTTGAGCTATAATGACGCAAAAATTACTTTTTGAATTTCGCGTATTTGTTCTTGAACTTGTCGATACGACCGGCAGTATCCAATAACTTGGCTTTCCCGGTGTAGAAAGGGTGAGAAGTTCTGGAAATCTCCAATTTCACTAAAGGATATTTCTCACCATCAACTTCAATAGTTTCTTTTGTGTTCGCGGTAGATTTAGTTAAAAAAATCTCGTCATTTGACATGTCTTTAAAAGCTACCAATCTATAATTTTCCGGATGGATTCCCTGCTTCATCTCTTTATTCTTTAAAATCTTGTAATTTTTCGAGGTGCAAATTTAATTAATTTTTCTAATTCAACAAGAATTCTCTCCTAAATTTTTGGTATAAAAGAAAGCAACACCTCCTGTGTAACGTTTTGTTATATTTGCTTACCAATATCCAACTAACTAATCATTTTTTACAATGGAATCACAAAATACAATTTCGCCGGGCAAAGTTGGATTAAATTATGGAATTTATCTTGGCCTTATTATCATTCTTATTCAAGTTGTGATGTACGTAACAGGAATGGCCCTTGAAGGGGTTCAATGGCCAGTTTACATCTACTATGTAATCTTTGCCATCCTTATCTTTGCTGCTGTTAAATCTTACAGGCAAAAGAACGCTGGTTTTTTAACTCTTTCTGAGGCTTTAAAAACAGGGCTCTCTGCCGCTGCAATTAGTGGAGTGATCTTTTTAGTATATAATGTATTGTTTTTTTATATCATTGAACCAGGTTATGGTGAAATGATCCTTGACGTTGCACGTGACAATATGCTGGAAGATGGAAATATGACCGAGGATCAGGTAGAAATGGCCCTGTCATTTTCAAAGTACATGATTAATCCTTTTATTGGAGGTGCGTTTTGGATAGCTATGAGCGCTTTCTTTGGATTGATCTACTCCTTAATTGCAGGTGCCATCTGGAAACAGCAACGGCCTTACGAAGCATAAACCCTATTAAATGCAATTATCTATTGTCATCCCTCTTCTTAACGAAGAAGAATCTTTAAACGAATTATACAATTGGATCGCAACTGTTATGCGGTCCAATTCTTTTTCCTATGAGATTATTTTTATTGATGATGGCAGTACAGACAATTCCTGGAAAACCATCAAAAAGATCTCGGCAGAAGATCCTTCGGTGAGGGGAATAAAGTTTAACCGCAATTACGGGAAATCCCAGGCCCTGCACGTAGGTTTCGCTAAAGCCGAAGGAGATGTGATCATCACCATGGATGCCGACCTGCAGGACAATCCTGAAGAAATTCCCGAGTTATACCGCCTTATCACTAAAGAAGGCTATGACCTCATTTCAGGCTGGAAGAAAAAGCGCTACGATTCTGTTATTAGCAAGAATCTGCCTTCGAAATTATTTAATGCCGCCGCCCGAAAGACATCCGGTCTTAAACTGCATGACTTCAACTGCGGATTAAAAGCTTACCGAAAAGCAGTCATAAAAAATATTGATGTCTATGGAGAAATGCACCGATATATCCCGGTTCTGGCAAAAAATGCCGGCTACTCCCGCATCGATGAAAAGGTTGTACAACACCAGGCCAGGAAATACGGTAAAACCAAATTTGGGGCAGAACGATTTATCAATGGGTTTTTAGACCTTATTACAATCTGGTTCCTTTCCACGTTTGCCCGCAGGCCCATGCATCTTTTTGGAGCACTCGGGGTTCTTATGTTTTTCTTCGGTTTTTTATTCGCTGTGTGGATAGGCACTTCAAAATTGTATAAACTGTACCATGGACTCCCAAACATCCTGGTAACTGATAATCCTTGGTTTTACATCTCCCTTACCACCATGGTCTTAGGAACCCTGTTATTCATCGCCGGCTTCCTTGGAGAATTAATTTTACGCAGTAGCAGGGAAAAAGAGCGCTACCGTATAAGTGAAACTACAGGAGAGATTTAGCAGGCATTATCACATAAATCCTTATTTTTGTTGCTGAAATAAATTTTATGGCATGAGTTACTACGACGTAAAATCTCGGGCAGAGTCCTGGTTAAATCCAGAATTTGATGACAAAACCCAATCGAAAATAAAAGACCTTCTTGAAAAAGATCAGGATGAACTAAAGGAAAGTTTTTATAAAGATCTGGAGTTTGGTACCGGCGGAATGCGTGGCATTATGGGAGTTGGGACTAACAGGATCAACAAATACACCCTGGGAAAGAATACTCAGGGACTTTCCAATTACCTGAAGCTCCAATTCCCGGGCGAAGATTTGAAAGCCGTGATTGCGTACGATTGTAGAAAGAACAGTAAGGAACTGGCTAAAGTTGTAGCCAACGTCTTTTCGGCCAATGGAATCAAAGTTTTTCTCTTTTCTGAACTACGCCCTACCCCAGAGCTATCATTTGCTGTAAAACACCTTAACTGTCACTGCGGAATTGTGCTCACAGCCAGCCACAATCCGCCAGAGTACAACGGGTACAAAGTTTACTGGCAGGATGGGGGACAACTGGTGCCACCACAAGACCAGGAGATCGTGGAAGAGATAAGCCGCCTGGAATATTCCGAAGTGAAATTCGAAGCCAATGAAGATCTTATTGAATATATAGATAAAGAAGTAGATGAAGCTTTTGTGGAAGCATCTGTCAAAAGTGGCAGTTTTGACACTTCACAAAAAGACAAAGACAATTTAAAGATCGTCTTTACTTCCCTCCATGGAACAGCCATAAAACTCAATCCCAAAGTTTTGGAAGCTGCAGGATATACAAATATTCATATTGTTGAAGAGCAGGCTGTACCAGACGGTAATTTCCCTACCGTAGAATCTCCAAACCCCGAAGAGCCCGAAGCTCTTAAAATGGCTCTTGAAAAGGCAAAGGAAATAGATGCCGACATTGTTATTGGAACAGATCCCGATGGGGACCGCCTGGGAGTAGCAGTAAAGAATCTCAAGGGAGAAATGGAACTTCTAAATGGAAATCAAACCATGCTGGTAATGACCTGGTTCCTTCTTGAGCAGTGGAAAAAACAGGACAGGATCAAAGGACGTGAATTTGTTGGCTCTACAATTGTTTCAACACCAATGTTGAGAGTTGTGACTGAAGATTATGGAGTACAATATAAAGAAGGGCTTACAGGCTTTAAATGGATTGCCAAAATGATCAAAGATAACCCAGGCCTGGATTACATAGGCGGTGGGGAAGAGAGTTTTGGTTTCATGGTAGGAGATTTTGTTCGCGATAAAGATGCGGCCACTTCTACTCTACTGGCCTGCGAGATCGCTGCCCAAATGAAAGCCAATGGCATTTCATTTTATGAAAAATTGCTGGAGCTGTATAAAGAATATGGCCTTTACAAAGAAGAATTAATTTCACTTGTAAAGAAAGGTATTGACGGTGCCGCCCAGATCAAGAACATGATGGTTAGCTTACGGGATAATCCACTAACCGAAATTGATGGGGAAAAAGTAGTATTGGTAGAAGATTATCAAAGCTCTAAAGCCTTTCACTATGATCTTGCAGAAACAAAGATCGAAACACTTGATGTTCCAAAGTCGAACGTTTTGATCTATTACACCGAAAACGGAACAAAAGTAGCTGCCAGGCCTAGTGGTACTGAGCCAAAGATTAAGTTCTATATAAGTGTAAATGCACCACTTGATGATGTTGCAAATTATGAGGAAGTGGAACAACAACTTTCAAATAAAATTGCCGGAATAAAATCAGATCTTAAATTGGCCTAAGCCGCCACCCTGCATGAATTACTTTAAGAAGATTATGAGGTTCGCGATCCCCTACAAGAGGTTCGCGATCCTTAATATTATTTGTAACGTTTTCTACGCTCTTTTCAGCACCCTGTCCTTCCTGGCGCTCATCCCGGTGATCCAGATCCTGTTTGACAAGACTAAAAGAGTTGCTGTCGAACCTAAATGGGCAGGTTTAAACAGCATAAAAGATTATGTGGTCGAATCTTTTAACTATGAAGTCACCCGCCGTGTCAATGAAGATGAAGTCACTGCTCTTCTATTTGTCTGCGGAATTGTGGTGATTCTTTTCTTTCTAAAAAACTTTTTTGGATACATGGCTGCCTTCTTCATCACTTTCCTACGGAATGGAGTGCTGCGGGATGTGCGGAATGCTATTTATGATAAGATCCTTGTCTTACCGGTTTCTTATTTTTCTGAAAAACGAAAAGGAGACACCATTTCCCGAATTACAGCCGATGTGAATGAGGTGCAGACTTCTTTTCTATCAATTCTTGAATTGATCGTTCGCGAACCTCTTACGATCATCTTTACTATTACGGCCATGCTTATCATGAGCCCGAGCCTCACGATCTTCGTGTTTATTTTTTTACCTATTTCAGGATTTATTATTTCGGCTATTGGGAAAAAGCTGAAGAGCAAATCAAATCAGGCGCAAGAGGAAAATGGACATTTCCTGTCGCTTGTGGAAGAGACTTTATCAAGTTTAAAAATTGTAAAAGGTTTTAATGCTGAAGATAAGTTCAGGAACAAGTTTCATGAATCTACAAACCGATTAAAGAAAATCCTGGACAGTCTTATTAACCGGCAGAACCTCGCCTCTCCTACCAGTGAATTCCTCGGGATCTTTGTGATCGTGATCATCCTGTGGTATGGAGGAAATATGGTTTTGGTAGAAGGCACTCTTGATGGAGCTACTTTTATTGCTTTCATGGGCCTTGCTTATAATATCCTTACACCGGCAAAGCAAATAAGTAAGGCAACCTACAGCGTGAAAAAAGGAGATGCAGCTGCCGAAAGGATCTTCCACGTGCTAGATACCGAAAGTAATATTACAGATGCTAAAAATGCAGTTGAAAAATCTGATTTTGAAGAGGTAATAAAAATTGAAAATATTTCCTTTAGATACGAAGAAGAAAATGTCCTGAAGAATTTCAGTATTGCCGTCCCTAAAGGTTCCACGGTTGCGCTGGTAGGACAATCTGGAAGTGGAAAATCAACCATTGCCAACCTGGTGACGCGGTTCTATGATGTCAACGAAGGAGCAATAAAGATCGACGGAATTGACATTAGGAACATGACCAAAAAATCCCTGCGGAATTTGATGGGACTCGTGACTCAGGATTCCATTCTCTTCAACGACACGATTAGAAATAATGTAGGTCTTGGAAAAGATAATTCAACAGACGAAGAAATTATAGATGCATTAAAGATTGCGAATGCCTGGGAATTTGTAAAAGACCTTCCCCTTGGTCTGGATACGAACATTGGTGATAGTGGAAATAAACTTAGCGGGGGACAAAAGCAGCGTCTTTCAATTGCAAGAGCCGTCCTAAAAAATCCGCCAATAATGATCCTTGATGAGGCGACGTCGGCGCTTGACACCGAAAGCGAAAGGCTGGTACAAAAAGCCCTTGAGAACATGATGAAGAATAGAACTTCAATTGTGATCGCCCACCGGCTTTCGACCATTCAAAATGCCGACCAGATCGTGGTTATGCAAAAAGGAGAAATTGTGGAACAGGGAAAACACGATGAACTGCTGGCGAAAAAATCTGTTTATCAAAAACTGGTTGAGATGCAGTCTTTCGAATAAGGAATTCCCAAAAAAAAGTTAAAAAAATAAGGTTCCAAAATAACATTTTCGGAACCTTATTTTTTTGTAGGTAATCTAAAGGAGAAAAAAATGGATGAAGTAGGTTCATCCATTTTTCATAATCTTTGCACCACTATGGGGTATGTGGCGAAAGAATCTCCAGCAATTGGAGCAAAAAAGATTACTTTTTCACAATGTGAATATACTACAAAAATAAACACAAAAAAATTATTTGTGTATTTTATCCAAATTATGTGTATTTCGTCGATCCTTTTCGGAAAAAACAGCAATTCCCCTCTTTCTAATCTTAAAAGATTTCCTCCTATCTTTAACCGCTCAAATAATTCCGGCATCGATTGAAATCTTCCGAAGAAAAATTAGTTCTCCGCCTCCAGGATCCCCAATCAAGGGATTCGGCATTTCGGGAATTGCTGGAATTATATCAGGAGCGACTTTACTGGCAATGTCGAAATATTGTAAAAAATCACGAAGATGCCGATGATGTACTGCAAAATACCTTTCTTAAAATTTTCAGGAATATTGGGAAGTTTAAAGGAGATAGTCAGCTGTTTTCCTGGATGTATCGCATTGCAACAAATGAAGCTATCACCTTCCTCAATAACAGGGCAAAAAAGCAGAAAATAAGTTCAGAAGAGCTGCAGCAACAAATCATTGACAATCTTGAAAATGATGTTTACTTTGAAGGAGATGAAATTCAGCTGAAGCTACAAAAAGCCATAGCCACGCTTCCGGAAAAACAACAACAGGTTTTTAACATGAAATACTTTCAGGAATTGAAGTATAAGGAAATTTCTGATATCTTAGGTACGTCTGAAGGCGCGCTGAAGGCTTCTTACCACCATGCTACTAAAAAAATCGAGGAATTTTTAAAAAATGTTTAAACCTTAAGAGGAATATTCAGTCAAATAAACAAATGAAAAAGAACAGGTTACCATATCCCAATACAGGCGGGTTTAAAGTTCCGGAAGGTTATTTCCAGGACTTTGAAGCTCGCATGATGGCGCACGTAACCGAAGAAGAGAAAAGCTTTGGAGATACCCCCTTTAAAGTTCCTGAAAATTATTTCGAAAAGTTTGGGGACCGGGTCTTTGCAAGGATTGAAAATCCTCCCAAAGAAGGAAAAGTTGTTCCGCTTTTCAAAAAGAAAATCTGGTCTTATGTGGCCGGTGTAGCAGCGGTCGCCGCAATCTTCTTTAGTTCTTTAGTTATAAATACCAATGGAGAATTAGGTTTTGAAGACCTTGAAATAACAGCTCTTGAAAATTACCTTTTAGAGTCCCTGGACATGGAAAATCCAACTCAGCCACCTTTTACTGAATATGAAGTAACTGCTTCGGCAAACCCCAATATTGATAAAGAAGCCCTTTTCGAATATTTAACCGAGAATATTGATGAGCCGGCACTCCTACTTAATGAAGATTAGAATGAAAAAGAAAATAATAATACTCCTTTTGTTTACCGGGTTTTTTGCCCATGCCCAGGACAGGGAGGCACACCGTGAGAAAATTAGAGCTCTCAAAACCGCCTTCATCACAGACGGTTTGAATTTGACAGCCCAGGAAGCTCAGCAATTTTGGCCGGTGTACAATGAATTTGAAGAAAAAAGAAGAGCTCTTTATCGCAGAGAGAGGGCCGAGGTTGAAAATATTGAGTGTCTTAGTGAAGAAAAGGCAAACTCAAAACTCAATGAATATGTTGAAATTGAAAAGGAAGATTACCTGCTGAAAAAACAGTATTACAACGATTTAAAAAAATTCTTTAGCGCCCGCAGAATCATGCAACTAAAAAAGGTTGAAGATGAATTTAATCATAAAATGATGCGGGAATACCGTGAAAGAAAGGAATCCAATAAATAAGTTAGATGGTTGGTTGGTTAGTTGAAATGATCCGGTTGCTTAAGGCGCCGGATCATTTGTTTTTATTTGAATTTCAACTTTGCCAGCCTGTTTTTCCCTGCCGCGTAAGCTACAGAGTCATTTAGGAACCTGATGGTGTAAAAACCCTCTGAAGAAAATTCTTTCCAATTCTCCCCTGCATCTACCGAGTAAGAAATCCCGGTAAAACCAACAGCGACAATTTCCTTTCCTTCCCCACCGGGAACATAGCGCACACTGCTCTTATAACCCGGATCTTTGCCCTGGGCTATAAGGTTCCAGGTTTTTCCGCCATCGGTAGTAACCGCTTTATTAGCTTTATTTTCCTGGGGAGCTGTGTAATCACCCCCAATGATAATTCCCTGTTGTTCATCATAAAAATCGATAGAGTATCCTCCCTGTGTACTCCCGCCCTGTACCAAAGGAGTTTCAAACACTTCCCAGGTCTTACCTTTATCGGGAGTAAAGAAAACCCTTGATCGTGCTCCTCCAGAAAGTATCCAGGCTTTATCTCCCTGTACGGCAATATTAGAATTGCTTGCTGCAAAAGCGGCTTCTCCATCAGCCACTTCGGGAAGTTGTTCGCAGGAAACTTTGCTCCAGCTCTTCCCGCCATCGCCCGTTATGATAACCGAAAGGCAATTCTCCACAGGGTCGCCCATTGCAATTCCTTCTTTATCATTCCAAAAGGTCATGGCGTCGTAAAACACATTTTCCCCCTCCTCTTTAAACACGAGTTCCATTTCTCCGCTATCACCGGTTTTGTACAGCAAAGCAGGATTAGCCACACTTAGCATAAAGAAATCTTCAGAAGTTCCTGCAACAGCCCTAAATTCAGGATAAATAGAGTCATATTGCTGCCGGCTTACCCGCACCTCATCCTGCTGTGAATTATAAATTCCGTAAGCACCATTGGAGCCTGCAAAAGCCAGATCCTCCCCCATAATTTCAATCGCTCTTATACTTATGGAATCTTCCAGGAGCACCTCAACTTCTACTTCAGTAAAAATCTTTCTTTCTACCTTTTCAGGTTCAGATTTACATGCGGCGATGACTAAAAAGAGTATAAAAAACAGACGCTTCATAAATAGAAATTTGCCTTCAAAGATAGATTTTTCCGAAGTTTAAAAAGCTTACCTTTGCGGCTTTAAACAAATTTTATGCGCTTATACAGAAACCTGGTGTTTGCAACCGTTGACGCACTGGGAGAAATATTTAATGAAGGAGGATACGCCGATAAGGTAATTGCAAAAACACTAAAACGTGACAAGCGCTGGGGTTCCCGCGACCGTGGTTTTATTGCTGAAACCACTTATGACATTGTTCGCTGGAAGCGTCTTTATGCTGAAATTGCCGAAGTAAAAGCTCCTTATTCGAGAGAAAACCTTTTTCGCCTGTTCGCAGTTTGGGCTACCTTAAGAGGAATTGAAATTCCGTCTGACTGGAAACAGATAGAACCCGTGCCCACCCGTCGCATCAAAGGAAAATTTGATGAGTTGAGCCAGATAAGAAAGTTCCGTGAATCTGTGCCCGACTGGCTGGATGAGCTTGGTGTAAAAGAACTGGGAGAAGAAGTATGGGAGAAGGAAATACACGCCCTCAACCAACAGGCGCCAGTAATTCTTAGGACAAACACTCTTAAAACGACAAAAGAAAAGCTACAACAGGAGCTTCAAAAAGAGGGAATTGAAACCGAATTTTTGAAAGGTTATCCCGATGCTTTGCAGCTAAAGGAACGTACTAATGTCTTTCAAACCGAAGCCTTCAAAAATGGTTTGTTTGAAGTACAGGATGCCTCATCTCAACTTGTAGCCCAATTCCTGGAGGTTAAGCCGGGAATGAGAGTAGTCGATACCTGTGCCGGTGCCGGTGGTAAGACCCTGCATCTTGCTGCCTTGATGGAAAATAAGGGACAGTTGATAGCTACAGATATTTACGAGAACAAACTTAAGGAACTCAAGCGCCGCGCACGCCGTGCAGGAGCTCACAATATTGAACCCCGCGCTATTGATTCCACTAAAGTGGTGAAAAAACTTTATAATACTGCAGATCGTGTCCTTATCGACGCTCCCTGTAGCGGATTAGGAGTTCTAAGTCGAAATCCTGATGCAAAATGGAAACTGCGGCCGGAATTCATTGAAACTATCAAACAAACTCAGGAAGAGATCCTGAAGCAGTATTCAAAAATGGTAAAAGACGGCGGGAAGTTGGTTTACGCTACTTGCTCGGTTTTACCTTCGGAAAATGAAGAGCAGGTGAAGAAATTTCTTTCTGCCGAAGAAGGGAAGAATTTTAATCTTGCAAAAGAACAAAAGATCCTTTCCAGCGAGACAGGATTTGACGGCTTTTATATGGCATTGTTAGAGAAGAACAAATAGAGTTCCATTGGGCTAAAGCCCACTTTTCAACTATAATCTTAGGCCCCCAAATAAATTTGGGGGCTATTTATTTCTAGCCTATGAATTGCCTCCGCGTTTAGGCGAAGGTTAAAAGGATCAGTTTCAATTGGCTTTAGCCCAACCAAAAAAAGAACTTTCAAAAATAACATTTTGGATAGGTATTTTTTTTACTTTCTTTTTGTTTTGAGGCTAAAGGAGTTCCTTCAAAAAATGTAAATTTGCTCCTCAACAACACAAAACCCTCAGAATGATCTTATTCTTCGGAAATCGTCCAAACAAGGTCTATGCGGTTGACACGCATAAGGCACTTTCGGCCGAAAACATTGCAAAATTAGACTGGCTTTTTGGAAACGCACAATATTTAGAAAAATCTGCCCTGGCAGATTTTTTTGTTGGTCCCCGTGCCGCCATGATCACTCCCTGGAGTACAAATGCGGTAGAGATTACTCAAAATATGGGTATTGAAGGCATCCGCAGGATCGAGGAGTTCTATAAAGTTGACGAAAATTATCACGATTTTGATCCCATGCTTTCTCAAAAGTACAATGGGCTGGACCAGGATATTTTCACGATCAACATAGAACCCGAACCTATTCGCGAAGTAGAAAACATTGCTGCCTACAACAACAAAGAAGGACTGGCTCTTAATGAAGAGGAAGTTGAATACCTGGAAAAGCTTTCAGAAAGAATTGATCGCAAACTCACCGATTCTGAAGTTTTTGGTTTTTCCCAGGTAAATTCTGAACACTGCCGTCATAAGATCTTTAACGGGACCTTTGAAATAGATGGAAAAGCCAAGCCGGTTTCCCTCTTTAAACTGATAAGAAAGACTTCTGAAGAAAATCCGAATGACATAGTTTCGGCATACAAGGACAATGTTGCATTTGTAAAAGGTCCGAGGGTTGAACAATTCGCCCCACAGTCGGCAGACAAATCAGATTTTTATAAAAAGAAAGATTTTGATTCGGTCATTTCTCTAAAGGCCGAAACCCACAACTTCCCAACTACAGTAGAACCTTTTAACGGAGCTGCAACGGGAAGTGGAGGGGAAATCCGCGACAGGCTCGCAGGCGGAAAAGGTTCACTGCCCCTGGCGGGAACTGCCGTTTACATGACTTCCTACTCCCGACTTGAAGAAAACCGACCATGGGAAGACGCTTTCCCGGCGAGACCATGGCTTTACCAAACGCCAATGGACATCCTTATCAAAGCTTCCAATGGGGCTTCTGATTTTGGAAATAAATTTGGGCAGCCTCTTATTGCAGGTTCGGTCCTTACTTTCGAACATTCCGAAAACAGAAGAGCACTGGGTTATGACAAGGTGATCATGATGGCCGGCGGAATTGGTTATGGGAAAGCCGACCAGGCGATCAAAGGAGCTCCAAAAAAGGGAGATCAGATCGTTGTTTTAGGAGGAGAAAATTACCGGATTGGAATGGGCGGTGCTGCAGTTTCTTCGGCAGATACAGGGGAATTTAGCAGTGGTATTGAACTCAATGCCATCCAGCGATCGAACCCCGAAATGCAAAAACGTGCCGCCAATACTATCCGTGCCATGGTTGAGGCAGATGAGAACCCAATTGTCTCTATTCACGATCACGGTGCCGGTGGGCACCTCAACTGCCTTAGCGAGCTGGTAGAAGATACCGGAGGAAATATTGATCTGGATAAATTACCCGTTGGAGACCCTACTCTTTCCGCTAAGGAAATTATAGGAAATGAATCTCAGGAAAGAATGGGCCTTATCATTTCTGAAAAGGATCTAAAGCAAATGCAAAAGATCGCTGAAAGGGAAAGGACTCCCCTATATTCTGTAGGAAATGTAACCGAGGACAGGCAGTTCACCTTTGAAAGCAAAAAAACCGGTGCAAAACCTATGGACCTTGCTTTGGGTGATATGTTTGGCAGCTCGCCGAAAATGATCATGAAAGACAAGACCGTTGACAGGAAATATGCCGATGTAGAATACAGGCAGGAAGACCTGCACAGCTACCTTGACCGTGTCCTGCTCCTGGAAGCTGTTGGTTCCAAAGACTGGCTTACCAACAAGGTTGACCGCTGTGTCACGGGAAGAGTGGCAAAACAACAAACCGCAGGGCCCTTGCAGTTACCACTCAACAACTGCGGAGTAATGGCTCTTGATTACAAAGGAAAAAATGGCGTGGCTACTTCTATTGGCCACTCCCCTGTTTCGGCATTGATCGATCCTGTAGCCGGTTCCCGGAACTCCATTGCCGAAGCACTTACAAATATCGTATGGGCACCTCTTGAAAAAGGTTTGAAGTCAATTTCCTTATCGGCTAACTGGATGTGGCCATGTAATAACGAAGGGGAAGACGCGAGACTTTATGAGGCAGTGCAGGGAGTATCAGATTTTGCTATTGGCCTTGGAATAAATGTGCCTACAGGAAAGGATTCTCTTTCCATGAAGCAGCGATATGAAGACGGAAATGTGCTGGCCCCGGGCACAGTGATCATTTCTGCCGCTGGACATTGCGATGAGATCACTAAGGTTGTGGAACCCGTATTGCAAAAAGATGGTGGACCTATTTACTATATCAATTTTTCTCAGGATACTTTTAAACTTGGAGGCTCTTCCTTTGGACAGATCCTCAACAAGGTAGGTGCTGAGACACCTACTATAAAAGACGACAAAAAATTCGCTGCAGCCTTTAATGCAGTTCAGGAATTGATTCGGAAGGATCTTATTCTTGCAGGTCACGATGTGGCTTCGGGAGGATTGATCACCACCCTTCTGGAAATGTGCTTTGCAGATGTAGATCTTGCTGCCGAACTTAATCTTACCAAACTGGGAGAAGAAGACAGCGTGAAATTGCTATTTGCTGAAAACTGCGGAATAGTATTTCAGGCAAAAGATAAGAGTGTAGAAGCCATTTTAAAGGAACAGAAAGTAGAGTTCTTCAAGATTGGAAAAGCAACTGAAGGAAAGACCCTGAAGATCAAGAACGGGGAAGAAAACCTGAAATTTGATATTCCAAAGCTTCGAAATACCTGGTCCCGAACTTCTTTCCTACTTGACGAGAGGCAAAGCGGAATAGACAATGCTACCGAGCGTTATAAAAATTACGCCAAACAGCCACTACACTTTAGATTTCCGGAAGGTTTCAGCGGAAAAATCCCTGCTCTAAAAGAAGGACAAAGAATAAAGGCTGCCATTATACGGGAAAAAGGTTCAAATTCAGAAAGAGAGATGGCTTACGCTATGGATCTTGCCGGCTTTGACGTGAAGGACGTGCATATGACCGACCTGATCACCGGGCGGGAAAACCTGGAGGATATTCAGTTCATCGCAGCGGTGGGTGGATTTTCAAATTCGGATGTCCTGGGAAGTGCAAAAGGCTGGGCCGGAGCATTCTTGTACAATGAAAAAGCCAAGGCTGCCCTGGACAACTTTTTCGCGAGAGAAGATACCTTATCCCTGGGTGTATGTAACGGTTGTCAACTATTCATGGAACTGGGATTACTGCACCCAGACCATGAGGAGAAACCAAAAATGCTGCACAACGAATCTCATAAGTTTGAATGTAACTTCACCTCTATGGAGATCGAAAAAAATGATTCGGTGATGATGTCTACATTATCGGGTAGCCGCCTTGGAATATGGGCTGCACACGGGGAAGGAAAATTCAGTTTTCCTTATGAAATTGAACGTTATAAGATCATTGGAAAATATGGATATGAGACCTATCCTTCCAATCCTAATGGTTCTCACTACAATACCGCAATGATCGTAAGTGACAACGGCCGCCATTTGGCGATGATGCCACACCTGGAGCGTTCTACTTTCCCATGGAACTGGGCTTACTATCCAAAGGATAGAGAGGATGAAATTAGTCCCTGGATTGAAGCTTTTGTAAATGCCAGAAAGTGGCTGGAGAAATCTGAATAAAGATCAAACAAAGAAAACGTCCGACAGATTAATTTCGTCGGACGTTTTTATTTCAGATCACTTCGTTTTGGTTATTCCACAGGATACTCTTCAAAAATGGGGTTTACCAGATCCCTTATTCCCTGTGTTGAAGTTTGGCCTGTAATACTTTCTGAAGCTACTCCTTTCCATACAGTATTTTTAGTCTCTCTGTCCACCAGGTTAATTACTACCGTCCCTTCTTCATAGGTATAAGTATCGGTGTCATAGCCAATGATATTATTATATCCCGCATAACCTCCGTAGTAATAGTTGTTGTACAAAGGATTTATGGTTCTTACCCCTGTAGTATAAGGATAAGCAGCATAAACAGGATCTGTAGTAGTAGTGACTTCCGTATCGGTCTCTGTGCTAATTAACACCAGCAGGTCTGGATTTTGACGGTTGAGATTATAACCGGCTTGTTGTAAATTGGTGTTTACTGCTTCAATTACTGCACGACTTACATCTTCTGAACTCATCTGCATCCCCTGTGCACTAACATTTGCATTGGGGAGATAAGCAAAGGAATTATAAGAGCTAAGGTCTTTAGAAGTCGTTTTTTGGGTTGCTACTCTTGGACCACAACTTAGAATGGCAAAAGAAAATAACAGCAGCATTAAAATGTTCAATTTTTTCATAGTCAGTTTTTTTCGATTCCCCATAATTTAAACATTTATACCTTTAGCACTCAAATTATTAAAACATTTAAAACGAATTTAACCAAATCTCTAAATTTTCATCAAAATCGGGGCATCCTCAAGATTTCACCTTTTACTAACATTCCTGCCAGAATTTATTCCTTAAATTTTAAGGAAAAGCTTAAGAAATGATTGTAAAAGAAAAAGATAAAAAATATTTTGGACGAGGGAATCCGGCTATAGAACTGGAAGTTGTAAAAGCAGAAGGAAGTTTTATATATGGTGCCGACGGAAAAGAATATATCGATTTCCTTGGTGGTGCAGGCGTTGGAAATCTGGGTTGGAATGTAAAAGAGATAGAGGATGCAATTCGCAATGGCGATCGTCCCTCCTATATATATCCAAATTTTTATTACAAGCCCTGGACCGAATTGGCAGAGACTTTAGCCAAACTCAGTCCCGGAAATCTAAAAAAGAGCTACAGGATGACCGGTGGGTCTGAAGCAGTAGAAGCAGCCCTTGAAATGGCCACCATGTATACCGGTCGTAAGAAGATCCTTTCAATTGAAGGTAGTTACCATGGAAATACTATAGGTGCACTAAGCATTGGGGCCACCAAGAAAAGGGAAAAATTCCCTAATCTGCTTGAAGGCTGTTTAAAATTGGAGCTTCCCCTAAATAAGGAGAATCTGGAACAGGTAAGTTCCCTCCTCTCTTCAAAAGAAGTAGCTGCCGTCATCATGGAACCTGTAATCATCAACCTGGGGGTAGTAATCCCTGAAAAAGATTTTATGGCAGGATTAGATAAGATTTGTAAAGAAACAGATACCTTGTTGATCATGGATGAAGCTATTACCGGTTTTGGACGCACAGGAAAAATGTTTGCTTCTGAGCACTTTGATATTGAACCGGATATTTTGTGTATGGCAAAAGCAATAACTGCGGGACATGCCGGGATGGGCGCGGTTATTATCACAGAGGAAATTGATGACAAAGTGGGTGAAAAAATTGGCCTGTATTCCTCTTATGGATGGCATCCCGTTGCAGTAGATGCTTCGCTGGCTGCTCTGGATTACCTTCAGAAGCACGAGAATAGACTTTTTAAAAATATAAAGCAGCTTGCAGAGACCTTCAAAAAAGGTATTTCAGAAGTAAATTTTAAGAATACACCTGAAGTGCGGATCAAAGGAGCTGCAATAGGTGTAGATCTCAAAGATGAAGATTATGCTTCTACAATTAAGAGTAAAGCTATGAAAAAGGGGCTGCTAATGAACACTGAAGGTTCCAGCCTGTTATTTTTACCCAATTTTCAAATGACCAAAGAAACTGCCTATAAAGGAATCGAAATATTAAAAAGTTGTGTCTAGAAAAAGACATTTTCAATATTTTATTTGAAATAGATGCTTCTTTTGCTATTTTGCAGAGATTATTGTAACAAATCAATAAATGATTGAAATAAAAAGACTCTTTGATTTTCCATATTTCCAATTGGAAAATGCCCCTCTTGAAAAATCCCTGGTCACTAAGTATAATGGGAAGTGGGAAGCCATTTCTACCCAGGAATACATTGACAAGGCGAATGCTGTAAGCCGTGGGCTGCTACGGCTGGGGATCCAGCCAAATGATAAAATTGCGGTGATCTCCACCAGTAACCGTACCGAATGGAACATAATGGACATTGGGATCTTACAGCTCGGTGCCCAAAACGTGCCCATTTATCCCACAGTTTCTGAGGAAGATTATGAGTATGTGATCAATCACAGTGAATCTATTTATTGTTTCGTTTCAGACAGGGAGATCCTTGACAAGCTTAATTCCATTCGTGGAAACACTAAATTAAAAGGGGTCTACACCTTTGATGAGATCGCAGGAGTCGACAATTGGAGCGAGATCCTGAAACTTGGGGAGGACAAATCAAACCAGGAAGAGGTCGAAGCCAGGAAGAAATCAGTTAAAGAAGATGATCTTGCCACCCTTATCTATACCTCGGGAACTACCGGGAGACCAAAGGGAGTTATGCTTACCCATAAAAATATTGTGAGTGATGTGCTGCTAAGTTCAGAACGGGTTCCTTTTGATTTTGGAAGTTACGTATCTCTTAGTTTCCTTCCTGTTTGCCACATTTTTGAAAGAATGATCCTTTATCTGTATCAATACTACAGTGTATCCATTCATTTTGCCGAATCAATTGACAAAATTAGTGACAACCTTAAGGAGGTACAACCTCATGTTATTTCGGCTGTACCCCGACTTCTGGAAAAAGTTTATGACAAGATCATCGCAAAAGGCTCAACTGTTGGCGGGATCAAACAGAAATTATTTTTCTGGGCAGTGGAACTCGGCCTGGAATACGAACCTTATGGCGCAAAAGGTTGGTGGTATGAAACCCAGCTTAGCCTGGCCCGTAAACTGGTTTTCTCCAAATGGAAAGAAGGTTTGGGAGGCAAAATTGAACTTATAGTATCGGGTAGCGCGGCTTTACAGCCAAGACTTGCGAGAGTTTTCGCTGCTGCGGGAATTCCGGTAATGGAGGGTTATGGATTGACCGAAACTTCTCCGGTAATAGCTGTTAATGACCAAAGAAACCATGGTTTTAAGATTGGAACAGTAGGAAGAGTCCTTAGAGATGTGGAAGTGAAAATTGCTGAAGACGGAGAGATACTCTGTAAAGGTCCTAATGTTATGAAAGGCTATTATAAAGAGCCCGAAAAGACCAAAGAAGCAATTAATGGAGATGGTTATTTCCACACGGGAGATATAGGAGAAGTGGACAGCGAAGGTTTCCTCAAGATCACAGATCGTAAAAAGGAAATGTTCAAGACTTCTGGCGGGAAATATGTAGCTCCTCAGGTCATTGAAAATCAAATGAAGCAATCCCGATTCATTGCGGAACTAATGGTTATTGGGGAAGGTGAAAAAATGCCTGCAGCTCTAATACAGCCCGACTTTGAATTTTTGAGGGAATGGGCCAAAAGAAAACATATTGAAGTAGGACCAACCAACGCAGACCTCATTTCAAATACGCAGGTTAAAGCCAGGATCCAGGAAGAAGTGGATTTTTACAACCAAAAATTTGGAAGCTGGGAAAAGATCAAAAAATTTGAACTCACTCCCGATGTTTGGAGCATTGAAGGGGAACACCTTACTCCTACTATGAAGCTGAAGCGCAGGAATATCATCAAGCTTTACCAGAACCTGTATGACGGGATCTATGAAAAGCAGTAAATAGGTGAAAAACTAATTAAAAATGTCCGGACAATATCCCGGACATTTTTTTTAAATAATATCTCAATTTGAAGGAATCGGTAAAAGAGGATCCTCAGGAAAACCGTAAATTAGAGTCCCGAAAAAGGAATAAATGACACTTATTATTTTTCAGAAAAATTAAAGCCTTTCTTACAAAAAATTCTCGATTAAAAATAGATTATGAGTTCATATACTGCGGCCGAAGACCGCTACGAAAAAATTGAATATCGCCGTTGTGGTAAAAGCGGATTAAAGCTGCCTCTGCTTTCCCTTGGCCTTTGGCATAACTTTGGAGATACCACCAGTTTTGAAAATTCAAAACAACTCCTGCGAACAGCTTTCGACCATGGAATTACCCATTTCGATCTTGCCAATAATTATGGACCACCTTACGGTTCGGCAGAGATTAACTTCGGAAAGATCTTCAAAGAAGATTTTCAAAAATATCGTGATGAGCTGCTAATTTCCACCAAGGCAGGCTGGGATATGTGGCCGGGACCATATGGAAATTTCGGCTCCCGAAAGTATCTTATCGCAAGTCTGGACCAGTCGCTTAAACGAATGGGACTGGATTATGTAGATATATTTTATCACCACAGGCCAGATCCTTCCACTCCTCTGGAAGAGACAATGGGTGCTTTGGACCAGATCGTGCGGCAGGGAAAAGCACTTTATGTTGGCGTATCACAATATTCGGCCGGGCAGACAGCCAAAGCTTCCGAAATACTGCGCAATCTCGGTACTCCATTTGTCATCCATCAGCCCCGCTATAACATGTTCGATCGTTGGGTTGAAGACGGACTCCTTGACACTCTTGAGAAAGAAGGCCTGGGCAGCATCGTATTTTCGCCCCTGGAACAGGGAATACTAACCTCAAAGTACCTGCATGGAATCCCGGAAGATTCCCGTGCAGCAATTGAAGGTGGTTATCTTGACAAAACTAAAATCACTCCCCGACTTCTGGAGCAGGTTAAAGAACTAAATGCAATTGCCGAAAGTCGAAATCAATCTCTTGCTCAAATGGCAATTGCGTGGTTCATAAAAGATCACAGAGTCAGCTCGGTTTTAATTGGAGTGAGTAAGGTTTCCCAGCTTAAAGACAATATTGCAGGGCTGCAAAACCTGAAATTTAGCAAAGAAGAGCTGGAAAAAATTGAGGACATCCTTAAAAGAAATAACAGTGACAATTGAAAAATTGGAGACCCCACATTGAAAAGATAAAAACGCTATGAAAATACCATGTAATATTTTTCTTGTTACAATTTTGTTCAGTATTTCAGGAAAAGCCCAGGATAAGAACCTTATTGCCGATGGCGCAGAATTGCAACTTGTGTCCAACGGTTTTGAATTTACCGAAGGCCCTGCTGCCGATTCTCAGGGAAATGTTTATTTTACAGATCAGCCGAACAATCGCATTCACAAATGGTCTGTGGAAGACAACAAAGTAAATGTCTTTATGGAAGATGCAGGACGTGCAAACGGTCTCTACTTTGATGCTGAAGGTAATCTCTACGCCGCAGCCGATAAACATTCCGAGATTTGGATGATTAACAGCAATAAGGAGGTGAGGGTACTGCTCGAAGGATTTAGAGGACAAAGATTTAACGGACCTAATGATCTATGGATCGCCCCCGATGGCGGAATCTTTATTACCGATCCTTTCTACAAAAGAGATTATTGGAAGCACACTAAACAGCCTATCAAGGAGCAGCGGGTGTATTATCTCACCCCAAACCGCAAAGGTCTTTTCATCGCTGCCGAGGATCTTGTGAAGCCAAATGGCATCATTGGGACTGTGGACGGTAAAACATTATATGTAGCAGACATTGAGGACAATAAAACCTGGAAATACTCTATTGGAAAAGACGGAAAACTGGAAGACAAAATCCTTTTTACTGAACTGGGGTCTGACGGGATGACAATAGACAAGCAGGGAAACCTTTACCTCACCGGCGACGGCGTGACGGTGTTCAATCCACAAGGAAAAAAGATCCTTCACATTCCAATAGATAAAGAGTGGACTGCCAATGTAACTTTTGGTGGTAAGGAAAACAAGACATTGTTCATTACGGCTATGGACTCCTTATATAGTCTGGAGATGAATGTAAGTGGCCGTTAAATGCCGCTTAAATCAAAAACACCTTCCAGAAATGCCATTTTTGGAAGGTGTTTTTTGATTCTAGCATTTGGACTTAGGAGACATAAACTTCAAGAAGTTCTGCTCCATTCGCGGTTATTTTTACTTCAGAATTTTCTGCCGGAATTAGCAGCGTCTGCCCCTGGAAAACTTTTTCTGAATTTCCTTCAATGCTTATTTCTGCTTCCCCGCTTACACACATAAAAATGACAAAGGAATCCAAATTTGAATAATCCTTTATAATACTTCCTTTTACCGGAAGAAAGTTGGTGGTGAAATATTCGCAGTTAGCAATATTGGTGGAACTATTCTCCTCCCGGGAATATTCCATTTTAAAATCCTCTTTTCTCTCAAAATCTATAGCATCCAGTGCAAGATCTGTATGCAATTCCCTTGAATTTCCTTCTGAATCCACCCGGTCCCAGTCATAGATTCTATAAGTAATATCTGATGTCTGCTGAATTTCGGCCAAAAGTACTCCTGCGCCAATGGCATGAACTTTTCCGGTGTTGATGAAAAAAGAGTCTCCTTTTTGAACTTTTTCGAAGTTTAGCAAATCTGTGATTCTTCCCGAATTGAGGTGCTCGAGATATTCGGCTTCAGAAATGCTCTTTTTAAAACCTACATTGATCTCTGCGCCTTCATCTGCCTGCATGATGTACCACATTTCGGTCTTTCCAAAGGAGTTGTGGCGTTCTTTTGCAATGCTGTCGTGTGGATGCAGCTGCACCGAAAGTTCGGTCTTTGCATCTATAAACTTGATCAAAAGAGGGAATTCTTCTCCAAACTTTTTAAAGTTCCTCTTCCCCAGCAATTTTTCTTTATACCTCGCCAAAAGGTCATTTAGGTTCTGTCCTTTAAGAGGACCATTTTCCACCACAGAAATATCACCTTTCACTCCAGAAATTTCCCAGCTTTCACCCGTATTTTCTGAGGTTGAGGGCTTATGCAGGATTTGTTTCAGTTTATTTCCTCCCCATATCTTTTCCTTAAGAATGGGTTCAAAACGAATTGGGTAATTGAGCATTTAATATTGTTTAATGTGGTAAAGATAATAATTGTAACGCTGGATTAATATGGATTTTTTAAAGAAGACACCAGGCATTTAACCTTCAAAAATCTCATTTTCTCCACCTATTTTATTTTAAAGTTCTACTTTGTCCTGGATTAGCACAAGAACTTTGAAGTATCTCATTATTATTTTTTGCACACTTTTCTCACTCAATCTTGAGGCACAGGAGAGAGTCACGGTGCGGGGAATAGTCACGAACCAGGAAAATCTGCTACAAAACGTCCATATAAATAATGTTTCTTCAGGAAAATATTCGGTTTCGGGCAAAAAAGGGATATTTGAACTGAACATTAAATCGGGAGACACCCTTGTTTTGTCACATGTGGGAATGGAGGACCTTATAAGGTTCATAAAACAGGAGGACCTTCAGGAATTTCCGGTTGTTTTTGAAATGGAGGAAAGTTCGATGGAACTTAAAGAAGTGGTAGTCAAGGAAAATTCAGAAATTAATGTCGTAAGTCTCGGTATCATTCCCAGGAAAATAGAAAAGCTTTCCATGAATGAAAGACGGCTTAGAACTGCCGGGGATTTTAAACCTATACATTTATTAGGCCTTTTAGGGGGATCCCTGGAAATTGATCCCATTTTAAATGCCATTAACAGTAGAACCAAAAAATTAAAAAGGAATATTAGGATTGAAAAAGCGCAAAGAAATATTGCCTTTTTTAAGATACATTATAAAACTTATATGGAAGAAACGATGGAGTTAAGCCAACAGGAATCGGCACTTCTCATAGATTTCATGCTGGAAAAAAAGAAAATTCCCCGCCTTTTGGAAGAGAACAATGATGCCCAGATCAAGCTCTTTCTTCACGATTCCTGGTTTCAGCTAAAGGATAAGATGCAGAGCACTTCAAAGTAAAGCCTCTAAGTTAATTGTCGAAAAAACTGTCAAACTCCTCTTTAACGGAGAGTTTTGTTGTGTTTTTCTAATTAATTTAGGAGAGGCATTAAATAGAAGGAAAATATTTTTTATTTACTATGCGCGCATAACAAAATTTTCTTAACTTTGAGATTCTATGAAAGAAAAAACCATTGATTATGTCCTCCGGGCGACCTGGATCTCAATTTCAAAAATGTATAATGAGGAGGCAGGTAAAGAAGGAAGTACAATGGCTACGGGCTTTGCCCTCTTGAGTATTGATCCAGAAAATGGCACCCCCTCCACTTCATTGGGTCCAAAAATGGGAATGGAAGCGACCAGTTTGTCGCGCACCCTTAAAACTATGGAAGATAAAGGCCTCATTACACGGAAGAAAAATCCCGTTGATGGCCGAAGTGTGCTCATTTGTCTTACCGATTTTGGTAAGGAGATGAGAGACTATTCAAAAAAGGTGGTTTTAACCTTTGATGAAGCAGTGAGAAAAGAAATTCCGCAGGAAGATCTGGATAAATTCATTGAAGTAGCCTCCAAGATCATGGACCTTATCGCGTCCAGAAAAATTTATAATGAATAATAAAGGTCACCCCCGGTGATCGTCAAAATTTATATTAACATGAAAAGACGAATTAACAAAGTTGCAATAATAGGCTCGGGTATTATGGGCAGCGGGATTGCATGTCACTTCGCCAATATTGGAGTGGAAGTTTTACTGCTGGATATTGTGCCGAGAGAGCTAACAGAAAAGGAAAAGAAACAGGGTCTTACCATGGATGACAAGCAGGTAAGAAACCGAATTGTAAATACCTCTTTACAAGACGCCCTAAAATCCAAGCCCTCTCCTATTTATCATAAAGACTTTGCAAATCGTATTAAAACGGGGAACCTGGAGGATGATATCTCTAAGGTTTCGGAAGTTGACTGGATCATGGAAGTGGTTGTGGAGCGACTGGATATCAAAAAGAAGGTTTTTGATAACCTCGAAAAATACCGCAAACCAGGTACTTTAATAACTTCAAATACTTCCGGTATCCCTATTCAGCAGATGAATGAGGGTCGAAGTGAAGATTTCCAAAGACACTTCTGCGGAACACACTTCTTCAACCCACCACGTTATCTAAGACTTTTTGAAATTATTCCGGGGCCAGACACTTCCGAAGAAGTTTTGGAATTCCTGAATGAGTACGGTGAGAAATTCCTGGGAAAGAAATCGGTTGTCGCAAAAGATACGCCGGCCTTTATTGGGAACAGGATTGGTACTTATAGCATCATGAGCCTTTTCCACATGGTGAAGGAACTGGACCTTACTATTGAGGAGGTTGATAAACTTACAGGCCCTGTAATTGGAAGACAAAAATCTGCCACTTTTAGAACTGTTGACCTTGTAGGACTGGATACTCTTAAACATGTTGCCGAAGGTCTTCACAAAGGAGTACCCACAGATGAAGAGCACGATCTCTACGCCATGCCCGACTATATTAATACTATGGTCGACAATGAATGGTTTGGGAGCAAAAGCGGGCAAGGGTTCTATAAAAAGATAAAAAAAGACGACGGTTCAAGTGAAATACAATCACTCGACCTCAACACTTTGGAATACAGATCTCAGAAAAAAGCAAATTTTGCTACTCTTGAATTAACGAAAACGATTGATAAAGTAGAGGACAGATTTAAAGTTCTTGTTGATGGAAAAGACAAAGCAGGAGAGTTCTACAGAAAGAATTTCGCCGCTATTTTTACTTATTCCTCAAAACGTATTCCTGAAATCACAGATGAACTTTACAAGATCGATGATGCCATGAAAGCCGGTTACGGTTGGGAACATGGACCCTTCCAGATTTGGGATGCCATTGGTGTGGAAAAAGGAATCGAGATCATGAAAGCTGAAGGTAAAGAGCCTGCAGCCTGGGTGAAGGAGATGCTCGAGAATGGAAACAAGAATTTCTACACCGTAAAAGAAGGAAATACCTGGTATTACGACATTCCTTCAAAGGAATACAAAAAGATCCCGGGACAGGATGCTTTCATTATCCTTGACAACATCAGGGAATCTAAAGAAGTCTTCAGCAACAGCGGAGTTGTGGTAGAAGATCTTGGTGACGGAATCCTTAATGTGGAATTCCGCAGTAAAATGAACTCTATTGGAGGCGATGTACTCGATGGTTTGAACAAGGCCATTGATATGGCAGAAAAAGATTATCAGGGACTGGTTGTAGCCAACACCGGAAAGAACTTTTCTGTAGGAGCCAATATTGGGATGATCTTCATGATGGCTGTAGAGCAGGAATATGACGAGCTTAATATGGCTATAAAATATTTCCAGGACACCATGATGAGAATGCGCTATTCTTCAATTCCAACAGTTGCAGCACCACACGCTATGACTTTGGGTGGTGGATGTGAACTTTCCTTACACGCAGATAAAGTAGTCGCCGCGGCTGAAACGTACATCGGACTTGTAGAATTTGGAGTTGGGGTGATTCCCGGCGGTGGAGGCTCCAAGGAAATGACCTTACGTGCTGCTGATACTTTCCAGAAGGATGATGTGGAGTTGAACCGACTGCGGGAACATTTCCTTACTATTGGTATGGCAAAGGTTTCTACATCAGCTTACGAAGCTTACGACCTTAATATCCTTCAGAAAGGAAAAGACATTGTGGTAATAAACCCCGATCGTCAGTTAGCAATTGCTAAGAAACACGCGCTTCTCATGGCAGAAAACGGTTATACCAAGCCTATTATGAGAAAAGACATTAAGGTATTAGGTAAACAGGCACTGGGAGCCTTTTTAGTAGGTACAGATCAGATGTTCGCCGGTAAGTACATTAGCGAACATGACAAGAAGATCGCCAACAAACTCGCCTACGTGATGGCGGGAGGAGATCTTTCCGAAAATTCTTATGTGAGTGAGCAATATCTGCTTGATCTGGAAAGAGAAGCATTTTTATCTCTTACGGGAGAAAAGAAGACACTGGAGAGGTTGCAGCATATGTTGCAAAAAGGTAAACCTTTAAGAAACTAGAATCTAGAGTCTAGATACTAGACGAATGGAGAAAATGGGACGACATAATTTTAAAAAATTAAAGATCTGGAATGAGGGGATTGCTCTTGTTGGGGAAAGCTATAAACTTACCCGAACATTGCCTGATAGTGAAAGATTCAATTTAATAAGTCAGTTAAACCGTTGTGCCGTTTCTATTCCTTCTAACATAGCTGAAGGCTCCAGCAAAAGTACCGACAGGCATTTTAAAAAGTTTTTGGAGAACAGTCTTGGGTCGGCTTTTGAATGGGAAACACAACTAATTGTCGCCTACAATGAAAACTTTCTTTCTAAGGAAAGATTTGAAGAACTGGAAAATAAGATTTTACAAATACAGAAAATGATAGGCTCCTTTATGGACAACCTTGGAAATGATTAAGTCTAGAATCTAGGCTCTAGTTTCCAGACTCTCGTTTTCAGATTAATATTTAGAACTATGAACAAAACAGCTTACATCGTAAAAGGATACCGAACTGCAGTGGGAAAAGCACCACGGGGGGTATTCAGATTTAAAAGGCCAGATGAATTAGCGGCAGAAACTATCCAGTTTATGATGGATAAGCTGCCCGAATTTGATAAAAAACGAATTGATGACGTGATCGTGGGGAACGCGATGCCCGAAGCCGAACAGGGACTTAATGTTGGGCGCTTTATCTCTCTCATGGGATTAAAGACCGAAGACGTACCCGGGATGACTGTAAACCGCTACTGTGCTTCAGGCCTGGAGACTATAGCAATCGCCACAGCAAAGATCCAAAGCGGTATGGCCAACTGTATAATTGCAGGTGGTGCAGAAAGCATGAGCTATATCCCTATGGGAGGTTATAAACCTGTACCCGATTATAAACTTGCAAAAGCCGGAAAAGAAGATTATTACTGGGGAATGGGATTAACTGCAGAAGCAGTTGCTCAAAAATATAAGGTTTCGAGAGAAGATCAAGATGAGTTCGCATTTAACTCTCACCAAAAGTCTCTAAAAGCTCAAAAAGAAGATCGTTTTCAGGATCAAATAGTACCGATCACAGTAGATCAAACCTATGTCGATGAAAATGGCAAAAAACAGACAAAATCATATACCGTCAATAAAGATGAAGGACCAAGAGCCGATACTTCCAGAGAAGTATTAGGAAAACTACGTCCCGTTTTTGAGGAGGGTGGAAGTGTGACCGCTGGTAACTCTTCTCAAATGAGTGATGGTGCTGCTTTCGTCATGGTCATGAGCGAAGAAATGGTGAAGGAATTAAATCTGGAGCCTGTAGCCAGACTTGTTAGTTATTCGGCTGTTGGGGTTGAACCAAGAATAATGGGGATAGGACCTGTTTATGCGATTCCAAAGGCTGTTAAACAAGCCGGAATTCAATTAAATGATCTTGAGTTGATCGAGCTTAATGAAGCCTTTGCATCTCAATCTTTAGCAGTAATTCGAGAACTTGGATTAGATATGGACCGCATGAACCCCAACGGAGGAGCTATTTCAATGGGCCATCCACTTGGATGTACAGGAGCCAAACTTTCAGTTCAGTTGTTTGATGAAATGCGCAAACGTGAACTGAAAAATAAATACGGAATGGTAACCATGTGCGTAGGAACAGGACAGGGAGCCGCGGGAGTTTTTGAATTCCTGTCGTAGAAAAAGATATTAGAGACTAGAGTCTAGATACTAGACTTTCCAATTAAAACAAAACCAGTCTAGGCTCTAGGTTCTAGAAGTCTAGGTTCTAAAAAAAAACAAAATGAGCACACAAACCAATAGTAACAAGAAAGACCTTCTACGCGGAGGGCAATTCCTGGTAAAGGAGACTAAGGCAGAGGATGTATTTACTCCGGAAGATTTCACTGATGAGCAAAAAATGATGCGGGATTCGGTGCAGGAATTCGTGAATCGCGAATTGATGCCAAGAAGGGAAGAATTTGAAAAGAAAAATTATGAACTTACCGAAGATCTTATGAAAAAGGCCGGGGAAATGGGCTTTTTGGGAGTTTCGGTACCCGAAGAATACGATGGCTTGGGAATGGGTTTTGTCACTACTATGCTTGTGGTAGATTATATTTCGGGTGCTACGGGATCATTTTCCACCGCTTTTGGAGCACATTCGGGGATTGGAACACTTCCAATCACGCTCTACGGGAATGAAGAGCAGAAGAAAAAATATCTTCCGAAGCTTGCCACAGGAGAATGGTTTGGAGCTTATGCCTTGACAGAACCAGGAGCAGGTAGTGATGCAAATTCAGGAAAGACCAAAGCAGTTCTTTCTGAAGATGGAAAATATTACAACATCACCGGACAAAAAATGTGGATCTCCAATGCGGGCTTCTGCAACATGATGATCGTATTCGCCCGAATTGAAGATGATAAAAACATCACCGGATTTATAGTGGAATATGATTCCGAAAATCCAAATGGAATCTCGTTGGGAGAAGAAGAAAAGAAACTGGGAATCCACTCCTCCTCTACCCGGCAGGTGTTCTTTAACGACACAAAAGTTCCGGTAGAGAATATGCTTTCAGAAAGAGGGAGCGGTTTCAAGATCGCGATGAATGCTCTAAACGTAGGACGTATAAAACTAGCCGGAGCTTGTTTGGACGCACAACGCCGATCAATCGATGCTTCAGTAAAATACGCAAATGAGCGCGTACAGTTTAAAACTCCAATAGCCAATTTTGGTGCTGTTCAGTCGAAATTAGCCGAAATGGCAACTTCGGCTTATGCAGGGGAATCTGCTTCATATCGTGCTGCTAAAGATATTGAGGACAGGATTTCCATCCGTCAGGAAGAAGGGAATTCTCACCAGGAAGCCGAGTTGAAAGGAGTTGAGGAATACGCCATAGAGTGTTCCATCCTAAAGGTTGCAGCTTCAGAAGATCTTCAGAATTGTACAGATGAAGGTATACAGATCTTTGGGGGAATGGGCTTCTCGGCCGATGCTCCTATGGAATCTGCTTGGAGAGATGCGAGAATTACCAGGATTTATGAAGGTACTAATGAAATCAACCGCATGCTTTGTGTGGGAATGCTCGTGAAAAAGGCCATGAAAGGACACGTGGACCTTCTTGGACCAGCGACTAAAGTTGGAGAAGAACTCACCGGAATTCCTTCTTTTGACAAGCCAGATTATTCAGAGCTTTTTGCCGAAGAAAAGGAAATGGTGAAAAAGTTGAAAAAAGTATTTTTGATGGTTGCAGGTAGTGCTGTTCAAAAATTTGGACCTCAGCTTGAAGATCACCAACAGTTGCTGCTGGCTTCTGCCGATATTCTTATCGAGATCTATATGGCCGAGTCTACTATTCTTAGGACAGAGAAAAATGTTAACCGTTTTGGCGCCGACAGTCAGAAAGAACAAATTGCAATGTCGAAATTGTATTTATATCACGCTGTTGACACTATAAACCAAAAAGCCAAGGAAGGAATCGTTTCTTTTGCTGAAGGAGATGAACAAAGAATGATGTTGATGGGCTTGAAGAGATTCACCAAATATGAGAACCATCCAAATGTAGTGGAACTTCGTAAGACAATTGCCGAAAAAGTAATTTCTGAAAACAAATATCCTTTCTAAAATATAATTTGCGTCAATTAAATCTGATGAAGGTCGCCACTGGCGACCTTTTTCTTTTTGTATTTCTTTAACAGCATAAATGAATTCCATTTTTTAGCTTGAAAGAAACGGAAATATCACACCTATGGGAGATACAACCCGCAACATCCTCATATTTTTAGCAGCATTAATTGTATTATACTTTTTGCTGCATTTTATATTGAAGAGACTGGGAAAGGATCCCAGTAATATATTACCCCAAAATATTGCCAGCCGTTTAAAAATCCCCATTATAATTCTTTTTTTTGCGGTTGCCATACAGTTCGTTCTTATTCGCAGAGAAATCATTACAGATGAAGGGCAGGTAGATTTCTTTCAGCAATTGCGTACCATTCTGCTTATTTTCAGTTTTACCTGGTTTATTGTAGTCGCTATAAGGGTTGCCAAAAATCAATTTTTAAAGCAGTTTGATGTCACCACTCAAAATAATTTACGGGCCCGTAAATTCTATACTCAATTCAACATTATTGAAAGAATTTCGATTTTCGTCGTCGTGCTTTTTGCCCTGGGCATTGCACTCCTCACTTTTGACGGAGTTGAAGAAATTGGTATAAGCATCCTCACCTCTGCCGGAATTGCCGGTATAATCCTTGGTCTTTCTGCTCAAAAAGTCTTTGGAACTATTTTCGCCGGAATTCAAATAGCGATTGCACAACCCATACGTATAGATGATGTTGTTATAGTTGAAGGGGAATGGGGAAAAATCGAAGAAATAAAACTCACATACGTCGTAGTGAAAATTTGGGATAAAAGACGTCTTGTACTTCCTACTACCTACTTCATCGAGAAACCTTTCCAGAACTGGACAAGAAGTTCATCGGACATTCTTGGTACTGTTTTCATCTATACAGATTTTGATCTTCCCATAGACAAACTAAGGGAGGAACTTACGCGCCTGCTCAATGCCACAGAACTATGGGATAGAGAAGTGAATGTTATACAGGTCACAGATCTAACCGAAAATACCATGGAATTAAGAGCATTAATGAGTGCCAAAGACGCACCTACTGCCTGGGATCTGCGGGTCTATGCCAGGGAAAATCTTCTTAAATTCATTCAGGAAAATTACCCCGACAGTTTACCGCGTACCCGTATTAATATTAAAGAAGATCTTCCTCCTCAAGAAGGATCTTCAAACGAGCCTCAGACGTAATATTCTGAGAAAAATTCATTGCTGTTTCAATTAGTGCCAGGTGTGAATAAGCCTGTGGGAAATTGCCCAGCAAACGTTTGGTTTCAAAATCGAGATCTTCACTAAATAAGCCAAGGTGGTTACTGTATGATAGCAATTGATCAAACATCTTCATTGCTTTTTTCTTTTCTCCAATTTTATAAAGGCTGTTGATAAACCAGAAGGTACAAATAGTAAAAGATGAAGAAGGAGTTCCAAAATCGTCCTTATTTTTATACCTGAATAAAAGCCCGTTATAGCTAAGTTCCCGTTCTGTAGCCTTCACCGTGCTAATATACCGAGGATCTTTAGCTTTGATAAAGCCATAATTCTCCATCAACAAAGTCGAGGCGTCAAGATCTTTGGAACCGTACGACTGCGTGTAAGCCTGCACCTCTTCATTCCATCCGCGGTGATAAATATCATCATAGATCTCCTGTCGCAAATCTTTCCACTTTTGATCATTGATCCCATTCCTAAGGATTTCACCTATTTTAACGGCTCTGTCTACTGCTACCCAGCATAACAGTTTCGAAAAGGTAAAATGTCGTTCTTCAGTTCTAAACTCCCATATACCTTTGTCAGGTTGTTTCCAGTGCTCTTCGACAATACGCACAATCCCTCTCACAATGGTCCATAGTTCTTCACTGTTTTCCAAAGTAGTTTCAAATCTTAAGAATTGCTGATAGATCACTTCCATTAGAATCCCATAGATATCATTCTGCTTTTGAATATATGCAGCATTCCCAATACGTACCGGCTTTGAACCTTCATAGCCATCGAGGTGATCCAGGATATGTTCGGTCAATTCTTTTTCACCGTTGATCCCATACATGATTTGCAGTTTTTCATCCTTATTCGGAATAAGATCGATAATAAACTGCAGGAAGTGCTCTGCCGACTCCCGATGTCCCAGGCTGCTCATCACCTTGATCACCATAGAAGCGTCACGAATCCAGCAAAAACGGTAATCCCAGTTACGCACTTCCCCAATAGTCTCGGGCAGGGAAGTGGTCACAGCTGCAAGAACCGCTCCCGTCTTTTGATAGGTCATAGCCTTTAGTACAAGAGCACTTCGGTTTATGGCCTCATCGTAATGCGGAAATTTGGTAGTAGATTCGCTCCAGTTCATCCAATAAGTCTTGGTTCGCTGAAACTTTAGATAGGCTCTTTCCAGATTTTGTTCCCTGAGTTTTTCATGATATCCCATCAAAAAATATGCATTCTCCTCCAGGGTTATCTCCTCCCCGTTCAATACCTTATCCAAATCCAGACTGGTGTAGAGATACAGCGAGTCATAAGTACCTTCTTTGGTAAAGCTCTTGAGATAATAGCGATGATTTTCGGTAATTGTTTCTTCCCGGGCATAATTCAAGCGGGGTTGATAGCTTACCTTAAATTTTGGGGACCCTTTTAAAAGGTTAATATATCTTACCACATCTGGAGGTGTATAAAAAGTTCCATCCTCCTCCTTGTAACGGGGCATAAAATCTATCACCTGGAAGGCAGCTTCTTCCGAAGCAAAGGTGGTACACAATATATTAGTTTTCCGAAGGTATTTTTGAGAAATGTTATAATCTGAAGACACTTCAAAAGAAAAATGTCCTCCTTTATCCTTATCAAGCAATTTTGCAAAGACCGAAGCCGAATTAAAATTAGGCAAACAACACCAGTCGAGGGAGCCTGATTTCGTGATCAAGGCAGCACTTTTACAGTTGCCTATCAATCCATAATCCAATGTTTTCATTTAGTCTTAAAGTTCTTTTAAAATGGTAGGGGGCTTATTTAAAATTTCGGAAATTTAAGCAAAATGAATAAGATAGAACCCGCTTAAAATTTACTATGGGCAAAACAATAATAATCTCTAATCGCCTACCCTTACAAATAAATATTACTGAAGATGAAAAATTAGAAGTTACACCCAGTGTCGGAGGGCTTGCCACCGGATTAAAGAGTTTTCATCAGGAAGGAGACAGCATATGGATTGGATGGACAGGTCTTTCTGCTGAAGATATTCCCGAAGGAATGGAGGAGGAAGTAAAATCTGAAGCCAGGAAACAGGGATGTATTCCCGTCACTTTAACCACCGAAGAAATTGAAAAATTTTATTACGGCTTCAGTAACCGCACCATTTGGCCTTTGTTCCATTATTTTATGGAATACACAGAATTTCACCCAGATCATTGGGAGGCTTATAAACAAGTAAATGAAAAATACGCCGAGGCAGTTGTAGAGCACCTTGATGATGATGATGTAGTATGGGTTCACGATTACCAGCTGCTGTTGTTGCCCGAGTATATTAGAAAGAAAAATATGAAGGTAACTATCGGCTTTTTTAATCATATTCCTTTCCCGTCTTCTGAAGTTTTCAGGACCCTTCCATGGAGGGAAGAGGTATTAAAAGGTATGCTGGGGGCCGATCTTATTGGTTTTCATACTTATGATTACGAGAGACACTTCCTGCGCTCTGTTAACCGAATACTTCGCCTCGATATTAATTTTAACAGCGTCAATATTGGCGGCCGTATTGTGAGGTCAGATTCATTCCCAATGGGAATTGATTACAAGAAATTCCGAACGGCCGCAAAAGAACATTTTAATCAGCCCCGGAGTGAAAATTCTGATATTCAAAAGAAGCTGGATTATCACAAGTATGTGACCCGCAACACCAAATTGATACTTTCAATAGATCGCTTGGATTACACTAAAGGAATTGCCAATCGAATTAGGGCATTTGGATATTTTCTTGAGAAGTACCCGGAGTATCAGGAAAAAGTAAGGCTTATTATGCTGGCTGTACCTTCGCGCACCAATGTTCCGCAGTACCAACTATTGAAGAAAGAGATTGACGAACTTGTGGGACGTATTAATGGAAAGTTCGCTTCCATTAACTGGACACCCATTTGGTATTTTTATCGCTCTATGCCTTTTGAAAATCTTATTGACCTTTATACCTCAAGCGATGTTGCACTCATCACCCCTACCCGCGATGGTATGAACCTGGTTGCAAAAGAATACATCGCTACCAGGACAGACCAAACAGGAGTCCTTATTCTAAGCGAAATGGCAGGGGCGGCACACGAACTAAATGAGGCACTTATCATCAACCCCAATAACTTCGAACAAATAGTAGACAGTATAAAAATGGCTCTCGAAATGCCCAAAGAAGAGCAGGTGCGCCGCAATAAACTCCTTCAAAAAAGGCTTAAGCGATATAATGTAGAAAAGTGGGCTAAAGATTTTATGAAGAGCCTGCGGCAAACCAGAGATTCCCGAAAGGCTTTCAAGGCTATTCAAATTACAGAGAATATTAAAAAGGACCTTTTTGATAAATACAGTGCGGCACAGCGCCGCATCCTGTTCCTGGATTATGATGGCACCCTTCGTAAATTTGTAGACAAGCCCGATGATGCCATGCCCGATCCCGATCTAATTCAATTGGTTACAAGACTTGGGGAACAAAAAAATACCCGGGTTGTACTTATAAGCGGAAGAGACAAAGAAACCCTTGGAACCTGGTGGAAGAATGTTCCCATAGAATTAATTTCTGAACATGGGGTCTGGAACCGGCCGGTAAATGAAAGCTGGCAATTAACAGAAAATCTCAACAATAACTGGATGTCCTCTGTTCGTCCCGTTCTGGAGACTTATGTAGATCGAACTCCCGGCACCTTCATTGAAGAAAAGAACTTCTCGCTTGCGTGGCATTATAGAAAAGCAAATCCCGAATTGGGCGAAGTAAGAGCGAATGAACTTTCGGCAGTTCTAAAAGACATGATCTCTAATCACGGCTTAACCGTGTTACAGGGAAATAAAGTACTTGAAATAAAGAATAGCGGAGTAAATAAAGGTAAGGCAGCCAATAAATTGCTGGTAGAAAAATACGATTTCATCTTTGCCATAGGTGATGACTGGACCGATGAATACCTGTTTACCGAACTTCCAGATCAAACAGTAAGTGTTAAAGTGGGAAGGAATAAGACTAAGGCAAAATACTACGTAGATGATGTAGATGAGGTGCTTGAATTATTGGGGCAATTTGTAAGCCTTACCCGTTGATATAGGAACAAAAACTGTTAAAAAGGAGTAAATATTAATTGTTATTTTAAATCAACCTTAACTCTGGTTTTCCATACGAAACCTGCAAATAAGGTATATTAGCAATTGGATATTTAACCATTATCGAATTTAGAAAACAACGAAACATGAAAACAGGAAAAATTTTAGCAGGAATACTTTCAGGGGCTGCTCTTGGTGCTGTAGCAGGATTATTATTCGCACCAAAAAAAGGATCTGAAACACGGAAAAACATTGCTGATAAAGGCAACGAATATATGTATGGAGCCAAAAGCAAATACAACGACCTAAGCGATAATCTTTCTCACAGATATGATTCTGTAAAATCAAAGATTAAAGGAAAGTCTAAAGAACTTCAAACAGAAATGGACGGAGATGATAAGATCATCTACTAAGACTTCTTGAAGATTTAAATTAAAGCTGCATCTCATGCAGCTTTTTTTATGTTTTATTTTTCCTATTTTGTAAACAGGAATCTAAAAAATTAATATGCTTAAAAATGCCATTTTTGCCACCTTTGTTTTTTGTGGTCTTACCAGCTTTGCTCAAGAGGTTGCACCCCCACAGGTAGACCTTAGAATTTACGATATAGTGGAATCGGTTTCTGCCGATGAAATTGAGAGCGATATTCGTCGTCTGGCTGGTTTTGGAACACGAAATACCTTTAGCGATACCGTTTCCAATACCCGCGGAATTGGAGCTGCCCGGAGATTTATTAAAGCCGATTTTGAAAAAATTTCCCAGGAGTGCAATGACTGTCTTGATGTATTTTACCAGAAGGATTTTGTCACCAAAGAAGGAAATAACCGCGTTCCCAAAGATGCATGGGTAGTAAATGTTGTGGCAGTACAAAAAGGAACCAAATATCCAAACCGATATATTATTATGAGCGGTGACATTGATTCCCGGGCTAGCAACACAATGGATTTCACCACAGATGCTCCTGGAGCCAACGACAATGCCAGCGGAATGGCAGGAGTTATGGAGGCGGCACGTGTGCTTTCAAAATATGATTTTGAGAACAGCATTATATACCTTGGACTATCTGGAGAAGAACAGGGATTGTTTGGGGGACAGGGTTTTGCTAAAATGGCTAAAGACGAAGGCTGGGACATCATAGGAGTTCTAAATAATGATATGATCGGCAATATTAAAGGAGTTGACGGAGTCATTGACAACCGAAGTTTCAGGATCTTTTCTGAACCCGTTCCTCCCACAGAAACTGAGGACGAAAGAAAAATGAGAAGGTATTACGGAGGGGAAGTAGACGGTATTTCCCGACAATTAGCCCGCTATGTTCATCGTACTACCGAGACCTATATGCCCGAAATGAACCCAATGATGATCTACAGACTTGACAGGTTTGGTCGTGGAGGGCATCACCGGCCTTTCAATGATCTTGGGTTTGCAGGAATTAGAATCATGGAAGCCCATGAGAACTATAACCAGCAGCATCAGGATATTCGTACTGAAGATGGGATCGAATATGGAGATGTGATTGAACATGTGAATTTTGATTACGCCGCCAAGCTAACTGCTGTGAACGCAATCACTATGGCAAGTCTTGCATGGGCACCACCTGCTCCTAAAGAAGTAAAGATTGGTGGAATTGTAGAGCCTTCGGCTAAATTAAAATGGGAAAAAGTGACTGGCGATAATGTAGCCGGTTATAAGATTTACTGGAGGGAAACGACCTCCCCTCAATGGCAGCATTCGAGATTTGTTGGGAACGTAGACAACTTTACTCTCGAGGGAATAGTAATAGATAATTTCTTCTTTGGTGTTTCAACTGTAGGAAAGAATGGAAATGAAAGTGTGGTAGTGTTTCCATCCAGCACCTTCTAAAATCAAAAATTACTTACCAAACCAAATTTTATTGAAAGTCATATAGGGATCAAACGATCCCTATTTTTTTTGAATGTCCAATGGCTTTTCCACTATCTTTAAAATAGCAGGTGGCAACTCCAAGATCCTCAATATTTTCCAATACCTGAATTATTTTCTCTTTCTGCCGTTTTGAAGTTTGCCTAATGTAAATAGCTCTAATGTTTAAGGGGAACATTTTTGTTATACGCTCATACAGGTAAGCATCCTGCTGGGAATCATCTCCCATTAAAACATATTGAAGTTGTGGATAAAAAGAAATAACATCTTTGATCTTGATAAATTTATGGTCATGACCACCCCTGCCCGTAAATAGAAAATCCCCAAGACCGGTTTTAATACTTTTTAATTTTATTACCGCTTTGGGAAGCTTATGTTTACGTGCAAACTGCAGAATAAATTCATATAAATTCCATTCACTGCTGGAAACATAAAAAAATGAATTGAATTGTCCTTCTTCCTGCCCGGCCCTGCTTAAAGCCTGGTAATGGGGAACAACATCGTCGAAAATCTCACGGTTGTCTATATTTTGGGTAAGGATCACATATAGCTTCTTGAAAAAATTCTGGGTGTGAGAAATAAGAAAAGTATCATCAATATCTGATATTATTCCAAGTTTACTTTTAAACGGCTTAAGCAATTCTCCTGTCTCTACCACTCCAATCTCTCCAAATTGACAGGTGACCGAGTATTCGTGCCAACCGCTCTCCAGGAATTTGTTATAAGGCAGATTAAACCTGAAGTACCCATCATCTGTAGTTTTTGTAACCACCTCAAGACTTCTAAAATTTAATTTCACAGTGGCATTTTTTATGGGACTAATCGTAAACATCTTGTAAACAGATTTTGCATGCCTGTAGCCCCTGCGGTCAATTTCATATTTATCTGGTGCCCAGGACTTAAAAACATGTCCAAACACTACTAATTCCTGATCATTCACATAACCCCGGTAGAGCTTAATGTCTAACCTCATATTTAATATTTTTTAACTACCTATCCCTCCCAAATTAGTTATTTTTAGGCACAAGCTCAATAAAAATGACAGACTTTAGCAGGGTTTTAATGGTAGTTAACCCGATCTCGGGTGGAATAGATAAATCAGATATCATCGAGGAGGTTAAAAAACAGGCAAAGAAGAAGAATTACGACCTGGATATCTACTACACCACCGGCAAGGATGACAAAGAACTCCTCTTTTCAAAAATTGAAAATTATGCCCCTCATCGTATTGTATCTGTAGGCGGTGATGGAACTATAAAATTGATTGCCGAACTTCTTAAAGATGATTCTGTTCCCATTGGAATATTCCCTGCCGGTTCGGCAAACGGTCTCGCCGAAAACTTTAATCTTCACGGCAGTGATGAATATCTTACCGAAGTAGCTTTGGGGGATAAATTTGAAAATATGGATTCTATTCTCATAAATAATGAGCTTTGTCTACATATAAGCGATATTGGATTAAATGCTGAGTTGATAAAAAATTATCAGGAAGGAAATATCCGCGGAAAATTAGGTTACTTATTAAAATCTATCCCGACTCTTATAAAAAGTGACTTTCCTTTTCAGTTTGATATACAGGTGGACGGAAAAAAATTCTCCCGCAACGCAGTTCTTGTAGCTGTTGCCAATGCCAGGAAATATGGTACTGGCGCCAATATTAACCCTCATGGCAGGTATAATGACGGCAAGTTCGAGATCCTCATATTTAAGGAATTCAATATTCCCCAGATCCTTAAAACCTTTAGCGAAAATGCAGAACTTGATGAGGATTTTCTGGAAATCATTTCTGCCGAAGAAGCAAGAATTTACAGTGACAAAAAGATCCCATTCCAAATAGATGGGGAATATAGAGGAGATATTAGCGATGTAACTGCCAGCATATCACCGGTAAAGATTAAAATTGCAGTTCCTTAAAAATAACTCTCTACATCTTCAACTACGCTAGCATTCTCGCAAACAATTAGCTATTTTAATGCTTAATTAACAATAATTTAGGCTACCCTTAGTTAAATTGGGCTGCCAAATGAGTAATTTAGATGTTCAATCTAACTAATTAAAAAAGAACAATTATGGCAGAGATTAAGATCGAAAAGAAGAAACCAATTTGGCCTTGGATTATCCTGGTACTGGTTATCCTTGCAATACTATACTTTTTAGTATTTGCCGATGATGATGATGACTTAGACGAGGTAGAAACTGAACAGGTTGAAGAAACTACCTGGGAGGAAGAAGACGCTGAAACCACCAATTGGGAAGACCAGACTGATACCACAGACTGGGACACCAGTGAAGGAGTTGAAGGTTATTTGGCCTACATCTCAGATCAGGAGAAAATGGGCATAGATCATCAATATACAAATAATGCTCTAATTGAGCTTATAAACGCTGTACAGGCAAAAGCAGATGATATGAACTATGACATTAGTGCCGATATGGAAACTGTAAGACAGGAGGCACAGGCAATAAAAAGCGACCCAATGTCTTTAACCCATGCAAATACAATTAAATCTGCAGGGACAAAACTGGCTAATGTGATGGAAAAAATGCAAAAGGAAGAGTTTCCTAACCTTTCCAGTGATGTAACTGAAGTGAAAACTGCAGCACAAAACATTGAGGGATCTACTCCTACCCTTGACCAAAAAGATCAGGTAAAAAAGTTCTTTGACGAAGCAGGAGACTTATTAAAGAAAATGAGCTAATCAAAAAAGAAAGAAATTATGACAGATAGAAAAGACAATAGAAAACATTTGTTTTACCTCAATGAACTTTCCGACTTTAAAGTTGACAGTGACGATCCAGATGTAAGAGGATGGCCTGTAAAAGATGTTGACAACAAAGTAATAGGGAAAGTAGATAACCTGTTGGTAAGCAAAGAAAAAAGAAGAGTAGTATATCTTGATGTTGAAGTGGATAAATCCATAATTGATGCAAACCATGATCCATATGGGAAATCTGCATCTGGAGATGTACACGAATTTATAAACAAAGAAGGAGAGAATCACCTGATCCTTCCTATAGGACTCGCAAGATTAAATGTGGATGATAAGTTTGTGTATACAGATAAAATTGACCACCGCACCTTTGCCGAGACAAAAAGGATGGAGAAAGGGTATGACGTAGATCGTGAATATGAGATGGTTGTGCTGGAATCCTACAACCGCGAAGACCGCAGAGACAGAGACAAAGATCTTGGTTCACACGACAAAGATGAAGAAAGAAAAAGAATGAGAGATGCCGATAGAAAAAATGACCTTTCTGATCATAACAAAAGTGATCGAGAACGTACCCTTACAGACAGGGATCGTGGAGTTGTAGATCGTGATCGTGACCCTCTTACCGGGAATGAATCTGGAAAACATTCTGACCGCCGCAGCAGCGGAACAATTTCGGAAGATGACTCTTTCTATGATAGAGGAGAATTCGATCAAACCAAATATCGCAGATAACAGGTAATTACCTGTAGAAAGCAGGGCTTTTAAAAAGTATTCACTGTTTCCATTATATGAGGCATTAAAGAAACCATTTGGACTTTGATGTAGAGATGGAATTCAGGATGCTTTTTAAAAGCCTTTTTTATAATTCAATATCTTTCCTATGAACTATAAAAAAATAAAATTCAAAAATTCAGAAGGCCTGGAACTCTCAGGTTACCTTGAACTTCCCCTTAACAGGCATCCCCACAGTTACGTACTTTTCGCCCACTGCTTTACCTGTAATAAAAATTTCTTTGCAGTTAAAAATATTGCACGGGCACTTTCCGCAAAAGGATATGGCGTGCTGCGTTTTGATTTTTCGGGTCTGGGAGAAAGTGATGGCGAATTTGCCAATACCACTTTTTCTGGGAACGTGGAAGATCTGCTTGCAGCTGCTGATTTCCTCAAGCAAGAGTATAAAGCACCCGAAATGCTCATTGGTCATTCTCTGGGAGGGGCTGCAGTTATTTTTGCTGCAGAAAAATTGACCTCTGTGAAAAGTGTGGTCACAATTGGAGCACCCTCCTCCCCCGTTCATGTAAAAAATTTACTGAAATCCAGTCTCGAGGAAATTGATGAAAAAGGTGTAGCTCAAGTGAATGTTGGAGGTAGGAATTTTACCATAAAGAAAAAATTCCTGGAAGATATAAATACCCATGATCTTACCAGTTTTGCAAGGGATCTAAAAAAAGCATTTTTGATTATGCATTCCCCACAGGACTCTGTAGTAGAAATTAGCAATGCAGAAGCTTTATACAAAAGTGTGAAACATCCCAAAAGTTTTGTTTCTCTGGATGGCGCAGATCATTTGTTAACCAATACTAAGGATTCAGAATATGCAGGAATGGTAATAGCCTCCTGGGCCTCGCGATATCTCGAAATACCAGAAGAAAAAGAATTGGAAACCAACCATCAGGTTGTTGCAAACCTGGGAGAAGAAGGATTCACAACCCAAATGCGAGCAGGCAAACACTACTTCACGGCCGATGAACCAAAATCCTTTGGAGGAGAGGACTTTGGTCCTTCTCCATACGAACTTCTTTCTGCCGGCCTGGCAGCCTGCACCTCTATGACCATCCAAATGTATGCACGACGTAAAAAATGGCCCCTACTCAATGTTGAGACCCACGTAGATCACCAAAAAAGTCACGCCGAAGATTGTGAGAACTGTGAAAGAAACACCGCGAAAATTGACCTTTTTGAGAGGGAAATAGTTCTTGAAGGAAATCTCGACGAACAGCAGCAACAAAAGCTATTGGAAATTGCCGATAAATGTCCGGTGCATCGTACTCTTTCAAACAAAGTGAAAATAACTACCCAATTGAAGAAAATTTAATCATCCTTAAAAAAATAGGTCTTGAACTTCTTTTGCTGTTTTAAAAAATTCATAAGTGCTTTTATCTTTACTGAAAGCATTTGATAAATGCATTTAGTTGCAAAAAATAGAAGATTAGTAAAAACCTGTAAATCAACTACTAGCATTTAAGATATTTAGTCAACATTTCTACAGTAAAATCCAGCTATTGTTAAGCTCTCCTTAATTTTTTGGCAAATGAGGCAGCATACTCTATTTTAGTGAGCTGAAAAAATAATTTTAAAATACCAACTATGAAACAAATAGGACTATCCCTTTTTCTTTTTACCGCTTTAACCTTAACCGGTTGCCGGGATGAGAAAGAATCTGCCGATGAGCGCGTAGATGAACACACTAATCTTACTCAGCAGGAAGAAGAGGCGGGACCTGGTGATACTTATGTCCAGGATGAGCTAACTATTCAAATGGAGCCGCGCAGCGGTAGTAATGTTTCGGGGACAATAACATTTATCCAGGAAAATGGAGAAGTGACTATGACAGCAGATCTTGCAGGACTTGAGGAAGGAATGCATGCAATCCACCTTCATGAGAATGCCGATTGTTCTGCAGAAGATGGAACCTCTGCCGGAGGACATTGGAACCCGACATTTGAAGATCACGGAGAATGGGGAGATGCAGGTGGTTATCATAGAGGAGACATAGGGAACTTTGACGTGAACTCAAGTGGAGAAGGCAGTATTACTTTTACTACAGATGAGTGGTGTATTGGCTGCGAAGATGAAAAGAAAAATATTCTGAACAAATCGGTGATCGTGCACGCCGGTGTAGATGATTTCACTTCTCAACCTAGTGGTAATGCAGGTGCAAGAATAGGTTGTGCAGAGATAAAGTTATAAGGCCGTAAGTGCAAAAATTAACAAAAAGCGGCCTCCGGGCCGCTTTTTTTATTACAGTTTTAAACCTTTTTCACAATCATTAAACACCTATCTGCAGTCAATAATTTTATTTTATTCACTAATGCTAACACATATAACAATGAAAAAAACTAAGACTATTAATTACTGGAGCTTTATTCTATTCATTTCACTTCTAATGGTTTCTTGTGGAGAAACAGAGGAAAGAAATGAGCCTGTTGAAGAAGTTGAAGAAACTGAAAACACCGCCATGGAAACCCAAAGAGAAGCGGATATAACTTTAACACAGGCAGAACGTGATGCCTTAATGCCTGCTGATGTAGTCGCAGAATTTAAGGGAGGAAATCTTCGATTTGTTCAGGACAGCCTTACCCCAAGAAATCGGGAAGCAAGAAGGGGAGCAACTGGATCAGCACAGTATCCCACAGGAATGGTACTTTCATGTATCGACAGCAGGGTTCCTGTAGAAGAAATATTCGACCAGGGACTTGGAGATATTTTTGTAGGTCGTATAGCGGGTAATTTCGCAGATGAAGGTATGCTTGGAAGCATGGAATTTGCAACTAAAGTTGCAGGTTCAAAGGTAATAGTGGTAATGGGCCATGAAAGTTGTGGCGCAGTAAAATCTGCCATTGCAGGCGTGGAGCTTGGAAATATTACCGGAATGCTGAATCATATTGAACCGGCAATCGACATGACCGAGGGTTTTTCTGATGATCAAAGAACTGTTGAGAACAAGGAGTTTGTTGACGCAGTAACCCGAAACAACGTGCTTCACACTATAGATGTGATCAAGAATGAAAGCCCTATAATAGCCGAAATGGCCGAAAATGGAGAGATAAAAATTGTAGGAGCTGTTTATGATGTGGATACAGGACGCGTAGAATGGTTAGAATAAAATATTTACCATAAAAATTTAGCCGGCTCAAAATGATCTTTTTTGAGCCGGCTTTTTTTATACCTTTTTCTGGTCTACTTCCAGGTTCTCTTTATTACTTTTAAACGGCCTAATGATCAATCTTGCAGCTTTATCAAAATTAACATAGTTGTATACCCAATTGAAAAATGTAATAAGCCGGTTCCTGAAACCTACCAAAAAGTAGAGGTGAATGAACATCCAGATGAACCAGGCAAAGAAGCCTCCAAATTTTAGTTTTCCAAGATCAACTACAGCTTTATTTCTACCCACAGTTGCCATGGTGCCTTTGTCATTGTATTCAAAAGCCTTCATTTTTTCCTTATTCAGGATTCTCTTTATATTTTTCGCCAAGTGTTTTCCCTGTTGAATTGCCGGCTGTGCAACCATAGGATGCCCTTTGGGATAATCTTCATTGCTCATTAAAGCAATGTCCCCAATAGCAAAAATATTCTCGTAACCTTTCACCTGGTTAAACACATTTACCTCATATCTATCGGCCTTATCGACAAGTGCAGAGGCATTCAATCCCTCCACGGGTGCACCCGATACTCCTGCCGCCCAAATAAAAGTGGAAGTAATAAAAGTTAGATCTTCTTTATTTGTTGTCACCTTATTGCCATCATACTCCTGCACCATGACATTGAGATGGATATCCACCCCCAGTTCCCTCAGGAATTTTTCGGCTTTTTTAGATGCTTCGGCACTCATGGGAGGCAATACCCTGTCAAGTCCTTCCACAAGATGTATCTCCATCTCGGTTGGATCAAGGTCCCGAAAATCCTTTGGTACGATGTGATTTCGCACTTCGGCTATAGCACCACAAAGTTCCACTCCAGTTGGACCTGCCCCGGCCACCACAAAATTAAGGAGCGCCTTCCGTTTTTCAGGGTCTTCGGTGATTACCGCCTGCTCGAGATTTTCCAGGATCAAACTACGGATATTCAATGCCTGCGGAATTGTTTTCATCCACATGGCATTCTTCTCAATACTTTTATTTCCGAAGAAATTTGTCCGGGAGCCTGTAGCCAGAACAAGATAATCATAAGCAAGTTCGCCAATTGAAGTTTTGATCTTGTTCTCTTCAGGAATAATACGTTGTACTTCGGTGAGCCTAAAATAACCATCACGGCTGTGACGCGTGATCTTTCGAAGAGGGTAAGCAATGGAATCGGGTTCCAGGCCCGAGGTAGAAACCTGGTATAATAAAGGTTGGAAAGTGTGGTAATTATGACGATCCAGCAGGACCACCTGTATTTTCTCCTTTAGAAGATGCTTGGCAATTGAAATTCCCGCAAAGCCGCCACCAACAATGACAACACGGGGGTATTCGGAAACTGGAATATTCATCCTTAATGAACCTTTATTTCAAAGTTAAAGCTTTCCTTACACAAAATAGAAGATAAATAAATTTTAAGGGAATTGTAACAAGTGCATTACTTTCGCTACTTATAATAGTCTAAACAGCCTTGTGAAGAAACAACTGGAACATGAATTTGTGAGTAATCTTGAAAAGCACCAGAATATTGTGCACAAGATATGTCGCATGTACACCAATGATAAGGATTCACATAACGACCTGTTCCAGGAGATAACAATACAGCTTTGGAATGCTTACCCAAAGTTTAGAGGTGATTCGAAATTTAGTACCTGGATGTACCGGGTTGCACTTAATACCGCAATTACCCTTTACAGGAAATCTAAAAAAGAGCTGCATACCCAGAACTACGATGAAATAAGCTTTAAAATTAAGGCAGAGGCTTATAATGATGAAGTTGAGAAACAACTGCAACTAATGTATAAAGCTGTTAAAGAATTAAATGACATTGATAAGGCACTGGTTTTTTTATACCTGGAAGACCAGTCTTATAGAGAAATTTCAGAAATGTTGGGGATATCTGAAGTGAACGCACGCGTGAAGATGAACAGGATCAAAAAAACCCTTAGAAATATTTTAAATCCGTAGTACCTACGATATGGATGAACTTGAATTTTTAAAACAAAATTGGAAAAAGCAGGAGGAAAATCTTCCAAGACTTTCCTATGATGATATTTACAGTATGATATGGAAGAAATCCTCTTCCATAGTTAAGTGGATCTTTGTGATAAGTATTGTGGAGTTACTACTTTCCACCTTATTCACTATTTTCATGGCCGATGCCAATTACTGGGATCAATTGGAGCAGTTACATCTCAAGAAGGTGACAATTATTGTATATGTAATTAGCTACTTAATTACTTTCTACTTTATTTACTGTTTCTACAGGAACTACAAAAGGATTTCTACTACAGATGATGCTGCCACGCTTATGCACAACATCCTTAGAACCCGTAGAACAGTAAGGACATATATCGCCTATGTTCTTATCTCAACAGGGATATATTATTTAGTCATTGGTTATCTCACTGTCCAAAACCACCAGTTAATACAGGATATTGAAAATACTTCCAAATACACCTTTGATGCTATGGACTGGGTAAAATTCACAGTAGTATTCTCTATTATCCTTGCTGTTTTTCTTCTGGCCCTTTGGCTGTTTTACAGGCTTATCTACGGAATTCTACTGCGCCGACTCAAGAAAAATTACAGGGAGCTAAAAAGACTGGAAATATAGCTAATGGAACTTCTAAGTTTAAATTCTGAAGAATCCGAAAAAGGAGGGGCAGCTCTAGAGCTTGAGTTACTTCTGAAGGATCTCGAGGTTCGGGAACTTCCCGAAAACACTGTGGCCTTAATCAACGAGCAGATCAAAGAAGTGAACAATCTTTCTCCTGAAGATAAGAACCTTAGTAAGAAAATAAAAACGGCAAAAGGCAGGATCTTAAACCTTCTTGCAAAAGGACCTGGAATTGTTCAAAAAAATTACTACACCACTTTATGGCTTCCTCTTGGAATGAGCGCCTTTGGACTACCTATTGGAACCGCAATCTTTGCTATAACTGGAAATGTTGCCTTTATAGGTATCGGCCTCCCAATTGGAATGGCTTTTGGAAGCTTCTACGGAGCCAGTCTGGACAAAAAAGCTGAAAAAGAGGGTCGGGTTCTTAATATTGATAAGCAGTAGCTGAAGTTCCGTTTTAAGCAGCCGGGGAAAATATCTTCCAAAAATGACATTTTTGGATTTCAATAAAAAAGCAACTACAACTAAACCCTTGTTCAGCCTACTCCTAAAAGCAAATCACCAAATATGCTCTACGTCATAAAGAGCATTTTCCTTTCTAATTTCGAGATCTTCAGACCTGATTTTTGCTTCTGTTTTCTAAAAGAATTCTTCAGTATGAAATCTAATATTCCCATTGTCGGGTCTTGTTCAACTCTTCCATAACTTCTAGCTCTTCTCTCGGAATCACTTTCAGGAAAGAAGGATGTTGCTCAATGGCATACTCCAGCTTCTCTACAATCTCTTCAATAGTTTCGTTATCATAATCTATAACAAGTGGTTCTTTTATCTGGAAACTCTGAAGAATACCTTTTTTCCTTATTCTCAGACCTTTTTTATCAAAAGAACGTCTAAAACCATCAATAACGATTGGGATTACTATTGGTTTGTACTGTTTGATTATGTGGGCAGTTCCCTTTCTTATAGGTTTAAAGGGTTTAGTTGTTCCTTGAGGGAAAGTGATCACCCAGCCATCCTGTAAGGCTGTCCCAATATTTTTATGGTCATCGGGGTTTACTTCCCGTTGTACTTCCTTTCCTTTTTCCCGCCAGGTCCTCTCTACCGAAACCGCTCCGGCATAAGCCATCAAACGAGTGAGAAGGCCAGAATTCATTGTTTCCTTTGCAGCAACATAATAAATGTTGAGTTTGGGCTGCCACAAGTATCCAACGTTCTTAATAGAATCTACCCTTCCGCTTAATGCTGCATTAAAAACATGGAACATGGCCGTAACATCGGCAAAATAGGTTTGGTGGTTGGAAACGAACAGAACGTTGTTCCCGGGCAGGTTCTTGATAATTTCTGAACCCTCGATATGGAGTTCATTAAATCCCCTGTATCGTCTGTGTGAGAGCACTCCAAAGATTCGGATCAGCCATTTTTTAAAGAAAAGATAATGTCCAAAAGGATTCTTTTTCAATATCCCCATTTGTTCCCTTACATTTTAAAGAAAGAACAAAGATACTTAAATATAACTTACAGCAGCTGCCTTAGGATTTCTTTCATTTCGCTCAACATCATTGCGGTAGCTCCCCACACCACATGACCATTAAGTAAAAATGCAGGCACCTCGATCTCTTTGGCATAAGAGGTACTAAGGGTTTCCTTGATCAAACAGGATTCGCTCATAAACTCATCAAGTTTAATCTCCAGCACAGATTCCACCTCATCCTCCTGTGGCACCAGTACCGGAGTCTTTTTCATAATACCCATAAAAGGATGCACCCAAAAATTACTTGGAGGAATATATAATCTTGACATCTCCCTCATGATCTCTACTTCATGCTGTGGAATACCAACTTCTTCTTCTGTTTCCCGCAGGGCCGTATGTGCGAGATCCCTATCGGCCAATTCTACTCTGCCCCCGGGAAAACCTACCTGGTTGGAATGTACTCCTTTGTAGGTCTTTCTTAGGATCAAAACAAAGCTGGTTTCCCCGTTCTCTGCCGGATAAAAAACTGAAAGAACCGCCGCCTGTTTTGGATTTTTCCTGTCAATATTCAGGTTCTCAAGTTCCTTCATCCTCAGCACAGGAGCCAATTTAAAGTGCGCCTCTTCGCCCGGAAGTGTAATTTTCCTTAAATTCGGGCTTAGACTTAAAAAATCCTGAAAATCCATGAGATCTAAATTTTTCCTGATAATGATTTTGGTAGCAGCCGTTTTTGCAAGTTGTGAAGATAAGAAATCTTCATCACAAAATGAGGTGGAAAGCATGCTTGAAGAACCCGTTCAACCCGATACTGCCCGTGTTGATAACACTAAGACAGAAAAAATGGTGGAAGCCGAAGTTGAAAAAGAAGAACGTGAAGGCCCACTTTTGGTACAGGAAGAATTGATCCCTTTTTTAACGAAATATGCAAAGGAACACGACGAAAACAGGGTGCGAATAAAAACACGTTTTGGAAATATTGATGTAGAATTGTTTAGAGATACTCCTTTGCACCGCGCCAACTTTCTCTATATGGTCAATAACGATTACTATGACGGCACGTTCTTTCATCGGGTTTCGGAAGGTTTTGTCATCCAGGGAGGAAATTCCGATAATCCCGACACCAATCAAAAACGACACAGGATAGGAGATTACCTTATTCCCAGTGAGTTTGAAGCCGGTCATCGCCATGTGCGAGGTGCCCTTGCAGCCGCAAAATATTCTGAACAAAATGTGAGTAAAGCCTCGTCTCCTTATGAATTTTATATTGTCCAGGATCCCGGCGGTGCACCACACCTCAACAATGACCACACTGTTTTTGGCAGGGTGATATCAGGAATGGATGTGGTAGATGAAATTAACAAGGTGCCGACAGATGGCAGCGAATGGCCTCTAAGAAACATCCATATCCAGATGGAAATTATCGATTAATTAGTGCCTTGTATAATAGCTGTAATCCTTTAGTATAGTTTTTAAAAATTGCACCGAATTTTCTTCCGGGGTAACCTGCAGTAATTCCGATACCCGGTTAGACAATTTCCCTATCACCTTGTAGTTGGAGTTTTGAAGAGAATGTTTGTAGATCTCCTTTATTTCCTGCACATCCCGGTCAGAAAGCATGGTTACCTGCGGGTAGACCGGCCGGTAATCTTCAGGAACATTGACCAGGAGGGTCCTGTCCAGCCCGGTTCTCACTCTTTCAGAAATAACAGTGGTACCTGCGGCAAGGTCTCCCAAACGTTGCCCTTTGCCGTTCATTAAGATAGTAACTACTGCAACACTCCCGCTGGTTAAAGTGATGTCCACGATCCTTAAAAGCCAGCGGACCAGGTAATTTGAAAATGCCGGTCTTGATCCATCGATCTTTACAACCCTTAAGTCCAATGCTGCCTTACCGGGCGATTGCCCATTCCATAAGCTCTCCCATAACAGGAAGTAAAGGAGTAATGGCAACATAATCACACTTATGAAAAGCCATTCCTGCCCCTGGCTGGCATCAAGGCCTCCCAGGAGCATAATCGCAATGATGATATATGCCAGCATAATGAGGCCATCGATTAGATACGCCAGGATACGCTCCCCTACCCCGGCAACATTTTGGGAAATGCTTATATTTTGGGCAGTTTCAATTTGAAAATTATCCATTTAATATGTTTCTTTGAGACAAAATAGCAAAGAATGCGCGAGGCTGCTTTTGTACGGCAAAATAAGGATAATTGGCAAAGATTTGAAAGCGCCCTGCAAAATAATGCAATCTTGTCTCCCGGTGAATTATCGGTACTATACCTTGAGGTGACAGATCATCTTAGCTATGCACAGACTTTCTATCCCGGCAGCAATACATTTCACTACCTAAATGGCCTTGCTTCAAGAGCACATCAAAAGATCTACCGCAATAAAAAAGAACCAAAAAGCAGGTTTATTACCTTTTTCACTGAAGAATTTCCGCGGGAATTTTACCGGTATCAAAAGCAGTTGTTGCTGGCCTTCCTGGTTTTTGTACTCTTTGTTGCAGCTGGAAGTTTCTCTGCCTCGAGTGACGGCGCTTTTGTTCGCTCTATCCTGGGTGATGCCTATGTCAATATGACTCTTGAAAACATTGCCAATGATGATCCCATGGCTGTTTATAAAAAAATGGGGGAAATGGAAATGTTTCTCGGGATAACGATCAACAATGTACGGGTAGCTTTAATGGCCTTTGTTTTTGGCATTTTTGCGGGATTGGGAACTCTATATATCATCATGCAGAATGCTATAATGTTGGGTTCCTTCCAATACTTCTTTTATGAAAAAGGATTACTATGGGAATCGGTAAGGACCATCTGGATTCACGGCACAATAGAGATCTCGGTGATCATAGTCGCTGCCTGTGCCGGTCTCGTTGTTGGGAAAGGCATTCTTTTCCCCGGCACCTATTCCCGGCTCACCTCTTTTGTGAACGGAATAAAAGCCGGACTCAAGATCGTAATTAGCACTATTCCTTTCTTTGTATTAGCCGGTTTCCTGGAAGGTTTTGTTACCAGGCAAACACAAATGCCCGACTGGCTGGCCATTCTCATCATTACCGGCTCCCTGGCACTTATATTATTTTACTACGTTTACTATCCCATTTATTTACATAGAAAACCACCCAATGTCCCAACCAATCGAATTTAGAAAACAGCGCGAGCTGGGAGATATCATTACCGATACCTTTAAATTTCTTCGCCAAAACCTGAAGCCCCTGTTTATGGACATTTTTAAGATAACAGGCCCTGTTTTTGTAATTCTTATTCTTGCCATAGGATATTATTCTTACCTGGGAATGGATCTACTCTCCAACCCGTTTTTAGTAGAAACTTCTGAGATAAATGTTGAGACCTTCTTCATTTCGGTGTTTATCCTCTTCGTTTCCCTGCTGGCATTTTATGTGCTCCTTTACAATACAGTTTTGCATTATATTAAAAGTTACATTGAAAATTCAGGAGAAGTAGATCATTCACAAGTTTCCCGGGGAGTTAAACAAGACTTTGGAAGCATGCTCGGGCTGGTAATCCTGATTGGTATCATTACCGTTTTTGGACTTATGCTCTGTTTTTTCCCGGGAGTTTATGTATGGGTGCCCCTATCACTAGCGCCGGCTATGCTCATCTTTGCACGTACCTCGGTCATGGATTCCATAAGCTATTCCTTCAGCCTTATTAAAGACAACTGGTGGACAACATTTTTCACTCTTTTTGTAATTACCCTGCTCATATACATCATTGGACTCATCTTTCAGTTTCCGCTTATGATCTATATGTTCATTAAGGCTCTGGTAATGTCCCAGGAGGGAAGTATTGCAAATCCTGCCGATGTTGTCGATTGGGTATATGTGTTTTTTAACGTGCTCTCGTCACTCTTCCAGTACCTGCTTTCGGTTATTGGGGTAGTAGCTTCTGCTTTTATTTATTACCACCTGGACGAAAAAAAGAATGCCACAGGTACTTATGAACGTATCTCAAACCTGGGATCTTAAAAATGGTAAAATTCCTCCTCTTTTTCCTTTTCGGCTTCAATCTTTCGGTATCTGCCGGGGAGTTGGTGATGCCGGTACAAACTTCGGAAGAAGAGTTGGTGCCATTAGATTTTTCTGAAGAAACCATTGAGGAATTCAAACAGGATCCCGCTTATGATTATTCCGAAGCAGCGGCCGAAGATAGCTGGTGGAGCAAATTCAAAAGATACATTGGGCTACAATGGGAGCGGTTTCTGGACTGGATGTTTGGGGATTATGAAGCCCCCCTGCTGCTGGCCATTCTTCTTGATATCCTACCTTACCTGCTGCTGGGGTTGTTGCTCGCACTCATTCTCTATCTCTTCGGAAAAATGAACCCCGGAAATTACCTTTTTGGGACTCCATCTAGTGGGGAACTTCATTTCAATGAAGAGGAAAAGATCATCAAAACGAGAAACATTAAAAAATTAATTGAGAAAGCCGTAGCGGCCGAAAATTACCGTCTGGCTATTCGCTATCACTTTCTTTATATACTTCAGCAATTGTCGCGACAGGAGCTTGTGATCTACGATGCCTCCAAGACCGATGAGGAATACGTGATGGAAATCAAAGCGCCCGAACTTCAACGGCGCTTCAAAAGACTTAACCGTATCTATGATTTTGTGTGGTACGGGAATTTTGCCACCACAGCTCTGGATTACGACAAGATCAAAAATGAGTTTCTATTAACCGAAGAAATAATTCAGCCACAGCATGAGCAAAGCATATAAGATCACACTTGCCCTGCTCGTTCTGCTGCTGGTTTTCCTCACCTGGCTGGAGGCCAATGAACCGCAGGAATTAAATTGGAGCCCCAGCTATTCGGCCCTTGATAAGATCCCCCTGGGAACAAAAGTGCTTTTTGATAACCTTAAGCAACAGGACCTGGAATTAAAGGAGGTCAATGTTCCTCCTTTTGAATTTCTTAATGACACCACTGTCACCGGCACTTATTTCTTTCTTAACAATGGGCTTGGCTTTGATAAACATGAGCTTAAAAAGATCTTTGAATGGGTGGCAAAGGGAAATACTGCTTTTTTTATAGCCGAGCAATTTAGCGCAAATCTTCTCGATACCCTTGATCTAAAAAAGGAAACCCTTACGCCCGAAAAAGGTTTTTCCTCAAAACCATTATTGAACCTCAAGGATCCTGCGCTCAAGAACTCACAACCGTTCCTGTTTGACAAAGAGACTTACCAGGATATTTTTATAATTTCAGATTCCCTGCCTAAGGAGGTTCTTGGGGTAACCCAACTTAAGAGGGATTCAGCCGAAATTACCTCGCCAAAAATTAACTTTTTGAGAGATACTATTGGAAAAGGCGTGGTTTATTTACATTCCACACCAAAAGCTTTCAGCAATTATTTCCTGCTGCAGGACAACAATGCAGAGTATGTTGAAAAAGTTCTGGCTTACCTGCCTGCTCAAAAAGTTGTTTATTGGGATCATTATTATAAAACGGGAAAATCATTCTACACTTCTCCTCTTTTCGTGATCCTAAACAGTAAAGCCCTGCGCTGGGCCTATTATTTTGTGATTATAGGCAGCGTATTATTTATCCTTTTTGAAGGGAAACGCAAGCAACGCAGTATCCCCGTGGTCCAGCCGCTACGGAATCAAACTCTGGATTTCACCCGAACAATTGCAGGCCTTTACCTGGACCGGGAAGATTACAGTAGTATTGCTTCAAAAAAGATTACTTTATTTTTGGAATATGTTCGTACCCACTACCGGGTTTCTACGGGGAATGTAAATGAAAGTTTTTATGAAAACCTGGCAGCACTAAGCGATAATAGTAAAGAGGAGGTCAAAAATTTATGGCAACTCATGCATAGATTGGAAAACCAACAATCTGTGTCAAAAGAGGAATTGCTACATTTAAACAAAGCCATGGAGGCTTTTAAAAAGAAATAAATGGAAAACGAGGAAATAAAGAACGACGAGATCACTTTTGAAAACCGCATTCCGCTGGAGGAATTAAAGTCGGCAGTAGAAAATGTGAAAACTCAGCTTTCACATATCATCATTGGACAGGAGAGATTTATCGACCTTTTGATCATTGGCTTGCTGGCCGATGGGCATGTACTCATTGAGGGAGTGCCCGGGGTAGCAAAGACGATCACTGCAAAATTATTTGCCAAAACTTTAAAAACCGGATTTAGTCGCATCCAGTTCACCCCCGATCTTATGCCGAGTGACGTTTTGGGGACATCGGTACTCAATGCAAAAACTTCGGACTTTGAATTTAAGCCGGGTCCTGTTTTTTCCAATATTGTTCTCATCGACGAGATCAACAGGGCACCCGCTAAGACACAGGCTGCTCTTTTTGAAGTGATGGAAGAACGGCAGATCACTATTGACGGAAAGCAGCATAGCATGCCACCGCCATTCATGGTAATTGCTACCCAAAACCCTATTGACCAGGAGGGAACTTATGCCCTTCCCGAAGCACAACTTGACAGGTTCCTATTTAAGATCAATGTTGATTACCCGGCGATGGAAGAGGAAGTGAGGATACTTCAAACCCACCATGACCGGCAGGGAGCTGCACCTCAAAATGAGGTCGAAGCCGTTTTAGATCCCGAAAAACTGCGGGTGCTGCGTTCTCAGATACAAGGAGTAAGAGTTGAAAAGAAACTGCTTACTTATATTGCCGAAATTGTGAGTAAAACAAGAAATCATCCGCATTTGTATCTGGGAGCTTCTCCGCGTGCGTCTATTGCGGTGATGAATGCTTCAAAAGCAGTGGCGGCAGTAGATGGAAGAGATTTCGTTATCCCCGAAGACATCAAAAAAGTACTGGAACCTGTGTTGGGTCACCGCATTATTTTGTCTCCCGAACGTGAAATGGAAGGCAGTACTACGGCAAGTGCTATAGATATGATCACTCACTCTGTAGAAATCCCGAGATAATTGGTACACTTTTTCAAGTCATTATACCTGCACCAGCGTTTTTTTGTGACCATCTTTGTCCTGGCCGCCGGTTTCCTGTTCTCCTATTGGCTTCAATGGCTCTACCCCGTGCTGTGGATCATCACCGTGATATTTCTATTAATTTTTCTGGCAGATATTATTGCTTTGTATAAGAGTCGCGGAATAACTGCAGAAAGGATCCTGCCCGAGAAATTTTCTAATAGCGATCAAAACCCCGTAGAAATTTTACTGCAGAACAACTATGGTTTTAAATCCCGGCTTGAAATTATAGATGAGATCCCGGTACAGTTCCAAAAAAGGGATTTTTTGAAACTCTTAAATATACCTGCCGGGGATTCTTCATCTTTCAGCTATTCTTTGCGACCGGTAGAACGCGGGGAATATTTCTTCGGTAACCTGAATGTCTTTGCCTCTACACCTCTCAAGCTGGCAAAACGCCGGAAGAAGTTTGGCAAAGAACAAATGTTGAAAGTTTATCCTTCTTTTATTCAAATGAAGAAGTATGACTTCATGGCTATAGATCGAAAGATCTCACAGCCGGGCTTAAAGAAGATAAGGAAGATTGGCCACACCATGGAATTCGAGCAGATCAAGGATTACGTGCCGGGAGACGATGTGCGAAGCATAAACTGGAAAGCTACTGCAAAGCAGGGAGATCTCATGGTGAACCAGTACCAGGATGAACGGTCACAACCCGTCTATTCTGTCATTGATACCGGGCGTACCATGAAAATGCCCTTTAATAACCTCAAGTTGCTGGATTATGCCATAAACAGTGCCCTGGCATTTTCAAACATTGCCCTAAAGAAAAAAGATAAAGCAGGATTGATCACTTTTTCTAATAAAATGGAAAAGATACTCCCGGCAAGTTCTAAAAAGACCCATCTAAACCTGCTTTTGGAATCGCTTTACAATGTTGGCACGCGCTTTAGAGATTCAGATTTTGGCCTTCTGTATACTCACATGAATCGCAGCTTACCACAGCGAAGCCTGCTGTTGTTATACACCAACTTTGAACATTTGGGTGCACTTCGCAGGCAAATGCCTTACCTGCTGGCTTTGGCGAGAAAACATTTACTGGTAGTCATCTTTTTCGAAAACACCGAACTGGAAAGCTTTATTCACACTAAAGCCGAAAAAGTACCAGAAATCTTCAATCAAACCATTGCCGAACAATTTAGCTATGACAAACGATTAATGGCAAAAGAACTTCAAAAACACGGAATTCAAACCATCCTTACCCGACCCGAAGATCTCACAGTCAACACGATCAATAAATACCTTGAGATCAAAAAAAGAGGGATTCTGTAACTAGGATTCAATGGTGCTTATTCTGTGCTTTACTCATTGTCATTCCGACGAAGGAGGAATCTCTTCAGCATGCGAAAGATTCTTCGCTGCGCAAAATCTAACCTATGAATGACAAACCCTCCAATGTCATTCCGACGAAGGAGGAATCTCTTCAGTACACGATAGATTCTTCGCTCCGTAAAAGTTGGGGTCTATAAGACAACTTCACTTTTAATTCAGAGCTTTCTTATACACTTCCAATGCTCTTGCCCGCGCAAATTTATGCTCTACAATAGGTTCTAAATAACCCGCCCTAAAATTGGGAATCCAGGTCTTTACATATTTTAGATCGGGGTCGAATTTCTTTAGTTGAGATTCAGGATTAAAGATCCTGAAATACGGTGCAGAATCACAACCCGTGCCTGCTGCCCATTGCCAGTTTCCATTGTTGGAAGCCAGTTCATAATCCAGGAGCTTTTCGGCAAAGTAAGCTTCCCCCCAGCACCAATCGATCAATAAATGTTTACACAGGAAACCGGCAACCACCATCCTTACTCTATTATGCATCCAGCCGGTTTGGTTAAGCTGCCGCATCCCGGCATCCACCATGGGATATCCTGTTTCTCCCCTGCACCACAATTCGAATTCTCTTTCATCGTTGCGCCACGGAATTCTATCATATTTTCTTCGGAAGTTATGCTGCTCTACATGAGGAAAATGGTACAGGATCATCATGAAAAATTCCCGCCAAATGAGTTCATTCAGCCAGGTTTCATTTTGTTGCAATGCCTGCTTTACAAGCTGTCGCACGCTCACAGTTCCAAACCTCAAGTGAATACCTGCTCTGCTGGTCCCTTCCACAAACGGAAGATCCCGTTTTTTATGGTAATCTTTTATCAATTCTTCAGAAAGATCTGCTTCAGGAATATGGAGCTCCACATTTTTAAATCCTATTTTTTCCAGAGAAGGTATTCTCTCGTTTGCCTTTTTCAGCAGGTGAGATAAAAGAGTTTCAGAAGGAAATTCCGGAACAGATTGCCGGTAAAGATTTTCCTTCCATTTTTTGGAGTAAGGTGTAAAAACAGTGTAAGGAGTACCATCGGGTTTCATTACTTCTGCCTTCTCAAACATCACCTGATCTTTGTAAGTGGTGAATCCAACATTATTTTTATTCAGAAGATCTTTTACCTCTTTATCCCTTTGCCGGGCATAAGGTTCATAGTCATGATTTGTGAAAACCTCCCGAACAGGATACTCTAAAATGAGCTTTTCGAATGCCTTTTTTGGAACTTCATGAAGTACCAGAAGAGATGCGCCAAATTCTAAAAGTTTTGAATTGATCTTCTCCAGCTCTTGATGAATAAAAGCCACTCGTTGATCTTTTTTATGAGGTAAAGTATTTAAAATTTCGGGATCAAAGATAAAGATGACCTGCACCGGGAGTCCCCTGTCGAGAGCATGGTAAAGGGCTGTGTTGTCAAATAACCGAAGGTCTCTTCTCAGCCAGCAAACAGCAATTCCCTTGTCTACAGCTTTTTCCACGGAGAGTATTTTCGGTTTTTATAACCATGAATTCCGCTGCTAATCACTAATATTCCTGCCGTGATCACAGCTGTTAAAAAGATCCCTTCATTTTCTCCCTGATTAGCAATCCCAACAGCTACAAGGCCCCAGGCGCCAACAAGAGCAAATTCTCTCATGTTACGAGTCCAGGTAATTAGTAAGTTAATAAAGGTAGCTACAATGATCATAATAAGGGTCCAGGTGACATTAGAAATCCCTAAGCCATCCCATCCCAAAGAAGTGAGAAAAGCAGCAGTATTTGCAATTAGAGCAACGCTGATCCACCCGGAATAAAATGAAAACGGCCACCACAAAAATGCTATTACTTTTAATGGTTCGTCATCAAGTTCCATCCTGGTTTTGATAATGATCATTATTAGAGAAAATAACAATAAAGACATTAAAATAACTGAAAGGCCGGTAAGATGATTTAACCAGGCAAAGATCCAGCTTATGTTAAGGACACAGGTGATCACGAACCACCAGCCAATTTTTACAGCTGCCTCCTTCCCGCGGGAACTTATCGCCTGGAAAGTCACAAAGCCGGCTAGGCCAAGATAGATTAGTCCCCAAATGGAAAACGCATATCCCGCAGGAGTAAACAAATTCTCATATTCCGCAGAAACCGTTGCCATGGTCTCACCATTGATCGCTCCGGTATTCGAAAAGTAATTAATGGTCACCATTGCAATAAAAGCTACAATGTTGGAGATTTGTAAGATCTTTTTCATAATGCTGTAGTCTTAAGATTTGCCGCTGCGACTGCTTTTTTCCTGTTTAAAAGATATTTGTAGATAAGCAGGTTCATGAGGATCAATTCGGCTCCGTAAAAAGCATCTTCAACAGGGATCGTCCCTATCCTGAAGTTCATAAATTCTTCGGGATTATACCATACTACCTGTTCTTCGATCCAGCTTCCGGTAAGGATCCCGTTCACGAAAAAGAAGGGAATCAACAATACCGCATAGATCACATAAAACCGGGTGAGCCAGTTGATCTTCAGAATAAACTGGGCGTATAAAAGCAGAATAGCAAAACTAAAGAAAGTAGTCGCAGTATAGCTTTTGGAAGAATGGATTGTGCCAAAGATCAACAAAAAGGCCACCAGAAAAAGAGTGATGATTTTTTGCGTTTTTGACCCCCCTATTTCGTTCATAAAAAGATCAAGGCAGTGGAAGGTGAAGACGCAGGCATAAGGGATACAGAAAAAAAACAGCACCTCCTCAACCGGAAGGTTGCCTATTTCTAATCCTGTAAGATAGCGGTCATTAAAACCCCAAACTCCCATTTTAGTGAATAACATATCCCAAAGCACGAAAACTAATCCTGTGAGGAAAACGGCCGGGAAAAATGCACCCCAGGTTTTGTGAAACTTCAGCCGGGGATGAAAAGAAAACAGGAAGGGAATGATGATGGTAAAGAAATTGACCAGCAGATATGTGTATTGCATTAGGCAGTTTTTCTTTGTTCCCTAAAATATTTCATTGGCACCCAAAGCATTCCGAAGCACTCTCCTTCTTCCTTACCAATATGTTTATGATGCATTTTGTGAGCACGACGTATTGCTTTGAAATACGAATTATCTGCTTTGCGCAGCACCTTAAATCGTTGATGGATAAAGATGTCATGAACAAAGAAATATGCCATTCCATAAAGTGTAATTCCCAGACCTATCCAAAACAGAAAATTGAAGCCTGCTTCCATTCCGAAATAAAGAGAGATGATCCCCGGAATGGCGAAAATGAGAAAGAAGAAATCATTATGTTCAAAAAATCCTTTCGATTCCTTCTTGTGGTGGTCTTTATGTAAGGTCCACAACAGCCCGTGCATGATATATTTATGGGTGAACCACGCAACACCTTCCATGGCAAGAAAAGATGCCAGAACTATTAGAAAATTTATTGCTATCGTCTCCATTTTGTTATTTTTTATTCAAGTATTAAGATACTAAAATTCAATTTTTTATTTTAATTTTTCTTTTTCGGCCGCAGTAAGGCCTTTGGATGTTTTTAGGTAATCAAGGATCATATTTTGAAGTTCCTTATCCTGGAGAGTGTCTACACCTGCAATAAGTAAAGCTTTATCCTCTTCAAGATTATCACGGTATCCAAGAAAAGCGGGAGCTTCGGCCTGGACAGCAAACCTAAGGAACCGCAGTTCCAGGTTTTGTTTATCGGCTGCTATCGCACTGCTAAAAATACCCTTGCCTTTATTGAAATGGGACAATTTTTTAAAAGGATTTCCCACGTGCTTGGCCATCATCATATGTCCCGCACCTTTGTAACCCAGCACCACAGGATCCTTGATATCTTTATTTTCTGAAAGTTCCAAAAGGCTTCTTGCTGCCTTCTCATTCTCGGCAGCCTTGCTATAAAGCTTGCGGGCTTCCGAAATATTAGATTTTTGCACCACCATCCCTGTCATCACAAAAAGTAAAACTATTATATACTTCATCAAATAATTCTCATTTTACATTCTACAAGACTGTTGATCATCAAGCCTACTTTCCGGCCATTATTGATCCTTATCCTGCCCGAAAGTATTCTTTTTGCAGGTAATCTCTTGATCTTTTTAAATAAAGATTGATAATAAACATAGGCAAGATAGACGCCTCCTTTGGAAGAAGCCGGTAACATCTTTATCCCCTGCAGCGCAATCCTGAAGTCTTCTTCAATCTCTTCTTCAATTTGTTGTTTTGCCTCTGCCGAAAAATTTTCCATGTCCACTCCCGGGAAATAAGTTCTTCCCAATACATGATAATCATCCTTAAGATCCCTCAGGAAATTTACTTTCTGAAAAGCTGCCCCCAGTTTCATCGCATAAGGCTTAAGCTCTGCAAACATTTTTTTGTCTCCTTCGGTGAAGACGTGCAGGCACATAAGTCCAACTACCTCGGCAGAACCCAGGATGTACTGTTGATATTTTTCATCTGTATAATCCACTTTTTGAAGATCCATTTCCATACTCTTCAAAAAAGTATCAATGAGTTCTTTGTCTATGTCAAACTCATGTACTACCTCCTGGAAGGAATTTAGTATAGGATTGGCAGAAATCTTCTGTTCTAATGCCTCATAGGTATCCTCCCTAAATTTCTTTAGCAGGTACTCCTGGTCATAACCTTCAAAACTGTCCACGATCTCATCGGCAACCCTTACAAATCCATAGATTGAGTAAATTGGATCGCGCAGCCGGTCGTGAAGGAAATAGATCCCTAGCGAAAAGCTTGTACTATAGGAGCGTGTAGTGAGCCGGCTTACCTGGACCGACAGATCATCAAACAGTGACTTCATACTTCTTCTTTTTTAGTTCTTTTATAACTTGTTCTGCCGCGATATTTCCCGAAATAAGCGACGGCGGCACTCCCGGGCCGGGCACTGTAAGCTGCCCCGCGTAAAAGAGATTGTCAAGCTTTTTGTTCTTGATTTTAGGTTTTAGCACGGCTGTTTGTTGCAGGGTATTGGCAAGGCCGTAAGCATTGCCTTTATAAGAGTTGTAATCTGTAATAAAATCTGAAACACAGTAGCTCTTCTTATAATCAATTTTAGCACAAATGCTGCGGCCTATTTGTTTCTCAAGCCTCTTTATCATAATCTGGAAGAATTTTTCCCGTGTCGCCTCTTCATCTTTTAATCCAGGTGCCAGTGGCATAAGCATAAACAGGTTTTCATGACCTTCCGGCGCTACTGAATCATCGGTTCTTGAAGGACAACACACATAAAATAAAGGCTTAGCAGGCCATTTTGGATCTTTATAGATTTCTACGGAATGATCGTAAAGATCTTCATCAAAGAATAAAGTATGGTGTTCCAGCTCCGGAATTCTTTCTGAAATTCCCAGATAATAGATGAGGCAGGATGGAGCAAAGGTCTTATTCTCCCAATACTTCTCACTGTAGTTTTGAAGTTCCCTGGGAAGCAGTTTTTCTTCCACATGTTGATAATCGGCCGCTGCTACGACTGCATCAAATTTCATTTCTTCCCCATGAACTCTAAGGCCTTTTACGCTACTTTCAGCTGAAATGATCTGCTCCACAGGAGCATCAAAATGGATCTCAACACCCTGTTCCCTGGCTACTTTCACCATTGCATCTATCACACTTCCGAAGCCCCCCTGTGGATACCATGTTCCAAGCTTAAGTCCTGCGTAATTCATGAGACTGTAAAGCGCCGGGGTATCCTGCGGCATAGCTCCCAAAAACAGAACGGGAAATTCCATAAGGGAGATCAACTTTGGATCTTTGAAATATTTTCGCACATGTTTGCTGAAAGAAGAGAACACCTGCAGGCGCATGGTACCTTTAATGAGATCCAGGTCTACAAATTCGGTAAGGGAAATGCCCGGCATATAAACCAGTCTTTCCATTCCCTGCTCATATTTATATTGTGCCTCCTCCATAAATTTATCGAGTTTGTCGGCACTCCCGGTTTCAATTTCTTCAAACAGTTCCCGAAGCTTAGTATAATTATCGGGAATACTTAATTTTTCATTCTGAGGAAAGACCACCTCAAAAGACGGATCCAACAGGTCAAGTTGATAAAGATCTTCTACCTTGTGTCCAAAATCGCCGAAAAACTTTTCAAAAACCCCTGGCATCCAGTACCAACTTGGTCCCATGTCATAAGTATAACCGCTGGAAGTTTTGAATTGCCTGGCCCGGCCACCGGCACTGCTGTTCTTCTCAAAGATATGCACCTCGTGGCCTGCAGCTCCCATGTATGCTGCCGCACTTAAACCCGAAAAACCTGCTCCTATTACTGCAATTTTTGACATTAGGCTAATTTTATTTCTTTTACCTCCCGCTCCAGGTCTTCAACAGTGGAAAGTAGGATTATATTTTTTTTATCCTTTAAAATCTTGGGATCTACACCTCCCCCGGCAATAAAGATTTGACGTTGTCCTGCCAGATCACGAAGCTCCTTTAAGTAAGTGTCTATCTTTTCGGGCAGGTCATGATGCACCAGGAAAAACATTAGATTATCTATTTCAAGTCCCTCTAGGGTGTGCTTAATAGAGGACAATGGAACATTAGCGCCTAAATAAATGACATTTTTGCCCCTGCTTCGTAAAAAATAATTGGTGAATAAAAGTCCCAACTCATGGAATTCATCTTCGGGCAAAAAGAGTAACCAGTTCTCTTCGGCTTTTTTGACCGGTGGCATAGAATCTATGGCTGTAAACATTTTCTGCTTCAAAAGATTGGAAATATAATGTTCCTGTGAAGGAGGTATGTTGTTTACAGACCACATAAGACCTATTCTATTTAACAATGGAAGTATAATTTCAACATAGGTTTTTTGCAGACCAAACTTCAATAAACAATGAGAGAAGGTTTTCTCAAAATTTGCTTCGTCATATCCCATCCCCGCAGCGACCAGCTGATTGATAAAATACTGGTAATCTTCTTTCAAACCGGCCTCACTCTCATAGTCCGCTCTCATCTTGAAAAGCTCCTCATCACTCATGGCGCACAGCTTGGATATCTTTACTCCTGTCTCTGCCAATCCTACGATATTGAGGAGGCGTCGCAGTTGGGCACCGTCATAATACCGGGTATTCCCTTCAGACCGGTGGGGCCTGAGAGCGTTGTACCGCTTTTCCCAAATGCGAATGGTGTGCGGTTTAATTCCCGAAAATTGGGAAAGCTGACTGATGGAAAATTGGTCCATTGTTTAAATAATTTACACCAAAATTAAACATAAAAAGCTTTGATATATGTTAATTCTGGATTAATATTACCGGAAATTAATTTAGCACATGTTTCCCGATAAAATATTAATCCTTTAAATATATGAAAATAAGGACTTTGAATGAGGCGGTGGACAAAGACAAATTTTAAAAAGTAATATTTATCTTTGATTTTATGAAACACACCAACAAGGACCTCCTGCTAAAAGGACTTAAATTCCTGGCCGGCGCTCTACCTCTTTCATTCATTGGACCTGTGGTACTTTTTAGTTCCTTTAAGAACCAGGAAAGTCCGGGGTTCCTTCCGGTCCTGGTTTTTGCTTTAGCAGCCATGGCTGCAGCGATCTTTCTTATGTTCAAAGGAATACAGACAGTAATGAAAGCGCTATTTGATTAGGTGCCAAAAATGGCATTTTTAAAACCTTTTTATTTTTGAAAAACTTAATTCTCCTTTGTTTACTTCTGTCCTCTGTTTCAGCCTGGGCACAGGAAAGCTTCGTTATTAATGGTATTATAAAAGATGCCGAAAATAATGAGACGCTTTCTGGAGTCAATATTCTTTTCCCCGAGCTTCAAACCGGAACAGTAACCAATGAATATGGTTTTTACTCCTTAAAAGTTCCGGCGGGAAACCACAGGATGGAAATCTCTTATCTTGGATATCAATCCATTTCTGAAAAAGTAGACATCCAGGAAAACCTGAACCTGAACTTCGAGCTGAACACTGCAGCACAGGACCTGGCAGAAGTTGTTATCGTAGATGACAGCGAACGACTAAATATTAGCAAACCGGAAATGAGTGTCAATAAACTTGAAATTTCCACCATTCAAAAGCTGCCGGTGGTATTTGGAGAGGTGGACATTGTAAAATCTCTGCTCCTGCTCCCAGGAGTGTCTAATGCCGGGGAAGGATCTTCGGGATTCAACGTTCGTGGTGGTGCTGCCGATCAAAATCTTATCCTTCTTGATGAAGCGACCATCTATAATGCCAGTCATCTCTTTGGGTTATTCTCGGTCTTTAATCCCGATGCGATTAAGAACCTGAAGCTTTATAAGGGAGGTATTCCTGCCAACTACGGCGGAAGGGTATCTTCTGTACTGGATATTTATCAAAAGGATGGAAACAGCCGCCATTTTGAAGCCAACGGCGGAATAGGCCTTATCTCCAGCCGACTTTTAGCCCAGGGACCAATAGTAAAGGAGAAAAGTTCTTATTTAATAGGAGGCCGCAGTTCGTATGCACATTTATTTCTGAAATTAACAGACAACGACAATTCGGCCTACTTCTACGATCTTAATACTAAATTGACCTTTAGACTGGATCCGGAAAATACCATATTATTCTCTGGTTACTTCGGAAGAGATGTCTTTAACATAAGCGAAAGCTTTAATAATATCTATGGGAATTCAGTTTTTAATCTACGATGGAACCATGTTCTAAGGGATAATGTTTTCAGCAATCTTTCTCTCATCTACAGTGACTATTATTATGGCCTTACCCTTGATTTCGTTGGATTTAACTGGAACAGCGGGATCAAGAATTTAAATTTCAAATACGACCTTGACCACTATCTCAACAAGAACCTGAATCTTGATTACGGTTTCCATACCACCTGGCATGAATTTAATCCGGGGGAAATTGAACCCAGCTCCTCTTCTTCAGGTATCATTCCCAGGGAACTCATTAAAAAATACGCTTTGGAATCGGCTTTGTATTTGTCTCTGGAGCATACGATCTCCCAAAAACTTTCAGCAGAATATGGGATTAGGTACAGTAATTTTTTAAGAATGGGACAGGAAGAATTAAACCTGTACCAGGGAGAACCTGTAATTTATAACGATAGATTTGGGATTTATGAAAAAGCAGAACCCGTAGATATCAGGCAACTCGACAAAAGTAAGGTGGAGCGGTCCTTCGGGAACTTTGAGCCTCGTCTTGCCCTGGCCTACACTTTTAACGAAGATCAAAGCATTAAGTTTAGCTACAACCGCATGACCCAGTACCTGCACCTTATCACAAATACCAGCTCTCCCACACCGCTTGATGTTTGGACGCCAAGCGGCAGGTATATTGAGCCCCAGTCTCTGGACCAGGTAGCAGCAGGTTACTACAGGAATTTTGAGAATGAAGAATATTCCCTTGAAATTGAGGCGTACTATAAAAGCCTTAGAAATCGCATTGATTATATTGACGGTGCTAATCTCATTGCCAATGATGCAATTGAACAGGTCATCCTGCCGGGAGAAGCCCGTGCTTATGGCGCAGAATTATTGCTGAAAAAAAATAAGGGAAGATTTACCGGCTGGTTTGCCTACACACTTTCAAAATCTGAACAACGTACTCCCGGAAGGACTGCGACAGAACCCGGAATCAACAATTCCCGATGGTACGCAACTGCCTACGATAAAACTCATGATCTTTCATTAACCGCTTCTTACGAACTTAGTCGGAAATGGGATCTGAATGCCAACTTTATTTACCAGACCGGCTTACCCACAACTTATCCAACAGGTCAATACAGATTTGAAAACATGGCTATTCCGGTTTATGCTCCGCGTAATAGCAGTAGGCTACCAGATTATCACAGGCTGGATCTTTCGGCTACTTACACTCCTAAAAGAAAATCTTCAAGGAGTTACAGTTCCTCCTGGAATTTCGGGCTCTATAATGTTTACGCCCGAAAAAATGCAGTCTCTATAAGTTTTAGAGAAAACGATGATACATTACGTAACGAGGCTGTACGGCTTTCCCTGTTTGGGATCGTACCTTCTGTAACTTACAATTTTAAGTTTTGAAAAATGAAAAAGATCTTATTTATAATTCTGCTCCTTGGATTAACTTCCTGTGAAGAGGTAGTAGATATTGACCTTGAAGAATCTGATCCAAGATTAGTGATAGAGGCATCATTGGTGTGGAATGAAGAAAATGAATCCAATTTTCAAATCATCAAACTCTCTTTCACAGCTCCTTACTTTGACGAGGACGTACCTCCGGCTACCGGGGCTTTGGTGAAAGTGACAACAAATACAGGAGAGGAATACCTTTTTGAGGAGGTAAAAGAAGGAATTTATCAAAATGACCGCATGGTGCCCGTAGAAAACATAGATTACCAACTAGAGGTGATTTATGAAGAGGAGGTCTACACAGCAACAGAACAGTATATCCCTACCCCCGATCTACAGTTTGTAGAACAGGAATTGGGAGGCTTTTCTGGTGACGAATATGAATTTAAAGTGTACTATGAGGATCCTGCAGACAGGGAGAACTTTTACCTTTTTCGATATCTTAATGAACGTTTCAATATTCAGATCTATAATGACGAATTCACTAACGGGAACCGAACCTTTGCATTTTTCAATGATGAAGATGCAGCGCCCGGTGATTTGGTTTTATTTGAAATCCAGGGGATTTCTGAAGGTTTTTATGAATACATGTTCATCCTGCGATCGCAGGCCGGGAACAATAATGGAGGACCTTTCCAAACACAGCCAAGTATAGTACGGGGAAACATCGTGAACCAGACGAATCCTGACAATTTTCCATTTGGTTATTTCAGGCTTTCGGAAGTTGATGTTTTAACTTATGAGGTGGAGTAATTCTTCCCATGTTTAGACACTTTTAAAAAGTAAAGTCCTATCCGTCCGTTTCCTGAATTCAAATTGGAGGAAAAAAGACCCTCCCCGTCCGGCCAAATGCCGGACTTCCCCTCCCTGGAAGGGAGGGGAGCTGACATTCGTTTCCAGATTGGACTTTTGTAGTGTTCCCCTCCTCTCTGAGGAGGGGTGGCCGCAGGCCGGGGTGGTGCATGGAATCTAATAGTTCTTGGTTAGTTATAATCTCTGGGGAAGTAAGACCCTCCCCGTCCGCCAATTGCCGGACTTCCCCTCCCTGAAAGGGAGGGGAGCTGAGATCGGTTTCCAGATTGCACTTTTGTAGTGTTCCCCTCCTTTTTAAGGAGGGGTGGCCGCAGGCCGGGGTGGTTTTAGGGCATAAAAAAACCCTTCATCAAATACATGATGAAGGGTTTAAA
>NZ_JAPONB010000008.1 GCF_026676115.1 Salinimicrobium sp. TH3 | reverse complement strand
TCTCTTTATTCACCGGGAAATATTTATCCGCAAAGAAACTTATTTTTCACTTTAGACCCAACTTTTGAGATTGATCCTAATAGTCTCTTAGGGCACAAGAGAGGTGCTGCTCATCATCGAATCGTCTTTAGAAACTCCAATGGCTTTTCATCTCTTTTGGGAGTGGAATTTCGCAGAGAAGGGAGTATTTGTCATTTATCAATCGTCTTCAGGGATCGCCGTGATTTTTTTCTCTCTTAGAAAAATTTTATTCCTGAATTATATTAGGTGACAAAAAAAATCCGGAGCATCAAAGATGTCCGGATTTTATCATTTTTGGAAGGTAGGTTCCTTATCCGTTCATGGAGATTAGGAATTCTTCGTTGTTCTTGGTTTGTTTGATCCTGTCGTTGATAAATTCCATCGCTTCAACAGGATTCATATCTGCTAGATATTTACGCATCACCCACATTCTCTGTAGTGTAGTTTCGTCAAGAAGGATATCATCTCTACGGGTGCTGGAAGAAGTAAGGTCAATAGCAGGGAAGATCCTTCTGTTGGCAATTTTTCTATCCAGCTGAAGTTCCATGTTACCTGTACCTTTAAATTCTTCAAAGATCACCTCGTCCATTTTTGAGCCGGTTTCGGTAAGAGCAGTAGCAATTATTGAAAGAGAGCCGCCTCCTTCAATATTACGGGCAGCACCAAAGAATCTTTTTGGTTTGTGTAGTGCATTGGCATCCACCCCACCGGAAAGTACTTTTCCACTGGCAGGTTGTACCGTGTTATAAGCTCTGGCTAAACGCGTAATGGAATCCAGAAGGATCACTACGTCATGTCCACACTCTACCATACGTTTTGCTTTTTCAAGCACTATGTTTGCAACCCGTACATGTTCATGAGCTTCTTTGTCAAAAGTTGAAGCGATTACTTCTCCTCTTACATTACGCTGCATGTCGGTCACCTCTTCAGGGCGTTCGTCAATTAGAAGGATGATCTGGTATACTTCAGGATGGTTTGCCGCTATTGCATTGGCGATATCCTTAAGTAGCATCGTTTTACCTGTTTTTGGTTGAGAAACGATCATTCCTCTTTGTCCTTTTCCAATAGGAGAGAACATATCTATTATCCTTGTTGAAACAGTGCTCTGTCTTTCGGCAATATTAAATTTTTCCTGTGGGAATAGTGGAGTAAGGTGTTCAAATGAAACCCTGTCTCGCACTACCTGTGGAGCAAGACCATTAATTTTATTGATCTTGATAAGCGGAAAATATTTTTCTCCCTCTTTTGGGGGTCTTACCTGGCCAAGAACTGTATCTCCGGTTTTTAAGCCGAATAACCTGATCTGTGACTGGGAAACGTAAATATCATCTGGAGAAGAAAGATACATGTAGTCTGATGATCTAAGGAAGCCGTAGCCGTCCTGCATGATATCAAGTACTCCTTCGCTTTCTATGATCGCATCAAATTCGTAATCTGGTTCTTTATAGCGGTTTCGATTATCACGGTTCCCGGAATCTCTGTTCCCGCTGTCTCGATTGTCCCTGTTGCCATTATTATCACGGTTCCCACTGTCACGATTGTTGTCGCGACTGTTATCACGATTTCCCTGGTTTCGGTTATCTCGTGTATCCTTTTGACGGGAATCCTTGCGGTTGTCTTTTTGTTGACTTCTGGAAGAAGAATCTTTAGAAGATTGCTGTCTTGGAGAATCTTCTTTTTTTCCTTTTTGCTCATTCCTGTTGTCGGAAGAAGCTTTTGTTTCCTGAGGCTGCTCTTTTTTCCCTTCAGATTTACCTTCAGGTTTCCCTGCGGGAGTTTCCGGCTTTTTATCAGAAGACTTTCGCTGGTCTACGGAGCTCTTTGGGCTGTTGGATTTCTCTTTTCTGGGACGGGTTTTTCGCTGATTCCTTCCGGAGTTTTGATCTTCCTGAGGCTGAGGTTTTTCTTCTTCGTCTGTCAGTGCCTCCTGGACTTTTTTCGGATTTGCCGCCTGGTAGTCGAGAATTTGGTATACCAGGTCAAGCTTCTTTTGCGTGCGGTACTTTGGAACCCGTAGCGTTTTGGCTATTTCCTGAAGTTCAGGCAGCTTTTTAGCCTTTAATTCTGAAATTTCAAACATGAATGTTCTTAAATAAAATTGGTCTTTGGTTTAACTAACCTTCTCGAGGAAGAATCGAAAAAATTTTTTGGAGTCTAAGTAACCTTTATTGAATTGGTTACGAATCGATACTGCAATTATACGACATTATTTTCAGATTATTAATATGGTTTCTAAAAAGAATCTGTTATTTTTGTGCCTCTATTGAAGAGAAATGCTACAAAGAATTCAGACTGTTTACTTGTTAATTGCGGCTTTTTTTAGTGCCGGCTTTGTCTTTATTTTTAAGCTGTGGAATGACCAGACAGGAAATGCTGTATATATCGAAGATGTTTACACTGCTTTAGGTTTAACCTTAATTTCAGCTTTGATCTCAATAGTGACGATCTTTTTGTTTAGGAATAGAAAGCTTCAGTTCGTACTGGGGCGTATCAATATCTTATTAAACTTAATTTTACTAGGATTATTTGTCTATTGGTCCCTAACTATATCTGGAGAAACTTCGGTTTCAGAGAAAGGTATTGGGATGCTGACTCCTGTATTTTCTATCGTTTTTTTAGTGCTGGCCAATAAGGCCATAAAAAAGGATGAAGATCTTGTAAAATCTGTGGACCGGTTGCGATAAACCTTTTATCTTAGTAGTATTAGTGCGTAAAAACCCGGAGTGAAAGCTCCGGGTTTTTTAGTTCAAGGTTCGAAGTGGTTTAAAGTTCCAGTTTGCAGAGGTATTTGAATGTTGTCATCTCGATAGAGTTTTCTGAACGAAAGTGAAGAAAATGACGAGAGGTCTCAACAGGTTTTCTACAAGGGTTGGGCAGATTTCTCAGTCCCTGAAAAGGCTCCTTCGAAATGACATTTCTTTTTAGCCACTGATCCTGGTCTTAGTTGTATTTTGAAAAATTGAAATTTTTTCTTTCCTAGTGAACATCCAGAAAAGATCAATGTTTAGTGAAAAAAATCGTAATTCTAACTTCAATTTTACTGCCTACTTAAGCCTGCGCACTGCCAACTTCAAAACCTCTGACCACTAAATACTGAATACTGAATACTACTTTTTCCCCAACTCAATCACCTCAAGATCTTTAATTTCCTTGCCATCGATCACAAATCTCAACATCGTCCTCACCTGGTGGAATCCCTGCTTTCCTGCGGCTCCGGGATTCATGTGAAGAACACTGAGTTTTTTGTCATTCATCACCTTAAGAATATGGGAGTGACCACTTATGAAGATTCTTGGTGGGTTAGCTTTTATTTCCTCTTTTACGGCAGACGAGTAGCGGCCGGGATAACCTCCAATATGGGTGATCCATACATCTACTTCTTCACATCTAAAACGGTTGTTGAGTGGAAATTCCTTTCTTACCTCTGCGCCATCTATATTTCCAAAAACGGCTTTTAAAGGTTTAATTTTCTGGAGCGAATCGCTCACTGCCGTTGTTCCAATATCACCTGCATGCCATAGTTCATCTGCTTCTCCCGCATATTTTAAAATACGTTCATCTAAATGTCCGTGGGTGTCACTAAGCAGAAGTATCTTTTTCATTGGGAATTTTTATAGTGAGATTAACAATCTAAGGGCAGGGAAGAATGAGCAGTTGGCTTTAATGGCTTATCTTTGTTTCTTTAATTTGCAAAAGTAGAAATTTAGATTGAGATATTTTTTGGAGCTGGAATACTTCGGAAAGGCTTATCATGGTTGGCAACGTCAACCTGAAGCAATTTCGGTGCAGCAAGTTGTTGAAGAATCTCTGCGTACATTACTTCAGGAGGAAATCGAAGTAGTGGGTGCGGGAAGGACAGATGCCGGAGTACACGCGCGGCAAATTTTTGCCCATTTTGATTCTGAAGCCAGGCTATCCAAAAGTTTTATTTTCAGGATAAATTCTTTACTGCCAAAAGACATAGCAGTAAAAGATCTACTGTTGGTAAAAGCTGATGCTCATGCCAGGTTTGACGCTGTTTCACGTTCCTATGAGTATCATATCACAACACGAAAAAATGTTTTTGTAAATGATTCAGCTTATTTTGTAAAGAGAGATCTGGATGTGGAAAAGATGAATGAAGCAGCAAAAATTTTACTGCAATATTCCAATTTTAAATGTTTTTCCAGGTCCAGGACAGATGTTCACACCTACAACTGCAGGATAGAGGAAGCAAGATGGGAGCAACAGGGGAGTATCCTGGTCTTTTACATTACTGCCGACAGATTTTTAAGAAATATGGTTAGGGCAATTGTAGGTACCTTATTGCAAATTGGATTGGGTAAAATGGAAGTGCAGGATTTGCATCGAATTATTAATAGCAAAGACAGGAGCGAAGCCGGAGCCTCTGTACCGGCTCACGGATTGTATTTAACAAGGATCTTGTATCCCAATAGTATTTTTAGTTAATGGCATCAACGGGAAACGCATTTGATTTTGGATTATTTAAGCGATTGCTCAAATATGCGCACGTATACAAATGGGCATTTTATTTTGTAGCCGTTGCCGCCATCCTGCTATCCTTTCTAAGTGTAATGCGGCCTTATCTATTGCAGCTTACAATAGATAATTCTATTGTGCCGCAGGATAATGATCAACTCCTGTTCTACATAAGTCTCATGGTGGGAGTTTTACTCCTTGAGGTAATTTTTCAATTCTGCTTTATTTATTTCGCAAACTGGCTGGGCCAGGAAGTTATTCGGGACCTAAGGGTAAATTTATTTAAACACATGCTGCAGTTCAAAATGAAATATTTTGACAATTCTGCAGTGGGGCGCCTGGTGACCAGGGCAGTGAGTGATATAGAAACTATATCCAGTATTTTTAGTGAAGGTTTATTTGTGATCATAAGTGACCTGCTAAAAATGATCGTTATTCTTGGCTTTATGTTCTATCAAAGTTGGAAGCTTACTCTTCTTGTCCTGGTAGTACTTCCTTTTATCTTGTATGCTACACGAATTTTTCAAAAGAAAATGAAATTGGCATTTGAAGAAGTTCGAACTCAGGTGGCGAATCTTAACACTTTTGTTCAGGAGCGAATTACAGGTATGAAGATCGTGCAGCTTTTCACCCGGGAAGAAAAGGAGTATGAGAATTTTAAAGAGATCAATGATAAACACCGTAAGGGCTGGGTAAAAACCGTGTGGTATAACTCCATATTTTTTCCAATTGCCGAGATGGCGACTTCTATTACAATTGGTTTGATCGTGTGGTATGGAGGGTTAAGAGTGGTGGCTGGAAGCGAAGCCATTACTCTTGGGGTTATCGTTGCCTTCGTCGAATTGAGCCAGATGCTCTTTAGACCACTTCGTCAAATAGCCGATAAATTTAATACGCTACAAATGGGAATGGTGGCCGCAAACCGGGTTTTTGGAGTTCTGGATACAAAATCTTCTATTCCCGATAATGGCAAGACCGTGGTAGATCACCTTAAAGGAGAAATAGAATTTGAGAATGTTCGTTTCAGTTATGTTGGGGATGAAGAAGTTCTTAAAGGAGTTTCTTTTAAAGCCCAGGCGGGAGAAACTGTTGCTATTGTTGGAGCTACCGGTGCAGGAAAATCCACCATCATTAATTTGCTTAACCGTTCTTACGAAATCTCCAGCGGGCGTATTCTTATTGATGGAATAGATGTAAAAGATATTACTCTCAAATCACTTAGGGGAGAGATTGCCATTGTTCTCCAGGACGTTTTTCTTTTCGCCGATACTATTCTTAATAACATAACTCTCAACGATCCCACGATCACCAAAGAATCTGTAGTGCAGGCGGCTAAGGATATTGGTGTTGATGAATTCATTGCCAGTCTGCCTGGAGGCTACGACTATAACGTAAAGGAGCGTGGGGTTATGCTTTCTTCGGGACAACGTCAATTAATCGCATTTTTGAGAGCTTACGTGAGTAATCCAAGTATTCTGGTGCTAGATGAGGCAACTTCTTCTGTCGACTCCTATAGTGAACAGCTCATACAGGATGCGACGCTCAAGATCACCGAAGGCCGTACTTCTATTGTCATTGCTCACCGACTGGCAACCGTGAAAAAGGCCGATAAGATCCTGGTGATGGATGCCGGTAAAATAGTGGAAATGGGAACACATTCCCAGCTGCTTAAGAAAGAGAATGGCTATTATAAGAATCTTTATGAGGTCCAGTTCATGCAGGAAGAAGAAACCCTTTAAACAAGGTCTGCTTTTAATTTCTGGACAAGATCATCCCTGTCTTCATACATGACAAATTCCCCGTCTTTTATATAAGAGATCTGTCCTGTTTCCTCGCTCACTACCAGTGCTAAAGCATCTGTTTTTTCAGTAATTCCTACAGCAGCTCGGTGTCTCAGGCCAAAGCGCAGCGGTATAGTACGATCATTGGAGACCGGGAGGATCACTCTGGTAGCGGTGATGTAGTTGTCTTCAATGACCAGCGCCCCGTCGTGCAAAATACTGTTCTTGTAAAAAATAGATTCAATAATGGGTTGATTGACCAGGATCTTCATTGGGTCCCCACTTTGTTTAATAAAATCAAGGCTCGTATTCCTCTGGATCACAATAAGAGCACCGGTATTGGTTTTACCCATGTTTTCACAGGCCTTTACAATCGCCTCAACGTCATTTGGAGTTTCAAGATCGTCCTTTATTAATTTTAAAGTTTGAAGAAAGCGTCTTCTTCTGGCAAAATTAGTAGAACCAATCATGAGGAGAAATTTTCTTATTTCCTGTTGGAAAACCACTATTAGGGCAAACATTCCTACTCCTATAAACTCGCCAAGTACACTACTAAGCATTTCCATACGAAGTAACTGCGTGAGCTTCCAGGCGAAATAAATGATCACAATCCCTATAAAGATGTTGACAGCTACAGTGCCTTTAACTAATTTATAAATATAGTAGAGCAGGGCTGCAATAAAAATGATATCAACAATATCGAGAATGCGTAGATCTAGAAAATCCAAAGTAGGCTTGTGTTTTGGTAAATGTAAAAAATTATAGGCTAGTTTTTTAACTGCTGCAGTAATTTCACACATTCCACCGCTTCCTTCACGTCATGTACCCGGAGAATATTAGCTCCTTTTAATAGTGAAACTGTGTTAAGAACAGTTGTGCCGTTGAGTGCTTCTTCTGGCGTTGTGTGAAATGTTTTATAAATAAGCGACTTCCGGGAGAGACCTGATAGGATGGGTAAATTCAGGTTTTTAAATAGTTCCAGGTGGGACAGTAATTCAAAATTCTGGGAAATATTTTTAGAAAATCCAAAGCCTGGATCTATGATGAGATCATTGATCCCAAGCTCTCTTGCTCGGTCAATTTTTTCAGAAAAGTAGAAGAGGATATCTTTGGTAAGATCCTCGTATTGGTTGAGATCCTTCATAGTTTGAGGATTCCCTCTCATATGCATCATGATATAGGGTACCTGCAGTTTTGCAGCAGTTGCCATCATTTTGTCATCAAGGTTTCCTGCAGAAATATCATTGATCATTGCCGCCCCTGCTTCCACACACTGTCTTGCCACTTCACTGCGGAAGGTATCTACAGAAATAAAAATATTTGGAAATTTCTTAACCAACACTTCCACTACCGGAAGAATTCGTTGTAATTCTTCAGCTTCTGAAATATCTGTGGCTCCGGGCCTGCTGCTGTAAGCACCTATATCAATAAAATCTGCTCCCTCCTGAAGCATTTTGGCTGCCTGTTGCAGATGCTCTTCGCGGTTTTGCCTTTGTCCTCCATCATAGAAGGAATCAGGGGTGATATTGAGGATGCCCATCACTTTGGGAGTGGAAAGATCTATAAGATGGCCTTTGCAGTTGATATACATTCTAAAAAATGCTGTTTTTTGGTTGGAAAAATTAACTTTGACAAAAAGAATTAAATCAGCGAAATTTACACAAATTACCCGTTTCTATGAAGGACACCTCTGCTCAATATGATTCTGTTATTGCCGAATGTCGCGGCCTTTTTATGAAGAAGATGAAAGATTATGGCTGTGCCTGGCGCATTTTGAGACTTCCCTCGCTTACAGACCAGATATTTATTAAAGCTCAGCGAATAAGAGGGCTTCAGGAAAACGAGGTGAGAAAAGTGGATGAAGGAGAAGTTCCCGAATTTATAGGGATCATCAATTATTCTGTAATGGCTTTGGTACAGCTGGAAAAAGGAGTCGCAGTACAACCCGATCTTTCGGTAAATGAAGTAGAAGAGCTTTATGATCGAACGATTGCACGTACAAAGCAGCTCATGGAAAATAAGAATCACGATTATGGGGAAGCCTGGCGGGATATGAGAGTAAGTTCTCTTACAGATCTTATTCTTCAAAAGGTCCTTCGAATAAAACAGATTGAAGATAATAAAGGCAAAACCCTTGTGAGTGAGGGAATCGAAGCAAATTATGAGGATATGATCAATTATGCGGTTTTTGCTTTAATACATATTCACGAAAACAGCGAATTGAGTAAAACTTAAAACAGTTTGATATGAAGCTACTAGTAGGCATTTCCCGGTGGGTAACAGGTATTCTATTCATTTTTTCGGGATTTATTAAGCTTAATGATCCTATAGGTTTTTCATTTAAACTGGAAGAATATTTTAGTCCTTCGGTGCTCAATCTGGAATTTCTAGCGCCATTTGCCCTGGTAATTGCTCTATTGGTGGTGGTCTTTGAACTTGTGCTTGGTGTTATGTTGCTTATAGGCTACCTCCCAAAATTTACGACCTGGGCATTGCTTCTTATGGTTATATTTTTTGGCTTTCTCACCTTCTATTCAGCCTATTACAATAAGGTGACAGATTGTGGGTGTTTTGGGGATGCCATTCCTCTCACCCCCTGGCAGTCATTTTATAAAGATATGTTCCTCCTGGTGCTTATACTAATTCTCTTCTTTAACAGGGAATACATCACCCCTTATTTTGCTAAAGCCTCTCACCGGTGGATCGTTTTTCTGGCGTTCATGCTCAGTTTCGTGTTTGCGTATTATGTATTGATGTACCTGCCTGTTTTTGATTTTCGGGCTTATAAGGAAGGGACAAATATAGAACAGGCCATGACGGTTCCCCCGGGTGCGCCAGGGGCAGTCTATGATTACCACTGGAAGTTCCTGGTGAACGGGGAAGAAAAAATCTACACTACCAGGGGCGCCTACCCTTCGGTACAGGGAGAGTTCATAGAAGTAGAAACCGAAATGATTCAGAAAGGCTACGAACCTCCCATTCATGATTTTTCCATTGAAAAAGATGGGGAGGATCAAATTTCGGCAATCCTTGCTGAAGATAAACTGCTCATGATCGTTGCTTACAGTCTTCGCCGCAGTGAAATCGATGGCCTCCGAAAACTCCGGGATGTAATTGAGAAGGCCCGCAACAATGGATACAGGGTCATTGGGCTTTCTGCTTCGGGAGAAGACCTTAAGGAGGAAATAAATCAAAAATATAACCTGGACCTGGATTGGTATTTTAGTGATGAAACTGCGCTTAAGACTATCATTAGAAGTAACCCGGGGCTTGTGAAGCTTGAGGAAGGTACTATTCTTCAAAAACTGCACTGGAACGATTCCCATAAGCTTGAGCTTTAAAGGGTCTCAAAAAGGGCATTTTTGGGAAGCGATATTTCCGCAGTAATTTAGAATTATATTCACTTCAGCAAAAAAGATCTTCTGATAATCTAAGCCGAAATTGATTCAGATAACTTCAGAGTTACCCGTGTCAAAAATGGCGTATTTTACATCTCATTTTTCATGGTTTTTCTTGGCTTTCCGCAGGTTCTTAAAGTCTGCAGCCTTATATTTGTACTTCCAAAACCCAGTAAAATTCCGATTAAGGTAACGGGTTCATTATTAAGATTATCCGGGGGTATTTTATAAAAGTTTTGGCTAAACCATCAAAAAGAGAATACTAACTTACCATTAAACATTGATTATGAGGGATAAAATAGTAGCCGGAAACTGGAAAATGAATAATGATTTGGCTCAAACTGAAGATTTGCTGTCAAACATTAAAAAGCTTTATAAGGAATCTGAAGGAGTAAGAGTAATTGTAGCACCTTCTTTCACAAATCTGCACCACGCGTTTGAATCTTTACGAAAGTCGTCCATTGACGTGGCTGCACAAAATATGAATGAAAACGGTGAAGGAGCTTATACAGGTGAAGTTTCTGCAAGAATGCTCACCAGTATTGGGGTGAAAACGGTCATTTTAGGGCATAGTGAACGCCGCGCTATTTATAAAGAAACAGATGACTTGCTGGCAAAGAAAGTAGATGCTGCATTGGAAAATGACATGGAGGTGATCTTTTGCTGCGGAGAGGAACTTAATGAAAGAAAAGCCGGTAAACATTTTGATGTTGTAAAACGACAGCTGGAAAAAGGCCTTTTTCATGTATCTGAAACCAACTGGAAGAAAATTGTAATTGCATATGAACCGGTATGGGCGATTGGAACAGGAGAAACTGCTTCTCCCGAACAGGCACAGGAAATACACGCCTTCATAAGAAAAACTGTTGCCGAAAAATTTGGCAATGACTTGGCCAATGAGGTAGCAATACTTTATGGTGGAAGCGTTAAGCCTGGGAATGCCCAGGAAATATTTGCAAAGGAAGACGTAGATGGAGGACTTATTGGCGGCGCCAGTCTTAATGCCGAAGATTTTATGGCTATTGCCAATGCCTTTTAAAAATGGAGAATATGAATTACCTGGAGTTTAAATTTTTGATTGAGCCTCCACAACCGGCTTCCGAAATTCTTATTGCCGAGCTAGGCATGGTGGGTTTCGAAAGTTTTGTGGAGAATGAAGATGGGATCACCGCATATATTCCGAAAGAAGAATATGATGCCGAGTCCATGACGGGAATACACATTCTCCAGTCCAATGAATTTGATATTTCCTTTACCCAGACCGAAATTGAACAGGTGAACTGGAATGTAGAGTGGGAAAAGAATTTCCACCCTATTATAGTAAATGAGCAATGCGGAGTAAGAGCTCCCTTTCACCCAAAACCCGATGTGACTTATGATATAGTTATCGAGCCAAAAATGTCATTTGGAACGGGTCATCATGCGACCACTCACATGATGATTGAATTCCTGCTTGAGCAGGACCTGCAAGGGAAGAAAGTTCTTGATATGGGTTGCGGTACAGGGGTATTGGCCATAGTGGCCGAAAAAAGAGGCGCATCACAGTTGGATGCTATTGATATTGACAACTGGTGCTACCAAAATACCCAGGAGAATGTAGAGCGCAATGATTGCAGTAAGATAGAGGCTTTTGAAGGTGGGGCAGAGTTGCTCCAGGATCGTCATTATGATGTCATCATAGCTAATATTAACAGGAATATTTTACTGGAAGACATGCCGAGTTATAACAGATCCCTCAACGAGGGTGGTGAATTGTACCTCAGTGGATTCTATGCCGGAGATATTCCCGTGATAAAAGCAGAATGTGAAAAATTTGGCCTGGAATATGAGGATTCTAAAGAGCGGGAAGAATGGGTAGCTTTAAAGTTTATCAAAAAGAAGGATTGAGAAGAAATTCTTATATTTGAAGCTGTTTTTGCAAATGAAAATGTCTGGTTATGAGCACACAAGAACAAGTTCTTGAAAAGAAGAAAGTAGAAAGCAAGGAGTCAAAACTTCACGAGATCGTCCTCTATAATGATGATTATAATACCTTTGATCATGTGATAGAAACCCTTATTATAGCCTGTGATCATACTCCCGAGCAGGCCGAGCAGTGTTCTCTGCTCGTTCATTACAAAGGGAAATGTACTGTGAAAACGGGTACGTATAAAGAACTCGAACCACGTTGTGGGAAATTGCTTGAAGAAGGTTTGACTGCAGAGATTGTTTAGATAGTTAAAACCAATTTTTATGTGGGCAGGAGTGTAACTCCTGCCTTTTTTGTCTGTATTAGCAAAAATACTCGGTTATTATCTGCTCCAACCTGGTCTTTTGTGAATTTATTAAGGATTTGTTCCTAAAACTTTAATTTCCTGTTAAGTCTTTTAGTAAGTTTGTAGTATGAAAAAACAGCAGATCCTATGGACTGCTCTCTTTCTTTGTCTAATCACGCTGCTTGGATGCCAGGGAGGGGACAGGGAGGAGATGCCACCGCAACCCTTGCCGGGTACTGCAGGCCATTATTACCTTTTGGGATTGGAAACTTCAGATCCCGGGGAAAAACTCAAATTGTACAATAAAGGTCTGGAGGCAATCACAGACAAACGTGACACTTCTCTTGTAGCCTTACTCGATGGAAAGATCTATGCTTTCCGCATGCTTGGGGAGCATGATAGTGTTCCTTTTTGGGTTGACAGCCTTATTGCCACAGCAGAGATGCAGGGGGATCTTTTTTATCAGGCAAAGGGTTATTTCAGGAAATCTCAAATCTTTAGAAGGATAAATCCTGAAGCACAATTACGAAACGCCTATTATTCGCGCAATTTGTATTTAAAATTAGGAGACACCGCCCTGGCAGGTAGACGTTCCCTTGACATGGCAAATGCCCAGCTGGGACTGGGGGATTATCCCGGGAGTCAGGAAATGGCTACAGAAGCCTTGAAATATATAAATCGTGAAAGGGACTCTAACTATGTGAGTTCTGCGCACAACGTGCTTGGTCTTTCTTATGGGGCACAGGGGCTTTATTCGGAAGCACTTAAAGAATACAATCAGGCTTTGAATTATGCAGTTAATAGGCAGGATAGTCTAAGTTATCTGCACAATATAGCACTTCTTCACAAAGATCAACAGAATTATCCCGAAGCGATCAACATCTTTAAAGAGATCACAAAATCTGAGGAAGTAGACGAGAATTCACGAATAAGGTTTCAGGACAATTATGCTTTTACCCAATGGTTGCAGGATTCTACCTTTAATTCGGGAAAAATCCTTCAGGAAGTTTTAGAACAAAGACAGGAGATAGGGGATAAGGAAGGTTTAATTGCCAGCTATTCTCACCTTTCCAATTACTACCTTAATAGTGACAAGCCAAAATCAAAATATTACGCCGAGAAATTTTATGAAACGGCTACTTCCCTATCATATCCCAAAGGTGAAATGGAAGCACTGGAAAGGCTTATCTCTCTTAGCGACGGTAACTCCAGGGATGAGTATCTAGATCGATATCTCTTCTTAAATGACAGTCTTGAAGATGCCAGTACTCAACTGAGGTATCAATTTGCAAAAATTAGATTTGATGAAGAACGCAAGGAGCAGCAAATTAACCTTTTGGAAGCCGAAAATGTAAGTCAGCAACTTAGAGCAGAGAAACTGCGCACGAGGAATATTGTTAGTTACCTCACCGCTCTGGTAATTTTGATCCTATCGGGAGCACTTTTTTACAATTACAGACAGCGAACTAAAAGAGAAAAACTTAAACAAATTTATCTTACCGAGAGCAGGATTTCAAAAAGAATACATGATGAACTGGCAAATGATATTTACCATGTCATGAGCTCGTTAGAACCGGTGGCTCCACCGCCAATAGTAGACAAATTGGAAAAAATTTACCAACGTACCCGGGATTTTTCACGGGAGAACAGTGAAATTGATACAGGTAGTGAATATCTGCAGGGTCTTCTCCATATGCTTTCGGGGGCTGTCCCGCCGGGAACCAGGTTGATCATACGCGGTGAAAATAGTATTAACTGGAATGGTCTTGAACCCGAAAAAAAGATTGTATTATATCGTGTGCTTCAGGAAATGATGGTGAACATGAGGAAACACAGCAATGCAAAACTTGTAGCGCTTATTTTCTCTCCTGAAAATGAAAATTTGAAAATAAGCTATTCAGATAATGGAGTAGGCTCCAAAAAGGATATCATTGAAAACGGAAACGGAATAAAAAACCTGAAGGCGCGTCTAAAAACCATTAGAGGAAATGCCGTTTTCGAAACCCAGGGGAAAGGCCTTAAAGCAGAATTTCTTATTCCTTTTAGTTCTTAAAAAGCCGTTTGACCAAAAAGATTTCCGAAGCTTATTTATTCGTCCTTTGGAGGAGGAGTATATTTTAGAAAATACATCTTATCTCCACTGGGATGATCCCATTCATTGAATAATTGAAAACCATACCGGCGATAGGCAAGACTTATGCGCCTTATTCTGGTTTCTGCGTAGATGGGAAGCTGCAGGTCCCTTGCAATTGCGTAGAACTTATTTTTCATGTCATAAGCCGTCTTGGCATCATCACTGCCGCGGGCATCGGTAAGAATTCCCCAAAACCAGCAGTAGAGATATTCCCCTTCCTTTGGTCTCTGAGACTTCACATACTTTTGCACTTTCAAAGCATTCAATCCCTTTTTAATACCGGTGACATTAACTGCCAACTTGATATCCATAATAAGGTCCTTCCAAAAATTTTTGTCCTTACTACTGGTTTTAAAAAGAATAGCTATCCCTTTCCCGTCTGGAGAAGTTATGAGTGCATCTTTTTCAATGGCTTTTTCTACCATGTGCTTAGCGAGGTAGTGAAATCTTTTTTCCCTTTTATGGTCATCTTTAACGATCTCCATGGAAGTAGGTATTTCCTGTAGAAGGGTGGAGACGTTATTAATTATTTGCTGCTTGTTCAAGAGGTATTAATTTTTGCGAAAGATAGAAAATTGACTGCAGTTAAGCTTCTGTGAAAAAGGAAAAAATTCAGGTTCAAATTGGCTTCAGGAAAATAAATCATTAATATTTTCTCATCTTTGAGCAGGTTTGGAATGGTTTTTTACATTTGTTTACTGTCTAGCAAAAATCTTATGAAAAAAATAGCAGCTCTTCTTATCATACTTGTCAGCTTGAATGCAAGTGCACAATCTACTTCACAGCAGGATTCCCTTGCTCTTAGGAAACTTTATGATGTCGCTTTACTTCACGGGCAGAGTTATGCCTGGCTTGATCATTTGTCCAACAACATTGGAGGAAGGTTGTCGGGTTCGGTGAGCGCACAGCAGGCAGTAGAATACACTAAGTCCGAAATGGAAAAATTAGGTCTCGATCGTGTTTGGTTGCAGCCGGTAATGGTGCCAAAGTGGACCCGTGGCACTCCCGAATACGCTTACGTACAATCCCAGGGTGGTCCTTCAACTACGGTAAATATTCTTGCTTTGGGTGGTTCTGTTGCCACTCCAGATACAGGCCTTAGAGCCAATGTGATCGAGGTGCAGGGGATTGAAGACCTGGCGAGATATGGTAGGGAGCAGATCGAAGGCAAAATAGTCTTTTACAACCGCCCAATGCGTGCCGATCTTATCCACACTTTTGAAGCCTATGGAGGGTGTGTGGATCAAAGATACTCTGGAGCTGCCGAAGCTGCTAAATATGGTGCCGCCGGAGTAATAGTGCGATCGCTTTCTCACAAAATAGATGATTACCCGCACACCGGCTCTATGAGTTACGGGGATGTGCCAAATAATGAAAGAATTCCTGCAGCGGCAATTAGTACCAAAGATGCCGAGTACTTGAGCAGCATGCTTAAATTAAATAAGGATCTGGAATTTTATTATAAAATGAACTGCCGCAATTATGAAGATGTTGAATCTTATAATGTAATTGGAGAGATCAAAGGCAGTGAACGCCCAGATGAATATATCATCGTGGGGGGGCATTTGGATTCCTGGGATGTTGGCGACGGGGCTCATGATGATGGCGCAGGAGTTGTTCAGTCTATGGAGGTGTTGAGACTGCTGAAAGAATCGGGAATCAAACCTAAAAGGACAATAAGAGTAGTGCTCTTCATGAACGAAGAAAATGGTCTTAGAGGCGGGAATAAATATGCTGAAGTTGCAAAGAAGAATAAGGAGAACCACATTTTTGCACTCGAAAGCGATTCCGGAGGTTTTACTCCACGAGGTTTTTCTATTGAGGCCAGGGATTCACAATATGAAAAAATTCAGGGCTGGAAACCTCTTTTTGAGCCCTATCTGATTCATTACTTCGCAAGAGGAGGTAGCGGGGCCGACATTGGTCCTCTAAAGAATGGCAGTACTGTCCTTGCGGGGCTGCGTCCAGATTCGCAACGATATTTTGACCACCACCACGCCGCAACAGATACTTTTGATGCGGTGAACAAACGGGAACTGGAATTGGGAGCTGCAACTATGGCTTCACTGGTTTACCTGGTGGATAAGTACGGATTTGACGATATAGAAAATGAATCTGAAATCCTGAAATAAAAAGAATGGCCGGGTTGTCGCCCGGCAATTAAACTTTCTATCTTTGCAGCCTCAAACTTTTAAGGTTGCAGCTTACAGCTTACACAAGAGAATTTGGTAAAAACCTGAACATTGCATATCCTGTGATGTTAGGGCAGCTGGGCCATGTCATGGTAGGCCTGGCCGACAATATCATGGTGGGTCAACTTGGAGCTGCACCCCTGGCCGCCGTATCTCTTGGCAACAGCCTTGTCTTTATTGCCCTTTCCCTCGGGATTGGGTTTTCTTTTGCCATCACGCCTCTTATTGCTGAAGCCGATGGTTCGGGAGACATCGAGACCGGGAAAAGTTACTTCCATCACGGGGTGATCATGTGCGGTATCAATGGATTATTTCTTTTCATCCTGTTGTTACTGGCCAAACCAATTTTATATCATCTTGACCAACCGCCAGAAGTGGTCGACCTCGCAATTCCTTATTTGGAGATAGTCGCATTCTCTATGATCCCGCTAATGTTCTTCCAGGCTTATAAGCAGTTTGCCGATGGTCTTTCCCAAACGCGCTATGCAATGTATGCCACCTTGATCGCCAATGTTGTGAATGTGGTATTTAATTACCTGCTCATATACGGGATCTGGATTTTTCCAAGACTTGAACTCGAAGGGGCAGCATTGGGAACTTTGATTTCGAGATTCTTTATGTTGTGGTTCCTTTGGGAGATCTTGAGAAGAAAGAAGAAATTTAGGCAGTACTTTATCTGGTCCAAAAGTGGGTTGTTAAGGATTGACATTTTTAAGAAGTTATTTGCCCTTGGATTTCCTACCGCTCTACAAATGCTGTTTGAAGTTGCTATTTTTACTGCTACTGTTTTTCTCGCTGGTACTTTAGGAACAAATCCGCAGGCAGCAAATCAAATCGCTCTCAATCTCGCATCGATGACTTTTATGATTGCCGTTGGGTTAGGGGTGACCGCAACCATTCGCGTGGGAAACCAAAAAGGGAAAGCAAATTTTCATGAGCTTCGACGTATTGCGTTCTCAACTTTTTTATTGGTTTTCTTGATCGAAGCAGTCTTTGCAGTAGGTTTTATTTTGCTGAAGGATTGGCTTCCCACGCTTTATATCGATAACGCCGAAGTTATTTTACTGGCCGCCCAATTGTTGATCGTAGCGGCCCTGTTTCAATTGAGTGACGGAATGCAGGTTGTAATACTTGGAGCATTAAGAGGGCTGCAGGATGTGAAGTTTCCAACGCTTATTTGCTTTATAGCTTACTGGATCATTGGTTTTCCCGTATCCTGGTACCTGGGAAAAGAATCTGCTCTAGGCAGCATGGGGATCTGGTATGGGTTACTCGCCGGTCTTACTGCATCGGCATTAATGTTGTATCTTCGGTTTAATTATTTAAGCAATAAATTATTACTTACGGTAGAGCCTGCGGGCCAGCCTGCCGAACAAAATGTACAATAGAAACTATGGACTTTCCAAAATTCCTCTTAGGTGATAATACAGATTATCCCGATGCAATTTTTATCATTCATACCGAATTTCCAAGGTTCATTATAAACCTGGAAAATGACGAGGTAGAATGGCTGGAAGATTTTGATGCAACCGATGAAAAAGAACTTTCTTCTGAAGCCGAAGGCCTTATTCAAGAGGCCACCGATTTTTATGACCGGGAAATTTCCAGATACGAAGACTAAATTATGGAGCAGTTGGTAGAACTGGATCACGAAATTTTCCTTTTTCTCAACAATCTGGGGAATCCCGCCTGGGATGACTTTTGGAATTTCATTACCAATAAGTTTGCGTCTATCCCATTTTACATCCTGCTTGTTTTTTTTCTATACAGGGCACTGGGATGGAAGAAGACTTTGCTAAGCCTCGTCCTGGTAGCGGCGGTGATCACCTGTACAGATCAACTTTCCAACCTGTTTAAACATTTTTTTGAGCGTCCCCGCCCGTGCAGGCAGGAAGGTGTGATGGAATACGCACGATTTGTAGCAGTAAGGTGCGGCAGGTACGGCTATTTTTCTGCGCATGCAGCAAGCTCGGCAGCTCTTGTGGTGTTTCTCGGAATGATCCTCAAAACTTACTGGAAACACATTTTCGGCGTATTAATAGCCTGGGGGCTCCTGGTTTCCTACAGCCGTATTTATATCGGCGTACATTATCCCGGAGATATTCTTACCGGCTGGATAATTGGGATAGGAATTGGATATACTTTCTACCTGCTTTTCGGGTTTTTGCTGAAAAAGTATTTTAATCCTTCCGTTTCAGGAGATAAAACTGCCTGATCAACCTGTCCTTGTATCCCGAAGCTTCAGGATTCACGTAGTTGAGGTCATATCTTTTTGAAGACAACACTTCAAAATCCCCTTTTAGAGAGTCTATTAAAACTGAATCCTGTTCCCGCATAATGATTCCGAATTTCTCTTCTTCAGGTAATCTAAAGTTTTCCCTGGTTAACTTCGGAATAGGTTTTCCAAACTCCCAAATGATCTCGGGTGTTTCAGTAGCATACTCATAAACCTGGAAACCACCGGCTTCAGAAAGCTTCCGAAGTTCATCAAAATTCCTGAAATCCGGGTTTTTCAAAAAAGCATTTGAAAGCGGAAATGCAAAGACAATTATTCCGCAAATAAAAGCAACAGTGAGATAAAAAACCCTTGGATATTTTTGCTTTTTCAGAAAGTAGAATAAAGCAACTCCAAGTCCAAAGAGTACTATGGATGCAGAGAAGTACCAGAACCAGTGGCCTTCCAGTTCAAGCAGGAAGTAACCTGCAACCGGGAAAACGAGCCCTATAGTTGCGATCAAACCGTGGTTAAAATAGACGACCCAATTTTCTTTTTTTGGAAGTTCTTTGAAGCATCTAAAGAGGTATTCTATATAAAAGCTTGTGTTTAAGGCCATGGGTATTAATACCGGGAGGAGGTAGCGGGATTTTTTTTCGGGAATAACCGATAGCAAAACCACTGCAGCCAAAGTCCATAAAAGAGCAAATTTATAGGCTTTTTTATTCGAGACCCGCGTCTTCAAATAAGGATACAACAAAGCAACAAAGGCAGGAATTGTCCATATTCCACTTTGGGTAAAGAAGCTCCAGTAGTAATAAAATGGCCGTACGTTGTAATTTGTCCAGCGGGTAGTCTCCCTTGAAGTGATTTCGATAAACGAGACAGGGTCTGCCAGTCTTACGTATAAAAACCACCAGCCACTAATGAAGAGCGCTATTACTAGAAAGATAAAAAAGGCTTTCCACTTTCTTGTAAATCCTTTGAAGCCGTAAATACTTCCGTAGGCGATAAGGAAGGGCAGGAGCAATGCATAAAGGGAAACCGGGCCTTTGCTTAAAAAAGAAAATCCAAAAAATACAGCTCCAAAAATGGCATTTTTGATCAGGTTTTTTTCACTGTTAAAAAAGTTCCACAGAAAATAAATTGCGACCATCATGAAAGAATGGGTGAAAATATCCCATTGTCCATTGCGCCCCATGAAGATGATATAAAAAGAACTGGCCAGGACAAGCGTAGCCAAAAAGGAATGTTTTAATGTGACCCCCAGTTTCGGAATGAACCTGTAGAAAACGTAAAGCAGCAGGAGGGTAATGAGAGCTGCCGGTAGCCGCATTCCAAAGAGGCTGCTAAACCCGAAGATGAGCCCGCTTATGGCGGTGAGCCAGGTGGGTAACGGGGGCTTTTCATAACGGGCTTCGGCGTTCATGGTGGTGAGGATCCAGTTTCCATCTGTCACCATTTCACGGGCCGTGATAAAATTACGCGCCTCCATGATGTTCACATAGATCACATCGAGGTGGACCAGGAAGATCAGAACCCAGACAAGGAGGATGTAGAGCAGGTATTTTTGATTCTTAGTCATCTTCTCTTCTTATTAAAACCATATTCCTTACGTAGATAACGCTTCCCGCCAGGTGTCCTACAAATAGAACAGGATCCTTCCGCAAAATTGCATAAATAAGGATCAAAACCGCACCTGCAAAACTCAGAAGCCAGAACCCCATTGGTAACACAGACTTTTTTATCCTTTCAGAATAAACCCATTGATAGACAAAGCGCAATGTAAAAATCACCTGAGCTGTGGAGCCTAATACCAGTAGCCATAATGGTATTTTCTCATTATAGAACAGGTTTTGAACGTCATAAACATTATTGTTGTATGAATAAATGAATAGTATTACCGGGAAAAAATAAAGAAAAAGCTGTAACCACCCGGACATTTTTTTCCATTCTCCCTGTAACTGCATATTACGTATGTAGATGAAATAGGTAAGAGCCTGGCCCAGCATTATGGAGAAATCGTTACGTAAATAGCCATAAACGAACAATAAGAAAGAAGCGAAAAGAGAGACCTTCCAGAAGTTGGAAGGGGTGAGAACCTTTTTTTGTTTTTCAGAAGCTATCCATTGTAGCAGGAGCCTGGCCGAGAAAAGGGCCTGGGCTATAAACCCAAGGGTATACACCTGCCAGCTACTCATTTTTTTGAGCTACTTTGTAATTGATGTAATTCCTCCTCATCCACAAATAAGCAAAGCAATCTACAAAGGGACCCACAAGCCTGTTGAGGAGGTGGAATTTCGCTTTCCCTGCGATCCTGGGGTAATGTCTCACGGGGACCTGTTTTATTTTACCATTTTGGAGAAGGATCATCGCGGGCAAAAACCGGTGTAGCCCTTTGAACATTGGAATACGTTTGGCATAATCGGCTTTAATAACTTTTAAGGGGCAGCCGGTGTCATCCATTCCATCCTGGGTAAAGCTGCGTCTTATACCATTGGCAACAAGGGAAGAAAGATTCTTTTTAAATGAATCTTTCCTATTAGTACGCACGCCGGTCACAAGGTCATATTCCCCTATATGCTCCAACAGCAAGTCAAAATCTTCGGGATCTGTTTGAAGATCTGAATCTATATAGCCAATCAAAGGAGTTTCCGCATGATCGAAACCTGCTTTGATAGCCGAACTTAAACCGTAATTCCGGTCAAAAGAGATATACTTAAAAGCTGTGTTACGACGTGAAATTTCCTGAACCAATTGAAGACTATTGTCTGTAGATCCGTCATTGACAAATAGGACGCAGGTTTTAATAGGTGCTTTTTGTATGTATTTATCTAATTCCTGCTCCACCCTTAATAAATTAGGTGCTTCGTTGTAGAGAGGAACTACGATAGTAAATTGGTATTCCATTAAAATTAAATATGCGCAAAGGTAGTAATATTACAATTCCTATACAGCCACAGGGTAAAGGCGCTTTTTAGAAAATTACCCGTTTCTTTGTAACCATAAAACTTTGGAAAAAGACATTTAAATATGAAGGTATTAATAACGGGAGCAGCCGGGTTCATTGGATCACATGCTGCGGAACGTTTACAAAAAGAAGGTTACACCGTGACCGGACTCGATAACTTTTCAAATTACTATGATGTTTCTTTAAAAGAGCTTAATGCTGAAGCTCTTCGGAAAAATGGAATTGAAGTGATCAAAATGGACCTGCGAAAGCCTGAAGCCTTTGATTCACTTTCTTCAAATTTCGACTTCATTATTCATTTTGCGGCTCAACCCGGAATTTCTTCTGAAAGTACTTTTGAAGAATATTTCAGCAACAATGTAATAGCCACTCAAAATCTCCTGGAGTTCGCTCAAAAGAACAAAAACCTGAAGCATTTTTTCAACATCTCAACTTCTTCAGTTTATGGCCTCGAAGCAACTTTCCCTGAAACTGTAGCACCAAAACCGGCCTCCTGGTATGGAGTTTCAAAGCTTGCCGCAGAACAACTTGCCCTGGCGTTGAGCAGGTCGAAAAAGATTAAGTGTTCTTCTCTAAGGCTATTTTCTGTTTACGGCCCACGTGAACGTCCAGAGAAACTTTATACCAAACTCATCGCCTGCGGATTAAAAGGAGAGGCTTTCCCAATTTTTGAAGGGAGTGAAAAACATCTTAGGAGTTTTACCTATGTCGGCGATATAGTCGAAGGGATCTTTAAGGCGGTACAAAATCACGAATTATTGGATGGAGAGATCATTAACCTTGGAGCCGAAGAAGAACACAAGACTCAGCAGGGAATTGAAATGGTAGAGGAGATCCTGGGGAAGAAAATTGAACTTGAGGTGAAACCAAGAAGACAGGGCGACCAGTCCAGGACCTTAGCCAATATCCAGAAGGCGAAAAAGATGCTGGGATACGAACCTAAAACTACTCTAAAAGAAGGTCTGCGCCTTCAGGTAGAATGGTACAGGGAAAATTTTCTATAGTTCCCGGTATTGCTGAAGCAAATAATTAGCTGCTTCAAAGGGAGTCGTTTCGTTGTTCTCCAGCGCTTCAAGTTGTTGTTTTAGCAGTTTCTTGATCTCCGGATGGTTGTAAAAGCGGCTTTTTAAATGCTCATTAATCGTTTGTAATAACCAGAATTTATTCTGTTCATGCCGTTTTTTGCTAAAATCCCCGCCGGCTTTCATCTTTTGCTCATAATCTAAAATAAGCTCCCATACTTCAGAAATTCCCTCTTTATAATAGGCACTGCAAAGTAAAACCTTGGGCTGCCAGCCACTTTCTTTAGCCGGATAAAGATGCAAAGCTCTACGGAATTCTGCGCGAGCTCTTTCTGCCGGCTTTCGGTTTTCACCATCGGCTTTGTTGATAACAATGGCATCGGCCATTTCCATTATTCCACGTTTTATTCCCTGAAGTTCGTCTCCGGCGCCTGCCAGTTTCAGAAGCAAAAAGAAATCGGTCATGCTGTGAACGGTAGTTTCACTTTGTCCTACGCCCACGGTTTCAATAAGAAGTGTGTCAAAGCCTGCCGCTTCACATAAAATGATGGTCTCCCTTGTCTTTTTTGCCACCCCTCCAAGGGAATCTCCCGAGGGAGAAGGTCGAATAAATGCATTCTTATGATTAACCAGGGTCTCCATCCTTGTCTTATCACCCAAAATACTTCCGCCCGAAATCGTGCTGGTGGGATCTACCGCCAGAACCGCTACTTTTTTTCCGGCGTCAGCCAAATGGCCGCCAAAGGCTTCAATAAAGGTGCTTTTTCCAACTCCGGGAACGCCTGTGATTCCAATCCTGATAGATTCATTTGCAAACGGCAGGCATTTTTCAATTAGTTGAGCTGCTTTTTCCTGTTGCTTTGGCTGGTTGGTCTCGACCAGGGTAATTCCCTGACTCAAAGCCGATTTGTCCCCCGATCTTAGCCGGGTGAACATTTCATCAACCGTGAATTCCTTCTTTCGGGAATCCCTTATTTTTTTGGCCATTGCCGCATTAATCTCCGATGAGGGGCGACTGCCTTCTTTTTCTTGTAGAGCCGATTGTTTTTTCAAACTGGGAATTAATTTTTAGGTGGAGATCTTATTTGTATATTGAAGTACTAAAATAACAAAATAAAAGATCATTATGAAGACATTGTATACTGGTGTAGCTACCACAACCGGCGGGAGAGAAGGAAGCGTGAAAAGTGATGACGGAATTTTGGATTTCAATCTTAGCGTTCCAAAATCTATGGGCGGTAAAGGCGAAGAAAAAACCAATCCGGAACAGCTTTTTGCTGCCGGCTATTCTGCCTGCTACGGGAGTGCACTGCAGGTGGTAGCCAAAAAACATAAGGTAGATCTGGGAGATTTTTCTGTGACAGCTTCTGTAGACCTTGGAAAAACTGAAGAAGGAGACCTGCAGCTTTCGGTCATCCTTGATTCTTATATTCCGGGAGTAGATGTGGAGACAGGCGAAAAGCTGGTTAATGAGGCGCACGAAATTTGTCCTTATTCAAGAGCTACCCGCGACAACATTGATGTAACTCTTAATCTTATGCTGGATGATGAGGAGGAAGAATAGATTCTTCTCGCTTACCATTCAAAAAGGGCATTTTTTAATGCTCTTTTTTTATGCCTTTATTCCAGAAAATTTATAAGTTTTCATCATCTTCCGAATCGGGGTTATAGGCCAAATGAAGGCTGTGGTATACTGCTTCCACATTGCGTTGATTTTCCATGAGAACGATCAGGGTATCGTCTTCTTCGATTTGGGTGGCGCCATTTGGAGTAAGAAACTGGCCATTGCGGGAAATCATTGCTATAATAGCATTTCGAGGGAAATGGATATCTACAATTCTTTTTCCAACCGTAAAATTATCTGGCGAAATGGTGATTTCCCGAATAAGGGATTTTGTCCCATCTGCAAGAAAAGCATCTACAGGGGATATTCTTTTTGCCTTTTTTGGAAGTGCCACATGAAGCCATTTTGCAACTGTTGAGAGCGTAGTTCCCTGCACCAGTACAGAAGTGAGGGAAACGAAAAATACGATGTTAAAGATCATGTGCGCCTTCTCGATACCCGCAAGCAGGGGATAAGTGGCAAAAACAATGGGCACGGCTCCCCGAAGGCCAACCCAGGAAATATACCAGCGGCGGCGCATCTTCATTTTAAAGGGAGCAAGACTTAACATGACTCCTATGGGCCGGGCGATAAGGATGAGAAATCCTGAAATTAAAACCCCCAGGCCAAGAACAGGGACTATATCACTTGGAAATACAAGCAGCCCCAAAGTGAGGAAAAGTACGATTTGCATGAGCCAGGCAACCCCGTCAAAAAAGCGCATAATCGTACGCTTATGGATGAGGTCCTGATTTCCAAGGTAAACGCCGGCAAGATAAACAGCTAAAAAGCCGTTTCCGCCCAGCCTGTCTGTAGCCGAAAAGGCCAGGAACATTAGGGCAATTGCAAGTACAGGATAAAGCCCTTCAAAATCAAGAGTGATTTTATTGATGATTATTTTGCTAAGCTTTCCGAAGAGAAAACCAAGCGCACCGCCAATAAGAATTTGTTGGAGAAAAAGCGGAATTATAGAAAGCAGACTTTGATCCTGGTTCACCACCAGGCCTAAAAAGGCAATGGTAAGAAAGTAAGCCATGGGATCATTACTCCCGCTTTCCAGCTCCAGCGTAGGCCTTAAATTTGCTTTTAATGCCATGTTCTTGGACCGAAGAATAGAGAAAACTGCAGCAGCATCTGTCGAGGAAACAATCGCTCCTAACAACAGTCCTTCATAGATAGTAAAATCTGTGATCGCCCAAACGAAGGTCCCCACAGAAAGTGCCGTAAAGAGAACGCCCAGGGTAGAAAGGGATATTCCATGCCAAACAATAGGCTTTATACTTTTCCAGTTGGTGTCCAGACCTCCAGAAAAGAGGATAAAATTTAAAGATACTATACCTACGAATTGTGCAAGCTGAGGGTCATCAAACTCAATTTTTCCAATTCCTTCGGAACCTGCTAACATCCCCACCGAAAGGAAAAGTATAAGCGTAGGTACTCCAAATTTATATGAGGTTTTCCCTGCCAGGATACTTATAAGAAGCAGAAGTGAACCTATTAATAGTACATTCTCTGTGGTAATATCCATTTATAGGGCATATTCTGTTTCGGCAAAGAAAACCAATTTTAGGCTTTTTTGGCGGTTATTGAGGTTGATTTTCCTTAAGTAGCTGCGGAAATTTTTCCTTGAACCTGTTCATTCGGGGAACAGAAACATTCCGTATATATGGATCATTGGGATTAAGTTTCTTATAATCCTGATGATAATCTTCTGCCACCCAGAATTTTTGAAATGGCAATACCTCTACAGCAATCGCTTTTTTATACTGGCCCGCCAGTTCTTTCATTTTTTGCTCAATAATCTTTTTTTGATCAGCATTTTGATAAAAAATTATAGAACGGTACTGGGAGCCGAGATCGGGCCCCTGTCCATTTTTTTGAGTAGGATCCATTGAGCCGAAGAAAACATCTGTAAGAGTGGCAAAATCCACTACGTTGGGGTCATAAATTACTTCTACTGCTTCGGCATGTCCTGTGCGGCCTGTGTTACTTTCTTCATAGGTCGGATTTTTCGTGTGTCCACCGGAATATCCTGAGACCGCTTCTTTAACGCCAATTACACTTTCAAACACTGCCTCCACACACCAAAAACAGCCACTGGCAAAATAGGCCCTTTTAAGACCATCCTGAAGAGGTACTTCCACCGGTTCGGCATTAGCTATTTCAGGTAAAGTTACAGGCTCGCCCGAGGAATTTTTGCAAGCAGTTAAGCTGAAAAAGAGAGTTAAGATCAAATATTTCATTTTATTCTTTTTTATAAGTTCCTTCTAATGTTTTCTTACCGTAAAGTGCATAATCTGTCACTACTTCTCCATTTTTCGAAAACCCTAGCCAGTCGAGTTCTGCACTTCCATCCTGTTGGAAGGTGAGAGTAGCCACGGGAGTATTGGTATCGAATTCATTCCAGGGCAAGACCCTGTCGGGGGAATTCTCTCTGGAAGCTGAGACGAAATATACATCTGCCGTGTTTTCTCCGGTTTTTTTACACATAGCATTTATGTACATTTTATTCTTGTCTATACACCACTCTGTGGCACGGTCGTATGAAATTTCTATACAGTCGCAGGCACAATCAGCAGCGGGTTTGTTTTCTACCAGTTTTCGGTATTTTCCTAAGTTAGTTTCCATAGGCTCAACTTCAGACAAGGCCACTTCTTTATCTGTCTGTACCGCGTCTCTTTCTTCCTGGAGATTGCCGGGAGGCAGAGTATCGGCAGAGATAGTGTCTGGATCTATTCTTTCGGAGGTATCGGGGCTGCCTGTTTTTCCGTCCTTGCAAGAGAATAAAGCAACTGCTGTGATAATGAAAAATACTTTTTTCATAGGGGTAGGTTTAATCTTTAAAGTTAAGCCATACAAAATAGATTTCTGTGAAACAGATGTTAATGGGAAAAACAAAATCGCCACGTTTCAAAAAACAAGAACCAAGACAGATGTTTTATGTGAATAGTCTCAATACTCACATCTCACATCTCACATCTCACATCTCAAATTTATTTTCAACAAAAAACCCCTCACTTTCGTGAAGGGTTCATTTATATTGATCGGGAAAAATTAAAAGCTTTGAAAAAGTTCATTCATCTTTTGTCTTTCTTCCTGTGCCAGTTCTTCATCTACAAGGATTCTACCACTGTGCTCATCTGTAATGATCTTCCTGCGACCGGCTATTTCCATAATAACCTGTGGAGGAATGGTGAAAAATGAACCTCCAGATGCTCCTCTTTCAACAGGAACTACTGCAAGACCGTTCTTTACACTGCCGCGAATTCTTTTATAAGCATTTACCAGGCGATCTTCAATTTGCTGCTCAAATTCTTTAGATTTGTCAAGAAGAGCTTTCTCTTCCTTCTCAGTTTCAGCAAGAATCTCATCAAGCTCTCCTTTTTTGTGTTCAAGGTGCTTCTGGCGCTCGGCTAATCGTTCCCTCGTTTGCTCGATCACCTCTTTCTTCTGGTCGATCTGCGCACGGTATTCTTTGATCTGCTTTTCAGCAAGTTCTATTTCGAGCTCCTGGAATTCGACTTCTTTTGAAAGTGCATTGAATTCTCTGTTGTTACGCACATTTTTTTGCTGCTCATTATATTTTTTGATCAATGCCTTCGCATCTTCTATCAAAACTTTTTTGGTGTTGATACCCTGGTCGATCACTTCCAGGTCGGCATCCATTTTCTCCATACGAGTGTTAAGGCCCGCAACTTCATCTTCTAAATCTTCTACCTCAAGCGGAAGTTCACCTCGTACATTTCTTATTTCATCCACGCGGGAGTCTATAAGTTGAAGATCGTACAACGCTCTTAACTTCTCTTCTACAGTAACATCGGATTTTTTTGCCATAGTTAAAAATACTTGATAGGATTGGTTTCTGTGTTTGATAAAACGACTGCAAAATTAGCAAATTTTTTCTTAAGAAAAGAGGCTAAGAGGTTTTTTGTGTATCGCTCACTTTCGTAATGCCCAACATCGGCCAACACCAGTCTTTGCTCAGCTTTATAGAAGTCGTGATACTTAAGATCTGCAGTAATAAAAATATCTGCCCCGGCGGCAATAGCTTTATTAATGGCAAAGCTTCCGCTTCCACCCAAAACAGCAACTTTTTTAATTGGTTTTCCCAACAGTGATGAATGTCTAATGATCCCACTTCTAAAGATCTCTTTCACCTGTCTTAAAAAATCTTTTTCTTCCATTTCTTCCTCGAGTTCGCCAATCATTCCAAGGCCAATTTGTTGATTGGTGTTTTCAAGGCTGGTGACCTCATATGCGACCTCTTCATAAGGATGACTGTTGAAAAGGGCATTTAAAACGTTCTTTTCAAGGTGCTTTGGAAAGGTTACCCCAATCTGCGCTTCTTCCTCATAATGGGTTTCTCCTTTTCTTCCAATGACGGGATTTGATTCCTCATTTCCGCGGAAGGATCCACTGCCAATAAGATTGAAACTGCAGTGATCATAATTTCCTATAGTTCCTGCGCCGGCGGCAAATAAAGCCTCTCTAACACCTGCAGCATCATTCTTGGGAACAAAAGTGAGTAATTTTTTAATAGTATTCGCCTGGGGCACAAGGATCTTCCTTTTATTTAGCCCCAGTTGTTCGCAAATTACGTCATTTACACCTTTAAAGCTGTTGTCAAGGGCAGTGTGAGTCGCGTAAATAGCTATGTCGTTCTTAATAGCCTTTAGCACAGTCCTTTCAACATAATTGCTGCCTGTAAGTTTTTTAAGGCCTGAAAAAATTATGGGATGAAAGCTAATTATAAGGTTGCAATTCTTCTCCAATGCCTCGTCCACCACGTCTTCCAAGGTGTCCAGGGTCACCAACGCGCCTGTGACCTCGGTGTTTGGGGAGCCGGTGAGTAAACCTACATTGTCATAAGCTTCGGCGTAGGCAGTAGGAGCAAATCTTTCAATTTCCTGAATAACATCTTTAATGAACATAATTTCTCTTTTACTGAAGAAGTCAAAGATAAATATTCTGAAGCCAAGCGCATAAACCCCGATAGTTTCTCTTTAGGATTTATTTCGTCAAAGGATCTTTAGAAGAAAAGATATCGCAGAAACAAGGTTTCAAAAAGGGAAATTTTAACTATATTTTTTTTGCTGTTGCTATATTAGATCTTTTCCGTTTCCTGAAAAAAATTACCTTCGCATCCATGTCTGCAAGAAAAATACTTTATCCTTTTTCCATTCTTTATGGGGGAGTAATGCGTGTGCGTAATAAACTTTATGACCGCGGAATCTTACCTTCCCGGAGTTTTGATCTGCCTGTTATTGTGGTAGGCAACCTTAGTATGGGTGGCACAGGTAAATCTCCCATGGTGGAATATCTTACTCACCTGCTAAAAATGGATCATAAGGTAGCAACCCTTAGCCGTGGTTATAGAAGAAAAAGCAAAGGGTATATTTTGCTTTCGGGAAATGAACCGGCGACAGAAGTGGGGGATGAGCCCCTGCAGTTCAAGTATAAATTTCCGGATGTTATGGTGGCTGTAGATGAAAGCCGCGCCCATGGAATAGAAGAGCTCCTTAAAGAAGATCCAAAGCCCGGGGTCATATTGCTTGATGACGCTTTTCAACACAGAAGCGTCGCTGCGGGATTATATATTTTACTCACTTCATACTCAAAAATTTATCGCAATGATCTTGTTCTTCCGGCAGGTGACCTAAGAGAGCCGGTTTCGGGAGCTAAAAGGGCTAATGTGATCGTGGTAACGAAATGCCCGGCAGAGCTTTCTTTGGAAGAGCAGATGGAAATCGTCAAAAAACTAAAACCCTCTCCCGAACAGGAAGTTTTTTTTAGTAGTGTAGAATACAGCCAAACTGTTTTTGGAAGAAATAATTCCCTAAAATTAAAGGAGCTTCAAAAAACCCCATTTACCCTGGTAACAGGTATAGCTAATCCAAAACCTCTCGTGGATCATCTTCAGGAATTAGGGTTGACTTTTGAGCATAAAGCATATAAAGATCACCATAACTTTACAGAAGCCGAACTGCGGGAACTTCAACACCAGGAGCTTATTATCACTACCGAAAAAGATTATATGCGGCTCAAAAATGAGATTTCCAGAGAGAAGATCTTTTATCTCCCAATTAGGAACATGTTCCTTCACAGAGGTGGGGAGTTTGATGCTCTGGTTCTGGATTATGTGCAAAAAAAATGAGACCTGTTACAGTCTCATTTTTTATTATTTGGCTAATTCAAACTATCTCATACAATAACCTGAATCAGACCTAAATCAAACCTCATGCCAGTTTTTTTAAATCGTGGCTTTTTCCTGACTTAAATATTTATTTATTTTTTGAAAGAATTCTTCCGTTTTATACGGTTTTGGAATAATATCGTTAAAACCATTGAGATAAAATTCATCCAGGCTCTCTTCCAGGGTTACGGCAGTAAGAGCAATTATAGGAATGGTCTCATTGAATTTTCTTATCTCCCGGGTAGCCTCGATCCCGCTTATCCCGGGCATGTGGATATCCATTAAAATGAGGTCGAAATTCTCGTTTTCTGCTTTTGAAATTGCTGCAGTTCCATTGTCGGCCACGTCGCAAATGACCTTATTTTTTTCCAGGATTTTGCGGGTGATCATTTGATTGATCTTATTGTCTTCAACAATTAGGATCTTCTTTTCATGCATGATGTCGTTTGACAACGGCTCGGGAATTTCATTGATCTTCTTATCCTGAGGATTTGCCGGTTCAAGAGCTTCAAAAGTTAATTCAAAATGGAATAAGGAACCCTCTCCAAGTTCGCTTTCCAGGTGAATCTCGCTGTCCATTAAATTAAGCAGGTTTTTCACAATGGAAAGTCCCAGCCCGGTACCACCAAATTTACGGTTGATTTGTAGAGAGCCCTGGGTGAAGTTCTCGAAAATCGCTTTTTGTTTTTCCTTACTTATCCCTTCCCCGGTATCCTGGACCTCAAATCTTAAAAGCACCCGGTTATCCTTCTGGCTAAGACGCTTTACACGTACCCAGATGTCTCCGTCTTCGGTGAATTTAATAGAGTTACCTATGAGGTTGATAAGGATCTGTGAAATTTTAAGTGGATCTCCTTTTAATTTTCTTGGAATATCCTTGTCGAATTCGAGGTGCAGTTTTGTTTTTTTATCTTCAGCCGAATTTTTTAAAGCGATCAACACATCTGTTATCCTCTTCTTTAAATTGAAGGAACTCTCCAGCATCTCCACTTTTTTAGCTTCGAGTTTGTTGAGGTCAAGAATATTATTGATTAGAGAAAGCAGATATTCTCCCGAGAACTTGAGAGAATTCAGGTGTTCCTTTTGATTTTCTGTAGGACTCTCTTCCAGAAGCAGGTGGGTTAAACCTGTTACTGCATATAATGGGGTCCTTAGCTCGTGGGTAATAGTGGAAAGGAATTGCGCTTTAGCAAGAGAAGCCTTTTCGGCGTTTTCTTTGGCCGTGATTAATTCTGAATTCTTCTTTTGTAGCAGGTCATTTGCGCGGGCCCTGAGATTATTATTTTTGTAGAGGGAAAGGGTTAGCAGGGACAAAATAGTGATCAAAGCCACACTAAGAATAGTAGTTAATTTGTTGACCTTTAAATTTCTCTCTTTCTCTTCGTTTTTTCTTGTCAACTCACTAACAGTGCTTTTGAGCGCATCAACCCCGTAGCGGGCATTTGCATCCAGAGCAAGGGCCTCTCTGTTGAGGGCATCCAGGGAATCCTGAATTTTGTTATTCTGTTTAAGAAGTGCCAGGGCCTCTGTAGGATTTCCCATTTGCTCCTGAAGCTGACTTTGAACCAGCAATGTATGCTGTACCATTCCCGCGAAATTGTTCCTGCGGGCATATAACATACTTTTTTCTGCCTCGGCCTTAGCCTCTTCCCATTGATCTGAAGCCTGATAAGCACGTGCTTTGTAATAGTGAACTCGTCCGTGCTCATATTCATTATCGCTGCCACTGGTCTTTAATTTCTCTTCTGCCGAATTGAGTAGTGTAAGGGCAGCATGAGGTCTATTTGCAGTATTTAAATAAAGAATCCCCCGGTTGAGGTCCACAATTCCAAGACCTTCCAGATCATTCTGCTTTTTATAAAGACCTTCAGCAAGGTCGAAATATTCGGTTGCGCGATCAAAGACTCCCTTGGCAGTAAAAATTTTTCCGAAGTTAAGATAGCTATAGGCAAGACCTTCCTCGTCTTCTATTTCCCGCTGAATAGAGATTGCCCGTTGCAGCTCTGTGGCCGCCTTTTCATTTTCCTGGCGTACATAATGCAGTTGTGCCAAAATACTACTGGAGAGGGCGATCAACCGTTGATGGTTGATAGATCGTGACAGTTCAAGAGCGGTATGCAATTCACGCATTGCCTGATCAAAGTTTACACTGTTGATCGACTCTTCTGCGTCTTCCAATAATTGCTCAATAGTGACATTGATTTCATCTGCTTCCTGTAGGTTTTTTTCCTGAGGATAGGAAAAGGAATAGAAAAACAACGTCACCATCAAAAGAGTAAAGTTCTTCATTGGGACCTTAATAACTTGCTAAATATAACTATTTAATTGATACATGGGAAATTAAATCAATGAGTCGGCTGGAATAACCAATCTCATTATCATACCATCCAATTATTTTCACAAAATTGCCTCCCACTACAGAGGTCATTTGCGCATCAAAAATACAGGAGTGAGTATTTCCATTGATATCAATTGAAACTATAGGATCTTCGGTATATTCCAAAATGTTTTTAAGAGGTCCTTCGGCCGCTGCTTTCTTAAAAGCGGTGTTTATTTCTTCAATACTGGTTTCCCTTTCAACGTGGAGGGTCATATCTGTGAGACTGCCATTTGCTACCGGTACTCTAATTCCGCAGCCGCCGATAACATCCCTCAAATTGGGGAAAATCCTTGTAAGCGCCTTTGCTGCTCCGGTGGTGGTGGGAACTATTGACTGCCCTGCAGCCCTGGCCCGTCGTAGATCTTTGTGAGGCTGGTCGTGCAGGCTTTGATCTGTAGTGTAAGAATGGACAGTAGTAATATACGCTTGTTTTACTCCCGCCAGTTCATCTATGATCTTCAGCATGGGTGCAGCATTATTGGTAGTGCAGGAAGCATTTGAGATAATATCTTCTGTCCCGTCGAGAATGTTTTCGTTGACACCCAAAACAACCATTTTTATGGAATCATCCTGTGGAGGAACGCTCAAAATCACTTTTTTGACACCCTGTTGCAAATGAGGCTCCAGGTCTTTTCGTGTTTTGAATTTACCTGTGCTCTCAACTACCACATCGACTTTATACTTATTCCAGTTAATCTCTTCCGGACTCCTGTGATTCGACACCGGGATTTCCTTTCCGTCTACCAAAATGGTATTAGCGATTGAAGAAATCTCCTTTTTAAGGACGCCATGAATGCTGTCGTATTTGAGTAGGTGAGCGAGGGTGGGTGCGGTAGCAATATCATTGAGAATTACTACTTCCAGGTCTTTATGATCGAGTAGTAACCGAAATAAATTTCGTCCAATCCTACCAAATCCATTAATCCCAACCCGGATCTTTTTGTGTGTCGCTCCTGAAGGTTTTGTGTCCTTCATTAAGTGAGATGTTTTTGTGCTTTATAGGATGATCTAACCAGTGCACCGCTTTCTACATGCCTAAAGCCCATCTCGAGGCCTATAGTTTCGTATTTTTTAAACTGCTCCGGTGTAACAAATTCATGAACTGGGAGATGTTGTTTTGTAGGTTGTAAATACTGGCCTATAGTCACGATATCGAGATCAACTTCTCTCAAGTCTCTAAGAGTTTGTATCACTTCTTCTTCCTTTTCACCCAGCCCGAGCATAATTCCCGACTTTGTTCTCTTTACCCCTTGCTGTTTCAGGTATTTTAACACCTGTAAGCTGCGTTCATACTTTGCCTGGATTCGTACCTCCCGGGTTAACCTTTTAACCGTTTCCATATTATGGGAAACGATTTCGGGATTTACATCGATTATTCTGTCAATATTTCTTTCCACTCCCTGAAAATCCGGTATTAAGGTCTCAAGAGTAGTTTCGGGATTCATACGTCGTATGGTATTTACAGTTTCTGCCCACATGATAGAACCCATATCTTTAAGATCATCACGGTCTACACTGGTGATCACAGCATGCTTGATCTTCATTAATTTTATAGAACGTGCGACTTTTTCCGGTTCATCCCAGTCCAGGGTTTCTGGTCTTCCGGTTTTTACACCACAAAAACCACAGGAACGGGTACAGATGTTTCCAAGGATCATGAAGGTTGCGGTTCCTTCTCCCCAACATTCGCCCATATTAGGACAACTTCCCGAGGTACAAATCGTATGAAGATTGTATTTGTCTACCACACTTCTCAGCTCGGTGTATTTTTTACCGGTAGGTAATTTCACCCTTAACCACTTGGGTTTTGGGGTTCTTTGAGTAGGGATTTGCTGTGTTTCCATAAGTCAGCAAAGATACAATTAGAATGCCTAAAAACCAACGCTAATATAGAAGGCCAGGTTGAATGCGTATGGTAAGCAGGAAGTGACTTTTAACTGCACCTTTTAAAGTGCGAATTCAAAAATACAGAGGGAATTAAATCCTCTAAAGGCATAGTGACTGGTAAAGAGCCGAGCGCCCCGGTTTAAAAAATTAGATTCTACGGAATAAATTCTTTAGCCAGATTCCTTTTTCAGGAAGTTCTATTTTCGATCACTTCCGACAATAATTTTTTTGCCCTTAGCAGTTTTACTTTCACATTGTTCATTGGCTCCTGTAGATGAGCCGCAATCTCCTTATAACTCATTTCCTGAAAATATCTTAGGTTAATTACTTCCTGGTAAGGTTTTTTGAGTTTTTTAATATCTCTAAGAAGTTGAGCCAGATTTTGTTCGGTAATAAGGGTATCCTCGATGCTTGGCGTCTCATCGGCTATTCGGTGCACCCTGTCATCCTCTTCATCGGTGGTGCGGGCCCTGATGGAGGCATTTTTTTTTCTTACCAGGTCTACATGAATGTTTTTTGAAATGGTAATGAGCCAGGTTTTGAAGGTATAGTTGGGATCAAATGTATCGATCTTGTCAAAAGCTCTTGAAAATGCCTGAATTGTTATGTCTTCGGCATCAGATTCATTTTGGGTGCGCTTGAGCTGAAAACCGTAAACATCATTCCAAAACCTGTCCAACAGGTAGTTAAAAGCCGCCTGCTTTCCCTTTTTAGCCTTCTCAATTTGTTCCTGAAGTAGATCCGGCTCTATTTCCAATGAGTGGGTTTTGAAATAATATTAGCAATAAATATAATTAATTGAGCCGAGATGAGGAACAATTCCAGAAAAGGAAAAATCCAGAATAGGTCTTCCTCGCCAAATTTCTTTCCGGAGTTGTAAAAAACCATGCCCTGTACAATCCACCTGAGGGCAAGAAGGCCAAGGGCAGCCTGCCAAAAAGGACCAAAAAGAAGGATGAAAAAAAATATCCAGAAAAGAAGCTGGGTAGTGTAAAACAACCCTAGCATAAATTGGTGTTCAATTTTATAGTGGGAAGCAATGGAGACATGTCTTCTTTTTTGCGTGAACCATGATTTAAAATCTGTTTTTGGGACACTGCGGGTAATGCCTAATGGCGAAAAACATAATGCGGTGTTCGTTTTATTGGCTGCCTGGTTTACAAAAAGATCATCATCTCCCGATTTTATATGTAGATGAGTGGCAAAACCATTTTGAGCAAAGAATTCTTCCGATGTATAGGCAAGATTACGCCCTACTCCCATATAAGGTTTACCCCAACCTGCATAGGAGAAATATTGGATGGCAGTAAATAGTGTTTCAAACCGGATAATTTTATTCAGGAGAGAGCGGTTTTGTATAAAATATCCGCCATAACCAAGTACAATACTCTTTTTTTCCTCAAAATGGGCGCTCATCTCCTTTAGCCATTGGTTGGATTCGGGTCTGCAATCGGCATCAGTGAAAAGTAGGTAAGGTTTTTTGGCCTTTTTAATACCCAGAGTAATCGCATATTTTTTATTGGCCCAAAAAGCTTCGTTATTTTGTACATCAACAATTTTTAACCTGGGATCATGAAGTTGAAAATCCTCAAGTACCTCAAGGGTCTCGTCTATAGACGCGTCATTGATTACCACCACCTCAAAGTCGGGGTGATCCTGGGACAGGATCACGGGAAGAAAGTTTTTTAAATTTTCGGCCTCATTCTTGGCGCAAATAATTAAAGAAACAGGAAGATTCTTATATACGGGTGGATTTTCATTTTTAGCAAAGGCAAACTTTAAAAAGCCCAGGTAATAACACAGGTTGATTAGGCCAATGAGAACAAAGGCAACAAGGATGGTTAGCATTTATGGGGTGGGAATTATTTTACCGTTTGAGGTTGATCACAATCTTTGGCTTCATCGGGTAATTTTCCGCAGTAACTACAGGCTTCTCCTTCTTTATTTAGAAAAGGACTTTGGCTGGCACAGGTGCCGGCAAACTTCCCGTCTTTCTTTCCCCAGATTTTGATGGCTATACCGGCAACAGCAAGAGCTAAAAGGGCTATAGTGATTAATACGAGTTCCATATTCAAAAGTTTTGGCAAAAATAAACAATAATGTACAGTATATAAAAGGTATGCAAAAATTTGTCCAGCCTTTATTTGGTTCACTTTTTAAGGCTTAATTCAGGGAATTTTAACTTAAATTTATTTCCCTTAAATATGTTTTGGGATTATATCACAATAAATTGCAGATAATGCTTTAAAATCAAAAATTATGAGTTACAAATTTTTAAAAATTATCATAGTCGGTCTTTTTATCGGTCTTTTCTCTTGTCAGGATAAAGAGAACCGAGGTGATTCTGATACAGAAATTTTTCCCGCAGAGGAGAAGAAGGATGAATTAAGAGAGGACGACAGGCCCATGCCTCGCAGCTATCTCCTTGCAAAAATGAGGGAAAATGATGAATTGAGCACTTTTACAGAAGAACTAAAAAGAACAGGTCTGGAAGAAGAATTCGAGGGTAAAGAAGGAATCTATACCATCTTTGCGCCCTCTAATGCGGCTTATGACAGGATTCCTGCCAAAGAGATGAAGGAAGGAGACACTCTAGAAGCAGGAGAGAATCAAAAAGATCTTTTGCGCTATTACATGGTGGAAGGGGAATTGACCTTAGGTGCTTTGCGCGAAGAAATAAGAACTTCAGAAGATGGAAGATATGAATTCGAAACTGCATTGGGCGAGAAGCTTTGGGCAGTTGAAGAAGGAGACGATATCGTGCTTATCGATGTGTTAGGGAACAAAGCGAAAATTCTAACTTCCAAAATGGAAGAATATTATGGTGCCTATCACATCATTGACAATGTTTTGGTTCCCGGTGAAAATAGTGGTACCGAAGGTCAGGAATAATGTTGAAAGGATTATTGGATAGGCTTTTGTGAATAGATTTTTCTTTTAACTAAGGATTATAATTTCATATTGGCTTAACTGCAAGGTTTTTAATAAATTCATATCTAAACAGTTAAATATAGGATATTATGAAAATTAAGAATATAATTTTGTTTAGTGGACTCTTATTGCTGGGTTTTAACTCGTGTAAAGACAAAGAAAGAGAGGTAGATACAGAGGCTGAAACCCTTGAAATGCAGGAAGAGAATTTTGAAGAAAATGTAGAAGAGCTGCGTCAAAGGAACGCGACTGTAGACGCCATTGAAGGAAACCCTGAATTAAGCACTTTTGCCACTGGCCTTAATGTTTGGAACGTTGAGGATACATTGGACCAGGTTACGGGATCTTATATGGTCTTTGCGCCAAGTAATAGAGCTTATAGTAGAGTCTACAGGCAACAGGGGTATGATATTTTGGCCACAACTCCCGAGGCTGTTATTCCCTACCACATGGTAAAAGCAGATTATACCATGGAGGAACTAAAAAATGAAATCCAGAAAGCCAATGGTTCTCTTGTACTTCCAACTTTTGAGGGGGAAAATATCACCTTTTCTATGGAAGGAGATAAAATTGTGCTTACAGGTACAACTGGTTTGAAAGCCAATATCACCGAAAGTTTTGAGATAGAAAACGGTACTGCTTACATTATTGATAGTGTATTGCTTCCCGAGGGAATACCCACAGTTACTATTACCACGGAAGAGTAGAGCTAGTTTGAATAAAATAAATAAGGCCTCAAAAATGTCATTTTTGAGGCCTTATTTATTTTTTACCCTGCTCAAATAATATTGACCTCAGGGATGATCTCGATTCCAAACATCTCCTTAATCTTCTGCTGAATTTTTCCAGACAGTGCCAGTATTTCCTGTCCTGTTGCATTTCCATAGTTCACAAGCACGAGTGCCTGTTTCTTATGAACTCCGGCATCTCCTTCCCGGAAGCCTTTGAGTCCGGCGCGGTCAATTAACCAGCCGGCAGGAACCTTTACATGGTCTTCATCGATCTCATAAAACGGAATTTCCGGAAATTCCTGCTGAAGTTCCTTTAGTGTTTCCTTTGAAACAACCGGATTTTTAAAAAAACTTCCGCTGTTACCCAGCTCTCTGGGATCTGGTAACTTGGATTGACGGATGCTTATTACGGCTTTGGAAACATCTCCAATTGTAGGGTTTTTGACTCCCTGCTCTTCCAGATATTGATCTATGGAACCATAGGAGGTATTAAGCTCATGATCTCTCTTATGAAGCCTGAAGCTAACGCTTGTTATTATATACTTGCCTTTTGCTTCGTTTTTAAAGATGGAATCTCTGTAGCCAAAGCGGCATTCTTCCCGGCTAAAGGTCTTTAATTGCAGAGTTTGTAAGTCCATTGCGGTACAGCTTACAAAACTGTCCTTAAGTTCCACACCATAGGCACCAATATTTTGAATTGGAGCTGTACCTACTTTCCCCGGGATCAATGAAAGATTCTCAAGACCACCAAAGCCTTTATTTATGCAGAATAATACAAATTCATGCCAGTTCTCACCGGCCATAGCCTGCACTACGACTTCATCTTCAGTTTCCTCAAGAATCTCCCGTCCCTTAAGATTTATGTAGATCACCGTTTGCTTTACATCTTTGGTGAGAAGCATATTACTTCCGCCGCCAAGGATCAAAAGCTCTGATGCATACATGTTCTTCAAAACTTCCCGAAGCTCTTCAACAGAAGTTACTTCCACTAATTTGCGGGCACTCACATCTATGCCGAAGGTATTATATGGCTTAAGGGAAACGTTTGTAAGAACCTTCATATTTATCCTTTGTACTGCTTTAATGCTTCCTTTAGGAGCTCTATAGCTCTCAACAGGTTTTCTTTCTTAAGTACATAAGCGATTCTCACCTGGTTCTTTCCTGTGTTTGGAGTAGAATAGAAGCCGGCGGCAGGAGCTACCATTATGGTTTCATTGTCTATTTCAAAGCTTTCCAGGAGCCATTTAGCGAAAGCCTCGGCATCTGCAACAGGTAATTCAGCAATACAATAGAAAGCGCCTTTAGGATTGGCTACTCTTACCCCCTTGATCTGCTCAAGACCCTGAACGAGAGTGTTTCTTCGGGAAGTGTATTCTTCAATAACTTCATCAAAATATTCCTGCTCTGTATCGAGGGCAGCTTCACTTGCGATTTGGGCAAAGGTCGGAGGGCTTAGACGTGCTTGTGCGAATTTCATCGCTGTAGCCATAAAATCTTCATTTTTGGATACTACACAGCCAATACGGGCGCCACACATGCTATAACGTTTGGAGACGGAATCAATCATAATCGCATTTTGCTCTAACCCGGGAACACTCATAATAGAGTGGTGTTGAGCCCCGTCATAAGCAAATTCACGGTATACTTCATCGGCCACAATGAAAAGATCGTGCTTTTTGACAACTTCGGCCAATTGGTCGATCTCCTCTTTCGTGTAAAGGTAACCTGTGGGATTCCCCGGGTTACAAATAAGAATGGCTTTTGTTTTGGGAGTTATGAGTTTCTCGAATTCAGAAATTGGAGGCAGGGCAAAGCTGTCTTCGAATTTAGATTTTACAGGTACTACGGTAACGCCAGATGCTGTTGCGAAACCATTGTAGTTGGCGTAAAATGGCTCGGGAATGATCACTTCATCACCTGCATCGCAAATACTACCCATTGTAAACATCAATGCTTCAGACCCACCCGTGGTGATGATCAATTCATTGGCCGAAATATTGATGTCATGTTTCCTGTAGTAGGCGGCAAGTTTGGTACGATAACTTTCAAAACCTGCAGAGTGGCTGTAGGAAAGAACTTCAATGTCGTTGTTCTTAACTGCGGCAAGGGCTTTCGCCGGAGTTTTAATATCGGGCTGCCCAATGTTTAGCTGATAAATTGTGCGACCTTTTTTAATGGCGGCTTCAGCGTAGGGGACCAATTTTCTTATAGGAGATTCGGGCATTGACTGCCCCTTGTTTGAAATGCGTGGCATACTTAAAATTTTGGCCTACAAAGTTGCAAAAATTAAACTTGACAACGATAATTTTCGTAATTTTTATGACATCCTAATTCGGCCGTCATGCTTACGTTTAAGCTGTTCATATTGCTGTTATGTGCCGCCATTACTTCCGGGTTTGGTCAGGAGAACTTCAGGATCAAAGATGGAAAGAAAAAGGACCGGATAAAATTTGAAATGGTCAATAATCTCATTATTGTACCAGTGGAACTTAATGGGACCCAACTTTCCTTTCTTGTAGATACAGGTGTAAAGACCACAGTATTGCTCACGCTCAATGAAGAAGATACTCTTTTACTCAAATCGGCCGAAAGGATCTTTTTAAGGGGTATAGGCGGGGAAGAATTGATCAAAGCTTATAGATCTTCCAATAATGAGTTTAGGTTAGGAAATACAACCAGTACAAATCTTAATGTTTACGTCATTTATGACCCTGATATTAATTTCTCTCCCAGGCTGGGAGTTCCTGTTCACGGGATCATTGGCTACGATCTTTTTAAAGATTTTGTAGTGGAGATAAATTATCCAAGGCGCTTCCTTGTGCTTCACGATCCTGAAAAATACAGTAAGAAACTCAGAAGATATAAGGAAGTGCCCCTGGAGTTTTTTCAGGATAAACCTTATGTACAGGTGGCGCTTAACATTGAAGGAAAGGAGTCGAGAGCAACCCTACTTCTAGATAATGGTCTTAGCGACGCTCTATGGCTTTTCTCCGATTCCGAAAAGATACATGTTCCCCAGAATACTTTTCACGATTTTCTTGGCCGGGGCTTGTTGGGTGATGTGGTAGGGGAGCGTGGTATCGTTGAAACATTAACTATAGGGGAAGAGGTTCTAAATAATGTCTCTGCCTCTTTTCCCGATAGTCTTTCGGTTGAAGGATTAAAAACATATCACGCACGCAACGGGAGTATGGGGGCAGAGATTCTAAAGCGGTTCCATGTAGTTTTTGATTACCGGGATCAAAAGCTTTACTTGAGGGGCAACAAATGGAGAAATAACGAATTCAGGCATAATTTAAGTGGGATAGTACTGGAACATAAGGGGTACCAGATTGTAGAATCTTATGAGGAAGTTGTGAGATCTATCTCTTCAAGGGAACTGAGTAAAAATGAAATCATCCTTGAGCCGTCACTCTATAGGAAGTTCGAATTAAAGCCGGCTTTCCAAATAGCCAGGTTAAGACCAGATTCTCCTGCAATAAAAGCAGGGCTCAAGGTGGGGGATGAGGTACTAAAGATCAATGGGCGTGACGCCTGGAAGCTGGACCTTAATGATTTTAATAGCTTTTTTACCTCTGGAGAAGGTAAGAAAATTAAAATGCAAGTGCTTCGGAAGGACCAAAAGATGGAATTTGAATTTCAATTGAGAAATCCTTTAAAATAAAAAAGCCCCTCAAAAAGGGGCTTCAAAAATGTCATTTCTGGAAAGTCTTATTCTAAAACTCTTCCTTTGATCTTGATCGATTTTGCAGGCTCTTCTGCATTAGAATAAACTGTGATGGTCTTTCTAATAGGTCCTACAATTTTGGTGTCATATTTAACTTTGATCTCGCCAGTTTCACCTGGAGCGATAGGATCTTTAGGTCTTTCGGGGATAGTACATCCACAACTTGAAGTTACATCTGTAATCACAAGAGCAACATTTCCAGTATTTGTGAATTCAAAGACGCGAACGCCGTCACTTCCCTTTGCTATTTCGCCATAGTCAATCACTTCAGACTTAAATTCGATTTTTGCTGTTTCCTGAGCCTGAACTGCGAAACCGACTAAAACGAAAATGGCAATTGCAATTAATTTTTTCATAGTTTTTAATTTAATCAGAATTGTAAATATACTACTAATCTGTTTATTGTAGCAAATAAAAAGGCAATCCACTGCTCTGCCTTTTTTAATCCTGAAGTTATAATTACTTTTGCCAAGATATTCCAAAAACCGCACCAAAGAATGACTGTAGCATCAAATTACGTAGCCCGGGAAGTTGAAAATAAATGGTATGACTACTGGATGAAAAACAATTATTTTCATTCTGAAGTTGATGAAAGGGAGCCGTATACGATCGTGATTCCGCCGCCCAATGTTACAGGGGTGTTGCACATGGGCCACATGCTTAACAACACGATTCAGGATGTGTTGATCAGGCGGGCAAGGCTAAAAGGTTATAATGCCTGCTGGGTGCCGGGAACAGACCACGCTTCTATTGCTACGGAAGCAAAAGTGGTTGCCAAGCTAAAAGCTGAAGGAATTGATAAAAATGATCTTTCAAGAGAAGAATTCCTGAAGCACGCGTGGGACTGGACTCACAAGCATGGAGGAATTATCCTCGAGCAGTTAAAGAAACTGGGAGCTTCCTGTGACTGGGAACGCACCAAATTCACGATGGATGATGATATGTCAGCCTCGGTGATCAAAGTCTTTGTTGATCTTTATCGCAAAGGACATATCTACCGCGGTTATCGTATGGTAAACTGGGATCCACAGGCAAAAACCACGCTTTCCGATGAAGAAGTGATCTATCAGGAGCGGCAGGGGCATTTGTACTATCTAAAATATAAAATTGAAGGCACAGAAGATACGCTTACCATAGCAACCACCCGTCCCGAGACAATTTTGGGAGATACTGCAATTTGTATTAATCCAAATGATGAGCGATTTATCCATCTAAAAGGTAAAAAAGCAATTGTGCCTCTATGCGAGAGGGTTATTCCTATCATAGAGGATGAATATGTTGATGTGGAATTTGGTACCGGATGTTTAAAAGTGACTCCGGCACATGATGAAAATGATAAGATGCTTGGTGACAAGCATAATCTCGAGGTGATCGATATTTTTCACGACGATGCTACCCTAAATTCTTTCGGAATGCAGTACGAGGGGATGGATCGTTTTGAGGCCCGAAAGCAAATGGTGAAGGACCTGGAGGAAAAAGGGATCCTTGTTAAGACCGAGGAGCATGTGAACAAGGTGGGGACCAGTGAGCGCACCGGTGCAGTTATAGAGCCAAAATTGAGTGATCAATGGTTCCTTAAAATGAAAGAATTAGCCCAGCCTGCTCTTGATGCTGTATTGGAAAAAGAGGTGAACCTTGTGCCCGATAAATTTGTAAATACCTATCGTCACTGGATGGAAAATGTTCGGGATTGGAACATTAGCCGTCAATTGGTATGGGGGCAACAAATTCCTGCATTTTTCTATGGAGACGGAAAGGAAGATTTTGTTGTGGCCGAAACTCCGGAAGAAGCCCTGGAATTGGCGCGGAAACAATCGGGGAAAGATCTTACAGCCGCCGACCTTACGCAGGACAAAGATGCGCTGGATACCTGGTTTTCTTCCTGGTTATGGCCAATTAGTGTTTTTAACGGGATCCTGGAGCCGGATAATAAAGAAATTAATTATTACTACCCAACCAATGATTTGGTTACTGCACCCGAGATCCTTTTCTTCTGGGTGGCGCGAATGATCATTGCGGGATATGAATACAGGGATCAAAAACCTTTTAACAACGTTTACCTTACCGGAATTGTTCGCGACAAACAGCGTCGTAAAATGTCAAAATCCCTGGGTAATTCCCCCGATCCTCTTGGACTTATAGATGCTTATGGTGCAGATGGGGTTAGAGTAGGGATGCTTTTGAGTTCCCCTGCAGGGAATGACCTGATGTTTGAAGAAGATCTGTGCAAGCAGGGTGGGGCGTTTGTAAATAAAATATGGAACTCCTTTAAGCTGGTAAATTCCTGGGAAGTTTCCGATAAAGCAGAGCAACCCGAAGCTGCAAAAATTGCAATACAGTGGTATAAGGCAAAATTCCAGAAGAGCCTGCAAGAGATCGATGATAACTATAAAAAGTATCGCATGAGTGATGCTTTAATGGCAACTTATAAGCTGGTGTGGGACGATTACTGTTCCTGGTTCCTGGAAATGGTGAAGCCGGTTTACGGGCAACCTATGGACAAGGTTACTTTTGATGCAGTGACAGAGATCCTGGAAAATAATTTGAAGATACTCCATCCCTTTGTGCCTTTTGTATCTGAAGAGATCTGGCAGTCAATGAAGGAGCGTTCAGAAAATGAAGCGCTTATCATTTCATCCTGGCCAGAAGTTGAAAACTTTGATGCTTCTTTAGTTGAAGAATTCACGGTGGCTTCAGAAGTTATTTCGGGGATAAGAAGCATCAGGAAAGAAAAGAATATCTCTTATAAAGATCAGATTGAATTACACGTCCTTAACAACGAAAATGTTGCCGGTACTTTTGATCCTGTTATCGAAAAATTGGGTAATATTTCTACGCTTGGATATACAGATGCACAAGTAAAAGGTGCACTTTCGTTCAGAGTGAAATCAAATGATTATTTCATTCCTGTTGCAGGTGCGATAGATGTTGATGCCGAGAAAGCAAAGCTTGAAGAAGAATTGAACTATACCCGCGGATTCCTGAAGTCGGTAGAAAAGAAATTGTCTAATGAAAAGTTTGTTGGCGGTGCTCCTGCAAAGGTTGTGGAGAACGAGAAGCAGAAAAAAGCCGATGCCGAAGCAAAAATAGAAGCAATACTGGCGAGCTTAGAAGCACTTTCTTAAATAGTGAGGTTTTGGGAATAGAGTTAGTTTCACCAGTTGATTTTTAATTTTAAAAATTAACTGGTTCATTTACTTTTTAAAAGTTTTCAGAGCATTTCTACAAAGTAGGTTCTTTAGTAGAAGAAACAATCGAAAGAGGTTTTCAGATCATGTGAAATGTGACCTGGCGTAATTCTGCTTTTCCAAAATGGAGAAGGATTAAATTTAGATCTATGGGGGTGGGGATTTTGTGTCTGTCACCGAAAAATTGGGGCCTAATGCTTTATACACCAAGCAAATTCCTCGTATATTAAAAAGCTTTGCCATTACCTTTTTTAAAGCAATAAAACAGAGATTTCCAGGAATTAACCCGGTCCAAAAACTTTCTGGTTAATGTGGTTTTTGGAATTGATAAATTAAAATTCCTTTCTTAACTAATCGACAATATTCTCATCGACAAGTTTAATGTACGCTTCCTTTGCTTCCTGCGGAGTCATGTTTCGCACCTGGAGCAGAGCGTTCAGTTTAAAAGCATTTTTGACATCACTGTCACCAGAAGGAATGTATACTCTGGTGTGCTCTGTGGCCTGTTTATAAAAAGCATAGAGCTGTAGCATAATATCTGGCGGGAACTTCAGGGAAGTCTTACTGGCTTTTTCATAAGCCTTCAAAAATTCCTTATCAACTTCTTCAGGAGTCATGGCTGTTAGATTAGGAAACTTTGGCAATGAGACTAATTCCACCTTTTACTTTTTGATTCAGTTTAACTTCCAGCTGGGTACCTAAGGGAAGGAATACATCTACTCTGGAACCAAATTTTATAAAGCCGCTGTCGCTTCCCTGTACAACTTCTTCGCCTACTTTGGCATAATTGACTATTCGCTTTGCCAGAGCCCCTGCGATTTGCCTATACAGGATTTCTCCGGCAACTTTATTTTCAACGACTACCGTAGTGCGTTCATTTTCTTCACTTGCCTTTGGATGCCAGGCAACAAGATATTTCCCCGGGTGATATTCGCTGTATTTTACAATTCCACCTACAGGATGTCTCGTAACATGCACGTTAATTGGTGACATGAAAACAGAAACCATTAACCGCTTATCCTTAAAATATTCTTTTTCGTAGACTTCTTCAATGACGACTACTTTACCGTCAACCGGTGCGACCACATGTACATCATTGATCTCGGTATTCCTCTTGGGGTTTCTAAAGAACTGGAGTACCAGGAAGAACAATAGAATGGACCCAACGAGAATAACAACCCTAATCCAATAGGTGAAAATAAAAGCCTGTGAAAGCAGGTTTACAATGATCAACAGGATCATCGCAGTTCCCATTATTTTATATCCTTCTTTATGAAACATAGTTAATTAGTTGTAAATAGGCATAAACAAAAGGGCTCGCGAAGATAATGCTATCCAGCCTGTCGAACAAGCCACCGTGTCCCGGCATAAGCCTTCCACTGTCTTTGACCCCTGCCTGTCGTTTAAATTTAGATTGAATAAGATCTCCCAAGGTTCCAAAAATGCTTAAAATCACCGCTAATCCTATCCATTTTTGAATGTCGAGTAGCCCTGTAAAGAAAAATACAAGATAGGCGGCAATTGCACTAAAAATAAGACCTCCCAGGAAACCTTCTACTGTCTTTTTTGGAGAGATCCTTTCAAAGAGCTTCTTTTTTCCAAAATTCTTACCTACAAGATAGGCAAAAGTATCGTTTATCCAAATAAGGGAAAATATCCCTACCACCAGTTCTGGTGTGAAATCTCCTGTATAGCTTGGAATGAGGGTAAGAAAGATCATTGAAGCAATAAGATAGAAGATGATAATCACATACTTCTTCTTTTCAAAAAGCGGAATTTTATTGACCAGCATTAGGTCCTTGACTAAAAAGAGATTCACAAAAATGGTGATCATCAAAAGAACGAGGGTGGCATATGGACTCCAGCGCATATAGCTGAAAATGACAAACAATCCAATTAACAGAAGATACCCTAGAAAGCTTTTAAGATGTAGCAGTCGTTGCAGTTCCCTTAAGCAGATAACCCCGAATAATAGAAAAAGGGTGGTAAAGGCAAATTCCGAGGCGAAAATGGAGACCACGAGTATAGATACGTACATGACTCCCGATAAACCCCGAATAATATTTTCCTTCATGTTACAGATCTTCCAGAAGCAGCAAATATAGGTTTTTTGTGCTACTTCCATAGCTCATAAAATCCCCTTCTTTGTTGGTCTCAAAATTCTTTATGGTTGTAATATTTGAAGGAATACGATCTTTGTTTTTAAATTTAATTCCCCTTAAACCTTCTCCAATTGCATCTACAAGTTTGCTTGTAGAGGCTAAAATGACAAAATTATAGGGCAATTCTTTTAGTTTCTTTTCCTTGATTTGATTAGAGGAAATAAGGATAGATCCATCATTTGCAATGAGGTACTCACAGGTGCTAAGAAAAAAAGCCGCTTCTCCAGAATAGCTAAAATCCAGATTCTGGTCAGAGAATTTATCCCTTAAATTTTGATCAAAACAGCAAGCTTCTTTTTCATACCAGTCATTTTCCAACATGATGTTTTCAAATGTTTCTATCAACTCCTCGTTACTTTCACAATATAGGAATTTGCCGCCGTTGTTTTTAAAATTGAGCATAAAACGCTCATCTGTTGGGAGCTTAACATCTGGCATGTACTTGCTACGGTCAGAATGATCTTCCTTATCCTGACCTTTGTCTGATTTAGATTTAGGGTTTAAAAAATTTCTAAATAGACTCATATAGGTTTTCGGTTACTCAGGGTAGCATTTCACCCAAAGGTAAAAAATCTTAACTTACAGATTAGGGTAAGTTAAGATTTTTTCCGGGTATTTTATATATTATTTTCCTTCGGAAGTCGGAGCGTCTTGAGGCTCTGAAGGCGCTGTGTCGCCGGGGATCGTTCTTTCGGTAACCGTCTCTTCCTTTGCGGGGACCTTTTTTTCCTGGCTATTGCCGCTCATGATCTCATCCCTGCTTTTGAATGGCCTCTTTCCAAAGATCTCTTCAAGATTGTCTTTAAAAATAACCTCTTTCTCCAGCAGGATCTCAGCCAGTTTGGTAAGCTTGTCCTTGTTTTCTTCAAGTAATTTTATAGCTCTTTGATACTGTTCTTCAATAAGATTTGAAATCTCTTTATCTATTAATTCTGAAGTTTTTTCACTGTACGGCTTAGTGAAGTTGTATTCACTCTGTCCCGAAGAATCGTGATAAGTAAGGTTTCCTACTTTATCATTAAGTCCATAAACGGTCACCATGGCCCTTGCCTGCTTGGTGACCTTTTCCAGGTCACTAAGAGCTCCTGTGGAAATTTTGTTGAAAATCACCTTTTCGGCAGCACGTCCTCCAAGAGCAGCACACATTTCATCAAGCATTTGTTCTGGCCTTACAATAAGTCTTTCTTCCGGAAGATACCATGCAGCACCCAGAGACTGTCCACGAGGTACAATAGTAACTTTAACTAATGGTGCGGCGTGCTCCAGGATCCAGCTTACTGTAGCATGTCCTGCTTCGTGGAAAGCAATTGCCTGCTTCTCCTCGGGAGTAATGATCTTATTCTTTTTCTCAAGACCACCTACAATACGATCTACTGCATCAAGGAAATCCTGTTTACCAACGGCAGTTTTGCCTTTACGGGCGGCAATAAGAGCCGCTTCATTACAAACATTGGCAATATCGGCACCCGAGAATCCAGGGGTTTGTTTCGCCATGAACTCAGTATCCAGCTCGTCTGCTACTTTCTTAAGAGGTCTAAGGTGAACTTCAAATATTTCCTGTCGTTCCCTAACATCGGGTAGATCAACATAGATCTGCCTGTCAAACCTTCCGGCACGCATAAGGGCTTTGTCAAGTACATCGGCCCTGTTGGTAGCTGCAAGTACGATCACATTTGTGTTCGTCCCAAAACCATCCATTTCTGTAAGAAGCTGGTTAAGGGTATTCTCACGCTCATCGTTAGAGCCGGAGAAATTACTTTTTCCGCGGGCACGTCCAATGGCATCAATTTCATCAATAAAGATAATTGCAGGGGATTTCTCCTTGGCCTGTTTGAAAAGGTCTCTTACCCTTGAAGCTCCAACACCTACGAACATCTCTACAAAATCTGATCCCGAAAGTGAGAAGAAAGGAACTTTTGCCTCTCCTGCCACGGCCTTTGCCAATAGGGTCTTTCCGGTTCCCGGAGGACCTACTAATAAGGCTCCTTTAGGGATCTTTCCTCCTAAAGAGGTATATTTTTCTGGCTGCTTAAGAAAGTCCACGATTTCCTGAACTTCTTCTTTCGCTCCTTCAAGTCCGGCTACATCTTTAAAGGAAACTTTTACATCTGTATTTTGATCAAAGAGTTTGGCTTTAGATTTTCCAATATTGAAGATCTGGCCTCCGGCACCTCCGCCTGCACCTCCACTCATGCGTCGCATGATGAAGATCCATATTCCAATGATTAGGATAAAAGGTAACAGGGTCAACAGGATATCCCCTAATAAATTTTGCTGGGTCTCAAATACCACAGGGGTATCAACATTAGTTTCGGCTTTTACCTCTCTAATATCGTCTTCTAGATTTTGAAGATCTCCAAATTCAAAAGTATAGGCTGGAGAATCTCCACCGGGGAAAATTTCCTCCTGGACTGCATCCTTGTGTACTTCCTTTGACTTCGCTTCTTCGGTAAGGAATACCCTTGCCTGGTTGCGGTTTACTATAACCACTTTCTCTACGTCCCCCTGCTCAAGATAATCCAGGAATTCAGCGGGATTGGTTTTGGCAGGTTCATTGAACCCGCTTCCACTGTAAAAATTGATTCCCAGGAAAACAAGTATTATAGCGGCATAAATCCAGTATGCACTGAATTTAGGCTTTTTGGGCTCTTTATTTTTAGATTGCTCTTTGGCCATGCGTTCTTTCTTAACTCTTAATAATTTGTTTCAATTGAAGTGGATTTTGCATCCCCCCAAAGACTCTCAATATCGTAAAATTCTCTTATGTGCTTTTGGAAAACATGCACTACCACACTTACGTAATCCATTAGTACCCATTCGGCATTGTCCGATCCTTCAATATGCCAGGGTTTGTCTTTAAGGGATTTGCTAACGGTTTTTTGAATGGAATTTACGATGGCATTTACCTGCGTATTTGATGTTCCATTACAGATTATGAAATAATCGCAAACAGTATTTTCTATTTCCCGAAGATCAAGAATGTCAATGTCATTTCCTTTAACTTCTTCAATCCCCTTGATTATATGTGCTATAAGTATGTCGTTGTTAGCTTCTTTTTTTACCATTAAATTTATTTTCTTTGCGCAAAGTTATTACTTTTTAAGGTTTTTTGAACCTTGGTTTTCATAACATTTAACGCCAGCTTTATCTATCGTTCGTATGCACCTTATCAAAGTTAGTGCCATCAACTCTACCAATTCTTTTGCCCGGGAGCTCCTTAAAGAGAATTCTCAACTGCCACTAACCTGCATTGTGGCAAAAAAACAATTGCAGGGCAGGGGGCAACGGGGAACCTCCTGGGACGCCGAAGAGGGTAAGAACCTTACTTTTTCGGTATTTTTGCCCCGTCCAAAAATAAATCCCGCCCACCAATTTTTGTTAAGCGCCACGGTTGCAACTTCCTTGCTCACTGCACTAAAAAGTTTTCTACTGCCACGGCTTAAAATAAAATGGCCTAACGACATCTTGTCAGCAAACCAGAAGGTGGCGGGAATTCTTATTGAAAATATTCTTGCTGAAGGAAAAGTTGTGGGGTCTATTATTGGAGTTGGTCTTAATGTTAATCAAAAAAATTTTCAAAACCTGCCACAAGCTGCATCCATGAGCACTGTCACAGGACAGGAGTTCGAGCTGGATGAAGTGCTGAAAGTAATTCTGAAGGAATTGGAATCCGGTTTCGCAGAACTTTCCGAAGAAAACTCCGAAGCTATATTAAGCGCCTATAAAAATGACCTTTTTCGCAGGTTGATACCATCTACCTTTAAATATCCCGACGGGCAACTCTTTACCGGAATGATCCTCGATGTCACCCCGGCAGGAAAACTGCTGGTGCAAAAAGATGAAGAGGAAACTGCCGAATTTGATCTGAAAGAAGTTAGTCTTTGCTATTAGATCTTCGCCAAATTTTCTGACAAGTTCGTAATGAACTTCTTAAGAGGTCCCTTAACCATCATTGCCATCATAGTATTAAACTTCCCGTGGAAGAATAATTGTGCAGAACTTTGGTTTTCTCCAAGCGACTCGATTTCCACATCAAGTGAGAAATTAAATTTATCTGAAGTAGATCCCAGTTTAATAAACTCCGGTTCCCGGGTCTCCTTTATTTGGAGAGCAATCTCGGGCATTCCCTTAAGTGCAAAAGCAAAAGTGTCCTGAGATTTTACTTCAAACTTTTCCTTGCTTTCGGGCATGATCTGTTCGTAGTTACTCACGTCTGTGAGGAAATTGAACAATTCCTGCTGATTCTTCTGTACTGTTACCTTATCACTCTGTAATTCCATGGCTTATTTTTTCCAGTTAGCCGGATCTTTGTGCCAGCTTTTCAGGAGCTCGCTTTCGGCTTGATTTATATAATTTGTTTTCAAAGCTACTTCCAAAAGGTAATCATAGTTACTTAAGGTGTGTAGTTCAATATTTGCTTCTTTAAAATTCTGGTTGGCGGTTTCAAACCCATAAGAAAAAATGCCGAGCATCCCCTTTATCTGGAGATTGGCTTCCTGTAATGCTTTTACCGCATTCAGGCTGCTATTTCCTGTACTTATAAGGTCTTCAATCACAACAACCGTTTGACCGTCCTCAACTTTTCCCTCTATCTGGTTCTTTCTACCATGGGATTTTGGTTCGGGCCTAACGTATGCAAAAGGCAGGCTAAGGTATTCTGCAACCAGCATTCCTATTCCTATGGCGCCCGTGGCAACTCCCGCAATCACGTCGGCTTTACCATAGAGCTGCTCTATTTGCCGCGCCATATGTTCCCTTACAAAATTGCGGATGGGAGGATAGGAAAGAATAATGCGGTTATCACAGTAAATAGGAGAGTTCCAGCCGCTCGCCCACTTAAACCCTTGTTGTGCATCTAATTTTATTGCTTTAATTTGCAATAATAACTCAGCAGTTTTGCGAGCTGTTTCCTTGTCTAAAATCATAGTGCAAATGTATAAAGTTTTTGTAAATGATATTCCTATTATTCTCTCTACGGAAAAGGATTTGGGTGAAAAATATGTTTCCGTTCCGTTAAAAGAGGTGAAATTAAAGAGGATTATTAAAAAAATTAACAAAGGTAAGTTGCTCTATGTGAATCTTTACCATGAAAAAAAGGAGAAGCTGCTAAAACACCTTTTTAAGAAATTACCTGTAGTTACTGCCGGGGGAGGAATGGTCCTAAACTCCAAAAAAGAGGTGCTGTTCATTTACCGCAACGGCCGGTGGGATCTCCCTAAAGGAAAAGTGGAAAAGAATGAGAGTATCGAAACAGGAGCTATTCGTGAGGTAGAAGAGGAGACGGGTGTGAAAAATCTAAAGATCTCCAAATTTCTGCAAACAACGTATCACATCTTTCAGCGTAAAGGGCGCTACAGGCTTAAAGTTACCTACTGGTATGAAATGACGACCGACTATGACGGCGAACTTATCCCCGAAGAAAAGGAAGGTATTAAAAAGGTGAAGTGGAAGGACATGGAGAAGGCGCAAAAGGCTCTTAAGAAATCCTATGCCAATATTAAACTACTCTTCCCCGAAGAGATCTTACCGGTTCACTCTAAAGACCGGGTATCTTAAATGTGAACTTTCATAGTGTTCACTTTTTTTATGTATCCAGGCCAACTGTGCGTACCAGTTTGCCGCAAATTCAGGGTCGCTTGTTTTCTTAGCCATAAACTCTTCTTCGATCTCGGGATGATCATCCAAAAATTCTCTAGCAATTTCCTCAAAAACATAAGGGGAGAATCCTTCTTTTTGCTGCAGGACACTGTCGAAGAAATTCCAGTTAAAGAAAGAATCCGAAGCCTCAGGTTCCAGTGTCGCCATTAGATATTTTGCTGCTTTTTGTTTTATGGGTATAAAAACATCTCCTTTTCTAAGATTCACCTTTTGTCTGTTGGTTTCCACCTCCACATTAGAGTGCGGGTAATGACCTTCATAAGTATTTTCCCGTGTCTCGTAGTTCTTTATGGTATAAACCTCAACAACCATACTAGTGTCCTTTTCAAAGGGGATCATTTCTACGTTATTCATTTCTAATAGATCCAAAACCGGCCACCATGCCTGGGGCACAATGTAGCCTTGTGGCATTTTCACCTCCCGGGAAGCCGTAAAGTTGTCGTAATAATCAACAGGTTTGGTAAATGGACGGGTTGTGTCATATTTAAGCCGTTCAAAACCTGTTACCTCGCTGGGAATTCTTTTTGGTTCATAACCTTTGAACTCCAAATTTGAAACTTCACTGCTGTCAATCACAAAATCAAAGGCATAATTGTTTTTGCTATGGAATTCTTTCAGGTCTTTTGCCCGTAGCTTTTTTATCAATTCAGTATCCTCGTCGGCAAGGTCGATCATAGAGCGCAAAAATTCATAAGTGCCCCGCACCCTTTTGTCGTAAGGCTTAAGCATATGAGTTTCTACCATGACTCCAAGGGTGTTCCAAAGAGCAGCGTATCCCGTGGAGTAGCGGGGAGTATCAAGGAACTGTGAAAATCCCTTTTCAGGAACATCTCCAAATACATTAACATAAGGAGTGACCTCCCAATCCTTCTTTTTTAGCGCTTTTTCCAGGGCGGGTCTCAAATCGGTCTTAATATAATTACCAAGGGCTCCACCCATCTGGTCATGTTGAGTAAAAAGATGAGTGAGGGTGTATTGATAATCGGCCCCGTTGCTAACATGAGTATCAATAAAAATATCCGGGTCAACTAAATGAAAAATCTCATAAAAGCTGCGGGTATTTTTTGTGTCGGCTTTGATGAAATCCCGGTTGAGATCGTAGTTCTGTGCATTTCCACGAAAACCGTAAGCTTTGGGGCCATTTTGGTTCGTACGGGTAAAGGAATTGCGGTTCAATGCGCCACCTACGTTGTAGACAGGAATTGCTGCAATGACCGTATTTTCAGGAAGCGCGATTGAATCCTGGGCCAGGTCCCGAAACAACATCATAGTAGCATCAATCCCATCACTTTCCCCGGGATGAATCCCGTTATTGATCATTACAACGCTATGATCTGCCCTAAGGTTCTCAAAATCAAATTCCCGGTTACGGCTGTAAGTAACCAGGTGCAGGGGTTCTCCACTGTCGGTCTCTCCAATGCGCTTAAGGTTTATTGTGGAATATACAGCAGCGAGATCTTCGTAATAATCAATGATTTCGGTATATGTGGCAGTCTCGGTTCCTCCAGATTTTTCAAAAACAGTAGTGAAATCATAATCCTGTTCCAAAATGTAATTAGAAAAATCACAGGAGCTTAGGCCAAGAGCGAAGATCGCCAGAAACAGAATCTTTTTCATGCAGGGATTTTTAACAGCTGTAAACATAAAGAAAAACTTCAAAAGCCTAAAGAAATGCTAAGAATAAAGCAGGCTTTTCCAGGCTTCAAAAAAAGCTTATTTTAGCTATGGCTTTTGCTTTGAGTAAAAGGTGAGATGCCAAAAATGCCATTTTTCAAACTTATTTCCATTAGGAAAACAAAACACACATCTTGAGAAAATATCTTTTTCTGCTCTCTATCTTTATTTTCTTCGGAAATCTTACTGCCCAGAACATAAAAGGAAAAGTAGCCGATGCCTTTACCGGTAAACCACTTGAAAAGGTTAAAATCACTTCTGAAAATATTTCTGAACCCGTTTATTCCGGTCCTTCAGGGGAATTTTTGCTTTCGGTGGAAGAGCTGCCTGTAAATGTCATTTTTGACTATCCGGGTTATGGCCGTAAGGTCCTTCATATCGAAAAATATTCAGAAGACTTAATAGTGTTACTTGCACCTTCCGAAGGTTCTCTTTCCGAAGTTGTGCTTCGCAGTACCATAATTCCGCAGGAGCTTCTTCAAACTCCATCGGCTGTGTCTGTGTTGAGTGGGGAAGAGCTGCAAAGGTTTGATGAGACCAACATAATGCAGAACTTTAGTACTGTACCGGGAGTGAATGTGCATCAAGGTGCCCTAAATACGAATAAAATGAGTATTCGCGGAGTTGGTGCACGGTCTCAATATAGCACCAACAGGGTAAAGGCTTATTTTATGGAGATCCCAATTACCAGCGCCGAAGGTGAAACCACGCTTGATGACCTGGATCCCGCGGTTGTAGAACGTGTCGAGATCATAAAAGGACCTACCTCCAGTGTTTATGGGGCCGGTCTTGGTGGAGTTATCACTCTTTTCCCTGCCCGGGCAGAGAAGCAGGGAACCAGTGCAAAGGTAAAAGGAACTTATGGCAGCTATAACTTAATACGTGGAACTATGCAGGCCTCCCATGCCTCTGAATCTTCAAATTTAGTGGCAACATATAACCATGTCGAAACCGATGGCTGGCGGGATAATTCGGCTTATGACCGTGATTCTTTTACCATGTTTGGGCAGGTCACCTCGGGAGAAAACGGGCAGTTATCGGTACTGGGGCATTTTGTTCGGCTTAAAGCTTTTATACCAAGTTCTTTAAACCGGGAAACCTTGCTCGCAGACCCTTCTTCGGCAGCTTTTACATGGGGCGCGGCAAGAGGTTATGAATCTTATGACAAAGGTTTGCTGGGACTGTCCTACAAGTACAACTTTAGTGAAACTTTTTACAATACTACCAGTATTTATGGCACTTTTAGAGATGCTTATGAGCCAAGACCATTTGATATTCTCAATGAAGAGCAAACGGCTTTGGGAGCCAGGACAAAATTCAATCTCGAGGGGGATTTTCTAAATGCGCCTTCCCGTGTGAGTTTTGGGATGGAACTTTACAATGAGTGGTATGACATTGCCACTTATGAGAATCTTTATGAGCAATTTGAGAATGCAGGAAGTGTCCCCGGAATTAATTTGAGCCATAATGAGCAGGACAGGATCTATTATAACTTCTTTTTTCAATGGAATTTGCAAGTCACTTCCCGGTTAAAGCTGGAGGTAGGATTGAATTTGAATTCCACCTCCTACGAACTAAGCGATTTATACGAGGAAGATGAAGTAGACCAATCGGGTGATTATACTTTTGAGGATGTGCTTTCGCCAAGGTTTGGTGCTGTATATTCAGTTTCTCCCGGAAAGAATTTGTATGCCACTGTGAGCCATGGATTTTCCACTCCTACAGTAGCCGAAACCCTTACTCCGGAAGGTTTGATCAATACAAACCTGAAGCCTGAAACGGGGATCAATTATGAAGCGGGCTTCAAAGGGAACTTCCTGAATAACCGTTTATACGCTGAAGTTGCAGCTTTTTCAATACAGGTCGACAATCTCTTAGTGGCCGAACGTGTGGCCGAAGATCAATATATTGGCCGCAATGCGGGAAAAACCGACCATAACGGGTTAGAACTCCTGCTAAATTATAACTTCCCAATATTTTCGACACTTCGCGCCCGTACTTTTGTCAATGCAGCTTACAATTCTTTCAGCTTTGATGAATTCATAGATGAAGAAGAGGACTTTTCGGGAAATGATCTTCCTGCAGTCCCGCAGGAAACCGTTAATGCGGGGCTAGATCTAATAACTTCCTTTGGTCTAAGCCTGCGCACTACCTACCAGTATGAAGGACAAATGCCTCTTAACGATGCCAACACAGAATATAGAAGTTCCTATGATCTTCTGCATTTTAAAGCTTCTTTGAAACCACTGGAGATGTTTAGGTCCGGGGTGATGAATGACTGGGAAATCGAAATTTTTGGTGGAGTGAACAATGCACTTGATGAGGAATATGCTGCCTCGGTAATTCCAAATGCCGTAGGCTTTGGTGGCGCTGCACCGCGATACTTTTATCCCGGAATGCCTCAGAATTTTCATGCAGGATTGGGGGTTGGCTATAAGTTTTAAGAGACTAGAGACTAGAGACTAGGAACTAGAAGATAGATTAATGATTTTAAATTCAGGGTTTGCCCACCCCGCCTGTCGGCACCCTTCCGTGAGAGGGGAAGTATGAAATGATCTATGAATTGCCTTCGACTTCAGGCGGAGGATAAAGAAATAATTTGGAAAAAGGGGCTTTAGCCCAACCGAATACCTGAGAATGATTTTTTAGGTATTTATAATTCAGGGTTTTCCCACCCCGCCTGTCGGCGGCACCCCTCCGGAGGAGGGGAAGTATGAAATGATCTATGAATTGCCTCCGACTTCAGGCGGAGGATAAAGAATAATTTGGAAAAGGGGCTTTAGCCCAATTATCTACGGAGCAATATTTTCCAGTTCACCAATCCCCAATTAACCAATCCCCAATCAACTACCGGCTATTTCCTAACCACATCGGGCACCATGAAGTGGTAATCTCCGCCGTTGCGTATCACATCCCGAACAACTGTAGAGGAAATGTGGCTTTTTCCGGAGGAAGTAATAAAGAAAACAGTTTCTACTCCGCTTAATTTATTATTGGTTTGCCCAATGGTCTTTTCAAATTCCAGGTCTATTGCGTTTCTAAGTCCGCGCAGGATGAAACCGGCATTTTGCGACTTACAGAAATCCACAGTCATGCCTTTATAAGTCATTACCTTGATCTTTGGCTCATCTTTATAGGTTTCTTTCAAAAAACGCACCCGGTCTTCAAGGGAAAACATGTATTTCTTATCTGAATTTATTCCTATTGCGAGAATGATCTCATCGAAAAGCGGAAGACCGCGGTTGATGATATCTACATGTCCCAGGGTAACGGGATCAAAAGAACCCGGAAATACAGCTGTTTTCATTGAAAAAAATTTATCCTAAAATAGACATTTTTGAGGACCTAGTATTTTAAGGCGGTTTCTATCGCACTGCCAAAGAGTTCTTCCAGTGAAATGCCGGCTGCCCGCGCCTGCTGTGGTAAAATACTTGCCTCGCTAAGCCCCGGGTTAGTATTCATCTCAATAAAATGTGGCTCATTGTTGTGAAAAATGAATTCAGAGCGGGAAAAGCCTTTCATCTTCAGTTTTCGATAAATAAGTTTGGCAATTTCCTGTACCTTTTTGGTCTGCTCGTCAGAAATTCTTGCCGGGGTGATCTCCTGTGACTTTCCGAGGTATTTTGCTTCGTAGTCAAAAAACTCGTTTTCAGAAACAATTTCGGTGACCGGCAGTGCAAAAATTTCCCCGTTGTGTGTGATTACACCAACAGAGACTTCGGTTCCATCGAGGAAAGATTCAATGATGATCTCATCATCCTCTTTAAAGGCGAATTTGGTGGCAGGAATAATTTCTTCGCCTGTTTTTACTTTTGTGATCCCAAAGCTGCTGCCGGCCTTATTGGCCTTGACAAAACAGGGAAGTCCTACCTTGGCAATGATCTCGTCGGGATCCACTTCATCTCCTTTATCGACAAAGAAATTTTCTGCGGTTTGTATTCCAAAGGGTTTAAGCACGCTAATGAGATCTCTCTTATTAAAAGTTAGTGCCGACTGGTAAAAATCACAGGAGGTTTGCGGGATATCAAGTAATTCGAGATAGGCCTGCAGGAGGCCATTCTCCCCGGGAGTACCGTGAATGGTGTTAAACACACAGTCGAAAGTTATAAGTTTTCCATCTATTGTGACGGTGAAATTACTTCGGTTAATAGGGTAGGGCATATCATTTTCTCCAATGACAAACCACTCTTTTTGCAGGATGTGTACCCGGTAGGGATTGTATTTACTGCGATCAAGGTTTTTATATACTACATTACCGCTGTTAATAGAAATGCGGTATTCGCTTGAGAAGCCGCCCATGGCTATGGCTACATTTTTCTTCATAATTCAATATGGCCCGATTATTTGCGTTAACAAAAATAGCGACTATAAATGAATGTCTGCAAACCCACCTGTTTTTATATCTTTGTTTTTTATTTTAAACTATGAGTTTTTTCAAATTTTTATTTAGCAAAACCTTTTTAATACAGTTGGTTTTGGCAGTATTAGCGGTTGTTTTGATCGCGTTTATCATGCTGCAGTGGTTAGATTATTCTACCAGGCAGGATCAAAGAATTACAGTGCCTAATCTTGAGCGTTTGTCCCTGGACAAGGTCGATGAGCGCCTTGCAGAACTTGAATTGCGCAGGGAGATCCTGGATTCGGCTAATTATAATCCCGATTTTCCGCCCTATTCGGTGATCGACCAGGTGCCGCTTCCGGGGAAAGAGGTAAAGGAAAACAGAAAGATCTATTTGACGCTGAATCCCTCTGGCTTTACAAAAGTTGAAATTCCTGAAAATCTAATCCGCAGAACCCGAAGACAGGTGGAGCCAACTTTGCGTTCCCTTGGATTTGAAATAGGGACCATTTCTTATAAGCCCGATGTGGCTAAAGATGTAGTGCTGGAAATGCGTCACAGGGGGCAACTTCTGGAGCCGGGGATGAAACTTATGAAGACCTCCAAAATTGATCTCGTACTGGCAGATGGTTCAAAAAGATATGGAATGGAAGATGAAGAGGATTCCATTGCCGAAGATCAAATTATAAATGACCTGGAAGAAGAAGAATATGATTTCTGAAAACAATAAACCGGAGCCGGAAGATAATGATGATGAGCTGTATGAACACCACCGGTTTGTAGCCGATAAGGGACAACAGCCTTTAAGGGTAGATAAATTTTTGATGAACTACATCGAGAAAGCTACCCGAAACAAGATACAGACTGCAGCCAAAGAAGGCAATATTCACGTCAATGAGATTTCGGTCAAGTCAAATTACAAGGTAAAGCCGGGAGATGTGGTGCAGGTGTTGTTCGAACATCCACCATACGAATTCCTTCTTACCCCCGAAGATATTCCTTTGGATATCATCTATGAAGATGATTCCCTGCTTGTGGTAAATAAACCTCCGGGGATGGTAGTACATCCCGGTCACGGGAATTATAGCGGTACTCTTATCAATGCACTCGTATATCATTTTGATAACCTGCCGCAAAATAGCGATGAACGTCCAGGGCTTGTTCACAGGATCGATAAAGACACCAGTGGCCTGCTGGTTATTGCAAAGACAGAAAAAGCAATGACAAAGCTGGCAAAGCAATTCTTTGACAAGAGCAGCGAGCGCGAATATGTAGCCCTGGTTTGGGGTAACGTAGAAGAGGATGAAGGAACTATTGAAGGAAATATAGGTCGTCACCCGAAGAACAGGTTGCAAAATACAGTGTATCTCGGGGAGGATGAAGACAAGGGAAAACCGGCAGTTACCCATTTTAAGGTTCTGGAAAGACTCGGGTATGTCACACTCCTTTCCTGCCGACTCGAAACAGGTCGTACTCACCAGATACGGGTACATTTAAAACATATTGGCCATACGCTTTTTAACGATGAACGCTATGGCGGTGACAAGATCCTTAAGGGCACAACATTTACCAAGTACAAACAGTTTGTAGAAAATTGTTTTAAAGTGTTACCAAGACAGGCTTTGCATGCCAAAACGCTTGGTTTTAAACATCCCGAAACAGGGGAGTGGCTTAGTTTTGATTCTCCTGTCCCGCAGGATATGGAAGATTGCATTGAGCGGTGGAGGAACTACGCGAAAAATCAAAAGGAATTCATTGATGAATAGACATTTTTGATAAGCCTATCAATAGTAAAAAACAATCCCGGCACGGCAGGAAATCTTGTCGGGATTTGATATTTTTGAGAGGTAATAGAAAACCTTCTAAGATAATTCCATGAAAATAGTTGTATCCCCCGCCAAAACTCTGGATTACGAATCCAAATTACCAACTACCAGAGGAACCCAGCCGTCATTTCTTGAAACCACAGCTTCCATTAACCGAAAACTGGCGAGAATGTCCAAAAAGGAAATAGCCGATCTTATGGGTATTAGCGACAAGCTTGCCGACCTTAATTATAACCGCTATCACGAGTTTTCTGAAGAACATACCAAACAAAATTCCCGCCCCGCAGTTTATGCTTTCGCCGGGGATGTTTATACCGGCCTTGATGCCTATAAAATTCCTTCTGAAAAGTTGGATTTTATGCAGGATTCCTTGCGGATCCTTTCAGGCTACTACGGAATTTTAAGGCCGCTGGATCTCATGCAGCCATACCGCCTTGAAATGGGTACTTCCCTGCACGTGGGCCGTAAAAAGAACCTCTATGAAGTATGGCAGGAAAAGGTGACAGATTTTTTGAATAAGGAATTGAAAGAAGATGAACTTTTTGTGAATCTCGCCAGCCAGGAATACTTTAAAGCTGTAGATACTTCAAAGCTTAAAGTGCCGGTTATTTCCCCTGTATTCAAGGATTTTAAGAACGGGAAATTAAAGATCATCAGCTTTTTCGCAAAAAAAGCCCGTGGTGCTATGGCTAGGTATATTATCGAATCTGAAGCACAGACACTTGAGGGGATCAAAGCTTTTGACCTCGATGGATATCGATATTCGGCTGAAGAAACTTCGAATGAAAACGAACCTGTTTTTACAAGGTAGCTTCAGCAGCAGTTTATTGTTAAAGTATTTAAAAAAGCGGTGTCTCACCGCTTTTTTCTTTTTAATTTCTGAACCAACATAAGGTCCCTAAAATGACATTTTTCAAGGATCTTCAGCAGCAATACTTTAATAATAAAAAAGCAACTTCATAAAATGAAAATTAAAAAGGTTTTAGTAGCAAACAGGGGAGAAATTGCAATAAGAATTTTTAGAGCATGTACCGAGATCGGGTTAAGAACGGTAGGAATTTACACCTTCGAAGATCGATACTCCCTCCACAGATACAAGGCCGATGAATCTTACCAGATAGGGGCAGATAAAGATCCTCTTAAACCTTACTTAGATATACAGGCCATCATTAAAGTGGCAAAGAAAAATGGTGTGGATGCCATTCACCCGGGTTACGGATTTCTTTCTGAAAACGCCGAATTCGCCAAACAATGTGAGGAAAACGATATCATTTTCATTGGTCCAAAAGTCTCTGTTCTCAGATCATTGGGGGATAAAGTAAAGGCCAAGGAAGTTGCTGTGAAGAATGATATTCCGGTTATACGAAGCAACGAAAAAGATCTTACAACCGTTGAAATAGCCCTGGAAGAAGCCGATAAAATTGGGTATCCGGTGATGCTGAAGGCTGCTTCAGGTGGAGGTGGCCGTGGAATGAGGGTGATTAGGAGCGAGGAAGACCTTAAAAACGGCTTTAATGAATCCCGAAGGGAAGCTAAAAATGCTTTTGGAGATGACACGGTTTTTCTCGAGAAATTTGTGGAAGATCCTAAACATATTGAGATTCAGATCGTAGGTGATCATCATGGAAACCTGGTGCACCTTTTCGAACGCGATTGCTCGGTCCAGCGCAGGTATCAAAAAGTGATCGAATTTGCCCCGTCCATGGGACTGGATGAAAAAGTAAAACAAAACCTTTACGATTATGCAGTTAAACTTTGTAAGACCGTAGATTACAATAATATTGGAACTGTCGAATTCCTTGTGGACAGGAGTGGAGAGATCTTCTTTATTGAGGTGAATCCGCGAATCCAGGTGGAACACACAGTTACAGAGATCATCACCAATATCGATCTCGTAAAAGCACAGATTTTTATCGCCGGGGGATATAAACTCAGTGATAAACAGATCAAGATCGAAAGCCAGGAATCTATTCAAAAGAATGGATTCGCCCTGCAGTGCCGTATCACTACAGAAGATCCTACCAACGATTTCAAACCAGACTATGGTACCATCACAACCTATAGAAGTGCCTCGGGTTTTGGAATAAGACTGGATGCCGGTAGTATTTACCAGGGAGTAAAAGTTTCTCCCTTCTTTGATTCCATGCTTGTAAAAGTATCTGCAAGCAGCCGTACCCTTGACGGTGCCTGCCGAAAAATGCGACGGGCTCTGGCCGAATTCAGGATTCGGGGTGTGATGACAAATATTGGATTTCTTGACAATATCCTGTCGCATAAGACATTCCGGGAGGGCGATGTGACGGTGAACTTTATAAAAGAACATCCCGAACTTTTCCAGATCAAAAAAACCAGAAACAGAGCCACTAAAATGGTAAAGTTCCTGGGAGATGTGATCATCAATGGGAATGACGATGTCAAAAACCGCGAAAAAAAGAAATTTATTACCCCTGTGGTGCCTTCTTTTAAAGATGATAATGGCTACCCAAAAGGTACCAAAGATCTGTTAACCGAATACGGACCCGAAAAATTTTCCCGCTGGCTTTTACATGAAGGCAAGGTGCATTTTACCGATACTACTATGCGCGATGCACACCAAAGTTTGCTGGCGACCCGTATGCGTACATACGATATGGAAAAAGTAGCCGAAGGTTTTGCACGAAACCATCCGGAAGTATTCAGTATGGAAATTTGGGGAGGTGCGACTTTCGATGTGTGTATGCGGTTCCTTAAAGAGGATCCGTGGGAAAGGTTGAGGATCCTTAGAGCGGCTATGCCCAATATTCTTATGCAAATGCTGCTTCGCGGTTCTAACGGCGTGGGCTATACTGCTTACCCCGATAACCTTATAGAAAAATTTGTAGAGCAGTCCTGGGAGAACGGGATAGATGTTTTCAGGATTTTTGACAGCCTTAACTGGATGGAATCCATAGCACCCTGTATTGACCACGTGCGAAAGAGAACCAATGGTCTTGCCGAAGGAACTATTTGCTACACGGGGGATCTTATGAACCCGAAGGAATCAAAATACAATCTTGACTATTATGTCCAGCTTGGTAAAGATATAGAGAATGCGGGAGCTCACATCATAGGAATTAAAGACATGGCGGGAATCCTGAAGCCCGATGCGGCGTATGAGTTGATATCTGCACTAAAATCCAGAATTAATGTTCCAATCCATTTGCATACACATGATACCTCCTCAATACAGGCGGCTACTTATCTTAAGGCCATAGAGGCCGGGGTCGATGTAGTGGATGTGGCGCTTGGGGGACTCTCCGGGCTTACTTCTCAACCAAACTTTAATTCCATAGTTGAAATGCTTAGGTTCCATGACCGCGGCAGAGCTTTTAATACAGATAAATTAAACGAATATTCACAATACTGGGAAGCAGTAAGAAGCTATTACTACCCCTTTGAATCCGGACTTAAAGCTGGATCGGGGGAGGTTTATAAACACGAGATTCCAGGCGGTCAATATTCCAATCTAAAACCCCAGGCAGAAAGTCTAGGTCTTGCAGATCGTTTCCATGAGATCACCGAAATGTATAGCAAGGTCAATGACCTTTTCGGGGACATCATAAAAGTTACGCCCAGCTCAAAAGTAGTGGGAGATATGGCGCAGTACCTGGTGAGCAATAATCTGAGTATAGAAGATGTCCTGGAGAAAGGGGATGAAATCTCCTTCCCTCAATCGGTAAAAAGTTTCTTTAGAGGTGACCTCGGGCAGCCTCATGGCGGGTTCCCGGAGAAAATTCAAAAGATCGTTCTTAAAGATGAGAAGCCATACAAAGAAAGGCCTAACGCACATCTAGAACCCATTGATTTTGAAAAGGAATTTGCCGAATTTGAAAAAACTTTTGGAGAAGGAATGGGCAGGAATGTTGAGATCACAGATTTCCTTTCCTATAAATTATATCCCAAAGTATTTACAGATTTCTACAACCACCATATGGAATTTGGAGGTGTAATGAATGTACCAACAAAGAGCTTTTTCTATGGAATGGAACCTGGAGAAGAGATCATTGTAGATCTTGACCGCGGTAAGACCTTGTTGATCGAATTCCTTTCAATAGGAGAGACAGATGAGGACGGAATGGCAAAGGTTTTCTTCAAAGTAAACGGACAAACCCGCGCTGTTGAGGTGAAAGACCAGTCGGTCAAGGTAGAGAAAGTGGTACATCAAAAAGTAGACAAGAATGACAAGAAGCAGGTAGGCGCCCCTCTACAGGGAGCTCTGTCTAATATACAGGTGGAGCCGGGGCAAAAAGTGGAGAAAAATCAGCCGTTGTTTGTGATCGAAGCCATGAAAATGGAAACTACTATCACCGCCAATGCTTCGGGAGAAGTTGATAAGATCATCCTTAAAGAAGGAGATATGGTCTACGCAGATGACCTGGTTGTTGTGCTTAAATAGTATCGGGTATTGAGATATGAGATAAGAGATTGGACATATGAATATTGAGAACTATTGGCTGTAAGATCAAGTTTATTTTGAGAAGCGGTAGTTAATTAAAATTATACCGAGAACACAGCCAAAAGCCAGAACCAGATGGCGCGGATTTGCAATCCGTGCCGATTAATTTTATTTGCAACTGGCCCGACAACAAAAAGATCTAAAACCTTAAACCTTAAACTTTGAACCTTTTTCATCATAAACATCCTTACAAACCTTTTATTCCTGAAAATGCCACAAAACTTATTGTGGGCACTTTGCCGCCGCCGCGATTTACTACAAGGGAACTAAAAGAAGGCGACGTGGATTTCTGTTATGGCAGCAGGGACGGAATGTTATGGCAGATCATCGACAGGATCTTTGATCTCGATCTTAAATTTGAAAATACTCCCGAAGCCGTGAAGCAGCGCAAAGAATTCCTGGCGGGTAAAGGCATAGGGATTTGTGACACTGTGGAAAGCTGCAGGAGGGAAAAAGTGGATGCTTCAGATTTGGGGATGCTTCACGTTGAATTACGTGATCTTCTTGGGATACTGCGGGAAAATGCAAAGATAGACACCCTTCTTTTTACGGGTGGCAACAGTAAGAACGGGCCGGAATTCTTCTTCAGGAAATTACTAAAGGAGCAGGATATTAAGATTAAAGTCATTTCTAATGATGTGCCGCGGGTACACCAGTTCCTGCTAGATGGACGCTTGATCAATACCGTTTCCCTCACGGCCCCGTCAGGATCGGCAAACAGGGCTATAGGAAGTATGGAATTGTATAAACATTTGAAAAAACAAAACCCTGAATTCAATACAATTGATTTCAGAGTCTTGCAGTACCGTCAGTTTTTTGAAGACTAGACGGATTCTTTTTCCAGCGGATTTTTTATTTGCTGAGGTTTAGTAGTAAACTTTCCTCTTTTAGGTCGCAGTTTTCCAAAAGTAGGGAGGGGAGTTTTACCTCCTTTGTTCTTTTTTTTCTCCTTTTCCATTACTTTTTGTTCTGCTGGTCTTTGATATTGTCTTTTTCCAGATCAAATTTGTTCGTTTCTCTATCGCGGTTTCCTAATTCTCCACTAAGAGGATCATTATCACTGCTTCTTTTCCTTTTATCGTGTTTATCTTCTATACGTCCCATAATTTCGTTTTTTGAATTCACTTCAAGATACGAAAGTTCATACCCTGTCTCTATTAAATACTTGTTAATAAGAGGGTTGGTTATCTTATGGAATTGATAAAATCCGAAATCCCGGAGGTGCCGCTGTCAGTAAGTTGTTTTATAAAGGCACTGCCAATAATTGCGCCGTTGGTCACTGCCGTAGCCTGCTCAAAACTCGTACTGTCCTTTATTCCAAAACCAACAATTAGAGGGTTCTGTAAACCCATTTTTGACACCCTGTCAAAATATTCTTTTTGTGCTTCGCCAAAACCTCCTGTTCCTCCCGTAACTGCCGCGGTACTTACCATATAGATAAATCCTTCGGAAGCTCTGTCAATCTCCCTAATTCTTTCTTCTGAAGTTTGTGGGGTAACAAGGAACACCGGAAGTAGATCGTACTGCTTAAAAATCTCTTTGTACTGCAGTTCGTATTCTTCCAGGGGAAGATCGGGGATTATAAGCCCGTCAATACCTATTTCGCTGCACTTGCGGCAGAATTTCTCTACCCCGTATTGAAGAATGGGATTAAAATACCCCATGATCAACAAAGGAATGTCGATGCTTTCCCTGATGCTTTCCAGTTGAGAAAAAAGTTTGTTGGTGGTCATGCCGTTCTTTAAAGCGGCTTCAGAACTTTTTTGGATCACCGGTCCATCGGCAAGGGGATCGCTAAATGGCAGCCCTATCTCCACCATGTCCACCCCGCTTTTTTGCAGCTCCTGTAAAATTGTAGTAGTATCGTCAGGTTCGGGATATCCGGCTGTAAAGTATATGGAAAGCAGCTTTTTTGAAGGCTTTTCCTGTAGTTTTTGTTTGATTCTGTTCATGTTCTTTTTTTGAACCTCACAGGTTTTAAAAACCTGTAAGATTTAATTTTATTTTTCTTGCGTCAAGCTGAATTTATTTCAGCTTCCATTAGATCCTGAAACAAGTTCAGGATGACGGTACTTTCAATTTATTTCAGCTTCTTAATGCTCTCAAAACAAGCTCAGGATGACGATGTTTTCAAAACCTGTGAGGCCTGTTTTATTTACAAATTAAAATGTTCGATATAGGTGTTGAGGTCTTTGTCTCCACGCCCCGACAGGTTAACTACCACAACTTCATCTTTCTCAAATTTCCGCTTGTCAAAAATAGCAAGTGCATGGGCAGTTTCTATGGCGGGAATGATCCCCTCCAGTTTGCAGAGTTGCAATCCGGCTGCCATGGCATCCTCATCGGTGATAGAGATGAATTCTCCACGTCCTGTCCTAAACAGGTTCGCGTGCATTGGCCCCACTCCGGGATAATCAAGGCCGGCAGAAATTGAATAAGGTTCGGTGATCTGTCCGTCATCGGTTTGCATAAGCAGGGTTTTGCTACCGTGAATAATGCCTTCCCGGCCTAGAGCAGAGGTGGCAGCGCTTTTTCCGGTAAGGATGCCCTCTCCGGCAGCTTCCACAGCAATGATATTTACCTTTTCGTTATCAAGGTAGTGATAGTAGATCCCGGCGGCATTACTGCCTCCACCTACGCAGGCCACGACATGATCTGGTGCCTCACGACCTTCTTTTTCCTTAAGCTGGATTTTTACCTCTTCAGAAATCACACTCTGGAAGCGGGCTACCATATCGGGATAAGGATGAGGCCCTACAACAGAGCCAATAATATAATGCGTATCCAGCGGATTGTTGATCCAGTCGCGGATTGCTTCATTGGTGGCGTCCTTCAAAGTTTTACTTCCCGAAATTGCCGGGACTACAGTGGCCCCAAGCATTTTCATTCGCGCAACATTAGGCGCCTGCCTTTTAATATCAACCTCCCCCATATAAACAATACATTCAATCCCCATAAGGGCGCAAACAGTTGCAGTAGCGACGCCATGCTGTCCTGCGCCGGTTTCGGCGATGATGCGGTTCTTGCCCAAGCGTTTTGCCATGAGGATCTGCCCAACGGTATTATTCACCTTATGCGCCCCCGTATGGCAAAGATCTTCACGTTTTAGATAGATCTTTGTCCCATATTTTTGACTGAATCTTTCAGCAAAATAAAGTGGAGTTGGTCTCCCTACATAATCCTTGAGCAGCTGGCGGAACTCCTTTTGGAAATCCTCCTCCTGCATGATCTCTAAATATTGGGAGCGTAATTCCTCCACGTTTGGGTATAACATTTCAGGAATAAAGGCACCGCCAAAATCCCCGTAATATCCTTTTTCGTTTACTTGATAACTCATAATGTTCAATTATATAGCCGTTGTCTGAAGATCTTCAGGGCTTCGGCGTCTTTTACTGCCGGGGCAGTCTCAAATTTGCTGTTTACATCTATCCCGTAGAACAAACTTTCTTTTTCCCTTTTTTGAAAGCTACGGTAAAGTTCTTTGATCGCAGGCTCATCCCCGGGACCAATCCCACCACTCAGGAAAAAAGGAGTAGTGGAAGGATAATCTTTTAATACTTCCCAGTTAAACATAATGCCATTGCCACCCTTGTTTTCTCCCTTGGTGTCAAACAGGAAGTAATCTACGATACCTTCGTACGGGCGCAGCCGGTCAAAATCAAATTCTTCTTTAATACTGAAGACCTTGATCAACTCTATTCCTTCTGAAAGCGTTGTTGTAAGCTCCTTGCAAAATGCCGGACTTTCCTCTCCATGAAGCTGAAGTGCCGAAAGCTTATATTTTTCAACCTTCTCCAGGATTTCTTCCTTTGAAGCATTTACAAAAACTCCCGTTCTTTTGATCTTTTCTCCCACCTGAAGAATTTCTTCGGAAACATTCCGCGAAGAACCGGCAAAGAAAATAAGTCCCAGGTAATCGGGATGTAAAGCCTCGATCCTGCTCATATTCTCGGGCTCCCGCATTCCGCAGATCTTCAGTTTCAGGTTCATCAGGCTTTGTTTTTTAATTTCTTAATGAATTCTGAAGCGCTTTTTCCGGGATCTTCGGTTTTCATAAAATTCCCACCAATAAGGAAGCCCTTGAAACCGCTTTTTTGGAGCTCAATAATTGGTGCAGTGTCGCTAATACCGCTTTCGGAGATTTTCACAAACTGGTTAGGGATCTTTTGTGCCAGGTCTTTACTAATGCCAAGATCTACCTCAAAAGTTTTGAGGTTCCGGTTATTTACACCAATCATATCTACGGTGTCAAAAATGGCATTTTCCAGCTCCTCTTCATTATGCACTTCCAACAGCACCTCAAGGCCCAGATCTTTTGCCTTTTTTGAAAGATTTTTAATCTCTTCGGGCTTTAGAATAGCTGCGATCAACAGGATCACATCTGCACCCATGGCTTTGGCTTCAACGATTTGATATTCGTCGATCATAAAATCCTTTCGAAGCAATGGAAGCTTGACTGTTTCTCTTGCAATTGCAAGATCATCCAGGCTGCCGCCAAAGAATTCCTCATCTGTTAGCACCGAAATTCCCGATGCACCCGCAGCTTCATATCCTGCCGTTACAGTGGCAGCATCGGCTTCCAGGTTTATCTCGGGATGAGAAGGGGAGCGGCGCTTAAATTCTGCAATGATCCCTGTGGAGGAATTCTTCAGGTTTTCTTTTAACGAATAACATTTGCGATGAAAGTGGGGCAGGAGTTGCAGGGATTCAGCAGGCACTTCTTCTTTAAGAATGGCTACTTCTTCTCTTTTTCTTGCTGCTATTTTATCCAGTATGTTCATTTTTTTCTAACTAATTTAATTGCTGTAGTTTTTTAAGCGCATTTAAAGCACGGCCTGAACGCAGGCTTTCCTTTGCTTCCAAAAATGCATTTTCCAGCCCTGTATTTTTTGCGGTGTTTATTGCCACTGCCGCATTGGCACAAACCACATTTTCCTGTGCTGCCGTACCTTTATTGCTAAGTACATTCATAAAGATCTCTGCCGCCGAGGATACACTGTCTCCTCCTGAAATTTCGATTGCGTGGACGGCGGTAAGGTTTAGGTCGGCTGGCCTTAACATAGCTTCGGTATTATTGGTGATCATTTTTGTATTTCCGGTAAGGGAGATCTCATCGTAGCCATCAAGGGCGTGTAAAATGGTGAAATTCTTATCTGTTTTCTGGTAAAGATAAGCATACATTCTCGCGAGCTCCAGGCTGTAAACCCCCACTACCTGTTTCTTCGGGAAAGCCGGATTCACCATAGGTCCCAGCATATTAAAGAATGTTTTTACGCCCAGGTTCTTCCTTATGGGTGCTACGTTCTTCATGGCCGGGTGAAATAAAGCGGCATGTAAGAAACAAATTCCCGCCTCATCCATACTTCGTTTTAGGAAATTCTGCTCATTACTGAATTTTATTCCAAAGTGCTCCATAACATTTGAACTTCCGCAGCTTGAAGAAACTCCGTAGTTACCATGCTTGGCTACTTTTACTCCTGCGCCTGCTGTCACAAAAGAGGCAAGTGTGGAAATATTAAAGGTGTCCTTCCCATCGCCACCGGTACCACAAAGATCAATGGGGTCATATTGAGAAAGATCTGTGGAAAGGCACATTTCCAAAAGTGCGTCTCTAAAACCTTCCAGTTCTTCAAGAGTAATGCTGCGCATCATATAAACCGTAAGAAAGGCGGCAATTTGACTGTCATTGTATTCGCCGGTAGAGATGTTTACCAAAACTTTTCTGGCCTCTTCCTTTGAAATAGTTTCATGATTGATCAACCTGTTTAAAATGTCTTTCATCCTGCTAAATTGTTTCGGCTTCCCGATTGTTTGATTCTTCTTTGCTCTTCCTTACCGGACTATTGATCCAGTTGGCAATCATCTTTTTTCCCTGTGGCGTTAAAACCGATTCAGGATGAAATTGCACTCCCCGCACATCGAAATCTCTGTGACGCAGAGACATTACTTCTCCATTCTCATCATAAGAAGTGGCCTCCAAACAGTCTGGCAAAGCCTTGTCAACTACCCATGAATGATAACGCCCTACTTCCAGCTCATTTTCTAATTGATCAAAAAGAGGTTCGTCTTCTACGCATAATTTTATTTTGGATGCCACACCATGATGAACTTCCTTGAGATTGATAATTTTTCCGCCAAAGACTTCTCCTATAGCCTGCTGACCCAAACACACACCAAAAATGCTCTTTTTGGAGGCGTAGGTAGAGATTATTTCTTTGAGAAGGCCTGCTTCATCGGGAATTCCAGGGCCGGGGGAAAGCAGGATCTTGTCATATTTTTCAATATCCTCAAGATTCACTTCATCATTGCGGCGTACAGTTACTACACAATCCAGTTCCTCCAGATAATGTACCAGGTTGTACACGAAAGAATCGTAATTGTCGATTACAAGCACAGAGAATTTAGCTCCTCCTTGGTTCTCTGTAGAGGTTAGGGAATTACCGGTCTTATATTCTTTATTTTCCATTTTTATTTTCTTTTTCTCCTCCTTCCTAAGAAGGGGTGCCCGCTGGGCGGGGTGTTATATCTCTTCAGCCAGTTCCAGTGCTTTTTTAAGAGCTCCTATCTTATTGTAGACTTCCTGTAATTCCCCTTCGGGCGTTGATCCCGAAACTACTCCGGCGCCGGCCTGGTAATAGAGTCGGTGGTTCTTACTTAAAAAAGACCTGATGATGATGGCGTGGTTAAAATTCCCATTGAAGTCCATGAACCCTATGGCACCACCATAAAAATCGCGATTGACATTTTCGTATTTTTCTATGAGCTGCATGGCCTTATGTTTTGGGGCTCCGCTTAGTGTTCCTGCGGGAAAGGTATCGGCTACCATTTGCATGGTGCTCACATCCCTGTTTTTAATACCTGTCACTTTACTCACCAGGTGGATTACGTGAGAGAAATACTGGATCTCCTTATAATTTTCAACTTTCACCTCTTTACTGCTACGGCTTAGATCATTGCGGGCCAGGTCGACGAGCATCACATGTTCGGCATTTTCCTTTTCGTCGGCCGCCAGAACTTTTGCACTTGCAGCATCCTGTTCATCATTTCCGGTGCGTTTGAAGGTTCCGGCAATGGGATGTATCTCGGCTTTGCCTTCTTTGACCACCAGCTGGGCTTCAGGTGAACTTCCAAAGATCTTAAAGCTTCCGTAGTCAAAATAGAAGAGATAGGGGGAAGGATTCACATTTCGCAGGGCACGATAGACATTGAATTCGTCACCTTTAAATGCTTGTGAAAACCTTCGGGAGAGGACCAGTTGAAAAACGTCGCCGCGGTGGCAATGTTCTTTAGCCTTTAAAACCATCTGGCGGTAACCTTCATCGGTTTCATTTGAAGCCGGTTCTCCTTCCGCAGAAAAAGCATAGGAAGCGAAATTTTTGACTTTGAGAAGTTGCTCTATTTGTTCAAGATTGCTCTTTGAATTAAAGCTGTGGTCGAATATGTAGGCTTCATTGTTGAAATGGTTAATGGCTATTATATTCTGATAGATGGAATAGTTGATCTCCGGGATTTCCAGGTCTTCCTTTTTCTTTGAAAGGTTGAGCTTCTCAAAATACTGCACACCGTCGTAAGCGATATAACCAAAAAGACCTTCATTAATAAAATTAAAGTCGGGACCGGTGGTTTTGAACTTTTTAGAGAAATCATGAATACCGGCAGGAACATCAAATTTCGATGAAATTTTAGTTTCCCTGGAAGTGCCATCTGGAAAGAATTCGATAAAATGCCCTTTTTCAACCTTTACTCCTGCGATAGGATTGCAGCAAATGTAGGAGAAGCTGTTTTCGTTCCCGTGATAGTCACTACTTTCCAGCAACAGGCTGTTGGGAAAAATATCCCGAAGCCTTAGATAAACGCTTACAGGGGTAAAGGTATCGGCCAGGAGTTTTTTATAGGTAGTATTGAGTTTGTACATGTTTTTTCTTCTGTTTTTACTGAAATGCGGACATAAAAAAAGGCTTGTCGTGATTGACAAGCCTTTGTATATGATTACAGGAGGTGTTGCTCACGACGATTCACGTAAGGACTTCCACCACCAGTTATTTTTGTTTATCAGTTTCATTAGAATAGCAAATATAGATGGGAAATATTTCTAAAAAAATATTTTATGGAAAAATTTCTTAGGCATAAACAATCTGAAGTTGGAAAGGAGCTCTAAAAGAGCAGGTGATTCTTATATTTGTGAGGATAAATTTAAACATGAAATTATGAAAGAAATAAATCAGGAAGAGTGGAGAGAAAAAATTGCAGAAGATGATGATGCTGTTATTCTGGATGTTCGAACTGAACAGGAAGTAGAGGAAGGTTACATACCCGGCGCAAGGGTCATTGATATCTATAAAGGGCAGGAATTCATCGATGAAATTGATAAACTGGATAAGAGTAAAAATTATTATATCTATTGCCGTAGTGGAAACAGAAGCGGTCAAGCCTGTGCTATCATGGATCAAAAGGGATTTAAAAACACCTATAACCTTCTTGGAGGATTTTCTCAGTGGGAAGGAGAAAGGACAGAATAATCCTACAAATAAATGTTAAAGTTAAAAAAGGCAGAATCCCGGAGATTCTGCCTTTTTTATTTTTTCAAAACAGCAGCAGGAGCAAAGGTTATAAGAAGAATTTAACATTTAAAAACCGGTGTAATAACATTGATTTTTTGCTGTTAAATTCCCCAAAATGCTGATGTGGTTGGTGTTAAAAAGTTTCATTTAAAGATTTAATAATATAGATTCGAAAAATCTTTTAACAATAACCTAAAATCTTTATTATGAATTTAAAGAAGTACTACTCAGGTTTTGCGGCTGCTTTGGCCCTAACCGCAATGGTGTCGTGTTCCCAGGACGAAACACCGAATTCACCAATGCCAGAGGAGCCACAGGCTGCCCAGTCCTATTCTGAGATTATTCCCGGTCAATATATCGTTGTATACAGGGAAGCTGGGAAAATGAGTGGCGATCACCATCTTAACAGTATGCAGGTTCAGCAAAAAACTCAGGCTGTCTTAACCATGAACGAGGTGGAAGGTGCCGAGATCGTAAATGTTTATAGCGCTGCACTATCGGGCGTGACATTGAAAATGTCCAAAAGTGCTGCTCTAAAATTGAGTAAGAGTAAAGATGTAGCTTATGTAGAGCAAGACAGGATTGTAGCTCTTGCCCCTCCATGTGGGACTAAAAATGGGGAACCATGTCCAGATGACGGAGGTGGCGACACCGGTGGAGGAACAGGTACTCAAACAACCCCTTATGGAATTACACGTGTGAATGGCGGAGTTGCCTACACCGGCAGCAATGTTGCGTGGATCATTGACAGTGGGATCGACATTGACCATGAAGATCTTAATGTGGATGCTTCCCGTGGATTTAACGCGTTTACTTCTGGTAGGGATTCCGGGGCTCCAGATGACAATAATGGGCATGGAACACATGTGGCAGGTACTGTAGCTGCTCTTGATAATAATGTGGGAGTCATTGGAGTTGCTGCCGGAGCAACAGTTGTTCCTGTTAAAGTGCTTGACAGCCGTGGAAGTGGATCTTATTCTGGAGTTATTGCCGGGGTGAACCACGTTGCTCAATACGGTCAAACAGGAGATGTTGCCAATATGAGTTTAGGAGGACCAACTTCCAAAGCACTCGACGATGCAGTATTAGCCGCATCTTCAAAAGTTAAATTCGCTCTTGCAGCGGGTAATGAAAGTGCAGATGCTAATAATTCCTCACCAGCCAGAGTGAATGGAACAAATATCTATACAGTTTCTGCACATGATTCTTCAGATAGGTTTGCATCTTTCTCTAACTATGGAAATCCACCTGTAGATTACGCAGCACCAGGAGTATCAATTAACTCAACTTGGAAAGGCGGCGGATACAATACTATTAGTGGAACTTCAATGGCGTCACCACACGTAGCCGGTATACTTTTATTGGGTAACGTTTCTTCCGGGGGAACAGTATCGGGAGACAGGGATAATAATCCAGACACTATTGCTGTACATTAAGGGATAAAAATTTAAAAAATAAAGCATCCTTCGGGGTGCTTTTTTTCGTTTTAATGACTTTGATCAGCCCAGCGGCCAAGTGTTATAAGTACCTTTATACAAACTTTACCACCCATGCGTACTCTCGGATTAATTGGCGGCACTTCCTGGCATTCGTCCATTGTTTATTACCGGCTTATCAATGAGATGGCCGGGAAAAGGACAGGAACTCAAGCAAACCCTCCTCTCATACTTTACAGTCTTAATGTAGAACTTATGCGGGAGAATGATATTGATAAAATAAAGACCACTTATTTGCACATAGCGCGCAAGCTTGAAATTGCCGGCGCCCGGGCTATAGTTATCTGTGCCAATACCCCACACCTGGTGTACGAATACGTGCACGATAAAATATCCATACCCATTTTACATATTGCCGATGCTATAGGTATGGAAGCTACTCGTAAAGGTTATAAAAAATTGGGATTATTGGGCACACGGGCTACGATGAAAGGAGATTTCCTTCATAAGCGGCTTAAGGAGAAGTTCGGGATTGAAACTATAATTCCTGAAGAGGATTTTATGGATGAGATCCACCATTATATTGCTGCGGAACTCACCCGCGGAAAATTTACTGAATCTGCCAAGTCTTTCTTTCTGGACCATATCCAGTTGCTAAAAGAAAAAGGTGCCCAGGCAGTGATAATGGGCTGCACCGAACTACCGCTTTTAATAAGTGAAGAGGACACAGACCTTCCTTTGTTGCAAAGCACTAATCTTCATGCAAAAATGGCTGTGAATTTTATTTTTCAAAAAGAACAGACAGGTACATAAATAAAGAAGAGAGATCCCCCAATCTCTCTTCTTAATTTTAAACAAAAATTTACAAATTACCTTTTGATTAGATCATGTCTTAATTAAAGGTATATGTAAAGATAAGGTTTGTTTGCTTTAAAAACCTATGGGTGAATTCCCCTAATTTTTAAGCGTGAAATCTTCTGTACTTCGCCATGAGGAACATATAAACCGCATAGGCCACAAGGCCGGCAGCTACCACTCCCATCAACCACGGGCCATAAGCCGAGTCCTGAAGAAATCCAAAAGCTTCCTGTGTTGTCTTTATTTCTGAAGGATTAGAATTTACAGCAGCCTTGACTGCAAAGAATCCAATGATCACCAGGATCACTCCCCGGGCACTCAAACCAAATTCCGCAGTTTTCTTTACACTCTCTCTCTTCTTTTTGTCGCCGAGGGAGGCAAGACCAAGTTTCTTATAATAATCGTTCTTATAGGCCTTTACAAATTGGAAAATACCGGCGATAATAATTCCTACACCTACTATCCCAATGATCCAGAGTCCTGTTTCGCTTGCCAAAAAAGAAGATTTTTGGGCAGAACCGGAGGAGCCGGAGCTACCTCTTCCCGACCCAAATGCTTTTAAGGCCGCAAGAACTCCAAAGCCCAGATACAGGAGTCCACTACAAAAGAATGCGATGCGTTTTGCCGCACCCTTTTTGTCATCTCCAATATTCTCTGGATCCTTTATAGCCTGTATAAATCTCCAGGCAGCATAACAGGCTAAACCTATCGCCATTAAAATAAGCAGGATGTTACCGAAAGTTTGTTTTTCCAGAAATTCAAGAACCTTTAACTGCCCTGCCTTTTGGCCACCCATATCAATAGCGGCTTTAAAGGTCAAAACGCCAATAATTCCGTATACCACTCCCTTTGCTACAAAGCCGGTGCGGGCCATAGTCTTAATCTTACTGTCTATCATAATTTTGGTGTTGGTTTTTTCTAATTTAAGGGAAACAGATGTGCCCGACCAATGAATTATATTTATTTTAAGGTAATATCCTTAAAAAGCTAGGGAAAAGTAAAACTTTCGGAATTTTTTAAGGCTTCCTTTACGGCTCAAGCAGCTCCCGTAAATTTTGGCTCTCTGCTTTTTGAGCGTAGGTGTATGCGGTATTCCCCTTCACATCCCTCATTGCTTTATCTGCTCTGTTTTCCAGCAAAAGGTGGATAATCTCCGGTTGATTGAACATAGCGGCGAAAATAAGAGGTGTGGCCCCGCTAAAATTTCTTGCGTTGACATCAGCACCACTGTTAATCAACAGGCGGGCGATCTCAAGGTTGCCTTTAAAACATACTCCCATTAGGGCCGTGTTTCCCGCCACGTCTTTTGCATCAATATCGGCACCGTGCCCGAGCAGGACCTGTGATACCTCCGGGTGTTCATTGTAAGTTGCGAGAACAATAGGAGGGAAGCCTTTTTCATCCTTTTGATTTGCCAGGGAAGGATCCTGCTTCAGCATTTGTTCGACTGCTTCGGTATTACCCGATCTAATATTTTCGTAGAAATCCATATCTGTATTTTATGAGGACTCAAAAATGTGATTTTTTAAGCAAATTTTTTTTAGGTAGAGCTAATCCACTTCAGTTATTGAATTTAATATTTATAATCCGGGAAGGGTGCCTGTACCTTTGCTCTTCTGCTCGGCAGAACCTTCCGGCGGATACGGGATCTTGTCTTCGATCTCTTTGATATGTTCAGGATCAAATTTAGGCAGTTGCAAGTCTCCTTTCTCCTTCCACTGGCGCACCTTCTCTTCGGCCGTTTTGGATTTTTCCTTTGAAAGACCGGCATCTTTTCCGAAGTAAATAGTTTGAGATGGGAAAGCGAAACCTGTACCGCTCTCTCCTACTACATCCATGATACGCAGGAGCAGGTCTTCCTTCACTTCCAAATATTCGTCATAAGTGCTGACCTTTATATAGGTGAAAATTTCAATATTTATGGAATCAGATCCCAGTTCTATAAAGCGAACCCGTGTAGTGTCTGAAGTTACAATGGGATGAGCATATAAAATAGTTCTTAACTCAACCAATAGATATCTTATTTGGTCTGGAGTGGTCTCATATCGCAGACCTATAACGGTATTAAACCAGAATTTATCCCGGTGGGCATAATTTTCAATTTTACTGGAGGAAAATTCCCCGTTGGGAATAGTAACTACTGTCCTGGCGAGGGTCCTTATTCTTGTCGAACGCATTCCCACCTTTTCTACAGTTCCTACTGTATCTCCCACTTTACAAAAATCACCTACTCTTATGGGCTGGTCGGTAATAAGGGTTACACTTCCCACAAAATTTTCGATGGTTTTTTGAGCTCCCAGGGCAAGGGCAATACCACCAATTCCCAGGGCGGCAAGCCCGGTGGTGACATCTACACCTATGGTTCCTAAAACGGCAATTATACCAAAAATTATGATCGCAATTTTCGCAGCTCTTTTCAGAAAAAGTGCAACAGAAACTCCAGATAGATTCCCCCGGGAACTCATCCTGTTTGTACTAAAGTTTCCGAGAAATTCTGATAGGCGCCACAAGAGAATTAGGAAAGCCAGTAAACCTATAATTATCGAGATGCCACTAAATCGCTGCCGAAGGATGATACTAATCCCAATTTCCTGGGACAGCATTACAAAAAGCCATACTGCAAGATAAAGTTTGACCGGCAGGGCAAAAGCCTTTAGCACTCCGGCTGTAGGCTCTATTCGGGCTCTTTTCCAGATAAGAGGAATAATGAAAAGGAAAAAATGGATGATGAGCCAGGCAACTACGTACGAAAAAGCAGCTAACAGCAGGATGGCCAGCCATTGTCCTATCGTAGCTCCCCACAGCTCATATCGCTCTAAAATTGGCGGCATTATACGGCCAAGCAGCAGGACATTTTCTTCCAGGACCGAGAGCTCCTCTATATATTGTACGGTTTGATCTGAAAACAGCCAGAGTGGTCCTCCCAAAGGTCCTTCTACCTTTTCGAGCAAAATATCATAATCTTCCCCCGAAATGCTAATTGTCCCCACCCGCTCCAAATGGTTGGGCAAATCGTCATCCAGCCGCCCCTCACTATCTTTGCTCAGCCATGAGTATGGCATTATTTGCCCGCGCTGATTGAGCAGGATTTGAAGTTCTCTTGCCAGTTCGGCACTTCGATCATCTTCAAATTCTCCTTCCGGAATATTAAAGTATTCACCCGCCACATCATAATTTTTTTCGGCTACGGCAGAGATGAATCCGGCGACACTTCCACGGGGGGTACGTCTTGTTAGGGCATCTTCGGGCCATTCGGGTTCTTCGGATTCTGTTTCAGATTGCATGCCGGGAATTTGCGCATTCATTTCGGCGGAAGCCAATAGCTGAAAAACAAAGATTAAGCTGAAGAGTATTAGGATATTTCTTTTAAAAATGGTGTTTTTGGGGAAGGTTTTTATCATGATTCTCAGCTGAAGGTTCTGCTAAATAAGGTACCGAAAATGGCATTTTTGATCTGCTTTTCTTCGAATTTTTCAGGAAAATATAAAGATAAGAAAATTCAAATAAGCTACTGAAGGTGTTAAGGAAGCTTTTTAATTTACATGTTGATTAGGCGTCTTCCGAAGAAAGTTTTCGCGGCACGGTACGGCGGTGTTGGATGTACAGTTTTGCGTCTTCCAGAATAAGATAAAGACAGGGTACGATTAAGAGAATAATGGATGTGGCAAAAACGATCCCGAAACCTAGCGAGATAGCCATGGGAATAAGATAATAAGCCTGGCTCGAGGTCTCAAGAATAATTGGGGTTAAACCTCCAAAAGTGGTAAGCGTAGTAAGTATTATTGGTCTGAAACGGCGGAGACCTGCTTCGTGAATGGCTTCATAGATGGAACTGTTTTTTCGTTTTTTATTGGCATAATCTATCATGATAAGGCTGTCATTCACCACTACGCCCGTAAGGGCTATCACGCCCATTAGACTCACCAGGGAAAGGTCGTAACCCAGCAGGATATGTCCTATCACCGCACCTACGATCCCAAAAGGAATAGCTGCCATTACAATGAGCGGCTGGGCATAGCTGTGAAAGGCTATTGCCAGTAACACATATATGATCAACATAGCCATTGAAAAAGTGTTCCATAGGGTATCTGTAGATTCGCGCATATCGGCCTGGCTGCCTTCAAAGGTCCAGGTTAGCCCCGGAAAATCGGCTCGCAGTTGTGGCAGTATTTCCTTTTGGATCGCTGCAAGAACCTGTCCAACAGTATTGGCGGGTTCTACATCCAAACCAACGTTCACCACCCGGCGGCCGTCGCGCCTGTTGATGCTGCTAAAAGCCTCATCCTTTTCTATCTCGACCACATCCATCAAAGGCACCTCCACTCCTTGTGAAGTCCTTATGAGAAAGTTCTCCAGGTTCTGAATATTTCGTCTCTCCTCCAGCGGCAGTTTTACCCGCACCTCGATCTCGTTTGTGGCCCGCATTTGTCTCATGGCCAAAGCTCCATAAAAAGCATCCCTTACCTGCTGCCCAACCTCACTGGAGGTGAGGCCAAGATTTCGCCCCTGTGGAAGTAGCTTGAAATCGAATTGCTGCTTTCCCTTATTATAATTGTCACTAATGTCACGGGTATTTTCAAAGGCTTCCAGTCTTTCGGAAAATGCCGTACTGGCTTTTTCCAACACCTCAATATTCGTGTGGCTAAGATCTACACTTATTGCCTGTTGATAGCCGCCGGGGCCTCGCTCGGCTTCAAATGTTATTTGGTCTACACCTTCAATTTCACCAATATTTTCCCGCCATAATTCAATAACCTCCCTGGCGGTCATTTCCCTCTCATCGGGTGGTTTCATCACGATCTCCACATCAATAAAGTTTTGTCCTCTCACATTGGTTTTCACCCCTTCGGCAGCTTCAAAAAGGTTGTGCTTTTCAAACATTTCAAAGGTGGAGTTGGTGATCTCTTCGGCTACTTTCGCGGCTTGTGGGGTAGTGGTGCCTTCGGGAAGGCGTACCCCGGCTTCGATTTCATCGGCGGCTACCTCAGGCATCATGATCATTCCCATATGGTCACTGTAGCCATAACCGCCTACCATAATTAAAAGTGCGATGGCTGCGGTAAGCGTTATATAGCGATACTTTAAGGATGTGTCGAGAAGCGGTCTGTAGTAATTCTGTATAAATCTGTCAAAAGCATCAGCAAATTTTTGCTGCCATTTTTCCAGTTTTAGGGCCAGGCCTTTTGGCTTTTTCTCCTTAAGATGACCAAGATGGGAGGGGAGGATGAACAGGGCTTCAAGTAGGGAAACCGCAAGGATCACGATCACCACTACGGGTAAGGGCCACCAGAATTTTCCCGTTTCCCCGGGCATAAGCAAAAGCGGTACAAATGCAATAATAGTGGTTGCAATACTAAAGACTACAGGCCGAGAGACATCTTTGGTCCCGGCAATGGCAGCCTGCATGGGTTTGAGGCCTTTCTTACGATATTCATATACGTTTTCTCCTACTACAATGGCATCATCCACTACGATGCCCAGCACCACGAGGAATCCGAACATAGAGATCATGTTGATACTCACGCCCACCAGCGGAAGAAAAATTATTCCCCCTATAAAGGAGATGGTCATCCCCATCATCACCCAAAACGCCAGTCGGTATTCAAGGAACAGGGTGAGGATGATCAAAACTATGCCTATTGCCATTAAGCCGTTTTCTGTTAGCAGGGACAGCCGATCGCTAAAGTCTTCGGCGCGGTTACTGTCTATGCGGTAACTTACTCCCGGCGGTAGCCTAAAGTCATCCAGTATCTCCTGTACCGTCTCGGCTATAACGAGGGGAGACTGGTCACCAACCCGAAAGATCTCCAGGCTTACTGCCGGCTGCCGATTGAACTGTCCGTGAAAGCCTGATTCTTCAAAACCATCGGTCACTGTAGCTATTTCCCCCAGGGTAACCTTTGCTCCTGAATTGGAATTAATAATTGCAATCTTCCTGAACTCTTCTGCCCATTGTTTCCGTTCCTTCATCCTGAGCAGGATCTCTCCCGATGCGGTTTCCACGGCTCCGGCCGGCACATCTTCGCTTGACTCGGCTACGATTCGGGCTACTTCGTCCAGGGTAAGATTGTATTTCCGCAGGTTATTGCGGGGAATTTCTATGTGAGTAAAATAATCGGGCACATTTCCCAGATCAACCTGCGTGATCTCCGAATTGCTAAGCAGGATATTCCGAAGTTGTTCTCCAAGTTGACGCAGGGTCCAGATATCTACCTGTCCATACAAGCTTATTTCCATCACATCCTGCTGCTGCAACTGAAGGCTTACCTGGGGCTGTTCAATATCATCGGGGAAGGTGCGAATCCTGCTTACGGCCTGATCAATATCCTGAAAAGCCTTCATTCGGTTCGTGCCCGCTATGAGTTCAATGGCAATTTCCCCCGAACCTTCTCTGGCGGTAGAAACGATCTCCTTTATCCCCTGTATCCCGCGAATAGCCTCTTCAACCGGTAACAGGATTCCCTGTTCCACCTCGGCAGGAGCAGCTCCAGGATATTGTACATTTACATTTACATAATCCAGCTGAAACTGCGGGAAAACCTCTTTTTGAATCTGCAGCATGGTCCATATACCACCGGCTATGAGTAGGACCATCATTAAATTAGCAGCAATAGAATTGCGGGCCATATATGCAATGACTCCTTCCTTCCTGGTATTTGACTCTTTTTCGGCCATTACTCTATGCTATCCTTTTCGCTTCCTTTCTTTTGCGCGGTAGTATCTTTCTCTGTACGTAAGGCTATCCCTTCGGCTACCGTACTCAGGTTCGTGGTGACAATCTTTTCTCCTCCCTGGAGTCCCTGGCTTATATATGCGTACTGGTTATCGGTCAATAAAACTTCCACCTCCTTTATTGTGAGTTTTCCGTCCACCATGACCCATACTTTATTATTATCGCGCAGGTAATCCCTGTTAAGCCGTACCACGTTTGATATCTCATTTCCTTCAACTAAAGTTTCCACAAAGGTGCCAATGATGAGCTCGGGTTTTCCTGCAGCTGTGTCCTGGGCAAGAGGATCTGGAACTTCTACCAGAATTCGGGCCTGTCGGGTTTGATTGTCCAAAGCGCCCACCTGGCTCGCAAGATATCCGGTGCGGTATGTGCCCGGAGGCCAGGCTGCAGTGTTTCGAATTTGTACCGGAGACCCTTTTTTATGTTCTGAATCTGGAAATGCTAGCCAGCGCAAACGGGAAACCGGCAGGCCCAGGATTACCCTGTATTCCTCGGTGCCTACAATGCGTCCCAGATCTTCACCGGGAGCCACCTGTGAGCCGGTAGTCACATTTTGTGTGATAATATGCGCATCAAAAGGAGCACGAATGGTACTGCGGTCCAGATCCAGTCTCGCCTGATCTACGGCTGCCTGTGCGGCCTTTATCCTCGCCCTTACCGCATTGAGCTGAGGTTGCCGTAATACAAGGGATTTTTCCTGCTGCGTTAAAGTTTGACCACCTATCAGTTCCAGATCCTGCTGTGCTACTTCCTGGCGACCCATTTCTACATCAAGTTCGGTTTGTGCCTGTAACAGTTCACTTTGCCGCAGTTCCAGAGTATTCCGATAATCTGCAGGGTCTATTTGCAGGAGCACTTCTCCTTTCTTTACAAATCCACCAGGCACAAAAGCAGGGGCACGACGCACTACTTCCCCACCTACACGGGCGCTAATGATCACATCTTCTACAGGTTCCACCGTGCCTGTAGCGACCAGTAAAGGCGCAAAATTGCCTTTTTCTGCCTCTGTCACATTAACCAACATGGCCATTTCCCTTGTAGCTCCCTCTATTTGGGCCGTGGGTTCACTCATAAAAATAAAAGAGGTCACCACTATTGCCAAAACCATAATGCCAATGCAAATAAGAATGATCTTCTTTGTACTCATGTTTTTACTTTTAAAGGCTGGTTTCTCTTTGGACATCAAAGGCACCTGCCAGGGCCCTGTACAGGCCAATTCTTATCTCCAGCAATACTTGCTGCGCCTCGATCATCTCCCTTTCGAGTTGCTGTTGCTCATCAAGCGCCAGCAGTACATCCAGGTAAGGGCTCAACCCGTTGAGAAATTCAATTCGAAGTTGCCGGGAAGTTTTATTTGAAAGCTCAATTCTTCTTTCAAGTACCTCCAGTCTTTCAAGTTGTTTTTTTTCCTGAAGAAGTGCATTTTCGACTTCCTCAAAAGCCGTAAGAACTGCCTGTCCATATTCAAAAAGCCTTTGATTCTTTACTGCTTCAGCCCGATCTACTTCTGCTGAAAGTCTTCCGCCGTAGATAAGTGGAGCCACTAAATTACCGGCCAGGCTGTAGGTCCAGTTCTGGAACAGGTTACTTACTTCCGAAGAATTAAAACTCCCGGTTGCGTCGAGGGAGATGATAGGGAACTTGCTCCTTACCGCATATGCCATTTCACGGTCGGCCGCCAATACAAGGTTATAAGCCCTTTGCAGATCGGGCCTGCGACGAATGAGTTCCAGAGGTAGCCCGGTGTTTGGTAGCGGAGGCAACGAAGGTAGAACGCCAGGTCGAAAATCTTCTATGTTCTGTGGCGGGCGACCCAGCAGTACTGCCAGCCGGTTCTTCAGTACTTCAAGATTAGTTTCGTAAAAGATCCTTTGATTGCGGGTGCTTTCCAGCAGCTGTTCCTGTCTCAAAATGTCAACAGCACGTATTTGTCCGCCGGCAAACCGGGCACGGATCAATTTAACTATATCTTCATTGGTTTGTATTTGTTCCTCAATAAGCGCCAGCTGTCTTCGGGCAGTGAGAAGTTCATACCATGTATTGGAGATCTCGGCCGAAATTGTCATTGCAGCTGCTTGATAGTCGCGTAAAATAGCTTCAGAAGTATATTTTTCGGCTTGTATTCCTGCGCGAATGCGTCCCCATAGATCCACTTCGTAGGAGGCAGCAAGACCGGTCTCTAATCTCATGTCCCGGGAGAAAATAGTTGGGCGTCCGTCTTTTGATACTCCCGCAAAGGCATCTATCTGGGGAAAAAGTAAGGATCGTTCCCTTTTCACAACAGCCAGGGCGGCCTGATATTCCTGCCAGTTGCCGGCCAGCAGGAGATTCTCCTGCAAGCCCTGTTCCACCAGGGAATCAAGGACAGGATCTTCAAAGCTTGTCCACCATTCATCGGGAAGAGGAGTGGTTCCCGGTGTTGAAAATTCCACAGGTTCGGGGATAGGAGCTTCCTGCGGTGCGAGCCGGGGAGTGCAGGAAAAAAGGATTAAAGCGCCAAGACCCAGGAGCAGCCTAAAATCCTCAAAGAGGTAGGTTCTTGAGGGAGGAGTGAAATATGTGAATTCCGGCTTCAGTTACGATTGATATTTAAGTTAAACTTTATCTTCAAGCTTTTAGAGATCGAAGAATTTTAAAGTTACAGATTTTTCGGATATAGGCAACCGGGATAAAGAGGTCTCAAAAAAGGCATTTTCGGAAGGTAGTCCGGGATTTTTTCATTGAATAGATAGCTACAACTAAAACACTAAGTTGATGTGTCGGATTAAGCCAACCTGTGAAGGTTTAGCTTGAATATTTTGCAGGGTTGAAGCTCTCCATTCGTAAAATTCATTTTTCAAGGTATTTTAATTAATCCTTCACTGTGTTTAGCTACCGGTAATACCCACCTATGTTAATTATAATTAGTAGCCGTAACTTCTAAAGTTTTTTTGAATTGAGGTGAATAGTGAAAGTCCTGTTGAAATGGTATCTTGCACCCCCTGTAAAAAGGTAAAATAAATTAAATTTGGACCTTCCGGATATCTTCCGTTTTAGAAAAAAACACGAGTATAAAGTAGGCATATGCCTTAGTGGTGGCAGTGCCCGCGGTTATGCTCACGTGGGGGTACTGCAGGCGCTGCATGAACACGGGATTGAGCCGCAGATAATCTCGGGCACCAGTATGGGTGCAGTTGTGGGATCTTTATATGCTGCAGGATATTCTCCCGGAGGCATAAAAAAAATACTTACTGAAGAGACTTTTTCCAAGATGACCGGCTTTTCATGGAGACGCACCGGGCTCTACAAACTGGAAAAGATGAAGGTAGCACTCCAGAGGTATATCGCCAAAGATGATTTCTCGGGTCTAAAAAAGCCTTTCTATCTCGCACTTTCCAACCTTAATAATGCCTGCGGCGAAATGCGTAATAGTGGTCCTCTCTTTGATTATATAGTCGCCAGTTGTTCTGTTCCTGGGGTTTTTGCACCTATTGTGCTGGAGAAGACCAACTACGTAGATGGCGGACTTTTCTGCAATCTTCCGGCTTCGGCTATAAGGGATAAATGTAAATATCTTATAGGTTCCCATGTTAATTTTCCGGGTCAAAAAGACAGTTTTCCGGGGCCGCGAAGCATTATGGAACGTGCTGTAAACCTCGGAATTACCCAGAATTCCAAACCTGAAATGGATTTGTGTGATTTTTTAATCGATCCGCCGCAAATGCAAAATTATACTTTGCTTGATTTTGCAAAAATCGAGGAAATTATTCGGGCGGGATATGAGCACACCAAAAAAATGATTGAGAACGGGGAGATTCCTGTGGAAAAACTCAGGACGAGGGTAAAGTAGTCAAATAGCAGTGAAGCTGTATAGGCCGGGAATATTTCACATCTAAATTCCGCAAAAAAAGCTATGTTCCAGGGACGAAGCACAAAGCACCTTTGGACAAAATTAAAAAGCAGCTTCCTTCGTAAAGAAAACTGCTTTTTAATATTCGGGTTACCTTATTGTATTGGGGTGTATTCAAATCTTTGTCCTCCTACAGAGATTCCTGCCATGGCACCACCTTTAGGAACCGTAACAATTGCCACTCCATCCTGGAATTCCAGGTCTTCCGAAAATCCTTTGTCGAGAATCACGGCAGAGGCGTTGGCACTTACTTCATAACTACCATCTTTAAAGCGTTGAAGGGCTTCTTCGGTTTCAAAGAAAAGTACCTCTACAAAGGCTTTTCCTCCAATTTGCAGCCCTACATCCACTTGCTTTAGATCGGCGTAGCCAATCAAATTTCCGTTGTCATAAACAACCCCGTTACCCGAGGCTCCTCCTATAATGTAGGCTCCTTTCCCCACATTGGGAAAAATAGCATATCCTTCAGCCGAATTGAAATATTCAGCCATCATAGGATGTTCTCTCTCGATCATAGCCTTTTCCTGTGACGCATCGGTAATGAGGTCATCACTCGTTTTTTTGGCCGATCCACAGGATGCCAGAACCAGGACTAATAATACAGTAGCTGTTCTGAGCAGATTTTTTGTCAAAGTTTTCATCTTAATTGGTTTACATTTAATGCTTTAAATTAGAGAGATTTATACACATTTGATGTTAACCAGATGTTATTTTATTGACGGGTTTCATATCTGTAGATGACACTTTTGAACTGTAACATTTGATTCCATATTTTATGTTTTTGGAAAAAAAGTCTTCTTTTTTGAATTTTAATTTTCCTTCCTGAAAAATCTGAATTTTCCCCGGCGTCACCTTTTGGCGCTACTCAGGTTTATTTTTGTACTTAAATTAAAGGTTATGGAAGATTCAAATAAATACCAACTGCTGGATTTTTTGGCAGAATGTTTCCTGGAGCGGGGAGCTTCGGTGACATATCTTGACCTGGGAGGAATTTCAGGATTAAGAGTGATTTCTGAAGAAGGGCATGCCCGAATCTATTTTTCTGCGGAAGAAGAGGTGTCAAAAATAGCTTTTTTGAAAGGGGATCTTTCCGAAGAAATTATAATTCCTGTGCTTAAAGCCCGGGAGGAAATAGAGCTGAAGGCTGCCCTGGCTCAACAGGGAATAGAGAATATAACAGTTTACAAACTTTCCCTGCATGAACGCTACATATGGGACAGCAGGATATTTTTAAGTAAAAGCAAGCATAATTCCGTTTCGGTCAATGGTTCCTGTGGATTGTAGGGGTACACAGAACAGGGGGCCGGAGCGGAAATTTTTAAATTATTGAGAAAAAAAGCAGTCTTAAATTGGCCCGTAAATGCCGGGTAGTTTAGCTTTTTAGGGCAGAAATCGAAGTACTAAATTAAATTTACCACGAGAAGAAGGCTTAGATAAAAGAAAACTTTATACTGAATATTGTATATTGAAAATGACTATTAAACCTAAAAACCAGGAATTTTGAATATTTTATATCTACACGGTCTGGACAGTAAACTAAGCCCCGAGAAAAAAGCCATTTTAGAGAAGTATGGAAAAGTCTATGCGTCCGATCTTAATTATTATGAAAATCCCGATGCGATTGAGACTATTATTGATCTCTATACAGATGTGGAGATTGATGCAGTAATAGGTAGCAGCATGGGAGGCTTCGCAGGATATTATGTTTCAAACGCACTTCTTCGCCCGGCGCTCTTGTTCAATCCTGCATTGATGAAGCGTTCTGTACCTCAAAATATTCCGTCGCAGGAGAATTACAACAACCTGAAGCAGATCGTTATTGGTCAAAAGGATGATGTTGTTTCCCCGGCAGACACGTTTACTTTTTTGTCAGAAGATTTTAACTCTGTCACAGATATACACTTACACCTTGCTCCCCGATTGGATCATAATATTCCGGTGGAATTTTTTGAAGAGGAGGTGGAATCCTTCTTCAGGAAATTGGGCTACTAAGATTGAAATTGCTCCCGGTTTAAAAAAGCCTTCCTTCCAAAAATCTTTCCGGGACTTTTTGGTTTGCCGGGAGAGGCGTAAATTAGTAAAATCAAAAAAAGAAAGATGAAAAACTGGTATGTAAGTATTGTTGTCGTGCTGGGAATGATCATAATGACACCCGCATTACAGGCACAGGAAACGGAAGTTATGGTAAGGGTGAAATCCAAAGACGCCAAATTTATTGGCAGTTCTATTGGGGGAGCCATGGTTCTCATCAAAAATGCTGAAACAGGAGAAGTGCTGGCCAGCGGAAAAACGAGTGGAAGTACCGGAGACACAGAGCTTATTATGAAGCAGGCCCACAGCCGTAACCAAAGGATCACCGATGAAAATACGGCCGGGTTCCTGGCTAAACTGGACCTTGAAGAACCGGTTTTTGTTACCGTGGAAGCCCAGGCCCCATACAATAAGAAGCAGGCAAGGGTAATGAGCAGCACCCAGCTGTGGCTTCTACCCAGGAAAGATATTACCGGCGAAGGATTGATCCTGGAGGTACCAGGATTTGTTGTGGATATACTTTCCCCTCAAACTCATGAGCGAATTAGTGAAGACAAAACCATAACAATAAAAGCAAATGTGGTGATGATGTGCGGTTGCCCGGTCACGCCCGGCGGAATATGGGATGCCGAAAAATATGAAGTCAAGGCTATACTAAGCCGCGAAGGAACAAAGGTGAGCGAGCTGGAACTCAAGGCAAAAGATAAGCCCAGCACATTTTCGGCAGAAACTACTCTAGAAAAGGGACTTTATGAGCTGCTTATTTACGCTTTTGATCCTGTTAGTGGAAATACAGGATTGGACAGAACAAATTTCATTGTGAATTAGTCTGGGTGGCAAACCATCAGAAAGTCTAATTATCCCGACCTGAGAAGGTGAGAATAAGGTCGAAGCCGGTTTGGCACCCACTCATGATCCCATTACAGGCCCATATTTCCCCTTTGAAGTAACTGAAAGCTTATTCTGTGGCGCGGGGAAAGTAGTCTTCGGGAGGTACAGTGGATTAAATTTGACTTATCAAAAATGTTAAAAATTAATTGTTTTTAATTTTTAAGTCTTTGAAAATCATAACTTAACAACTCATACAAGAAGTTATGAGAAAGAAACCGACCATCCAGTTTTTATCTGTCCTCTTAGTCTTATGTCTCAGTTTTGGTACCTTCTCCTGTAATGAAAGCAAAACACAAGGTGATCCTGAGCAGGTAGCTTCAGGGGAAATGAGCCTGCTCCAGAATTCTTCCGGGGGTATTTTAGCAATGAATTCTGAAATTCTTCCAGTGGGCGCTAAAAAGGATACTAATGTCCTGCTCACAGTAGATACCGAAAACATTACGGAAGAGACAGTAGAAGACTATGTGAAAATATCTGATGATCGATCGGGATCCTCAGAACACGTTCTGCCCTCAAATCATGTTGCTTTGGTTGACAAGAATATGAAAATATACTGGAGTGCAGAAGCTTTGAATCCTCAATTAGGAACTACGGTAGATGTGCTGGGGATCTTTAGGAAACCAGAGGGGGGTGCAGAAATTCTGGACGGGGTTTTTCGCGATCCTAATAAAGACGGAATTGTCATAGGGAAGATCAAAAATAAAAAGGTAGAAGGTCTGGAGTATTATAATATTATGATAAGGATTAATAAGGAAACCCCCAGGACTTTTGTCATTGATCCCAAACTTCAAATGAAGCATGATTAGGAAGAGGGAAGAGAGCCATGAGACTTTTATATAGCAGCGTAAAGCCTTCCCCGTTTTTCCTGGGTCCCGGGTCTCATTTTTGATTTGATGAATTGCGCTTCGGTTTCAAATAAATGCTAACTGAAAGCTGCTGGTTTTTAGCCTGGTTCAAGCCTGTCTATAACATTGGCTGTATCTTCCATGAGGCCACAAACCACAGCTGAAGTATCCCTTTCCAGCGGTCCGGAAATAATTCTTTAAAAAATTTATCGTGCCGGGTCCGGCAAAATTAACTGCCATTATTCTTTGGCGGTTGTATCTCCTACAGTATTATGAAGAGCTGAAAAAGTGACTTCTGGATATAAATGTTTGTGAAGAAATCTTGTAAAACACAATTAATTTTCTACAAACTTGAGCTCAATGATAAATGTCATTGAATAAGACAGTTACAGTTGGTAAATTCAGATTACCTAAATATTTGGAAAATGGAAATTTCACCATTCCTGGCGAAATTCTGGGGTTGGTATCTGTTGATATTCTTTTTTATCCTCAGCTTCAACCCGGTGAGGATCAAACAGATTTTTGATGACCTTAAAGATCAAAAATTCCAGATCCTTGCAGCCTTTATTGCTATAGTTGTGGGATTATTAAATATTCTGTTTCACAACATCTGGCAGCCGGACTGGCGGTTTATTATCACGCTACTGGGATGGGCCTCACTTTTAGTAGGCCTGGGACTGTTTGTTTTTCCTGCTTCCACTACTCAAAAACTACAAGTAGTGAATGTGAAACTGGTTCAGACCATTTATTTTCTCCTGTTTTTGCTGGGTATCTTTCTGCTGAATATGGGATACCAAATTGTTCAATATTAACTGTAAAAAGCACCTGTCATGGATAAGTATATACGGAAATTTAGAGAAATTGGAATGAAGGATGTTCCTCTGGTGGGAGGGAAAAATGCATCCCTGGGGGAAATGTTTACTGATCTGGCCTCACATGGGGTAAGGATTCCCGATGGTTTTGCCACTACGGCCGAAGCCTTTAGAAGTTATCTTAAGGAAAATGAGCTGGATCAAAAACTGGAAAAGCTTCTGAAGGACCTGAAGCGGCCAGATTATTCCAACCTGAATAAAATAGGGGAAGAGGCAAGGCAGCTTATTTTGGGTGGTAATTTTTCCGAAGATCTCGAGCAGGCAATAGTACAGGCCTATAAAGATCTAAGTGGAGAAAAGCATATTGAGGTTGCTGTGAGAAGCAGTGCTACGGCCGAAGACCTTCCACAGGCAAGTTTCGCCGGTCAACATGATTCTTTTCTGAATATTTCCGGCGAAGAGGCATTGTTAAAATCTGTAAAGAACTGCTTTGCTTCTCTCTACACAGACAGGGCGATAAAATACAGGGAAGACCAGGGATTCGAGCACCGGGAAGTTGCCCTTTCTGTTGGGGTTCAAAAAATGGTGCGATCAGATCGTGGCAGTTCGGGAGTTGGGTTCACTATTGATCCTGAAAGTGGTTTTAGAGAAGTCATACATTTAGCCGGCGTCTGGGGACTTGGCGAAAACATTGTGCAGGGAACGGTAAACCCTGATGAATTCTATGTTTTTAAGCCGGCTCTTGTAAAAGAAAAGCTGGCGATTATTCAGAAAAAACTTGGGGCTAAGGAGAAAACCATGGTCTATGCCGGTTCAAACGGGCATGCCTCAACAATGAACATGGATACCGAACCTAAAAAGCAGGACCAGTTCGTATTGAATGACAAAGAAATACTTGCTCTTGCCAAGTGGGCCCTGGAAATAGAAGAGCATTACGGAAAGCCTATGGATATTGAATGGGCTAAAGACGGAATCACCAATGAGCTATTTATAATTCAGGCAAGGCCAGAAACAGTCCATACTTCAGTAAAGGAAGAACTTCAGCTGCAATATAAGCTTCTGGAGAAAGGTAAAGTCCTGGGTAAAGGAAATGCTATTGGTTCCAGGATTGCGGTGGGACCTGCCAGGATTCTCGAGTCCCCACGCGAGGCAGATAAACTGCAAAAGGGTGATATATTGGTAACCGAAACCACAAGTCCCGACTGGGATCCATTACTCAAAAAGGTCGCCGGGGTTGTCACAGATCGTGGGGGACGTACAAGTCACGCTGCTATAGTTGCAAGGGAACTCGGTGTTCCTGCGGTTGTAGGCTCGGGTGCTGCTACCCGCAACATCAAGGATGGGGAGATGATCACAGTGTCTTGTGTGGAAGGGCAAACCGGGTTTATTTATCAGGGAGAGCTTAAATTTGAAACACAAGAGATCGACTTTGGAGAGATAAAAATGCCGAATACAGAGGCCAAGCTTATTCTTGCAGATCCGGAAAGGGCATTCCAGCTCTCTTTTTATCCTAACAACGGTGTTGGCCTTCTTAGAATGGAATTTATTATTACTCATATGGTTAAGGTACACCCAATGGCTCTTATAAAATTTGATGAATTAAAAGATGAAGAGGCTAAAAAAGAAATTAGTCACCTCACCAGGAATTACCCGCAAAAGGAAGAATATTTCGTGGATCAATTGTCCCAGGGCATTGCCACCATTGCAGCTGCTTTCTATCCTAAAGAGGTCATTGTTCGTATGAGTGACTTCAAAACTAATGAGTATGCAAATCTTATTGGAGGGAAACAATTTGAGCCTGAAGAAGAAAACCCGATGCTGGGCTTTAGAGGAGCTTCCCGGTATTACCATGACCTGTACCGGGAGGGATTTCTGCTGGAATGCAGGGCGCTAAAAAAGGTAAGGGAAGAGATGGGTCTCGAAAATGTTAAATTAATGATCCCATTTTGCCGAACCGTAGAAGAAGGTGAGAAAGTAGTCAACCTCATGGCCGAAAATGGATTGAAACGCGGAGAAAACGGCTGCGAGATCTATGTCATGGTGGAAATTCCCAGTAATGTACTCTTACTGGAAGAATTTGCGAGGGTTTTTGACGGATTTTCAATTGGTTCTAATGACCTTACCCAACTCACCCTTGGTATAGACAGGGATTCGCAGTTAATTAGCTCCCTTTTTGACGAAAATAATCCTGCTCCCAAAAAAATGATCTCCCTTGCCATTGAAAAAGCCAATAAAACCGGGAAAAAAATAGGCTTGTGCGGACAGGCTCCAAGTGATTTTCCTGAATTCGCTTCCTTTCTTGTAAAGGCGGGAATAAGCAGTATTTCCTTCAATCCCGATGCTCTTATAAAAGGAATTAAGAATATTAAAAACGCTGAAGAAGAAAAAGAGGAACCCGTTGTTTAGGATTTCAGGTACTAAAGTTACTCCCGGCGGCATTTTCATAAAGCCGGGAGTAATTTTTTACTTAATGATCATTCCGCCGTCAATTACCTGTGTGGTTCCGGTCATGTACTTACTGTCATCGCTGGCAAGAAAGAGAGCAAGATCGGCTATCTCAGAATTTTCTGCATAGCGTACAAAAGGAATACTGGCTTCGAAATCTTTTCGGGAATCTGCAGGTTGCTCGGGGTGTATTTGTTCTTCAATAGAATGCATCATACGATTGTTCACAGGCCCCGGATGTATAGAGTTAACTCTTATTCCTTTAACTGCAAATTCCAGGGCAGCCGTTTTCATAATTCCTACCACTGCATGCTTGCTAGCCACATAGGCACCTAAATGAGGAAAACCTTTTAGGCCTGCTACAGAAGAGGTGATAATGACACTCCCTCCCTGGCTCATTTTTGGAATTAATTGCTGGCATCCCAACCACACCCCTTTTAGATTAACTGCGATTACTCTGTCAAAGACATCTTCGGGATATTGGGATATTGGAAAGAATTTACCTTCTATACCCGCATTTAGAAAAGCAATGTCAATCCTACCGAATTTTGATAGGGTAGCTTCCGTAAAAGCTTTATTATCGGCGAGCTTTGAAACATCGGCCGCGAAGGTGGCTGTTCGTTCCTTATCCAGGCTTTGGGTGACGTTACGAAGGTCATCCTCATTGAGATCTACCAACATCACCTTTGCCCCATGCGAAAGAAACAGTTCAGCTGTAGCTTTTCCAATTCCACCGGCCGCCCCGGTTACGACACAAACCTTATCCTTAAGTTTTTCCATTTTTTTATATTTTATTGGTTCGTTCAGTTGCGCTGGCTCGCCGGAGCAGATCAATGGCTTCTGAATCTTCTACAGGAGCAAAATTTTCATAGAATTGGCTAACACCTCTAAAGTATTCGGGAGTTTCCAGACAAACCACCTCATTTATTAAAGGGTGGTCTTCCATTTTCCTGAAAGTTTTAGCAGGGGCCACCGGGACGGCTACAATAATTCCTGCCGGAGACTGCTTTGCCAGTAGATCTACAGTTACTAAAACAGTACTGCCGGTCGCCACCCCGTCATCCACCAGAATGATCCATCTGTCTTTAAGTTCAATACCGGGAAATGTCTTGTGGTACAAGTGGTCCTTCTCCTTCACGACCTTCTTGACCCTTAAAATTTCGTTTAATAAATAATCTTCAGAAATTCCCTCGGCGGTATGATTAAGAGAATGACCTCTCATTCCTACGGCACCAATGGCATACTCCCTGTCGATGGGATGGCCTATTTTTTTTGTAATGACCACATCCAGGGGGACCTCTAATATTTTGGCCACTTCATAACCTACCGGCACACCTCCCCGGGGAATAGCAAGTATCACCGGATCCAAATTCCGGAACTTTTTTAGTGCAGCTGCCAGTAATTCTCCCGCTTCTTTTCTATTGTAGAACATAAGTTTTATGTAAGTCTTTATTTGATTTAATTATCTGAATTTAAGACTTTTATATTTATGAATTGATGATATTTATCAATTTGAGGAGTAGCCTTCAATTTTCGGGTTATTCTTTTTAAAGTCTTCTTCCTGTAAGGCGGGCTAAGTGAAGCAGGCAAAGATTCTGTGGATTTTTTCCTTGCGAAGACTGGTAATTATTTCTTTTTTTCAGTCAGACACTATAAATAATTTTCTGTCAAAGCATCAATTTTTACTATGAGCAGTTAAAATTTATAATTCTTAATTATTGTAAATTTATGGAAATAACTAACTAAAATTTTATTAAAATGGCAGACAATGAGCACCGAAATTCTCCAGGGACCCACAAAGCCTGGGAAGTTAACGAATCCAGTAGATGCCCTTTCTTAGGCGGGGCCGTCCATAAAACTGCCGGAAGCGGTACTACAAACCGTGACTGGTGGCCAAATATGTTGAACCTTAGTATTCTTAGACAGCACTCCAACCTTTCCGACCCAATGGGAGAGGACTTTGATTATGCTGAAGAATTCAAAAGCCTGGATCTGGCTGCAGTGAAAAAAGATCTCACTAATCTCATGACCGATTCCCAGGACTGGTGGCCGGCAGATTATGGACATTATGGAGGGCTCTTTATTCGTATGGCGTGGCACAGTGCGGGCACCTACCGTATTAGTGATGGAAGGGGAGGGGCAAGTTCGGGATCCCAGAGATTTGCACCTCTTAACAGCTGGCCAGACAATGCTAATCTTGATAAAGCGCGTCTCTTGTTATGGCCAATCAAACAGAAATATGGAAGAAAGATCTCCTGGGCAGATCTTATGATCCTTACCGGAAACGTTGCTCTCGAGTCTATGGGATTAAAACCATTTGGTTTCGCCGGTGGCCGGGAAGATATCTGGGAACCAGAAGAAGATATATACTGGGGGTCTGAAGGGGAGTGGGTAGGAAACAAAGAACGCTACGCAAGGGAAAACAAACTTGAACAGCCACTTGCAGCCTCTCACATGGGACTTATATATGTGAATCCCGAAGGTCCTAATGGTAACCCAGATCCCGTGGGTTCTGCCAAAGACATTCGTGAAACATTCGGTCGTATGGCTATGAACGATTACGAGACTGTGGCTCTTATCGCCGGGGGACATACCTTCGGAAAAACTCATGGAGCAGCAGATCCTGTTGAATATGTTGGTGCAGAGCCGGCAGGGGCAGATATCGTTGAAATGGGATTGGGCTGGAAGAATAAATTTGGTACCGGAAATGCCGGAAGCACTATTACCAGTGGTATTGAAGGGACATGGACAAAAACTCCAACGAAATGGAGTAACGGCTTCTTCGATAATCTCTTTGGCTATGAATGGGAATGTCATAAAGGACCCGGTGGGGCCTGGCAATGGAAGCCTAAAGACGGAGCAGGAGAGGGCACCATCCCCGATGCTCATGATCCTAATAAAAAGCACGCCCCATTCATGCTGACATCGGATATTGCGTTAAGGGAAGATCCCGAATATTTAAAAATTTCAAAACACTTCCATGAAAATCCTGATGAATTTGCAGATGCTTTTTCCCGGGCATGGTATAAGTTGACCCACCGGGATATGGGACCGCTTTCCCGTTACCTGGGACCCGAGGTGCCTTCGGAAGAACTTATCTGGCAGGATCCAATTCCCAAAGTAGATCATGAATTGATAGACCGCGAAGATATTGCTGAACTGGAGAAAAAGATCTTTGCTTCAGGCCTCTCTGTCTCCCAGTTGGTGACCACTGCCTGGGCTTCGGCATCTACTTTTAGAAATTCAGATAAACGTGGAGGAGCCAATGGAGCACGTCTACGCCTGGAACCACAAAGATACTGGGAAGTGAACAATCCACCGAAACTTCAGCAAGTGCTTACAAAACTTGAAGAGATTCAGGAGGAATTCAACAGTGCCCAAAAAGGCAATAAAAAAGTATCCCTGGCCGATCTTATTGTGCTTGGTGGAAATCTTGCTGTCAAAAAAGCTGCAAAAGATGCCGGCTATGATATAGGTGTTCCATTTGCCCCCGGAAGAATGGATGCCCTTGAGGAGCAAACAGATGCCGAGGCCTTTGAGCCGCTGGAGCCAAGAGGAGACGGTTTTCGTAATTATGTGAAAAAGAACGAATATATTTCTACCTCTGCAGAGGAGATGTTGGTAGATAAGGCACAGTTGCTTTCTCTTACTCCGCCCGAAATGACTGTCCTGGTAGGAGGAATGAGAGTTCTTGGAGCGAATTATGACGAATCAAAACACGGTGTATTTACAAACAGGCCCGGGAAACTTACCAACGATTTCTTTGTAAATCTACTGGATATGACCACCACCTGGCAGGCCCGAACCGATGCTCAAAACATCTTTGAAGGTCGTGACAGGAAATCTAATGAGGTAAAATGGACCGGCACAAGAGTTGACCTCATTTTCGGGTCTAATTCAGAACTCCATGCCCTTTCGGAAGTCTACGCGCAAAATGACTCTAAAGAGAAGTTCGTCAAGGATTTTGTAAAAGCATGGGACAAAGTAATGAACCTGGATCGTTTTGATTTAAAGAATTGATCTGTGTCACCGGTTTATTAGAAAGAGGCTGTTTGAAAAGCATGTAATACGTCATCCTGAATTTATTTTTGGGATCTTAACTAATTGAAAATCAAAATCAATTAGAAGCTGAATCAATTTCAGCTTGACGAAAAATGGCTTTTTCAGACAGCCTCTTTTCACTTTATTACAGATCATTTTACTGTCGTTGCTGAAAAAGAATAGAGACTCGATCAAATATGTGGTGATCGTCAACTACAGGAAATTTTTAAAATAAACGTCAGTTATTTAGAGTCCTAAAAATGTCATTTTTGAAAGGGATATTTCTGAAATTGGCACCACATAAAAATAAAAAGCCCCCATGAACAAAAGTTTATGGGGGCAAGTTTTTAATTTGAGATCTTCTATTCTGAAGCAAAGTTTACCGTAGCCTGCGGCATCTCATCTTCAGTACCTTTCAGGTAGCTGTTGAACCAGCGCATCATCCTCACACTATAGTCATACCTGGCAGTTGATTTTCTGTTCCCATGGCCTTCACCGGGATATAAAACCAGTCTCACCGGGGTTTCTGTCCTGGTTTTAATATGACGGTAAAGTTCATATGACTGTCCCGGATCAACACGGGTATCTTCTTTTCCGTGAAGGATCAAAAGAGGCGTTTTAGCTTGATCTGCATAAAAAATAGGACTTCGCTCCAGGAAAAACTGGTAATCATCCCAAATTCTTTTTCGGCTGTGCACCAGGAACATTTCTTCCGGAATATCACTTGTTCCCCACTTTGAAATATTGTTGCTTATACCTACAGACATAACTCCTGCAGCAAACCGGTCGGTATGACGGGTGGCCATCCATGCTGTAGCGTAACCACCATACGATCCGCCGGTCACTCCCACGCGGTCTCTGTCCACATTTCTGTTTTCCACCAGGTAATCTACACCATCTATGATATCGTCAAATTCTTTTCCGCCCGGATCTCCCTGGCTGGATTTTGCAAACTCCACTCCGCGACCGGTGCTTCCGCGGTAATTAGGGTAAAATACAGCGTAACCTTCCCCGGCACCCATCTGGCCCGGCATGCTGTAAGAGGTAAGCCAGCCATTATCATAATGGGCTTCAGGTCCTCCATGAACCACAGTGATCAAAGGAGTTTTTCCCCCGCCGGAAACAGGATGAATAAGAATTCCTTCGATTTCCATTCCGTCGGCAGCTTTGTAGGTGATCACTTCCTGCTTTCCTAATTTTTCCTGGTCCAGCCATGGATTGGAATTAGTAACACGATTTGCAGTGGAAGCTTTGGGGTTTAAAAGGAAAAGTTCTCCCGGGTGTTGCGCTGTATTTCCTACAAAAGATATCGCACCATTATCGGCCATAGAGAAACTGGAAATACTAAGGTTATCATCCCTGTACATCTTATTCATTTTTCCGTCAAGGCTCAAAGTTCCAATGCTGCTGTAAACACCTTCACTGGCAAGGTAGGTAAGTGTTTTATTATCCTTCCATGCCAGGTCATCAAATTTCCCCGGGTAATCGGCCTGTAGGATCTTTGGACTGCCTCCGGTTGCCTCAGCTATAAAGATACGGCCATCTACCGGGTCATGTTGATCCTGTCCTGCTATGAATCCGATCCTTTTTCCGTCGGGACTCCATTTCATTGGGCCTAGCTTAGCTTTATGGTCTACTTGCGAAGTAACTTTTAACGAATTTGCATCGACTATAAAGATTTTTTGACCGGTGTAAAAATCATCAACTAAAGAAGAAGGAGCTGCACTAACTGCCATCTTTGCACCATCGGGACTCCATTCTACTGCCGTTGCATGTCCCTGTACCTCAAGGGAGCGGGGAGAGGGGCTACTAATATCTGTAACGTAGGCTTTTGAATTGTCGAGACCTTCTTCATAGATTTCCGGCTGATATGGAAGTTGGGAATCCTGCTTTTCTTTTGGTTCTTTTGAAATGAAAATGATTTTATTTCCATCAGGATTCCAGTCATAGGAGCTCATAGCATTTTTGAATTCATAGAGCTTTTGAGCTTCTCCGCCGTTCATTCCTATTTCGTAAAGAGAAGTAAATTTGTCCTTGTCCTTTTTAGCAGTGAAGCTAATGCTGTTATGCCCCGGTCTAAATTTCACATTGGAAACGCTGTAGCCGGTAATAAACGGCCTGTTTGATTTGCTCGCCTTGTCGTAGACATAGAGGTGAACATCTGCCGGTGCATTTTCTTCCTGTGGTGCCATAGGCTTAAGGTGCTGGTAAACGACCTTTTCCCCGTCTTCGGAGATCACGGTATTGATGATAAATTCCATTTTTGCAACATCCTGTGGGGTGAGCACATTTTGCTGGGCAAACACGGCGTTGCAAATAAGAAACATGAGTAATGTAAGGGATCTTTTCATTGCGGTTATTGAATTATAGTTAAACCTTATTTTCGCATCTTAAGATACGGGAAAATGAGCATTTGCCCAAGTGCATGTTTTAAGCCTTTACCACCTGGTACTGCGCTGAAGAAAAAGGCGGTTTTCTCATTCCTTCTGAAAGAATCAAAAAATAATCAGGTGGTACTTCTTTTCACGAAGCGTCGCTTCCAGATAAAGTATCTTAAGATAATGTAAACGGGAGCGGCAATAAAACCAAGAGCTATCCCGAAGATAAAAAACAGAAAGGTGAGAATCTTTATAAAGATCTTTGTGAGAAAAGATTTGCTCTTAGGGATATACCGCCGGTAAGGTGTGAAAAGATATACATTGGCGAGTACCGCGCTTATAACAAACCCCATAATAGGAATAAACCCCAGGAGAAAAGATACTCCGGCGAGTTTATAGAATTTCCTGTCCTGGTAACGAATATATTCCTTTGGAGTTGGAGAATCAAATAAAGTGGAACCGCAGAGATCGCACTGCTGAAATAAATCTATGCTTTTCAACTTGTTCCCACAGTCGGGACATTTTCGGTGAGAGGCAAGGTGGAGCCGGTGTTTTTCGAGATTAGATACTAATTCCTTTTTACGCTGCCCAAAAATGCCTATTTGGTGTACCTCCGGCTGCGGTGCTTTACAGTTATAACATTTTACCGCGAAGGGCAGGTTCATTTTGCCGCAGTTGGGGCAGGCGAGTTTTTGCTGTTCCAGTTTGCGTTCGGTTCTTTTCTTTAGAAGGATAAAAAAGCCTATAGCCGCTGCATAAACTGCAACCATTATCAGCCCGAGCCAGATAAGTAGCAGAAATCCGAAGATGACCAGGCTGTCCTCCAGCCAACTGCTTATTTTACTTATGTAAAAGTTGTCATCCTCATCTACGTCTTCTAAAAAGCTGATAAAATCCCGCCTTAGTCCCGCCAGCCAATGCACTGCGAGAGTTCCAAAAAGCAGGAGGATCCAAAGGGGATCAAAGGCTGCCCATTGAACTTTTCCAAGTACTTCTACAGAGGCTTCGTCCAGTAAATTAAGATTGATAATAAAAAATATTAGCGGCTTGAGGTAGGTTTCTGCATCTTTCAAAAAATTTCTTATCTCGGTACTTTTATCGCCCACGATCTCTAATAAACTTAAGCCTCCCAGGGTGTACAAAACCCAGTCCCTGGTGATAAAAGAATCTGTTGCAGGGGACACGAGTTCTCCCATTCCCGGGAAATATTGTGGATACCTTAGAAAAAGTGCTGCAAGAAAGGCGGGGAGGAAGGTTCTCATCGAGAACAGCGGAATCATACCTAAAATGCTGACAATTTGAACGAAAGTCATGAAAATGGGTTTAGGGAAGAAAAGATAGAAAAAATTGAGCAGGAAAAGGAGAAGCAGTAAAAAGGCTGCAATTAGAAATAGAACATTGATCCTAACTCTTTAATATCTTTCAATGGCTTAGGTGTCAAAAAGGTGTTTTTTGAAGTTCTTTTTTGGCGGGCATTAAAACATTAGGCAATCGGGATAAGACGATGTTTTATTACAGATCGGCATTTATATTCATAAGAGGCAGGTCGAGATGATTCAGGATCTTTTCGGTAATGTTCCTTCTAAAAACCGGGTTGAGACCACTGCGGCCATGGGTGATGACGCTAACCAGGTCACACTCGTAAGAGTTCACATAAGCATCTATTCCCCGCTCTTCATTATAGGCGTTTATAATAACCGGCTTAATCTGCATTTCAGAATAAGGAGCAGTGAAAAGCTCTAATTTTTTATTGATCCCGGTGGTTTCTTCAAAGAAATAAGGGGTGTTCACATATAGGATCTGTACAGAGGCCCCAAGTTTTTTTACTAAATCCATGATCCTGTTGAAGCTCTCTTGGGATTTTTCCAAAAAATCGGAGACGATTACCCATTTTTGAGGCAAATGGGGGTTAGCTCCCAGTTTAACGGCAATAACGGGAACCGGGGATTTGTGGAGCACCCTCAGGGTATTTGTGCCGGCTGTTTTATTCTTGCCTTTCTCGCCGTGGGTGCCTATCAACACCAGGCAATAATTCTTCTCGTTGATATACCTGTAGATTTCTTCCATCCCTGCATCAAAGACCAAAGAAGTATGGGCTTCAACATCCATATCGTGAGCCTTTCTTTCCAGGCTGAACAGTTTATCTTTGGCGTCCCCAATGGCGGCTTTGGTTTCGGGATAAAGATTCTCCTTCTCCAGAGGGAGCTTTCTCCATTCGACCGGGGTTGAAACCAGGTGCAAAAAAGTTATCCCGGTTTTAAGTTTTCCGGCGATCGCTAAACCAATATCTGATGCAAGATTGGCGGTTTCAGAAAAATCTGTAAGTACAAGAACATTTTTCATAGCCAGGAGTTTTACCTAAAAATATTTAATTGTTGGCTATGCAGAAATGACTTTTGTCATTATTGGTAATTAATTAAGAATAAGAGATCTGCCAGTAAAGTTTATCTGAAGTACTACCTGGTTTCAGAGGTTCGGAAAAGCTGAAGAAATTGAATTCGGACGGATAATAAATGAACCTTTACTGATTTGAATTAGGAAAAATAACCTTTTGAGGATGTTTTTTCAGTTCTTTCATGATGTGTGTAAATAACAAGGATTTTGTGGGACCCGAATTTTTTGGCTCAACAAGGAACCTTACGGTAACTTCGATCCAGGTATTGTTGTTAGCTGTAAAAATTACTGAAGGTTTCTCTTTGATTTCAAGCTCCTGGATCATAGAATCGGCAAGAATGGTTTTTAGTCTTTTTACCCTTCTCATCATTGCTTCTCCCAGTTCTTTTTCGGCAATATCTGTTACCAAAAGGGAGATAAAATCGAAATCACTGTCGTAGGAAACATAAAATTTGACTTCGTTCCAAATAAAAGGAAAAAGCGGCCAGGAATAGTTCACTACATATTCACTAAAGATTCGGGAATTGGCATATTTGATTATTCTTCCGCTAGGGTGATCCCCCGATAGGTAGTCACCACGAAACTCCCACAGGGTGGTGTCAAAATATCCCACATTCATTACATCACCGTAAACAGTTCCTATTTTTATCCTGTCTCCAACTTCATATGGCTTCCGAAGAAGAAGGTAAACCCATCCAAAAAGGCTGGTGAGGGGATTTTGAAGTGCCAAACCCAGGATTAATGAGATAACCCCGAAGGAGACCAGGGTCGCATACCAATTTGAAAACACAAGGGATATGACGATAAGAACAATAAGAAAGAAGCTGACAAAGTTGATGAGGCTTCTAAAATTATATGCACTGGCCTTATCATCTATTTTTCTTTTTAAGATCTTCCGCAGAAGACTGTTCAAAAAGAGTACAGTAGTGATCAATACCGAGCCTAATATGAGTTTTTTGGCTATTGGGAGATAAGCTTGAGAGATTGGCAGGTTGCCCGATTCCAGCAAAAAATAGAGGAGACCTGCTACTATAATTATAAGGGCTGTGTAGCCCACAAGAAGAAGGATTTCTCTTCTTGCACTGGGAAAGGTTTTCTTTGACGTACCGGTCTCTAAAAGGGCTTTTTTTACATTCTCTTCCTCAAGGATCTTTTTTATTTCTTCCTCTTCCGTTCTTTTGTCGGCATTCATTTTTAATCTTCTTTTTAGACCGTAAGTAATTGTGCTTCGGTTAAATTAAAGAAAATATTGTTGCAAGTTCTTTCAGGAAGGTTAAACCCAATGAAGATTTGATTCAAAAAGGTTTTAAAGGATGGCAGATTCTTCTTTAATTGGAATGGCCACTTTGAATAAATGATCTAAAACGAAAGAGACACCCCGGTCATAATAAAAAATTCATGGGCGAGGTCAACAGCATAATTTTCCATCCTGTATTCGAAAGATAAATCAAGTTCAAGATCCTTAAAAGAACTGTTTTCTACACCCAAAGAAAATCTTTGCTCAGCTTCAGGTTTGTGGTGGGCAGAAACGGCATATAAAGCTTCTGTGGATAAACCCAGGGAAAAAGCTTCGCTCATGGCATATGAAGATGCAAGTTCATATCTTAATCGGTGAGTCAAATGTTCTCTAAACCTTTGTTCCAGCCGAAACCTGTGCGAAAAGGGCAAATATGAGTTAACCGGGTCGATCTTTACCTGTTCAATAATTCGGAATTCATCTACTTCAGAAGAGTCAAAAAGTTCTTTAAAACGGTACCTAAGGCCGAGACTTAACACCAGTGACTTGCGCTCCCGGTAATTTGTAAAATGGTTTATTTCCAGATGTTCATTGCGGGAACCGGAAATTTTTTGCCCGTCCAGTCTCTCCTGAAGTAATCCCCTGTATCCTGCACTAATATCCATAGACCACCCTGTATTTACAGGCAGAGAAACTTCGAATTCATGATCGTAAAAGTAAGATTGGGAATTTTGAGAAAAAGCCTTGTTTATGCTCATTATGCAGAAGAGCATTAGAATTATAATTTTCTTCCTGGAAAAAGATGCCATAAGTCCTCGTTTTAAGCTGTGCTTTGTGATGTTCTTTTACTTTTATCCCAATATACATAGAGCCCGAACAAGATGAGGCTTATAATTGATCCCCATAACAATCCGGTTTTAAGGCCATCTGTACTTTCTCCTATCACTGCAATAAAAAGTGTGAGGGGGGCAATACCTGCTAAGGTGGCGGCAACAAATTTCCAATAACCCATTTTAAGGATGCCGGCTACAAAGCTAATGGCATCGTTTGAAAGAAATGGATTTAGCCGGGTGACAATAACTGCCCAAAATCCATAGTCATCAATAAAATCTCCAATTTTCTTTTCGTTTTTGTGACCTATGAGTTTTTCTACGATCAAAGGTCCAAAATACCTCCCGATAAAGTAACCTACAGAAGAGGCCGAAAATACAGCCACAAGAATTATAATACTTCCAAAGACGGGTCCGTATGCCAGTACCGAAACTACCATGAGTGCAATTGTGGGAATGACAAGGAGGAACATTTGCAGGATCATGGCCAGAACAAGTACTACCGGACCAAACCATCCAAAGTTTCCAACCCATGCTTCAATTCTTTCGTTATCATCGCTCGTGAGGACATTCCAGGCTTCAGTGAGAAAATCCTGAACCCCCGGAATAAAAAAGTAGGCGAGGACCAGGGAGACAATAATTAACGCTGAAATGTAAAGAGGGAGCTTACTTTGCTTTACCGAAGCTGTTTCAATAGAATTATTTTCCATTCTTGTTTTTAGTTTTACTATCTGAATAAGAAAATCCTACAGTTTCTGCATGAAGGATTTTCTTTTGGTTAATTTTTATTTATTTCCTGTTGAGAGAAACTCTAAGGATATTTGCAGGACCTTCTTCCGCTTCATTGGAAATGAATAGATCTCCTTCAGAATTAAAGGTCAATCCCTCGGGATTTGCAAAGTCTTTGGACTCGAAAATGAACAGCTCCTTAAGAGTTCCTCCTTTTTCGACAATTAAAAGTTTAGGCCTGGTGCCGTCAAGGATAAACAGCTCACCACTATGTGGATGGATATTCAATTCTCCCGGCGAAAATTTATTTTTCAATTTTTCATCTACCCGGTCAAAAAGAGGATCGGAAAGACTGACTTTAAACTCGGGCTTTTCACCTGAATCTTTTTTGTTGAGGTCAAAAGCATAGATCTCTTTTTCGTTTTGAGAATCTTTACGCTCTTTTACAGCCAGCAGGAGCCGATTGTTTACCGGATCGGCACAAATACCTTCAAAGTTGATCCCGGGCAGAGTGTTAGCTTTAGTTACATTCCTGTTGACCTGTGGGTTGGCACCCTCAAAATCTAATACTTCGAAAATAACTCCGTCGCTCCGCAGAACATATGCGTCATCGTCTATTACGGCTATTCCCTCATAATCTCCGCCATCGCCGAATTCTATTTCACTATCTATTTTGGAAGTTTGGAGATTATAAATATAAATTATCCCATCCTCATCCTGGATACATGCAATGCGACCTTTTCCAAGCCATGCAATCCCCGATACTTCATTAAGCACATCGGGTAAATCCCATTTTTGAAGGATCTCATAATTCAGGTTTTTGTTTAAATTTTCTGAAGGCTTTTCTTTAAAGGAGAAAAAGGTCAGCACCCCCACGATTAAAACTAGTATTCCAAAAATGATCTTTTTCATAACTTTTTTATTTCCAGTAAATCAATGTGGTGTCGGTTTTTCCTGCTTCATTCAGAACCACCTTTTCATTTGAAAAAAACCGTCTGACTTCTGCCTGATAAAAAGTTTTGTCCCCTGTTCTCAATACCTCAGGATCTTTAATGTCTTTTTCTCCGTATTGCTTCCGGAGCGAATTGCGTACTGCAGGAGGCAGGGATGACCAGGATATTTCCCGCTTTTTCTTCAGAATGCTTCCCGAGGAATCAAACAGAGCCTTATAGTCATTATCCCCTATTTCAAATTCTACTTCATAGGTTTCTTGAAACTGGCTGAATTCAGCATCGGTGGCTTTGGGATATTCGGCCCAGAATTCATTCAGCACAACAGAGGGTACCTCTGCGTAAGGATAATCATCGTCGTCGCAGGACAACAACAAGTTGCTGAGAAGAATTAATAAGAGATGTCCATACTTCACTTTTTGTTCTTTCCTGCTAAAATGGGAAAGGAAACTGGAAAGATTTGGGAACTTTAAAAGTCTATTGTAAAAATGTGGGTTTGATCGTGAAAAGTATAGGTGAGGTCCAGGTCCATTTTTTCGGCAATGGCTTTAGAAATTGCAAGACCAAGACCTGTAGAATCTGCTTTTTCGGCTCCTTTAAACCTGCTGAAGATCTTATTTTTTTCAAGGGCTGCTTTTCCGGGGTTTTCAAATTTTATTGACCTTGAGGAAATGATGACTTTGACAACAGTGCCCGAAGGGGTGTGAAAAATGGCATTTTTGAGCAGGTTTGAAATAAGCATTCCGGCAAGATCTTTACTTCCTTGATGTTCAATACTGTTTTCTTCAGCAAGCACTATTTTCACCTCCCGGTGGGCCGCATAATCCTGAAATTCCGTAATGATCTGTTTGGTCAGGCTATTCCAGTTGATTTTTTCTTCTTCTGCAAATTGCCTGTTCTCGATCCTTGAGAGCAATAACAGGGACCTGTTAAGCCGGGTAAGTCTTTCCAGGCTTTGCAGAACCGTTCCCAGTTCTTCCATTTGTTCTTGTGATAATTCGGCATTTTCGGCCATTAGCTCCAGCTTATTAATACTAATGGCAAGCGGGGTTTGCAACTCATGCGACGCGTTTTCAATGAATTCTTTCTGGCTATTGTAGCTTTCAACAGATTTCTTCAGCAGGCTGTCTACCCGTTCATTAAGAAGGCGGAACTCATCTATTTTCGTTTCCTCATATTTAATCGTCCGGTCTTTTTCAATACTGAAATTTTCCAGGCGGCGAAGAAGTTTATAGAAAGGTTGCCAGGCCTTTTTCTGAAAATAACTGTTAAGCAACACAATGGTCAAGATAAGGCCGAGATATAGCCACAGGAGGGAAAAGAACAATTCCTTGCGAAGATCATCCTCTTCCACCATAGAGGTTATTACCTTTATTTTGTAGAAGGAGCCGTCCTGCTGGAAGACACTTTCTATAAGGCGTACCGGCTCGTATTCATCTTCGTTTTCCATGTACATGAGCGTGTCGCGGTAAGCATCTGTAAAGTCACGGCCTATTTGAGGAGTAGTGGGGGAAATGATATAATTTCCATCTTCAAAAGCGCTCTTTTCAAGCACCGATGGATCCTGTCTGGCTTTTCTAATCACGAGCATTTTTTGGTTGTCAAGACCGTCATCCATACTGTCATAGATCTCATCCAGAATCTCAAAGTAAAAGATGAGTGCCCAGAGTGCCAACAAAAAAACCAGGATCACAGCAAAATAGGTAGTAGTAAAATTGAGAAGTTTCATGGAACGAGGAGCTTATAACCTATTCCATAGACAGCTTTTATTTCCGGTTCTGCCCCTGTATCGGATAGTTTTTTTCTCAGGTTTTTGATCTGGGAATATATAAAGTCAAAATTATCTGTCTGGTCGATATAATCTCCCCAAACATGTTCTGCCAGCGCAGATTTACTTACCAGGCGGTTTTGATTGGTGCACAGGTAAAAAAGCACATCAAATTCTTTTCGGTTGAGCTCAAGGTCCTTATCATTTACGGCAACTGTATGACTATCGATATTTATTTTCACATTGGCTACCTCCAGGAAATTGTTCCCTTCAAATTTACGCCTGCGAAGAACGGCTTTCACTCTTGCATTGAGCTCGGCCATGTGGAAAGGTTTAGGGAGATAATCATCGGCGCCAAGTTCCAGGCCTTCGACCTTATCGTCGATCGAATCTTTAGCCGACACTATAATGACCGAATCGCTGTAGCCTTTCTCTTTGAGGGTTTTTAGAATTTCAAGTCCGTTACCATCCGGAAGGCTTATGTCCAGCAGGATACAGTCGTAATCATAAACTCCAATTTTGGAAATAGCTTCTTTATATGTAGCTACAGGTTCCACCAGGAAGTTTTCCTTTTCCAGGGTGGTCTGCATATTTTGCCTCATATCTTTCTCGTCTTCAATAATCAGGATCTTCATGATTCGAAAGTAGAATTGAATTTGGGAAACATTTAGGATTCCTGCTGAGATCTATTCCTAATTTCTTCCAGTTTTGGCGCCTTACTTCGCATAGAATTTAAAATAACAAGTTATGAAAAAAGAAATTGTATCAGCATTTTTTGCATTGTTCTCTATTGGTATGTTTGCGCAGACAAGTACCGGAAACTTACCGGGAACAGCCCAGAATTTTATTAAGCAACATTTCTCTTCAGTCTCTGTAACAGGAGTAGAGGAGAACAGCAACTGGAAGATATGGGAAGATGAGAAATACGAAGTGAAGTTAGCAAATGGAATCGAGCTGGATTTTGATGAGAATGGAAATATTATTGAGATCGACAGCCAAAATAATGAAGCACTTCCTATGACTGCTTTACCTGCAAAAGTAGCTTCTTATTTACAGGCCAACCATGCAGATGCAGAGGTAATTGGATGGGAGAAACAAGATAAGGAACAGGAAGTGGAACTCGCCAGTGGTATCGAAGTGGAATTTGATGCACAGGGGAATTTTAGAAAATTGGACTAAATTCCACTGGAATATTTTTAATAAGAGGCTGCCAAAAGGCGGCCTTTTTCAATGTAAATTGTTTTTCAATCTTATCTGAAGATTCTTTTGAACCAATACTTGGGTGGCCGGGAAAGTATTTTTCAGCTAAATTGGAAACCAGGTAAAAACTTCTTGAGACATAATTTCAGATTATATTCTTTTTCTGAATCGCCGTTTTAAAACTTCAGAAAAAATAATAATTCTTTTAGTGGCGGTTGGAACCGTTAGGGGAGTGAATATTTAACAATTACTAATTTAAGTTTGGACGGCCCCGGTATGGCGGGTAAAATTTGATTTGCATCTCTTCCTCAAAATTGAGGTCTCAATCTCTTCATGTTTAATTTAACATTCCTGTTTATTAGTAAGTTAAGCTTAGCCCAATGGAAATGCTTTTACTCTGAATAGTAACTAAATTTAAGATGGAATTTTAAGTTTATTAAAATGTGCCGGTGCATTTTATACTTCTTTTTTTGCAGCATTAGCTGTTATAGCCAGATCTATACGGGAATTGCCATAGATCCTAATAAAGCTTTTGGGATCATTGACAATCCCAGGACCGAAGAAGATCACCGCGGGCTTCATTTCGATATCGAAGTGGGATTAATTGAAAACGAGTTTGCTTTTTACGTACTCTTCGGAAAGTTCAAGCAGGCAAATTACCAGAAACTGGCTTTGGGAGCCGACTACTTTTTTATACAAGACAACAGGATCGAAATAGGAGTAGGAAGCAGTGTTTCCAATATTTGGAAAAAGCAAGGGGATAATTCAGAAACCTCCACCTATTTTGGCTGGCTGGGACGCCTTACAGGGATCTTTTGGATCAATTCAAAACTTGGACTGGTGGGGCATTTTCAATATCAGAGCCGGCCCGACCTGGAAGTAACAGGAATCGTGGAAGGAAAAATTGGACTGAGGTATTTTTTTAGAAAATGATCCTATCTTCTGTTCCTTTTCTTGATCTTTTAGTGGCTGCAGGTTAAAGCTTAAGAGAAGTTTTTCAAATTCAATCCCGCATTTCGGTAATTATAAATTCCGGCTCCATCCATTCCGAATAAGTGCCATCGGCATTGACTTTCCTGAATTTGCAAAAATTTTCGTCAAAGCTGTACTCGTAAAGAACTTTGCCTTTACTGTTCAATACTCCTTTCTGGGGCGTGTGTTTAATTTTTATTTTCCAGCTTTGGCGGGTGCCGGGCATGTTGAACAGCAGGTATTCGGGGTAGATCCCGGTCCTCTCGAATTCTCGCATGCCGCCCTGTACGTGTTTGATTTCCAGTTTTATAAATCTATTCTAATTTAACCTGTCCTCCTTTAGTGTGGCCTGAAAAGATCGGGAAATTTTCAGGTATTTACAATGCCGGTACAGCCGGGAAAAAGCATTCCGGAAGAAGAGCCTTAAAAATGTCATTTTTGGAAGGGCTTGTTGAGATAACGTTACTTAATACGATTAACTGTTCTTTTAGGAGGAGCAGTTAAAGTAGCGGAAGGATAGGCAGTAGGTTTAAATTAAACGGAAGAATTAGCTTACCTTATAAGAGGTAAATTAAAAATAAAACGGCATGATCGAGAAGGAAAAAGATCTTGAAAAGAGGAGTGTGCGGGAGGTGTTTGAAGATCACCTGGCACTGGCTCAAAAAGGGGAACTGGAAAAGGACCTTGAGCGGAATTATGCTCCAGATTCTGTTCTTCTTACCAACTATGGGGTTTTCCATGGGAGAAAGGGGATGAAAGAAGCGGCAGAACTGCTGGAAAGCCAATTACCGGGAGGTAATTACAATTACGAATTGAAACTTTGCCATGACGAGATCTGTTTTCTGCATTGGACAGGCAAATCGGATATTTCAGTAATACCTGATGGCGCTGACTCCTATTTAATAAAAGAAGGTAAAATTAAGGTGCAGACAATTTATTATCCCGTAGAAAAGGTGCCTGAGTAATAGAATAATAATGGCTTTTTTTGCAGTAAATACGTCAATATTTAAACCACTCATCTCACAGGCTTTTTCTCCACCCGTTACCAGCAGCAATCCTAACGTGGCGGTTATGACATTTGTCTAATACGGCATTATTACTCCCACGCCTATTCTATCTATCTTTATTTGAAGTAAATAGAAGAACTATGTCTGAAGAAAAAGTGCTGAAAACAATCAATCCCGCGACGGGTAAGTCTAATTAAAACCGGATTTGAAAGTTCCGGTTTTTTATGGCTGTAAATTATAAAGCCCATAATGTTTTGAAAAATCTGGTTATGAATTATGAGGTATCCAATAACCTCTGTAAGTTTTATTTAACCTCATACAAGCTAGTAACTAAGACTCCTTCAAAACCGGGAGATGGTACCGATAATAACTGTTTCTCTTTCCTGGTTTTAAAATTAAATGGTGGGGCGGAAAGTCTCACGCCACTTTGTTTTTTTAGCCTGATTCCCTGTCCCGAGATAATATCTTTATTGGGTTCAAAATTTTCTTCGGGGAGATGCTCGGTTAAAATAACATATTTAAAAGCATATAATTTTTCTACCACACTTTTGATTTCCGCATTTGATAAATGCTGCAAAACCTGTCTTAGCACCACGCAATCTCCCAAAGGCAATTCATCAATCGCAATATCCAAAACCCGGAATTCCAGATGATCAGCTTTATATTTCTCTTTATTATGTGCGATAAGTTCCGGTACTATATCCAGTGCGATATACTTCCTGGTGTAATTTACCAGTTCTTTGCCAATATTGAAATCCCCGCAACCCAGATCGCAAACAACTGGGGGAGTTTCAAAACCTTTTAAGAAAGCGGATACTACAGCTATGTATTGGTCCACAGTTTCAGGATCATGGGAGCCTAAACCCGAGTAGAATCCGGATTCGCCAGCACCCCATAAATTGTTTTCATAGATCTGCACCATGGCGTCTTTGGTGGGCCAGGGCTTCTTTATTTTTTTATTTTTTGACATTAAAAGAACAGAATGGGTTTTTCACTTGAGGGAAATTTGTAAGCTAAAATAAGACATTCTATCTCGAACCCTGAACATACATAAAGACCTTTTTAAAAACCAAAAACCAAAAACCAAAAACCAAAAACCATAAACAATAAAATGGATAAACGTGAAATAATTTCAGAAAAGGAAATTTTGTTCTCATTACTAAATCAATCCTCATATTCCCATTTAATTGTATAATTGCTTTATGATAAAAGCAGTAATTATTGACGATGAGATTAATGCGCAGGATCTACTGGAGAAAACCCTTAACAGGTACTTTCCTAATAGATTCAATATTGTAGGGAAGTGCAATTCGGTAGATTCCGGGGTGCTTGCTATCAGGGAACATCAGCCCGAGCTGGTTTTTCTGGACATTCAAATGCCAGAGAAAAATGGTTTTGAATTGTTTAAATATTTTGAGGTCATAAATTTCGAGGTAATCTTTACCACTGCCTATAATCAATTTGCCATTAAAGCGATTAAGCGCAGCGCGCTGGATTATTTACTGAAACCTATTAACCATCTGGATCTATCTGAAGCTGTAAAAAAGTTTGAGCGTAAGAACCAGGGGAATTTCGCCCAGAAAAAATTGTCTTTATTGCTTGAGAATCTCAATGTAAATGATCAAAATGTAAGCAAGATCGCTTTTCCTACCCTGGAAGGATTTGAACTCATTCATGCCAACCAGATCTTATATTGCAAAGCTGAAAGTAATTACTGCTGCATTAAAAGGATTGACGGCTGCAGTAAAACAGCCACCAAGACCTTAAAATATGTGGAAGAAATACTGCCAGACACATCTTTTATAAGGATACATAAGACCTATGTTATAAACCTGAATTATGTGGTGAGGTACCATAAGGCAAATAAGGAAGTGGAATTGACCAATGGAGAAAAACTTCCTGTTTCACATAGAAAAGAAGAAGAATTTATCAATGCCATTCTGCAAAATCAATAAACCTGTACTTCTCCTGTTTTTGTGGGTAAACATGGCGTTTCCCCAAAACTTTCCCGGTAAAAATTATACTGCAGCCAACGAATTGCCTAACAACGCCGTGAGGTCTTTGTTGGTTGATAGCAATAATATTCTGTGGATTGGGACTGAGAACGGAGTGGTGAAAAAGGAGAACGATATTTTTACCTACTTTTTTGAGGAGGACGGCCTGGCTTTAAACAGCTGTTGGGCCATTGCAGAAGACAGGAATAAAAAATTGTGGTTTGGAAGCTACGGGGAAGGAGTCAGCATCTATGACGGATTCAAATTCAGGGTAGTTTCAGAAAAAGACGGTTTGGTTCACAATGAAATCACCACCCTCTTTCCCCATGGGGATTATATGTATGTGGGGACCAGCAATGGGGCTTCAAGGATCGACATCAATACCTATAAGGTACATTCCTTCAAAATTCCTTCTAAAGAAGGACTTTTTAGGGTGCAGGGTTTTTTTGAATACAGGGATCAAATTTATGTGGTGACCTATAATTCAGGAGTTTTTAAAATTGTTCAAAAGAACAATGTGGCAGCGATGGTTAAGGTGAATGACCATGAATATATCTATTCCGTGCTGGTGGATAATAACAGTATTTATAGTAGCAACAAAGGTTTTTTTACAAAGAATGATCTTGCTGAATATGTGAGTGAGAAGGACCCTGTTCCGGCAAAAAAACTGGGACATTCTATTATCTGGGATCATGTCAAAACTGCCGGGAATAAAATATTTGCGGCTGCCTGGGGTATATACGATACTAACGGCGGAATTTATGAAGTGGTAAAGGACCGGATGGTTTCCAGGGCTTCAGAATTTAATATTTTGAGCAATAAAGTTATTTCCCTGGCTTATGATGCAAGGTTTGAAAAACTATATATAGGAACCAAAGATGCCGGACTGTATGAGATCAATTTAAATCCTCAAATAAAGATCAATGCGATCCATGGAAAAAACATTCTTGGATTTGCCGAAACCGAAAACACTTCTGCAGTATTACTGAACGACGCGCTCCTTTTAAAAAATTCCGGGAATGACGATAAAATTTCCCTGGATCAATTTAAAAAATGGCAGGAGGAATATGTCTTAAACACCAAATTACCACTTCCAAAACACACGGATCATTTTTATGAAATGGATTATTCCACAAAGGCCGGGGATATCAGTTTTTATGACATTAAGGTGTTTCAGAATATTTACTGGTTAAATACTAATGTCGGAATATTTGCAATAAATGATTCGGGGGAATTGAAGCGTTATTTACCCCTGCATTCCGAAGAGATTAATTTTACTGAAGCGGGTAATCTAATAGAAACAAATCCTTATGGCGGCGTAAGACTTTACAGGGATCTGGACGCTTTTAAATACACTTATTTTACACCTGAAGATCCCCACACGCCAACCATGGTAGTCAATAGTTTGCGACAGGGCAGTAAAACCTATTTTCTTTCGGTTTTCTCAGGTCTTTACGTGTGGGAAAACAATGGGTTTAAGTCTTATCTTGATGATGGGATCTGGAAAGAAAAAAAATTAAAACATATTACCCCTTTAGAAAATAATATCGCTGTTTCCAATGAATTTGGGGATGTATTTATCGTAAACGATAAAGCTGAATTTAAAGTTCTTAAGAAGATCCCGCGGGCAAAAATCCAGGGTAATTCCATTTCGTTTCTGAAGCAATATCGGGGGAGTTTAATTATTGGGACAGAAAAGGGGTTGACGCTTTACAAGGATCACCGCTTTATATTCCTGGATGAGGAACAAGGACTAAAACAACCCTTATTGAGTGCCGATGTAGATCACAATAAATTATCTATTGGCAGCGAAAATGGGTTTTATAGTATAGATCTTGAGGTGGTAAGTAATCCTGAAGCATTGGTAGATGAAGTAAAACTGAAAGAAGTTTTTATCAACAACGATAAAACTCCTTTGGGAGAATTTGTCAACAAGGAGGAATTGGAGTTGCCGCACAATGAAAATACCCTCTTGTTTAAACTAAGCACCAACGCACATCCTTACCCGCATAAACTAACTTATCAATACCAATTAAACAAAGATGACAGCTGGAGCCTTCCTTCGCCTAAACCTGAAATATTCCTGCCTTTTTTACCTGCAAAAAATTATGATGTCGCGGTAAAAGTGTTGGATAAAAGTACCGGTCTAAGTCATACCCAGTCGCTTTTACACCTGGCCATACTTCCGCCATTCTGGAAAACCTGGTGGTTTGGATTAGCGGTCATGAGCCTTATCATTATGTTGGTTTACAGTGTTTATAGGCTACAAATAAGGCAAACCAGGAATTTTGAAGTACAAAAAGGATTGATTCAGAAACGCTTTGAAGAGACCAAAATGGAAGCCTTACTGGCCCAAATGAATCCGCATTTTATTTTTAATGCCATGAATTCCATTCAGAACTATATCATGGACAGTGATATAGACAATGCCAGCAGCTTTTTAAATGACTTTGCCAAATTGATAAGGCTAAATCTGGATCACTGCACCAAACCCAGCATTCTTTTGATCGAAGAAATTGAGTATCTGCAATCCTACATTCGGGTGGAGAATACGAGGTTTAATAACAGGATCAAAGTGATATTTGATGTAGATCCTTTAGTTGATGTCTACGATGTGGAAATCCCCACGATGCTACTGCAAACCTTTGTGGAGAATGTTTTTGTTCATGCTTTTCCGCCGGGGATCACAGATCCTACATTAAAAATTTCTTTTAAGTCGCTTTCAGAGAACCTCTTACAGTGCAAAATTGAAGACAACGGAATTGGGTTTGCCACTAATAAGGGTAACAAACTGCATGAATCCAAGGGGATCACTCTGGTCAATGAGCGTTTATCGTTGCTTGGTTATGACGTTGAAAAAGCAGTGCAGGTAAATTGCCAAAAAGATAAAGGTACTACTGTCATACTTAAATTACGGGTCTAATGTTCTTATTCCTGTTGCCTGCCCGCCGTTGCCTGTTTCCTGTTATGCCCGTTGCGGGGTCTATTACATCATACTCTTAAGAGATGTATTCCATCGCGATGAATGAGGCAATTCCTAATTTTGATATAACAAAAACAGGTGAGGTCGTCCCAGGTCCCCAATTGAATATTGAACCAATTCCCATTTAACCTATTAACCAATTCCTTGGTTACGTTTACTTTGAAATTCCATACGTTTACTAAATCAGCTCCTCCTGCACCTGGATAACCTCTAAATTTGCGGGAAATTAATGATGTTACAGATGTACCATCTACATAGAAATTGCTCCCGGTTTAAACATTTATGTAGGGTAACGTGTTTTTCTGGGGGCTTTTTTTATTGTACAATGTTGATTGTCGATACATTTCTATTCCCAGACCAGGGATTTTCGAATCAATGAAAAAATTATTACCCCTTTCCCAGTTAACTCCAATTTCTTTTCCTCACTCTGGATTGGAACCGTGATACCACTACAATTTGTAGATTTCCTGTTTCAGGATTATTGGAACCTAATTTGAGGTAGAATTCAGAACTGTCACCACCCCACAAGTTCTTTTTATATACCTGCGCCATGGCATTTTTGGTAGGCTAGGGGCGGTTTTTTTTGTTTTTTGTCATTTAATGGTAGTCAAAAAGGACATTTTTGAGAGATTTTTTTGCAAAGCACCAAAATTACAAGTACCAAATTCCAAATACAAGTTTCTCCTGATCTTGAATTTGAATTCTAATTCTAATTCTAATTCTAATTTGAAATTCCTTTGCCGTCAGTTCGAGTGATTTTTACAGGAGCGGAGCGGATGAAAGAATTGTATCGAGAACAGAGGCGACATTGAAATTTCCGTCGTTCTCGATACATCCCGATAGCTATCGGGACACTCGACCTGACGGAGGAGAACCAGTGCTCCCACATTGATGAAAACACTCGAACTGACGGGAGCATTGAACTAATGAGAGGAGAGTAAAGAATGTTATGAATAATTTCATTCCGCTGAAATTTTTGATAAGATCCTAATTCCGCTTTTTTTCATAAGCTCTCCGGCACTAAAGTCCAGGCAAATATCCGGAGGAAGTTTTTACCTACATTTGACGCTCAAAATATTATGAAAAGAGCTTTAGAAAAATATAGAAATAGTGCTTTTGGCAGGTATGTTATTCGCAATCAAAAGTACGCTCCCATCCTTTTTTTTATGGGGGGTTTTATTTTTGATACCTTGACCTTAGGGCGAATAGATCGGGTTTATGATACGCTGGTACTTTGCTCGCATATGACCTTATTATCCATAACGCTTTATTTGTATAATACAGTGGATGAAGACAAGTGGGAAGGTACTTTCATCAGGCGTTATTCCGAATATTTTCCGCTAGTCATACAGTTCTTCTTTGGCGCACTTTCAAGTGCTTTTGTTATCTATTTTTTCAGAAGTGTATCCATGTCAAAAACCATGTTTTTTTTCATACTGCTGGTGCTGCTCTTATTTGCAAACGAGTTTCTTAAAAAGAAGATATCCAATAAATACCTTCAGTTTAGCGTCTATTTTTTTATAAGCTTTACCTTTTTCGCTTTTATGATTCCCACGCTGATCAAGGAAATGAACACCTTTATTTTTATCATTTCGGGACTTGTAAGTTTGGGGAGTACGCTGGTCCTCATCAGGTTTATTTACAGGTCAAGCCCGGGCACGAGAGCTGAGATAAGTCTGAAAAAACTGATAAGTCTTATCCTTTCTATCTATATAACGATCAATGTTTTTTACTATTTCAATCTTATTCCCCCGGTGCCGCTGGCTATGGATACCGGATTGGTGGCTCATGAGGTGCAGAAAGTAAATAACAAATACATAGTTACTTACGAGAAGAATCCATGGTATGTATTCTGGCGTAAACATGACACCAATTTTCATCGTCAGGCAGATCAAAGAGTTTATGTGTTCACTTCTGTTTTTGCACCTACAGATTTAAAAAAGTCCATTTTTCACAGGTGGAAATGGTATAATCCCGAAACCGAAAAATGGGAAGAAACTGATGATATTGGCTTTGAAGTTGCCGGTGGTCGTGGTCGTGGTTTTCGTGGATATACCTATAAAAATAACCTGAAGGAAGGCCATTGGAAAGTTGAGGTAATTACAGAAGAGGAACTAATACTTGGGGTTGTGGATTTTGAGATTAAAAACACTTCTGAACCTCATGAAGAAGGAATGACAAAAGAATCATTTTAACAACTGTTTCCTTCGCCGTCAGTTCGAGTGGCTTTTGGCCTGCAGCGCAGGCAGAAAGGTGTATCGAGAACCGAGGCGAGATCCGGAACTCCCGTCGTTCTCGATACAAAATCGTACTCGCTACCACTCGTCCAATTTCACTCGAACTGACGGTTTTGAAAATCGTATCGAGGACCGGCTCCCTTGTTCTCGATACATCCCGATAGCCATCGGGACACTCGAACTGACGGGTATTCAAAAATGGCATTTTTGGGAGGTAATTTTTAAATTTCATCAATCTTGAATTTTAAATTTTGAATCCGCAATTGAACCGCCGTCAGTTCTAGTGATCCCGAGGACTCGGAATCGTATTGGGAACCGAGGCGATTACCGTAAAACATTTTATATGGTATAGATCTGGCTGCCATACGCGGGGATATTCACTTGTCCTGTCCAGGCTTTATCATCGGTGACTTTTTCTTCGGTATTCATTCCGTCGACGGGCATTTCCGAAAAATCCTCGTCATAACCTTTCCAGGCACTATTGAATCTCAGCTTCCAGTCTACATCAGGTTCGATTCCAATGCCATAATTCTCGTAATCCTTATTGCCAAAATTGATGATCACAAGCACCGGCTGCTCATTTTCCCCGGGATTGGTGCGCTTATAGGCGAGTATTTTTGTTTCCTGATTAAGATGTAAAATTTCGGTTTCCTGGCCTCTCAAGCCTTCAGTAGCCCCAAATTCGCCGGTCTTTAATTTAAAAAGGTCTGCTGCCAGCCGGGTGATTCCCTTCATGTTCTCAAATTTTCCCCAATCCAGGCCTTCATGATCCTTAAAATATTCGTCTTCTAAAAATTCCTGACCCTGGAAGATCATTGGAATTCCGGGAGCCGTCATTACCAGTACCAGGCCTATTATAGATCTTTTCTTTGCAAAGGCACTCTCAGCATTCCCGGGATGTATCTCCTCGGGGACGCGGGCCTTTCCGTTTGCTACTTCATCATGTGATTCGGTGTAAATGACCCGGGAAAAAGCATCATGGCCATATCGATAGGTAATTGCATTGGCAATGGTCTCCAGGTCTCTGGCGTCATCTTCAGGATTAATCAAAGCCTCTCTTATGGGGTGCACAAAATGAAGGTCCCATTGCGCTCCATAGCCAATTCCCCCGTCTTCTATCTTGTTCGTAATGAGGTCCTGCCCTTTAAGATCTTCGGCTATAGTAAGTACTTTAGGGTACTTGTTCCTTATTTCAGTATTTATGTCGCGCATTAGGATAAGGCCTTCAATGATCTCGGTATCAAATCCCAGACCGCCCCCTTCATACCTTATATAAGAGGTCGCATCCATTCTGAGTCCGTCACAGTGGTATTTCTCGATCCACATCAGGGCATTATCCCTCAAATACTGCCGTACTTCCGGCCGACCATAATCGGGGCGTGTATCTCCCCAGGGGGTATCACTCCTGTGGTCATTGTAGAAATAAATACCGCCTTTTCCATTTTCACTCCATCCGTCAAACTGCCAGAGGTCTACATCTGATGGCCCCAGGTGATTATATACCACGTCCATGATGATACCAATCCCATGTTTATGAGCCTCTTTTACCAGGCTGTACAAACCATCGGGTCCTCCGTAATCCTGTTCTATCGCAAAGGGATGAGCGGAATTATAGCCCCAGGAAATGCCGCCGGCAAATTCGGCTGCCGGTAACAATTCTATACAATTGATCCCCAGTTCCTTCAGGTAGCCTAATTTTTCGATGACGTCATTAAAGGTGCCCACCTGGTCTGCCTGTTTTCGGTTGAAAGTGCCCACATGCAGTTCATAGATCACCAAGGAGTTCCAGGAGGGAAGTTCAAAACTATCCCCATCCCAGTCAAAGTCCAGTCGGCGTATGATGGAATTTCCATTTGAGTTGGTTACTTCCGTCGCATAGGGATCATTTCGGAAAAACTTGTCCTCCCCGTTAAAGATCACATACTTGTATTGCTCCCTTTCTTTGGCCTTCTTGGTAACACCCGCCCAATAACCTTCCTCTTCTTTTTGCAGTTCCAGCCCGTCTTCTGCCCAGTCATTGAAATCACCCGCCACAAAAACACGGTCGGCATGAGGAGCCCAGACCCTGAAAGTCACCTGGTCATTTTCCAGGATCGCACCCATACCTTTTGATGCCGCTATAGGTTGCATCACCTTTTCTTCGCTGTTCATGTTATCTTTCTTTGATACTTGTAAATGTACTTCGGTAAGGAATGCTACTGTTTTATTTATGAGGAAATTAACCTTGATGAAAGGTCATAAGCAACGTTTTCTACAATCAATTGGTACAGGTTTTTTTTCAAATCCTGTTAGCCATGTTATACCACGGCGAAACTCTGCTTTTGTTCTGCCTTTCTTCTCAATTTTGGTGACGTATTGAGGATAAACAGAAGCAAATGTAAGATTGGCTATACAGGCATTGTGAGTTTTTGAAGTCTCATGATATTAAATTTGGATCAGTGGGCCTAAGCCTCCATGATCCCCCTCCACCAAAAGTTGTGATTCCATACAAGCCTACAGTCATTAAATTTGATTATACTGTCCGCTTCGGAAAATATAACATCCGAATAAAAAGTTCACAATGAAATACATAATAACAATAGAGGAAGTCCAGACGGTCGATGAGATCAAAGAATTCTGGACAAATGAGGACTATGTTCAATTGCTGGAAAAGTTTGATTATCCCGATGCGGACGATACCGGAAGAGAGAGCTTACGGGAACTACTGTTTATGGCAATAGCCGATTTTGAACCTTCGGAAGCTGCAGGGATTGTGTTACAATACAAACTCGGGGAAAAATTGACTGAAGGTCAAATTGACCAGATCTCCAATGATATGTTAATGGATAAAGTGTGTGAGGAATACCCCGAGATGGAACTGCAGGCTCCATTATTCCATATCAACCAGTTACTTTTTAAGGCATACAACGGCAAATTCCCCAGCTCCAGCGCAACCATTATTAAATGCCTGATTAACTTTCAGGATGAGCCGGAAAAGAACCTTGACAAAGAAATGATCCTAAGAATATTAAATGACGGGTTGTCTGACAGGAATATCGTAAAAAGATTATTTGAAGAACAAATGAAGGGTAATTTAGAATTTCCGGAAGCAGAAAACATTATCTGGGACTTGCAAAATACTGAAAAGGACAAATATAGAATTACCACTTCCGGCAATTTGATAAAAAAGGAGGAAATAATTTCTTCTGAATGGGAAGGGGAATTAACGGTTTCTGAAGTAGCTTCTTAGAAAGCGGGTTTGGTAGTTCCTAACCCCCTCGTATTCTCGATATGATTTCTTTCGCCTTTCGGCTTCAGAAATCACTCGAACTGACGAGGGTTTCTAATAACAAAATCCCGACTATACTAGCCGGGATTTTAGTTTCACATTGTTATGAAATCATACTCCTTTTAATTCGTGGGACAGGTTCCCCAAACTGGTCGGGGTAAGACCCAGTTCGTGGCTTCGGTATCGAAATCTAATGGCTCGCTCGAAACATTCGTAACACACCATTTAGAGAGATCTTGATTAAAAAAATGTGCATCATAAAACATAGAATCCATTGACAGCACGTTCCCAGTATTCCAAGTACTGATATCCCCATTGAAATTTGTGGCACCACCAAACATTGACGACATATCTGTAACATTTTCAACATTCCAACCTCCTATATTTTGGTTAAAAGCATACGCCAAGTTGAACATAAACTTCATATTTGTCACCTTCCCTGTATCCCAATTGCTAATATCTCCGTTGAAAACTCTTGCGCTTCTGAACATATCCTCCATAATAGTAACATTTGCGGTGTTCCATTGTCCAATATTTTGATTAAAGGAATAGGCCCTAGAGAACATATACCTCATATTAGTAACACTCTCGGTATTCCAATTTCCAATGTCCTGGTTGAATGACTGCGCGCCCGAAAACATTCCCCGCATGTTTGTCACATTACTGGTATCCCAACCTCCGATGTTTTGGTTGAAAGGAATTGCATTACCAAACATAGAACTCATATCCGTCACATTTCCAGTCGACCAATTCCCTATGTCGGCATTAAATGAATAGGTGCCAGCAAACATACCCGACATATTGGTCACATTTGCCGTGTTCCAACCTCCTATATCCGTATTAAAATACCACGTACCTCCAAACATTGATCTCATATTGGTCACATTTTCTATTCCAGCAGAGCTTGTTGGAACTGACAGGAGGTTTTCTGCTCTATAAAAAGCATAGGAAAGATCAACAAAACCTACATCTCCCCACGATACTACTTCAATAAGTTTATTTCTCTCGTAATAATTACCACCATAATTATAGGTATCATAAGCCGTCACTGTACCCGTAACAGAAACCGTATAAATTCCATCTACGGCATACGTGTGATAATGAGGACCTGGTCCTGTTACTTCTTCTTTGGCAGTCCCGTCTCCCCAGTCAATTGAGGCGTTTACCGTACCGGCCAAAGCCAGAGCGATTCTTGAATTATAATCTAAGTTAGTATTCCACTTAGTGACAAAAGCACTTGAAACATTATCGTCTGCTACAATAAGATTTGCAGTTTCACTAATTTTTCCCGATTTAGCTTCAATTGTAACTTCACCGAAGGACACGGCGGTTACTAACCCTGAGTTATCGACTGTTGCTATTGCATCATCTGAACTCAACCATTGGACTTTTCGGGACATCACTTCCCCATCCAAATTCTTCAAAACTGCTTCGAATTGAAAAGTTTCACCAACATCAATGGAGGCTTCAGATGGTGAGACAGTTATTTCATGAACTTTTCCACGCCCTACACCTTTTCGGCTAAAGCTGCTTAAAGGTCCGGTTACCGTTTTGTTTTCCACGTCTACCGAACTCCCGGCTAACTGTACCCACTCTCCATTAACAACCGCCAGCAGCCTGAGTTCATCTTCAGCCACACCCACAGGTAAGTTAGCGGGATCGTATTTTATCGTAAGAGTAAGATCCTGCTTAAAATTGTACGGGCTGGGATTAAAATCAAAAAGCGCTCCCGGTACAACATCGGGATCCTGGAGCTCATCCACTACAGGATTGACGGTTATGTTTATATTCTCATCAACAGCACTTTCAGGGATTATCAGGTTCACAAGTCCATCGTTGGTTATAACGACACCTCCCTCTGGTCCAACAATATTTACTGCCCCTTCTTCAATCCGAAATTTTATGGGGAGGGTTCGTCCATCAACCAGGGCAATCGCTTCACCATCTGTAATATTTTTAGCTTCATTTCCATTTTCTGCCATTTGTACATCTGCATGACCAAGTACAGTACCGGCGACCTTTATTTTAATTCTGTATGTTTGCCCTACTGCTGTCCCTGTTTGATCTGTGTGCCAGTTCACCACGTATTGTTCTCCTTCTTCATCTAGCCGAACGAGCTCTGAGCCCGCGTCTCCATTCATTGAAAAAGCAGCATGAAGTAGTTCACTGGTTCCTAATTCATATATTTCAACTACCGGAGCAAGACCAGGGTCAAATGTTCCACTATAGTCCGGAGATTTTACCATAGGAGGCAAAAAATAAAAGCCTTCCTGGCCTCCATGGGCAGCGTCATAAATACCCGGGGTATTTTGGGTCGCAGTGGTATTTTCCTGCAACAGATCCTTTTTTATTAGGTTTTCCTCCTCAGGTAGTAATTCATCAGAATCAGTGTCGCAGCTGAAGATGATCATAGCTAGCATAAGCAGCCAGAATCTTAATTTAAAAGCATCAGAAAATGTTGTCTGACTCTTCCTTACCAGACCGAAAACAGCAGGATTTCCATTTGCAGTGAACCACTTTTTTAATTGTTGAGTTGAGTTCTTCATAATAGTATAGTTTAATGGTCATAAGACCGGAGTTATGATGATTTCTCAGTATAAGTTTTAAAACCTGCAAAAGAGATCAAAAGGAACACTGAAGGGAGAGCTGTTGTTAGGCAAAAGATCTTTTTAAAAAAGACTTCAAATTGTTTTAAAATGAATTCCTGATGTGTAGATCTACTGTATTAAAGATATCCCTATCCTGAAGTTGAAAATTCTCCTATTGTATAAGAGGTTTTTCCGGATTTATATCTGGCGGGTAATTCCGTACTCTTAGAAATAAGTAGTTAATTTTGAGTTCTCTTTAAATTGGATACGCCTCCAATTGATGAGAAGGTTTAACAGCAGGTTTAGGTTCGGGTCTCAAATTCTGCGGAACTGCTCCAGGTTAATCTATAGTTGTCGACTTTCTTAAACACCGAATTGACTTTCGAAAATTCTCCCACTACACGTACAAAAAAGGAACTTGCAATCAGCTTTTGTACTGCAATTCAAAATGTTATGTTCTTCTTTCCATGCCGGAAAAGTTCTACAAAGTTTTGAGTTGACAGACGGAGGTGTACTTCAACCTTCGTATTTTCAAATTTCTTCCTTCACAAAACTTCGACTATTCCTCCCTGTGGTCTGGCTCAGTGTGACATTGGTATAGGCTGTCAGGCTGAGCCGCCGGGAGGCGGGTAGTCGAAGCCGTTTTAGAAGAGAAATTTTGTTAAGGAGCACTTCGACTATTCCTCCCTGTGGTCGGGCTCAGTGGGACATTTGGGGGTCTAATTTCGTACTTCTAAATTCGTCCTTCAAAAGAGATCCTTCACTTCACACCCGCTCGTTCTGAATGATAAGAGAATTTTGGTAGGCAGTGCGCAGTGATAAGTAGGCAGTAGATGTTTAGTGTTTAGTAATAAGTTCAACCGGCAAAAAGTATTGGTCCTGGCTTTTGGCTCTTTATTGAATGCACCGAGAATTTTTAACAAATCACCCCACCCTAATTACCCAATCCCCAATTTACTTATTAACCATTACCAAACCTGAGTAGGATCATATCTCCCCGTAAAAGAGAACTATATTTTTGCATTTTAAAATTTATCATTATGATAGAAAAACTGGCTCAAGGTCTGGAAGGCTCCATGACCTACACGGAATATATGGACCTGATGAAAAAGCTGGTGCTTACCGAAAGCACTTCTGGAGAAATTGATCAGGACCGGGTTGAATTTACTGCTCTGAACTATAAACGCTCCCTGCGGCTGAATAAGACCATTCAGCTTTCGGAAACCGAAACCTCCCTTTTTAAAGGTGTTGGAGTTAAACAGATCTGGCTGCTCATTACCGAATCCTGGTGTGGAGACGCGGCCCAAACGCTGCCGGTGCTCAACAAACTTGCAGAGGCTTCAGAAAATATTGAGCTCAGGGTCGTTTTGAGAGATGAGTATCCGGAACTAATGGACCATTTCCTTACCAATGGCACCCGCTCCATTCCAAAGCTCATTATAATGAATCCCAACCTGGAGGTGATGGCCACCTGGGGACCACGAACGGCTGCAGCTACTAAACTAGTGACCGACTATAAAGAGAAATTCGGCAAGATCGACGCCCAGTTTAAAACCCTGCTGCAAATTTGGTACAATAAGGACAAAGGAGAGAATATCATCAACGAACTTGGAGTAGTAGTACAACAGCTGGAAAAGCAGGAAAGGATTTTGGCTGAGGACTGGGTTTAAATTATGATTCCAAAGACTTCAAAAAAGCTTTTTTTCTGCCGGTAAAAGAGAAGCAATTCTGCCTCCAATGTCGTCTTCTGACTTTTTGCAAAGTCAGGTTATGTCATGTCCTCTGTTTATCTTTTGGATGCAAAACCGTTCCATGAAGAATACTAATAAATCTCGTTCTGAATGACAGGCGGTACTTTGTAATTCGTCGGTCGTATTTCGTACTTCTAATCTCGTACTTCAAAAGAGATTCTTCACTTCGCTGCCGATCGATCTGAATGATAAGGGAATTTCGGTAGGCAGTGGGCAGAGTGAAGTAGGCAGTAAGTGTTTAGTTTTTTATAATTAGTTCAACCTGTAAAAGTCTTGGTACCTGGCTCTTTTTCTAAAATCGTATTTTAAGAGACCACACAACACTTAATAATATGCCGGTAATTAGGTTAGAAACATATATTAAAGCTGAGCAGCAGATTGTATTTGATCTGTCCAGGAGCATTGATTTTCAATCGAAGATCAATAGATCGTCTGATGAAAGAGCAGTTGCAGGAAGAACCAGCGGATTAATAGGCCTGAATGAAACTGTTACCTGGCGGGGGAAACATCTTGGGGTAGTTCAAAGCCTTACTACCAGAGTTACAGAATTCGACAGGCCCGATTTTTTTGCGGATGAAATGGTGAAAGGTGCCTTTAAAAGTTTTAGGCATGAACATTATTTTTCTACCTCGAATGGAGGAACAATTATGAGGGATGTCTTTAAGTTTCAGGCTCCGCTTGGCATTTTAGGTGAGTTGGCAAATAAATTATTCCTCAAAAGCTACATGAGCAATTTTCTAAAGGGACGCAATAGAGTTCTTAAAGATTATGCAGAAAGTGGCAGATGGCGGGAAGTTTTAGAAGGCAGTGATCAGAAAACAGTACGCAGTGGGCAGGGGTGAGTAGGAAGTGCCGAATAATGTAAAGGCTCCTAGTTGATGAATGAACATTAAATCAAAATTGATATATTTTTCTATTAGCAGGTTCTGTTCTTTTTCAGCTCCCTTTAGGGTTGGGGGGAAATGAAAAAGAACAGTGGAATAAATAAATAAACATGCAGTGGGCAGGGGTGAGTAGGCAGTAAGTTTTCAGTGATTAGTGATCAGAAAAAAAATAAATTTTCACTTCTTCCTTCGTACTTTTAATATCTTAATTCAGATTATTTCGGGGGTTGGTCGAAAATTGTTCAGAAAAACCTTCATGAAAAGTTCTAATCATTTCATGATTAAACAGAATAGGCAAAATCCAAAACTTAATTTTTCAGGATAAATACCTATAATTCAGAAGTTATTCATGTAAAAGCGAGTAAAAACTATTTTCTCTACCGCTTTTGAACAATTTTACCCCCTTCAAAAGTGGTCAGAACAGGTAATTTTAAAGCAAATTCAAAACAATAAATCATGATCAAAAAATTAAACATGAAAGTCATTGCTGTGTTGGCAATGTTCAGTTTCATAATTGTCGGCATCGTTTCCTGTGAAACAGATGATTTTGCAGAGGTTCCTGCAACCCCATATATCTCGCAATTTGCCATTACTTCACCTATTAATGCCACTGCTTCTATTGATGAGGAAGCGAAAACGATTGAAGTAACCGTGCCACAGGATACAGACCTTAGTAATGTTGTTGTGGACTTCACTACTTCTGAAGGTGCTACGGTAGATCCAGAGCCGGGTTCAACTGTAGATTTTTCTGCGGGACATGTCAACTTCCATGTATCTAAAGGATTTAAAACAGTGAATTATGAGGTAAACGTTTTCAAAGCGGGCGTGCCGAAACTTACGGCCTTCAGGATCATCGAACCTGTGCAGGAAGCCGGTACTGTGAACCAAACTCTTAAGAAAGCTTCTGCTAAAGTGCCTATAGGAACAGACCTTTCTGCTCTTACTGTAGAATTTGACACTACCGCAGGTGCGACTGTGAGTCCGGAATCCGGTTCGGTTATTGACTTTTCCGACGGCCCGGTAGAAGTGACCGTGAGCTATTTTGGAGCCACAACTACCTATGAGGTAAGCGTACAGGAAAGAGCTGAACCTACCATTAACAGCTTTAGCATTACTTCTCCTGTGGAAGCAAATGGTACCATTGACCAGGAAAACAAAAGAGTGACTGTCTCTGTCCCTGGAGGAACCGATCTAAACGCCGTTGAAGTAAACCTTTCTGTGCCTAACGGTGCCACTGTTACTCCAACTGCCAATGGGGCGGTAGATTTCAGCAATGGCCCTGTAACCTTCACTGTTACGCTTAACAACAATTCTGTAGATTATGTGGTTACAGTCACAGAGCCGCAAATAATTGCATTTTTGGGAAGTGCAGCGAGCATATCCGCTCTTTCTGAAGCCGATACTAAAGCAGCTGCCGAATTTTTAAAATCTTATTACGGGGAAAATTTCATTTACCTTGAGAATGGAAACTTCACCGCCGAAGATCTTGAGCCGGTACAGGTAGTAGTTTATTATTATGACAATACCGGAAGTTTTGATAACCCCGATGGCAGCCTTACTGCAGCTTCTATTACCGCGCTTACGAACTATGTTGAGAACGGAGGAAATATGTTCCTTGGCGGTTTTGGAACCAGGATCATAGATGATCTTGGCCGTATTCCCTACGAACCGGGAATTGCAGGGAATGGTGCAGGGGGACCAAACCCCGACAACTGGGGTATGAATACAACCACCGGCTTACCTACAGATGTTATGAGTCATCCTGCCATGCAGGGCCTTAGTTTAACCGACGAGATAGTACCGGGGGAATCTATTGGTCATAACTTTGTGCCTTTTATCAATCCCGGGTACAAGGAAGATCATAATTCTATGTGGGATCTTGGAGCTGTTCCCGAGCTTACCGAGCCTCATGCGAGCGTTGCCCGTGGAGCAGAATTTGAGGAATTGACTACCTCAAGGATCCTGGGAACCTGGCAGCATGTAACCGATCTTTGCTGTATAGCCGCCATTGAATTCCTGCCAACTGCTACTTACGAAGGTCGAATTATAGCTATTGGTATCGCAGCTTATGAGTGGGAAATGAACGATGGAAGAACCAATGAATTCCAGGCCAACGTGGAGAATTTTACTACTAACAGCATTAATTATATGATGAACAACTAATTGGATTAGTCACCCGATAGTATTGGGCTGTCTAAAAAGCTTATAAGCCGTCATTCTGAATTTATTTCAGATTCTTATTTAACTGGTTATCAGGTTTGATTAGAACCTAAAACAAGTTGAGTTAGACGTAAAAAAGCATTTTAGACAGCCTTTTTATTTTTTAACTACTGGAACTTCTTTCGGTATTCTGAAGGATATATCTTGAATTCTTTTAAAAAGCATTTGGTAAAGTATTTTACATCAGAAAACCCGGAGAGATAGGCAACTTCAGAAATGGTATTGTCCGATTTCAGGATGACCTGCGAAGCGTATTCCAGTTTAATTTTCCGCAGGTAATTAACAGGGGATAATCCCGTTACATCCTTTACCTTCCGATAAAATTTTGAGCGTGACATCCCCACCTTTTTAACCACCTCATCGATCTTAAAATCCTGATTGGTAATATTTTCATACACAATTTCCTTAATTTCATTCAGGAAGGCAGAATCCTTGTCTCCCGTGCATTCCAAAGCATCAATAGGTGCTTTTCCTTGTGAGGCCGATCGTTTTTCCAGTAGATTTCGCACTCTTGCCTTAAGGGTTTCAGGATTAAAAGGTTTGGTGATATAATCATCTGCCCCGATCTTATATCCACGAATGATCGATTCATCACTGCTCACTGCCGAGAGAAGGATCAAAGGGATTCCCATAGTAACTGGATTAGAAAAGACCTTTTGGGAGAATTCTATGCCATCCATATTTGGCATTAGCAAATCACTAATGATGAGGTCTGGATTGTGATAACAGGCTTTCTCATAACCATCAAGCCCATCTACTGCTTCTATGACTTTATACTCTCCTCGCAGGATGTCCCTTATCCTATCTCTAATCTGCTGAGTATCTTCGACCACCAGTATCTTTTGCTTTAAGTTTCCTGCATTTTCTATTGTTTCTGAAACGTCGATCCTCTTAACGGGGTTTTGCCGTAGGGGAATGGTGATTGTGAAGACAGAGCCCTCGCCTTCTACACTTTCTACTTCAATATTCCCCTCATGCATTAGGATAAGGTTCATGCTGAAGTCGAGTCCTATGCCCGAAGAATCTTCGGAGAAATCTGAAATAGAAGAATGCTCAAAACGCTCAAAAATCTTACTTTTTTCATTTTCAGGGATTCCAATTCCGGTATCTGTGACTTTGATCTTTACCAGGTCTTCCTCTTTAAAAAGCTCAATTTTCACTTTTCCTTTTTCGGTATATTTTATGGCGTTATGTACGATGTTGGTGAGGATCTTATCCATAATATCACGATCAAATTCGCAATGTATGTGGGGGGTATTTACCTCGAGGGATAATCCCTTGCTTTCGGCTGTAGGTTGCAGGTTTTCGGCTATTTCATTAATCAGGAGCGAAATATTTCCATACTCAAAACTCACCGGATAGTCGGGATTTTCAACTTTTTGGAAGTGAAGTAACTGGTTGAGGGTTTTCGTAAGTTTCGTTACATTATTTTTTAGGTGGTGTACTGTGGAATCTGTGGAATTAAGTTTGTCGATATCCAGCTTGAGTACAGTAAGTAAAGTTTTAAACTCATGGGATATATTGGTGAAGAAATTCGTTTTCACTTCTGTTAATTCCTCCATCTTCCTTACTGCTGTCAACAAATGATCCCTCTGTTGCCTTATATACTGGTTCTGGTTATCAATCACCTGTTGTTTTTCAAGCAGGAGTTTGTTTGCCCTGTTTTTGTGGTAAAAGAAGTAAAATATCACCCCCGATATGAGCAACAGTAATAAGATAAGGACCAGGGAAAGAGATATTACATTAGTTTGTTTTTCAATATTCAGGTTTAGATCATCATTTCTTTCAATAAGATTACGGAGCTTTTCCTTTTGTTCCTGGAGGCGTATGCCTTCGTAAAAAAGAGTTTCAGCGTTGCGGGAATCTATAGGCAGGGTATTGAGGTAATTGTATTTATCCACCTTGTTTCCTGCCAGGGCATTCAGAGCAGTTCTCACCGCCAGGTCACCTCCTGTAGGATAGGAAATTGTGCCATCTATTTGCTTTTCGAGGATCATGGGAACTCCTCCATTGGTAGTAATAAGCCCATCCACTCCCAGGATGAGCGGATTTTTGGAATATTTTCTCGTGACCAGATAAGCCGCATGGGCCATTTCATCATTATGGGCAAAAATAAGATCGTAATCTACATTTGAAGATTTGAAGAGGCTGTCTAACTTGCGGTAAGCAGTTTGCTTATGCCAGTCGGCTTTAAGAATATCTACAACATGTGTAGAGTTGTTATTTATATTTTGGTTAAACCCATTGAGCCTTTGTTCAGCAGGGGAGGACCCTGGCAATCCTGTTACCTGTAGGATCCTGGCGGTATCAACAGCTCTTTGCTCCAGCTTGTTGAGGGCCATTGTTCCTGCCGAAATTCCCACTTCAAAATTATTGCCACCAATAAAAGCAGTAAAATCATTGGAATTGATGTTCCTGTCAACCACTATAACCGGAATCCCCTTTTTGTAGGTACGGGAGACAACCTCTGTAAGAGGTGCGGCCTCATTGGGAGAGACGATAAGTACATCTACATCCTGTGCGATGAGTTCTTCAATTTGTTCTACCTGTTTTTGGTTGTTTCCATTGGCAGAGCGATAGAGGATATTGATATTTTTATCATCCAGTAAATTGGCTTCGGTAAAAACTTCCGAATTCATTACCTGCCGCCATGCATCATCAGATAAACATTGCGAAAAGCCTATTGTGATCTCCTCTTTTTCTGAAGTAGAACATCCTGAGAAAATGAAGACAAAAAAGAGAAAAATTATGTTTTTGATTATTTGCATGAAGGTATTTTTACAAATCTTAATAAAGATATAATATAACCGGTCGCTAAATGTCAAGTTTTAAAGGGAGTACCAATTGGTCACCCCAAAAATACCAAAACAACCCCCGCATAAACAAGCAGCTAGTCTTAAATTGCTCCTGCTTTTGAGACTATTTGCTCATCATAACAAAACGTTAAACCGACTGCAAAGATCACTTTGATTTTTATGTTCAGAAAACGTTTGAGAAAAAAATTTTGACGAATAAATAGCAATAAGCAAAAGAGAATAACTTAAATATCTTTTATGAAATTCAAAGCATTTATACTGTGTTTCTTTTTACCTCTTATTTCCTGGGCACAGCAAATGGAGGTAAGTGGTACTGTGATCTCGGCCGAAGATAATATGCCTCTTCCCGGGGTGAATATTTTTGTCCAGGGCACAAGCAAGGGTACCGTAACAGATTTTGACGGGAATTATAGACTGGAAAATGTAGAACCCGGTGCAACCCTTGTTTTTAGTTATATTGGATTTGAGACAAGGGAAGAGCCGGTTGGAGGACGTTCCCGGATCGATGTTTCCCTCACGGCCGACACTGAAATGTTGAGTGAGGTGGTCATCACCGGTTATCAGCAAATTCAACGAGAGAATTATACCGGTGCAGTTAGCGTGGTGGAAATGGATGAGGTGGCAAAACAATCCAACACTAACATCCTTCAGGCGCTTGAAGGAAGGGTGTCTGGTCTAAGAGTCGCTACAGATGGTTCCCCTGGTGGTGGTGCCGGTATCAGGCTGAGAGGAATTACCAATAGTGATACAACTAATGATTCCCCTCTTTTTGTAATTGATGGGGTTCCTACGCAATCTGGGTTGAATACTTTAAATCCAAATGACATTGCCGAGATACAGGTGTTAAAAGACGGGGCTTCGGCTTCCATATACGGAGCCAGGGCTTCGGGGGGTGTAATAGTGATTAGGACCAAGAAAGGAAAGGGGGAACAATTGAATTTTACCTTTAATACCTTTAGCAGTCTCAGTTTTTTGCGAGACGATATAGATGTACTCGACGCTTTTCAATGGTCCCAGGTGTACTGGCAGGCTCAAAGAAACGATGGGGCCACACCGAGCCATCCTCAATACGGAAACGGATTAGAACCCGAATTTCCCGATTTCATTGATGAAGATGGACTGGTTCCTGCAGGAAACACAAACTGGCAGAATGAAATTTATCGGACAGGTATTAAACAATATTATGATATAGGTTTATCTAAAGGTTTTGAGGACGGGCAGATCTTTGCCAGTGCTTCCTATACAGATGTTGAGGGTACTATGAAGTACACGAATTACCAGAGGTTGACGGTGAGATTGAACTCTGATTTTACCCTTTTTGACAGGTTGAAAATTTCTGAAAACCTGAGCGTAGTAAACCAAAGAGAGATCAATTCTAATGTTGCGGGTACTGCTATAAGCCAGCATCCATTGATCCCGGTATATGATTCTCAGGGCGATTTTGCGGGTCCGTATGATGGGCTGGGAGATCAAACCAACCCTTTAGCTACTCTATATAGAAACAGAAATAATCAAAACAAAGGATGGAGGATCTTTGGAAGCGCGATAGCAGAATTAGATCTTTTTGAGGGGCTAAAATTTACTTCCCGATACACTGTAGACTACGGGAATAACTACGGCAGGAACTATGCTCCTGTAATTACCGAAGGTTATTTTGGAGAGGTGGAACAGGAAAGTAGCCTTACCACATATTCAAATTATGGAATCGAGCAGACTTTTAATAATTTCCTTACCTATGAAAACGAGTTCGGGGACCATGGCTTCAATTTACTGGCAGGGATGGAAAGGGTGAAATATGAGAATGAATTTTTTGATGCCCGCCGGGAAGGGTATATTCTTGATGATCCAAACTACACCTATCTTTCTTCAGGCTCGGGAGAGCAATTCAACGCCGGGGGTGGCCTGGAGTGGAGGTTGCAGTCATACTTTGGTAAACTGGATTATGATTACGATGATAAATATCTTCTTTCAGGAACTTTGCGTTATGATGAGTCTTCAAGGTTCCCGGGTAACGAAGGGGATTTTTTTCCGGCAGTTTCTGCAGGATGGAACATTCATAATGAAGATTTCTTTCCCGAAGAAAATACGTTTAGCAGAGCCCGATTACGCGGTAGCTGGGGTGTAACCGGAAATCAGAATTCCGGTTACACTTATCCCTCTTATAACCTTTTTGGATATCGTGTAGATTACTCGCCTTATCCTCTAAGTGGCCAAAATTCCGGCACCCTTGAACAAGGTTTTAACCTGGTGCAACGCGGGATCACAGGGATCACATGGGAAACCACGACCGACTATAATGCAGGATTTGATCTTGGATTCCTTAATAACCGGATCCTTATTTCTGCGGATTACTTTATCAAGGAAACTGAAAATATTCTACTGTTCCAGAAATTACCCGGAACAGCTAATGTGGAGGCAGGAGATCCTCTTTCCAACGCAGGAACATTTGAAACTAAAGGCTGGGATGCCAGTATTCATTACCAGAATGATGCTTCCAGGAAATTTCAGTTTTCCCTCGATGCCCAGTTCTCGGGCTTCGTGAACGAAGTTACCGAAATTGGCAATGGGGAATCCTACTTCTTTGACAGTCCTGTAAGGGGCATGCTAAACAATCCATATCGCAAATTCTATGGATATGTAGCCGACGGCCTCTTTAGAACAGAAGAAGAGATTGACAGGCACGCCATCCAACCCGGTGCAGGTTTGGGAAGAATAAGATATGCCGATATAAACGAGGACGGGGTGATCAATGCCCAGGACCGAACCTTTATAGGAGATTTTTATCCGGACTTCGCCTATGGTTTTAATTTTAATGCAGAGTATAAAAACTTTGATCTGGCGATGAACTTCTCGGGGGAATATGGAAAAGATCTTTACAATGGCATTAGAGGGAATGAATTCACCTATGGTACCGGCAACTGGTCTACCGCAGTACTTGACGCCTGGTCCCCGGATAATTTTGATTCTAATATTCCAGCGGTGAACCTCACCAATCCAAATGATGAGTTAAGGGCCTCAAGTTATTTCATTGAAGATGCTTCTTACCTAAAGTTGCAGAGCCTCACGTTTGGATATAATTTAGATGCTAATTACCTGGAAAGGATCAGGATGAAAAGCCTTAGGTTATACCTGCAGGGAGAGAATTTATTCACCATCACCGATTATTCTGGTCTGGACCCGGAACTGGAAGGAGTTAGCGGGGCGATCTATCCCATTCCACGTGTGTTTACTATTGGGTTAAACTTACAATTCTAAAAAAATGTTCAGTATGAAGTCAATATATAAAATTACCGGCCTCTTTGTCTTTTTTGCGGTAGCTACAGCATGTACGAAAGATTATATAGATGTGGAGCCAAAAGGTACTGTAGAGTATGAACAGTTGATCACTCCAGATGGGGTTGAAGGTCTTGTTACGGCGGCTTACTCTGGTCTTGACCTGAGTTTTGCCATCCTTAACAACAACAATGCTACAGGTGGTACAAATCTTTATGGCAATACTACCTTTTTGCATTCTCCAACCAACTGGGGTTTTGGGGATATACGATCTGATGATACTTATAAAGGAGGTGGTGGAACTGCCGATATTATCGAACTGCACCAGATAGAGACTGGGAATATTACTCCCGAAAATGGCCTTTTAGAGAGGAAATGGATTGCCATGTATGCTGCAATTGGCAGAACTAATGAAGCCCTCTATGCGCTTGATCTTATTTCTGAAGAGGAGTTCCCAGCAAAGCAAACCCGTATTGCAGAGATGCGCCTGTTGAGAGGACACTTCTATTTCGAGATGAAGAAGCTCTTCCGAACTTTCCCTTACATCGATACTTTTATAACAGTAGAGGAATCCTATGAGATCACCAATGACCTTACTGAAGCCCAGCTTTGGGCAGAGATCGAAGAAGATTTCCTTTTTGCAAAGGAACACCTTCCTCAAAGTCAGCCGCAGGAAGGAAGGGTAGACAAAGATGTAGCCATAGCTTACCTGGCTAAAACATATATTTTCACACAAGAATGGGAGAAAGTAATGGCCGAAACAGAACTACTGATGGCCAGGTATTCTTTACTGGAAAGCTATGAGCAACAATATTCTGTAGAAAATGAACATGGTACTGAGATGATCTGGTCCATAGAACACTCTATAGATGATAATTCGGCTTTTGGACAGATCAATTGGGGAAATCTTCTAAATGTACCCCGGGGGCCTTATGGCGGAGACGGCTTTCACCGTCCGAGCCAGAATGTCGTAAATGCTTTTAAAGTAGATGCCAATGGTTTGCCCCTGCTGGACAATTTCAATGACTCGAATGTAAATGAAACCTCCTTTGTAGATCCCCGTTTGGATCATTCTATAGGTCGTCCCGGGATTCCATGGCTGGATATGGGAGAGTATGAAGCCAGTTGGGCAAGGGAAGCTAATATTTATGGCCCTTATGCGATTAAAAAGAACCTGCTTTCGGTAAACGATGAGCATGCCACCGATGGCTGGCCCTGGGGAGGTTCAGCACTAAACTGGCCAATCATTAAATATTCTGATGTGTTATTGTGGAGAGCCGAAGCAGCCATTATGCTTGGAAATCTTGAAACAGGAAGAGAATTGATCAACCAGATTCGCCAAAGAGCTGCCAATTCAAATGTGGTGCTAACTGAGGAGGGAGAACCTGCTGCAAACTACAATATTGGCTTATATGATAATTTTCCAAACCAGGAATACGCGCTGAAAGCTTTACGTATGGAACGCCGCCTGGAGCTTGCCTTTGAAGGTCATAGATTCTTTGATCTTGTAAGATGGGGGATATCTGGTGAAGTTCTTAACGAGTACTTTCAGGAAGAGCAGGATGAAAGAGGTTATTTGTCGGGAGCACAATTTCTTGAGCCGAGACATAATTATCTCCCAATTCCGCAGAGACAAATAGACCTTGCAGGAGGAATTTACACACAAGACCCAAATTATTAAGAATGAAGAAGATTAGTTTTCTAGGTATTTTAATCGGCTTGTTTCTGGCAGGTTGTGGTGAAAAGAAAGAAGCGACTGAAATTGCGGCCGCAGAACCTGAGTTTATGGACGAAAAGTTTAGGCCACAATACCATTTTACCCCAAAGGAAAAATGGATGAATGACCCTAACGGTCTGGTTTATCAAAATGGAAAATACCATTTGTTCTATCAATATTATCCAGATGATATTGTATGGGGGCCAATGCACTGGGGCCATGCCACGAGTGAAAACCTGATAGAGTGGGATCACCAGCCAATAGCGCTATATCCTGATAGCCTTGGATACATTTTTTCCGGAAGTGCGGTTATCGATAAAAATAATACCGCCGGGTTTGGGGAGAATGCCATGGTGGCCATCTTTACCTATCACAATCCTAATATGGAAAAGGAAGGCCGTGAGGATTTCCAGTACCAGGGAATCGCCTATAGCCTGGATGAGGGAAAGACCTGGACCAAATATTCAGGAAACCCTGTGTTGCCAAACCCGGGCGTTCGGGATTTCAGAGACCCAAAGGTCTTTCATGATCCTATCACAGATAATTGGAAAATGATCATCGCAGCAGGAGATTATCTACAGTTGTTTTCCTCAGATGATCTTAAGAGCTGGGATAAAGTAAGTGATTTTAAAGATCCTGTGGACGAGCCGGTGGGAGTTTGGGAATGTCCCGATCTGTTTCCACTGCAGGTGGATGGAACAGGGGAAGAGAAGTGGGTAATGATCATAAGCCATAACCCCGGAGCGCCAAATGGAGGATCGGGCACCAGATATTTCATTGGAGATTATGATGGAAAGAATTTCACTACAGACCAGACAGAGAACCAATGGTTAGATTACGGAACAGATAACTATGCCGGTGTAACCTTTAACAATACCCCCGATGGGAAAAGAATTTTTATAGGTTGGATGAGTAACTGGGATTATGCTACCCAAACACCCACAGGAATCTGGCGCAGTGCAATGACCCTTCCGAGAGAGCTTGAATTGAAAAAGGATGAAAATGGTTATTTCCTGGCTTCTTTTCCGGTAGAACAGCTATCAAAAATCAGTGAGCAGGAATTTTCAGAAGCAAGAGTAAACCTTCAGGAAAATTTTACTAAGGAATTTGATTTTTCACAGGCAAAAGTCTCTTTTCAGTTTGAAGGAGCGCCAAGCGACTTTGAAATCGAATTTAAGAATGACAGCGGAGAAAAATATTTGATTGGATATGACGCCACTGGAGGCACCATCTACACTGATAGAAGGGAAGCAGGAAAAAATGAGTTTAATGAGAAATTTGATGCCCGCGTGCAGCAAATGGATGTAACGGGGCTTGAAAATGCCACTTTTGACATCTACCTGGATCGTTCTTCGGTTGAACTTTTTATTGACCAGGGAAGGTACTCCATGACAAACCAGATCTTTCCTTCAAAACCACTTTCTCAAATGATCATAAGGTCAAAGGAGGGAGGCGTCCTTAAGGATGTGAAAATAAGCACCATAAAAAGTATTTGGAAAAATTAAGATTATGAAAAAACTAAGATTTATAATTCCGATTTTTGTGATGGCCTTTATATCGGTGCATTGCAGCAATGATGACCTGGAAGTGCCACGGGATACTTTGAATGAAGGAGGTTTTGAAACGCTGTACAGTTTCGGCTTTAATGAGGAGAGCGGACTTTCAACTTCAGAAGGAGAGACAGGAACAGAATTTTCAATTTCAGCTACCGGAAATGAAGTGAACAGGATGCAGGGTGTGGAAGGCAATGCCCTGTTCTTTGACGGACTTTCCACTACGGTAAGCGGTGAGCTACCTACCATGGACCTGCCACAGGGATTACTAACCATTTCCCTTTGGACCGCAGTAAAATCCTATCCTATAGGCACAGCCGGAATGGTGACTTTGATGAGCCAGGGCGGCAATACAGGTGCGGTAGTTGGGATCAACAAATTTGGAAGGATAGTAGTTCAGCTTTACGTCAATGGGGCTTTGCAAACTACTGTAGCCAGTACTAAATCTATTCCGAGACATCAGTGGAGCCATATTGCGGTTGCCATTGACACCAAAAGAGGTGTAGTAACTACTTATCTCAATAAGGAAAGGATTGCAGAGAACAATACTGCAACAGGTTTAATAACCTGGCCCGAAGGAACTACCCAGGTTTTCATTGGAAAAAATGCTTTTGGTGAAAGAATGGGGCAGTTTGATATCGATTACTTCAGCGGAGCGCTGGACGAGATAAGGATTATTAAAGGCCGTCCGGAGGTAGCTGATGTATCTGCACTATTTTCAGCAGTGAACCCACCTGCAACAGTAGAATTTAATACCGAATTCGGATTTTTAGCCGAAGATACCAACCGACCTATCTATCATCCAATTCCGGATTACGGATGGACTAATGAACCCAATGGATTGATGTACTATAAAGGAGAGTATCACATGTTTTATCAGAAAAACGATGTCTTTCTTGGAATTGCGCAGCAAAACTGGGGTCATATGAAGAGTCAGGATCTTGTGACCTGGGAAGATCTCAACAATGTCTTATGGCCAACTTCCAATCCGTATGACAATTTTGGAGCCTGGGCAGGAGATGCTACGGTAGATGATGATGGAAACCCTGTAATTGTTTATACAGGGGTAAACGGAGTAAAGGCCAGTATTGCTCTGGCAGTGAGCTTTGACGATATGCAGACTTTTGAGAAATTTGAGCAAAACCCTGTTATCGCAGGTCGTCCGTCAGATGTTAATCTGGACTTCAGAGACCCTTTTATTTGGAAAGAGGGTAATACGTGGTATATGATCGTGGGGGCAGGAATTGGAGGAGTTGGTGGAAATACCGTGCTCTACGCCTCAAATGATCTCTACAACTGGGATGACAGCTACCAGGGAGTTTTCTTTCAGGGTCAGATGGCCGAAGGGGAAGGTGAATTCTGGGAAGTTCCTATTGTTCACAAATTTCCAAATGGAAAATATTTGTTCCTGGTGCAAAAAACGCCAGATCACACCAGCCCCGCCCGAACTTTTTACTGGATTGGAGATTTCAATGGACAGGAATTTACTCCTGATCATCAAGAAGCTCAATATTTTGAAGTGGTTAACGGCTTCCTTTCTCCCACTGTTACTGTAGATGCAGAGGGTATAACAACAGCTATAGGAATCATTCCCGATGAGGTAAGTCCCGGTTTCCAGCAACAGGCGGGGTGGGCACATCTTTTTAGTCTGCCACAGGTATGGGAGCTGGACTCCAATAACGAATTGAAAATTACTCCCCATCCAAATGTTTCTGAATACCGCGGGGAAAGGAGTGAATATAGTAATATTTCACTAACTCCCGAAGGTTCAGACTACCTAAGTGAGAGCGGAAGATATTATGAGATCAACGCAAAACTTAACACAGGTTCGGCTTCAAAAATAGGATTTTTACTTGGTCGTTCAGACGACGGTGCAGAACAGCTGAAGGTGTATTACGATGTGGAAGCGCAGGAATGGGTGATCGATGCGTCGCAGTCCTCTTTGGCTGAAGGGGCCAGAAAAGATATTCGCAAGGGAGCTTATAACATCGCTGCAGGGGAAACCTTTGATGTGAGGGTATTCGTGGATGGTTCTGTTTTTGAAGTATTCATCAATGGAGAAGACCACTTTACCGGAAGGTTTTTTCCAACCCTGCCTTCGGCAGATGATATTGAATTATTCGTGGAAGGTGGTAATGCCACTGCCGAAAATGTAACAATTTGGGAGATGGAATCTTCCGCAAATTAGGTCTTGAATGAATTCATCTAAATTATATTATTGGTCAATTGTTGTTGCTCTTGCCGGGTTCCTATTTGGCTTTGACACCGTAGTGATCTCGGGGGCCGATAAACAGTTGCAAAGCCTTTGGGATACCTCAGATCTTTTTCATGGGATGGTGGTGATGTCCATGGCCTTGTGGGGAACAGTATTGGGAGCTATTTTCGGATCTTTCCCTACTAACAAATACGGAAGGAAAAACACACTTATTGGCATCGGGATCCTGTATTTTATCTCGGCTGTGGGTTCTGCCTATGCGAATGATCCCTACTTATTTGCATTTTTCAGATTTCTGGGTGGGATAGGAGTTGGAGTCTCTACCATTGCGGCTCCTTCCTACGTTTCCGAAATAGCACCGGCGGCTAAAAGAGGTCGTCTTGTTGCGCTCTACCAGTTCAATATTGTATTCGGGATCCTAATTGCCTATTTATCTAATTACCTGCTCAAGGACGTGGGAGAAGATGCGTGGAGATGGATGATAGGCGTGGAAGCCTTCCCTGCCCTAATCTATACAATTCTGGTCTTTACTGTGCCTGAGAGTCCACGCTGGTTGATCATTTATCGTAACCAGGCCGCAAAGGCCAAAGAAATACTTGAGAAGATCTATCCTCATAAAGATGCGGAAACTGAATTGGCAATAATCGTAAGAGATCATGAGAAGGAAAGCCGGCAGAAAAGCAGCATTTTTCAACCAAAATATTCCTTCCCCCTTATGCTGGCTTTCTTTATCGCTTTTTTCAACCAGTTTTCGGGGATCAACGCCTTCCTTTACTATGCGCCCCGAATATTTGAAATGTCGGGTCTTGAAGAATCATCGGCTCTACTAAGCAGCGTTGGGATAGGTGTAATAAACCTGGTTTTTACCCTCATTGGAGTAGCTCTCATTGATAAAATGGGAAGAAAGAAATTGATGTATATAGGTTCCGTAGGTTATATAATTTCCCTGGGACTGGTAACCCTGGCCTTTCAACAAAGTTGGCCGGGAATGTACGTGCCAGTGTTCTTCTTTGTATTCATTGCTTCTCACGCAATAGGACAGGGAGCAGTGATCTGGGTCTTTATTTCTGAAATTTTCCCTAACCATCTTAGAGCGAATGGGCAGTCATTCGGCTCTTCGGTACACTGGGTGCTGGCAGCCTTAATTCCCTCATTCATTCCTTTTTTGTTTGACACTATAGGAGCGCCGGTAGTCTTCGGAATATTTACATTTATGATGGTATTGCAACTATTTTGGGTGAAATTCTACATGCCCGAAACCAAAGGCCAGGAGCTGGAATTCCTCTCTGAAAATATCTCTGGCCGACGAAAAGAAGCGATGGCAGAACAGCATTAGAGTAATTAAAGATGAATAAAGTAGTAAAAGCCGTATGTTATGGAGAAGTGCTGTTCGATGTCTTTCCCGATGAGGAGAGAATAGGCGGCGCTCCGTTAAATGTTGCTGCCCGGTTGAGCAGCCTGGGAATTAATACCCGGATGATAAGTAAAATAGGGGCCGATCAAAAAGGGGAGCAAATAATCGCATTTTTGAAAGAGCAGGGAGTGGAGACTTCCAATGTTCTCAGGGATCCTCAATACTCAACCGGGGTGGTGAATGTGAGCCTTTCCAAAAGCGGATCGGCCACCTATGAGATCGCCTACCCGGCCGCCTGGGATAAAATAGAATTAACTCCCAAAAACCTGGAAGCTGCAAAAGAATGTGATCTTTTCATCTTCGGAAGTTTAGTGTGCCGGGATGAGGTAAGCAGAAACAGCCTTTTTGAACTGCTTGAAAAAGCAAAATATAAGGTCCTGGATTTTAATCTAAGGCCTCCGTATTATACCAGAGAACTTTTATGTGACCTCATCAATAAAGCCGATTTCATTAAGTTCAATGATGACGAGCTTTTTGAGATTGCGGAAATCCTTGGATCTTCTTTTCATTCTCTCGAACAAAATCTAATGTATATAGCAGAGAATTCTTCAGCAAAGACTATCTGTGTTACCAAAGGAAGACATGGTGCAGTTCTGTACCGGGATGGAAAATTGGTGTACAACAGCGGATTCAAAATTGAGGTTAAAGACACAGTAGGTGCCGGGGATTCTTTTATGGCCGGACTGCTGGCTAAAATCTTTCAGGGAGAAAATTCGCAGAATGCCCTCGATTTTGCCTGTGCCCTAGGGGCACTGGTAGCAGGGGAGAAAGGAGCCAATCCAAAGTTGGATCCGAAAAAGGTCAAAGAATTTATTTATGCCCCGGGTTTTACCTGGAGGTAATTTTTCTCTTCTTAATGAGAATTTTTAACGGCGCAAAAGCTTTATAGGACATAGCACCTAAACTGTTATATTCTGATCCCCACACCCAAATTGAGGTTTGAGGTGTATTCCTCGGTATTTAACGGCGTTTTGCTGTCAAAATAATAGTTGTAAAGGGTAAAGACTTTTAGCCAGGTGGAAAGGGGAATGTCAAGTCTAAATTGCTCCAGAATCCTGTAGTCTTTCACATCCCTGTAAAGCGGCTGATAGTACACAGTATTGGTAATGGAAAACTTTTGTGATTTTGCTTTGTATGAGAGAGTAAGATAGGTGCTGTTGCGGTGATTATAGTTAGTAGTTCCTGCCCGGTCACTGGATTCCATTTCATACAAATAGCTGTTGCCGGCATAACCGGTAAACCTTTCCTTATCAATCCACTTAACCCGAAGTCCTGCACCAATCAAATTTCGTTGCTCTACCACCAGAAGCTGGTTATACTGTCCCTGGAGAAAGGTCTCGAATCTTAAAAGCTGACTAAACTTGTAATTAAACCTCCCGTGAAGAAACCAGGCATTCTGCAGGTTTTCTTCTCCCGAATCTATGAGTTTATAATTCCCCAGGAAAAAATAGATCTTTCGGAGGTCTTTTGATTTAAGCTGCGTGGTAAGGGCAGCATCTATCTGATTGACCTGGCTTCCGTCATTGTTGGTGTGGTTGAAGGAGAAATCGGCGTCGAGGGTGAACCTTATCGAATCGGTCTGCACACGTTTGGATTCAATATTCACCAACTGCGCAGAGATTACCCCCGGAATCAATAAAGCTGTAGCTAAAAGGAGAATTCTTATCATAGCTGGCAAAAGTAAAATTTTTAAATTGACCTGTTCCCGGGCTTTTCGGAGCCTCTTTTTTTACTTCGGTCTTTGCCGGCTATTTTATCCTACTAAAATCCAGGTCCTGAAAATCAAAACTAAAGTCGGTCAAAGGGGAGACGGGTTCCATGGTGAAACCGATGGGCCGTCCTTCGCGATCAAGGGAGAAGATTACAAAAGCATCACCATTAAGACTGCGGTCATCCCATCTCACCACAAAGGAATTTCCTTTGTAAAAGCTCATTTCCCCGTGGAGATCGGGGGAATTTTCGGCTTCAAAACGTAGTTTTCCATCCTGCATTTTGATGTTTACCTTTCCAAACCATTGATCCTCGTAAGTTCCGGAATAGTTCGAGAGCGCTTCTGCACTCATTTTACTTTTCTTCTGAACTTCAGCTACATTCTTCCAGACTTCAGCCACAACAGAATCAGCTCTTTTCTCATACTTTAACCTGCTTTCGTTGTATTGGGATATCCGGTCTTTTCCCTCAATTCCGAAGTAAGCATCCTTGATACTGTTGGTAATGGATCTGAATGCTGCCCCGGATTGCTGATTCGTAAGCACGATAATCCCCAGGTCCAGTTCGGGGATCATGGTCACCTGGCTCACGATTCCCAGCAAGCCACCGGTATGGGTAACCTCCAGGTGGCCGTTCACATCACTTAAAAACCAGCCCAGTCCGTAAGCTTTGAAGTGGGTATTATAATCTCCTTTTCCGGTGCCTGTAAGAGTTTGCGGCTTCCACATTTCCCGATGCTGCCGCTCGCTGAAGAGTTCTTTTTCCAGGTTCTCGCCATACTTTCCGCCGTTAAGCTGCGCCTGTACCCATTTGCTCATATCGGCTACAGAAGAATAAACTCCGGCAGCAGGGTTAGCGGCATCGGTAAAGCTGAGGCCTACCGGTACCAGTTTTCCGTCTGTAGGTGCATGACCGTCGATCACATTGGATTTGTCTTCGATGAGGTTATAATTCACAGCCGAACGATCCATGCCAAGGGGGTCAAAAATGTTTTCTTCAATATAAGTTTCATAATCCTGACCCGAGATCCTTTCGACAATGACCCCGGCCACTATGTACAGCAGGTTGTCGTAATCGTACTGGGAACGAAAAGAGGAAACCGGCTTGAGATAGCGCAGGTTGTAAATGAGTTCATCTTTTTGAGTGGTATTTTGTGATGGCCACACCATAAGGTCCCCGGCGCCAAGACCGAGTCCGCTGCGGTGGGTGAGCAGATCCCGCACTGTGAATTCGCTGGTGACATAAGGATCATATAATTTGAATTCCGGAAGTACTTCAATGACTTTGGTGTCCCATTCCAGCTTACCTTCATCAACAAGCATTGCCAGGGCGGCACTGGTCATAGCCTTGGTATTGGAAGCTACTCCAAAAAGGGTGTTTTCGTCCACCTTTCCCCCGTCTTTTAGGGACCGGGTGCCGTAGCCTTCCATATGGACTACCTCCCCATCCTTAAGAACGGCAACAGCAATACCGGGGACATTAAAGGTCTTCATGGTTTTTTGGACAAGGCTGTCTATTTGCTTCTGGTTTAGACCTTGAGAAAATCCTGAAAATCCTGAAAATCCGAAGAACACAAAAGTTATCAGGCAAATTTTTATAAGATGGGTTTTCATGAGGTAAAATATTTTGCCTCTAAAGATAACACTTCCGGGGAATTTTCTTACTTGAGGGACGAGGCATTAGTCCTTAGCTGGATTTATGCTCTGCTTGCAAATATTAGACTTAAAAAAATGTTCTTTTTGATTTATTTAAAGAAACGGGTTTAGGGTTGCAACAAGATACAGGAATAGGATTATAAAAATTTCCTGCGAGAAGTCTGGAGTTTTTTTAGAGATCAAGCCATTTCTTAAAGGCTGATGCCTTGTTGCTGCTTATAACCTGGTCTCCCGGCGCGGCAGGATCAGTCTGTAGAAGAAGACGACCTTTAAAATAAGGTTCTGCCCTGGCAACTGCATGAATGTTAACGATCAATTGCCGGTTTACCCTGAAGAACTTTTCAGAATCAAGCTGCTCTTCCAGTTGATCGAGGGTATAATCAATGACAAATCTTTGTTTATCAAAGTTCACCAGAAGCACGATGCCTTCTTCGGCCAGAAAAAAGGCGATTTCTTCCTGCTGAATGACTTTTATGCTCTGTCCACTTTTGACCATAAAACGGGACTTTTTTGCGACTGATGGCTTTAATGGTCCGTTTTGTAGTAAGTTCCTAATGTTCTCAAGTTCCTGTTGCATATTTCCCTGCTGCAGGCTCTCGTACTTTTTAATAGATTTTTCCAGGGCATCTTTTTTGATGGGTTTCAGCAAATAGTCGACACTGTTAACTTTAAAAGCTTCAATGGCATATTCGTCAAAAGCGGTGGTGAAAATTACCGGACTTTGCAGGTCTACTTGTTTAAAGATCTCAAAACTGCTGCCATCAGATAGATGAATATCGCAGAACAATACATCGGGCTGCTTATGTGTTTTTAACCACTCAACAGACTCTTCAACAGATTCCAGCTTTTTAAGGATCTCCATTTCAGGCCGTAGCTGCAGGATAAGACTTTCGAGAGCGTCGGCTGCAAAAGCTTCATCTTCAATTATGACTGTTCTCATTGTACTGGATCTTTAAAAGTGGCAGTTTTACTATGAATTTTTCTTTTGAATTTTGGATTTCGACTTCTCTGTCTGTAAAGTAATCGTAGCGTCTCCTAATGTTCTCCAGCCCTGTATTTGTCGATCTCACTTCGTCAAGGCGGGGCTGAAGATTATTTTCCACACACAAATAGTCCTCTTCAACCGTTATTTTAATCCTTAGAGGCTTTTTCCTTGTAGACCCATTATGTTTGATCGCATTTTCGATCAACATTTGGAGGGCTCCTGGCGGAAGCTGTAGTTGTTCCACTTCGGCAGAAATGTCAAGTTCAAATTTAACCGCACTTCCAAAACGGGTTTCTAAAAGGAAGATGTATGATTTTACAACTTCCAGTTCCTTTTTCAGCGGAATTAATTGTTGGTCACTATTCTCCAGAAATGCCCGGTAAAGATCTGAAAGGCGCTCTGTAAAGTCTGAAGCTTTTTCAGGATCCTGCAGAATTAGGGAACGAAGAACATTTAAGCTGTTAAACAAGAAATGTGGACTTACCTGCGATTTTAAACTTTGTAACTGGGCCTGAAAATTTTCCTTTTGAAGACGGGCGGCGTGTAACATTTCTTTTTGAAGTAGCTTTTTGCTCCTCTCTCTTTCCACAAAATAATAGAAAAACAAGGTGATTATCGCCATCACCACGTTATTGAACCTTATCCTGTCCGGTGGGATCTCAATATTTGGAAAAATAAACCTGAAGGGAACGAAAAGGCACAAGTAAAGTAAAATCACTGTGCTTATGATGACCAGTATCGCCTCCATTAATCCCCTATAGAAGGAATCATAATTTGCAAGGCGGTAGTTATTAATAAATTTTGAAATTCCCCTGTGAACAAGGAATACCAGGAAAAGAAAAAGAACAGTAGCAGAAAACTCAAATATTGTGATCCGATTGAAAATGGCGGAGCCATCTTCATTAAAGATAAGAGAGCCCTGGTGTATATACACCATTGTAAAGAATACCAGAAAACTCAAAATTAAAGCTCTCAACATCAATTTTAGAAGCCATTGCTTAAGGGGAGGATCAGAAGAATATTTTTCTTCTGAAGCGAGAATGCTATGCAACTTTCCTGTCTTGATAAGATGGAGGATTTCTTTGTGTAGGTAAATGTAAAGAATTAATAGCTTTTTAAGTAATGGTCGTCGCGCATCCATAGAATTAGTATTATTTAAGATGCAAATAAGCGGAAATCTTCAAAACTCCTTTTTATTTCATCTATCCTATATCCCGATTCATTACTAAAATATCCCGGTTCATCATTTTACGGTTTCTGTGGCCGGCTAACAGATTGATATTTGTCCTGTTAACCAAATAAATCGAATTTAAATTAAAACCACAAAATGATGAAGTTGTATAGTCAATTATCAATCGTATTTTTTATTTTTCTTGGATGTCTCAAATTATCGGCACAGGATGAGGGACAGCTTAAAGGTAGTCTTTATGACCAGAAAGAAGAGAGTATTCCATTTGCCACAGTTGCAATAATCAAATTACCCGATTCAACAATAGTAACGGGAACTACTACAGATATGGACGGGATATTCGAATTGGATGCACCGGTAAAGGGAGATTATTTGCTGCGCTTTAGTGCAATGGGATATAAATCCACGTTTACAGATACTTTCGAGATCACATCTCCCGGTTATCAACGGGATTTTGGACAGGTGATCTTACCTGCCGAAGTAACTATGCTCAATGAAGTAATGGTCCAGGCATGGAGACCAAGAATTGAAATGGAGGCCGACAAAATGGTAGTGAAGATAGAAGGTACTGCCATGGCGGCGGGAAGCTCGGCTTTTGAGATCATCTCTAAGTCCCCAGGAATCTCGGCCGATCAGGATGGGAACTTTAACCTTAACGGGAAGACCGGCGTAAGGATTATGATCAATGGTCGCTTTACTTATCTCACTGCAGAGCAATTGAAAACTATGCTCGAATCAATGCCTGCAGAAAACATCAAGAATATCGAGTTGATCCACAATCCTTCGGCGAAATATGAAGCCGAAGGTACAGCGGGGATCATTAATATTGAACTTCGCGACAATATAGCCCTGGGCTTTAACGGAAGTGTTTACGGAGGTGTGGAATTTAACAGGGAGAACTGGTACAATGCAGGCATAAACCTCAATTATAATGTAGGTAAATGGAACACCTTTTTCAGTGCTGACTTATCTAAACGAGGTTTTACCCGCACTAATGAGATAACCCGGGAATACACCTATGATTTTGACTATGATTATTATCACCAAACCGGTGACCAACTAGAGACAAAGTGGATACCTTCTTTCCAGGCGGGGGCAGATTACCAATTGAAAAAGAACCACAGCATAGGTTTTACTGGAAACTATTCCTTTTATGAGGAAGATGGAAGTTGGGATACTGAAACTCAGCTTGGGAAATTTGGAACCGGTCACCTGCAAACAATTTCAGCAGAAAACAGGACGATAGAAAATTACAGAAACGGTCGATTCAATTTGCATTATGATGGAAAGCTGGACACCGTAGGCACCAAGATCTCTGTCAACCTGGATTATATTAAAATTTCCAGAGATCTGGATTCTTACTTCACCAATAACTACTTCTTCGTACCCGATGGTGAAACGGCAATAGAACAACTCTTCAATCGTAGCAATTCAGGTTATGAGATCTTCGCTGCCCAGGCCGATCTTAGCCTTCCTTTGAATAAGAGGTCGCAGTTTAGTATAGGGGTTAAGGGAAGTAAAGTGATTTCTGAAAGTGACTTAAGGTTTTATATTGGACCAGATTCTTCAGGAGAGCTGGATACCAACAGGAGTAATAGCTTTACTTACGAGGAAGAGATCTATGCAGCTTATGCCAACTACAGCAATACGTTAAGTGATACCTGGAATCTGCAATTGGGCCTTAGGGCCGAGCAGACCGTAGGAAAAGGGATTTCACCAACTATGAATGAGGTATACGAAAGGGATTATCTGGACCTTTTTCCAAATATTCAGCTAAGTCAAAAGGTGAGTGACAACTACCAGATCAATTACTCCTATAGCAAAAGGATCAACAGGCCAAATTACAGCCGGCTTAACCCGTTCCTTTTTTATCTGGATCCATACACCTACATCGTCGGAAATCCAGACCTGGAGGCAGAGGTTACATCTTCTTACGCAGTTAACCAGACTCTTTTCGGGAAATATATGCTTATGCTGAATTACACTAAAACAAAAGGTGCAATCGCCGAATATCCCAGGACGAATATGGAAACAGGACAGGCCATTTTAACTTCAGCAAATACAAATCACAAAACTTTTTACGGCGCTACACTTGTAGTACCGGTGGAGCTTACCTCTTTTTGGAACGTTGAAAACACAGCGGTACTGAGCCATACCAGTTATGAAACTCCTTATGAGGAAGAAGTTGTTGAAAATGAGGTTTTCTCCTATTCACTGCAGTCAAATCACAGGATTCGTCTTCCCTGGGATATGAACCTGGAAGTGAATGCTAACTACACTGGACCCGTGGTTTATGGAGTAGCTACTGTTGGAGATAGATGGTTCCTGGATGCAGGTCTTAAAAAATCACTTATGAATGACCGTCTCGATCTAACCTTAAAAGCCACAGATATATTTAAAGGAATGGAGTTGGATGTAGAATCTGAATACCCGGGGAGTACTTTTGATTTGAACCAGTACTTCTACAACAGAGGTGTAAGCATAAATTTGAGATATAGCTTTAAAAATAGTGAGTCGCAGAAACAAGCCCGCCAACAAACTCTGGAAGAATTGAACAGAGCGGGAGGTTAACTAAGTTCTTTCTTCTACAGCTTCATCTGAAACCCGGCCATGCCGGGTTTCTCTATTATATTCACATTTTACCAGGTTAAAAATCTTTCATCAATGTTTTTCTTACAGAAGAGCCAGAGCCTTGATCCTTCTAAGGTTAAAGGGTTAAAAAGGACATTTTTTTACTCCTTTTTCCTTGATTATTTTGTTGCCGCAAAAGATAACACTTCCAGTGAATTTTCTTATTTGAGGATGAGGCATTAGTCCTCAGCTGGGTTTATGCTCTGCTTGCAAATATTAGACTTAATAAATGATCTTTTTGCAGAATTTAAATGAGTGCAGCTGTATTTTTGTTTTTCAGCCGGATATATTCATTCTGAAGGTTTTATTTCTCCTGCTTTTTTAAGGGCATATCTGGTAACAAAAGGCGCTACAAGTTCAAACAAAATAGTTGATCCCAAAATGATGTTGAGGAGTAGTGCACCCACTTCTTCGAAACCGGGTTGATTGCTGGCTCGTATTGCCAGGCCGATTGCTACCCCGGCCTGGGGGAAAAGACATAGCCCGAGTAATCTTCTGGTTTTTTTATCTGTACCGGCTATGGAAAGCCCTGCAAAAGCACCAGTATATTTACCCGATGTTCTGAGTATTATATAGAGGAGGACCAGGGAGAAGGATGAAAGAAAGATATTTAGTTTAAAATGAATCCCTGCCAGGGTAAAGAAAAAAACAAATACGAGTTCTTCAATGTGTTCTAAAGGGATCAACCATTCAGCCTGCTTTTTAGGATAAAATAATACCGAAATAAACCCAAGGCTCATGCAGCTAAGCAACATAGAAAATCCAAAAAGCTGAGATAAGCTGAATACGGCAAGTATAAATCCTATAATGGTTACCAGCCTTAAATTTTCCTGCTGGAAGCGGTTGCCAATATATCCAAGACCAACTCCAAAACTTCCTCCCAGCAGGAGGGCACCTCCCACTTCCCGAAGTCCTTCCAGGATACTGCTACCAAAACCGCTCTCTCCACCCATACCTAAAATGAGGGTAAAGAAAATAATTCCTATCCCGTCATCAACAGCAACAATACCTAACAGGGTATTGGTGAATTCTCCCTTTGCTTTGTATTCTTCGATAATCCCTAATATTGCTGCGGGCGCAGTGGCAGTTGCCACCGCTCCAAAAACCAGGGCCTGATATAATCCCGGTGTAAAGTGCATATTTAGGACCGAAGGAAGCAACCACAGGCCGAGGGAAACAAATGCAAGCACACCCAGACTCTGTCCCAGCACCGCCCAAATAACAGTGTTTTCTTCCTTTTTAAGATCCTTAAGATTAATTTCCGATCCTATAATATATGCAATGATTCCCAGCATAATATCAGTCAAAAGAGGTGACCAATTGTCGGTATCAAGATCAAAAGTAGCACCTAATAGATCGGGAGAAAAAAGTGCTCCTACCAGGATGTATGCAACTACTCGGGGGAATTTAATTTTTTCAGCAAAAATTCCGGCAATAGATCCTAATGTCAAAAGAATTCCCAGAATAAGAGCAGGAGGTAAATTTGTAGACATCATTTTGTTGTTTTACAAAACTGATTATCAGCAGGTATAACAAAGGGAGCAAAAATATGGAGGAAATGCTGTTAGTGAAATGTTAAGGAATTTTTCGGCATACAATAAGGTTCCAAACAGGCGAAAAATATACCTCCTTAGAGATTAAGTTATAGCAAGATTTTAGTAACATCTCCTCATTTAGCCATACTTATAATCCATTAAATATTTGCTTTATTATAGGATTGGCTTGTTTTTCATTTTTACTGCTATTGTTTTTATGCGGAAGCAATGCTTCCAAATTTCTTGTAAAGCCATTGTCTCTTCCCTCTTCTGTGGATATTTCCACAAAAGTTATAAATGACAGTGTGGAAGTTTATAATACTAATATGTTTAAGACACCGCTCTACATAAAGGCCAGGGCTGCAGAAAAGATGTGGATGTTAAAGTTTTGAAATTGCTAAAAAGAGTTATGTTTTTCGATGGAAAACTTAAAGTTGTAATAATCCCGGGTTATTCAAGTATTGTGATAATTTTATAATTATAACAGCGGTTTATAAAAGGTATCATCTGGCTCCGGTCTATTTTTATGATACTAAGATTATAATATTTCATCATGAACTGAAAAGCGGAGTCTCCAGTCTCAGTTTGCCCAAATACTAATTTAAATAAATCATTTCATATGCATGGGGATATGGTCAGGAACTTGCTCTGAAATTGGCCACGGAAGTTACTCTCCTATAGCTATACACTCAAAAAGGATTTATGATAAGATAAAATAGAGATGTGGTTTAAATAACTCTGCCACCCTGCTTTAGGATTATTGGTTGACAGATTTACTTTTTAATTGCTTTATCTGGTGGTGCTTAAAGATAATTTGACTGATAAAACTAAAGTAGATCTTCTTGATTTTAAGAGGATAAATATCATTTTTTTCTTTTTCCTGATTTTTATTAACGGACCTGAAGTCTTTGGAAGGCAGGAAAAATCGTACAGAGATTACAATTTTTTTCTGAGAAAAACATAAATTAACTGTCAAGGATTTAACCTGGGTTTAAGAAGTGTAAGAAAATTCTCCATTTAACAAAATTTTATTAAAATCCATTTAATTTCTTTTAGTTATTAAAAAAAACATAATGATATCGAGCTTTTAACTAGGTGTATACGTTAATTCACATTAAGGACTAATCCAGGAATGTTTACTTTTCAAAGTCTTAGTTCTTCTGAACCTTCGGTTTCTTAGAAATTGTTTTTATACTAATATACAGTTTGTATGTTCTTGGAAGACTAAATGAGAATTTTGTCGAGATTAATTAGATCTTGTAAAAGATAATTTAAAATAAAAAGAATTTTATTGAAGATAAATTAATTTAATCTTCAATAAAAAGTCATATTTAATGTCAGATTACTAAAAAAGTCTATTTCAACAATTGCTTTTTTTACGTAAATGCAATTCTTAATCATGTGTTCATTTTTTTAGTTTTTTTTAACTCACAGATATTGAAGGCATTAAGATTTAATTATACTTTTAAACTGTATTGAATTATGATTTTCAATTAATACAGAATTAAAACTGTTTTGTTTTACTCCCCCTCATATAAGTCTAAAGTCAAATAAATTCACCAAATGGGATTTACGTGGCGAAGCCATGAAATGATTTTATTTTCACAGGTTTTAAAATTTAATCAAATAATGGCAAAAACAGAAGCTTAATAACTTCTATTTAAAGATTGGCTGGCTTACCCTACAGCCTGGCCTAAGGACTTTAAAACCCCTATACCTTTTACTGTAAAATTCAAAGTTTGACCAGTAGCGATTATATCGTTGCTGAAAAATCGAACGGATATTTTATTGGTTTTAATTTAAATCAGATGGAAAACTATCTGTTAATATGTAGAAACTGTAAATAAGCTTTGAAAAGGAAAAACGAAAAAAACATAAAAATTATGTGGTACGTTTTATACACAAAACCAAAGGCAGAATTAAAAGTTGCAGAGACCTTAAAGCAAATCCAGGTGGAAGTTTATTGTCCCACAATTACAGAGGTAAGACAGTGGACCGACCGAAAAAAGAAAGTGACTGTTCCTCTTTTTAGATCCTATGTATTCGTTAGGCTTAGGGAAATGGACAGGCACAAAGTGTTTGAAGTACCCGGAGTCATAAAATACCTATACTGGCTGGGAAGACCTGCTTTGGTGAAAGATGCCGAAATTGAGGTTATTGAGAAATGGCTTAATGGGGATGAGCTGGAAGAAGTTTCGGTAAGCCATTTATCTCCCGGTGATAAGGTAACATTCAGTTCAGGGGCTTTTAAAAACCAGGAAGCCATAATTCAGGAGGTGGGAACTAAAAGGATTAAGTTAATTCTTTTAAGTCTTGGTTGCACCGTTACTGCCAAGACAAGGGAAGTCTTACAACCTGCCAATCAATAAAACACCTTTTAAATTAATTATTTCAAAACACAATTCAAACCTGTATAACATGAAAAAAATTAAAAGTATCTGCTGTATAGGTGCCGGTTATGTTGGAGGACCAACGATGGCCGTTATTGCTCAAAAATGTCCGGAAATCACTGTGACGGTTGTAGACATAAATGATAAACGGATTGCAGCCTGGAACGAAAAGAATGTTGAGAATATTCCTATATACGAGCCGGGGCTTCCCGAAATTATAAAAGAAGTAAGAAATAGGAACCTGTTTTTTTCCACCAGCGTAAATGAAGCCATACAACGAGCAGAAATGATATTTATTTCTGTTAATACACCCACGAAGACATATGGACTTGGAAAAGGAATGGCAGCAGACCTTAAATGGATAGAGCTATGTGCAAGACAGATAGCCAGTGTGGCAAATACAGATAAAATAATAGTAGAGAAATCTACTTTGCCCGTACGCACAGCGGCCACCCTCAAAAGTATCCTTACAACAACCGGAAATGGAGTTAAATTTCAAATATTATCTAACCCTGAATTCCTGGCTGAAGGAACAGCTATACGGGACCTGCTATGTCCTGATCGTGTTTTGATTGGAGGTGATCAGGAAGATAGAGAAGGGCGGGAAGCCATACAGGCCTTAGTAGATATCTACCGCGAGTGGGTGCCTGAGACTCGCATTCTCACCACAAATGTCTGGTCCTCGGAACTGTCAAAGCTTACAGCCAATGCTTTTTTGGCACAACGGGTTTCCAGTATTAATGCGATATCTGAGCTCTGTGAAAAAACAGGAGCTAATGTGGGGGAAGTGGCCAATGCTTTAGGCATGGATTCCAGAATTGGATCAAAATTTTTGAATTCTTCTGTTGGTTTTGGAGGATCCTGTTTTCAAAAAGATATCCTCAACCTTGTTTATATTGCCAAATCTTATGGCTTGCACGAAGTAGCACATTACTGGGAACAGGTTATAGTGATGAATGACCATCAAAAAAGAAGGTTTGCAGCCAATATTACCCGATCCCTTTACAACACGGTGGCAGGAAAAAAGATCACGCTTTTAGGGTGGGCATTTAAGAAAGATACTAATGATACCCGGGAATCGGCAGCTATTTCTGTAGCCGATTACCTTATTAATGAACAGGCAGATATTGCCGTATATGATCCCCGGGTGGAGACCGAAAAGATTTATTCCGATTTGGATTCTCTGGAGACTAGAACCGACTTGGAGAACCGGACAAAATTGAAAGTCTTTTCAGATCCTTATGAAGCCTGTAAAGATGCACATGCAATTGCAATTTTAACAGAGTGGGATGAATTTAAATCCTATGACTGGGCAAGGATCTACAACTGTATGATCAAACCCGCATTTCTTTTTGATGGGAGAAATCTTTTGGATACACAAAAAATGCTGAATCTTGGGTTTGTTTTCAGAAGCATAGGTGCAGAACCAAGATCCGCCAAAGTTGTTAAAATAAGAACTGCAAAAGTGGGATAGTCCCAAGTATTTTTATAATTATTTTTTGTCCAAAAATAATTTCGGGGTTTACTTATTAAATTATTTATCAATGTCACGAATTTTGCACATTCTTTTAACAGGTGGCGTGGGTAGTAGGCTATGGCCACTATCCAGACAATCCAAACCCAAACAATACCTCGAGATCTTTTCAGGATGTTCTTTATTTGAACTGGCTGTTAAAAGAAACCAAAATTTTTCTCACGGCTTAATTGTAGTAGGTAACCAAGGGAACAAACAACTCACTGAGGATATACTTTCAAAGCTTAGATCAATTCCCTTTATAAATATTTCTGAAGCTATATCGAAAAACACTGCACCGGCAATTGCTTTTGCCGCTTTTTGCTGCGATCCTGAGGATATATTACTCGTGACGCCTGCAGATCATATTATAGAAGAAGGTGAAGCATATGACAATGCTGTTGAAAAGGCGATCTCATTAGCTGAAAAGAATTTTTTGGTAACATTTGGGATTGAACCTAATAAGCCTGAAACAGGTTATGGTTACATAGAGCACCAAGAGGAGGATGTCATCTCTTTTCAGGAAAAACCGAACAAGGAAAATGCAGAGCGATTTTTGAGAAAAGGAAATTTTCTTTGGAACAGTGGCATGTTTTGTTTTAAAGCAGGAATTTATCTTGAGGAACTTCATAAGCATCACCCTGAGATGATGGAGAAGGCTCTTATAGCGTGGGGCAAATCGAAAAACGGTGAACTGGAATTATTTACCTCAATGAAGATTCCTTCTCTTAGTGTTGATTATGCAGTAATGGAAAAAAGTGAACGGATTAAAGTAGTAAAAGCCGATTTTAAGTGGAGCGATATGGGCAGCTTTGAATCAGTATATAATTATCTTAAAAATTCCGGGCATAGTATAGACGTGAATCAGAACATGCAGATTGGAGATACAAAGCCTACCTTTTTCGTAGGACTGAACAACTGCATTCTTATATCCACTCATGATGCCAATCTCGTAGTCTCAAAAGAAGCATCCCAGGAGGTAAAAACCGTCTATCAATTTTTAGAGAAAAATCATCCGGAATTACTCCGGTAAGGATTGAATAATTGGTACTGAATAACACAAAAGACAGATGAAAGTAGCACTAATTACAGGTATTACGGGCCAGGATGGAGCTTATTTGAGTGAATTCCTCTTAAGTAAAAACTATATAGTTCATGGCGTTAAACGTAGATCTTCACAGTTTAATACAGAGCGTATTGATCATTTATACCAGGATCCACATGTAGAAAACAGAAATTTTATTCTGCATTACGGAGATATGACAGATAGTACGAATCTTATTCGGTTAATACAGTTGATACAACCAGATGAAATATATAATCTTGCTGCCATGAGCCATGTTCAGGTCTCTTTTGAAATCCCCGAATATACTGGAAACACAGATGCACTTGGAACTCTACGAATTTTGGATGCAGTTAGACTTCTGGGTTTAGAAAAAAAGACCAGGATTTATCAGGCTTCAACCTCAGAACTTTTTGGAAAGGTGCAGGAAGTTCCACAAAGCGAAAAGACACCATTTTATCCCAGAAGCCCCTATGCGGTAGCTAAATTGTATGCCTATTGGATGACTGTTAATTATAGAGAAGCCTATGGAATGTTTGCCTGTAATGGCATCATGTTCAATCATGAATCCCCAATAAGAGGTGAGACCTTTGTTACACGTAAAATTTCGAGAGCTGCTGCCAAGATAGCACTTGGCCTCCAGGATAAGCTTTATCTGGGTAATTTGGATGCTCGAAGGGATTGGGGTCACGCTAAGGATTATGTTCGAATGATGTGGATGATCCTGCAGGCAGATGAGCCTGAAGATTGGGTAATTGCTACAGGTAAAACCACAACAGTAAGAGATTTTGTAACAATGGCTTTTGCCGAGGTAGGAATTCAAATAAAGTTTGAAGGGACAGGAGTCGATGAAAAAGGTTATGTGCTGTATTGTACTAATCCAGATTATCAATTACTCATTGGAAAAGAAATCCTCGCCGTTGATCCGCGTTACTTTAGACCTACAGAAGTTAATCTTTTAATAGGAGATCCCTCCAAAGCAAGAGAAAAACTGAGATGGGTGCCAGAATATGATTTAAAATCTCTTGTGGAGGAGATGGTGCAAAGCGACATTGTTTTAATGAAGAAAGAACATCATCTCCGTGAATCCGGTTATAAAATTTTGAATCAGTTTGAATAAGAAGAATAAGTAAAATGGACGTGCTTTTAACTACCGCAATTGCGGGTTATTGCTAGAGGGTTTTTATTAATTGATTTTTTTTTGGAGCACTTATGAATTACAAGTCTACTGATAATTTAAAATGTGATTTCCTCATTATAGGAGCCGGTGTAATTGGGTTAACAACGGCCTATGAATTAAAAAAAACTCAACCCGAATGTACTATAGCAATAATTGAAAAGGAGCCAGATGTTGCCAGACATGCCAGTGGTCGAAATAGTGGAGTACTTCATGCAGGGTTCTACTACACCTCAGATTCCTTAAAGGCGAAATTCACAAAGGATGGGAATAGACTCATGAAAGAATTTTGCAGGGAGAACGAAATTTATATCAATGAATGCAAAAAAGTGGTTGTAGCAACCAATGAGGAGGAGTTAAAGAGTTTATATGAGCTTGAAAAGAGAGGTAAACAAAATAATGTAGATGTCAGGCTAATTGACGAAGAGGAGCTTTATCAAATTGAACCTAATTCTAAAACTTTTAAAAAAGCCCTTTTTTCGCCTACAACGGCAAGTGTTAATCCCGTTGAAGTATGTCAAAAACTTAAGCAAATTCTGGTTCAAAAGGGGATCGAGTTTTTTTTCAATACAATTTATCTTAAGAATAAAGGTAACCTTGTTTCAACAAACAATCAAAGATTCGAAGCCGGTTTTGTAATAAATGCTGCCGGACTCTACGCTGATCTAATTGCCCGCAATTTTGGATTTTCGAAAAAGTATGTAATAATTCCCTTTAAAGGAAGATACCTTAAATATACCGGGAAAGATTGTCCCGTAAGAACAAATATATATCCAGTTCCCAATCTTAAAAACCCATTTTTAGGAGTTCATTATACAGTTACCTCAAATAACTCCATTAAAATAGGTCCTACAGCAACACCTGCCTTTTGGAGGGAAAATTACAGTGGGTTCAGAAATTTTAAACTAAGCGAATTTTTAGAAATAGCTTACTACGAATCAAAACTTTTGGTTTTAAATTCCTTTAATTTTCGGGAGCTTGCAATAAGTGAGATTAGGAAATACAATAAAAAATATTTTTCAAGTCTTGCTTTAAAGTTATCTTCTAACTGCGATCCCCGAAATTTTAGTGAGTGGATGATGCCGGGAATTCGAGCTCAATTACTCAATAAAGAAACAATGCAATTAGAAATGGATTTCATAGTAGAAAGTAATGATCATTCCCTTCATATCCTAAATGCTGTTTCTCCGGCTTTTACCTGTAGTTTTTCTTTTGCAAAGTTTCTGGTAAATGAAAAAATTCCGACATCTTCAGTGTTAAAAAGTTCTATTTCAGCTTAAAAGCTTCAAGTTCTCTATTTAAGTTCTGTAATTTAAAAAGATAATCATGTTGAGAAAATCCAAAATATTCATTGCCGGGCATAAAGGTCTGGTGGGAAGTGCAATATTGGCAGATTTAAAGGCCAAAGGATATACCAATCTTATAACCAGAACCCGAAGAGAACTGGATCTTACAAATTGTTCTGAAGTAGCTAATTTTTTTGAAGAAGAAAAACCGGAAATTGTTTTTTTGGCTGCGGCAAAAGTTGGAGGGATAGTAGCCAATAATACCTATAGAGCAGATTTTTTGTATGAGAACCTTATGATACAAACGAATGTAATTCATCAATCGTACCTTCATAAGGTGAAGAAATTGCTATTTATGGGGAGTACCTGTATATATCCGAAAGATTGTCCTCAGCCTATTAAAGAAGAATATCTTTTAACCGGTCCCTTGGAATACACAAATGAAGCTTATGCAATAGCAAAAATAGCCGGGATGAAAATGTGTGAAAGCTATAATTTGCAATATGGAACAAATTTTATTTGTGTGATGCCTACTAATTTATATGGACCGAAAGATAATTTTGATTTTGAAACCTCCCACGTCTTACCCGCTTTAATACGTAAGATGTACCTGGGTAAAGCTTTGGAGGAAAATAACTGGCAGGCCATTTCTGAAGATCTTCGTAAAAGACCTCTTCAGGGGATTGGAGAGAACAGTAAAAGCTATGAAATACTTGAAGCTCTGGAAAGGTACGGGATCAGATCTACGCCTAAAATGGTAACAATTGAAATATGGGGAACAGGCAGTCCATTGCGAGAATTTTTGTGGAGTGAAGATTTGGCAGATGCCTGCACCTTTCTAATGAAACATTTGGAGTTTGATGACATAGTAGATTTAATGCTGATCCCAGAGGATCAGAAGCAAATACGTAATACGCATATAAATATTGGTACAGGAAAGGAAATTTCCATAAAAGATTTAGCATTTCTTGTAAAAGATGTGGTAGGTTTTAAAGGAGACCTTTTTTTTAATACCTCCAAAAGTGACGGCACCTTAAGAAAGGTTACAGATACCTCCAAGTTAAAGAATTTAGGATGGAATTGTTCTACGGATCTACGAGAGGGGATTGAAAGACTTGTTACAGAGCTTACGCGTATTGATCTTGCCTGTAATGATTCTGAAAATACAATCCTTACCTAAACTTAGCTATAACAAAGCAATCAATATAGGATTTAAGCAATGAAGGGGGAATCAATGAATATTGCACTTAGGCAGGAGAAAGAATCCGCAGTAAAGCCATTTTTTTTTAAATTTTCGGTAAACAGGACCGTCTGGTTTTGGTGGTTTTTAACTGTTGTTTTGGCTTTCTTCATACAGTTACTTACTATTGATGTATTACCTCATCTACAACAGGATGAAGCACAGATTACAGATTATGGTAGATTGGCCCTGGACCCCAACAGCGAATGGTCTGTCACCTGGATAGTAGAGGAAGCTAAACCACTTCTCCTATGGTCTTATCTCGGTCCGCTAATCTCTGAAATTAGTTTCAATATGGGTGGGGGCTTAGGTATAGGTCCGAGGATTATCTCACTTTTGGGAGGTGTATTGGCAGCCACTGTGATCTTTGGATGGCTGTCCTCTCGCAGGGTACCTGTCTATGCTGCTTTTGGACTTAGTGTAGCTTTCTTACTTGATCCTTTGTTTGTTCTTTCACAGAGAATGGGAAGAATGGACGCGTTGGTATTTACATTCTGCCTTTTAGCTTGCTGGTTGCTTCGCTTGGCAGAAAACAAAATATTTAAAAGGGGCGAATTTTACACGTTTGCTGCCGGTGGTAGTGTTGCAGTAGCCGCCTTTATTTGGCCTTCAGCTATATTTCTTTTTCCGTTAATTTTCATGGAATTTTTTTATAGAAATCCTGGAAGAAAAATTAATGACAAGTGGAAGTATTATAGCAATAAACTTTTTTTTTTCGGCATTGGTGGGGGAACAATAGCAATTCTTTTACTCATACCTATTCGGAATAGTATTGTGCCGATTTTCAGCGATATGGGTTCTATGGTGACACAGAACGTGGATTCTTCAAGAACTTTAGTGACACAGATTTTCGCACTTTTTGATTTTGAACTATGGTTGAAGTTAGGTAAAGTCTTTGTAAAAACATTTAGTCCTTTATTTCCTGTTTTTGCTCTTGCGGCAATTTTAATTAGAAGGGATAAGAGTTTGATCTTTGCTCTTACGGTTACGCTGGGTCTAATTTTTGCTTCTCTGGTATACGAATTCAGAGCAATATATCTACTGCCTGTCTTTGTGCTTCTAATTAGTACACTTTTCACCGAACCTTCTTATTTAAATAAGGAGAAGTGGATTAAATCTTTTAACAGGATATCTTTGATAGTACTGCTCTTTTGGTCCATAGGGGTATCTCTGGGTGTACGAACTATTATGGGTTTTGATGGTAAAACAGATCGCTCACGGGACAGAATTTTAAATGTTGCTGAAGCCTCTATAGGCAAAGGTGATTACAAGGTTTTTCTGGATTATACATATGAGTTTTATTTCGTTGGTCGCTCTTTGGGCTGGAAGATATACATACCATATATTCAATACTCCAATGATGATGAGGGAAATTGGATTCGAAATAAAGACTACGAAAAGCAGCCTGAATTTACTAAGCTTCTCTCTGAGATGGATTTCGCTGTTTTTTCTCAGGGCTCAGTAAATTATATTCTACAACAGCAATTATCAACAGCAGGATTGAAGTTTGTTAATGAGTTCAATCTGGATAATGAGAAGGGAATCAATGAAGCAATCCCCACAAGCAGGAATGAAGAAATTATGCTTGGATTTCTTCGGGGTAAAGAAAGTTATGGTTCTTATGTTCTTTACGGCCGTTCAAAAAACAGCAATGATTATCCCAGGGCCGTACTAAAGTAAAAAATCAAATAATTCATTTTAAAAACAAAGGCAATGGTAAAAATCGGAGTTATTGGTTATGGATATTGGGGGCCTAACCTGGTAAGGAATTTTTTCGGGACACCGGGTTGTATTGTGAAATCTGTGTCAGATTCCCGTCATGAACGCCTGGAGCAACTAAGAAAAATTTTCCCTTCTATAGAAGGCATTTTAGATGCCGAAGAAATTCTTAAAGATTCCAGTATTGATGCTGTGGTAATTGCTACCCCGGTTTCTACTCACTTTAAACTGGCTCGAAAGGCATTAGAAAAAGGAAAACATGTGCTGCTGGAAAAACCCATGACTTCTTCAGTGGAGGAAGCAGAGATTCTCATAGATCTGGCAAAGCAGAAGAATCTTTTGCTAATGGTTGATCACACTTTCCTGTATACAGGAGCAGTTCAAAAGATGAAAAAGTTGATTGAAAACCAGGAATTAGGGAGTATAAAGTATTTAGACTCTACACGAATAAATTTAGGCTTGTTCCAATCCGACATCAATGTGTTATGGGACCTTGCCCCTCACGATCTATCAATTCTAAGTTATTTAGTGGATGAAGAACCATACAGTGTGAACGCTAAAGGAGTTACCCATACGGAGAATGGAATAGAAAATATAGCATATCTCACTGTGAATTTCCTGTCGGGTCTAATTGCTCATTTTAATTGTTCGTGGACCAGCCCGGTAAAGGTAAGAATGATGTTAATAGGAGGAGATAAAAAAATGATATTATACAACGATCTGGAACCTACAGAAAAAATAAAAGTCTACGATACGGGATACAGCCATACCAGTGATATGGAGAGACAACAGGTAATGGTGGATTACAGGACCGGAGATATTCATGTTCCCAAATTGGATACAACAGAAGCCCTTGCAGGTATGGCAAAAGATTTTATAAACTGTATTAGGGAGAAAAAGCAACCTCTTTCCAGTAGTAAGTTGGGATTAGAGGTAGTAAGGCTTCTCGAAGCCTCTAGTAAATCTTTGGAACGGCAAGGACAGGAAGTTATTCTTTCCACAGTTGATCAGCCTGCTTTAACAGAATCTTAATTATATATCTGAACAAGATGAAAATGATATCAAAGGAAACCGAAAGACAGGTTTTAAAAGATGTATTACTGGGTCGGGATGTAAAAATTTACAGCTTTGTGAATGCCTATGGTTGTACAGTGGGTGACTTCTCCCGAATTGGAACTTTTGTCGAAATTCAGAAAGGAGCAAGCATTGGGAAAAATTGTAAAATATCCAGTCATACTTTTATTTGTCAGGGAGTAACCATTTCAGATAATGTTTTTGTTGGTCATAATGTTACTTTCATTAATGACAAGTTTCCCAGGGCCACTAATGAGGATGGCTCTCAACAGTCTGAAGAAGACTGGGAATGTATAGAAACCTTCGTGGGAGAAGGAGCTTCTATAGGATCCAGTGCAACAATTTTGTGTGGGGTGAAAATTGGAAAGAAAGCTATAGTAGGAGCGGGTTCTATAGTAACCAAAGATGTTCCTGATGAAGCAGTCGTAGCAGGAAACCCTGCAAGGATAATAAAGTATCTAAACCAACAACTCGTTTGATATGTATAATTCAGCCATAAAGGAGAAGATCTCCTGTCTTGATCTTAAGGGTCAACATCAGCAAATAAAGTCGGAAGTTTTTGAAGCTTTTGATAAAGTGTATGAAAGCACTTCCTTTTCGGGAGGTACTTTTGTTCAGGAATTTGAAACGGAATTTGCTCAATTCTGCAAAGTTAAATATGCAGTCGGGGTGAATAATGGCACCTCTGCTTTACATCTTACCATGCTAGCTTTAGGTATTGGTCCAGGGGATGAGGTGATTGTTCCGGCAAATACTTTTATTGCCACTGCCTGGGGAGTTTCTTATACAGGTGCGAAACCAGTTTTTGTGGATTGTACTTCAGATACTTGGGAGATAGACGCAAGTCAAATCAAGAATAAAATAACTGCTAATACAAAAGCTGTTATAGGAGTACATTTGTATGGCCAACCCTTTGATATTGAGTCGGTGGCTAAAGTGTGCAAAGAACATGGTCTTTTTCTGATCGAGGATGCAGCGCAGGCGCACGGAGCCCTCTATAAAGGTACTCCGGTTGGAGGTTTTGGTGAAATGGCCTGTTTCAGTTTTTATCCTGGCAAAAACCTCGGAGCCTGTGGAGAGGGAGGGGGTATTACTACAAATAATGAAACTTACTACACCCATTTACTGAGTTTGAGAAATCATGGATGTACCGTGCGTTATTTCCATGATGAAGTAGGATTTAATATGCGAATGGGAGGTTTGGAAGGGGCATCTTTAAATGTGAAACTTAAATACCTGCCACAATGGAATTCCAGGCGCCAGGAGATTGCCGGAAAGTATCAGGAAGGAATAAAAAATAGTAAAATTAAGATGCAGGTCCAGCCTGAGTGGTCAAAATCGGTTTACCATTTATTTGTAATAACTACTGAAGACAAAACTGGTCTAACAGAATATTTGAGCGAAAAAGGAATAATTCCGGGGTTACATTATCCCGTACCCTGTCATTTACAAAAAGCATATACTCATCTAGGATACAAAGTGGGAGACTTTCCGAATGCCGAATACTTATCGAACCACTGTCTTTCCCTTCCAATGTATGCCGAATTAACAGATGATGACGTAGCATATGTGGTTAATGTTTTAAACGCCTATTAAAGTCTATGAAGAAGCTGGTGATATTCCCTTTTAATGGGAATGGGATTGAAGCTTTGGATTGTATAGATGAAACCGAGTTTGACTTTTTAGGATTTGTGGATGATGATTTAGCCAAAAGATCTGCTCACTATAAAATTTTGAGACGCAACTTTATTGAAAAGCATACGGATGTTTTGGTGCTTGCAGTCCCTGGTAGTTCTCTCAGCTACCTCAATAGAAAGAAGATAATATCAAGTTTACCTGTAAGTAACCCAAAAAGATTTGTGTCAATTCAGCATCCTACGGCTTTCGTGGGGAAAAATGTGAAGATTGGTGTAAACTGTTTAATTATGGCGGGAGTTGTTCTCACCAGCAATGCTCAAATTAAGGATCACGTATGCATTCTTCCCAATTCTGTTATACATCACGATTCTATTATTGGGGAATATACATTAGTTGGAAGTAATGTGGTGGTCGCAGGTGGTACTTACATTGGCAAAAATTGTTATGTGGGTAGTGGCAGCAGTATTATGAACGACCTTTCAATTGGAGATGGTTCTCTGGTAGGTATGGGTAGCAACGTAATTCGAAATGTTGAAAAGCGAGTAGTAGTGGCCGGAAATCCTGCGAGAGATCTGAGTTTTAGGAACAAGACAAAATCCTTCTAAACAAAAGTTATGTTAGTATCTGTTGTAATACCGGTATATAATGAAAAGGAAAACATCGAAAATCTGGTTCAACAACTAAACCAGTACTTCGAAAAGGAGAAGAGGTTTTCCTCTGAAGTCATATTTGTAAATGATGGGTCTACTGATGAAACACTGGAAAAAATTAAGGAATCAAAACACCAACATTATACATATAAAATAATCTCTTTCTCCAGAAATTTTGGTTCCCACGCGGCTCTTAGGGCTGGAATATTTGAGGCTAAGGGTGATTATATTACATTTATGTATGCAGATCTCCAGGATCCCCTATCCCTGATAAGTCGTCTTTACGAAGAATTAGAATGTAAGAAAGTCGAGATATGCTGGGCGTTTAGGAATTCAACAATGGCATCAAAAACTGAGAAGTTTTTTTCTTCTGCTTATGCCAGCCTTATGAGAAAGTATGCAGTGCCAAATTTTCCAAAGAAAGGATTTGATGTCGTTATGTTTAGTCAAAAAATCAAGGTGTGTCTGGATAAAAATTTGGAAAATAATTCCTCTGTTTTTATTCAAATATTAAGCCTGGGATTTAAACAAACTAATATATTCTATGACAAACAGGATAGAATCTTAGGGAAATCAAAATGGACACTGCCGAAGAAAATTAAGCTTTTGATCGATTCTTTTGTTGCCTTTTCTTTTGCTCCTATTAGACTTGTATCCTTCATTGGTGTCTTACTTTTTTTACTGGGCATTTTATGGTCTGGCTACATAATACTTCGGAAGATCTTTTTCGACGATCTTACAAGTGGTTGGCCTGCACTGGTTTCCATATTAATGGTAGGTTTTGGAATAACAAACATCTCCCTAGGAATTATAGCAGAGTACCTGTGGCGTACACTGGATGCAAGTAGGCAGCGCCCTGTATTTATAATAGATGAAATCCTGGAGGAAGTACAGGATTTACAGAATCTGCCGAATTTACAAGAGCTGAAGCCAGATCGAGATATCCTTACTAAAGTCAAATAAACGAAATGACAAGAACCATCCTTTATATCTTGCTCTACGCTGCATTTAACGTTTCAGGGGCTGCTTTGATAAAATGGCAGTTAAAAGGGAAGAGTCTTGAAACTTTGAGTGAATGGCTTAAGCTAATGCTTAACATCACTTTCATTGCAGCTTTTCTATTAATCATTTTTTCGGCTCTTGCTTTCTTTAAAGCATTATCTACAAATAATTTTTCCATAATCATCCCGATAGCCACAGGAGTAAATTTCATTTTGACCATTGCGGTGGGATATTATCTCTTTCAGGATAAATTGTCTCTGCTCTCCTTCGTAGGTTTTATTCTTATAATTAGTGGAATTGTTCTTCTTAGTTTAAATAATCAAACTCATGCATAATAAAATAAAAAACAGTAAAATTTTTGTCACAGGAGGAGCTGGCTTTATAGGTTCTTATGTGGTCGAAGAGTTACTGCAGCATTCACCGGCGAGAATTATCATATTGGATAACCTGGTACGTGGAAGTCTTGAAAATATGGAATCTTTTATTGATCATCCAGATGTGGAGTTTATACATGGAGATATAAGAGACAGGGCTTTGCTTGAAAGTTGTATTTCAAGGGTAGACTATGTTTTTCATATGGCAGCTCTTAGGATTAATTCCTGTGCAGTTAATCCGGCAGAAGGATTTGAGGTAATGTTAAGATCAACTTTTGATGTTGCCGAATTTTGTGTAAAGTACCGGGTAAAAAAGGTGATCTACAGTTCCAGTGCCTCAGTCTATGGTTTGGCCCAGCATTTTCCCACTCCTGAAACGGATAACCCATATAATAATCAGACTTTTTATGGAGGTGCAAAACTATGGGGCGAACAATTGTTCCGGAGCTATAAATTTATGTATCAGTTAGATTACGTCGGCCTTCGTTACTTCAATGTTTATGGGGCCAGAATGGACACAGACGGCAAATATACTGAAGTTATGGTGCGTTGGCTCGATTGCATTAGGGAAGGGAAATCACCGTTGATTTATGGAGATGGTAGCACTACAATGGATTTTGTCTATGTACGGGATGTAGCAAAGGCTAATATTGCTGCATTAGTGTCTAATGTGACAGATGAGGTCTTCAACGTTGGGAATTGTAACGAAACCAGTCTTAGGCAGCTGCTGGATGTTTTACTCAAAGTCAATAATTCTGCACTCGTACCCGAACACAAAGAAGAAAATTCTGTGAATCCCGTGAGTAGGAGACTAGCAGACAACAGCAAAGCAAAAAAAATACTTAATTATGAACCTAGCATTGATTTGGAAACTGGACTGGAAGAACTCAGCAATTGGTATTTCTCTAAAAAATCTGTTTTAAAAACCGAAATATGATCCCTATAGCAAAACCTTTTTTATCCAAAGAAGAAGCACAAGCTGCTTATGATACTATTCTTACAGGATGGATTACCCAGGGTCCAAAAGTAATGGAATTTGAAGAAAAATTTGCGGCTTTCACCGGAGCTAAGTATGCCGTGGCAGTTTCGAACTGTACAACAGCTTTGCATTTATCCTTGATTGTAGCGGGAATAGGAACCGGGGACGAGGTGATCTGTCCCTCTATGAGCTACATAGCTACTGCAAATGCAATAAAATATGTTGGGGCTACTCCTGTTTTTGCCGAGGTTAACCCAAGAGATTATAATCTGGATGTTGTTGATGTAGAGAAGAAAATTACCGGTAAAACAAAAGCCGTCCTGCTTGTTCATCAAATGGGTATGCCTGCAGACATTGACGCCTTTAAGGAGTTGTGTGCTCAATATGATCTAAAGTTAATTGAGGATGCAGCCTGTGCAGCAGGCTCTGCTTATAAAGGAGAAAAAATAGGTAGCCATTCGGAGCTGGTATGCTTTTCTTTCCACCCCAGAAAAGTAATTACCACGGGAGATGGAGGAATGATTACAACCAACAGGAAAGATTATTACGATAGGCTAAAATTACTAAGACAGCACGGAATGTCTGTGAACGATCGGGTAAGGCATACTTCAGAAAAAGTAATTTTTGAAGATCATGTTGAGGTAGGGTACAATTACCGGTTAACGGATATCCAGGCTGCAGTTGGTATTAAACAACTTGAAAAGTTAGACTGGATTGTCCAGGAGCGAAGAAAAGTGGCTGCAGCATATAATTCTGCTTTTAGGGATCTTGAATTTATTCGCCTGCCGCTGGAAAAAGAAGAGGATTTTTCAAATTATCAATCCTATAGTGTTTATTTAAAAGACAGCAGCCCGGTGGACAGAAACACTCTAATGCAGAAACTCCTTGATATGGGTATTGCAACCAGGAGGGGGATCATGAATTCTCATAGAGAAACGGCTTACAAAGAATCTATTGAAGGATTAGATCTACCCATTTCTGAGGATCTTCAGGATAGATCTATTTTGCTTCCTGTTTATGTGCCTATGATTGATTCAGAAATATCCTTTGTTATTGAGGGTTTTAGAAAACTGACGGAAACAATTGTACATACTTAACAAAATGATTAAAGCAGTTCTTCCCGGTTGAAATCTTATAATCATAACTGGACCTTTGATGAGCCTTCAAGAATTAATTTTTAATTTAAAAAAAGAAAGATCTCTTGAATGGGGAAAGTTCATTGCTGTTACAGGTTCTGCGCAGGCCGTAATTCAGGGAGTAAGTTTTGTGAGCAGTATTTTAATAATACGACTACTACCTACCCAGGAATATGCACTTTACACTCTGGCGAGTGTTATGTTTGCGAACTTAGGTATTCTTGCCGATAGCGGCATTAAAACAAGTGTAATGGCCCAGGGAGGCAAGGTTTGGCAGAAAAAAGGCGAACTTGGAGATGTTTTAGCAACAGGTTTTTATCTAAGACGGATTTTTGCCACAGGAAGTTTTGTAATTGCCTGTCCCATTATGTTGTTTTTGCTGCGCCATCACGGTGCCAATTGGTGGATGGCTGTTGGGATTGTCTTTTCTATTATCCCTGCTTATTACGCTACCCTTTCCGGTTCGTTGCTAGAGATTGTACCCCAATTGCAGCAAAAAATTATGGAGCTGCAGAAGATAGGGTTAAAGGCAAGTTTTATAAGGCTTGGGATTCTGGGCTTCGCTTTATTTTTTTTTCCTTTTACAATAGTGGCTATGCTAGCCTTTGGTCTTTCACAACTGTGGGCAAATATCCGCTTACGTGATTTAGCAAATTCATACATTGATGCTGCAAGAAAGTCCAATATAGCTGTACGAGAAGAAATATTAAAAATGGTTAAGCGGCTGATGCCGGAATCTGTCTATCTTGTTATTTCAGGACACATTACGGTTTGGTTAATTTCTTTTTTTGGCGACACTGCTGCTGTCGCACAGGTTGGCGCTTTGGGACGTTTGGCAATGGTTCTGAGTATCTTTACAATACTTTTTGGAACTCTTGTCTCCCCCCGTTTTGCACGCCTTCCTTATGATAAAAAGCATTTGACAAAAAGATTTGGGCAGGTACAAATGGGACTTACTGTTCTTTGCATTGGAGTTGTTATCATAGCCTGGATTTTTGCATCAGAAATGCTTTGGTTACTGGGGAGCGAATACGCTGGTTTGGAGCGAGAGATGGTTTTGCTTGTAATTGGAAATTGCATTGGTTTTATAGCTGTTTCAACTTTTCATTTGTGTACCAGTAGAGGCTGGGTCATTAATCCCGTCATTTCCATTCCTGTAAGTATGGCTGGTATTACCTGTGGAGCCTTTTTATTTGAAGTTTCTGAACTGTACGGAGTATTTTTATTCAATATTTTTAACAACTCTGTTATACTGGTGCTACACGTAACTTACGGCTTTTACAGGCTTCGTACGATTACTCATACTTCTCAATTAAATTAAATTTCATAAAGATGAGTTTAGGGCTACTGGTAACCAATTACAATACAGCAGCGCTCACCACAAGCTGTATAGAGCATTCATTAAAGTATGCAGACGCCCCCATAGATCAATTCGTAGTGATAGACGACTGTTCAACGGAAGATTATTCATTTAATTTCAAAGAAGTAGAAGTTATCCGTAATTCCCGCAATCTGGGACTTATAAAGACTTTGAACAGAGGTTTGAAAAACATGCATACAGATCTGATTCTAATTCTGGATTCAGATGCCTGGCCTCTAGAAGATTATGTTTCCGGTGTCAAAAGTTATTTTAATGATAACCCAGAGGTTGGTATAGCTACATTTCAAACAGTAAATTCTAAAGGACTGGCCTCGGCTTCATATGAAGCAGAACCCGGTGCTTTAAGTTTGCTATTGGGGCAACAACTTTATCGTTTATATCTCAATAAAATATTGAGAAATCCAAGACGAATAAATGTTTTTACTTGTGCAATGGTAGTGCGAAAACAAGTAATTAAGGAGATTGGAAATTTTGATGAAAATTTTGACTGGTTGGAGCTGGATCACGATTTATGCATGAGAGCAACGAGAAAAGGTTGGAAAATTGCGGTAATGCCAATTCGTGCTTTTCATAAAGGGAGCGGCACTCCTCAGAAAGTAAGCGATAGGGTTATTCGTTTTTACAAGAACAGATGGTATCTTCTTAAGAAATTTGGAAAAATAGACCCCGCTTTTGTCTTGGTCGGCGCCATTTCTTTTAGGCTTGCACTTGAATTTATTCTGATATGGACTATTGGTTTTTTTTACTATAGAAACCTGGAAGAAATTAAAGATAAAGGAAACAGCAGGAAAGCATTGATAAACTACTTTTTATGGAATTCCTTGAAAGGTAACAATGACTCATTTGTCGAAGCAAATTCTTGCTAACTATGAAAATTCTTCTGTTATCCCACAATTTCTTTCCATTTTTAGGGGGCATAGAGACAATTTCGGAGAGCCTTGCCAGAAGTTTTATGGAACAGGGTAGTGAAGTAAGAATAGCTACGTGGACATTAGATCCTACGGAAAGGGCTTTTCCTTTTTGTGTATTTCGGAATCCCGGAATTTCTTTGCTTCTAAAGCTGCATTTTTGGGCAGATGTTGTATTTGAAAATAATCCCAGCCTTAGACTGTCCTGGCCCGTCTTGTTCACCAGACGTCCTACCGTGGTTGCCATACATACCTGGATAGTTAACCCAAATGGTAAAAAAGGTGTTCCTGAAAAGTTGAAATTCCTTTGGCTTCGTAGGGCAACAAAAGTGATTACGGCCAGCAATGCTCTTAGACATGAAATATGGCCTAAAGCCACTGTTGTTGAAAATTCATATTCTCAGGAACTATTTAGGATAATCCCTGAGATTCCCCGTTCCAGTGATTTCGTTTTTTTAGGCCGTTTAGTATCAGATAAAGGTGTAGATATAGCTATTAATGCAATTTATAGGTTAAGAGAATTAAATAATTCTGAAAATAAAATAAGCATCGAGTCAAAACTTACCATTATCGGTGACGGAGAGGAAAGAAAAAAATTAGAAAATCTGGTGGACCATCTGGGGCTTCAGAAAGATGTGAAATTTGCCGGAGTTTTACGTGGAAAAGAACTGGTAGAAGAGTTGAACAAGCATAGATATATGCTGATTCCTTCCGTTTGGGAAGAGCCATTTGGAATAGTTGCCCTGGAGGGTATGGCCTGTGGGTGCCTTCCCATAGTCTCAGGCGGGGGAGGGCTTTCAGAAGCCATTGGTCATGCCGGTCTTGTTTTTCGCAAGGGTGACCTGGATGATCTGGTAGACTGTATACTACATTTAGCTTCTAATTCTAAATTAGAGGAACGTTGCAGGAACGAGGCAGGGCCTCATCTTGCATCACATCAATCTCAGTTCGTCGGTCAGCGTTACCTAGATATAATCAGAAAAGCTGTTTAGATTTCTCCCTAGGAAGAGTTGAAATTGAAAATATCTTTATTAAAAATTTTAAGCACAAATAAACGACAGTATGGAAATAGTTTTGTCCCATCCAACCGGCAATGCTTTTGTTAGAGCAGCAGCAAAGGGTTTTTTAGAGGCTGATATGTTGCTTCAGTTCCATACTGCCATTGCCTCTTTTCCCGGAACTCCCCTGGATAAAATAGGATTTTTAAGTCCTTTTTCAGAGATACATCGACGAAGATTTGATGCGGCACTTCGAACTAAAACTCATCTTTGGCCCTGGATGGAACTTTGGCGATTATTGGCCGGTAAAGCAGGCTTGAATCGTCTAACGACTCACGAAAATGGTTTTTTTTCTGTTGATGCTGTTTATAAACATCTGGATAAAAAAGTGGCATCACAACTCAAAAATGCACAAAAAAATGGGGCGAATGCAATATATGCCTATGAGGATGGAGCGGCATCATCTTTTACAAGGGCAAAAGAACTCAATATGCATTGTCTCTACGACCTTCCCATAGGATACTGGCGTACAGCACGGCAGCTAATGGATATAGAACGTCAAAAGAGGCCGGAATGGGCAAAGACTATCTCCAGTTTTAGTGATTCCCCCGAAAAATTGAACAGGAAAGATGAAGAATTAAGATTGGCTGATAACATCATTGTGGCAAGTAAATTTACAGCTACAACCCTTTTAAATTACCCCGGAAAGTTAGCACCAATTGATGTGGTTCCCTACGCATTCCCTAGTGTGGGAAATCCTAAAGAATATAGAAAGTTAAATGGTGGTAAATTGAAATTGTTATTTGTTGGTGGTTTATCCCAGCGCAAAGGGATTGCTAATCTTTTTGAAGCAGTGGAAACATTTAAAAACTATGTGGAACTTACAATTATTGGTTATAAAGCAGTTGAAGGTTGTTCCATTCTTGACAAATCTTTAGCAAAACATAGGTGGATACCCAGTTTACCTCATGAGAAAATCCTAAAGATTATGCGAGAGCAGGATGTGTTGCTTTTTCCTTCATTATTTGAGGGTTTTGGGTTAGTCATAACTGAAGCAATGTCTCAGGGTACCCCAGTCATTACAACTGATCGTACAGCGGGTCCTGATTTTATTACCCATAACGAAAATGGCTGGCTTATAGAGGCGGGATCAACCTTGGCGATAGAAGTTGCCATTCAGGATATTCTACAGAATCCCACAAAAGTTGAAACGTTCGGAAGAGCTGCAATGAAAACAGCCTCCCAAAGATCCTGGAGAAAATATGGTGAAGAATTAGTAAGTGTTCTTAAAAACACTTATAAGCTGGCGTATTAGAGTATTTCATTGGATCATGAACTTATTATGATGAGCAGAACAATAAGTTTAAAGGAAGGGGCAGCAAAGACATTTTCAGTTGTTGATGTTGATAATGAGATACAACAGGACTCTGCTGCCTCAGTTTCAGAAGATCTAAAAATTCTGAAAATGGGGGTCTGGGCTTTTTTTATTCTTCTGATTATTGAAGGCGGTTTAAGGAAATGGGTATTGCCGGGGCTGGCAACTCCATTGTTAATTGTAAGAGATCCTTTAGCCATCTGGATGATATACAAAGCTATTCAAAAAGGGATTTGGACTCCCGGAGCCTATGTAATTATAATGTGGTTTGTCACAATACTAAGTCTGGCAGTAACATTTATTTTTGGTCATGGCAATTTCCTGGTCGCGTTTTATGGGTTTAGGATTACTGTTTTACTTTTTCCGGTAATATTTATAATAGGAGCCGTTTTTAATAAGAATGATGTAATTAAAATGGGAAAGGTTATGCTATGGATAACCATAGCGATGACGATTTTGGTGGCGTTCCAATTCTACAGTCCTCAATCTGCCTGGGTCAACAGAGGAGTAGGTGGAGATCTTTCGGGGTCTGGGTTTAGCGGGGCAGCCGGATTTTTACGTGTACCTGGAACATTTTCTTTCACAAACGGATTATCCCTATTTTATGGACTGGCAGCAGCATATATTTTTTATTTCTGGATTGCGGAAGGAAAAAAGAATGTTTCGAAATTATTACTGGCTTTTGCAAGCTTTTCCTTACTGGCTGCGATACCTTTAAGCATAAGCAGGGCAGTTGTTTTTCAAATCGCTTTGTCCCTGGTCTTTATGATGGGAGTAACTCTAAGAAATCCTGGAAAAGTGAAAAATATAATTGGTTTCGCTTCTATAGGAATCCTGCTTTTCTTACTCATTGGAAATTTTTCATTTTTTGAAACTGCCAGCAAAGCTCTAACAGAACGTTTTACAACGGCAAATACAACTGAAGGGGGAATGGTAGAGGGAGTTTTTATCGATAGATTTTTAGGAGGAATGTTCAGTGCTATTTCTAATGAATCTTTTGCCTTTTGGGGGGGAGGACTCGGGATGGGAACAAGTGTAGGAGCTGAAGTATTAGCAGGTGGTCGAGGTGTTTATTTAATTGGGGAAGATGAATGGGCGCGAATTATGGGGGAAATGGGTTTAATTTTTGGTTTAATTGTCATTTTTGTAAGGGTAGGACTGGCAATGGATCTCTTAAAGAGGGCCTGGGATAATTTGAGTTACAGTAACATTTTGCCATGGATGCTAATTAGTTTTGGTTTGATGAACATCTTACAAGGGCAGTGGTCTCAACCTACTAATCTGGGCTTTGTAGTTTTGGTGGCGGGGCTGATAATTGCCTCTACAAATCACGAAATATCCCACTGAAATGAATATTGTAATTATTGACCGTCACAAATTTACCGTTCACTAATCATTTTTCTTCTTAGGTTCTCTTACTAAATCAATCTAAGGGATCTCTGCCATCTAAGTTATGAAGGGTTCAAATCCAATAATTTTTTAACTCCTTTCTCGTATAATGAAAACAGCTCTAATAAGTGGTATTACAGGTCAGGACGGAGCTTATTTAGCCCAACTTTTACTTAGTAAAGGTTATCGTGTCGTTGGCCTTGTTAGGAGCACACAGAATATAAAGGACATAGGCCTTGAGTATCTTCAGATTAGAACCCAGGTGCGAATAGTAGCCTGCGACCTCACAGATCTATCACAGGTTATTACAATACTTAGAAAATATTCACCGAATGAGATGTATAATTTGGCAGCTCAAAGTTCTGTAAGTTTATCTTTTCAACAACCTATTGGTACGATCCAGTTTAATATTCTGTCCGTTCTGAACATTCTGGAGGCTATAAGGATTTTAAATATTAATGTTAAATTCTACCAGGCTTCAAGTAGTGAAATATTTGGAGCTACAGTACTACCTATAAACGAAGAAAGTATGATCAAGCCTTTAAGTCCGTATGGAATTTCTAAGGCAGCAGCTCATTTGATCACCAAAAATTACAGAGAAGCTTACGGAATCTATAGCTGTTGTGGAATACTATTTAATCATGAATCCTATCTAAGGAGTAATGACTTTTTTGTAAAAAAAGTTATTCTTGAAGCAATTAAAATAAAAAATGGCGAGTCAAAGGTGCTAAAGGTGGGCAATATTGATGTTAAGCGGGATTTTGGATGGTCTCCCAAATACGTTGAAGCAATGTATCTTATGCTTCAACAGCAGAAACCAGAAGAATTCGTTATTTGTTCGGGCTACTCTATTTCCCTGCGTAGCATAATCAATTACATTTTTGAATTTTTGGACATCCCTCTGGATAAGGTGATTATAGACCAAAAGTTATACAGACCTACAGAAATCACTGACATCTACGGTGATAGTAGTAAGGCCAAAGAAATTCTGAATTGGGATTATTCAATAACTTTTTATGAGGTTTTAAATGTTTTGATAAATGAGGAGCTCAACAACAGCGAAGACAAGTCTAAGGGTAAATTATTTCCAGAGGCGGCCAAGGAAAGGTTTTAATTTTAGTTTGGAGTTCATCTATGATGATCTTCGCCGAAGGCTACAGAAATCAATTGAGCCAACCGTTTTTATTTCGAGTTGCTATAACAATGGTTACCTTTCCAAGATTTTTAACATACTTGAGGCCGGTTTAAAGCAGGGAAATGATATAAACCATATAACGGGAGAATTACACTTCCTGAATATTCTAATGAATCGAAAAAAAGTGGTTTTGACAATTCTGGATTGTGGTATGATAAAAAGGAAGAAAGGACTGGAAAAAATAATTGTTAATTGGTTTTATCTTTCTTTACCCATTTCACGAGCCCGAATAATTACGGCCATATCTGAAGAAACAAAAAAGGAAATTCTGCACTACTCAAAATGTGATTCTGATAAGATAAAAGTAATTCCGGTTCCGGTTTCATCAATTTTTCAGCCTTTCGCAAAGGATTTTAACCAAATAAAGCCCGTTATTTTACAAGTAGGTACTACTCCAAATAAAAATCTTTTGAGGCTTATTCAAGCTTTAGAAGGTTTGGAATGTCATCTTTCTATTGTTGGAAAATTATCTGTAGAACAATTAGAAGCTTTAGATACCTACAAGATTGAATTTAGTAATGAATTCAACATTACAGATGAACGCCTCCTTGAAAAATATCAAGAATGTGATTTACTCTCCTTCATATCTACTTTTGAAGGCTTTGGAATGCCCATTGTCGAAGCCCAAATGGTGGAGAGACCGGTAATAACTGCTAATACATCATCAATGCCAGAAGTGGCTGGCCGGGGAGCATATCTAGTTGACCCTTTTAATGTGATGGAAATAAGGAGTGGCATTAGGGAAATAATACAAAATAAGGAGCTTAGAAGCGATTTAATTGAATTGGGAAAGGTCAACAGGAAAAGGTTTGACGGAGACCTTATTGCAAAAATGTACCTGGAGGTATACAAAGAATGCATGGGTAAAAACCTGTAGTATTTCTACTTAATCAAGGTCAAACTACAGAAACCTCTATGCATTCAAGATCTTTACTCAGTTAACAAAAATCATTTAAAATGTGCGGCATTCTTGGACAAATCAATATTAGCTCTGGTGAAGCTTTGAAGCTTGATCTTGATAAAATTGGTCATAGGGGCCCCGACGGAAGAGGGGAATGGAAAAACTCTGAAGGAAATGTTTATTTAGGACATACCAGGCTTGCAATTCTGGAGCCCTCTCCGGAAGGTCACCAGCCTATGTTTGATGCTTCTAAATTAGGGACTCTTGTTTTTAATGGGGAGATCTACAATCATCAGGATTTGCGTTTATTATTGCCTGATGTTTCCTGGCGCGGTAATTCTGATACAGAAACCCTGGTGGAATTGTTGGCAGCACTTGGTTTAAAAGCTTTAAACCTGTTAAAGGGAATGTTTGCCTTTGCCTTTTATGACTCCAGAGATCAATCGGTGTTAATTGTACGAGACAGATTAGGAATAAAACCACTTTATTTAAAATTCTCTCATGATACGATCAGCTTTTCTTCTGAGATTAGAGCCTTATTGGAACAGGGCAAATTAAAATTTACTAAAAAAGGCCTGAGTCAGTACATAGGTTTTGGTCATTTTCCACAAGACAGTGAAATTGTCAATGACATTTATTCTGTGCCTGCAGGAAGTTGGATAAAGATCAATCGGGACGGTACTTTAGAAAAAAAAATGTGGTGGTCTGGGGAAAATTTTTCTAAACAAGAGAATAAGCTCAAAAAAAAAGATACTAAAGAAGTTAAACAATTTGTCACTCGGGCAATTGAGGAGCACCTAATCTCTGATGTAGGCGTGGGAGCTTTTCTTAGTGGCGGGATTGACTCCAGTATTATTGCTCTTGTCGCAGGAAAGAAATTAGGAAAAAATCTCCGGACGTTTACTGTAGGATTTCCTCAATCAGAATATGATGAAAGAGATATTGCTCGAAAAGTTGCCGATCGAATAGGATCGGATCATACAGAATTGAATATTGATGAGGAAGCTTGTGTTAATTGGGTAAAGGAGGCAGTAAATTGTCTAGATCTTCCCTCTCTGGATGCAATTAATACTTACATAATTTCAAAAGCGGTAAAGGATGCCGGTTTAAAGGTGGCACTTTCAGGATTAGGCGGGGATGAATTGTTTGGTGGATATCCAGCTTTTAAAAAAGTTCCATCGGTTAATTGGTTCGGTAACCTTCCAGATACTTTAAGAAAGGGTTCATTGCTTTTTCTTCCTCATGGCCTTAAAATGAAATTAGAGGGTTTAACAGACTATTCTGTCGTCAATCTTACTGTGGCAAGTAGAAGATTTACCTCTGCGAGCCGTATGAACTTCATGGGATTAAATGACGGTGTTCCGCAGATTCCTGCGGTGCCGAAAAGCTTTGATAAAATGAGTAAGATTTCGTGGGCCGAAATATACGGTTATATGATCCCAATGCTGCTACGAGATAGTGATCAAATGAGCATGGCGGTTGGACTTGAAATTCGTGTTCCTTTTCTTGATCATCATCTTGTAGAGCATATACTAAAGCTTCCAGAAAATCATAAAAAGGGAAGGAGAATGAAATCTCTTTTAGTGGAAGCATTTAAAAAAGACCTGGTGCCAGAAGTATATAATCGCCCGAAACAAGGTTTTGTTTTGCCCATGCAGGAATGGTTAAATGGCCCCCTGAGAAATTTTGCAGAAGAGGGAATTCATGTGGTAGCACAGTATTTAAAAAGTCAGGAGCCGGTAGTCCAAATGTCCCAATTTACAGAGGGAAAACTTCATTGGACACGAATCTGGCATTGGAGCGTTTTAGGACATTGGTTAATTCGGCAAAACCAATTCGCCCAGTCTGCCGATTGGGGAAATGAGAATTCTAAGATTCTATTGCAATTCTAAAAATAAAATAATTATGCGGATTCTTCGTGTTATAGCCAGTATGGATCCGGTTTCAGGAGGACCTTGTGAAGGTATTCGGAATAGTATTCCTGCTATGGAGCAAATGGGAGCCTTAAATGAGGTTGCTTCCCTGGATGATCCTGATGCTGCATATATTAAGGAGGCACCCTTCAAAATTTATGCTTTTGGTCCGGCAAAAGGTCCTTATGCTTATTGTGCAGGTCTGAGTGTCTGGCTCGAAAAGAATCTGGGAATGTATGATGTTGTGATCATTCATGGACTTTGGCTGTACAACAGCTATGCTACTCTAAGAGTATGGCGAAAGCTGAAGATAAAAGGCCAAAAAATGCCTGTACTTTATGTAATGCCTCACGGCATGTTGGATCCATATTTCCAAAAGAGCAGACAACGACTGTTTAAAGCTGTAAGGAACTGGATCTTTTGGACGCTTATAGAAAGAAAAGTGGTAAATGGTGCAGATGGGTTATTATTTACTTGTCAGAAGGAGCTTTTATTGGCACGGGATACTTTTAAGCCTTATTGTCCTAAGGCAGAATTTAATGTGGGGTATGGAATAAAATCACCGCCTCTTAAAGAAGACAGATTTTTAGAAGGTTTTCTTAAAGCCTGTCCCCAGGTAAAAGGAAGTGCATTTTGGCTATACTTGAGTAGAATACACCCAAAAAAAGGAGTGGACAATTTAATTAAGGCTTATGTAAAGCTCAAGGATGAGGATGGGAGTATTCCCGATCTTGTTATTGCAGGGCCGGGTCTGGAATCTTCCTTTGGGAAAAACCTGCTGAAATTGGCAAAAGGTTATCCAGTCCATTTTCCCGGAATGCTTAATGGATCTGCTAAATGGGGGGCTTTTATGCACGCAGATGCATTTGTTTTGCCCAGTCATCAAGAAAATTTTGGAATTGCCGTTGTCGAGGCTTTAGCGTGTGGAAAGCCTGTACTCATAAGTAACAAAGTGAATATATATAAAGAGATTGAGATTGAAGAAGCAGGTCTTATAAAAAATGACAATTTATCTGAAACATTTTCCTTACTAAAAGAATATCATGAATTAGCACCAGAAGAAAAGATGTTAATGGGTGAAAACGCAAAAATCCTCTTTTTGAAAAAATACAGGATCAAGGAAGCCGCAAAACAAATGCTGCAGGTTCTGGAGCGACAGATTAAAACAGTAGAAAATATTCCTGCTCTGTAATTCGGTAAAAATGAAAGTATCTGTAATAATACCAGCCTATAATGCGCAGGCATGGATTGGTCGGTGCATCCAAAGCGTAATGGCTCAAACTTATAAAGATCTTGAGATAATAGTGCTTAATGATGGAAGTACAGATGAAACCTTGCAACTTCTTATTGAAATTACTGAGCAGGATGAAAGAGTACAGGTCATTAATAAAAAAAACAGTGGTACTTATCTTACCCGTAAAATGGGAGTCAAAAGATCCATAGGTGAAGCTATCTTTCATGCAGATGCTGATGATTTTTTGGAACCGTTTGCTATTGAGGTGTTAGTTAAAAGAATGTTGAAAGATCGTGCCAATCTCGTAATTGGTAACCACTTTCAACTTCAAAACGGAAAAAAACGAACTGTGACTAATTTTATTCAAAAGGATCAAAGCAGGACCAGTCAATTGAAAAGCCTTTTTAAAAATGACTTAAAAGGTTATGTTTGGGGGCGACTATACCGGCGGGAGCTATTAACTTCAATAGATTTTGAGGCGACCAAATTACTTCAGGAAGATTTTTTAACTAACCTTCTTGTTATATTGAAAAATGATGTAAGGATTGCGGTTGAGGAAACTCCTGTTTATAATTATTTAGTTCATAAAAACAGTGCTAATTCCTCTCGAGACACTATTTTCGTTGAAAATGTTTATTCCTTTATAGAGCTCACCGAAAGCATTTTAAAAGAAGCGGGTCATTTTGAAGATGTAAAGAATGAGTTTGAACTTTTTAAGTGCCGCAACTGGATAGTCTATTCACGGCTTGGAGGAAGACTTTCAAGAGATAAGCGATTTAGAAGTCAGTTCTTTAAGAAAAGTTATACAAGTAATGTCCACTTGCATCTAGCTTATCATCATAGGCTCGAAATGATGGTTTATAGATATCACCACAACCTAGGTAGGTTAGTGACACGTTCTCTGAAACAAGTAGATAATCTAATAAATTGATAACATGGCTGTTTATTCTCAAAAAAAAGATTATGTCGATCTGGCTCAATATGATTTTAGTTTCAGCCTCAGGAATAAATTGGGACGACTCCTATGGAACATTTGTTACTGGTTCTTTTATCGCCCATTCAACCTTGATATCTTCAAAGGCTGGAGAAATTTCATACTTCGTCTGTTCGGAGCCAGAATAGGGGAGAAAACAAGTATTTGTGCAAGTGTGAAAATCTGGGCGCCCTGGAACCTGGAGGTGGGGAGTTTTTCCAGTATTGGACCCCAGGTAATCTGTTACAATCAGGGAGGAATAACTGTTGGGAGTAATACTGTTATTTCTCAGAAGACTTATTTGTGTGCTTCAACTCACGACCACACTATTGCCAATTTCCCTCTCGTTCTTCATCCAATTTACATTGGGGATCAGGTTTGGATAGCAGCAGATGCTTTTATTGGTCCCGGGGTAATGCTTGGAGAAGGTAGTGTAGTAGGTGCAAGGGCAGCTGTCTTTAAAGAAGTGGAGCCGTGGACAATAGTTGGCGGTAATCCGGCAAAATTTATCAAGAAAAGAAGCATAAGTTCCTAATAATCCTTTTTGTTATAATCTCTTTTATTAAATCAACGGTTGATGATCTCTATAATTATCCTTACCAAAAATGAAGAAAAGGATTTAGAAAAGTGCCTCCAGTCCCTGGTGTGGGCAGATGATGTACATGTCCTGGATTCGGGTAGTACAGATAAAACAATAAAGATTGCAGAAAATTTTGGAGCTAATGTAAGCTTCAATGCTTTTGAGAGTTTTGGTAAGCAAAGAAATTTTGCATTAGAAAATCTCCACATCAAAAATGACTGGATCTTGTTTTTAGATGCCGATGAGGTGGTAACTCCACAATTTGAACAGGAAGTAAAACAGTCAGTTCTAATGGCTCCACCAGAAACAGCCGGTTTTTACTGCTGCTGGAAAATGATGCTGGAGGAGCGCTGGTTAAAATATTGTGACAACTTTCCAAAATGGCAATTTCGCTTACTCAAGAAAGGCAGAGCTAACTTTACCGATTTTGGCCACGGGCAGAAAGAAGGCCATGTTTCGGGTAAAATAGGATATATAAAAGAACCCTACCTGCATTACAGTTTTTCTAAGGGGTGGACACAATGGATTTCAAGGCACAACAAATATTCAACGCTAGAAGCCATAGCACGTATTGATAACAGACCTCCAATAAAAAATATTTTTTCTAAAAACACTAGTGTGCGTAACCCGGCCTTAAAATCCTGGTTAAGCGATCTTCCTGGCTGGCCACTTCTGCGTTTTCTTCAGGCTTATATTATAAATATGGGTTTTCTTGAAGGTGTCCCGGGTTTGATTTACTGTATTAATATGTCTTATTACGAGTTTCTTGTTCAGATAAAAATGAGGGAGCTTAAAAGAAAAAGAAGAATTATAAATCAGGTTTCATCTGCTTCCAAAGTATTCCGTTTTCCAAAAGTTGAGGCTTAAACTGAGAATCACACAAAAGAAATAGAAAAGATACTTCCTAAGCAAAAGAGCTGCCCCCCAAGACCCTGTATTTTAAATTATTGTGAAGAAATAACTTTTCTACAGGTCTTCGAAAGCGGATCCATCTTCAAGGTCAAAAATCATTTGACTTTAAGCTCCCCGGTGCCATTATGAATTTTGACATTAATCTTATTTCTAGCTATTTGTAGGAGCAATTGCTAAAGGAATAGAATGGTATACCACAGTTTTAAAAAAGTTCGGTGCATCCGAACACAGTTACTGTCCAATAAAATTTTTCGACTTCATCCTTATCTTTTTAACCAATGAAAAGACTTCAACAAAATCAGTTAAGGCAAACTTTGCTTGTGACCCTTCTTTCCTTTTTCTTTTTGGGAGTTGCAGGTTCATCTGAACCGGAGACGGATTCTAATTTTTTCGGAACAGAAATTGAGAATTTCAGATATAATGAAGGGGCCATTCTGGTGCTTACATTATCTACCAATTATTTTAGTAGTTACACGACCGAAATTTTGCTGGCTGAAGGGCTTAATAGTTATAATACAGCAGATATATCAGGAGTAACCACAAATGATCTAACAAATTACGGGGTGATAATTCTGGGGCATATTTCTCTAACAGACGCTCAGGTTGTTATGCTGAGTGATTGGGTGAATAACGGTGGTACACTAATAAGCTTTAGACCCGACCCTAAGTTAGCATCTTTACTGGGGTTAAATGCTGTGGGTGGGACATTAGCTGACAAGTACCTTTTGATTAACACTGCAACAGGTCCCGGAGAGGGGCTGGTAGGTGAAACAATCCAATTCCATAGCGAGGCAGATCTGTACACTCTGGACGGTGCAATAAGCCTTGCCACGTTATATTCAAGCGCAAATACTTCAACGTCCTATCCTGCAGTGACCAGCCGGAATATCGGAGAAAAAGGTGGTAAAGCAGTTGCTTTTACTTATGACCTTGCTCGCTCGATTGTTTACACTCGTCAGGGAAACCCGGAATGGGCGGGACAGGAAAGGGATGGGCAGCCCGGGCCGATTAGAGCTTTTGAAATGTTTTACCCGAGTTGGGTGGACTCAAATAAGATAGCTATACCACAGGCAGATGAACAACAGCGGCTGTTGGCAAATATCATTCTACAAAGTAGCCAAAAGCCTCTGCCCCGGTTCTGGTATTTACCCCGTGGCCTTAAAGCAGCCGTCGTTATGACTGGAGATGATCATGGGAACGGTGGTACAAGGGCTCGTTTTTTTCAGTATCTGGATCTAAGTAAAGAAAATACCCCCCAGGCAGTTGCAGATTGGAAAGCAATAAGAGGCAGTAGTTATATTTATCCTAATACCCCTCTTTCAGATACTGATGCAAAATATTTTCAGGATTTAGGTTTTGAAATAGCCCTCCACCTCAATACAAACTGTGGAAATTACACTGCAATTTCTATTGATGGCTTCCTTAGTACACAATTGGCTGAGTTCCAAAATAAGTTCCCAAGTTTATCAGACCCTGTAACAAACAGGACACATTGTATTGTTTTTAATGATTGGGATACACAACCCAAGGCTGAATCTACCTTTGGAATTAGAATGGATGCAAATTATTATTACTGGCCGGATACTTGGGTGCAGAACAACCCCGGGTTCTTTACAGGATCTGGCTTTCCCATGCGTTTTTCCGACGTGAACGGCAATACTATTGATAATTATCAACTAGCTACTCAGATGACCGACGAATCGGGGCAAACCTATCCGTTTACAATAGATCAATTATTGGATAAAGCTTTGGGAGCAGAAGCTTATTATGGTGTTTTTTGTGCCAATATTCACACAGATGAGGATTTTTCTGAAGCTTCGGATGCTATAATATCAGCTGCACAGGCCCGTAATGTACCGGTTATTTCAGCCAAGCAGCTTCTGGACTGGATGGATGCACGTAATAGTTCTTTTTATAACAACATAGTATGGAATGGGAGTGCTATAAGTTTTTCTATTGAAGTTGCAGGTGCTGCTAATAATCTGGAAGCTATGCTGCCTGTGGAAACGAATAACAAGAGACTTACCGGCTTGACATATTCGGGAGCTCCAATAAGTTATAGAATAGAAAAGATAAAAGGGATGGAATACGCGATTTTTACCGCCAGCTCCGGTCAATTTAATGCAACTTATGATGTTAATGAGCCTCCTGTTGTTAATATAATTTCCCCAACCAAAAATTCTACGTTTTTAACCTCCGAGAATGTAAATATTTTGGTAGAAGCGTCAGATCCGGATGGGGAAATAGCAAGAGTAGAATTTTATAATGAAAACATCCATTTAGGTGAAGATACAGATAGTAATGATGGCTGGTCTTTTGACTGGAATGGTTTGGAGGAGGGCAGTTATACATTGTTTGCGAAAGCTATAGACAATAAAGGTTCAATTTCCATTTCTGAAGGTATTTTTATTAATGTTCAATATGATCCTAATAATGTCAATTGTCCGTGTACTGTTTTTGAACCTTCTGAATCCGCTGTTAGTCTTTTTAATGAGAATCAGGGTATACAGCTCGGAATGAAATTTCAATCTGAAGTCGATGGTTATGTGAATGGGGTACGTTTTTATAAACAAAGTGGCCATACCGGAAATCATGTAGGTCAATTATATAGCCTTAGTGGAGAATTACTGGCTGAGGCTATTTTTTCTAATGAAACGTCATCGGGTTGGCAGGAAGTATCCTTTAGCTCTTCTGTAGCTATATCCAGTAATACAACTTATATTATATCTTACCATAGCAGTGAAGGATATTATTCTGCGAGTGACACCTACTTTAATGAGACCAAAAATAATCTTCCGTTAAAAGGACTGGCAAACGGAGAGGATGGACCAAATGGGATCTATGCGATCAATAATTCACCTACTTTTCCTACACAAAATTTCCAGGCATCCAATTATTGGGTTGATGTAGTATTCGACACGAAACCAACTTCTAATAATGGCATTCCGGTTGTGACTATTGATTCCCCTCTTCAAGGAGAATTTTTCCAAGCCCCGGCAACTATATTGCTGAGTGTTTCAGCATCAGATCCTGACGGAGAGGTTGTGAAAATGGAGTTTTTTAATGGGCAATTAAAATTAGGAGAGGATGTTGATGGGAGGGATGGATGGAATTACTCCTGGAATGATGTAGCTGCCGGTATATATACTGTCACAGCAAAGGCTACAGATGATCTTGGAGGTTCCTCTTCGGCAGAAGTGGGCTTCACAGTCACATCTCAGCCTTCATTCTCTTCCTCAATAGTTAACGAAAATAATTTACCGGGAAATCCGGAAAGTGAATGGGATATTAATGGTGCAGGAGATCTCTCAATCCAGGGATTTGCAACAGATATAAGTTACAACAAGGGTGAAACAGCAAGGTTTAAAATCAAAACAGATGCCAGGGACTATGACATAAAAATTTATCGACTCGGATACTACCAGGGCAATGGTGCAAGATTCCAGGGGGATGCGATTGTTACAGCAAATTTGCCGCAATCTCAGCCGAGATGTATAACAGAATCTGAAACAGGTTTACTGGACTGTGGTAATTGGGAAGAAAGTGCATCCTGGAATATACCTGCAGCAGCTGTTTCTGGTGTTTATTTAGCTAAATTAACCCGAAATGACACCGGGGGTTCAAGTCATGTCCTTTTCGTGGTTAGGGATGATGCCAGTACGTCCGATCTGCTTTTTCAGACTTCAGATGCTACATGGCAGGCTTATAATATCTATGGTGACAATAATAATGGTCGAAGCCTCTACACAGGATTAGGAGGTAAGGCAGTTAAAGTAAGTTATAATAGACCATTTTTGACCCGTAATGGCGGCGGCGGTGGTGGAGCAGAAGAAGACTGGATTTTCAATGCTGAATATCCTATGATTCGCTGGATAGAGGCCAATGGCTATGATGTTACATATACTACAAATGTCGATAGCGACCGCAGGGGACATTTGATCAAAAACCATAAAATATTTCTTTCTGTTGGTCACGATGAATACTGGTCAGGAAATCATCGTCAAAATGTTGAAGCTGCAAGAAATCAGGGTACAAACCTGGCATTTTTTAGCGGAAATGAAGTCTACTGGAAAACAAGATGGGAGACCAGCATAGACGGGAATGGAGTTCCACATAGAACTTTAGTTTGCTATAAGGAAGGTTCAACTGGTGAAAATACATGTAGTGGTAAATGTGATCCCAGTCCAGAATGGACAGGGTTGTGGCGTAGTGGCTGCGAATTTTCTTCCGATGCCTGTCAGCCTGAGAATGCTTTGACAGGTCAAATCAGTTGGTCTGAATCAGATGCTGCAATGACAGTTTCTAGCAGCTTCCGGGACCTTCGCTTTTGGCGCAATACCAGTGTAGCCTCATTAAATGATGGTCAATCGGTTTCATTTACCTATGGAACAATAGGTTATGAATGGAATGCCGAGCAGGAGGAGTATAAATCTTTCTATCCTGACGGAAGGATATTGCTTTCAAGAACGAGTATAGATGGTGATATTCATAATATTTCCCTTTACAAACATAACAGTGGAGCATTAGTTTTTGGGGCCGGTACGGTTCAATGGTCATGGGGACTGGATAGTAACCATGACAGAGGTGATGCTGCACCAAGCCGTGATATGCAGCAGGCAACGGTAAACTTATTTGCAGATATGGGAGTTCAGCCTGGAAGTATTCAGTCTGAACTTGTTAAAACAACACCTTCCTCAGATTTTGAGGCACCCGTAATCAGCTTTACTGCACCTTTGGAAGGAGCTACTATTCCGAATAATAATGAGGTAATTGTTACCGGATCAGTAGTAGAAGAGAATACTTTGGTGGCAGTGGAAATATCTACAGATGAAGGGTTGACCTGGAATGTAGCTGAAGGCGAAGACAACTGGATCTATACCTGGACTCCCACTGTAGAAGGTCCTACGACTATTCAAGCAAGAGGTTTGGACGATTCCGGAAATCTTAGTTTGCCTGTTATAATTAACTTAACAGTATCAGATACGTTCAACAATGCTTCACCAGTTGTAGACATATCTCAGCCTGCAGATTTTTCTGTATTTACAGCTCCGGCTGATATATTAATATCCGCTACCGCTTCAGATGTTGATGGTACTATCAGCAAGGTAGAATTTTTCAATGGTTCTGTGAAAATTGGAGAAGATCTTACCAGTCCATTTTCATTATCATGGAATGACATATTGGAAGGTATTTACACAATAACAGCCAGGGCTACAGATAATGATGGGGCGGTTGGTGTTTCTGATATTATAAATGTAACAGTGAATAAAAATGGTGACAATTCAAATTGTCCTTGTAGTGTATTTCAGGCTACAGATATACCGGGAGCAGGCCTAAGTAATGATGGTACCCCCATACAGTTGGGTATGAAATTTCGGTCAAATGTTGACGGAGTTGTGACCGGTGTAAGGTTTTATAAACAAGTTGGAGATCCCGGAATTCACATTGGCCAACTATATAATCCGGCAGGAGTAGTATTGGCACAAGCAACTTTTTCAAATGAAAGTGATTCGGGATGGCAACAAGTGAACTTTCCCGATCCCGTAGAAATTACTGCAGAAACTACCTATATTATTTCTTATCATAGTAGTGATGGCTATTATACGGTAAGTGATTCAGGGTTTGAACAGGCCATTGTAAATGGGCCTTTGCGTGGTCTGGGAAGTGGAGAAGATGGACCAAATGGGGTTTATAGATATTCAGCTGTACCGACTTTCCCTTTCAATAGCTTTCTTTCCAGTAATTATTGGGTTGATGTTGTTTTTAATAAAGTGAATATGGCACCCGTTGTGGCGATCACTTCACCATTGGAGGCTGCTACCTTTACAGCTCCTGCTGATATTCTAATTACAGCAGATGCTTCAGATACTGATGGTACTGTGGTTTCGGTGGAATTTTTTGAAGGCACTAATTCCCTTGGAATAGACAGCGATGGTAATGATGGCTGGAGTCTCACCTGGACCGGTGCAGTAGCTGGAACTTATGCTCTGACTGCGGTAGCGACTGATGATAAGCAGGAGAGTACCACTTCATCAGCAGTTAATATTGAAGTTACACCTGCTAACACAGCACCAATAGTTGCGATCACTGCACCATTGGAGGCTGCTACCTTTACAGCTCCTGCTGATATTCTAATTACAGCAGATGCTTCAGATACTGATGGTACTGTGGTTTCGGTGGAATTTTTTGAAGGCACTAATTCCCTTGGAATAGACAGCGATGGTAATGATGGCTGGAGTCTCACCTGGACCGGTGCAGTAGCTGGAACTTATGCTCTGACTGCGGTAGCGACCGATGATAAGCAGGAGAGTACCACTTCAGCAGCAGTTAATATTGAAGTTACACCTGCTAATGTAGCACCATCCGTAGCTATAACTTCACCTTTGGAAGGCGCAAGCTTTACAGTTCCTGCTGATATTCTAATTACAGCAGATGCTTCAGATACTGATGGTACTGTGGTTTCGGTGGAATTTTTTGAAGGCACTAATTCCCTTGGA
>NZ_JAPONB010000007.1 GCF_026676115.1 Salinimicrobium sp. TH3 | reverse complement strand
CAAAGCGGATGCAAAGATAAAACCAATTTCCTTTACAATCCAAGATAAAATTCAAAAAATTTTCAGAGAACTTATTTACTTCAATCCTTTGCTACACCTGGGCTGAGCTAATGCCTCCCCCATCGTGTCACTCCCTCTCAAAGCGGCTGCAAATATACAACCGAATTCCAATCCCGCAAGTCTTCAGCTAAACTTTTTTAAGGTTTTTTTGACATTTTTAAAACCCCCAAAACTAAGATGCTGAAAATGACATTTTTGAAGGGTGATAAAATAGTTAGATATACGAAATTAGAAGTTAGAGTTATGACGTTACCAGCTTTAAAAAAGAATAAAAAACTAAACTTCCTACTTCGTATCTCCTATTCGTACTTCGCTACGCGTTAGGGATAGCAGCGAAAATCCTTTTTGGGAAGCATGGACAAAAAGATTGAAGCGAATAGCCCGGCCCCATCCAAGCGGCAGCGAAGGTGGGGAAACGCCCAAAAAATACCGATACATATATATAATAGTATTGTAAAGCACCCATGAACCTCTTATCTTTGCACACTTAATTAAAGTTTTATGATAAAGATTACGTTGCCCGACGGCAGTATTAAAGAATTTGAAAACGGCACTACCCCAATGGAGGTGGCAAGGAGCATTAGCGAAGGTCTTGCCCGCAATGTGATTTCGGCAAAGTTTAATAATACGGTGGTGGAGACTACCACTCCTCTTAATACCGACGGCAGCCTTACTTTATATACATGGAATGATGATGAGGGGAAAAAGGCTTTTTGGCACTCCTCTTCTCATGTTATGGCCCAGGCGATCCAGGATCTTTATCCCGGAGCTAAGCTAACTATTGGTCCTGCCATTGAAAACGGCTTCTATTATGATGTGGATTTTGGAGAGCAAAAGATCTCTGAAAACGATTTTAAGAAGATCGAAGACCGCATGCTGGAGATTTCCCGGGGAAAGCACGACTTCCAGATGAGAGAAGTTTCAAAGCAGGAAGCCCTTGATTTCTACAAAAAGGAAAATAACCCTTTCAAGGTTGAACTTATTGAAAACCTGGAAGACGGAACGATCACCTTCTGTGACCACGACACCTTCACCGATCTTTGCCGCGGAGGCCATCTTCCCAACACCGGCGTGATTAAAGCAGTGAAACTGATGAGTGTTGCGGGGGCTTACTGGAGAGGTAATGAGAAGAATCCGCAGTTGACACGGGTATACGGAATTTCATTTCCGAAGCAAAAAGACCTCAAGGAATATCTTGAAATGCTGGAGGAAGCTAAAAAAAGGGATCACCGTAAATTAGGTCGTGAGCTGGAACTTTTTACTTTTTCACAAAAGGTTGGTCAGGGGTTACCTTTATGGCTGCCAAAAGGTGCTGCTTTGAGAGAGCGCCTGGAGAACTTTTTGAAAAAAGCTCAGAAAAAGGCCGGATATGAAATGGTGGTTACTCCACATATTGGCCAAAAAGAACTTTATGTTACTTCTGGCCATTATGCGAAATATGGAGAGGACAGCTTTCAGCCAATTAAAACTCCTAACGAAGGAGAGGAATTTTTGCTGAAGCCTATGAACTGTCCGCACCACTGTGAGATATACAATCATGGGCACTGGAGCTATAAGGATCTTCCGAAGCGTTTTGCTGAATTCGGAACTGTTTATCGTTACGAGCAAAGCGGAGAATTACACGGCCTTACCCGCGTACGCGGATTTACCCAGGATGACGCCCACATTTTTTGTACTCCAGATCAATTAGATTCTGAATTCAAAAAGGTAATCGATCTTACTTTATATGTATTCAGTTCCCTCGGATTTGAAGATTTCACTGCACAGGTTTCTTTAAGAGATCCTGAAAATAAAGAGAAGTACATAGGATCTGACGAAAACTGGGATAAGGCTGAAAATGCCATTATTAATGCCGCTAAAGAAAAAGGATTAAATTACGTCGTTGAAACCGGGGAAGCTGCTTTTTATGGTCCTAAACTGGATTTCATGGTAAAAGATGCCCTTGGCCGACAATGGCAGCTGGGAACAATCCAGGTAGATTATAATTTACCCGAACGTTTTGACCTTACCTATAAAGGAAGTGATAATGAAATGCACCGCCCGGTGATGATCCACCGTGCGCCTTTTGGTAGTATGGAACGCTTTGTAGCTGTACTGCTGGAGAATACAGGAGGAAATTTCCCCCTTTGGCTGATGCCAGAACAGGCTATTATTCTCTCCCTCAGTGAGAAATACGAAAAATACAGCCAAAAAGTTTTAAATTCGCTGGAAAATCACGAAATTCGCGCCCTTGCAGACCATAGGAACGAGACTATCGGGAAGAAGATAAGGGATGCAGAAGTTAGCAAAGTTCCTTATATGTTGATCGTTGGAGAACAGGAGGCCGAAAATGGAACGGTTTCTGTACGAAGACATGGGGAAGGCGATCTTGGCACAATGTCAATTGAAGACTTTGCCGAATTAGTGAATAAAGAAGTAAATAGTACTTTAAAAACATTTGAAGTTTAACCAAAATTTTTGAGCCATAGCAATACGTAGAAAAAGAACCAAAAGACCTCTAAGAGAAATCAAAGAAGATCCGCATCGAATTAACGGAAAGATTCGTGCGGAAGAAGTGCGCCTAGTTGGCGACAACGTGGAAATGGGTGTGTACCCAACCCGTAAAGCATTAGCCATTGCCGAAGAGCAGGAGCTGGACCTGGTGGAGATCTCCCCAAATGCCAATCCTCCCGTTGCCAAAGTAATGGACTATAAAAAGTTTCTCTACGAACAGAAAAAACGTGACAAGGCATTAAAGGCCAAAGCCACCCAGGTGGTTGTAAAAGAGATACGTTTTGGTCCTAACACAGACGATCACGACTATGAGTTTAAGAAAAGGAATGCAGAGAAATTCCTGAAGGATGGAGCAAAGCTTAAAGCTTTCGTATTCTTTAAAGGACGTTCTATTGTTTTTAAGGAACAGGGAGAGATCCTCTTACTGCGCCTTGCTACCGATCTTGAAGAACTAGGAAAGGTAGAGCAAATGCCTAAACTCGAAGGGAAAAGAATGACAATGTTTCTTTCTCCCAAAAAGACCAAGAATTAATAATCCTGTAGCTTTTCATAGCCGCATGATTTACAATAATAAGTGAGATAATTTAAAAGAAGGACAGAATGCCTAAAATGAAAACGAAGTCCAGTGCCAAAAAGCGTTTCAAGCTTACCGGTACAGGAAAGATCAAAAGAAAGCATGCGTTTAAAAGTCACATCTTAACAAAGAAGACTAAAAAACAAAAGCTGGCTCTGACTCATAGTACTTTAGTACATGAAGCAGACGAAAAAAATATCAAACTTCAATTACGTTTGTTGTAGTTGAACCTTTGATGGTTTACCAAATTTAATAACCCTGGAGTCAGGCAACTGGAAGTACGATTTTAGAAGTTAGAATTTAGAACTGAAAGTTGAAAGTGTCAAGAACGACCGCCTGCTACAAAAAAATTTTTAAAATATGCCAAGATCAGTAAATTCAGTTGCTAAAAGAGCCAGAAGAAAAAAGGTTCTTAAGCAAGCAAAAGGTTACTTTGGACGTCGTAAGAACGTTTGGACAGTAGCGAAAAACGCGGTTGACAAAGCAATGTTATATGCTTACAGAGACCGTAAAACCAAGAAGAGAAACTTCCGTTCACTTTGGATCATGCGTATCAACGCAGGAGCCCGTATGCACGGAATGTCTTATTCACAATTCATGGGGAAAGTGAAAGCCGCAGGAATCGAACTAAACCGTAAGGTTTTAGCCGATCTTGCAATGAACCATCCCGATGCGTTTGAAGCTATCGTCAAAAAAGTAAAATAAATTAAACTGTTATCTCACTTGTAAAGATCCCGTTCGAAAGAGCGGGATCTTTTTTGTTTAAAAACGATCTGCCCTTTTGGTCACGAATTCACAAATATTTTTTTTTCTGCCATTATGATGAGATTCCTCGTTCGTCGAAATGACAAACGGTTTTCTGATAGCGCAGTAATGAATCTCTTATTTTCTGAATTTCCATTATAATGAGATTCCTCCTTCGTCGGAATGACAAACGGTTTTCTGTCATTCAGAAGGAAGCGATAGCGGAGTGATGAATCTTTTATTTTCTGAATTTCCATTATAATGAGATTCCTCTTCGGCAGAATGACAAAAAACTTCACTTCTTCTCCCCATAGACCGTTAAAACCAATTTCCTGCTGCCGCCATGATCGCGGTGTTCGCAAAGATAGATTCCCTGCCAGGTACCAAGATTAAGTTGACCGTTAGTGACTGGAATTTGAAGGGAAGAACCCAAAAGAGCAGCTTTAATATGTGCAGGCATATCATCACTTCCCTCTAAAGTGTGTTTATAATATGGCTGATCTTCGGGAACCATTTTATTGAAGTGACTCTCAAAATCCTCTCTTACCGTAGGATCGGCATTTTCGTTAATGGTGAGTCCGGCCGAAGTATGCTTGATAAAGATCTGCAGGAAACCCATAGAGACTTCTTTTATCTCCGGAATTTGTTGGGTCACCTCCTCTGTTACCAAATGAAAACCCCTGGTTTTTGCTGAAAGCTTTATTTCCTTCTGAAAAATGTAATCCAGTTTTGCCATTTTTGACACTTCAGTTTTGTTTTACTTCAAGTTATAAAATTCCGAAGCATTTTTCCCAAAGATCCTCTCCTTATCTTCTTTTGTATACCCGCTGAAGAACTTCTCCACTACTTCAACCACCTCGTTATAATTTGCTGCGGAAAGGCACACCGGCCAATCGGACCCAAACATGAGTCTATCCACGCCAAAAGCCTTAGTTACGACCTCCAAAAAAGGGGAGAAATCGATGCTTTTCCACCTGAAGTCAGGAGTTTCAGTTACTAATCCCGATATTTTGCACCAAACATTCGGCGACTCTGCCAGTTGTTCAATATGCCTGGTCCACCGCTTATCCGGTTTTCCTGAAATTCGAGGCTTTCCCATATGATCCAGGACAAATTTCTGCCTCGGGAATGCCCGTACCATTTCAACTGCAGACCCCAGTTGATAATCAAAAGCCAAAATATCATAAGTGAGGCCTTTACCGGCCAGAAGTGACAAACCTCGCTGAAATTCGGGAGCAATCATGAATTCCCCTTTTTCATCCCAAACTGTATGGCGTATCCCTTTTAAAAATGGGTTTTGAGAATACTGCTTCAAGCGCTCTTCAACATCTGGAGAATTAAGATCTACCCAACCTACCACTCCTTTGACAAAATCATGCTGTTCTGCCATTTGCAGCAGCTTTTCTGTTTCGGCTTCAGACTGCTCTCCCTGCACTGCAACACAACCGGAAAAATCATTTTCAACCAACAATGGCTCCAGGTTCCTGGGAAAAAAGTCTTTTCTAATTACTGCCATTTCATCTCGAATCCAGGAATAGGTTTGGGAATCGTATTTCCAGAAATGTTGGTGGGAGTCGATTTTTTTCATGATTAAGTTCCTTTCCAAAATTGAAAGCCTCTATGAAAAGTTTTTCAGGATTCCGCTTTCGGGTTTCCGTGACTTACTTCTTCAACCAATACTTCCGAATCTGTTTCATTTGCTTTCTCATTCTGGGCCTCCAAATAATCTTTCACATATAGCTCTTGAATAATTACTATAAGTGCTGCAAGAATCGGGGTGGCCATTATTAGTCCCAGAATTCCTGTAAGCACTCCTAATAAAACCATCCAAAAAAGCGTAAGGGCTGGCGGGAGATGCACCATTTTCTTTTCGATCATAGGAGTAATTAAATAACTCTCTACAATCTGAATACTAAAATAAAGTATGAGAACATAAATAAACATATTACCTTCCTGCATTAGCGCAATGAGTACTGCGGGTGCCAAAGCAAGATACGGGCCAATGTTAGGAATAAATGAGAATAAAGCGGCCATTAAAGCCAGGGCATAAGGCATAGGCATTCCCAGAAATTGCAACCCAATAGCAGTAAAAATTCCCACTACCAACATGGAAAGCAATTTGGCCATCATCCAAAGGCTAAGGGAATACTGTGTCTTATCCATTACTTCCCGTAAACGGGGGCGAAAATTAACAGGAAATAATCTGGTAAAACCTTTTGTATAAATACCGGGACTTGAAGCCAAAAATATTCCTGTAACAATAATGATAAAGAAATTTGCTATGGCACCTATTGTAGTTGAGAACGAGCCGACGATTCGTGACATCACCTCTCCCCTTTCTTCTAATAAAGAACCAAGATCACTTGGAAGTTCTTCAAATAAACTTCTACCAATAGATGTTTGTTTAATTTTCTCTCTAAGGTTTTGTAGAGATCGGGGCAAAGTTTCAGTCATATCCTGCACCTGCTCCACCATAGAAGGACCGACTAAAAGAATAATCAAGTACAAAATTCCTGATATTAAAAGCAGGATAAGAAATAAAGCCAATCCATATTTCAGTGGCGTTTTACTCACTATCCAGTTCGAAGCAAAGTTTAACAGCACCGAAAAAAAGATACCTGCAAAGACTAAAAGGAAAAAGTTGGCATGAAAAACAAGCAGCGCAAAAGCTGAAAGCATCAGCAATGCAATAAATATTGTTCTGATAACCTTCCTGTTGAAATTTTCTGATTTTTCCATAGGGGAGTAAAAATAGGAATTCCTCTCCTAAGTCTTCTGCTTTTGTTTCTTGGCTGCAGGGAAAAGAACATTATTAAGGATAAGACGGTAGCCGGGAGAGGTGGGATGAAGTTCTAATTCTGTCTTTGGATCACCTACCATATGCTGATAATCTTCGGGATCATGACCTCCGTAAAATGTAAAAAAACCATTGCCTTTAATTCCGTGGATGTATTTTGCTTCGCCATTGATCTTGCTTTGCCCCATCACTAGTACTGTAGGTTTAATGTTTGCAGGATCGTAAGAGGTAGTTTGTCCCATAAAACCTTTTACCAGCCTAGTATGATTTTGGGTAAGCATGGTTGGTACAGGATCCCATTTTGCGGAGTATTCCATGAGCGTAAAATAATCAACATCCATAGGTACCTGCCGCTTATTGGTCATATCAATCGACGAGAACTCGTAAACCATTGGATTTCTTTCCAGGATGAAGTTTTCAAAGGCAAAGCTCTTTTCAAAATGTAGTTTTTTCTGATAGTCGGCATCACTGGGATCCCCGTCAAACATGGGTTCGGCAATGTCAACGCCTTCGGCAGAAAGGGCAATGTCGAAACTATCTGTCGCACTACACATCGCAAACATGAAACCCCCGCCAACAACGTAATCTCTAATTTTAAGTGCAACTGCCAGTTTTTCTTCAGAAACCTTATCATAACCAAGTTCTGAAGCCAAAGCTTCGGCCCGTTTCTTATCTTCAATATACCAGGGAGCGGTGCGATAGCTGCGGTAGAATTTGCCATACTGCCCCGTAAAATCTTCATGATGCAGGTGCAACCAGTCGAACAACAAAAGGGCGTCACTAAGGACTTCCTTATCATAGATTGTTTCATATGGAATCTCGGCATAGGTAAGCACCATGGTAACCGCATCGTCCCACGGCCTGTTACCTTCGGGAGAATAGACTGCAATTTTAGGCGCTTTTTCCAAAAGAACAGCTTCCATATTCCTGGACGGGCTGGCAATTTCCTCCAGAATACTTTCCGTTTTTTGATCACTAATCACCTCATATGAGACTCCTCGTATCTTGCACTCCCTGCGCAGTTCTTCAGAATCTGGTAAAAGAAACGATCCGCCCCTGTAATTGAGCAGCCACTGCACTTTTGCATCTTTCTCAAGCATCCAATAAGTAATTCCATAAGCCTTCAAATGGTTTCGCTGCCCTTCTGCATCCATAGGGATGAGGATTTGAGAGGCCAAGGCCGGGAAAGACATCAGTAAAAACAGGAGCATAAAAAAGCCGGAAAAAAGAAAATTCTTTCCGGCTTTGGATTGGATAGGATCAGTAAGAGATTTTCCGAAGAAATTCGGAAAGAATAAAATCACATTTTTAAAAAGGTACGTCGCTGTCGTCATCATTTAGATCATCATTCATTGAGCTTCCAAAAGCTTCATCGGCACTGGGAAAATGGCCGGTAGTAAAGCTCATATCTCCAGAGTCATTATCATTCATTTTCGAATGAAACTCAGACGGAGAATCAAAGTCATCTAAGTTATCGAATTTACCTAAATGACCAACAAATTTCAACCTAATATTCTCAAGACCACCATTCCTGTGCTTGGCCACAATGAATTCTGCCTGCCCGTCTGTAGGAGAACGCTCTTCATCATCCCACTCCTCGATTTTATAATATTCGGGACGGTAAATAAAGGAAACGATATCGGCATCCTGCTCGATCGCTCCAGATTCCCGAAGGTCACTCAAAAGTGGTCTTTTTGAACCTCCCCTGGTTTCCACGGCACGGGAGAGCTGGGAGAGCGCGATTACCGGTACATTGAGTTCCTTTGCCAGGGCTTTTAAGTTTCGGGAAATGGTTGAAATTTCCTGTTCCCTGTTTCCACCTTTTTGGCTACCACCGGCCGTCATCAACTGCAGGTAATCAATCACAATCAATCTAATTCCATGTTGTGAAGCCAGTCTTCTAGCTTTCGCCCTTAAATCAAAAATTGAAAGGGAAGGAGTATCATCTATAAAAAGAGGGGCTTTTTCAAGGCCTTTTACTTTTACGTTAAGCTGTTCCCACTCGTGTTTTTCAAGGTTTCCTGTACGAAGTTTTTCTGAAGACAATCCGGTTTCTGAAGATATCAAACGAGTGATCAACTGTACCGAGGACATCTCCAGGGAAAAGAAAGCCACGGGAATATTCTGTCCAACAGAAATATTACGGGCCATAGAAAGCGTAAGTGCTGTTTTACCCATACCGGGACGGGCAGCAACAATAATAAGGTCACTGGGCTGCCAACCAGAAGTGAGTTTATCCAGTCTTTCGAATCCTGACGGAATTCCCGAAAGTCCCGATTTATTCGAAATTTCCTGAATCTTTTTCTTAGCCTGCATTACAAGATCCTGAGCAGTCTCTGAAGATCTTTTGATGTTCCCCTGGGTTACTTCGTAAAGTTTGGATTCTGCAGTGTCTAAAAGATCAAAAACATCTGTTGTTTCATCATACGACTCCTCAATGATCTCGTTAGAAATCTTAATCAAACTACGCTGAATATATTTCTGAAGAATGATCCTTGCATGAAATTCAATATGGGCAGAAGATGATACTTTTTGAGTAAGCTGTACCAGGTAAAAATCGCCACCCACCTGCTCGAGTTTTTGATCTTTCCTTAATTGATTGGAGACCGTTAATAAGTCGACCGGTTCTGAGTTTTCAAAAAGCTTAAAAATAGCTTCAAAGATATGCTGGTGAGCACTTTTATAGAAAACGTTGGGATGTAAAATATCGATAATTTCGTCAACCCCTCTTTTATCGATCATCATAGCTCCAAGCACAACTTCTTCTAAATCAACAGCTTGCGGAGGAATTTTTCCTTTCTCGAGATTGATGACATTCCCGGGACTGTAATTGATATTTTGTGGGGCTTTGACTTTTTCCATATTACGAAAGTAGAAAAATAGAGTTTAGTACTTCGTTGAAAACAGCTTTACTTAGTTCACAGTTTATGAACATTTTAACTGTTGACAACTTTAATTATTTGTTGATAAGGCCAAAAAAATCCGAAGGATTACTCTTCGGATTTTTTTCTTTCTTATGTAGTAAGGATTTAACCTTTAAAGACTCCCATTTGGGAATACTTATTCATTCGTTTTTTCGTCAATTCTTCTGGTGATAAGTTTTTAAACTCACCATAAGCTTCAGAAATGGCATTCTTAACAATTTCAAAAGTCATTTCCCTGTTGCTGTGGGCACCTCCAACCGGTTCCTTGACGATCTCATCAATAAGCTTTTGCTTTTTCATATCCTTGGCGGTAAGTTTTAAAGCATCGGCTGCTTTTTCTTTAAACTCCCAGCTTCTCCATAAAATTGAAGAACAGGATTCGGGCGAAATTACAGAGTACCATGTATTTTCAAGCATTAGTACCTTATCTCCCACTCCAATTCCAAGGGCTCCCCCACTTGCTCCTTCTCCAATAATCACAACGATAATTGGCACTTTTAAGCGGGTCATTTCAAGAATATTTCGGGCAATAGCCTCTCCCTGTCCACGTTCTTCGGCTTCAAGGCCTGGATAAGCACCAGGAGTATCTACGAAAGTCACTACAGGGATACCAAATTTCTCAGCAGATTTCATAAGCCGCAGGGCCTTGCGATAACCTTCTGGGTTTGCCATTCCGAAATTACGATACTGGCGGGTTTTGGTATTATATCCTTTTTGCTGACCAACGAACATATAACTTTGATCCCCAATTTTTCCAAGACCTCCAATCATGGCTTTGTCATCCTTTACATTTCTATCCCCGTGAAGCTCAAGAAATGTGTCACCACAAATAGCATTAATATAATCAAGAGTATATGGACGGTTTGGATGCCTGGAAAGCTGAACCCTCTGCCAGGCAGTAAGATTCTTATATATTTCCTTTTTGGTCTCGTTTAGTCTTTTTTCAATTTGACGACAAGTGGCGGTAACATCCACATCACTTTCCTGACCAATAGCACAAGCCTTTTGGTATTGTTCTTCCAACTCCTTTATAGGTAATTCAAAGTCTAAATATTCCATAATGAGTTATGGGTTGTTTTTAATTAGCTTACAAATATAAGAAACTTAAGAGGTAGGTTTTGGCTGTTTTTTGAATTTTCTCCTCGTCTTTAAAATGCCGTTCATAATCACTGTGGCTAAGATAATTACAGCCCCGTAATAGAACCCTGGATCCATTGCTTCATCACTTCCAAAGATCCAAAATGCAAGAAGAATTCCATAAACCGGTTCCAAATTGATCGTAAGCATAATGGTATAAGGACTTAAATGTCGCATAACAGCTACAGAAGCTATGAAAGCATAGGCAGTACACACCGAAGCCAAAATGATAAGATAGGTCCAGTCCATAGCCGAAACATTGAAAAACTCACTGCTGAAACCTGCCGTACTACTTTCAAAAAATGACATTATAAGCAGATATATAGTTATGGCTCCTGTACCAGTGAGCAGTTCGTAAAAAGAAATAACCGAAGCATCTTCCTTTTGTGCCAGTTTTCCATTGATGAGGGAAAAAACTGCCGAAAGAAATGCAGAAATCAAAGCAAGAAGGATTCCCAGGACATATTCTGTCTCTACCTTAAATATAATGTAAAGACCGCAAATTACAATGATGCCAAAAAGGATCTCATACCATATTACCTTCCGTTTATAAAATACAGGTTCCAGGATTGAAGTAAAAAAAGCCCCGGTAGAAAGCAATGCCAGTGTAATAGAAACATTGGATACTTTAATGGCTCCAAAAAAAGTAAGCCAGTGAAGCGCAATTATCATCCCGGCAATCAACATGACAAGGACCCGTTTTGGTGCAAGACGTAATTTTTTCTTCTTCCATTTGATCCATAAAAAAATAAAGCCACTCGCCATTAACATCCTGTACCATACCAGCGGCACGGCATCCAGCGTAATCAATGCTCCCAAAACAGCGGTGAATCCCCAGATAAACACAATTAAGTGAAAATGCAGGTAAGCTTTAACTTTATCGCTTAGCATTCCAGAGCAGGTAAACAGCTAAAATTCCGAAGAAAATATTGGGAAACCATACGGCCAGAAGAGGAGAGAAAGTACTCTGCTCGGCAATTGTACCAAAAACCTTGTCCATAAATATAAAAACAAAGGCAAGGGTTATACCCAGTGCCAGGTTCACTCCCATTCCCCCACGGCGTTTCATCGAAGAAACGGCAACTGCAATTACGGTAAGTATATAGGCAGAAACCGGAAGGCTCCACCGTTTATAGGCCACAACCTTATAGCGGTTTATATTCCCCGAACCACGACCTTTTTCCTGCTCGATAAAGGCTTCAAGTTCATTATAGTTAAGAGTCTCCGCCATATAAGATACCGGTGTGAGTTCATCAAAATCAAAAGGAAGAATGGTGTCTTTACTTATTTCTGAGATCAATTCATCTTCTTCCTCCCCAATTATTCTTTTATTATAGTTGGTCAAAGTGTAGGTTGAATCTTCTTCATTTAATTTTAACCTGGTTGCGCTAATTTTAAAGAGCATTTTATTCCCCTCAAAATGTTCTAAAGTGAAGTTTTGAGCTGAATTAATTCGGGGCTGAAAATGGGAGGCGTAAATATATTCATTATCGTTGATCTGCCTGTAGACATCACTGGTCTCCTGCACTTCGCTTCCCTTTTTTAAGTAAGTATATTTAAATTCATTAAACCCCTTACTGGCAGTTGGAGCAAGGTACATTCCCATGACAAGAGCAGCTGCACAAACAATTGTGGACCCTATCAAATAAGGCCGAAGAAACCGCCAGAAGGAAACCCCACTACTTAAAAAGGCAATAATTTCTGTATTCTGAGCAAGTTTAGAGGTAAACCATATAACCGAAAGAAACAGGAATAAAGGAAAAAGCAGGTTGGCAAAATAGATCGTAAAGTCGATATAATAATTCACCACCTCCAAAAATGGCACTTCATTCTCCAGGATCTTATCTATCTTCTCGGCCAGGTTCACAGTTATACCAATTGGTATAAAGAGGAGCAACATTAAAATGAATGTTCCCAGGTATCGCTTTAATATGTACCAGTCGAGGATCTTCAATTTAGAGACGTTTGTTCATTTGCTGTACCATCATATTTTTCCAGGAGGCAAAATCCCCGGCTAAGATATGTTTTCTGGCTTCACGAACCAACCAAAGGTAGAAGCCGAGGTTATGCATGGTAGCAATTTGCTTGCCAAGCAATTCATTGACCGAAAACAAATGTTTTAAGTATGCTTTGGTGTAGTAAGTATCGACATAAGTCATACCGCTGTCATCAATAGGAGAAAAGTCATCTTCCCACTTCTTATTCTTGATGTTAATGGTGCCATGGGCAGTAAAGAGCATTCCATTTCTGGCATTTCTGGTTGGCATTACACAATCGAACATATCTACTCCCAGGGCAATATTTTCCAGAATATTAATTGGGGTTCCAACTCCCATAAGATAACGCGGCTTTTCCTTAGGAAGGATGTTGGTCACGATTTCGGTCATGGCGTACATTTCTTCTGCCGGCTCCCCTACTGAAAGTCCGCCGATAGCATTACCCTCAGCCCCGGCTGCAGCTATATATTCAGCCGATTGTTCTCTTAGGTCTCTATAAGTACTCCCCTGTACAATAGGGAAAAGAGCCTGTGAATAGCCGTAAAGTGGCGGCGTCTTATCGAAATGGGTTATACATCGATCCAACCAGCGATGGGTACGATGCATGGAGTTCTTTGCGTATTTGTAATCGCATGGATATGGTGTGCATTCGTCAAATGCCATAATAATATCTGCTCCAATGCTTCGCTGGATCTCCATAACATTCTCGGGGGTGAAATTATGGTAGGATCCATCGATGTGCGATTTGAATCTCACGCCTTCTTCTTTGATCTTTCGTCTTTCAGAAAGAGAATAGACCTGGTACCCGCCACTATCAGTAAGTATATTACGGTCCCAGTTCATAAATTTATGAAGTCCGCCGGCCTTTTTCAGTATCTCGGTTTGAGGCCGCAGATAAAGGTGATACGTATTTCCTAAAATTATATCGGGGTTTACCTCTTCTTTGAGGTCCTTTTGACTGATTCCTTTTACAGTAGCTATGGTTCCCACCGGCATAAAGATGGGGGTTTCGATAATTCCGTGATCTGTAGTTATAACTCCGGCACGTGCACTGCTGCCGGGATCTGTCACTGCTAATTCAAATTTCATAGAAGATTTTAATGGGCGCAAAGATAACCAATTTAAGTACGAAGTTAGAACTTAGAAGTACGAAGTCAGCAGCAGGATTAATTACCACCTCGAAGACCAATTGTTCACAAGGGCATTTGTGACTTTTTAGCGTAGTTTTCCATTTTCCACCTATCCACTTTAACTCTCAACCATTAATTCTTCACAACTTTTGAAAAGAATAGGCATGAGTTGATTTCCAAAGCGTTGATAAAATAGTATTTTTGCAGCACATTTAATTAAATCCAGATGCCAAACACACAACAACTAGAAGATTTTGTCTCCCAGGTAAGAAGGGATATTGTAAGGCAGGTCCACAAAGTAAATTCCGGACACCCGGGAGGATCTTTGGGCTGTGCCGAATTTATCAGCGTACTCTATCAGGAGATGATGGATCGCAAAGAAGGATTTGACATGGATGGGAATGGAGAAGATTTGTTCTTCCTTTCCAATGGTCATATTTCCCCGGTATTTTACAGCGTTCTTGCCCGAAGCGGATATTTTCCGATAGAGGAACTCAACACTTTCAGACTTATCAATTCAAGATTACAGGGCCACCCTACAACACATGAAGGACTACCGGGAGTAAGAATTGCATCGGGATCTTTAGGCCAGGGACTATCTGTGGCCATTGGTGCTGCAAACACAAAAAAGATAAATGGAGATAAGCACCTTGTTTACTCACTTCACGGTGACGGGGAACTTCAGGAAGGTCAAAATTGGGAAGCCATCATGTATGCAGCTGCCAAAAAAGTTGACAACCTTATTGCCACTGTAGATCGAAATCATCAACAAATTGACGGCTGTACAGATGATGTTTTACCTATGGGAGACATTACAGCAAAATTTGAAGCCTTTGGCTGGGATGTTCTTGAGATCAAAGACGGGAACAACATTTCTGAAGTTATTAAAGGATTAGAGGAAGCTAAAAGCCGCACAGGAAAAGGAAAACCTGTAGCAGTAATAATGACTACTGTGATGGGACATGGCGTAGATTTTATGATGCACACTCACAAGTGGCATGGAGTTGCTCCAAATGATGAGCAGCTGGAAAAAGCTTTGGCTCAAAACCCAGAAACTTTAGGCGACTATTAACAGATGTGAGAATTGAGATATGAGATCTTAAATAAGGTCTGTTTCAAACTCCTAAAACAATGCTTTTAATATTTTCCGCCTGCTGCCTTCAAGCCAGCTGCGGAAGAAAAAGTTTAAAAAATGAAAAAATATACCAATACAGGAAGTAAAGATACCCGCTCGGGATTTGGCGATGGCCTTACCGAGCTTGGAAAAAATAATCCTAATGTAGTTGCCCTTTGTGCCGATCTTACAGGGTCTTTAAAAATGGGAGATTTTCAAAAGAATCATCCAGAGCGTTTTTTCCAGGTAGGAATAGCTGAAGCTAACATGATGGGAATTGCCGCCGGGATGACCATTGGTGGAAAAATTCCTTTCACGGGAACTTTTGCCAACTTTTCAACCGGAAGGGTCTATGACCAAATAAGGCAGTCTATAGCTTATTCAGACAAGAACGTAAAGATCTGTGCTTCTCACGCGGGACTTACCCTGGGAGAGGACGGTGCAACGCACCAGATCCTTGAAGACATCGGTCTTATGAAGATGTTGCCGGGGATGACAGTGATCAACACCTGTGATTACAATCAAACGAAAGCTGCTACCATTGCAATTGCAGAGCACCATGGCCCTGTATATCTTCGCTTCGGAAGGCCAAAGGTTGCCAATTTCACTCCTGAAGATCAAAAATTTGAAATCGGAAAAGCAGTTTTGCTGAATGAAGGTAAAGATGTAACTATCATTGCCACAGGCCATTTGGTTTGGGAAGCACTACAAGCTGCCGAAGAACTTGAAGAAAAAGGAATCTCGGCTGAAGTGATCAACATCCACACCATAAAACCTCTTGATGAAGCGGCAATTTTGGCTTCAATAGGAAAAACCGGATGCGTTGTAACTGCCGAAGAGCACAACTTCCTTGGCGGACTCGGAGAAAGCGTAGCACGAACTTTGGTTCAAAATCATCCTGCTCCGCAGGAATTTGTTGCTACTATGGACACTTTTGGTGAAAGTGGAACCCCCGAGCAGCTTATGGAAAAATACGGATTGAATGCTGCTGCTATTGTAAAAGCTTCAGAAAAAGTGATCAAGAGAAAATAATTATCCAAAATCTCTTAATTTTAAAGCCTCTCTAAAATGACATTTTGGAGAGGCTTTATTTTTTGAGCAAATAAAATAATCCAACAACCGTTTTAAAGCTATAACCTAAACAAACCTTTTATGAAAAAGTACCTAATAATTTTAATGTTTGCAACAACTTCCGCAGCAATGGCACAAAGTGGATTCGGAGTTAAAGGGGGCCTCAATTATGCCGATAATGGAGAGATAACCTACAACGATGTTACAAATGCCGGTGAAGACGTCCTGGAAGGCGGAGAAAGCAAAATGGGATATCATTTTGGTATTTATTACGAAGCAAATATTCTAGGTTTTTTTCTAAGGCCCGAGCTGGTGTACACCACTACAAAAAGCTCCTACCAATTCAACCAGCAGGAGGCAGATTATAATGTATCTAAAATCGATCTTCCAATATTAGTGGGCACAAAAGTTTTTGGCCCGGTAAGGATATTTGCAGGCCCAAGTTTACAATACATTGTTGACAATGATTTTGAAGGTTTTGAACTGGGAGACGTTAAGGATGAATTTACTATTGGCGCACAATTGGGTGCAGGGATCCAGCTGGGTAAATTGGGCCTTGATGTGAGATATGAAAGGGCACTTAAAGAAAACGAAGCCGAATTCATGATTCGTGACGGTGGTGGCGTAGAATTAAAAAGAGTTGATACCCGTCCAAGCCAAATCATTTTTGGTCTCTCCCTTAGTTTATAGACCACAAATTTGAATATCAAAAAAAGCCCCTTTCGGGGCTTTTTTGATTAATTGTCAGGATCCAGATAATCTGGTGTTCCATCCCCGTCTACATCGGGATAGGGAAAAATAATATTTCCTTCTTCATCAGATATTTCTTCAAGGGTGGGAATAAAATCCCCGTCATCATCTCTATCCAAATAATTTGGCGCGTTATCCCCATCTGTATCATCATTTATAAGTCTTTTATCTTCATCAAGATCTTCCATCCATGAAGGAATTCCATCCCGGTCATGATCTGCCTCATTAACCCTGTAGAGATTAAAGGTAAAGACCAAAGGACTATAGGAAGGAATATCTCCCTCAAAGGAACTAAAATAACCAAGTCCCGATGGAAGGAACATTGCACCAATGCCGTAATCATTACTCCATTCCACGCTATTGTCTGGCAATACCTCAAAACTGGACGCACCACGAAACTCGGTCATGGCCTGTCCAAAACCAGGAATTGTCTGGGTGAGATCGAACCAAACAGGACTTTGAGAAGAATCAAAAACATTCCTGTTAAGTAAAGAACCTTCATAGGAAACATAAGTTGAATCACTAAATTTTGGTTGCGGTTGCTCACTTGCACCTTCCCGTACCTTTAGAACGTAGTAAGTATACTCTACTCCTTCATAGTTAAACTTCTTTGTCTCCAGCAACGGTGACTGGCTTAAAGGAGTTTTACCGGCATTTTCAGCATTAATAGTGTCAATTTCTATCCTGTAGTCAAAACCTTCAGGGGCGGTTTCAAACTCCTCGTAATTATAAAAATGCGTATCAAGATATTCATCCAATGCAGCCTGGTCCTTCAACTCCTGTTCTCCCCTGTCTCTTGGAGGAACAACTTCGGGACCATCATCATCCTTTTCACATGAAAGCATAAACACAGCTGTAAAAAGATATAAAAACAAAAGTTTATTCAGTTTCATCAATAGGTAATTTAGGGCCGCAAGATACAATATTCTTGTATTTTTGCTGAAGATAGACCGATTTTTACTGTACAAATATGAGAGTAGATAAATTTTTATGGTGTGTGAGATATTTCAAAACCCGAAGCGTTGCAACAGAGGCGTGCAAACAGGGAAAAGTAAGAATGAATGATGCCATAGTTAAGCCATCCAGAGAAGTTTATCCTGCAGATAAGATACAGGTAAGGAAAAATCAGATCAACTACCAGATAGATGTACTGGATCTTCCAAAGAGCCGGGTGGGAGCAAAACTGGTGAATCTCTATATCACAGATATCACTCCCAGCGAAGAACTTGAAAAAAGAGAGCTCCTTAAATATTCACAGGATTATTACCGGAAAAAGGGAACGGGAAGACCAACCAAAAAAGACCGCAGGGAATTGGATGACTGGTTCGATCCCGAAGCTGATGAGGATTAATAAAATTACATACCCAATTACTATCTTTGAAAAAAACATCCCATGGAGAATAATTCTGTTTTGATCCTGAACAATGAGCAGATCAACCATAAGATTAAAAGGATCGCTTACCAGATATACGAAAGCAATGTAGACGAAGAACAGATCATCCTGGCAGGAATTGCCAAAAGTGGTTTTGAGCTTGCACAAAAACTCCAGGCAGAACTTGAGAAGATCTCAGAACTTGAAGTATTGCTTTGCGAGGTAAAAATAAATAAGAAGAATCCGCTGGAGGAGATCACCACCAGCCTGCCCCCCGAGGATTACCGTAATAAGGCTCTTGTATTAATTGATGATGTCCTTAACTCGGGTACAACTTTGATCTATGGAGTACGGCATTTTTTGGATGTACCCCTTAAAAAATTCAAGACTGCAGTTCTCGTGGACCGGAGTCATAAAAATTATCCCGTAAAAGCCGATTTTAAAGGGATCTCTCTCTCCACTTCTATTCACGAGACGGTTAAGGTGCATTTCAATAAAGATGCTGCCAGAGTGGAACTAATTTAGCTTTTCACTTATTTCATGCACGATCTGTTCTACAGATTTTTCATCGGTTGAAATGGTGAGATCACTTTGGTTATAATAGAAGGTGCGCTCAAATAAATGTTTTCTAATAAAATCTTCCAGCACCTCGGGAGTCTTAAGATCCTTTATTAACGGCCTGCTATCCTTTTCTTGAATTAATCTTGCCTTTAGCTGCAGTAAGCCTGTCTTTAGATATATTAAAGTGGTATTGGGTGCATCTTTAATGAGCTGAAGGTTTTTTCCATAACACGGGGTTCCTCCTCCCAGTGAAAGAATGAAACTTCTTTCCTGCTGCAGAAGCTTTTTTAGCACTTCTCCTTCCCTTCTTCTAAAGTAAATTTCACCCGATGTCGAAAAAATTTCAGGAATAGATTTATTTTCTTCTACACTTATTTCATTATCCAGATCAATAAAATCCATCGACAAATGAGCGGAAAGAGCCTTTCCAACCGCTGTTTTTCCGGATCCCATATAACCTGCGAGAATTAATTTCATACTTAAATATATGATTTAGAAGGAGTTTAACCCCAAGTTTAAATTGATGGTCAAATTTATGTCAATTTGTTCTTGAAAAATAAATTAATGTGGGTATATTTGCACCCGCATTAGCAAAAATGCAACAAAGAAGATCTGGTAGCTCAGTTGGTAGAGCATCTCCCTTTTAAGGAGAGGGTCCTGGGTTCGAGCCCCAGCCAGATCACAAATTAATGTTCTGATCTTTCTGGGCGAGAAGCCTGTCCCGAGCAGCTGAACGAAGTGAAGCGTGTCGAGGGAAGCCCCAGCCAGATCACAAATTAAAGTTCTGATCTTTCTGGGCGAAAAGCCTGTCCCGAGCAGCTGAACGAAGTGAAGCGTGTTGAGGGAATCCCCAGCCAGATCACTTCGAGTTCTTTATATATTGACCTGGTAGCTCAGTTGGTAGAGCATCTCCCTTTTAAGGAGAGGGTCCTGGGTTCGAGTCCCAGCCAGGTCACTTATTTAATACAAGATTCTGCAAGATATTTCACGCCTTATTATTCGGGCACGCCTTAAATTATAGAAGATCTGCTGGAAAGGTGACATCCAGGTTTTAGGTGAAAAGAAATGATCTTATCAGAATCAATTTTTCTCTGGTTGTTTTACAAATCTTCTTTGTTTTTCAACTAAAAAAGTTCAAGGTCACTTTTTTTATTATTTGATTTCTTAAAAATGTACCTACGGGTTGGTTAATGAAATCTTAAAGAATGCCCAGGTGCTGGAACTGGTAGACAGGCATGGTTGAGGGCCATGTGTTCATTAGAGCGTGCGGGTTCGAGTCCCGCTCTGGGCACTTTCTCCAAATTAGAAAACTCCATCTTTTTCTTAGCGAATTCTCTTACAATCGTTAAGATTTTTCACTTTTCTTACTCAACTTCTTACACAAAGCATAAATTTCTGTTAATCACTATCTTAGCATCTTCATGAGAAGAAATAAAGATTACATTTATCATAGATAATTACTCTTTAAGCAAAGAAAGATGCAATTTCAATTATACTCTCAGCTGTTAAAATTAGATCTATCGAACGATGATCTTCTTCAAATGTATTATGTTCTTTATTACGATCTTAAAGAGGAAGATAAAGACATGGCGGAGAATATTGCTAAATTGATAGAGATTAGAGAAAAAGCCAAACTGGAGTTAAGAAAGCTTCTGTTTAACATAAAAAATTCAATCCAGACTTCCACTGTTGGTACTGCCGTCTTGAATTTTTTACCTGTCTTTCTTAAGCTGGATTACCTAGCCCGCAACACCTTCAATAATTTAAATTTGAAGGCATGTTATGAAAAAGAGAAAAAAAATATTAAATTGTACTACGAAACACTTTATAATCAGGACATTCCATCCTCGACTCTTGATGTTCTTTTTAAACACAAGAATAAGTTGGAATCCCTACCATAAATTAAATAGATGAGAACAAATAGTAATTTTTACTGGGGGGCAAAAATTACTTGATGAATCCTCCGGAAATAAACCTCCGGAGTTCTCATCTACTTTTTAAAAGCAATTCTTCGGAGTTGCTTTTTTCTTTTAAATACTTTTTATAGAAAAGAAAAACTCCCGCGGTTGCGGGAGTTTTATTTATATTCTTAAATCATCTTCTTCTTAAGCAGCGTTCTGCTTTTTGATAAGGTTAAGGGCAGAACCTTCTTTGTACCACTCAATTTGAGGCAGGTTGTAAGTATGATTCGCCTTAATGGTATCCTTTGAGCCATCTGCATGCACGATCTCAATCGTTAATTGCTTATCTGGCGCAAAACCTTCAAGATCTATAAAATTAAAGGTATCATCCTCCTGGATAAGATCATAATCGCTCTCATTTGCAAAAGTTATCCCGAGCATACCTTGTTTCTTCAGATTCGTCTCATGTATCCTTGCAAAAGATTTTACCAGTACTACTTTTACTCCCAGGTGTCTTGGCTCCATTGCAGCGTGCTCTCTGGAAGATCCCTCTCCATAATTATGGTCTCCCACCACTACAGTAGGTATTCCTGCTGCCTTATATTTACGCTGAGTGTTTGGCACTCCATCGTACTCGCCGGTGATCTGGCTCTTTACGAAATTTGTTTTCTTGTTAAAAGCATTTACAGCTCCAATCAAACAGTTGTTTGAAATGTTATCCAGATGTCCTCTAAATCGCAACCATGGTCCTGCCATAGAAATATGGTCTGTTGTACATTTTCCAAAGGCTTTGATTAGGAGTTTAGCCCCCATCAGGTTTTTACCGTCCCACGGCTCAAATGGCTCGAGCAACTGTAACCTTTCAGAAGTTGGACTAACTTTTACTTCAACACTCGCACCATCTGCCGTTGGGGCAAGATAGCCAGGATCCTCAACATCAAATCCTTTAGGTGGCAATTCTAAACCTGTAGGCTCATCAAGCTTAACATGTTCCCCATCTTCATTAAGCAAAGTATCTGTAGTTGGATCAAAATCCAGCCTACCCGAAATTGCAATTGCTGCTACCAGCTCAGGGGAGCCAACGAAAGCATGAGTATTGGGGTTTCCATCTGCTCTTTTTGAGAAGTTTCGGTTAAAAGAATGCACTATAGTATTCTTTTCCTCTCCCTTGCGGTCGCTCCTATCCCACTGTCCAATACAAGGTCCACAGGCATTGGTGAAAATAGTAGCATCAAGATCTTCGAATATTTTTAAAAGACCATCTCTTTCCGCAGTAAAACGAATTGTTTCAGATCCTGGATTGATCCCAAAATCAGACTTCGCTTTTACTTTCTTATCTACTGCCTGTTTAGCAATAGAAGCGGCACGGGTAAGATCTTCGTAAGACGAATTGGTACAGGAACCAATAAGTCCCCAGTCAACATTGATAGGCCAGTCATTCTTTTTAGCCTTCTCTCCCATTTCAGAAATTGGAGTAGCAAGATCTGGAGTAAAAGGTCCATTAAGGTGCGGTTTCAATTCAGAAAGATTGATCTCGATCACCTCATCGAAATACTGTTCTGGGTTTGCATACACCTCATCATCTCCCGTAAGGTGTTCTTTTACTTCATTGGCTGCATCTGCAACATCTGCACGATTGGTGGCTCGCAAATATCTGGCCATTGACTCATCGTAACCAAAAGTAGAAGTGGTTGCCCCAACTTCTGCCCCCATGTTACAAATAGTACCTTTACCTGTGGCCGACATTGATTGGGCGCCTTCCCCAAAATATTCTATAATTGCCCCGGTTCCCCCCTTAACAGTAAGGATACCTGCAACTTTTAAAATTACATCCTTTGGAGCAGTCCACCCCGAAAGTTTTCCAATTAGCTTCACACCTATTAATTTCGGGAATTTAAGTTCCCACGGCATCCCTGCCATCACATCAACAGCATCTGCACCACCAACACCAATAGCAACCATTCCCAGTCCGCCGGCGTTAACGGTGTGCGAATCTGTACCAATCATCATTCCTCCCGGAAAAGCATAGTTTTCCAAAACTACCTGGTGAATAATTCCCGCTCCCGGTTTCCAGAAACCAATTCCGTACTTATTGGAAACAGACTCCAGGAAGTCAAAAACTTCGTCACTGGATTTCTTTGCACTTGGCAAGTCAAATTGAGCTCCAAGTTTTGCCTGGATAAGGTGATCACAGTGAACTGTGGTAGGAACTGCAACATTCTTCTTCCCTGCCTGCATAAATTGCAGTAGAGCCATTTGTGCGGTAGCATCCTGGCAGGCGATCCTGTCTGGTGCAAATTCTACATAATCTTTACCTCTGGTAAATTTTTGAGAAGGTTTTCCATCCCAAAGATGGGAATAAAGGATCTTTTCTGAAAGAGTCAAAGGTTTTCCAACGATCTCACGTGCAGTATTCACCCGCTCGCTCATCTGGCTGTAAACCTTCTTGATCATATCAATATCGTAAGCCATATCTTGTTTAAATTTTTATACTGAAGTGTTGCAAAATTACGAATTCCCGACCGAATTAAAAAATCATTACAAAACATGAAAATTACCTAAAGATAATTTAATGATTCCTGAAAATAGGCTGCAGAAAAATAAGCTAATGACACAAAATTAGCATTAAAATAAGAAAATGATAAAAATGAAGAAATATTTAATCTTTTCTAAAGATCGAGGTTCTTATATGCTGCAGCTTTTTCCGTTGAAAGAGATATAAGGCAGGCGCAATCCAGGGCATGATAAGCATAGAAATCAGCCAAAAGGTTTTGTTGAAGATTTTAGTATTGATCATGTCGAACAAAAGAAAAAGCCAAAACCCGGTGAGAAAAACAAAGCTCATTGTGGAAAGGAAGGTAAAACTTTGCCAATCAAGAAAATTGGCCCCAGATCTATACCACAAGAACTGGCAGGCAAAGAAAACTACGATCACAGGTATTTTAAATTTCGCCAGAAAATTTATCATGGAATAAATATACTAAAAGATCTTAGAACAAGCTCTTTATAATCTCTTCTTCAGAAATTCCTTCAGCTTCGGCCTTGTAATTCTTGATCACCCGGTGCCTTAGAATTCCGTAAGCCACTGCCTGTACATCTTCAATATCGGGAGAAAATTTACCATGAACAGCTGCATTTGCTTTGGCTCCTAAAATGAGGTTTTGGGAAGCTCTTGGTCCCGCACCCCAATCAACATACTCTTTTACAAGCGCCGTTGCTCTTTCTCCTGCAGGACGCGTTTTTCCAACAAGGTTAACAGCATACTCCACCACATTGTCGGCTACAGGAATTCTTCTAATTAAATGCTGAAAATCCACAATCTCCTGCGCTGTAAAAAGAGAGTTGATCTCTGTTACCTCATCACCCGTGGTACTTTTCACAACCTCTATCTCCTCTTCAAAAGAGGGATATTCGAGTTTGATCGCGAACATAAATCTATCGAGCTGCGCTTCTGGTAATGGATAGGTCCCTTCCTGCTCAATAGGGTTTTGGGTAGCCAGTACAAAGTAAGGAAGGTCCAGCTTATAATGCTGTCCCGCCACCGTCACTGCCCGTTCCTGCATGGCTTCCAGTAATGCTGCCTGTGTCTTGGGAGGAGTCCTGTTGATCTCATCGGCAAGGATGATATTTCCAAAGACAGGACCTTTTATAAATTTAAAATGCCGGTTTTCATCCAGGATCTCAGATCCAAGGATGTCACTCGGCATTAAATCTGGTGTGAATTGAATTCTTTTGAAATTGAGCCCCAATGCCTGCGCAATGGTATTGACCATAAGGGTTTTAGCAAGGCCGGGTACTCCAATAAGCAACGAATGACCCCCTGAAAAAACAGATAAAAGTATCTGGTCTACCACCTGCTGCTGTCCCACAATCCTTTTGGCAATTTCACGCCTTAATTGTTGGTGCCTGTTGACCAGATTCTTTACTGCCTCTACATCTGTCATACCTCGAAAATAGTATTTTTAGTTCTTTAGCCAGTTGCTGGAGAATTCGCAATCTCTATATTCTCCATTCACCTTGACATAGGTTTCTTCAATCTTCTCTTTTTGCCATTTTTCAATAGCCTCCAGTTGTTTGTCCCTCAAGGCGAGTTCTTTGATCTTGTTGTAGTCCTGGGCATAATTAGCTTTATGTTCAGAATACCTGTTGGTCACGGTAATGATCTTGTAAAATGGTCTACCGGTATTGTCCTGATCTGTAAGAATAGTTGAAACCTCTCCTTCTTTTAGGTTAACGACCTTCTCATAAAGCAAAGGATCAATTTTAGTAAGTTCAAATCGCGTATCTCCGGTGGTAGGATTTACTAATTTCCCGCCACTCTCACGGGTTTCCTCTTCATCGGAAACTTCTTTTGCTGCATCGGCGAAAGAAATCTCATTATTAGTAATACGTTCTCTAACATTATCGATCTTATTAAAAGCCTCCTGTTTTGTTTCTTCAGAAACATCGGGAATTAAAAGGATATGACGCACGTCTACGACCTGTCCCCGAATTTTTTCAACCGTAAGAATATGGTATCCATAAATAGTTTTAAAAGGCTTACTCACTTCCCCTTCCTGAAGAGAGAAAGCTGCATCTTTAAATTCCTTTACAAAAGGATCTTTTCGCGAGAGGGAAATTTTACCTCCAGATGATCTTGATGATGTATCATCTGAATACAAAACAGCCTTGGTAGCAAAACTTGCACCATTTTCAAGCACATCTGCTCTCATTTCGTTAAGACGATTGATTATCTCTGTTTTTTCTTCCTGCGGAATTTCAGGTTCTACCACAATTTGTGCGATCTCAACCTCATCTCCAAACACAGGGCGTTCATCTTCAGGAATATCGGTAAAAAAAGCTCTCACCTCTTCAGGAGTTATTTCAACCGCATCAACAATTTTGCGTTGCATTTCTGAAGCAAGTCTGTTTTGCTTATTGATCTCGAATAGTTCGGCTCTAAATTCAGCTTCACTATCCTTTTTGTAGAATTCAAGCACTTTTTCAAGAGAACCTACCTGCTGGGTCATATAAGCCAGCTGTTGATCTATATTGGCATTGATCTCGGCATCAGATACCATGATACTATCCTGTATTGCATGATGTGCATATAGCTTGTTTTCCATTAAACGTCCCGCAAGATTACAATTGGTAACATCCTCTGTGGAAACGCCCTGGCTTTGAAGCTCAAGATACATCTTGTCGATATCGCTTTCAAGAACGACAAAATCTCCAATAACTGCAGCCACGCCATCTACTTTAAAGCGACCGCTCCTGTCATTTATCTTTTCCTGGATCTCAGCTTCAATCCCAATAGCAGTACTATCGGTAACTATCACTTCCTGCGACTGTATGTTGCCCCCGCTAAAAATAAGCAGCAACAGTCCTAATGATTTAATTATAGATTTCAAATTCGTCATTTTTAATAGCATCTTGTGTAATGTCTTTTTCTAATTTCTTAATGAGATCCAGCTTTCTTTTATTAAGCAGTATCTGTTTTATACCCGGCAAAGAATATTCAATAGGCGCCTGTTCATTGCGAAGCCTAACATCCTCAACAGAGATCAAATATACTCCTAATGAGTCTTCAAGCTGCATAAAATTCTTATTTTTTAAGAATTCGGGATCGTCCTGAGGGCTCAAAGGCCGTATTTTATCGTAAACCTGTTTTGTCTTCACCCAAACCGAATCATTCAATGAATAGGAATTAAACTGGATGGCCATGTCGAGAAGGGCTATTTTGTCCTCCTCATTAAACCTGCGGAAGCGGGTTTTTATGGTTTCAAAATCACTGTTGTTCTTGGTAATATTAATATATCTCACTTTTACAAGGTTCTCATTGAGAATAAAATTCTCCCCGTTCTCCTCGTAGTAGGCTTCGGCTGCTTCACGGGTTATATTTGTATCCAGTTCGCGTCCCACGATCGCATCTGTATAAGCCTTTGCATATAGTTCATTCTTGTAGTTCTGCACCAGGCGATCAAATTCGGCCTGCTGTTCTCCACTTAAGTTTACCCTGGCCCTGTCAAGAAGTAGCTTCTGAGTGGCCCAGCGGGTAATGAAATTATTTATAAGTAAGGTGCTGTCTTCGGCTGAAGTATTTTCGGAAACCAGGGGAGCAACATCATCTCTGTAAAGATAGGCATCATTCACGCGGGCAATCACTTCCTTTTCCTCGGGTTCGTTCAGGAAATTGCAGCTTCCGGTCAAAAAGCCCAAAAAAACTAGTGAGAAAATTCCTTTTTTTATTAACAAAGTATTTTGAAATATTATTAATTGCCAAAAATACAAATTCCAAAGAGTATACCAACCTGCACGTCAAACGAAAGAAAATTCGAAAAAGTATATTTTTGGCCCGGCTTTGGTAGAGAAGCAAAACCTAAAACAACAGCAATGCCCGAAGAAAGAAAAATAAAACTCATCTGGGATTTTCGCGGACCCGATGCCGAATCGACTGCCGCCCATCATGCCATCCACCTGCAGGAATTTGTAAATACCTCTCAATTAACAATGAATGTTGTTGGTTCAGAAAAAATTTCTGAAGCTCATGTCATTGCTTTTCTTGTAGTTACCGATAGTGAAATGCGTCCAGTACGGGATGCTCTAAAACCCCATCGCGGACAGCTATATGAAGAATAGAAAAAAATAATTTCTTAAAATCTTCATAAATGCCTCTGCTCCTTTATATTTGCGAAAACCAATATCAAATCATGAAAAAATATCTTTTAGTTTTAAGTCTTGCTTTATTAAGTATTTCAGCTTTTGCCCAGTCAAAGATCGGAACCATAGATGCCGAATATATCCTTAATCAAATGCCCGAAATGGCAGAGGTTAATGAAGGCCTGAAAACCTATAATACCGACCTTCAAAAAGAATTGGAATCGAACGTTGCAACATATGAAACCCTTGTAAAGGATTATCAGGCGAACAACACCACCCTTTCTGAAGAAGATCGAACAGCCAAAGAATCTGAGATCATTAATCTTGAAAATGATATTAAGAACTTTCGGCAAAAAGCTACTGTCATGATCCAAATGAAGAGAAATGAACTTACCCAGCCTCTTTACGAGAAGATCAATGAAGCTATGATGAAGGTGATTAAGGAAGAAAACTATACGCAGATCTTCCATGCCGGTGGAAATGACCTGGCTTATTCTTCCCAGGATTCTGACATTACCCTTAAGGTCCTGAATATTTTAGGGATTGAAGTAAAGGAATAAATTAGTGGTCAGTGGACAGTGGTCAGAAGTGAACAAGTGTGCAGGCCAATAGTTGCTTGTAAATCATTGACATTGCTAAAAAAAGGAGGGTCTCAAAAATGACATTTTTGAGACCCTCCTTTTTTTATTTTCTTAAAATCTGCTCCTGGTCAGATCAACTTCGATAGAGGAGATTTATCACTACTACCGTATCAAAAAACCCAAAATAAACTTCAAATATTTAAGTCCTGATTCTTGGCTCTTGCCTCTTGGTTCTTTATTTTTAAACTACCTGCTGTAGTTTGGTGATTCTTTAGTAATAGTCACATTGTGCGGATGACTTTCATTAATACCGGAAGCAGTTATCTTCACGAATTTTGCTGTTTCCTGGAGCGTGGCGACATCTTTTGCACCGCAGTAACCCATTCCGGCTCTAAGACCCCCTATGAACTGGTGAATACTTTCGTAGAGGTCTCCTTTATAAGGAACCCGTCCCACGATCCCTTCTGGCACCAGCTTTTTGATATCATCTTCCACATCCTGGAAATATCGATCTTTAGATCCCTGCTTCATGGCTTCTACAGAACCCATTCCGCGGTAGGATTTAAATTTCCGTCCTTCGTAGATAATGGTTTCTCCCGGGGATTCTTTTGTACCTGCCAGTAAAGATCCAAGCATCACACAATCTGCCCCTGCAGCAAGCGCCTTGGGAATATCACCTGTATATCTTATTCCCCCATCGGCAATCACAGGAACTCCGCTTCCTTTTATGGCGGCAGCCACTTCAAGTACAGCTGAAAACTGTGGAAAACCAACTCCCGCCACTATCCTGGTTGTACAGATAGATCCGGGTCCTATTCCAACTTTTACGGCATCTGCCCCGGCTTCTACAAGATATTTGGCAGCTTCGGCAGTTGCGATATTTCCAACGATAACCTCAAGGTTTGGAAATTTTTTCTTCACTTCTTTCAGCACAGTAACTACGCCCCTGGTATGTCCATGAGCCGTGTCGATCACTATGGCGTCCACTCCTGCATTTACCAAGGCTTCAGCCCTTTCAACAGCATCTCCGGTCACCCCAATAGCGGCTGCAACGCGAAGTCTTCCGTAGGTATCTTTATTGGCAATTGGTTTTTGAGTAAGTTTAGTGATGTCCCGGAAGGTTATTAGACCAACCAGTTTATCTTCAGAATTTACTACGGGAAGTTTTTCGATCTTGTTCTGCTGTAATATCACTTCGGCCTCTTCAAGGGAAGTCCCTTCGGCTACAGTAACAAGATTTTCAGAAGTCATCACTTCTGAAATTGGCCGGTCATTGTTCTTTTCAAATCTAAGGTCACGGTTTGTAACGATGCCCAACAATTTTCCTTCTTTGTCCACAATAGGAATTCCCCCAATGCTGTGCTCCCGCATATTTTCTTTTGCATCACGCACCTTTGCGGTAATAGGCAAAGTTATAGGATCAATGATCATCCCGCTCTCGGCCCGCTTCACTTTTCGAACCTTAAGCGCCTGCTCTTCGGCAGTCATGTTCTTATGAAGTACTCCAATTCCTCCTTCACGCGCCATGGCAATAGCCATACGTGACTCGGTAACTGTATCCATAGCTGCGGAAACTATAGGCACATTTAACGTGATGTTGCGGGTGAATTTTGACTGAATTTTAACTTCGCGGGGAAGGATTTCTGAAAAGGCAGGGACTAAAAGTACGTCATCGTAGGTAAGTCCTTCGCCCAGTATCCTGGAGGTGTGTGCGATCATAGCAATTAAGATTTAATTGCGTGCAAATATACATCCTTTATGCCACAAAGCAGAAGTATTCTAATTTTAATTTGCTTTTCTTCAACCAGAAACAAAAGTCGCTACAACTTCATTTGCAGAGAAGTGTACCAGGTCAAGGGTTGCGCCGGAATAATTCCCGGGCCCGGGTATCCTGTCGCCCTGTTTGTAAAATAGGAATTATCGAGCAGGTTGTTAATTCCCGTTTCCAACCTGAAGATCTTATACTTGTAGGATAGCGATAAATCCATAATACCATATGCAGGAATTGCACCTTCGATCCCACGTTGGGAATCACTCTTTACCTGGGGCGCATTGGTCGCATCTGTAAATTGTTTTGACAAATAGGTATATTGAAGGCTTCCCAGGAAATTCCTAAATCCAAAATCCACTCCTGTTTTCACATTTACTGCAGGTATAAATTCAACCTGGTTCCCCTCCACATTGTTCCTATCTGAACTAGTATATTCAGATTCGGTAAAAGCCGCATTCACAAATGCACCGGCTATATAATCATCTGCCCCCTTAAAAAAGGTGTTTTTGATGTTCCAGTCTGCAAAAGTTTCAAGACCGTAAATAAAAGCATCTCCAATATTTCCACGAAAACGCACCGCTGTTGCAGGCACAAAATCTTCGCCAATCCGTTCGTTGTATTGAAGGGCAAAGACGCTAAGATCATAAGAAAGAAATTTTTTCAATCTCCCCCTCACCCCAATATCGGCCGTAAAGCCTTCTTCATCACTAATATCCGGATCCAGTTTAAAAACCGGGTTTACTACCCGAATATCATTAAAAGTCACAGAGCGATAATTTTGAGAAATATTCCCGTAGATCTCTGCTCCCTCCAATTCATAACTGGCTCCAAGCCCCAGCAGAACAAAACTCCGTTCAAACTGTCTGTTGTCCTGCAGCGTTTCGTTTTTTAAAATATTCCCGGCAAGGTCCAGCTGAATATCTTTGTAGCTTCCTTCGCTTTGGGTGTTTATATATTCGAACCTAAATCCCGGAGTAACAGAGAATTTTCCGGTTAAGTTGAAGATGTTCTCTCCAAAAAACGCAATGTTCCTGTTTGGGAAAACAAATTCGGACTGTCTTGTGTAATTTGGAAATTGTTCTGCTGCGAACGTAAAATCAGGACCTGAAGCTGCAGTTCCGGGGCCTTGCCGCTGCTCATTTTTGGCAGTGTAGTATTTACTTCCTAAAAGCAGGACCGACTCCTCATCAAAAAGGTTATATCTCGTGAGAATTCTTGCTTCTGCCCCCCAATTGTTGAAGTTGTCTGTTAAAAGCTCTCTTGCCTCCAATGGATCATCTGCTTGTGACACCCTGTTTTGGCGAAAGCCCAGGGCTTTTCTCGAAGCATCCAGGCCGAAGAAATTAAATGTGAAATCGGTTTTTTGAGAGAATTTATGTTCAAATTTAAGAGCCCAAAGATTCCAGTTGACATCAAACCAATTTCTCTCCCTGTTACTAAAATCGGGATTTTTATAAAACTGAAAATCGGTTAAACCTCCCGGCTGCTGAGCGAGATAATCGAGAAAAGTGTACTCGAAAGAAACTTTTGTATCCTCGCTAAATTCCCATCCAAAATGGGCAAATGCATTGTGGGATTCATATCCTGAATTTTCTCTGAATCCATTCCCTGATTTATAGTTATAATAAGTGTAGTAACTAAACTTCCCTACAGTCCCACTCAGGCTGTTGAAGCTGGTGAAGAGGTCAAAGGAGCCGACAGATTGCCTTGTCACCAGCTCAATTTTTTTATAAGGATTGGGCTTCCTGAATTTGAAATTAATAAGTCCGCCAAACTGTGTTCCATACTGCAGGGAAGCCGCCCCACGAATCACCTGGATCTCGCTAAGGGCTTCTGCGGGAGGAGTGTAATAACTTTCAGGATAACCCAAAACATCTGCAGAAATATCATAGCCGTTTTGGCGGGTATTGAAGTTCTGGGTTCGGTTGGGATCCAGCCCGCGCCCCCCAATATTCAGCTGTAGACCGGCATCACCATTGTCATAGATGTTTAGTCCCACCACCTGATTGTAGATCTGACGGGAGTTGTTGGCAGCAAGATTTCCGGTGATCTCTTCCATAAGGACAACTTCAGATTTCTTCCCTGCATAAATGGCTGTACCTTCAACCTTTTTAAGATTACGAAGCGCAAAAATCTCCTTTCGCCTTTCTATGAGGACTACTTCAGAAAGAGTTTCTGCCAGGGGAGCAAGTTCGAAAACAATCTCCCTGTCTTCTGAAAGTTCAATTTTTCTCTCCAGTACTTGAAATTGATAACTAAAGATGGCCAGATCATAATTCCCGGCGGGTAGATCTTCAATAACAAACCTTCCGTTTTCATCGGTAGTAATAAGATTTCCTGTAGTTCGGTTATAGATCTCTGCATCGGGCACAGGAGCCTGGGTTTCTGAAGAGATAATTTTTCCGCTTAAAGAAAACTGCGCCACAGCACTAAGGGAAAATAGTGAACAAAGTAAAAAACTAAAGACCTTTGATGGTATCATTAAATGGTAAAATAAAGGTTTTTTGCCTGAACGTGTCCTGATGTTCAAGCAAATTGACCCGGGGGTTTATAAAGGGGGTACTTTTTCTTCCATTGAGGGCGACGTGGCTATCCACATAAACCTCAACCTGCTCAATTCCTTTTTTTCTATAATGATCGCCAAGAAAATGAGCGTACTGAAGAATAAAATCGGGCTGAAAAGACATTTGTTTTTCCTGGAAAGGAGTTAGAAAATTGCCATTATTGACATAGAAGCTTTTTCCATTCTCCCTGTCGACGATCCTGAACTGAGCATAACCGGCTTTTTCCATCAACATCACTCTCCAGGAAAACCTGAAGCCTTCTTCTGTCCAGAACAGCTCTCCCGGATATAGCAGGTACCGCCACGGAAAAAGGAACTGGATCAAAAAGAACAAGCTGAGAAAAGAAAGCAATATTTTTCGCTTTTTTGGAAGGTAATGGAAGGTTTTGGCATTGTCAAAACGAGATTTTGAAATTTTGATCAAGCTAGAAATTTTTTGAAGGATCTTATGGTGTAAACCGGTATCAAAGAAGATGAGGGCACTCACGATCATGATATAAGGAAACATTCCGATTGGAAAGAGTATCCTTGTTAACACATGGAAAACAACGACCAGCACAAATGCAAGACGCCGTGTCTTCCTAAAAAATAAGAGAAAAGGAATGGCCAGGTCGTAGATCATCCCTGTCCAGCTAAAAAAATAATGAACCCATTCCTGCTGCAAAAGATCACCCAGGAGAGGAAGGTCGTAATTTGACGGAAGCCAGATCTTTAAAGGCATAGCCCTAAAAAGCCAATCTGAATTTATTTTCGCCAGCCCGGCATAAAAGTACACCATGGCTAATAGTAATTTGATGCTGTCGATGCACCAGGAAGGCACCCTCTGAAATGCCTTTTTTGGATCTCTATAAGCGTCTACTGAAAAATATGAAGATGCAGGTAAGAATATCAGAAGAAATCCAAGGATACTTATAAAATAGTAATGATTGAGGTAAGTGGTCTTATCCATGAGCTCGATATAGGTGAAGCTCAGGAAAAAAGTAATTGTGGCTAATCTGTATTTATAGCCGAAAGCGATCATTAATGCGGAAATCCCGCAAAGAAGGAAGAGAATATAGGTGAAATTCCCCAGTGGCTTAACCCATTCAAAGCCGTAGTAAGAAAAGAAAAAATCGGGAGCGATATAAAGTTTTTCGATCCAGCCGTTAAGCCAGAACCGAAGGATACTGCCAAACATCATGATTCCAAAAAAAATTCGGAAAACCGCTAAAGGAGCGGCTTCCGAATCTTTTCTAAAATAGTTTGAGATCAAATTGTTCATTACCTAATCACCGTCGGAATCTACGTAATCAATACTTATATCCAGGGCCTGCAGCATGTCGATCTTTAGCAGAACCACATTCTTTTGAAGTGCATCAAAAACCTGTAGCATGAGCGTGTTATTTGTTCTCACCTGTTCAGCAAGATCAGGATCCAGACCTGAAGATAATTCCCTGATGTTTTCAAACTGCTCATTGATAAGGGCACTAAGGTCGGCTCCACCTTTAACCGTGTTCAGGTAATCCAGGTACTGCTTGTAGCTGGGGCCAGATCCACTGCCGTTAAAATGCTTTCCGTTGAAAAAGTCCTGTACCGTAGTTAGGGCTTTTAAATATAATTCTTTGGAAAGACCATCAGAGTAGTACGCTTCGGCAGTTTCAGGTGCAGGGTTTCCGATAAATGCACCGGCGGGAATCCCAATTTTACCTGACCTTAGCAGCATTTCATAGTACATGATATAGTCATTTGTAAATATATCTACAGCCCCAGTACTGGAGGAACTGGTATTATTCACAAAGACGTCTCTATAGGAGGTCTTCCAGTCATTCAGAACCACATCTGTAAGAGCATCAATCCTGGTCGCCACATCAAGAAGATACTGTTGGTAAACTGCGGCATTCCCATTCGAGGTGTAAAATTCTACGGTAGCGGCATCTGTAGCTCCCAGACCATTAATAAGAAAATCAACAGCAGGAAAACCCTGCTCATCTACAGAGCTCGGCAGTTCCAGATTGTAGCTGTTACTTTCAATATTATTCTGGATCGTTGCTGCACTGGCAGGATAAATATTGAGAAAACGGTGATAATTTGTGGATTCTGCTTTTCCTATGCGGAATGGTGCAACAGTTTGATAAGCCAGATAGGCTTCTTCATAAGCATCTCTTAAACTCTCCAGGTTTTCTGCGGAAGGATCCCCATTGAAAACGGCAACAGAGTTTTTTAGATCCTCTGTAGTTTCGGCAAAGGCTTCATATGAAGGTATAATAATATTGTCTGCCCAGTTGACTAACATCGCTCCCCGATCAAAAGAACCTTCCGGACTCTCTTTCCCCCCGTCATCAGAATTACAGGACACTACTCCCACTACTACGAAAAAAATAATACCTAATTTCTTGAACATATAATAAGGTTGAAAAGACTGTCCAAAAAGTTTAATTTTAAAAAGATCCTTAAATAAATTCAGAATGACGATTAAGTAACTTTTTGGACAGCCTCTGTTAATTTTATTTCTCTGTTTACTCTGCCGCCTCGGCAACAGTAAAGTCAAAAGCTTCTGCAATACTTTCAGAAATGGCGTCAAGAGTTGCAGGCTCTACATCCCAAAGACCATTCTCTCCTGCTAAAAGTTGCTCCTTAAAAGTATCCAGTTCAGATTTGCTAAGGTGAGGTGCATTCGTAACAGGATCATGAGTAAATCTTAGGCTATAAAGGAATCCGAATCCTTCAGACAGGTCGTGAAAGGCAGAACCCATCTCTCCATTGGCGATAGCTTCTTTTCCACCCTGCAGGTAATATACTGCACGCACCGCGATTACTTTTGAAATATTCTCCTGGATGATGGCTGTTTGCTCGTCACGAAGTTCATAGTCTCCTGCGACAATGGCAGCACGTCCTGTTTTAAAAGCTTCAAAAACATCTTCAGCAATTCCGGCAAAATCATCATCAGCATCAACTCTACCCAAATAGTTGAATAGAAGCTTGTCATTACTTTCACCCAAAGCATTGTTAGGATTATCTGTAGGGATAGAAGAATCTCCATAAAGATATCCATATGCCTCATCCCACTTGTGCTCCATGGTTGTGTAGTTCTTTCCGTCTTCCAGAACTTTTGCATCGTTGTTTGCGATATTATCTCCCTCATCAAGCACTGCTGTTGAAAGATAATTATTAAGCATTTGATCTGCGACCAATCCGCCAATAAGGCTTTTGGCAAAAACCTGATTTAACTCAAGTCCCTGAGCATTTACGTAACGCACATTGGAACCATCGGCAATTTGTCCTGCCACTCCCGCAGCAGCAACCTGGTCTTTATTTGGAAAAACTTCATTTACCTGCTGACTAATCCAGCCTTCAAATTCATTTTTGATATCATTGCTCTCCACAGAGTTACCAGAAAAGTAGGCCTGTGAAGCTGCCACTTTGCTTTTTACGCTTTTTGAACTTGAATTTAAATCGTCGGAAGAAAAAGGATTATTCTCATTCGCAAACATATTGGAGAGGCTTTCTTCTGTAGCGTTGTCAAAATCATTAAATGCAGTAAACAACTCTTTTGACATTTCCAGCCTGGTTGTCTGGCCGCTATAACTTACTGATGTGCTCCCTTCCCTGGAAAAGGAATAACTGGTTGGAATTTCAACAGTAGGCTCAACAACTGTGATATCATCATCTGAGGAACAAGATGAAAGCGCCAAACCTCCTAACAAGGCTGCGAATAAAGATTTTTTCATTTCTATTTTATTTAGACTTATTTAAAATAATACCGCAAATATAAAGGACGGGCTTCAGCCACCAAACCTTATTTGGAATTATTTTAAATAATAAATAATTATAGAATTGTTAAAAGTTATTGAGAAACTTAATGATAAACTGAAAAAATCTTTGTCGCCTCATTGTGAGACGCTTCAAAGCTCATCATTTTTACATTCGTGTCCATTTTCTTCGAAGTGAAATAGGAAAGTAATTTTTCTGTGGGCATATTACCGGTCAATTCGTCTTTTGCCATAGGACAACCCCCAAAACCCTGTATGGCACCGTCAAACCTTGTGCAGCCAGATCGAGCAGCAGCGTCTACTTTTTCGAACCATTTAGTGGGAGTAGTATGGAGATGCGCCCCAAATTCAATTTTAGGATACTTCGGGATAAGGTTGGAAAAAAGATATTCAATAACTTCGGGAGTGGAACTCCCAATAGTATCAGACAGGGAAAGGATCTTAACCCCCATTCCTGAAAGCTTCTCGGTCCACTCTCCTACGATCTCCACATTCCATGGATCTCCATAAGGATTACCAAAGCCCATGGAAAGATAGGCAACCACCTCTTTTCCTGAAGCATCTGCAATATTTAGGATTTCCTGCAGCGTTTCCACAGATTCGGCTATGGTTTTATGAGTATTACGCATCTGGAAATTTTCTGAAATAGAAAAAGGATAACCCAGGTACTGTATCTCGGGATGTTTGGAGGCATTTTCGGCACCCCTCGTATTGGCAACTATAGCAAGCAGCTTGCTTTGGGTACGGGAAAGGTCAAGCCTTGACAGAACTTCAGCTGTGTCGGCCATCTGCGGAATGGCCTTAGGCGAAACGAAACTTCCGAAGTCGATAGTGTCGAATCCGCAACGCAAGAGAGATTGTATGTACTGAACTTTTTTTTCTGTAGGAATAAATTCCTTTATTCCCTGCATCGCGTCCCGCGGACATTCAATAATCTTGATCTGCGCCATAGGCCAAATATAGAGTTTAGATTTGAGATATGAGAATTGAGATATGTTTTGAACATCGACACGGATTAGAAATCCGCGCCAACGGATGGGATTTAAGAATCAAAATTAAAAAATCAAAATTGTTCGGGGTAAATCTGCGGGATCAGCGGGAAATAATTTGGTAACTCGGCACGGATTGCAAATCCGCGCCAGCGCTTATTCGAAAAAAGTCAAAAGTCAACAGTTAGAAGCCAAAAGCATCTTCTCAATACTCAATACTAACTACTCTATACTAATATAAATATCCCGATCCCCACAAACACCACCACCTGCAGCCACTTGAAGACCTTTCCGGAATTTGGATGTTTCTGAAGGTAGAGAGAGATCTTTCCTGCCAGAATTGCCACGGCCGAAAAGATGAGGAAAGCCTGCAACATAAACAGGAATCCCAAAATATAGAACTGCATTACAGTATTACCATTGGGCTCCCACAGAAATCCGGGAAAAAAGGCAAGGAAGAAGATCGCTACCTTAGGATTTAAAACATTCATCAAAAATCCCTTTTTATAGAGGGATGTTAGCTCCTTCCTATTGCTGCTAATATCTGTATCAACATTGATTGCAGGTTTACTCCTGTAGACCTGCCACGCGAGGTAAAACAAATAAGCTGCTCCAAAAGCTTTTATTAGGAGAAATAAAGTTTCAGATTGTTTAATTACAGCCGAGATCCCAAAAGCTACCAGGCTGGTGTGAATTATAATTCCCGAAATTAATCCTAAAGCAGTGACAATTCCATATTTCTTCCCATTTGTCATCCCCTGCACCAGCACATAAATAATATCCGGGCCGGGAGAAAGCGTCAGCAGGATCGAGGCGGTGAGAAATGGAATTATTTCTGAGATCACTTAGACCGCTTTAGGATTTCCAGGTTGATATTTTTCACCAATTGCGGTCCTTCATATATAAACCCTGTATATAGCTGCACAAGGCTGGCCCCTGCTTCCAGTTTTTCAATGGCATCTTCGGGGGTCATGATCCCGCCCACTCCAATGATGGGGAAAGCTTTGTTACTCTTTTCAGACAAAAATCGAATCACCTCTGTAGCACGTTTAGTGAGAGGTTTTCCGCTTAACCCACCTGACTCTTCTTTATCTTTTGATGTTAAGCCTTCTCTGGATATTGTAGTATTGGTGGCTATGACACCTGCAATACCGGTTTCTTTGATAATGTCAATAATGTCGAGCAGTTGAGAGTCGGTAAGATCTGGAGCTATTTTAAGCAGGATTGGTTTGTGACCTGGACGCTTCAGGTTTTCCTGTTGTAAGGTGTTTAATAGTTTCGTGAGTGGCTCCTTATCCTGAAGCTCCCGAAGATTCGGCGTATTTGGAGAACTCACGTTGACCACAAAATAATCTACATGCTCAAAAAGGGCATTAAAGCAGATCAAATAATCATCTACTGCATTTTCATTCGTGGTGATCTTATTTTTTCCAATATTTCCCCCAATTAGAACTCCGTCGTTCTTTTTCAGTCTTTCAACAGCTTCGGCCACCCCGCCGTTATTGAAACCCATCCTGTTAATGATCGCCTTATCCTCCTTTAGCCTGAAAAGTCTTTTCTTCTCATTGCCCGGTTGAGGCTTAGGAGTAAGTGTACCTATCTCAATAAAACCGAAACCAAAATTCGACAGCTCCTTATAAAGTTTTGCATCCTTATCGAAACCTGCAGCCAATCCTACAGGATTCGGAAATTTTATTCCGAAGACTTCCCTTTCCAGCCGTTTATCTTCAACAACAAACTTTTTTCTAACCAGCTTTTGGCTCCACGGAAGAAAAAACAATTTCCGAAGTAGGGAAAAGGTAAAATAATGGACTTTTTCAGGATCAATATTAAATAGGAGTGGACGGATGATCTTTTGATACATGAAGGATATTTTAAACAAAATTAACACAAAGCTGAATAAAATAAGAGGAAAAGAGAAAAGGTTTTGAACCTATTTGATATATCGCTATTTTTGAGAAAACTTCAGCAAAAATGACGAATAAGCAGGATATTATTGACCGCTTTTTAAGCTACGTTAAGATAGATACTCAAAGTGATGAAACCAGCGAATCCACTCCCAGTACAGAGAAACAGTGGGATTTAGCAAACAAACTTAAGGATGAATTGCAGGCAATGGGCATGCAGGAAGTAAGCATAGATGAAAATGCTTACGTTATGGCTACCCTTCCTTCAAATGTAGATCATAATGTGCCGGTCATTGGCTTTGTTTCCCACTTCGATACCACCCCGGACTTTTCAGGAACAAATGTGAATCCACAGATCATTGAAAATTATGACGGAAAGGACATCGTTTTAAATAAGGAAAAGAATATTATCCTGTCACCGGAATATTTTGGTGATCTCCTGCAGTATGAAGGACAAACCTTAATAACTACCGACGGAACCACTTTACTCGGTGCCGATGACAAAGCCGGAATCACCGAAATCATGGAGGCAATGAAATACCTCCTGGAAAATCCCCAGATCAAACATGGAAAAATTAGAATTTGCTTCACACCCGACGAAGAAATTGGACGTGGGGCTCACAAATTTGATGTCGAAAAATTCGGTGCAGCCTGGGCTTACACTATGGACGGCAGCCAGGTTGGCGAACTCGAATTTGAGAATTTCAATGCCGCAGGCGCAGAAGTGAAAATCAGCGGGAAAAGTGTACATCCGGGATATGCGAAAGACAAGATGATCAACAGCATGTATATCGCAATGGATTTTATCAATTCCCTGCCACGCCTGGAAACACCGGAACATACTGAAGATCGACAGGGATTTTTCCACCTAAACGGCATGGAGGGCGATGTAGAGGAAACTACTTTACATTATATCATTCGGGATCATGACAGGGAGCATTTTGAGGCAAGGAAGCTTATGATGAAAGACCTGGCAAAGGAAATTTGCAGTCAGCAGGATCGGGATTGCGTAAAAGTGGAGATCAAGGATCAGTATTTCAATATGCGTGAAAAGGTAGAGCCGGTGATGCACATCGTGGACATTGCCGAAGAGGCTATGAAACAGGTGAATGTAACCCCGCTTATTAAGCCAATTCGGGGTGGTACCGATGGAGCACAATTGAGTTTCAAAGGGCTGCCCTGCCCTAACATCTTTGCCGGTGGTCATAATTTCCACGGCAAGTATGAATATGTACCTGTAGAAAGCATGCAAAAAGCTGTAGAAGTGATCGTGAAGATCGCAGAACTGACAGCCGAGAAGAATTCTAAATAAAGATTAAAGATTTCCGGATTTTCAGGTTACGAGCTGCGAGTTCCGGGTTGCAGATCTGTCAAAGCCTGTCAGCGGTATAGAACCCTGACAGGGTTGTTAATAACAAGAACAATTAACAAATCACCAAACCATGGCAGTACAATCGGCAGAAGAGTATTTTGCAGCTCATCCCTCCTGGGAAAGTGAGCTAAGGGAGCTACGGGAAATGCTCCTTACTACAGATGTTGAGGAAACCATCAAATGGGGTGCGCCGGTTTATACCGTGAATGGCAAGAATGTAGTTTCCATTGCAGCATTTAAGAACCATATCGGAATCTGGTTTTACAATGGAGCTCTACTTAAAGAAAATACTGCCCTTCTGGAAAATGCACAGGAGGGAAAAACCAAAGCTTTAAGACAAATAAAGTTTGAGCGAGGGCAGGAAATACCGGTTCAGGAATTGAGAAAATACGTCTTGGAAGCAATTCAAAATCAAAAAGAGGGCAGGGAGGTAAAACCCACAAAACCAAAAAAAGTAAAGATTCCCGAAGATATTTTGGCTGCCTTTAAAGAAGATCCGGCTTTGGAAGTTTCCTTTGACAACCTTTCTCCCGGTAAAAAACGAGAATACTGTGAACATATAGATCAGGCAAAAAGGGAAGCAACAAAAAAGAGTAGGTTAAAGAAGATCATTCCAATGATCATGGCCGGACAGGGACTGCATGATAAATACAAGAATTGTTGAAGTAGAGAAACAGGATAGTCACGTCATGCTAAACATGATTTAGCATCTTTCGGTTATGTATCAGAATAAAAAAACCTAACAGGTTTTGAAAACCTGTTAGGTTTGGTCAATAAAAAAGCTCCCGCCAAATGACGGGAGCTTTTTTATTTGATCCAGGAATTTGGACCTATTTAGTTTCCTTTACTGCCGGTTCATTTAACTTTCGGCTCATCTCCATTGATATGGATGACCTGTCAAAAGTGATCTTGCCGGCACCGGTTTCAATAATTACTGCGTTTTGTTTATCACTGAAATCAACTATTTTTCCGTGCATTCCGCTTTTGGTAACAACTCTGTCTCCTCTCTTGAGTTCAGACGAGAATTGTTTTTCTTTCTTGGCACGATTCATTTGTGGACGTATCATAAAAAAATACACCACAATGAACATTAAAATAATTGGGGCAAACTGGGTTAATTGATCCATAGATAGTTCTGTTGCTTTTTGCTAATGCTTAAGACTGTGCCTTAGGCTCTACAAAAGCTTTAATTTTGATTTGCTCTTTCCCGGTTTCGGTATTAGCAGTTATATTTACTGTTTTGGTGACCTGGTTTTGACCGCTACCGTTAAACTTTACAAGCATTTCACCTGTTTCTCCGGGAGCAATAGGCTCTTTTGTCCATGTTGGAACTGTACATCCACATGAGCTGGAAGCATTTGTAATAACAAGAGGTGCTTTCCCTGTATTGGTAAAAGTAAAGGTGTGCTCTACGTTAGTACCCTGGGCGATGGTTCCAAAGTCGTGCTCTGTATTTTCAAAGGTTAATTTAGGATATACAACATCCTGTGAATCACGTAGTGCAGCTTCTTCTACGTTTTCTGCCTGTACTTTTTCGGCTGCATTCTCCTTGCAGGAAGTAAAATTGAAGGCAGCAATTAATGCCAGTAATAAAATTCCTTTTTTCATGATTTACAATTTAAAGTTAAAGTGGATAAAATTAAGAAAATTTGCAGGACTACATAAGACCCCTGCCTATTTTATTCAGTTTGCCGTTTTCCCTGTACTCTTTTGAAAGCTTATCAAGGATCCCGTTAATAAAAATACTACTTTTAGGAGTACTATATTCTTTAGCAATTTCTAAATATTCGTTAATAGTTACCTTAACAGGAATAGATGGAAATTTAAGGAATTCGCAAATTGCCATTTTGATCAAAATAGTGTCGAGATCGGCAATTCTTTCTTTATCCCAGTTTGGAGTTTTCCCTACCATTTCATTGGCAAGGCTTTCATCGTTAAGCAAAGTTTTCCTGAATAATTCTACCGCGTATTCTTTATCATCTGAACTTTTAAAAAGCTGAGTAAGCGCCTGTTCTTTACCTTGAGATGATTTTTGCAACATTTTTACTATTGCAGTGTTCACAAGCGGAAGGTCATCTATCCAGGTGATCTTCTTATCTTCCAGGTAATCGTAAAGTTTTTCGTTTGGAGCAATTATTTCTCTAAAGATTGCTATGACAAATTCTTTATCTTCCTTAAAACTGGAAGTACGGGTAGACATATGATTTTGGTAGAGCTCGCTCTTTTTGATCTCAGACCAAAGAATCTCCACATACTCATCATCATTTTTCCAGTTATTGAGTTTGCGGGTTTCCAGCGCAAGGTCAAGAGATCTGTTCTTGCCTATCTGGGAGATCAACTCGTTATCAACAAACTTGCGGTTGGGGTCTACATCTTCAACAGAAGGCAGATGCTTTTGCTGGGATTTCTCCATGTAATTCTCTGCATAATCCCTGATTTCTACAAAAAGATCCAGCATTAAAAGATACAGGTCATACATCTCATCCATGCTTTTAAGCAGGAATTTCTCCTCTGCTTTTAGATTGTCATTTTCGCTTTGGGAATAGGCGTACAGTGACTGCATTACTTTAACCCTGATATGTCTTCTGGTCAACATAGCTGTAAAAGAACTTTAAAAAATTAGGGCGAAAGGTTTTTCCCTTTCGCCCGGCAAAAATACTATTTAATTAAAAAACCGCTGGGGTTATTTGCTATTTTTTCTATCAGCAATTCGCTGCTTTGCTACTTTAAGGGCAGCTTCATGAGTTGAAATGTCATTATCCTCGGCAGCAGTAAGGATTTCAAGAGTTGTATTATAGATGTTCTGGGTTTTCTCCATGATCTCTTTTCTTCCATAACCTTCCAGTTCAGCATATACATTGATGATACCACCGGCATTGATTAGAAAATCGGGTGCGTAAATTATTCCTTTTTCTCTAAGAATAATTCCATGCTTTGTATCATCGGCCAACTGGTTATTGGCAGCTCCTGCAATAATTGAAGCCTTGAACCTTTCAATGGTCTGGTCGTTTATTGTCGCTCCAAGGGCACATGGGGCGTAGATATCAACATCTGCACCATATACATCTTCCCCGCCATAGATCGTTGCATTATAGCGATCCCGGACTTCGGTTAATTTCTGCTGATTAATATCGCTTATGATCACATCTGCACCTTCTTTTGCAAGATAATCTACCAAAGATTCCCCAACGTGGCCAATTCCCTGTACAAGAACAGATCTTCCCTGCAGGTCATCTGTCCCGTAGCGAAATTTAGCGGCAGCTTTCATTCCCATGTAGACTCCGTAGGCTGTAACGGGTGAAGGATTCCCTGCGCCACCTTTATCTTCAGAAATTCCTGTAACATATGGCGTTACCTCACGTACAGTATCCATGTCGGCAGTTTCCATCCCTACATCTTCGGCAGTAATATACTTTCCGCTTAAAGAATGAACAAATTCTCCAAACCTGCGCATAAGCTCGGGGGTCTTCTGGGTTTTGGCATCTCCAATGATCACAGCTTTACCGCCACCAAGATTAAGTCCTGTAATAGCACTTTTAAAAGTCATCCCGCGGGAAAGTCGCAAAACATCATTAACGGCGTCCCATTCACTGCTGTAGTTCCACATACGTGTTCCTCCCAGGGCAGGACCTAAAACTGTGTTGTGAATTCCGATAATTGCCTTTAATCCTGTATCTTTGTCGTTGCAAAAAACCACTTGTTCATGGTCATCAAAAGAAAGCTGCCCAAAGACCGGAGCGGCTTTTTTAAGTTCATTTGCCTTTAGAACATCCACTGTCATTAGTTTAAAAATTAAATTAATTTCGTTATTCGAAATATTACAGGGCGAAAATAATGAATATTTCAATTTAATGCCATTTGCCTGAACAAAAATGTGAAATTGAAAATGCAGCCGGTGCAACCTTATGAAAGAACTTAAGCATTTAAACAAATACTTCTACAAATATAAATGGCACCTTATTGGTGGTATTTTCATTACAATCCTGGCGCGAATTTTTGCCATACTTACTCCCCGCTTTATTGGAGAATCCACTACTGCCATTGAACAATATGTGAACGATGAGATAACTTCGGAAGCTGCTCTGCGTAACGAGCTTATGAATAACATCCTTCTTATCCTGGGTGCGACCTTAATGGCGGCTCTTTTCACCTTTTTGATGAGACAGGCGATCATTGTGGTGTCAAGGCATATCGAATATGATCTTAAAAATGAAGTTTACCGGAAATACCAGGACCTCTCCTTAAATTTTTACAAAAAAAACCGAACGGGAGATCTCATGAACAGGATTAGTGAAGATGTCTCCAAAGTACGAATGTATGCTGGTCCCGCTTTTATGTACAGTATTCAGACCGGTATCCTGTTCATTGTGGTGATCCCTTATATGTTCCTACAGGCGCCAGAACTAACACTTTACGTCATAACTCCCCTCCCCATCCTCTCCTTTGCCATTTATAAGCTCAGCGTGGCCATTAATAAACGAAGTACGGTCGTACAGCAATATTTGTCAAAGCTCAACACCTTTACTCAGGAAAGCTTCAGCGGGATATCAGTAATAAAATCTTACGGGATAGAACCCCAAACAAATGCTTCTTTCGTAACACTTTCCAACGAGAACAAAGAAAAGAACATCGACCTGGTAAAGGTACAGGCATTCTTTTTTCCGCTTATGATCCTGCTTATTGGAGCCAGTAACATTCTGGTCATTTATATTGGGGGCAGGAAATTCATCAACGGGGAAATTGAAAATCTCGGAGTTATTGTGGAATTTCTGCTTTATGTAAATATGCTCACCTGGCCCGTTGCTACGGTAGGATGGGTCACCTCTATTGTGCAACAAGCCGAAGCTTCACAGAAAAGGATCAACGAGTTTCTAAAAGAAAAACCGCAGATACAGAATCCTTCCAATAAACCTGAAGACATTCAGGGCTCCATTGCCTTTAAGGATGTCACCTTTACTTATGAAGACACGAATATTACAGCCCTCAAAAATGTCACTTTTGAAGTGGAAAGTGGAGAGACCCTTGCAATCATTGGAAAAACAGGTTCGGGAAAATCCACAATCCTTGAGTTGATTGGCCGTTTGTACGATGTTGAAAAGGGAGAGATCACCATTGACGGCAAGAACGTACAAAGCATGAACCTTAAGGAGCTTAGAGAGAGCATAGGCTACGTGCCGCAGGATGCATTCTTATTTAGCGACTCCATTAGGAATAATATTAAATTCGGGAAAGCAGATGCTACTGAGGAGGAGATCATTGAGGCTGCCAAAAATGCTGCCGTTCACAGGAATATTATAGGCTTCAGTAAAGGTTACGACACCGTCCTGGGAGAAAGAGGAATCACCCTTTCTGGCGGACAAAAACAGCGGGTGTCTATTGCCCGGGCCATCGTACATAACCCAAAAATCCTGCTTTTTGACGATTCTCTTTCCGCAGTAGACACAGAGACCGAAGAGGAAATCCTTAACAACCTCTTCAGGATCAGCAAGGACAAGACCACTATAATTGTTAGCCACAGGATCTCTTCAGTAAAGAATGCCAACAAGATCATCATCCTGGAAGACGGCAGGATCGTGCAGCGTGGCACCCATCAGCAACTCCTTGGAACAGAAGGTTATTATAAAGAATTATACCTGAAACAACTCAGTGAAAAAGAAATGTAAAAATTTGTTGTAGAATGTTAATTTTTTTTGGATTTTTGAACCTATGATTTACAAACCGTAAAAGATAAATTGATTATGAGCGACAATGGAACGATTGAAAAAGAAGAGATTTTTTCCAAGGTCTTAAGAGCCGGTAGACGCACCTATTTCTTTGATGTTAGGGCAACTAAGGCAAACGATTATTACCTGACGATTACCGAGAGTAAAAAATTCACCAATGATGACGGGTCTTTCCACTACAAGAAGCACAAGATCTATCTTTACAAAGAGGATTTTGCCGGTTTTAACGAGATCCTTCAGGAGATGACAGATTATATTCTTAATGAAAAAGGAGAAGAAGTCATAAGCGAACGCCACCAAAAGAACTTCAAGAAAGAGTATGAAGAGGAAGAGGAAAGAAAAGTAGAAGCAACTGCTTCTCCATCTGCCGCTGCCTTTACAGATATTAGTTTCGAAGACATATAATAGAATTACACTTCAACTAAAAAAAACCGTCCCGGGCAATTGGGACGGTTTTTTTTTATATTGGGGTCCCAAAAGTGCTATTTATGAAATCCTTTATTCTTGCCCTTGTTCTCCTTTTTAATCTTAATTTATTTGCACAGGAAGACATTGACCTCTCTTATTATTTGCCGCAGCACGTAACCTATAATCCCGAAATTCCTAAACCGCAGGATATCCTGGGTTATTTTCCCGGGGAAAGGCATGCGAGCCATGACCAGATCCTTAACTACATGAGAGCTTTAGCCGAAGCTTCTCCCAGGATCACTCTGGAGAATCGTGGACGCACTTTTGAGGGCAGGCCCCTTATTCTTCTCACAATAACCTCGGAAGATAATCACCAAAACCTGGAAGAGATACGTCGTCAACATGTAGCTTTAACAGAACCAGGGTCCGAAGATCTCAATACTTCTGAAATGCCCGTCGTTGTAAATCAGGGCTTCTCCATTCATGGCAATGAAGCCAGCGGTGCAAACGCTGCGCTTCTCGCGGCATATCACCTTGCTGCTGCCGAAGGCCCCGAAATAAATAAACTTTTGAATAATACCATCATCCTCTTTGATCCTGTTTTCAATCCCGATGGTTTACAGCGTTTCGCCTATTGGGCCAACACCAACAAGAGCGAAAATATCAACCCCGATCCTCAGGATCGGGAATATGATGAAGTTTGGCCGGGAGGGAGAACCAACCACTACTGGTTTGATATGAACAGGGACTGGCTGCCGGTACAATTGCCCGAAAGTCGTGCGAGAATAGAGACTTTCCATAAATGGTATCCAAACATCCTGACAGATCATCACGAAATGGGATCAAATTCCACTTTCTTCTTTCAGCCGGGAATTCCTTCGAGAACGCATCCTTTAACTCCAGATCTTAACCAGGAGTTGACCCGGGAAATCGGGACCTATCACGCTGCGGCTTTAGATGGCATTGGTTCGCTTTATTATTCTGAAGAGAATTATGACGACTTTTACTACGGAAAAGGATCTACTTTTCCCGATATTCAGGGGAGTATCGGGATCCTTTTTGAGCAGGGAAGTTCCCGGGGACATGCCCAGGAAACCGATAATGGGATCCTCACTTTTCCTTTCACCATTCGTAACCAGTTCACTGCGGCGCTTTCCACCCTCGAGGCAGCAAAAGAGATGAGGGTGAAAATCCTGGATTACCAGCGGAACTTTTACCAAAACGCCCGTAAAGAAGCCGAAAAAGGAGCATATGTCTTTGGAAGCAACAAAGATGCTTCTTCTGCATTTCATCTTGCCGAAATTCTAAAACGACATAAAGTTGAAATCCACGAACTGCAGGAGGAATTCAGCCAGGATGGAGAAACCTTCAAGCCCGGTAGCAGCTATGTAGTCCCAAAAAAGCAAAAACATCAACGGCTTGTAGAAGCCATGTTTGAAAGAAGAACAGAGTTCCAGGACAGTCTTTTCTACGATATTTCGGCCTGGTCCTTCCCCTTGTCTTTTAATCTCGATTTCACAGACGCAGCAAAAATGGATGTTGCCGGTAGAAAGATCGACAGTCTTACAAGACCCGCAGTAGATCTTCCCGAAATAAGTGAATATGCTTATCTAATGGAATGGCATCCATATGAAGCTCCGAAAGCTCTCAATACCATACTGAACAAAGGATTAAGGGCAAAAGTGGCAATGCAGCCTTTCAACACCGGAAACAAAAAATTCGACTACGGAACCATATTGATCCCGGCCCAGAATCAAAAAATGAATTCTGAAGAGATCTATGATTTTCTAAAGGAAGTTTCCAAACATTCCCAGGTGGAGATCTATGCAGCCGATACCGGACTCACAGGCGGAGTTAATTTAGGAAGTAACCAGTTTCGTGCCCTGGAACCTCAAAAAGTTGCATTAATAGTTGGGGAAGGAATTACACCTTATGACGCAGGTGAGATCTGGCACCTTTTTGACCAGCGATATGATATGAAGATCACTAAGCTCGATCTTTCTAATTTCTCCCGAACAGACCTTAGCCGCTACACAGATATCATTCTTTCCAATTCCCGCGACAATATCCTTGAAAAAGAAGATGCAGAAAAACTGAAGGAATGGGTCCGCAATGGCGGAACTTTAATAGGTTATAAAAATGCTGCAACCTGGCTGGACAAAAATGAGTTTCTTGACCTGGAATTAAAAGAAAATAAAATACAGGCTAAAAACATCACTTTTGAGCAGCGACGGGATTTTAGAGGGGCCCAGGGAATTGGGGGAGCAATTTTTGAAGCCAAACAGGATCGTTCTCATCCAATCAACTTTGGTTATAAAGATGATAAAATTGCACTTTTTAGAGATACTACTTTATTTGTTGAGGCAGACTCCACTTCTTATAAGAATCCTATACAGTACACCGAAAAACCATTATTGAGCGGCTATATTAGCGAAGAGAATTTGGAACTGTTACCCGGCACCGTCCCTTTCAAGCACAATTCAATGGGAAAAGGTAATGTGATCCTCTTCACAGATAACACGAATTTCCGGGCGTTTTGGTATGGAACTAATAAGCTGTTGATGAATGCAATTTTCTTTGGGGATGAAATGTAAAGTTAGATTTGAGATATGAGATTTGAGATTTTAGATCTTAGATCCTAGATCCTCAAGCAGTGATAATAAAAGGGGTACCAAAAATGGCATTTTTGGTACCCCTTTTTATTGGGCTAAAGCCCTCCCCTTGTTAATATGTAAACCTCCCGCTAAAGCCGGAGGCAATTGACGGTTTAATATTCAACGCCCAGCCCGACTTGCGGGCATCCCGAAATAAATTCGGGACAGGCTCCTTCCGGAGGAGGGGATTTTCTGTTGCAACTTTTGGGAAAGAAACCTGAATTACCACTGCCTTAAGGAAGTGGTTCATGAAATCCTGATGAGCAAGGGCTTTAGCCCAATTATCTCCACAATTGGAGCAGGCAACCCGCAACTGGTAACAGGAACTCAACAGCAATCACTACTACAGCTCAGACTTTTAGATCTCGCATTTTCAAAGGCTTCTTTGCCTTCTTTCCATGCGTACCATGCAATTCCGATGCTACCCAGGGCATCGACATAAGGAATTTGCCAAAGCTCATAGAGCAGACTGGAGGCGAGTAAAATAAAAGACAGGTAAAAACAGGTTTTGGTGCATTTTGCGTCTGAAATGATCGGCTGACTCTCCAGCTTCTCTCCTACCTTGATCTTTTCCCTGTATAGAAAGTACATGGTAAGAATAGAAAGCACCGCAATGATAATACCTGCAAGCGTAGTTTGGGGTTCTGACTTGTTGAATATAGCAATCACAGCTCCGATTACAAGGCCGGCGGTAAGTAAATAAAGAGCCGCTCCTGTAATTCTAAGGGCAGTGATTTCAAAATTATCCCTCTCCTTTACAGGATTTCTTTTCATCCTGTAGATCATATGTGCAATTCCTACGCCCGAAAGCACTTCCACAAAACTATCAAGTCCAAATCCGAATAGTGCAAGCGTGTCATCACTGGCTCCAAAAAAGGTAGAAACTACTCCCTCTATCAAATTGTAGCCAATAGTAATGAAACTGAGGATGAGCGCGTAATGAAGTCTCTTTTTATATTTTCCATTTTCCATATCTGTAAAGTTAGAAGTACAATTTTAGAATTAGACTTTTTTGAATGTAAATACATTGGGCTAAAGCCCGGATCTAATATTCTATTCAAAATCCTCCGGCAAAAGCCGGAGGCATTCAGGTTCTCACCAAAATCATTGTTGACTAGCCACCGGCTCCAGTCAGTGGTTACCAATGTACCGCTCTCATGGCTTCAGCCCAACTTTCCCTGCTGTCCTAAAATAAATCAGCAGAATCAGTAATTCTTGCCCACTTTTTCAACGGCTTCAAACCGGCAACCCGCAACAGGCAACAGGCAACCCGCAACAGGCAACAGGCAACCGGCGACCGGCAACCCGCAACAGGCAACCCGCAACAGGCAACCGGCAACCTGCAACAATTAGAGATTGATCTTTATCCCACCATTAATAACAAATCCATCAACGGGTGCATAGATATCGCGGAACTGCGGATCTGAAATTGAACCGGTATAAATATCATCAAATCGGGTTTGACGGGTATCGGTAAAGTTCTCGAAGTTTAGAAATAAAGAGAAATTATCCCATTTCTTTTCGGTCATCAACCCAAAGATCCAGTAATCCTGTCCGGTCATGCCTCCTTCAAGCTTTTGCTCTCCAAAATAATAACCTTCCAGTCCTATCACCAGCTTCTCATGAATTTCATAAACCAATACATTATTTAGACGGTGCTGCGCCACAAGGGGAGCTTCATAGGTTTCACCATTGTAATGTTCATTCACATCGGCCAGGGTATAACCTGTAAAGAGTTTAAAGTTTCCATACTTGAACCGGAAATTCGCTTCCACTCCCTGGGTATCCAGATAACCATCAGGTTGGTCATAAACATAATGCGAATTAAATCCATTTGAAAATGCTGCTGTCAGCATAATAGGATCATTAACTCTGGTATAGAAAAATAGTGTGTTAACGCTAAAGTCTATCACCTCGAAAAGGTCGGTACGGTAGTTAATATCAAAGTTTGCTCCAAGGGAGCGTTCGGCTTCAGTTTCAGAAACATCTATTGGCATCACATTTTGAAACTGAATTCTTTCAGCATCTTCAGTAAAGATGGTCGGAGTTTTATAACCGAGTCCGCCGCCGACTCTCATCGTCCAGGCATCAGAAAATTCGATCAATCCAGAAAGTCTTGGTAGCACAAACCAACCGTACTCGTTCTGGTAATCTGTACGTAATCCACTTTCCAGGCTGAACATATTGGAGATACGCCAGTTGTTCTGAAGGAAAGCTCCATAGGTGATGTGGTTGTAATCCACCACTTCGGAAGTTCCTGTAGGATCTTGAGTAAACTTATCGGATACGAGGTTCAATCCAGCCACCCACTCCAGGTCAACATCACCAAAATTGTAGGTGATCTCGCTGAAAGAAGCCAGCTGATCTCCCGAAAAAGTGAAATCGGGGATCTCGATCTTCCGCTCGAAAAAGCTAAAGCTGTTCTTTATCATCAAAGAACTTCCGTTCTCATAAAGCTCGGTATAACCCGCGCGGGTAGTGATCCTTTCCGTGTTGTTCCTTTCAAAATAAGGATCTGCGACTTCCTCACCTTCCAAAAAGGCAATATTCCCGCCTGTTCTTTCTTCAATGACCGTATTCACTCCCAGCTCTAAAGTGGCATTTTCAGAAGGGTAATAAAACAACTTCGGATTCACGGTCACACGATTTACTTCAGGAATGGCAGTAAGGCCGATATCGGCAGGATCATAGGGGTCGCTGTAATTGTAGGAAGCAAAAAGGGTCGTTCCAAACTTTCCGAAGGTATCAGAATAAAATCCGCTAACATCTAGGCCCAGGGCTGAAGTTCCGTTAAGCAGGAAATTGATCTCCCGCTCCTCTCCCGGAGTTTTGGAAACCAGGTTCACGAGTCCGGCGATGGCTCCCCCACCATAAAGTGTAGAAGAAGCACCTTTCACCACCTCCACCTGTTGCAGGTCAAGCGGTACGATTTGCAGTAAACTCAATCCTCCGGAAAAGCCAGAGTACAATGGATAACCATCCTTGAGCAGCTGGGTGTATTTCCCATCCAGCCCCTGAATACGGATACTGGAGTTATAAGATGTCGCCGAAGTCTGTTGGGTTTGGATCCCGGTGGTTTCATTCAGCAACATACGGATATCTCCCGGTTTCATGTTGCCTTTTTCGCCCAGTTCCTCGCCCGAGATCACCTCAACGCGGGTAGGCAGATCGGCAATGGTACGGCGGGAACGGGTGGCAGAGATGATCACCTCTTCCATGTGCTCTCCTTCGGGAGCAAGTTCTATTGTGATAAATTTCTCTTCAGCAAGAGGAAAGTCCATGCTGAGCTCCTGGGTGGCAAAGCCCACATAACTTATCCTGATTATTTGAATCCCATTGGGAATATTTTCAAGGGTGATCACCCCTTCTTCATTTGCAGTAGCACCAATAGTAGTACCTGCTATGGAAGCATTGGCGCCATAAAGAGGTTGATCTGTCTCGGCGTCTATTACTTTAATTTTAAGCACGTTCTGTGCGTTTGCTGCCAGGCCAAAAAAACAAAGGGCCAGCAACAAAAATATCTTTTGTGTCATTATATTAAATTGGATTTGAAAAAATAGCTTTGGGAAGAATTCCCTGCGAAGTTGTTCAGCTGTTCTTTGGGGGCTGCCAGATGCGGAAAGTAAATTCTGAAATCAATCCTTCCTCTGCCTCGATATACTCTCTACCCAGCACGGGTTCTGAAAATGGCATTTCTGAGGGCTCTTCCTGAAGCACGACTGCATTACAGGTACCGCAGTTTAAAAAGGGAGAACAAAGTTCACTGTTGTGGGTTTTGGATTCCTGTTGTTCAGAAACAATTTCATCGCTGCAGTCATCTGCACAGCACGGAATACCGTTTAAAACGATTACCAGGAGAGAAATGAAGACAGCTAAAATTTTCACGCTGCAAAGTTAAAAAACTGAAATGAAACTAGCCTACTCTCAACCCGTTTTCAACTTTGAACCCCGGCTGGATTAGTACAATGTCATTTTCATCACCTACAGATCCCAGCACCAGGCATTCGCTCATGAAATTCGCGATCTGTTTTTTCGGAAAATTTACCACAGCAATGATCTGTCTTCCCTCCAGGTCTTCCTTCGAGTATCTTTTTGTGATCTGCGCTGAAGATTTGAGGATCCCTATCTCAGGACCAAAATCGATCCTGAGCTGATAAGCGGGAGTGCGGGCTTCAGGAAAATCTGAAACTTCGGTAATAGTACCAACCCGCATTTCCACTTTTTCAAAATCTTTCCAGGTGATATGGTTCATGGTTTGTTGTTTGTTGTTTTTTGAATTGCTTTGCCCTTGTCACGGATTGCAAATCCGCGCCATCTGAATTAATTCAAGATTCAAAATTTAGGATTCAAAATTCTTACGCTGTTTTTCCCACCTTGTTTCATTTTTCCCTCCCCGCCTTTGGGAGGGGTGCCCGCAGGACGGGGTGGGGATGTTGATTCACTTCTAACTTCGTACTTCTAAAATCTAACTTTGCATTATCCGAACACCTTCTTGATCACCCAGGCGGGGCCGATGAGGAGGAACTGAATATCCTTTAGAAATGAAGGTTTTTTCCCCTCCACCTTGTGTCCATAGAATTGTCCCACCCATGCAACTGCAAAAATGATTAGCGAGACCAGCCAGAGGGTGGCGACCTGGGAAATGAAATAATTCCCTGCGATGCAAATTCCGGCGAAAATAAGGATCTTAATTCCCATGGAAACAGATAGCCGCATGTAAAATAGTAAGACAAGGATGAGGGCTACCACTGCCCAATTTTCCAAAAACGGAATGTACATTGGGAAAATTTCTGTTAGAGGCCCCGGCGGAATGCTCATCAATAAGCCCACAATAGAAAAGAAAATCGCAGGTACGCAGATATAATGTATAAGCTGGTTGGTCTTGTTCTGGTGACTTACAGCATATTCAGAAAACCATTGGTCTAAGGTGCGCATAGAATTTTATTATGGTCGAACCAAGATAGTAATTCTGAGAATATTCCGCAGGAAATTTGTATTTTCAAGGCGGAAATGAATTAAAAAAATGGCTGAAACTGCTTCTAATACGCTCCCGCTGGGAACTGAAATAATAGATTTCGAATTACCCGATGCTGTCACGGCAAACCTTTATTCACTGGTCGATGTAGAAGGAGAAAGGGGCACTGTGATCATGTTTCTTTGCAACCATTGCCCATATGTAAAACATGTGGTAGATGAAATTGTGCGTGTAGCTAATGATTATCGCGTGCTGGGATTCGGTTTTGTTGCCATAAGCAGTAATGATGTGGAAAAAGTTCCTGAAGATCATCCCGATCTTATGTGGAAATTTGCCCGAAAGCACAACTTCACCTTCCCTTACCTCTATGACCGCACGCAGGAGGTAGCCCGAAATTATAAAGCAGAATGCACCCCAGATTTCTACCTTTTTGACGGGCAACAAAAGCTGGTATACCACGGGCAACTTGACAGCTCCCGCCCGGGGAACGGTCATTCCATAAACGGCAGGGAATTAAGGGAAGCTCTTGACGCTTTGCTTGGCAGCCGTCCTGTACCGGGTCCTCAAAAGCCAAGTGTGGGATGTTCTATTAAATGGAAATACACTCCAAAAAATTAATGCCTAAGGATTAAGGTTTAAAATCTCTAATTTATTATTGGAAACTAGCAGTATCTCAAGTCTCAGATCTAATGTCTCATATCTAAAAAGATTAACTCAGATTTAACTGCGGGCCGTTTCCAAGCATTTAATATTCAGTAAATTTATAGTGTTTATTCACTCTTAAATTCTTTTAATCATGAGTACATTACGACTTGGAGACAAAGCCCCAAACTTTGATGCCGAAACCTCTCAGGGAAAAATCAACTTTTACGATTTCCTGGGGGATAGCTGGGGAATATTATTTTCCCATCCGGCAGATTACACCCCGGTTTGCACCACCGAACTCGGCGCGGCAGCCAAATACAAGGATGAATTTGAAAAGCGGAATGTGAAGGTGATGGCCCTAAGTGTAGATGGCGTGGAATCGCATAAAGACTGGATTAAAGATATCAATGAAACTCAACACACTACGGTAAATTTCCCCATTATTGCCGATGAAGACAGAAAGGTGTCCGATCTTTATGATATGATCCACCCTAATGCAGATGATACTCTAACTGTAAGATCTGTGTACGTCATTGGGCCCGATAAAACCATCAAACTTATGATCACCTATCCCGCGAGCACCGGAAGAAATTTTGAAGAGCTGTTACGGGTAATAGATTCTTTGCAGCTTACCGCCTATAAGAAAGTTGCAACACCCGCCAACTGGAAGTCGGGAGAGGACGTGGTGATAAGTCCATCTGTAAGTAATGAGGAGGCTGAAAAATTATTTCCTAAAGGTTTTAAAGAAGTTAAATCCTATTTGAGAATGACCCCTCAACCGGACTAAGAAAGTTTAAGGTTTAAGGTTTAAGGACCAATGGCTAATGACTAAAAAAACCTCAGCTTCCATTAGGATACTGAGGTTTCTTATCATAATTGAATTGAAGTATTTACTTCACTTTTACAAGCTCTACATCAAATACAAGGGTAGCATCTGGAGGGATCACTCCCCCGGCACCACGGGAACCGTATGCCAGATTGGATGGAATGACAAATCTTGCCTTATCCCCTTCCTTAAGCAACTGGATACCTTCATCCCAACCTTCTATCACATGACCTTTCCCCAGAGGAAATTCAATAGGTTGTTTTCTTTTATAGGAAGAATCGAAAACCGTACCGTCTGGTAACATTCCCTTATAGTGAACAGATACAGTTTGTCCTTTCTCAGCTTTCTTACCGTTTCCTTCAGAGATCATTTTATATCGCAATCCGCTATCGGTTTTTTCAAAACCCTGAGCAAGTTCACCAATCATTTCCTCCTGCTGTTTTTTGGCTGCTGCTTCACGCTCAGCTTTTGCTCCGTTGAACTGCCGGAAAGTCTCTACTGCATTAAAATTTTTAGCTTCCTCTCCCTCACGAACGATTTCCAGTTTTTCAATTTTATCGCCCTGCTGGATCTTATCAACTACTTCCTGACCTTCAATCACGTGCCCAAAAACTGTATGTTTCCCATCCAGCCAGGGAGTTGCAGTATGCGTTATAAAAAACTGACTCCCATTTGTACCCGGACCGGCATTGGCCATAGATAAAATTCCAGGACGGTCGTGTTTAAGATCGGGGTGGATCTCGTCTTCGAATTGATATCCCGGTCCACCTACACCGGTTCCCTTAGGATCTCCTCCCTGAACCATAAAGTCCGGGATTACACGGTGAAATTTAAGTCCGTCGTAGTAAGGTTTTCCCTGTGGCTTAGCTTCATTTTCCAGGTTTCCCTCTGCGAGGCCTACAAAATTCCCCACAGTACCTGGAGTTCTAGTATATTCAAGTTTGACAAGTATATTTCCCTTTGAGGTATGAAAAATGCCATATAATCCTGGTTCCATAATTTGTTTTTTGATTTAAGGTGCAAAGATAAAGAAATGAATAAAGTTTCTTAATTATTGTCTATGGAAAGAAGCAGAATTGGCAGAATGTTAAGGAAAAATTTTGCATTATATTGATTTTCCAAAAAATATACGGTTTAATATAAATTCTTCGCTGTGCTAAAGCTGCGCTTTGAATGACATTCCACTTCCGTTGTCATTCCGACGGCAGGAGGAATCTCTTATGGAAAACAAAAGATTCTTCGCTGCGCAAAAGCTGCGCTCTTAATGACAAAGCATTTCAATTGTCATTCCGAGGAACGAGGAATCTCTGGTGGAAAACAAAAGATTCTTCGCTACGCCAAAGCTGCGCTCTGAATAACATAAGATTTCGTTTTTCATTCCGACGGCAGGAGGAATCTCTTATGGACAACGAGAGTTCTTCGCTGCTCAAAAGCTGCGCTCTGAATGACAGAAGACAAAAAAAGCCGAAACTCTCGTTCCGGCTGTAAATTCAAATTATTGATCTCTTCTTTAATTCGCTACTTCACTAATAAATTTGATTCTGTATAACCGTAATTCTTCTTCATCATAATCACCTTCGAATTCCTCGAGAGCATCTTCGATCTTATCGGTTTGGGCATCGAGAAAATAATCATGTATCTCTTCCTGCTGATCTTCATCCAGGATCTCATCAATCCAATAGTTGATGTTCAGCTTGGTACCGCTGTAGACAATGGCTTCCATTTCTTTAATAAATGCGGTCATTTCCATGCCTTTTGCAGAGGCGATATCGTCTAGCGGCAGTTTACGATCTACATTCTGAATGATATATAACTTAAGGCCACTGTTGGCACCGGTAGTTTTCACAACCAGATCATCGGGACGCGTTATATCATTTTCCTCGACGTAATTGGAGATAAGTTCTACAAATTTCTTACTGTAAGGTTTGGATTTTTTTCCTTCCCCTACTCCATGAATATTTCCAAGTTCCTCAAGAGAAACAGGATACTTCAGGGCCATGTCTTCCAGAGAAGGATCCTGAAAAATAAGATGGGTTGCAAGCCCAAGATCCTTAGCGATCTTTTTACGCAGATCCTTAAGCATCTTTAGAAGTCTTTCATCGGTACCACCGCCCGATTTGGCTGCAGTAACTATTCCGTCGTTGCCGCCCATTTCATAGATGTGATCTTCGGTCATCATGAAAGAATCCGGCTTTTTCAGGAATTTCTCCCCTTTATCGGTAAGCTTCACAACTCCGTAAGTTTCAATATCTTTCCGCAGAAATCCTCCTACCAGTACCTGTCGTAACAAAGCCATCCAATACTTGGAATCTTTGTCGGCACCTTTCCCAAAGAGTTCATGCTCATCTGTACGGTGAGACTTGATCATGGCATTAGATTTACCTACTAAGGTGTTCACCACATCCTTGGACTTATATAACTGTTTGGTTTCCTTAATTGTTCGCAACAACAATACTACTTCTTCTTTTGCCTCATGTTGCTTCTTGGGATTCCGTACGTTATCATCCATATCGGCTCCTTCGCCGGTTTTTTCATCGAAGTCCTCTCCAAAGTAGTGCAGGATAAATTTTCTCCTGGAAACAGAAGTTTCAGCGAAGGCCACCACTTCCTGAAGGAGTGCCTGGCCAATCTCCTGCTCGGCGACCGGCTTACCACTCATAAATTTCTCCAGCTTCTCAATATCTTTATAGGCGTAGAACGCGAGACAATGGCCTTCGCCTCCATCTCTTCCTGCTCGACCTGTTTCCTGATAATAACTTTCTATACTTTTGGGAATATCGTGGTGGATCACAAACCGCACATCGGGCTTGTCAATTCCCATTCCAAAGGCGATAGTCGCCACTACAACGTCTACTTCCTCCATAAGGAACATGTCCTGGTGACGGGAACGGGTCTTGGCATCAAGACCGGCATGATATGGGACAGCTGATATTCCATTCACCTGCAAAGTTTGAGCGAGCTCCTCCACCCGTTTCCTGCTAAGACAGTAAATAATACCCGATTTTCCCTGGTTCTGCTTAACAAACCTTATGATATCGGCATCCACATTTTTGGTCTTAGGCCGTATTTCATAATATAAGTTTGGACGGTTAAAGGAAGCCTTGAAAGTGCGGGCATCTGTAATAGCAAGGTTTTTCAGTATATCTTCCTGCACCTTGGGAGTAGCTGTCGCCGTTAGGCCAATGATAGGGATATCATCTCCAATTCGTTTGACAATATGCCTCAGGTTTCTGTATTCCGGCCTAAAATCATGTCCCCACTCACTAATACAGTGAGCTTCATCTATGGCCATAAAAGATATTTTTACGCTGCGTAAAAACTCGACATTCTCTTCTTTGGTAAGAGATTCGGGCGCAACATAAAGAAGCTTGGTAATTCCATTGGTGATATCTTCCTTCACCTGCTTCACTTCAGTCTTGTTTAAGCTGGAGTTTAGCACATGAGCAATGCCGTGTTCAGAAGAAATTCCACGAATTGCATCCACCTGGTTCTTCATCAAAGCGATCAAGGGGGAGACAACAATTGCAGTTCCTTCTTTTATAAGCGCCGGTAATTGATAACAAAGAGATTTTCCACCTCCTGTGGGCATTACCACAAAGGTATTATGATCATTAACTATACTCTTTATTACCTCCTCCTGAAGGCCCTTAAACTGGCTAAAACCAAAGTATTTCTTAAGCTGTTCGTGTAAATCGATTTCCTGCGAAGTCATTCAATTGTGTTACAATTTTACATACATTTGCACAAAATAAAGATACATTTTTCTTTACTCCATACAATCTTCTAACTCTACAAATTTGACACCTCAAGAAAAAATACTCTCTGTAGCAAGAGAAACCATTTTAACTGAAGCCAAAGCTATAGCGAAATTAGAGCAATTATTAGACCATAATTTTGCTGAAGCCGTACAGGCGGTGTACAAATCCAGTGGTAGAGTCATCATTACCGGAATTGGAAAAAGTGCTGTGATCGCCACTAAAATTGTCGCCACCCTGAATTCTACCGGTACTCCTGCAGTATTCATGCATGCTGCCGATGCTATTCACGGGGACCTGGGCACTATTTTACAGGACGATGTGGTGATTTGTATTTCAAAAAGCGGAAATACTCCCGAAATCAAAGTATTAGTGCCTCTAATCAAGAATTTCGGAAATACCCTTATCGCCATCACCGGAAGTACAGATTCCTTTTTGGGAAAACAGGCCGATTATATTCTCAATTCCTTTGTAGAAAAGGAAGCCTGTCCTAATAACCTCGCCCCTACCACCAGCACCACTGCCCAACTTGTTATTGGTGACGCCCTGGCTGTTTGCCTGCTCGACTTGCGGGGCTTTTCAAGCCAGGATTTCGCAAAATACCATCCGGGAGGAGCATTGGGTAAAAAATTATACCTAAGAGTTAGTGATATAGCCGACCAAAATCAGAAACCATGGGTAGCCCCAGATACTCCTATTCCACAGGTGATCGTAGAGATCTCCGAAAAAATGCTGGGGGTAACTGCGGTGCTCGAAAATGAAAAAATTCTGGGAATTGTGACAGATGGTGATATACGACGTATGCTCCAAAAAAGCATTGACATTTCAGGTTTAACGGCCAGGGACATTCTTAGCCCTAATCCCAAAACCATTGAGTTTGATGCAATGGCTGTAGATGCAATGGATATGCTCGAAGAAAATAAGATCTCACAATTACTGGCTGTAAAAGACGGTAAATATTACGGCGTGGTACACTTACACAACCTAATAAGAGAAGGAATCATTTAATGGCGAAAGTAGAAAAATCTGCCGATGAAATGTCATTTTTGGATCACCTTGAGGATTTGCGCTGGCACCTCATTAGGGCATCCCTGGCAGTAGTAGTAGCAGGAAGTGCAGCTTTTTTAGCTAAAGGTTTCATTTTCGATACTTTGTTATTCGGCCCCACCAAGGCCGATTTTTTCACATATGACATACTTTGTCGCCTTTCTACATTTGTAGGCCTGGAAGGCGGGTTCTGTTTTGATGATATGCCTTTCACCATACAGTCCAGAACCATGGGTGGGCAATTCTCTGCACACGTTTGGACCTCCATTACAGCAGGTTTCATAATTGCTTTCCCTTATATCATCTATGAATTCTGGAAATTTATCTCTCCCGCTATGTATGCCAACGAAAGAAATACATCGAGAGGCTTTATTTTCATTTCTTCCATCCTGTTCTTCCTGGGAGTACTTTTTGGATATTACCTAGTGACACCACTTTCTATTAATTTCCTCGGAAAATACCAGGTAAGTGAAGTGGTATTGAACGAATTTGACATTGGAAGTTATATAAGCCTGGTACGTTCCTCGGTGGTAGCCTGCGGAATCATATTCGAATTACCTATTATAATATATTTCCTTACAAAAATTGGATTGGTAACACCTGAGTTTCTTCGGAAGTACAGGAAGTTCGCTTTGGTGATAGTACTAATTCTTGCGGCTATTATTACCCCGCCCGATATTTTGAGTCAGATCATTGTAGCTATTCCGGTGCTTGTGTTATATGAGGTGAGTATTGTGATCTCGCGGATAGTTATAAGGAAGGAAAATCGAAAATTAAGAAAACAAAAGCAATGAAAAACCAGGTAGAAGAATTCAATGAATATCGCCAGAAGATGAATGACAAGATCCTTGGCGATAACAACAAGATCATAAAACGTATTTTTAACCTCGACACTAATGCATTTACTGCAGGGGCGTTGGATGTGAAGACTAAGGAGCTACTTGGTTTAGTAGCCTCAGCCGTTTTACGTTGTGATGACTGCATTAAGTATCACCTTGAAACCAGCTATAAAGAAGGACTTTCAAAGGAAGAAGTAATGGAAGCACTAAGTATAGCTACTTTGGTGGGAGGAACTATTGTGATCCCACATCTTCGCAGGGCGTATGAGTTTTGGGAAGCTTTAGAAATGAATAATGCTTAAGGACTAAGGATTAACGAAGAAGGTCTTAACTAAACTCTTTCCAGATTAGTTATAAGACCTTCAAACTTTTTATCTTTAGGAATTGCACGATAATTGCACATCTCAATTCTCATATCTCACTACTAACATCTTAAAAATGAAGTTATACGCCGAAAGTCTTGTAAAATCCTATAAAGGTCGTGAAGTTGTAAAAGGCATATCCCTGGAAGTAAATCAGGGGGAGATTGTGGGACTGCTAGGTCCCAACGGAGCCGGAAAAACCACTTCTTTCTATATGATCGTAGGATTGATCAAACCAAATGGCGGAAGGATCTTTCTTGACAGGGAAAACATTACCAAATTCCCAATGTACAAACGTGCGCAGTATGGAATTGGATATCTGGCCCAGGAAGCTTCGGTTTTTAGAAAGCTTAGTATAGAAGACAATATAATGAGCGTTCTGGAGCTTACAAAGCTCTCCAAAAAGGAACGTAAAATGAAGATGGAATCCCTTATAGAAGAATTCGGTCTGGGACACATCCGCAAAAGCCGTGGAGATCTTTTAAGCGGGGGAGAGCGCCGGCGTACTGAAATAGCCCGTGCCCTGGCTACAGATCCAAATTTTATTCTTCTGGATGAACCATTTGCTGGAGTTGACCCTGTGGCCGTGGAAGATATTCAGCGGATTGTCGCCCAACTGAAAAATAAAAACATCGGGATCCTTATTACCGATCACAATGTTCAGGAAACTTTGGCTATTACAGATCGCACTTACCTTATGTTTGAGGGGCGCATTCTTAAGGCCGGAATCCCCGAGGAACTTGCCGAAGACGAAATGGTAAGGAAGGTTTACCTGGGACAAAATTTCGAATTGAGGAAGAAAAAACTTTTTCAGTAAGGATTCCCATGAATCCGATTGTCATTCCGACGCAGGAGGAATCTCTGGAGTAAAAAAGAGATTCTTCGCTACGCAAAAGCTTCGCTCTGAATGACAGATGAATTCGAATGTCATTCCGACGCAAGAAGATCTCTTCAGTAAACAAGAGATTCTTCGCTCCGCAAAAGCTGCGCTCTGAATGACAGGATGAATTGATTGTCATTCCGACGCAGGAGGAATCTCTTCAGTAAACAAGAGATTCTTCGCTCCGCAAAAGCTACACTCTGAATGACAGAGGAACCCGAATGTCATTCCGACGCAGGAGGAATATCTTCAAGAAAACGAGAGTTTCTTCGCTCCGCAAAAGCTGCGCTCTGAATGACAGAGGAACCCGAATGTCATTCCCGCGCAGGAGGAATTTCTTCAGTAAACAAGAGATTCTTCGCTGTGCAAAAGCTGCGCTCTGAATTACAGATGAATCCGAATGTCATTCCGAGGAACGAGGAATCTCTTCAGGAAAACAAGAGATTCTTCGCTCCGCAAACGCTTCGCTCTGAATGACAGAGGAACCCGAATGTCATTCCGAGGAACGAGGAATCTCTTCGGTAAACGAGAGATTCTTCGCTCCGCAAAAGCTACGCTCTGAATGACAGAGGAACCCGAATGTCATTCCGACGCAAGAGGATCTCTTCAGTAAACAAGAGATTCTTCGCTCCCCAAACGCTTCGCTCTGAATGACAGAGGAACCCGAATATCATTCCGACGCAGGAGGAATCTCTTCAGTAAACAAGAGATTCTTCCCTACGCAAAAGCTACGCTCTACCGGGTTTCGACTGCCGCCTCTCCACTACTCTTATTCGTGATCATGGAGACAATTACATAACTAATGATGATCAAAGGTATTGCAGCGAATTGAAGAAAGATGAGCAGAATAACACAGAAGATAAGGAACAGGTAACGGACCTTGTTTTCTGCAAAACCCCAGCTGCTGAATTTCAATGCGAACAAAGGAATCTCTGCATTCAGCATAAAACAACTGAACAAAGTAAGTGCAGCAAGGAACCAGGGATTAAGGATGATATCTACAAGCAAAGGCTGCGGCTGAAAAATAAGGATCAGCGGCAGACTTAATATTAGCAAGGCATTCGCCGGGGTAGGCAAACCAATGAAAGAATCTGTTTGCCGCTCGTCAATATTGAACTTTGCCAGGCGATAGCCTGAAGCAAGAGTAACCAGCAATCCAAACAAGGCAAGAACAGGAAGGTTCCATTCCAGTACGTCCTGTCCCGTGGTCCAGTCTTTAGGTTGAACAGCTGATCCCGGGAGTGCCTGCCTAAAAAGCTGGTACATAACAATACCAGGCACGAGACCGCTGGTGACCATATCGGCGAGGGAATCAAGCTGGAGACCAAGTTCAGATTTCACATTGAGGGCGCGTGCGGCCAGTCCGTCAAAAAAATCAAAAAAGATCCCCAGTGCTACGAAGATCGCAGCCATGACCAGATCACCCTGCACCGCAAATATGGCTCCTATGCTACCACTTAACAGGTTGATTAAAGTAATGGCATTCGGGACATGTTTAGCTAGGCTCATATTGGTTGGTTTTGTGTAAAAATAGGAAAATTTCCGGTTGCACGTCGCGGGTTAGTGGTTGCGGGTTAGTGGTTGCGGGTTGCGGGTTGCGGGTTAAGGTTAAAAAATAGGGCAAAAGGAAAGATTCAGGAGACAAGAATTTTTTTAGTACTTGTCACGGATTATAAATCCGCGCCAACTTTCCTGATTGTCAACTCGACAGAGGTTTCTGACCAGAAGGGAAGAAATCGACGAGAGATCTCATGAATGAAAATAATTTGCTCCTTTATAATAGAATATTTTTCCATTTCAAGAGGCAGATTTCTCAGTCACAAAAAAGCTACTTCGAAATGACTCGAAAGAAGAAGCAGAATCTTCAGTCGCTGAAAAAGGCTACTACTCAATATACTTTTTTTCTTACTTTAGAATGATGCTGTACAATTATTTTCTTTACATAGTCACCAACAAGAATAAAACAACCCTTTATATCGGTGTTACTAATAACATTCAAAAAAGGCTGGCTCAGCATCATTTCGACAGTGAACATTCCCGAAAATCTTTTGCAGGTAAATACAGTTGCTACTATCTGGTGTATTATGAAGGTTTTGAAAATCCTACACAAGCAATAAATAGAGAGAAAGAGATCAAAAAATGGAGAAGGGAAAAGAAGGAGAAATTAATCAACAACTTTAATCCTGAATGGCAATTTTTGAATTGGGATGTTTTTTAAACAATACTTATTACAAGAGGCAGATTTCTCAGTCGCTAAAAAAGCTCCTTTGAAATGACTACTACAAATAATTGCGGCAGTCATCTCGACAGAGGTTTCTTTCGGAGGAGAGGAAGCGACGAGAGATCTCATGAATAAGAGTAAAATGTTTCTTCCCAATAAAAGTATATTCTCTTCCCAAGTGGCAGATTTCTCAGTTGCAAAAAAGCTCCTTCGAAATGACTACTATTTATAGTCATCTCGACAGAGGTTTCTGACCGGAAGGGAAGAAATCGACGAGAGATCTCATGAATAAGAGTAAAATGTTTCTTTCCAAAAAAGGTATATTCCCTTCTCAAGAAGCAGATTTCTCAGTCGCTAAAAAAGCTCCTTCGAAATGACACTATTTATAGTCATCTCGACAGAGGTTTCTGACCGAAAGGGAAGAAATCGACGAGAGATCTCATCAATGAGAGTAATTTGCTTCTTTATAAAACAGTGTTTCCTCTTCTCAAGTGGCAGATTTCTCAGTCACTAAAAAAGCTCCTTCGAAATGACAATATTTATAGTCATCTCGACAGAGGTTTCTGACCGAAAGGGAAGAAATCGACGAGAGATCTCATGAATAAGAGTAAAATGTTTCTTTCCAAAAAAAGTATATTCTCATTTCAAGTGGCAGATTTCTCAGTCGCAAAAAAGCTCCTCCGAAATGACACTATTTATAGTCATCTCGACAGAATTTTCTGACCGAAAGGGAAGAAATCGACTAGAGATCTCATGAATAAGAGTAAAATGTTTCTTCCCAATAAAAGTATATTCTCTTCCCAAGTGGCAGATTTCTCAGTCGCCGTAAAAAGCTCCTTCGAAATGACAATATTTATAGTCATCTCGCCAGAGGTTTCTGACCGGAAGGGAAGAAATCGACGAGAGATCTCATCAATGAGAGTAATTTGCTTCTTTATAAAACAATGTTTCCTCTTCTCAAGTGGCTGATTTCTCAGTCGCCGTAAAAGCTCCTTCGAAATGACTCGAAAGGAGAAGCAGAATCTTCAGTCGCTGAAAAAGCTCCTTCGATTTGACATTTTGAAAAGGACAGAGGTAGTTCAAATCCATAGTTTTTATACCTTAGCATCCAGATACTATGAAACACTTCCTTTACGCATTACTTTCCGGAATTTTACTGGCACTCGCGTGGCCTACTTATGGTTTTCCGTTACTGTTGTTCTTTGCTTTTGTGCCTTTGCTTTACACAGAACACAAGATTAGGATCGAGCAGGCCCATAATCGTAAATGGAAGATCCTTGGACTCTCCTACCTCAGCTTTTTCATCTGGAATTTGATCACCACTTACTGGCTTTATTTCTCCACCCCGTTTGGCGGAGTATTCGCTATTACAGTGAACTCCCTGCTCATGTCCCTGGTTTTTCTGGTATTTCACGTAGTGGCAAAAAGAGTAAATTTTAAAGCCTCTTCCTCATTTTTTATAAGTATTTGGATGGCTTTTGAATATCTGCACCTCAACTGGGAATTTTCATGGCCATGGCTAAACCTGGGGAATGGTTTTTCAGAATTCCCACACTGGATCCAATGGTATGAATTCACCGGCACCTTTGGAGGAACCCTTTGGATACTGCTCACAAATATTGCCTTTTTAAAAATGATTTTGCTGTATCGCCGGCATAAGGCTAAGGAAATACTTTACCGGGGCCTGGTGAAAACAGGGCTACTTATTCTTATTCCTATAGCAGTTTCCTACTTTATTCTGTGGAATTATGAGGAGAGTGAACAAACTCTGGAGGCAGTAGTGCTGCAGCCCAACGTTAATCCATATACCGAAAAATACAACACCAATGATAAGCGTATTGGAGAGCTGCTTACAAGGCTTGCTGAAGAAAGTATTACCCCCCAGACCAGTATCGTGGTTGCTCCCGAAACAGTTTTTGCCGACGGAACCATATTGAATCGCTTCGAAGATTCTGAAGCCAACTTCTTTTCCACTCAATTCGTCAACAGGCATCCTGAGATCTCATTTTTAAGTGGGATCTCCATGTATGATCGTTTTAGTGATCCTAACAGGGTGAGAGGTCAAAGTAATCAATTGGGACCAAATGACTGGTATGATGATTATAATTCGGCTTTTATGATCTCTGCCAATGATTCTGTTCACTTCTATCACAAATCCAAGTTGGTGGTAGGCGTTGAAAATTTTCCTTACCAGGAAGTTTTAAAACCTATACTGGGGAATGTCATGATCGATCTTGGCGGCACAGTGGCCATGAAAACCACCCAAAAAAAGAGGGGGACATTTAAGGCAACTTCTACTGAAGAAGTGGGGCCTATCATTTGTTATGAATCGGTTTACGGAGATTTCGTCACGGGCTATGTAAATGAAGGGGCAGATTTTCTTGCTATTATTACCAATGATGCATGGTGGGGCAACACTCAGGGACACAAGCAGCACTTAAGCTACGCCAGGTTGCGGGCTATTGAAAACCGCAGGTCCATCGCCCGTAGTGCCAACACAGGAATTTCTGCTTTCATTAATGAAAAAGGTGAAATTACCGCCACCCTGGGTTATGAAGAACAAGGAGCTCTGCGAGGAAAAGTTACCCTTAACGGCGACCTTACCTTTTATGCCCGGTTTGGAGATTATATCGCGCGGATTTCCCTATTCCTGGCCTTATTCATATTTCTTTTTGCAATGGTGCCGTGGAAACGAAGCAGAAAGTGAAAAAAGTGGGCGGTGGTCAGTTTCTTTGGAAGCAAGAGACAAGAACCAAGACTTTTTCTCAGCATGTTATCATAAGTTACTAATCCGCCCCATCGTCACGGAATGTCATCCCGACTGAGCGTTCTATTTCGCCAAAAAGAGGAGGCGACGAGAGATCTTAAGAAAAATTCTGGTTTCCCGGAGGCAGATTTCTCAGTCGCGAAAAAAGCTTCTTCGAAATGACATTTGTGATTATAAGCTTGACCTCCGAGCACTGATCACTGAATACTTACTGCCTACCAGAACACTGCTAACTGCTTACTTAAGACTGCCTACCAGAACACTGTCAACTGCTTACTAAAACGTTCAATTTCCCAGAAAAAGGAGGCAACGAGAGATCTTATGGTTTAAGAAAAATTCTCATTGCCCCAGAAGCAGATTTCTCAGTCGCGAAAAAAGCTACTTCGAAATGACATTTGGGATTACAAGCTGAACACTGAGCACTGATCACTTACTGCCTACTACCACACTGCCAACTGCATACTGAAAAACTGCCAACTGCCCCCTTAAGACTACTGTCCTCTAAAGAAAATAACAGTACTCAGTGTCTTGGTAAGAATTGTGATATCGAGAAAAATATTCCGATGTTTAATATAGTAAAGATCATACTGCAGCTTTTCCAGACTGTCGGCGTGACTATCGGCGTAATCGCACATAACCTGGGCCCAGCCGGTGAGTCCGGGTTTAACGAAGTGGCGGGTATCGTAAAACGGTATTAATTCAGATAATTCCTGTACAAAGACAGGGCGTTCTGGACGGGGACCAATAAGGCTCATTTCTCCTTTTAGAATATTATAGAACTGCGGAAATTCATCCATCCGGGTGCGACGGAGAAATTTCCCGAAGCTTGTAATACGCACATCATTCTTAGTAGCCCAAACCGCACCATTAACTTCAGCATCACAACGCATAGTGCGGAACTTCAGAATAGTAAACGGTCTTCCATTCTTCCCTACCCTCTCCTGTCTGTAAAATAGCTGTCCTTTATTGGCAATTAAATTTCCGAAGAAAACAAAGGGCAACAAAAGTAGACCAAAAATAATTCCGACAACAGAAATTAAAATATCGGCCGACCGGTGAAAAAACAAATAGAATTTATTGTCATTACTTCGGCTAAGGGGAAAGAATTGATAAAAATTCTTTTCGATATGCTGCACCGGGATCTTACTCGTCTTATCCTCATAAACTTCATTAAAATCCTTTACCGGAAATCCCTTTTTTAACAGGCTTAAGATCTCTTCATACAGCTCCCCGACCTTTTCGGCTCCCAGGTTTGAGATAAGGATCTCATCTACAGAATGCTCCCTGACAGTTTCCCAAAGATCCCTGGAAGGAAATTCTTCAAGACTGGCTTTTCCGAAGTTAATATTATTGCCCTCCTGCGGATTCACGTAACCAATAATATTATAATTGGGATCGGACTGCTGCAGGTGAGAAGCCACCAATTCCACTTCCAGCGGTTCACCCACAATAAGTACGCGACGGTAGAATCTTGGGGTTGAAATCAAGGCAATATAGGAATACCGCCATAGCAGCAGGGTAAATAGAATAGTGAGAAAGAGGTAAAGGATCTTAAAACGATTCTCGGGCAGAACCGGAGTAAGTACCGGGGTCATAAGGAAGAAAAGGACGGTGACCGAGGTAGCAAGTACTGCATTCTGCAGCACTTTAGTAAAGCTACTGGCTTTTTGTAAGTCGTAAAGTTCGAAAATGCCGGCAAATAATGCCAGGTAAGTGGCAAGAACCACACTCCAATACCAGTTTCCACTTTCGAATTGAAAATAATCCACCCCAAAAAGAATACCTACCACATAGAGCGCAAAAAGAACCCACACGACATCAAAGAGGCGGAGAAAGAACTTGCGTTCGGAGATCTCAAAATGTAGATTATTACGGGGCATGTAAAAATTCTTACCGCGCAAAGATAGGGAAGAGTATAGTGAGGATTGCCTGCTCTCACTAACTTTTTCCTGAAGATGTGTCTCTGCCATGTGCTGCTTATCGGTTGGTTAAATAAACATGTGAGGAGGGACCTAATATGATGTTAAAGTAATAAATATTAACCTTCTACAAAATTTTTTTTCGACTATCGGAAAATTTTATGGAACCTGTTAAGTACCGTGATAGCTTTTGCTATGCCGGTGATTCCTTTCCCCCGCCCTCATCAACAGCCCGGTGATTCCTTTCCCCCGCCCTAAAGGGAGGGAATCACCTCATTTTTATGAATCCAACTAATCATGAAGAGGCTTCGAGAGTAGAAATCTTATCGCCATGCCGGTGATTCCTTTCCCCCGCCCTAAAGGGAGGGAATCACCTGTTTTAAAAGAGCTACCATGCCGGTGATTCCTTTTCCCCACCCTAAAGGGAGGGAATCACCTCTACTTTATAAATCTTAATAACAATAATTTAAACCTTTATTTTTCCCTCCCCTCCTCCGGAGGGGTGCCCGCAGGGCGGGGTGGGCATGGATTCAAGATTTCGGTGTTTACCCACTAACCGTGAATGGGGCTAATAAAAAGTTTAAATGAGTAATCCTTTCGCCATGCCGGTGATTCCTTTCCCCCGCGCCCTAAAGGGCGGGAACCACCTCTTTTTTATAAATCCAACTAATCATGAAGAGGTTTCGAGAGTAGAAATCCTATCGCCATGCCGGTGATTCCTTTCCCCCGCCCTAAAGGGAGGGAATCACCTCTTTTTAACAGACCAAAGGAATTGTCCTTCTAAAGGAAGCTGAATGAGACGCGCGTCACCCTGAACTTGTTTCAGAGGTCTGGTTCTGTCTGCTCATCCGCACCTCCTTCTCCTAAGAAGTTGGAGCTATTGATTTCCTTATATTAATAACTCAAAATACTTTTCCACATCTCCTTCACTCTTTCCCAGTCAAAGGCTTCCACCTTTTTCCTGGCTGCCCGTGTTCTTTCCAGGGAACGTTGGGGGTCACTGAGGATGTTCTTAACTGCAGCAGCCATTCGTTCGGGATCATTTGGTGGCATCAAAATTCCATCTATGTCTGCAGAAATAAGATATGGAAGTCCGCCCACATTAGTAGAGACAACAGGCAGACTTAAGGCCATGGCTTCAATGACGCTCACCGGAGTGTTGTCAATATTGGTGGTGTTGAGAAAGATGTCATAGCTGGCAGCGAGAGCCGTCCATTCGTCTTTTGGTAATCTCCCGGGAAAGCGAACCGGGAGGCGGTGCAATTTGGCGTATCGAATGCATTCTTTCCAGGAATCATCTTTAACCGGCCCTACCATACAGAGTTCGGCATTGGGATATTCGGAGAGCAGGAGCTCCAGGACTTTTACTGCCTGCAGCGGATTATATATTTCTGCAAAAGCCCGTACCCACAGCAGCTTTGGCCGAACTTCTGCCCGTTCTTTAAAATCGTAGTCATCCAGAGAAATACTATTCGGAATATACTTTACATTAGAAAATCCCGCCTGCTGAAAAATGGTCTTCATATACAGAGAGGGGGCTACATTTATAAAAGCCTTCCCAAATAGCTTTTTTGAAGCACCGGGAGAGCGGTCAAGTCGGGCGGGAAGTTCCCCGCCGTGTAGGATAGGAATATATTTAAGATCCAGTCTTTGGCAAAGCCGGGCAACTGCATAAGCGTACCAGAAGTTTTGGGTGCTGTAGGTATCGATAAGGACGTAATCGGTAGTTTTTCTGTTTTTGTACACCAGCCGGAGCATATCTGCCAGGCGAAGGAGTTTGTTCTTTTTTGCTGAGGCTGTTTTTACTTCAAAGCCTTCTTTTCTGAGTAGTGGAGCCAGAGTATCAATGGAGGTGGGGGTACCGCCGCGGGAACGAAGTTTATTTCCAATATAGATCAGGTTCTGCATTTGAAGAAGCTGAAGTAAAAATATGAAATTTTCTTTCTGTTCTTTTTCCATTGATGAAAAAGAACCAAAAAATCTAGGCTTACGAAAATATTGTTAAAATTTTCATTCGTAGCCTAAATTTTAGGAACTCGCGGGAAAAATTCTTTCTAAAATGATAATTTAAAACGCTCAAACAGCCTAAAATTTTACGGCTCACTCCTTTCAATTTTCACGCAAAATTTTCGATAGGCCGCTTTACATTCTTATAACAAGCAGCATATTGAAATTTGATTGCTTTCAGCTTGATGCCGATCCCTCCTTCGCTTAAATCTTTGCCGGTCATTTGGAATTTGGTGCTCGGAATTTGGTGCTTTTACACCTTATTCATTCAAAACAGAGATCCACTCCTCCTTCACGATCTCCCAATCAAACTTTCTGACTTTCTCATAAGCCGCTTTTGCGATTAGCTCACATTTTTCAGGATTCTGGAGCAGATCTTCTATAGCAGCGACCATAGCGGAGACATCGTTCTGTGGCACGAGAATACCATCTTTGCCGTTGCCTATGAGATATGGCATGCCGCCGACATCGGTGGAAATGACGGGGAGGCCCAGGGCCATGGCTTCAATAACACTTATTGGCGTGTTATCGACATCTGTGGAGTTGATGAAAAAATCGTAATCCAAAGAGAGTGCTGCCCAATCTTTCTTTTTCATCTTTCCAGGAAATTCTATAGGCAAGTTTTTTTGCTTTGCATACTCCTTACAGTTGGCAAGAGAGCCATCTTTCTCGGGGCCCACCATACACATTTTAGCTTCGGGATGTTTTTTGTAAACCTGTTCTAAAACTTTTATTGCCATTAGCGGATTGTATCGCTCCTGGAACCTGCGTACCCAAAGGAAATTTGGTTTAAAAGTCTTCCTCTCTTTAAAAGGGTAATTCTCCAGGGTTATAGAATTGGGAATGATCCGGGAGTTCGAAAAACCGTGATCCACAAAAATATCAAATAAGAAGTGAGAAGGTGCTACATTGATCCTGGCGTTGCCAAAGAGGGACTTGGTAAGGTTTGGAGATTTGTCCAGGCGTTCTTTTAAATTCCCGCCGTGTAAGATTGGAATATAAGGCAGCTTGAGCTGCTGACATAACTTACCAATGCTATAAGCATAATAGAAATTCTGGGCCCCGTAAGTGTCGATAAGAACAACATCAGTTTGTTTGCGGTTTGTCCAGATAAGGGAGAGCATCTCCATCAGCCGCAGTGCTTTATTATCCTTTCCCGATGCCGTCTTTACCCAATACCCTTCCTGCTTTAATACTTCACTGAAAAAAGAAATATAGGTAGCGGTAAAGGTGGGATTGGAAAGATTGTTACCTATATAAAGAATTCTTTTTTTCATTAACTATTTATAACAGCGCCAGCCCATCTACTTATTGCGCCTCTATTTTTTTCTTATGAACCGGCCTCTTATTATCATCAACAATATATAACAGAGCAAGCCCATAAACAAATGCCGGCAGGGCAATTCTCATCGCCGAATGGTTGATGGTGAGGAACCAGAAGGCTAAGAACGCCAAAAAATAATAATTGTTTTTAAACTTTGTCCAAAAAATTATGGGGACAAATATAAGAATTAGGATGGCTAAAAGACCTAACAAACCATGTTCTGAAAGTAAACGGCTAATTTCATTATGTGAGGCGGTTTCAACACCCGTCTCCTCCATTCGGAATTCTTTTGCTTTTCCGACACCTACTCCTACCAGTGGATTATAATAGAACCCTTGTAGTTCTGTGGAAATTAATTCAGCTCTTCCTGTTGTAATATCTTGTTCCAGTTTCCCCGCAGCATCACGATTAGTATAGCGATAAAGAAGCAAATCGTTGGTTGCGATAGTACTGAACATCCAGATAATTAATCCAGTTCCTGATGCAACAATAATCTTCTTCACCACTGCGGCCTTTTCCCTATCTGGTCTTTTGTAGTACAGGAGTATCAAAAAACAGACAATGCAAATTACTCCAGTAAGTACCCCTCCTCTTGAGAATGTGACAAGAGCCCTATAACTCATCAAGCCGAACAGAACAAGATCAATGACATTGATAACTCTACTCTTAATGGTGAACAACCGAGTGCAAAGAAGAAACGCGCCCAATCCCATTACTGTAGAAATTTGGTTGGGACCATAACCCCCAGAAGCGGCAAAATTTGAATTTGTTCCTGTTGAGAGTGATTCACTGATACTGGGCGTGTACAGAAAAAGATAAAACATATTAGCGATCAGAGGCAGAAGCAACATCAACAAAATCCTATCAAACTGCCAGAGCGACACTTTTTTGTAGTAACAATAAACAGCAGCTACCCCCAGACATACCGGCCCACTCAGATTAAATGCTATAGCCTTTCGAAATACTACTTCATAACTTAGAGTTTGAGAAGCAATAACAATTCCTGGAACAAGAATTAGCAAATAAATCCAAAAAGGAGTAGTTTTTGATGAAGATCCTTTAAAAAAAAGACCAATTAGGAGGAAAAGAATAACAGAATATTTTCCCGTTTCATAAAAAATCATTCCTCCATTCATCCTGAAAAAAACCTCCGCCCCTGCAATATAGGCCGCAGCCATTAATGCTTCATTATTTTTGTTTCTGCTTTGGAAAATGTAAACTAAAAAAAATATAAGCACTCCGAAAAGCAAAAATTGCGCGGAAGGTCTGTGCACATAGATCAATAAAGCCATAGCGAAGTGCAAAAGAAGTAACTTCGCATATTTTATACTTACCAGCCAATGTAAAACTTTTTTCTGTGATCTCGATAGGTTAGTTGCTTTGATCATTACCCTGCACTCAATATTTTGCAATTATAACAAAAACTTCATTGTGGTTTTTATTTTCACTTAGAATAAAAATAAGACAGCCAATGGTGTTCTTGATCTTTGACTATTGATTAAAATAAGTTATATAAGAGGACATCACAACTTCTTCTGAAAATTCTTCCTTTACATAACGTTTAAAAGATGCTGCATCTGATTTTCGAGATTCCTCCTTTTCTATGTAGTGACAAATACACTCTGCAAGCTTTAAAGAATCACCTGGAGGAGCTAATAAGCCCTTCTCCCGGAGAATTTCCTCACACTGCCCTACTTTTGTACTCACTACCGGCAAACCTGCTCTACCATATTCCAGTAGGGCCAGAGGCAAGCCCTCTGAAACAGAAGAAAGAATCCCAAGGTCCGCTTGTCCTAAAAAGAATTCTACCTTTTCTTGCTCGCCATAGATAAACACTTTTTCTTCCAGAGCGTTAGATGCAATGAAATCTCGTATACTTTTGGAGTATTCGTCATTTTCATCCTTCCCCACCAAATGAAGTGAAGTCTTGGCATGGTTCTCTGAGACAATTTTAAAAGCCTTAAGTAAATTAAGATGATCCTTTTGAGGGCGCAAATTTGCCAGGCAGATTATATTAAAAACCGAACCATGAATGAAGTTCTTGTAATCTATATCTTCAGGGATTCTCTGGTCATTCAAAAGGAAATTTCTGAAATAGGCAATCTTTTTACTACGTAAATTCTTTTTTGACCACTCTAGAAGCTCAGAATTAACCGAAAGAATGCCATCAAAGTTTTTGGAAGCATATTTTAAGATTCCAACTTTACGACCTTGCAGCTCCCTTCCATAATGATCATGCCATATCAACTTCACCCTTGGAAGACTCCACTTGATCATCAACGCCAGGAACCAGGAACTACTATGGGCTTGAATAAGGTCAATCTTATGCTCTTTCACAAATCTTCGGAGCTTCCGAAAAGCTTTTATATCCAAGGTTTTCTTTTTATCAAGGAAAAGATATCCTACCTCAGGAGAAAGCTTCTTTTTTAATAAGCCTTCCATGCGGGTACAGCACAAGTAGGATTCGTCGATCCGCTTGGCTAATGCATTGGCATAATTCACCGCCATTCTCTCAGCGCCGCCACTTCTCAATGAATCTATAAGTTGAATTACTCGCATCCTACACCCAAATCTCTCCCTTTGGGAGAGATACTTTTGCCATTCGACGTCTTTAAAACTTCCTTAAGTGCCGCTTCAAATTTCTCCAGAGTATATTTCTGACTCCACTCTTTTGCACCATCGGACATCATTTTCATTTTTTCCTGATCAGCTAATAATTTTAAAATTTTTTCTACTTCCTGTCCAATCCGCACTGGCTGTTGATTTTTTAAAAGAATTCCCCTGGAACCTCCCCCCAACATCCACGGCACACAACTCACTGACGTTGCGATGGGAATGCATCCAAAGAACATGCCTTCGGCAATGGCCTTAGGCCAACCTTCAGATCTTGAAGGCAGGATCAGAAAATGAGCTTTTTGATAGGCATTTTTTAATTCCTGTAACGGACGATTTCCTTTAAAATGTATCAAATTCTCTAAATCCTTCCGTCGGCAGTATTCCTCCAGCCGTTCCCTTTCCGGACCATCTCCGTAAATTGTAAGAAAAAACCGGTCGGAAGAGCGGTTTTGAGAATCAAAATCTGCGGAGATTTCCGAATCTGAATCCATGCCTCTTCTTTCCGAGAAATTCAATTTTTCCACAATTTTTATCGCCTCCAAGGGTCGCTTTCCTTCAACCAGGTTCCCTACGAATAAAAAAGTAAATGGAGCTTCAAATTTCTTATCCCTTACCTCGTTTTTTTCTCTTTCAGAAAAACTTGCGGTAAAAAAGGGCTTTACATTCTTGGATTGTCCGGGCCAGTCTCCGTACACAAGCACCTCCATATTCCGCGTCAAAAATGTATTGCTTAAAAGCCATTTTTGAAGCTTGTATGACCATGGCTGCCTTGCCTCCGGATCCCAATTTCCTGCATATTTTGCTGTTTTAGGTTTTCGGGGGAAAAATATCTGAAGAAAACAGCCTATCAGACTAACGTTGCCCGGGCAGCGCAGATGAAGATGATCTGCCCTTTTCATTACTTTCCAGACACCCACAATTACAGCGGGGAAATTTCGTAGAGATGCAACGATGTTCTCAGGGTTAGTGAAATTCATACCTGGTATTTGGTAAAATTCAATTTCACTTTCAGAATAGGCAGTCTCAATTTGAGTAGGAAAACCAGGAGTTTTTGGTGCCGCAACTAATGTTTTTACTATGTTTTTTAGCCACATGTTCATCTCTGAAATATAAGGCGCGTAAGAATAATACTCGTCTTTATTCTCTTTATGTGGTAAGTAAGTAATGATTCCGAATTTCATCGTAGTCTATTTTCCACAGCTTTTTCCATCGTACGTTAGGGTTTTGGTTTATTCCAAATAATACTCCACCAGCCGAAGATTCTACCCAAGCTCTCTGTAAGAGCCTCTCTTTTTTTAGTAGTATTCAATACGTTACATAGTCTAATGAATGTTAACAGCATAGCAGTAGCATGCCATTTCCATCTGGCTGAAAAAGATGGATTTTTAAACCTGACCCTCCATACATACCACCCATTTCGCAGTACCATTTTACCATATTTGAAACTATTCGGTCTCCCGCCCTTTTCATGATAATGGTGAACTCGGGCGCGGGTATTTACATAAAGATGACCCACTTCTGAAGCCCGGAGGCAAAAATCTAAATCTTCATATAGTCCGTATCCTTCAAAAAATTCAGAGAAAGCTATTTTATTAAACAGTTCTTTCCGGTAGGACGCCACTCCACCCATAAAATATTCAACAGGATAGGTCTTCCCCGAAGGCGGTAAAAAGCTGATTGAAAGTCCGTTCGAAAAAGAAGGCATAACTCCCGGAGGTTGATCACTTAACAGTGCCAATCTCTTGCGAAGCAGATTGCGGCTGCCAAGTTTTCTTTTCCACCCATCCAATGTATATTCATGGAATCCCAAGGGAATATGAAATTCAGAGATTTTCCATTCCACCTCATCCAGAATGTAACCACCTACTCCAATTGCATCCTGATATCTGTCATATGTCCCCATGAGTTCTTTAAAATAATCAGGAGAAAGGATGATGTCATCATCCAGAAAACATATAATATTAGAAGATACATCAAGTTTTTCTATTCCCAGATTTCTTTGTCTGGTCAGCCCTCGGTCATCTTCTGAGACCTTAAAATATTCCAGTCTTTGAAAATTGCTTTTTTCGATTAATTCCTGAGTCGCCATTTCCTCCGAACCGTCAATTATAAGGATTTGATCAGGATAATACGACTGCTCAGCCACAGAATTCAGGAGCTTTAACAGTGGCAGCGGGCGGTTATAAGTGCAAACAATTAAGCTGAATTTCATTGAAAAGCAGTGAATTACTTATGATTTTTTTACACCTCTCCTAAAACAAATGTAAGTTAAAAATTTTGAGTGCTTCGGGTAAGCTTTAATCAAGCAAAAATTTTTGACTGATCAAAATCGTTCTCCCAATTTAATCAGGTTTCGGGCGTAAAACAGTGAGCGATTGAACTGGAGTTGTTTATAGGGTAACTTCAGAAGTCTTAGAAGAAACATCTTTTTCGAACCTTTGAAAAGGTATAGAAAGAAATATTTTGATCTGTACTCCTTAACCTGTCGAGTTTTGTAATGTTTGATAATTCCATAAAGTATAGTCGGGCTGGGAACAGGTCTAATAAATCTTACCGGATGATCCAGTTCCCAAGCCTGTTTTTTCCTTTGTTTACCTAAAACCGATGCCTGCAGCCCCCAGTCTCTGTAACCTCCTGCAGGTGGTTTTAGATGTAGGTTGGCAGAATATGGATTGTACAGAAGAATTCCTCCCATTTTCAAAATCCGGAAACCGAAATCGGTGTCTTCCCCATATCCTCCATCAAAGTTGATATCATTGCCTGTCATTTTATCTACCCACTCCTTTTTTACACAGGAATTGGCATTGTTAAAATTTTGGGCAGCACCTGCCTTCCATCTATTTTCGCCCATTCTATCTAATGCCTTTTTTAGATCCTTAAGGTCAAATTCATGATTGTCAGCATGAACATCCAGACCCGTACAAGCATCCGCTGAATAAGTTTGTAAAAACCGCAAATGATTTTCCACAAAATCCGGCAGTATTCGGATGTCGTCATCTGCGAAAATGATATAATCTCCTGTACAGAAATTTAAAGCTTCATTCCTACCGCGGCAACTTCCCTTTGATTTCTGCCTGTGGACTATAAGATCGAAAGGATAATCTTCTTTGTATACCTCGGGTTCCCAATTTTCGGATGGAGTCGCATCCACTACAATTATTTCTTTTACAGAGTAAGTCTGGTCCCGGTAATCGTTAAGTAATTGAAGAGTATATTTTTGTCTTGACATGGTAGGTATAACAACACTTACCTCCGGGTTATTGGTTAAAGGATCCAGTCCCCTGACAGCAACGATGGGCGTGGAGTTGGTGCTTAAATTCTCTTTACCCGAAGCTCTGAAGGCTTTAATTTCCGAACGAAAATTACTAGCACTTTTTTTCAGTAGCATATATAAACAATGATCCCATTTGAAGTTTTTTCTGTAAAACCTGTATCGATCATTTGCGGAAAGTGCAACTACATTTTGAGCTTGAGAAAAAAGTCCTTCGATATATAACGGAACACCACCGCCATGCCGAAGCAATCGATAACCGAAATCTAAGGCAGCTGCCGTATTGGAATGATACTCACCCGATAATCCCTCATAAATTTCCCAAACCGTTTTTCTAATCACAAAACTTTGAGGATTAATCCGCCAGTTGATGGAGCGCTGTATCTGATTAACATCGTTTAAGAACCACCAGAATACTGCTGTCTGGTAAACCAGTTCAGGAAAAGCTCCCCGGAAACCCTGATCTAAAGAACTATGCCAAAGATCACCGGGGCCCGCCGCAAGCTCATCTAACAGTTCAATTCTTGGTTCTCCCGTGTACAGCAGAACCTCGCCTTTAGATGTCACTATTTCTTTTAAGTGCATTTATCTTCAATAACTTCTTTATAAAAATTTACGTTTCTGGCAGGAATAATATCCGTTGAAAAATTTTCCAGTATGCGCTTCCTTGCAGCCCGACCCATTGCCTGCGCTTTAATCTGATCATTTAAGAGTTTCAGAATCTTTTCTGAAAAATTCTCATGATTCTTCGGATTCTCGGTATACCCAGTTTGCTCATCGATCATAATTTCATCTGCCCAACCGATATTGGAAGTGACCAAAGCTTTTTCCATCGCCATAGCTTCCAGCCAGGTCATTGGAAAAGCCTCGGCGAAGCTTGGTAGGACAATCACCTGGGCTGCGGCTATTTCCAGAAGAACCTTTTCGTGAGATAATTCTCCTATCCATTTTACCTTTCTAGCTGCATCGCTTGTAAATCTTTCTTTCATCATTTCCTTTGTTGATCGCCCTGTTTGGCTATCAATTACATCTTTTCCCACGATTAAAAGTTCAACCTCAACTTTTCTTTCTATTACTCTATTAAAAATCTGAGGCAATTCCAGGACTCCTTTTTTTCTAATAACAGTTCCGAAATATAAAATTCTTCCAGCAGTAACTCCTGAATTTTCCGAGGTCAAAAGATCTGTGTTGACTGAATTCGGAATTACTTTCACCTCTCCTTTTAGCCCAAAGATGTTCATTGTTTCTTTTGCTGTAAATTCGCTCACAGATAGCAGTTTGTTCGCTCCCAATAGTCCAAACTTTTCAAGCAAAAAATTTTTTGTCTTTTGGGGTCTTCCTTCAAGTTTACAGAAATAGGCATCTGTACCATGCATTCGAATTATCAAAGGGCAGCGTAGTCGCATGAAAGCCGTGATTCCTGTCCAATCAGGTGCTTCAATAACCTGTATCCCATCGACAGCAACGTATTTGTTAAGGTAATTCTGAATAAACTTTCTGTACAGGAACCATCCGCCTAAAAGGAATTTCTGTTGTTTGATGAAATGAAATTTAATTCCGTCTTCCAGAAATACAGTATTTATATTTTGCCCATAGATAAAAATGGAAACTTTTATTTCCTTCCTAACTAATGCTTCTGCAAGATTTTTTATACTACTACCTATGCCCGCAGTAGTATTTGCGAGAAAATGAGGATATTCCGGTGTCAGAAAACCAATGTGCATCATTTATATTTGACCCAAAGACCCGAGATATTACGGCCATCAAGTTTGTTTTCATTAATTAGGTCTTGTTCCTTCTTCTTAAACTCCGGGTCCAGATCAGCTTTTAACTTGCCATAAAACCCATAAGATCTTTGGTTGATTAAGGTGAAATTCCCTAAACTTCCTTTTAGGAGGTCAATAGAAATACCTTTCATGGTTCCATCTTGCAATGATCCCACATGAATATCAGTTATACTCCAAATTTCGTCAGCTGTCAATCGAGAGCTGATCACTTTATCTTTAATAAGCTTATCATTAATAAGGTCAATATAATTTTTTCTTCCCAGCAATCGGTTTATATAAGACCTATATCTTTTAGGAAGTAAATTTTTGATTTTTCTTCCTAAGGGTTTGGTTTCATCCTTGCTCCGATAGGATTTTACCCTATTCTTATAATTTTCATTATTAAGAGAATCTACATTTGGATCTTGTAAATGAATAAATATCCCTTTAGGATTTGTAATAATTCTTACCTCCTCTAAAAATTGTTTCAGATCAGGGATGTGATGTAATACAGAACATACCAACACTAAATCATATTTTCCCGAAAGCTGGGACATACGGCCGCAAAAAAGGGAGTATTCCTTGTTCCATAGTTGTGCCTTACGATCAGCCACCTCCAGCATCCTTGAGGAAGTATCAAGTAGGGTTATATGTGCAATGAATGGTTTCAGTCTTGAATTCATTAGAAAATTAGAACTCATTCCTGTTCCACAGCCTACATCCAATACCCTTAACTGCTTTTTAGACACGTCACAGTGTCCGAGTAAATCCTCCACCAATAGGTCTATTTGCTCCTGAAGGCTATCATTCATGTCAGCGTGCATTTCGTCATAAACTTCTGCCTCACAATCGTGAAAAATCACATTTACCTTTTCCTGGAAATCCTGGGCAGAGAGATTAATACCCTTCTTTTTCATCAACGGATATAGACTACAGTAACTCATTAAATCGGTAATAATTTTAAATGACCATTCACCATTTTTTCAAGATTAAATTCTTTTGTGACTATTCCATCTACATTGTTCCCGATATGACGCGTTCCGTTCATAATATCCTCTAGAATACCTGATAAAGCATTGATTTTTTTGGGAGTAAAAACAAAACCATTAACTCCATCTTTTACTATCTCTGTATTTCCTCCAACCGAGGTTGTTATTACGGGAACGTTCGCTGCAAGACTTTCTAGAATCGAGAGACTAAAACATTCCATGTAAGTTGGTTGCAACAAATAAGAGTAGTTTTGAAATAGTGCAGGCAAAGTCGGAATACTACCTTTAAATTCAAACTGCTGTTGCAGACTGTAAATTTCCACCTTCTCCTGTAGGAATTTTTCTAAAGGTCCTTCCCCAAAAATATCTATTTGAATATTTTCACGCACCTTTCCTTGTAAAGTGTTTACCGCATCTATTAGATCATGTATGCCTTTAGATTCCCTTAGATGAGATGCAACAATAAATTTGCCTCTATTTCTTCTAATTCTTTTTGGATAAATTGAAGTATCTATACCATTATAGACCACCAAAGTCTTTTTGGCCAATGATTTCCCAAAATCTTCCAAAATGCATTCCCTGGTGTATTCTGAAACGCCTACGAAGCAATCAATATATTGAGAATACAACTTTCCTTTTATTTTATTTCTGATTCTCTTCTTCAAGGAAAAACCTTGAAGAGGGCGCGGATTGTGGTCAACTGCAATGACGTACGGCTGAATTATTTCTTTAATTCTTTTATAAAATGGAGTGCATAAAGTGAGAAAATGCGTTACCACTATATCAATCTTCTCCCCTGTTTTAATAAAGTCAAGAAACTTTTTTTCTAAAGATGCTTTATTTGCGATATCTATTGTGAAATTTGAATAAAAATCGAAAATTTCTCCTCCTGAAAAGAACCAGCACACCTTATGGCCTTTTAGAAGCAATTGTTTATTAAACGCTTTAAAGAATCTATCCATTCCGCCAATTCGATTTGAATTGAGGTGATAATCGCATAGGATAGCAATATTTTTTCCACTGCTCATTCTTCTAAAAATTTGCGTAGTGATTTAGCTATTCGTCTACTTGTACCTTCCAACGGCATACCTATCTCTAAATTTAAAAGCTCCCTTCTCTCTTTAGTATCTGAACCTGGATTTGAAAGATAGAAATTGATATCAAACATCAATTCCTCTTTGTCTTTTGCAATTTTAACAGCACCACTTTCTACAACCTTCTTATAGTGATCATAATTTAAAAAACGCTGATCATTATATAAACCGTTTTCTTCATTTCCAAAGACAGGATTTATTACTGGTTTGTCGAAAATCATAAAATCAAGACTCATGGTAGAACACATGTTGATGCCAATGTGGCTAAATTGAAGAATTGCACTTAGATCTTTCAAATCTTGTTCCGAAGGAACTCTCTGACTCCAAATTTCTGGATGATCCTTCCGCGAAACAGCCCAATTAGGGTAATTCCAAGAAATAAAGGGAAATCTCTGTTTAAGATTTTCAAATCTATCTATTTCTTCTGCAGGAGAAGTTCGTACCAGTAGGTTCACTGATTCCAAGATTTCACCTTTCTCAATGGCTGCAGCAATCGTCCCAATATAGAGTTCATCATTCCTGCTGGTAGATATATCACCACAGCTATAGCAAATGGTCTTAAGGACAGGGTCTAAAGCAAATCTATAATAAAAATCCTCTTTTATAGTTTTATACCTGTCCAATATGTAAGGTTCAAATTGCGGGGTTCCCACAACCTTTACATTCTGGACAGCAGTCTCTGGATAAAAATACAGAAGTTCATTTTTCATTAAATCGCTCCATACAAGGTAATGGTCAAAATTCGCGGCCATTCGACCCTTCGATGCCAAATTGTCCCAACTGAAGATAAATGAACCTGTTCCTATTTCCAACTCGTTCGCTGCCACAACCATAGGAACAACGTAGGGAGGCCTTTGATGAGTAAAAAACAAAAAATTGGGATGATCTTCCCGTAAAAAATCCAAACACCGTTTCGTTACCTGATGCTGCGATAGAGATTTTAATTGCTTCTTTTCCAGAAAGAGAATGAATTTTTCAGAATGAAACCTTCTTGTCAGTTTATAAATAAATCTCGTAGCTCTTCCCCGGTTTGAACTACCCGTACTTTTATTTGCTTCTAAATTGTCATTAATACCGAAAAATTTTTTGTGCAATTGCAAATGGGCCACTTCTTTGAATTTTCTCCAAAACCAGGTGTCAAATGTTTCCACAAAAATGGGCAATTCCCGAATTTCTACAATGTCAGGAAGATTTTCATTGTACACCTCAGCCGGCAGGCCGGAATAGATAATAATTTTTTCAAATTCCTGAACAGCTTCAGAAAGAAAATCACTGAAGACAAAGTTTCTGAACCCCACCCCATCTGTGATGACCAGGCCTAAAGTTTTGTAGGCATTTTGTAGCATAATCTTAGTTCACAAAGTTAATCAGGTACTTTCGAGGTCCCTGAACTGTTTTTGGTGATTGATCCTCCAGAGTTCCTTGTTTTCCAAGGTCTGTACAAATAATTGGGCACTATTGCCTTTTCCGAAAGATTCGACAGGAACAGAATGTTTAGATCGATCAACGACTTTTAGCGCTATCAGGATATCTTTCAGGCGATAATCTGAATTTATTATTTCGGAATGCAGACTACGGTTGCTTTGCCGTGACCCAATATTGATAATTGGGATACCATAATAGGGCGCTTCCCGAATCCCGGCACTTGAATTTCCTATAATGAATTTGGAATTTTTAAGGAGCACCAAAAAATACTCAAACCTTATGGAAGGAAAAACCCTGAACCTGCCATTAGCCTCCAGGCGTTCATACTGCTTTAAAATCAATTCACTACCCAAATCATTGTTTGGAAAAATTACCACATAATTTCTATTATCTTTCAATAAAGCATTCACTAAATTCTCAGCATATTCCTCCATCTTGTCAAATTCAGTGGTAACAGGGTGGAACATTGCAACGGCATAGTCATCAAAGGGAATTTCATAATATTTCTTCACCTCCTCCAAAGGAGCTAAATTATTTGAAAACATAATATCCACATCGGGAGAACCAATATTGTAAATAGATTCTTTAAGTTCCCCCATTTGTACCAGTCGGTTTTCTGCAGTTTCATTAGAAACAAAGTGAACATGACTTAATTTACTTACAGAGTGACGGATGAGTTCATCAACAGTACCGGAAACCTCACCTCCTTCTATATGCGCCACCAGGATATTGTTCAAAGATCCCACAATAGCTCCGGCAAGTGCCTCCACCCTATCCCCGTGGACTATTATGAGATCTGGCTGCAGTTGTTTCACATAAGAAGAAAAACCTTCTATGGTCCTTGCCAATGTGAGGTCCATTGTTGCTTCAGAAGTTTCATTGCTGAATTCATAAATATTCTTAAACCTGCATTTTTCTATTTCGTAGAGGGTATAGCCATATTTCTCTATCAGGTGCATACCGGTAACAAAAAGATGTGCTTCAAAATCCTGATGGTCCTGTAGAATCTGAAACAGGGATTTTACTTTCCCGAAATCGGCACGGGTACCTGTTAAAAATGCAATCTTCTTCATTCGTTTTAGATCTAATATTGCCGAAGTCATTAAGAATGACTTATATCAATCCACCTTAGTTGAGTATCATCTGGTATGTCCCTTGCAGCTTTCTTTCCCACCAACTCCTTATATTGTTCTGCTGATATTTCACCGGTACCTGGTCGTTTAACCCAAATGTTTTCTTTTGTTAAAGTTTCGCCTTTTTTAATTGTTGCAATTGAACACACTGATGCAAAAGCGAATTCTATAGTTACCTTTTCTTCGGCTGCCGGAATCTTCTCTCCTCCCCGCATTAGTGAAATTTCTGCCGAATTCCTAATGAGTTCCCGGCAAGTCTGTTCATCCATACTGCAGCTAATATCAGGACCTGTTCGCTGCATATGATCTGTAAAATGTCTCTCCAAAATAGAAGCTCCCAATGCAACAGCCCCAAGGCAGGCATTATTGTTTAGAGTGTGATCTGATAATCCAAAGACTTTGTCAGGAAAAACTTCGTGCAGCTCTATCATAGCTCCTAACCGGACCAGATGAATTGGAGTAGGATACAAATTTGTGGTATGTAATAATGCTACGGGCACTTTTGCTTCATCAAATATTGCAACGGCCTTTCTTACACTTTCAAGACTGTTCATGCCAGTACTTAGAATCACAGGTTTTCCAAAAGAAGCGATGTGCTCTAATAGAGGATAATTATTACATTCCCCACTTCCAATCTTAAAAGCAGGTACATCAAATTTTTGAAGTCGGTTCGCAGCTGCCCTTGAAAATGGAGTGGAAATAAAAATCATTCCTTGTTCCTCAACATAAAGCTTTAGCTTTAATTCTTCATTCTCATTAAGTGCACAACGTTGCATTATTTCGTAAATAGAGATATTAGCATTGCCGGGAATAACTTTTTTCGCAGCCTCTGACATTTCATCTTCTACTATATGAGTCTGATGCTTTACTACCTCTGCTCCGGCACGTTTTGCTGCATCCACCATTTCTTTTGCCACTAGAAGAGAGCCTTCGTGATTGATCCCAATTTCAGCAATTACTAAAGGAGGGAAATCCTGACCAATCTTTCTTTCTCCAATTTTTATGTATGGATTCATAAATTATTTTTCCATGTTTCTCTACTTAAAATATATTCTGCGTAATCAAGATGAACCTGTTCGTCAATATCAATTTCAGCAAATGGATGATCCACTATAAATGCATAATTCTTGTCTCCCAAAATTTTTCCTTTTTTTATTAAGTCTACATGAATGATATAGAGCAACCCATTCTCATAGTATAATGGTTGTAGTTCCTGACTGCGTTGTCCAAATTTATAATTGAGAGGAATGAACTTTTCCTCCTGAATCCTTCCAAATTTTTGGTAACTCCTGCTTACTGTTACCAAACTGTCATAATCTCCGCTTTTGAAAGTCTGGAAGGCTGTATTTAATAAATTCCTCGGTCGCAAAGGATTAGAAGGTTGTAATAAGATGATATTTTCAATCTCCTGCTCCGGGAGGACCTTTAATACGTGATCAATCACCGTCACTGTAGATGCTGTATCGGTAGCCAGACATGCCGGGCGATCGACTACTTCACTTCCCGCTTTCAATGCTACTTTTTTTATTTCAGGACAATCTGTAGATACAATAACCTTTTTGGAAATTCGCTCATGCATTTTGGCAAATTTTATACTGTGTTCCAAAAGAGACATTTCACCTAATAACAAAAGATTTTTTCCTTCTAGACGTTTGGACCCGCCTCTGGCAGGAATGACTATTATGTTTTTATTGCTATTCAAACCTTTTTGTGCAAGTTATTAATTTTTTGAAGTTCAAAACTATTGTAATATTTATACTTTTAGAACAATTTTAATAGCTCCTGCAGTAAGTTCATCATCAGTAAGCCCGTTAAAATCATCATGCACATCGAGATTTTTAAACTTCTTGTAGGCCTCTGAATCTATAGGCGGACAATCATACTCAAGATGGACAACCTGAAAACCCAGATGATCAAATAATTGTAAATAATGCGGCAAACGCCAACGATTATGAAAATCAAATTTTGTTTGAATCTCCTCCCATTCCTTGGCACTAAACCTGAGGAAATCCTGCAGCGAAAGAGAGGCATCTTCATATGCTCTATGGTCACTAGGAGAAATAAAATGAATAATATAGGCATCAGGTATTTCATCTTTGAACTTCATGTGCATATGCATTAAATCTTCCGGCGAGATGTGTTCTAGTACAAACCGAGAAAAAATTATATCTACTTGAGGAAGTTCAGCATCAATGACATTTGTGTTCGGGAAATATTTTATTTTATCTGAAAGTTCATTTCTGGTTCCTAGTTTATTAACCTGTACACCATACAGTTCTTGAAAATAATTGTTCAATTTTTTTATCTCTTTTATGGAGTAATGGTGATTTAAATCATAAGTATACACAAGATCCACTCCGCCGAAAAATTTAAAAAAATAAGGGAGAATTGGTACCCAACCCGAGCCTACTTCCATAATTTTTTTATCCTTTAGGCTTAAGTTTAATTTACTAGCAATACGTTCAATATTTCTATAGCTATCTTCCGTGCTCTTTATTTTATACTTTAAACTGGTGACCACTAAATATCTTTGAATCAAATGGTATACCCTAAAGCCAGTCTGGGCAGGGAATTTATTCAAAATCTTGAAAATTAAAGTTTTTACACCCAACCGATTTAGTTTCAATAAAGAGTTTTTAAATTGCAATTCTTAAAAGATATTATGATATTAATATTCCGGATTTCTGAGGGAATTAAATTTTTTTATTACTCTCATTGATACTGGCTTTCTATGAAACAATGCAGAAGGAAAGTTTTTAAAAATTTTAAAAATTGCGAGCAGATACTCCTTGAAAAATATTATATCTAAAAAAGAATATTTTTTCAAGTTATGAAAGAATAATTTTGAAAGTTTAAGAATAACTAAAGGAAAAGGATAATATACAAGATAGAACATTCCCTCATTCTTTATTTGTTTTCCAAATCGATGTTGATTAGCCCAGCTTTTCGCTCGCACATCTTTGTCTACTCTATGATGAACAGAGATAGCATAGGTGAATAAAATATCATATCCCAGCGACAGTGTTTCCATAGCTACACAGGATTCTTCTCCATAAATATCAATCCAAACTGGAAAGCCACGACCATCATTATAAACCTGCCTTCTTATAGCAAATCCGCATCCAGCGAAACTTTTTACTTTGAAATCTTCTTTTTTTTCTGATAAAATAGCTTGTAAGTCATCTCTATTTTTGAATGAACCTTTGATTTCCCTGAATGCAATAATCCCCAAATTCTTTTTGGTTTCAAAAAGCTCTAGAGTTTGTTCTATGAATCCTGAGTTTAATGGATGTGAATCGTCATCAAATCCGAATAGCACCTCTCCTTTTGCTTTTTTGTACAAAATGCTTCGGGCTCTTGAAGGTCCAATGCTCTCGGAAGAACCATACCAGTTGATCCAGGGAAACTCTTTCTTTAGGTCTACTGAACCATCGGTAGAACCATCTAAGAAAATTCCCATTTCGTGTTGATTTTGATCAAGGAATTTCGCAATGTAATTTATGGTTTTTCGAAGTTCCTCCTTCCGGTTTTTAGATACTATTAAAACTGATGCCTTCATACTTCCTGAAGAGTTCTATCTAATTCCTGTTTCAAAAAATCTTTCGAAAGATAAAACTCCAGATCCGATCTATTAAGGGTCATTTCTTGGCCACTTCTCCATCTCTTATAGAGAAGGGTAATCAAGCCTGCAATTTTATCCACATCATTTATTTCTGACCAAAACTCATAATCCCTTCCCAAAAGCCTTCTCACTTCGCTTTTCTCAGGCGCCAGATGTAAAATTATACGATTTGCACGTATGCAATGAGGAAATTTTCCCGGAAGAAATGGACTTTGAGAAGCTTCCGACTCCAATATAATATTAACAGAAGCCAGCTTCTGCATTTCCAGTACTACATCATAATTAATGTAGCCTTTGCTTATGTAAAGCTGGTCAATATTCTTATTATATTTTTTCAATTCGTCTATATGATACGAAGCATTACCTATTAAAAATAACTGACTTTTTTTTCTCGCTTCAGGTGTCTGGTCAAGAAATTTTTTGTAACCTCGAATAAGAGTAAAAGGTGGACGCTGTTTCAATAAATTCCCGGCATGAAGCAGCGTAAATTTCTCAGCATGAAAAAACTCAGGAATCCTAACTCCTTTTCTCCCAGCTTGGTCCAGTTGATGTGGAATAATTATTCCTTTGTTTTTTAAAGCAGGATAAAATTTCTCCATCCATTCCTTTAAAAGCAAACTTGGAAAAGCTGCTTTCAGGCACTTCTCTGAGACTTCTTTAAAGAATTCAATTTTTTTGTGGTATCCCGGTTCAGACCATTGATACGGATCGGGGTAATAATGGAACGGATAAGGATCATGGAAGTACGCCAACCATCGATCATGTAGCTCAGGCAGCTTAAGGAGTGCATAATGAGGTCGGTAACTTGCTCCTTTACTCAAGGTCAGCACTATATCAGGCGAATAATCTTTTATCTGCTTAAGGGCCTCCGCAATACTTGCAGTATCATTAAAAAAAGTAAATGAGAAGCCTAATAGGGGTTCTAAACGTTTGGCAAGATTGATTTTCAGACCATGCTGAATTTTTCGCTGCGCCCGGCTCAGTAGAAAAAGAAGATTGAATTTTTTCTCTTTTATGGCTACACAATTCACTCCCTCAAGATTAATTGCTTTTCGGGTATAGTGATAGACCAGCACATCAAATCCTGCCTCTCTCAAACTCAATATCAGCGCCACGTTGGCCTTAGAGCCACTGCTATCTTCCACATCAATGGATTCGGCAACAACAAGAACTTTTTTTTGTTTAATTAGGTACAATTTACTGAGTTTGTTCTAAAGCGAAAATAGAGATTAATTGTTAAATAGCAGGCCCAGAAATATTGGAAAGTTTAGTGACCACTTTCCACTAGCACTTCGCACTTCACCGGCTCATTATGATAGCAAGAGACCGCTTCAGCATCATTTCGACAGGTTTAGTTTGGGACAGCAGGGGTGCTACTTCATCAACGCTCAGGCCCTGCATCACTGCAGAACTATCGACACGCCCTTTGCACATGTTTCAATCCAAACTCTTCAAAAATTCCACAATCCTCCAAGCTGCCTTGCCGTCACCGTATGGATTCTGTTTTTCCATCAGGTTAGGTGGATTTTGAAGTAGACGGCTTGTTTCGTCTACTATTCTTTTTTTATCAGTTCCCACCAAGATTGATAACCCCGCCTCTACTCCTTCCATGCGCTCTGAAACTTTCCGGGTTACCAATACGGGTTTTCCAAAAGCCGGGGCTTCTTCCTGTATTCCTCCGGAATCTGAAATGATCACTACAGCTCTTTGCATTAACCACAACATGGCGGGGTAGCTAACCGGTGGAATAAGATGTATATTACGTTTTTCCGCTAAAAGACGATGCACCGGCTCCTTTACCTTTGGATTCAGATGTACGGGAAATACTATTTCGATATGAGATTTTAAGGATAATTCCAGTAGTGCTTCCGCGATTTCTTCCAGTCCTGTTCCAAAACTTTCTCGACGATGACCGGTTACTAAAATAAACTTCTTTTCAACATCCAATAAAGATTGAATTTTCCTTATCTCTTCGGGCAAGGCTTTCCCAGATACCCGTTTTACCGCCCAATGTAGCGCATCCACTACTGTATTACCTGTAAATAGAATTTGTTCATTCAGAATTTGTTCATTTAGTAAATTAGACTTTGCATTAGCTGTAGGCGCAAAATGATAATCGGCGATCCTGGCGGTAAGCTGCCGATTCATTTCCTCGGGAAAGGGCGCTTTTTTGTTATAGGTTCGCAACCCCGCTTCAACATGCCCTACCTTAATCCCCTTATGAAAGGCGGCAAGAGCGACCATCGAAGAAGTAGTGGTGTCTCCATGTACCAGCACTATATTAGTCCCGGCATTATCGTCAGGACGACATTGTCGCACCCCCAACCAATGATCAAAGACCTTATCTATTGCACTGAATATATTTGCGCTTAAGCCATTCAAAGATTGCCCTGATTTCATTAGATCTAAGTCATAATCAGGAATTACCCCAAAGAAATCAAGCACCTGGTCCAACATTTCCCTGTGCTGAGCTGTTACACATATTTTAAAGTCAATATGTCTTCTTTGAAGCTCATGAACAACTGGTGCCATTTTAATGGCTTCAGGTCGGGTGCCAAAGCAAAGGAGAATTTTCAAATTGATTAAGATTTATAATTTCTTTAATTTTCGTAATGTTCTGAAGAAGAAATCTCTCAACCAATGTGGGTAAATTGATTTTTTCGGATTTTTCACATTCCTGAAAAAAAGATTTTCTGATCTTTCTTCAGTCGCAGGTGTCGTATTTTCATCTTCATTTTCTACACGATTTCCCATATGATAGGCATAAGTGTTTACCGTCGAAAGGCGGTACCAGCCTTTCTTATCTGCCTTATCGTCCAGGAAAGATTCTTCATAGCCATTTATAAATTTCATTTTTGGAAATTCTGTAATCAGGTCAAAAATCTCTCTGCGATAAGTTGCAACAAAATGTCCTGCTCCAATTAACACAGGTTTTTTACCTTTTAAAAAATACTGCTTTTCTCTCCATGAATATTGGCGGTTATTCCTATCCAATAACGAAGTATTCCCCATTCCTTTTAAAAATTTATCGCAATCTTCATTTGAAACGACTTTTGAATATTTAATTTTTCCGGCTAAATAATTATCAAAAAAAACAGAAGAGTTCTTATGAAAACAAAGGTTCTGTAATGGTAGAGGCGAAACTACTCCTGCCTTAGGGTGGTCTAAAAAAATTTCGACAACTGCTTGTTCCCATCCCGAGTAAAACTTTACATCCGCATCAGCTATTGTAATAAAAGGTTCGTAGGAGGCTTTAGCTTCGCTAACCACGCTGTACACCTTTCCGTGGTTTTCCGTATACTGTACACTTTTTTCTATTAGATCTTTTTCCAGATATTGCTCAATTATTTTTTTTACCCTTTCACAAGAAGAATTGTTTATGACTGTGACAGACGTGGTCGAATAGTTAATCGTGCTGAAAATAGATTCTAAAGCAATTTTAAAAACATCTCCAGCTTCCTTGTAGTATTCATCCTTTTCTGTGGGAATATACACGGGTATTATGACCCTGTGCTCTTTTAGAACATTTTTTTCACCCTTTATTTTCTCTGGATTTACTCCTATTCTCATCTTTAAATTCAAGTGTCTCTTCTAACAAATCCTTAATAAGGATAAAGACTGTTGTTATACTTTATATAGTATACTTTTCATGATTTTTAAGTAAAAGTCATGAAAATAAATCACAAATCTGAATTTTGATTTTTGAAACCAATTTATCTCATCGCTTTTATGCAGCTGATCCTGAATTTTCTTTAAATAAATTTTATTATGATTTTGAAATAGAAATTGTTTTATGAAAAAAGGAAAGGATCTGGCAGTGACTAAATTGTGAAATTCCAAAAAATCCCACACTTTTTGTATAATAACAAATTGCGTCCCGATTTTTTCAACCTTTGTATCCTGTCTCGCAGTTATAGACCAGGGATGATGTCGGTAATAGAACAAAGGCTTTTTTATCGCCAGATATTCTGGTTTGTATTTGAAAAAAATACGTAAGAAGAGTTCCCATTCTTCGCCATATCGTAAATCTTCATCAAACTTCTGTACCTGAAATAAACATGCTCGAAATACTGGTCCGGCTGAATTAATTCTAATTCTTGAATGCAGGAAATCTTCAGCAAGATGTTCAGATTCTATGGGAATATCTGATTCGTTTTTATTAAAGTCAATATCCTCGATTCTGTCAAAGCCTAAGAAAGTACATACTGTGAATGCAAGTTTGCTGTCATTGAGAAATGGGAGAATTTGAAGTTCGAGCTTTTTCGGATGCATGATATCATCGTCATCAAAAAACTGAATAAACTCAGCTTTTCTAGTTTGAGCTATGGTCAATCCAAAATTTCTGGAACCGGAAAGTCCTCTTGAAAAACTCTCATCTTTCAAGAAATAGGAAAAACGTGGATCTTTTTCACAATAATCGGCCACTACCTCAGCAGTACTATCTATAGAATGATCATCAACAATAATGCACTCCCAATTCTCATAAGTTTGGGCACTAATTGAATCAAGTGTATCATGGATAAGATGTGCCCGATTGTAGGTGGCCAGTAATATTCCTATTTTAGGTCTCTCCATTTTTTAAACAATTAATGATAATTTTCAGACTTCTTCTCCGGTCAAACCTGTACAGAATGGATGGTCTGTTTTTCAGTATCCACTTTAGAGTTCCAGTGTTCTGATTATTCCTGTAGTTATAAATATTCTGACGGATTTTTAGATCGAAACCTGTTAAAAGATCCTCCACTTCAAATCCAGGGATTTTTTCGCAAAGTTGTGCCATTTCTTTTCGAAATGTACGATAGTTTCTGAAAAAAGCCTCGAGAGGAACTTCTTCATTTTTATGAAATCTAGCAAACAGGACCGGATAGTCTCCTATTTTTGTCAGAGGAAAGAAACTAAAGAACCTGGTATAAGTCTGCACTAATCCCTGGTCAAAAAAGGACTTGAGATAAGAGTTTTCTTCACCTATTTGCGAGGAAAGGCTTTCCTTGTGGCTTCTATGGTTATAAAGAAATTGAGGTAAATGAAAAAAATTGCTATGAAGAGAAGATCGAAGCCAGAAATCGTAATCTTCTATCGTATATAAATTTTCATCATAGCCCCCATTTCTTTTATAAACTTCCCTTTTATACAGGAAGCAGGATCCAATAATGTTCTTTATTAAAAGAGTAGAGCCTTCTTCGAGAACAAATGGTTTTCTCTTTTGACCATCATCCTCCACAATATTAAAATCACTGTATACGATGTCTATCCCAGCAAGCGAAAGTGCCTGCTGCATCTCCGCAATTGCCTCAGGTTCATAAAAATTATCATGAGAGGTCCAGGTAATGTAATTCCCCTTTGCAATCTTATGGCCAATGTTCAGGCTTACTGGTAATTTTAGATTTTCAGAATTCGAAGATATACGTACTCGTCTGTCTTTCCGGGCGTACTTCTTTGCAATTTCAAGAGAGTTATCAGTGGAGCAGTCATCAATGATTATGAGTTCTATATTGACGTAAGACTGCTCCAGGCAACTGACAATAGATTGTTCTAAATACTTTCCTCCATTAAAGACAGGAAGTATTATAGAAATTAATTCTTGATTTTTCAACTAATTGATCCTGTTAGATTTTCCTTGACATTCTTAACTGCCTGCAACCATCCCAAACCATATTTTTTATCGGGTTCAAGATGATTTCCTTCCGCCCATTCATTCCATGATTTAATAATTATGAAAGGTGGATTCTGTGGATGATTTAGGAGTTCATCAACGGTTTTCTGCAAATGTTCCTGCCAACCTTCAGGATCAGAATTTACAAAAATCATAGATCTTTTTCCGCTCCTCGCTGAATTATCCCAATTAGGAAAAACACAGGGAATATATTTCTTATGTGGAATCTGATTATTAAAATTAGCAACACCTTTTTTGTAATCGTAAATTAGAGGCTTCGATCTTTCTCCTAATTTACTGGTATGACCCATCCATTTTTTTAATTTTAATTCTATCCTAAAGAGTGGATTGTCTTCTGCAAAAATATTTCCCTGATTATACCGCATTCTTTGGAAAAAATCTACTCCCACCTGGCCATTTATCTCTTTTCTATGTAGACTCAACTTTTGATTTGAAACTATAGTAGATATAAAATACATCCCGGCAAAGCCTTCACTTATTGCCATATCTTCAAAGACTTGCAAAAAAATGTCAAGATCTGGAATGTCTTCAATTCGGTATATATGGAACATGGGTTTATTATCCACTTTTATGTAACGAGAATCCCTGAAAAATGGAAGCAAATATTGAAAATGTTTTTTATAGCCTTTAACCCCACTGTACTCCTGTTTCATCAAGGTTTTTGAATCTTCCAATCCATGCCAGATCCCTCTCCAGGTTTCATTCGCCCAACAAAAGCAAAACGGAAAATCAGGTTTTTTGTCCAGTAGCATTCCTTCAGCCGGTTTCTCCAGAAGCATTCTGTTTTCCCCAAACCAGTAATGATAATATATAAAGCCGTCAATTCCATGTTCAGAGGCGAGCTCGGCCTGCGCCACTCTGGCTTCTGTTAACCTGAGGTCATAAAAACCCAGATCAGCTGGAAGAATAGGTTGATAATGGCCTCTGAACAGTGGTCTGGCGCGGGTTACATTAGTCCATTCGGTAAAGCCCTTGCCCCACCATTCATCGTTTTCGGGAATTGGATGAAATTGCGGTAGATAATATGCAAGAAATTTTATTCCGGTTTTTGTCATTTTGCAGGAATCTTTATCTCAGGATAATTCAGGATAATTAAAGTCTATACGTTCCAAAAATAGAGAAATTTAAAAATCTTTTACAAAAGAGGTCAATAACGAATTTCCTGCTGGTTAGTTTCAGGTCATGCTCTTCTTGTAGATTGGTTATCCTCTGATCTAGATATTTAAATGATCCTAATTGTTGAACAAAAAATTCAGCGTGTTTGATACTCATATATTCGTATAGCTCTTTAAGATTCGTATCTGTAATTTTACCTGTTCTTCCATTTGATTGAATCCGGTAATAAAAACCTGTCAATTCCAGGCGACGAACTTTTCCTCCTGTTTTCAATAATGATATCCAAAATTCCCAGTCCTCTATACCGGTAGTCATTTGATCATCGTATCCACCTGCCATTGCCCAGTCCTCTTTTTTGTACATCGCCGAGCAGAATATCATATTGAACCTTGTCAGATTTAATAATGAAAATGGTTCAAGGCTCCATGGCTCACTCACTTTTCCAAACTTTTCTGCCTGGCAATAAACTAGTTTTAAAGAGGGATCATTTTGAAAAGCAGATATTGCGGCTTTAACGTAGTCATTGGAAATCTTATCATCGGCATCAAGCGGCAGGATAAAATTCCCCTGTGCCCTGGAAATCCCAATATTACGAGCTCTACTCACTCCTCCGTTCTGAACCGAAATGGGTATGAACCTGGAATCTTTAACCGACCAACGATGGGCAATTTTCTCCGTTTCATCCGTACTTCCGTCATTGATAATAATACATTCCCAGTACGAAAAGGTTTGACCTAAAACTGAAGAAAGCGCCTCATCCAGAAATCTCCCCTGATTATAACAGGGCACTATAATTGACACCAAAGGCTCTTCCATACTTTTTATTTGAAAATCTCTTATAGATATCTTTTCAATAGAGTAATTTTATAAATTCCTTCAATCAAAGGAGAGGAATCTGAAACTAATTTTATTCCCCAAAAATGAGCTCAATGGACCAAAGAAAACAATAAAATTTAATTTATCATTCATCAATTACGAGAAAAGAAATTTTTCTATAAAAAGACAGAAAAAATAAAAACTTTGGAGATTAATTATATCATTTTAGGTCACAAAAACCCAGACCAGATTCTGCGTTTAGTGCATAGTCTAAATTACAGGGAAATATCTTTTTATATTCATATCGACAAAAAAGTCAAAATTGCTCCGTTCCAGCAGATGCTAAATGAATTTCCGAATGTCCATTTACTCGATTATAGCAAAAGAAAATCTATAATTTGGGGAGACTTTAGTATAGTAGAGGCGACTTTAAATGCCATGCAGCAAATAGTGGCTGACGGGAAAAATGGATATTGCGTTCTTCTAAGTGGTCAAGATTACCCTCTTAGAAACCCTGAATTTATAACCCAGACTTTAGATCAAAATCATGAAAAACATTATATTGACATCTTTCCTATGCCTGGAATTTGGGGAAGTTCAGGAACAGATAGAATTCGCAAATACAAAATAAACAAATCCTTAAAACGGGGGCACTTCACCCTATTACCCTCTATTTTTGATCAACATTTTTTCACTAAAGAAACGGCTGGGAAAATAAATTATTTAATAAAAACAAAGAAATTTCAGGAAATTAGAAGAATCTTCCAAAAGAGAAAATTCCCTTCATTCTTACTTCCACATGGTGGAAGTCAGTGGTGGGCATTTCCAACCGAAACTGTTACAAGAATTCTTGAATTTTTAAAAGATCATCCCGGGTATTGCAGGTATCATAAATATACTCTAATTCCGGATGAAATATTTTTTCACAGTATTCTGGCATATTTCTTTAAAGGGGATAACTTGAAAATCGCACCTTCTTTGACCTATGTAAATTGGGAAAAACCCACTGGACCTTTGCCAGCGACTTTTGAAAAAGATAATCTTAAGGAATTAACGGAAGCATCACAGTACAAACTATTCGCACGGAAATTTGATATTGAGCAGGATCAAGAAATCTTTGTCTTAATTGAAAAGGAATTAATTTTAAAGCGTTTCTAAACTCCTTTATTTCGTTTTTTTGATATTTCTAAAAGATAATTTCCTTTTTCTATATAAAAAGCAGAGCACACAGCAGCCTTAAAAAGAAAGACAGAGGTTATTCCCAACTCTTTACCTACAATTCCTATTACTTCTCTGGCTCGTGAGAAAACACCCATTTTTGCTAGATCATAATGAAGGTTCATGATGCCGTACACCAATTCCTTTTTGGTAAGAGGATCTATCTTTTTCTCAATATCGTAGAAAGTCAATATCCTATTTTCCAGCAGCTCTTCCTGGAAGTTCTTTTTACTCCTTGTCAATTGTTTTTGAATGGAATTTTCATGGATTCTTCGAAAAGTTAGTATTTCATCCAAATATTCCCCCTTTTCTGTCTTTAATAACATTTTAGAAAAGTAATTATAATCCTGCCAGGATTTCATGCGCTCATTCCATATAATTTTGTCTGCTATGTCCTTTTTTAGAAGGACATCGTAAGTATACCAATGGATTTTGAGTAAAATAAAATCTGAAGCTTTAATCCCATATTCCTTTTTCTCATAATAATAGGGCTCAAGCACCAGATTCTTATGAAAATTAGCTGTTCTACCAATAACAAAATCTACATCTGAAGCCTCTATAGCATTGACTTTTCTTTCAACATGATCAGCTGACATTAAATCGTCACTATCAAACCAAATAATATATTCACCTTTACTCTTTTCCAACCCAAAATTTCTACAGGAATTGGCCCCTTTGGGTCGATTGGCAGGTCTTAAATAAAAACTAATTCTTTCTTCCCGGTTGCAATACTGTTTTAAGACAGTATTAGTATCATCTTGTGAACCGTCATCAACAATAATGCATTCCCAATTATTATAAGTCTGTTTAATTACAGAATCTATGGTCGCACCAATTAAATGGGCTCTATTATATGTAGGGATTATGATGGATGTTTTCCGTTCCACTTATTGATAAGAAATAAAAAAAATCTTCTACTAAATTTCAGAACCTGAATATAAGCTTTTTCGCGAATGAAGTTTTTATGCATTGTAATAAAAAAACCCGGAGAAATCTTGTCTGAATAATAAACCACCTGCTCATAAAAGAGGAGCAATGGAACTCTTTGTTCTTTTTTGAATTTATGAAGATACTGTTCTACGATAAGGTTAAAATACATCCATTTCGTTTGCTGCTTTAGTGTTTCTTCGTAACCTCCTCTTGAAATATTTAATTCGGAAATCCGGAAAAAAGCAGTCGCATTATTTATGGTATAGATGGATCCAAATTCAGTAAAGTCCAACCATGCAAAGTTATCGGCACCCCACCCCAAAGGAAAGTCTCTAAATTTATTTTTGAGGTAAGCATCCTTTCTAAAGATTTGCTCAGAAAGACTGCCTCGGGAAAATTTTAAAAATTTTCTATAAAAAAAATCTGTAGAACTTTCTATTTTTGGATGCGTGAATAGGTTAGAAAGTTCACCGCCTGGTTCTCTCAGTACACGTGTGGCGAAACGCACAACTTTTATATCATAATTCTCTATTTCATCGAGGTGTTGATAAAACTCTTGAACATAATTATTACTTACGTAATCATCATCCCCTAAAATCATGATCCATCTTTCATCTGCAACCATTTCTATGCACCTCTCCCATTGACTGGTAAGAGATTTACCTCCTAAATTATGTTCGAATCGTTGGTAGGAAATGTTTATTAAATCCTCATAAAAAGATATTATATCCACAGGATTATCTGGTGACGCATCATCCCCAATATATACCCTAAATTCCTTATTCGTCTGGTTCGCCAGTGACTTCAAGGTTTGTTCAAAAAAAGAAATCTTATAAAAAGGAATGACAATAGCCAGCATACTTTAGGAATTAATAAGAGTATGATTTATGCTTTTCCATATTTGAGGACAAATTTTTTCCGGAGTATAGGGAGAAAAAAGTTCACAACTCTTATTTCCGTCCATTTCAACCTGATCGGGATTTTGAAAATAAAATTTGACTTTTTTTGCCATTGTTTCTGTATCCAGGTAAGGAATGATATACCCACCTCCCATTTTCAGCACTTCTGCAGTACCGCTTGCGCCTTCGAAACAAATAATTGGTTTACCCAACATTCCAATTTCAATGGCGACTAAAGGGAAAGGATCCTCTCTTGATGTCAGCAAAAAAACGTCAAACTCATTGAAGTATTGCCGTACATCCTCTTTCTCACCAACAAAAAAAACTGTATCTGTCAAACCAGCTTTTTCAAGATCACTCTCAATAATAATTTTTTGTTCTGAAGAAATGTTCCCAACCCAGACAAACCGGATTTTGGCTTCGGGCAAGTCTGTTTTTACCATTCGTGCTACCTGTATAAAAAGATCACTCCCTTTTCTCCAATAGGCCGTGCCTGCCCCTCCTACTATAAATTCTTCGGTTTTATTTCTTTTGCTTGGCGCTGCAAGTTTAGCACATTCGTATACGGTTGTTATGGAAGATTCTTCGACTTCATGATTCAGGACGAGGTTTTCCTTAACCAGATCTGAAGCTGTTATGAAATGATCTACATTTCTTGCATATTGTTTTAGATCTGGCAACCTCATTTTTATTGTTCTTTCCAATTCATGGATATGGGCGATGAGTTTAGTGGATTTACTACCTTTTCTAAATTTTTGGGCCAAAGGAATGCTGACTATTGTATTGGCATAAATTAGATCGAATTCTTCCTTAGAGATTTTTTTTACTAGAACATCTTCAAAACTTGCGGGAGCAAACCTGCCACCTGCCTTCCTCCGTAGCTTTTTAAAAATTCTCACCAATAAGGAATTTTTCGTCTTTGAAGCATGTGATAACTCAATGTACTCGTCAGAAATTCTTCTGAAATCCTCACTTAACCCGCCTTCTTTTAATGAAATTGTCCATATCTCTATATGAGGATGATTTTCCTTTAACCACTCGAGAAAGTAGAGCAGAACAAATGGAGCCCCCGTTCTGGTGGTTTCATGACATATAAAAAGGAGTTTTTTCATCAAAAGAATTATATTGTGAAACTACGAATTTTGTTTTTGCTTAATCCGATATGTCATTTCTTCTTCCCTGGTCTCCGAAGTTGTTCTTCTGGGTCAAAGCTTTAGGGATCCATTTTTGGTTTGGAATAATTTCGGAAAGTTCCTTAACAAACCTGAAATCTGCTGCTTTCCAGCAATCCCATGTGGCACTTCCTTTGTATTTCGAATGGAACATAAAACAGGCCGTATCCATCTGCTGAAGCTTTATGGTACGCTTTTTAAAATTTTCAGTAGAAGGAAATAATGCTCCGTTAGGAAACCTCGTAAACCAAAAAAATATAGTGTCTTCATCCCCTTTTCGAATAGCTTTAAAAATATCTTCCAAAACCTGGTTATTCGTCAGCATATCATCATCATCTAAAAAAAGTACCCAGCCTTCTTCCACTTTTGCCAGGAGTTCATTACAGTACAAATTGTAGGGCTTATATTCAAGATCTAAAGATTGTATTAATTCGGCAGCGACTGTCTGATTCGTCACCTTTATCTTTTCAATATCATCCCTCACCAAATAATCAAGATCTGCGACAGAATCATAACTCACTAAATGTCTAACTTTTTTATACGTCTGATTTTCAATTGACTCCCTGCATTTCGCAAAACCCCTTGGCCTTCCTGAAGTGCGGGTTAAGATGTTGATGACCGGCTTTTCTTTTACGTTCTTGTTCAGGAAAAGGCTTTTACATTTCTTAGGCGGCATTTCTCCTCTAGCCATTAGGCGTGAAAAGGATCTTCTGAATCCTTTTCTGAAGATATTTCCCCGGTTAGACGTTCTCCAGCTAGTTTGATAAGCCAGATACCAGAGGCCGGTGGATATATTCCATCTCAATAATTGCTTCGTAAGCTCAAGAAAGTATCTGGGGTGTTCTTTGTAGTGAATGGTATGCTCTACCGCCTCTACAAACAAATAATTTGTTGGAAAAGTATTTTCCCTTCTCAATTCATGCCAGGTCTCATACATGAACTCAAAAGTCTCTCTTTCTTTCCTGCTCCGGTCCACTTTTAGAATGGACTGAGTGGACTGCTCATGTAAACGCCGTTTTGTAAGATATTGATCGATGACCTTAGCATTTATTGTTCTGGAAGTTAACTTACTGAAGAAATTACGTTCCTGGGCAGATTTGAGACCTTCGTTGAATCTTAAATTTCTCAAAACATCCCTTCTGGCCATAAAATCTGGTGTCAACCAGTTTATGTTTTGAACTACGTAATTATGATGAGTGATATTAAAATCATCGAATTTGTAGTACTGCTTATTCTTACTGACAATGTCCTTAGGTTCAGGATCTTTAAAATTTGCAGTCTTTGATATCACAAAATCTACATCATGTTCTTCAATTGTCCTGACTTTAACTTCCAGGAATTGCGGAACCATTAGATCATCACTATCAAACCACTGATTGTATTTTCCTGTGCTTAGTTCGAATCCATAATTTCTGCAGGCATTGGCGCCTTTTCTTCTGGTTCTCGGTCTATGATAAAATTTAATGCGAGGATCCTTCGAGCAATAAAACCACATAAGCTCTCCAATATAATCTAAAGAACCGTCATCTACTACAATACATTCCCAATTGGTATAGGTCTGTGAACGGATAGAATCTAAAGTAGCTCCTAAAAGATCAGATCGGTTATATGTCGGTATAATAATGGAAACTAAAGGATTCAAAAAACTATAATATTAGAATCGTTGGATGCTAATATATCAAAAAGTCCTATCTCACAGATACTTTTGGCTACTGAATAAACTGCTCCATCAGGATTACATCCCGTAATAAAATTTTTCTTTGGATGTCCTTGTTTCTCTATTCCATAGGCACAGAGCTTCAAAAAATTATTTCTTACAAAAAAGGTTTTTATTGAGATTTCCCCAATTTCCAAAATATAAGATCACTGAATGAAAAATATATGACTGGCTTTTTCTACTTTTCCATCCTAATTAGAATTGTTGTATGCTAAAAAGAATTACCTCAAGTTATAGAATAAGGAAAATTCAAAGGAAAATTCTTAGGATTAGGTATAGAATAACTGGTGTGCATTGCCCGATATATGACAGCTATTTAAAAAATTCCGGACCGCAGGATTGATGCCTAGAGAAAATGAAGAATGCCAGAAATGTCGTAGCAGGGAAAGACATAGGCTACTCTACTTTTATTTAAAACAGGATAATTTTCTTTTTGCCGGAACCAATAAAAATTTTCTCCATTTTGCACCAGAGTATTGTTTATATCAGCAGTTTAAAAAATTAGAACAGATTAACTATACCCCCTGTGATCTGAACCCGCATTTCTACAGAAACCTAAAGACCCCAATTGTTCAAGCTGACATTACTGCTATTCCTTATGGGAACAATATGTTTGATTTTATAATGTGCAACCATGTCCTGGAACATATTGAGAACGATCAAAAAGCCTTGGCAGAGCTTTATCGGGTAATGAAACCTGGAGGAAGAGGCATATTTTTGGTGCCAATTGATGAAAGATTTGAAAAAACTTATGAAGATTTTACTATTACAGCTCCTACAGAGAGAGAAAGAGCATTTGGACAATCGGATCATGTTAGAATTTGCGGTAGAGATTATTTAGACCGATATAGAGAAGCCGGTTTTAAAGTTACTATTTCAGATTTCGGAAGAAATTTTTCTTCAAAAAAAAGATATAAATATGGAATCCTTCCCACCCAAAAGATATATTTATGTGAAAAAGAAGCACAAAAAATTACCTGAATTTTTCTGTGTAACTACATAATCCTAATAAAGTACATACTTCTTCAAACACTCTTTATTGGTGTCAACAATATCGTCAAGGGAGGGGTCTTTAAAATTTGCAGTCTTGACTTTAATTTCCAGAAATTCAGGAACCATCAGGTCATCACTATCAAACCACTGAATAAATTCTCCTTTGCTTTGTATAAAACCTCATAATTTCTACAAGCGTTGGCGTTTGTCGGTTTTTGATAAAACTTTATCCGTGAACCCTTCAAGCAATATAAACTTATAAGTTCTTAAGTATAATCTGTAGTACCGTCATCTACTAAGATGCATTCCCAATTGAGGTAGACTTGGGCTATGGCAGACTCTAAAGTCGCTCTTAAAAGATCAGAGCGATTGAAGTGGGGGATATAATTATAGAAATTAAACTTTCTGCCATTTGTTTACTGAAAATGGTTCAATATTATATCTATCTTCATTCGTTAGAAGAGAATATTTATTATAATGTTTAACAGGCGTATCTAATAACTGGCTCCATTTGTTAATAATTTTAAATTCTTCCTCACGAAAAGTATCATCAAGATAAATAGAAAACTTTTCGGATAAATTGTTTTTTAAAAATGGCACTGCTGAATATCTTCCAAAGGGCGAGATACCACCCCATGGGCCATCGATTAGAATTAGATCAAACTTCTCTTCCCTATTAAATGCATTCTCAATGTCCTTCGAACTATACCACTTTGTCTGATTTTTCCAAGACAATTCATTTTGAACATCAGTAATTGGTGAATGAACAATATTAATATGATCTAGCAGTTCATATTTACCAGCCCATTTTTCTATCTTTCCAATCCATCTTTCATCAGATTCCACAGTTAAAAATTGAACATTTTCAAGTTGATGTTCTTTTAGAAATTTAGCAATGTAAAATGTAGATGAACCTGCTCCAAACTCAATGACACTCTTTTTCTCATTTACTAACAGATCGTTCAAAACGTGAAGGATTGTACTCGGAGAAATTGACCAACTTGTCCATGGTATGAACTCGCCTCGGGAGAAAAGTTGTGAAATTTGGTGAAAATCAAATTGAATTTGTTGGTTCTGTTTCTGAATTTTCTCCTTCTGATCAAGGACGCTCAGATTTTGATATATTTGATCTAGGCGAGATTCAAAACGAGTAATTTTGTTTCTGATTTTTTTAATCATAGGAAAATATATCGAAATTCGTTAAAATCTTACTCTGGGAAGGCACCACTCCTGCCGCGTTGTCATAAAAGAACCCATCTGCCACTTCAAAACTAAAAGCGTTTTGAATCCAATCCGAAACTTCATTCCTTACTCTAATGTAAGTTGTGACATAGTAAATTCCCGAATTGAGATTACAGCGATCAATGCTGAACGTTAACCTATTCAAAACTTTATTTTCTTCATACTTCTTTAAGGTTGTGCTAAACCAGAGCAACCGCTGTCCCAAGTTATCATCTATTCTGAAGTCGAATTGAATGTCTGAAGTATTGTAACCTTTGGGATTGAGAAGATGATATTCAAAATTCAATTTTCTCCCAGTCCGGGGGACTTCATCAGGGTATTCACTAGATATCTGAACTGAGCCTAATTTAACTTCACCATTTCCCTGTCTATGGGGAAATTTTTCTAATGAATAATTGGTTTTGGTTTTTTGATTTTCGTTTAAATAAACTTCAATAATTTTTTCAACGTCACCTTCCTTTTTAATTCCTCCGTTGCTCAATAGCAGGGCTCTTGAACACAAAGCATTTACACTAGACATGTTATGACTCACAAAAAGTACAGTCCTACCTTCTCCGGAGGAAAGGTCTTGCATTTTCCCAATGGCTCTTTTTTGGAATTCCGCATCTCCCACGGCCAGAACCTCATCTACTACCAAAACTTCGGGATCGAGGTGAGCAGCCACCGCAAAGCCCAGCCGCACAGTCATTCCACTGCTGTAACGCTTTACCGGAGTATCGATGTACATCTCACAACCCGAAAATGCAATTATTTCATCTAATTTTTTTTTGATCTCAGCCTTTGTCATCCCCAGAACCGCACCGTTCATGAAAATATTTTCCCGCCCGGTGAGTTCCCCATGAAAACCTGTTCCTACTTCTAATAATGATGCTATTCTTCCCCTGGTCTTTATACTCCCGGTGGTGGGTGCAGTAACCCTGGAAAGCAGTTTTAAAAGCGTAGATTTACCTGCGCCGTTTTTCCCAATAATCCCTAAGACTTCCCCCTGTTTTACTTCAAAATTTATATCCCGCAGCGCCCAGACATAATCTTTGGTAGCTTTGGCGCTTCTATCGTTTACCCCTCCAATCTTTAAGAAAGGGTCTTCCTTCCCGCGAACATTATACCACCATCGCTTCAGGTCATCGCCGAGTGTACCTGTGCCGACACTTCCCAGGCGATAAAGTTTAGATATATTTTCGGCTTTTAAAATAATGCTCATTGGATGCAAATTAAGTTTTTGACACAGAAAATAAATTAAACTGTATCAATAAAGTTCTTTTCCGTTTTATTGAAAACAATAAGCCCAAACAAAAACATCACCACAGAAACTCCGAGTGTATATAAAAACCCGGCTGTGGTGAAGGTTCCGGTATCCAGAACCATATACCTGAAGCCTTCTATGATCTGTGCCAGCGGGTTATATTTTACCAGCCATACGAGATCCGGAACTTCTTTAGAGACTTCGCTCAAAGGATATGGTACGGCCGAAATATACATCAATAAAGTGGTTGCGAAACCTACAAGTACCGTTAGGTCCCTGTACTTCGTAGTTAAAGCAGAAATCGTCATTCCGGCACCCAAACCAAGCAAAGCCATCATCAGCACATAAATGGGAAACAAAAGCAAATTGGAATTGGGACTCAGTTCAAACCCATTAAACAAATAGTAACAATAAAAAATGATCAATATGAATAATTGAATACCAAACTTAAAAAGATTGGAAATGACCGTCTTCAAAGGCATTATTGCCCGGGGGAAATAAACTTTCCCAAAAATCCCTGCATTTGCCGTAAAAGTGCTCGAAGTACCGGTAAGGCACTGGCTGAAATAATTCCAGGCCGTGATCCCGGTTAAATTAAAAAGAAATGCAGGAACCTCACCAGTAGGAATATTTGCTATGTTATTAAAGACCAGCGTGAAAATCACTGAAGTAAATAGCGGCTGAATAAAATACCACAACGGCCCCAAGATCGTCTGTTTATATACGGTCACAATATCCCGCTTCACAAATAAAAACAACAAGTCGCGATAGCGCCATATCTCCTTAAAATTAAGGTCGATCAGCTTCCGCTTTGGGGTGATTTCGTAGAGCCAGTTGTCGTTGGGTTCAGTCAAGGGTAGTTTGTTGTTTTTTGGTAGGATTTTCCGATTACAGCCTTTCGTTTGCTGTTTTCCGTTTGCTGTCTCCGATGGGATTAGGACGATTATTTTTTGTACTATTCCAGTTCATAAGATTATTCGAAGTTACGAAGTACCTCCCTCCACTTCTTCTTCAATTTGCTTTTGCGAGTATCCTGCTGCCCATAGCCTTTCCCATACTGGCCATAACCATAGCCGTATCCATAACCGTAACCGTAGCCATAACCGTAACCGTATTTTGCACGGTGCACGAAATGGTTGAGCACGAAGCTTATATTTTTGATCTCGCCTTTGTTGTACTTTTCATTGATCACCTCCAGCATCCCGCGTTTGGTGTAATCCTGGCGGATGAGATATAATGTGGCATCGGCATATTTTATAAGGTTGAGTGCATCGGCAACCACTCCTACCGGCGGGGTATCCATGATAATATAATCATACCGCTCCTTAAGTTCATTCATGAGGGTTTCCATCTGCTCGTTCATGAGTAGCTCTGAAGGGTTTGGGGGAATAGGCCCGGCGGTGATCACATCAAGATGCGGCACCATACTCGGCTGAATGATATTTTCCAGTGACTCCTGCCCAATTAAATAGTTAACAACACCTACATCATTGTTGATCTTGAAATCATCAAAGATCTTTGGCTTCCTTAAATCGGCACCTATCAGCACGGTTTTCTTTTCACTCAGGGCAAATACTGTTGCCAGGTTCATGGCGCAAAAAGTTTTACCTTCCCCGGAAACTGAAGAGGTAATAAGAACTGTTTTAGAACCTTTAACCCCCTGCTTTTTATACATGAATTGCAGACTCGACCTCAACCCCCGAAACCCTTCGGCAATGGCTGACTTAGGTTTGTTAAAAACCGCAAGATTGGTATCCATACGACTCTTACCTATCATTCCCAGAATTGGAATAGGAGAAAGTCTGGTAACCTCCTGGGCATTGTGCACGTTAGTATTAAGGAAAACCAGCAGGAATACGAAGGTTAGCGGGATCATTCCGCCGACCATTAAAGCCATAACGTAATTTAGCTGCGTGTTGGGACCAATTTGTCCGCCTCCGGTATCTTTGGCAGTATCGATCACCATCACGTCACTCACGTTGGCTGCTTTAATAAGTCCGGCCTCACTGCGTTTTTCCAGGAACATGTTATAGGTGCGTTCGCTAATGGTATACTTTCTCTGGATCTTGAGCAGGTCCTGTTCTTCCTGAGGCAATTTTTTAATTTCTCCTTCTGCCAATGCTATGTCCCTGTTAATATCCCGTAGCTCAGATCTAAGAAGGCCTTGAGAAGATGCCATATTCTCCAGCAATACATCTTTAACAGCATTGATCTGCCGGTCTATATCCTTAAAAACCGGCGAATCCTCCTGTAAAGAATATTCGTACTTCCGTCTTTCTTCAGCAAGAGCTAAAATACGCCCCACACCTCTCACTATACTTCCTTCGTCAATTCCGGCTACCGAAGGTGCCGGAACATCTGAATAATCGCTGCGAGTTCGAAGATAGTCCTGCAGGGTTTCGTAATACGCCAGTTGCCGGGCAATATTTTCTTTCCGCACATCCAGGGCCGTGAGTTCTGAATTTAATTGACTACTTTCTGCAGAAATATCAAGGATAGAATTCTTATTTCTAAAATTATTTAATTCATCCTCCACTACCTGGAGCTCCAGTGCCTTCACGTTTAGCGAACTGTCAATGAACCTAATAGTTTTGGTCGCAAAGAGATTCTTCCGTTCCAACATGTTCTGACTCAGCACCCTCACAGTTCCGTTAAGGTAATCTACAATTTCGGCCTTGTTATCGCCTGTCATGGAAAGATTTAATACAGAAGCCCCCTGGTTCTGTGGATTTACAGACACTCCTCTGAACCGGCCAACAGTACCATCAAAATGCCGGAACTGCACATAAAATGGCTTATCAATTACGGGTGCAAGTTGGGTTGCCACCAGCTTACCATTGAAAAATGGTAAATTTATTGGCTCATTGAGCCTGTACTCCCTCTTGAACTCCCCGTCTTCTACCACTACGGTGGAATATTCTTTGGTAGCATAATTAAAAACGGAAGTGTTCCCACCTGAAAAATTAGTACTTAAGGTAAAAGTTTCCGGATCTTTAAAACGTATGGTAAAGGTTTTTCCCAATCCCTGATATGCTGCGGTATCGGCCACTACTTTGAAGGGGGTGAAGCCATACGCATTTACCCTTTGATACTCCCCGTCCTGCTGGTATCCAATATAATATTGTAGCCGCTCCACCACCTCCTCGTTATGCGAACGGGAACGAAGAATAGTCATGGCTGTATTTACTTTATCAGAAGTCCCTCCCCAGTTAAAAGTGAGACTGGTATTGCTGGTAAAAAAAGGATTCTGATCGTCCTTAATGGAAATGGAATTTCCCAGTTGATAAACAGGTAATTTTCTGACATTATTATAATATGCCACCCCCACGCTTATAGCTATGGAAAGTAAAATAAGCTGCCAGTAACTAAAAACCTTTAGTACAAAACCTTTAAAATCAAAGGTAGTACCTACGTCACTAATATGATCATCTTCATGTGCCATACATCACCGGGTAAAAATTAATATACTACTTATTACAAGTGCCAATACAGAAGCTGCAGTTTGGAAATTGGAAAGTCCAGTAGTCCCTATTCCCCACGCCTTCTGCGGAAGCGGATTAACTATAATCAGATCATTAGGCTGAATGTAATAATAGGGTGAACGCATTGCGTCAATAGTGGTAAGATCAATGTGATGTCTTTTCTCCCCTCCCGGATACTGTCTTACGATCACCACATCTGTCCTATCTCCAAACTCCGTAATATCTCCCGCATTGGCAATGGCTTCCATTATGGTCACCTGCTCCTTATAGATCACCTGGCTCCCCGAACCTATTTCTCCAATTGTGGTATATCTTATTCCTGCCAGCTTTACCGTAACAAATATATTTGCCTGCTCTTTAAAATAATCTTCTAAAAGGGCTTTTTCGATCTTCTCTCTCACTTCCTCTACGGTATAACCCAAAACATTCACCTCCCCCAGGGTCGGTACCCGAATATTACCGTGGGCATCTACAAGAAAACCATCAAAGTATAAACTTTCTTCTCTGGTAGCATTAAGATTTTCATCCCCTATAGGATTAAACATGCCCACAGCATCCTGATCAATAGCTTTAACCCTGATACTCAGCAGATCATTTACCTGAATCCTATATGGCTTTTGGATCCGCTCCACTTTAATAATACTATCTGTCTTCACACCATCCTCCTGCAGGTACATCAACCTTTTGGTGGGAACACAGGAAGAAACAAAAGATATAACACTAACAATAACAATTAAATGCCTGATACTCATTTGGGATAAATAGGTAAAGACAAATATAGGTGTTGAATGTTAATAATAAAATAAATGGAGGTTTAGTTTGTTAAATGAAGTTAAATGCGGGTTGTTCCTGTAGCCGGTTGCCGGTTGTCAGTTTCCGGTTGCCAGTTTCTAGTTGCAAGTTGCAAGTTGAGGGTTACGGGTTCCGAGTTATACCTGTGGTTCCTCAGGTGCCATCCCGACAGAGCAATTACTTTCGGCAGAAAGGAGATGCGACGAGGGATCTCATCATGAGAGCGAGGAGTTAAGTTTTCAGTAATGCTGAGGCAGATTTCTCAGTCGCTCAAAAGTCTTCGAAATGACTTTAGTTACCGGTAGACTGGTCACTAAACAGAAAAAAGTCTTGATTCTTGACTCTTGTCTCTTGGTTCTAAAAAGAGAAACTGCCAACATAAAAACTGTGCACTGCTTACTGAAAATCTGGCTCTCAAAAAAGACTGATCACCGAACACTGAAAATTAAAAAATCCTGGTTCTTGATTCTTGTCTCTTGGTTCTAAAAATTAAACTGCCCACTAAAACACTGCCTACTGCCCACTTGATTTAGTAACAGGCTCTCCTTCTTCTTTCGTTCAATCCGGGACCACCAATTTTAAAGATAAGGCTAACAATCACCTGATTAAGTCGGGCATCATTAAAATAAGCTCTGTTAGCTCCTCCCTGATTGCCCCCATATTCAGTATTAACAAAATCCAGTTCCTGTCTTTCTGCATCAGACAATGAATGTTCGTATCGCACATCCAAACCAAAACGACCAAATTCCACCTTAGCTCCTATTTGGGCATTTATCGGGGTATTCTGCACTACAATTAGATCATTTAATTCCTCATCGGGAATTTGAGCATCCAAAACATTGGAATACACCGGGCCGGCATAAACATCCAACGGACCGTAGATATTGTACCCCACCATCAAAGGAATAGTAAAGGTCTGAACATTAAAGTCGGTATTCTCTTCCCTTTTCGGAATAGCAAATTCCTGGGTTAAAGAACTGTAAACCACCTCTGGTCGGATAAAGAACTTCCCAAAGTTGACCTGTCCGAAAACTCCCCCATGAAATCCAAGAGCTCCTTCCCCTTCTGCAATTCCGTCCCAATATGTTGTATTTGAATCATTCCCCTGGATCTCTCCGCCCATAGAGTAGTTAATTCCGCCTTTAAGGCCATATTCAAAAGTGGTTTGGGAAAAGCCGGTATAAGTAGTGGCAAATATGAACAGGAGGGCAAAAAAATATTTTCTCATGAGAATTGGATATGGAGTACAAGTTTACAAATAAAATAAAATAAGGTGATATGTCAATTATTTCTTTTCAATATTAAATCAACAGCTGTTAATTAATAACGTTTAAACTCTTTATTTGTTATAAGGCAGTATTAAGAGGGAAGAAGAAACATTTACTACTGCTTTTTAACTTTTTCATAAACCATTTCAATTCCTTCTCTCAAAGATATGCTTGCATACCATCCAAAACTATGGACCAAAGAAACATCGAGGAGTTTTCTGGGAGTACCGTCTGGTTTGGAGTGGTCATAAATGATCTTGCCTTTATAACCTGTTATCTCCGCTATTAAAGCAGCTAAATCCTTAATTGCTATGTCTTCTCCCGTGCCAATGTTAAGGCTAATATTCCCATTATAAGTATTCATAAGGTGGATACAGGCTGTGGCGAGATCATCCACATGCAGGAATTCCCTGCGGGGTTCGCCGCTACCCCAAACCACTACTTCTTCGGCACCTGTGATCTTTGCCTCATGGAACTTCCGCAGCAATGCCGGAAGCACGTGAGAGGTCTCAGGATCAAAATTGTCATTGGGCCCGTATAGATTTGTGGGCATTACCGAAATGAAGTTGCAGCCGTACTGCCGGTTGTAATTTTCACACATCTTCACCCCCGCGATTTTGGCAATTGCATAAGGTTCATTGGTAGGTTCCAGCTCTCCCGTGAGCAGGTATTCTTCCTTGATGGGTTGCGGAGCCATTTTAGGATATATACAGGAGGAAGCTAAAAACAGCAGCTTTTTCACCCCGTGAACATAGCTTTGGTGGATCAGGTTGCTCTGGATCATTAGGTTCTCATATAGGAACTGGGCCCTGTAGGTATCATTTGCAGCTATACCACCAACTTTGGCAGCTGCCATAAACACATATTCCGGCTTTTCTACCTCAAAGAAATCTACAACAGCCTCCTGTTTCGTAAGATCAAGTTCTGCAGAGGTACGAAAAATGACATTTTTATATCCTTCCTGTTCCAGCTTTCTCATTAGGGCCGAACCCACCATTCCGGTATGCCCCACCACGTATATTTTTGATTCTTTCTCCACTGTTTATTCTGCTGCTTTATTTTCTTATTAATTTAGGCTCAAAAATTTAAAAATCTGTTAGCTGTTTGCCTTTAGTCCCTGGCCTTAAAGAATTCCAAAACATTTCTGACTCTTCAAGCTGTTATATTTTGGCTAACATAGCAAATCTTAATTTTATCATCAACAATTTAGTTTTAAAGGGTTTTAAGTTGTGGATATTAGCTGGCGGTTTAAATATTGTTAGAGCTTGAAATTATACCGTCGCAGGTGAGCTGCAGGTACCGCTCCTCCCGAGCTGCTTTAGAAATCTACTTCAGAATATTTTGGAATAGGTTTCATCATGGCGAGGATCTGTGATCCGTGTCGAGCCTTCCAAACTGATACGAATCCAACTCTCTGTCGCTCCTCTGGAGCTCATTTCTATTCAGCACTTTTTTCTATAAATATTTCGCTCCTCCGGAGCTGCTTTAGAATTAATTATATAGCTATTGGCCTTTAGCTTTTAAACCTTTGGCTATTTTTCACAAACTCTCTGCACTTCCTCCCTTTTGTCCCGATAGCCATCGATAGGGAAAAGGAAGCGCCATATTACCCTGTCATTCAGATCGAAGTTTTTGCGGAGCGAAGAATCCCTCGTTCCCACCAGAGATTCCTCCTACGTCGGAATGACATTTTTCACAATATTTGCGCTTCTCTCCCTTTAGGGTGTTAAAAAGAAATAGACAGTTGTAACTTCACTGTTATTCAGAGCGAAGCTTTTGAGGAGCGAAGAATCTTTCATTTCCACCAGAGATTCCTCTTACGTCGGAATGACATTTTCCATAAAAGAGCTATTAACTCTTAACCGTTAGCCGTTGGCTGTTTTCCCCAATCCACCTGCGCTTCTCTCCTTTTAGGGCGGGGAAAAGAAGCGCCGGTTGAATCCATACTGTCATTCAGAGCGAAGCTTTCGCGGAGCGAAGAATCTCTCGTTCCCACAAGAGATTTCTCCTTCGTCGGAATGACAATTTTCTTCAAAAAACTTTGGCTGTTAGCTCTTGGCTTTTGATTATATTCTCAAAACACATGTGATTCCCTCCCTTTAGGGTGGCGAAAAGAAATCGCCAGTTGTGACTCCACTGTCATTCAGAGCGAAGCTTTTGCGGAGCGAAGAATCTCTCGTTCCCACCAGAGATTCCTCCTGCCGTCGGAATGACATATGGAGGCTATCAACTTTTATCTATAGGCCTTTGGCTATTTTTTTTTAAGATTTGTGATTCCCAAGTTTTAACGAGAGACTAAAGGAAACGCTGGAATTTGTTGCTTAAAATTTGGAATTTGCTCCCGGCTAATTGGTCATTGTTAATTGGTCATTGAAAAAACTTACTTTTGCAAAAAATAACTGCGTGAATTATTTATCTGTTGAAAATGTAGCCAAGGCTTACGGGGAAAGAGAACTGTTCTCAAATATCTCTTTTGGGATCAATGAAGGGGACAAGGTGGGATTTGTAGCCAAGAACGGAACGGGGAAAACTTCCCTGCTAAACATCCTTTCGGGCGCCGATACTCCCGATGCGGGAAATGTGGTCTATCGCAAAGACATTACCACTGCCTTTCTTCCGCAGGAACCAAACCTGGATCCAAAGCTTACGGTAGAGCAAACCATCTTTGCTTCAGATAATGAGATCCTGAAAGTGATCGAGCGCTACGAAAAGGCCCTGGAAAATCCGGAAGATTCTGAAGCTTACCAAAAAGCTTTTGAGCAAATGGAAGCGCATCAGGCCTGGGATTTTGAATCCACTTATAAGCAAATTCTTTTCAAGCTTAACCTGGAAGACCTGCATGCCAAGGTAGGAAGCCTTAGCGGTGGACAAAAGAAACGTCTTGCCCTGGCTTCAATGATCCTCAATAAGCCCGACCTCATTATCATGGATGAACCTACTAACCACCTGGATCTGGACATGATCGAGTGGCTGGAGGAATTTTTCCGCAAGGAGAATTTTACCATTTTTATGGTTACTCACGACCGGTATTTTCTGGAGAGGGTATGTAATGAGATCGTAGAACTGGAGGACGGGAACCTTTATACCTATAAAGGAAACTACTCCTACTATCTTGACAAAAAAGAGGACAGGATCACCACAGAGCAAACCAATACAGATAAGGCAAAGCAGCTTTTTAAAAAGGAACTCGACTGGATGCGCCGCCAGCCCAAAGCCAGGACCACAAAATCCAAATCACGTATTGAGGATTTCCACGAGATCAAAGACAGGGCCTCCAAACGCCGCAATGACCACCAGGTCCAACTGGAGATCAATATGGAGCGGCTGGGGAATAAGATCGTGGAGTTCCATAATGTGTCTAAAAGTTTTGGAAACCTTGAGTTGCTTGACAAATTCAACTATAACTTCCAGCCGGGGGATCGTATTGGGATCATCGGGAAAAACGGTACCGGTAAATCCACTTTTTTGAACATCCTCACCGGAGGACTTGAACCCGATTCAGGCAAGATCACTATCGGAGAAACCATTAAGTTCGGATATTATACTCAGCGGGGAATTGAGGTGAAAGAAGGACAAAAAGTTATTGATGTGATACGAGAGTTCGGGGATTATATTCCGCTGAAGAAAGGTCGACAGATCTCTGCACAGCAATTACTGGAGCGCTTTCTTTTTGACCGGAAGAAGCAGTACGATTACGTAGAGAAGCTAAGTGGGGGTGAAAAGAAACGCTTGTACCTGTGTACAGTTTTGATCCAGAACCCAAACTTCCTTATCCTGGATGAGCCTACCAACGACCTGGACATTGTTACCCTGAATGTGCTTGAGAACTTCCTGCTCGATTTTCCCGGTTGTCTCGTAGTGGTTTCCCACGACAGGTATTTCATGGACAAGATCGTGGATCATTTGTTTGTTTTTAAAGGAAAAGCCGAGATCGAAGATTTCCCCGGAAATTACACCGATTATAGAGAATACGAAGCCAGTACTGAAGCTGCTCCTGCTGAAAAGACAGAAACTTCTACCGATAAAAAATCATGGAAGAAGGAAAGCAACACCTCCGCCGGCCTCAACTATAACGAGCAGAAGGAGTACAACAAACTGGAAAAGGAGATCCATAACCTGGAAAAGAAAAAGGAAGAAGTCCAGAAGAAATTCCTGCAGGACCTGAGCCCGGAAGAGATCGAAAAATCTTCTGTGGAATTAAGCAGGATCGAAGACGAGATTGAAAAGAAAACTGAGAGGTGGTTTGAATTGGGAGCGAAGATGGAAAGTTAAGAAAATCCTTTCAGCGGTTTTTTAAAGCTGGAAGAGGTTGTCGATTTCTACCCGCTTTCCGGGCCCTAAGCCGCGGAAAGGGGTGGTTACCACAGACACCCAACCTTTAAAACGGTTTTAAACCCCGGAAGAGGTTGTTTTGCCGGCCATCTTCTTTCCGGATTTGGAGCCGTAGAAAGATTGCAGAACAAGCCGTGGAAAGGGGTGACCGATTGCCAACCCTTTCAGCGGTTTTTTTACCCTGAAAGTGGTTAGTTTAATAATTTTTATCTTTAATTTCTTTCCTCAAAATTAAAAAATTGCAGATCGAACCTATAGAACCGGGAAACTTCTACCACATCTACAACCGTGGGAACAACGGTTCTAAGATCTTTTTTGAAGATGAGAATTACCAACATTTTCTACGACTCTATAAAAAGTATATTCCTCCAATAGCGGATACCTTTGCCTGGTGCCTAATGCAGAATCATTTTCATGTACTTATTTATCTCAAAACTGACGATGAAATTAAGAAGGAGGACTATTTATTCTCTCCGGGTAAAGAACCAAAGAAACCAGATGCCTCCAGACAGCTCGGTCATTTATTTAATGCATATGCTCAGGCCATAAACAAAAATTATGGCAGAACTGGAAGTCTGATGGAAAAGCCATTTGAAAGAAAAAGGATCACGTCTGAAGAATATTTTAAACAAGTAATTTTTTACATCCATAATAATCCCGTGCATCATAAGGTTGTTCAAAGAATTAGAGAATATCCCTGGTCCTCCTATAATGTTATTATATCCAAAAGTCCAACTATTTTAAAGCGGAAAGAAGTTATTCAAATGTTTGGCGACATAGAAAATTTTAAAGCTTACCATGAGAGAAATGAGAAGAGGGATTTGTTTTAAACCCGCTTTCGGGGCTCCAAGCCGCCGAAAGGGGTGATCGATTGCCTAACCCTTTCGGCAGTTTTTTTACCCTTAAAGCAATAGATTTTGCCCGATTTCCGAACACTTAATCCTGGAACAGGCATTGTTTGCCTTACATTTGCCGTCAAGACAGAGAATGAAATGACCGTCTAAATCCGATTTCGAATCATTGCCCTATTGATTATTGTTAATTGTTAATTGCCAATTGTTCACTTTTCTCGCCTACATAAAATTCCTCCTCCGCTCCAGCAATCAGCATGGGGTGCATTCACCTTTTGTTTACAACCTGGTAACTAAATGCTTCTATGACCGGAAGAAACATCCCTCTTACTCAATTCTAAAGCAATACCGAAAATCTCTGTTAAAAGATAAAAGGACTATTAAGGTTAAAGACTTTGGTGCCAAAAGCAGGGTTTTTAAATCTGATAAAAGGGAGGTGTCAAAAATGGCAAAAATTGCAGGCATATCCCCCAAACGCGCCCGACTATTAAATCGGCTGGTACGATATTTAGAAGTAGATAATGCTCTGGAACTCGGGACTTCTCTTGGGTTGGGAACAGCTGCTATGGCAGCGGGAAATGCTATAAGGATCACTACTCTTGAAGGTTGCCCTGAGACAGCGGCGGTAGCAAGGGAGAAATTCAAAACTTTTGAATTTAAAGATATTGAGCTTAAGATTGACAGATTTGAGAAATTTTTAGTGGACAGTGGTCAGTGGTCAGTGGTGAGACCAAACTCTCAACTGACAACTGATAACAGATTAGCCTATGGCGCGGATTTTCAATCCGTGACGAACAGAAATTCTAAATTCCAAATTCCTAATTCCAAAAAAAAACAACCGACAACCGACAGCCCACAACCCTCAACTCCAATTTCAATACTCAATACTAAATACTCACTACTCTTCATCGACGGCAATCACCAAAAAGAAGCCACTTTAGCATATTTTGAAAAGCTACTTCCCACTGTCCACAATGACAGCGTCATGATCTTTGACGATATCCACTGGTCTAAAGGAATGGAAGAAGCCTGGGAAATAATTAAGCAGCATTCAGAAGTTAGGGTAACTATTGACACTTTTCAATGGGGACTGGTCTTTTTCAGGAGAGAACAGGAGAAAGAGCATTTTGTGATAAGAGTGTGAGTTAGTAGGCAGTGCGCAGGTGTTTAGTTGGCAGTTGACCACATTGTAATTCAGAGCGAAGCTTTTGCGAAGCGAAGAATCTCGCGTCTACAAATGAGATTCCTCCTATCGTCGGAATCACATTTTCCATAAAACAACTTTTTACTTTTAGCTATTTTAAAAGGATATCAGTGCTTTCCTCCCTTTAGGGAGGGAAAAAGGAAGCACAATTTTGTCTCCACTATCATTCAAATCTAAACTTTTGCAGAGCAAAGAATCTTTTGTTTCCACATGAGATTCCTCCTGGCGTCGGAATGACATTTTCCATAAAACAACTTTTGGCTTTTAGCTGTTTTAAAGGATATCAGCGCTTCCCACCCTTTAGGGAGGGGAAAAGGAAGCACTAACTTTGAATCTCTATCATTCAAAGCCAAAGTTTTACGGAGCGAAGAATCTCTCGTCTACAAATGAGATTCCTCCTAACGTCGGAATGACATTTTACTTAAAACAGCTGTTAGCCATTTGCTGTTGGTTTTTAGGATAATCTCCAAACCCTCTGCGCTTCCCACCCTTTAGGGAGGGGAAAAGGAAGCGCTAACTTGGAATCCCTGTCATTCAGAGCGAAGCTTTAGCGGAGCGAAGAATCTCTCGTCTACAAATGAGATTCCTCCTATCGCCGGAATGACATTTTTCCTGAAAGAGCTTTTAGCCTTTAACTCTTTGGCTATTTTCTGAAAGTCCCGGAATATAGAATTTCCAAAGGATCAAAATTCCCCGGCAAGAGAACTTGTAACATATTCCTTTATCTTGCGTCTAACAATTTGAATTCACATTAGTCTATGAGCAGCGTCATTAAGATCAGGCAGATTACCCGGGATTTTAACCTGGGGCAGGAAGTAGTAAAAGTTTTAAAAGGTATTGACCTTGAGATTGAAAAAGGGGAATATGTTGCCTTTATGGGACCTTCGGGTTCAGGAAAGTCTACTTTAATGAACCTTTTAGGATGTCTGGATACTCCCACCTCCGGGCAGTATATACTTAACGGGAAAGATGTGAGTAAAATGACAGACGATGAGCTGGCAGAGATTCGCAACAAGGAAATTGGCTTTGTCTTTCAAACCTTTAACCTCCTCCCCCGCACCACCGCTCTTGAAAACGTAGCTCTTCCCATGATCTATGCGGGTGCTTCAAAAAGTCAGCGGAAGGAACGTGCCGAGAAAGTACTGGCCGATGTTGGCCTGGCCGACAGGATGGATCATAAACCTAATCAGCTTTCGGGAGGGCAGCGACAAAGGGTTGCTGTAGGTAGGGCTCTGGTCAATAACCCATCCATCATCCTTGCCGATGAGCCCACAGGAAACCTGGATTCAAAAACTTCCCTGGAGATCATGAACCTCTTTGATGAGATTCACAGGTCTGGAAATACAGTGATCCTGGTAACCCACGAAGAAGACATTGCACGACATGCACATCGCATCATACGCCTACGCGACGGAATGATCGAAAGCGACGAAAAGAAGGAAGTGAATTTGGAAGTACAAAGTTAGCGGGACGAAGTACAAGATCAGGTATGAAATTCGAAGTGAACTAGTATCAGCTCAGTAGAAAATTTATATTTTTAGATTCTAATAGTAAAAACGCGAAACAGGCAACTTTCTTGTTCAGTAGGCAGTGCGCAGGGGTTAGTTGACAGTTTTTGATGTATGATGTATATTGTAGCTTATATAGTGTAAACTGTAATTGAGGCAGGGTAAAAGCCAAAAGTTAACTGCGAAGCACCTCCAAAAAAGGTCCTTTTTGCAACTCCTTTTAGCAGCAGTGATAAGTGGTTATGAAATCGAGGTTAGTTTGTAAAACCCGAACCTCGATCCGGCAACAGGCAACGTGCAACAGACAACCGGTAACGTGCAACAGGCAACAAGCAACAGGCAACGGGCAACAGGCAACATGCAACACCCCCTTCAAAATTCTAACTTCTAAAATCTACCTTCAAAATGTCTTTTTTCGACAGCGACACTCTAAAATATATCATCCTTATTGTGGTTTTCCTTGCCTTTTTTCTCTGGACCCGAAATCAAACCAAGAGGAACCGGCAAAACGAAAGCTTTAGAAAGCGATATCTCGAAAGAAAAAGGAAGAAAAAGTAAAGTTTATTATAGAGTTTTAACAGGATATAAGTTTCGGTTTATCAGGAATTTTCTGTAAATTAACTATATAAAATCCATATGCCATGGAAGAGTTTTTGTTGAACGAGATATTTCTGTACCTGGCCCTGGCATGTATCTGTGTCGCCTTTTTCCTTTGGATAAGAAGCATAAAAAGAAGGAAAAAGGAACTCGAATGGCGCCGTTCGCTAAGCGAAAAGATCCGCGGGAAATTCAGAAGAAAGAATGGGAACAGTACGCCCGAAATGAACATTGGAGATTAGCCTTCAGCCTGAGTATTATTAAAAATAATTTCCTGTTCCTTCACAAGACATTTCTGAAAATTCCCCTCAAAAAGGTCTTTTTTAAGAGGTGTTAAGGAGATGCTTCAGAAATAAGATCTTCCCACATCTCCGGATGTATGTTCTCTTCATTAAGGACTTTTATATTTTTCTAAAACACCTGTTAGCTTTCGGTTTCAAAAACACTTCAAATTTTCCTACTTTAGGCACCCTTTCACAGAAGAAGTATTAAAATTGAAAACATGAAGATTTACACAAAAACAGGGGACAAAGGCACTACTGCTCTTTTTGGCGGCACCCGGGTTTCCAAACATCATATTCGCATTGAAAGTTACGGCACAGTAGACGAGCTAAATTCTAACCTGGGGCTCCTGCGTGACCAGCAGGTAGATGAGCACAGCAAGGAGATCATCCTAAAGATCCAGGACCGGCTGTTCACCATAGGTTCTACACTTGCTACCGATCCTGAAAAGGCAGTGCTTAAAAGTGGTAAAAAGCGCCTGGATATCCCATTGATCTCGCAAAAGGATATAGAATTACTGGAGCAGGAAATGGACAGAATGAATGAAGCTCTACCGCCTATGACACATTTTGTACTTCCGGGAGGACATCAAACCGTGTCAGTTTGTCACGTAGCCCGCTGTGTATGCCGCCGCGCCGAACGTTTAGCCACTGCCCTATATGAAATTGAACCGTTTGAGGAGCAGGTGCTGCAGTACCTTAACCGTCTAAGTGACTACCTTTTTGTGCTGGCACGAAAGTTGTCTCATGATCTACAGGCAGAGGAAATCCAATGGATTCCCCAGAAGGAATCTTAAAATCCCGGATTCTGCAGATTTTTTACTTAAGACCTCTATTTTATAAGGAATTACAGTGGAAGAGATACGTTCTTAAAATTAGTGATAAAAAGATGATTTTTTTCTTGACTATCTCGTCAAAAAAATTATTTTTGCAAAAATTAAAACCGATTAACCAATGTATTGGACATTAGAATTAGCATCCTACCTTAGTGATGCGCCATGGCCCGCCACAAAAGATGAGTTAATTGATTACGCCATCAGGACGGGTGCGCCCCTGGAGGTTGTCGAAAACCTGCAGGCTATTGAAGATGAGGGAGATTCCTATGATTCAATAGAGGAAATCTGGCCCGATTATCCTACAGATGAGGACTACCTCTGGAATGAAGATGAATATTAAAAGCACACTTAAATAACAGCAGAAAAAAGTCTCAGAATTGAGGCTTTTTTTTTGCTTAACTTTGACATATTAAATACCACAAAAACATATGAGTTTTTTAGATACCGTATTGAAAGTTTTTGTCGGCGACAAGTCTAAGAAAGACATTAAGGAGATTCAGCCTATAGTCAACCAGATCCTCGCTCTCGAAAAAGAATATGAAGCTCTTAGCCTGGATGAACTCCGCGCTAAGACCACGGCTTTCAAGACCAGGATTGAAGATGCGCTTAAGGAGGTGAATGAACAGATCACGAGTCTAAATGCCGAAGCCGATGCATCTGAAGATATTACCCGAAAAGAAGACATTTACGCCGAAGTTGACGCATTAAAAGAGAAGTCTTATGAGATTTCTGAAGGTGTTCTCAACGAGATCCTGCCCGAAGCATTTGCCACCGTTAAGGAAACAGCTAAACGTTTTAAAAACAATACCGAATTAAAGGTCACGGCATCTGCCTATGACCGTGAACTTTCTGCCGATAAGGATTATGTGAATCTTGAAGGAGATCATGCAATTTGGAAGAATTCTTGGGATGCTGCCGGAAAACCCATTACCTGGGATATGGTGCACTACGATGTGCAGCTTATAGGTGGTGTCGCAATGCACCAGGGAAAGATCGCAGAGATGCAAACCGGGGAAGGTAAAACCCTTGTGGCCACACTTCCCATGTACCTTAACGGCCTTACCGGGAACGGGGTGCACCTGGTTACGGTGAACGATTACCTGGCAAAACGTGACAGCGCATGGATGGCTCCTATTTTCCAGTTCCATGGCTTGACTGTTGACTGTATTGATTACCACCGTCCCAATTCAGCTTCCCGTAGAAAGGCATACAATGCCGATATCACCTACGGAACCAATAATGAATTTGGATTTGATTACCTGCGGGATAACATGTCACATTCGCCCGACGATCTTGTGCAACGTCCCCACAACTACGCCATAGTAGATGAGGTGGATTCGGTGCTGGTTGATGATGCGAGAACGCCTCTTATTATTTCGGGACCAATTCCCAAGGGCGACGTTCATGAATTCGATCAATTAAAACCTGCTATCGCCAACATTGTTGAGGTACAGCGAAAATATTTAACCGGGGTTCTTGCTGAAGCCAAAAAACTTATAGCTTCGGGAAACACCGAGGAAGGTGGATTACAGTTGTTACGCGTGTACCGCGGACTTCCAAAGAATAAGGCTCTTATAAAATATCTGAGTGAAGAAGGTGTTAAGGCGCTTCTTCAGAAAACAGAGAACAAGTACATGGCCGATAACAACCGGGAAATGCCCACGGTTGATGCCGAATTGTATTTTGTGATCGAGGAGAAAAATAACCAGATCGACCTTACAGATAAGGGAATCGAATTCCTTTCAGGTAAAGATGACCCCGATTTCTTCGTAATGCCCGAAATTGGGATGGAGATCGCCAAGATCGAGAAAGAAGGTCTTGCTAAAGAGGAAGAAGCCGAAAAGAAAGAAGATCTATTCCGCGACTACAGCGTGAAGAGCGAGAGAATTCACACCATGCGTCAGCTGTTAAAGGCTTACACCCTGTTTGAAAAAGACACCGAATATGTGGTGATGGACAACAAGGTGAAAATTGTGGATGAACAAACCGGCCGTATCATGGAAGGCCGTCGATACAGTGACGGACTACATCAGGCAATTGAAGCCAAGGAGAATGTGAAGATTGAAGATGCCACGCAAACCTTTGCTACGGTAACCCTACAGAATTATTTCAGGATGTACAGCAAACTATCGGGGATGACCGGTACAGCTGTGACCGAAGCAGGAGAATTGTGGGAGATCTACAAATTGGATGTGGTAGAAATTCCGACGAACCGCCCTATCGCAAGAAAAGATAAAGAAGATCTGGTCTACAAGACCAAACGTGAAAAATACAATGCAGTAATCGATCATGTAACCGAACTTTCCAAGGCGGGAAGACCGGTGTTGATTGGTACTACCTCCGTAGAAATTTCAGAATTGCTTAGCCGTATGCTTAAACTGCGCAACGTACCTCACAACGTTCTTAACGCAAAACTGCATAAGAAGGAAGCCGATATTGTTGCCGAAGCAGGTAACTCGGGCGTTGTGACCATAGCCACCAACATGGCCGGTCGTGGTACAGATATTAAATTGTCCAAAGAAGTTAAGGAAGCTGGCGGTCTTGCCATTGTAGGTACAGAGCGTCACGACTCAAGACGCGTGGACAGGCAGTTAAGAGGTCGTGCAGGACGACAGGGAGATCCCGGAAGTTCACAGTTTTATGTGTCTCTTGAAGATAACCTGATGCGCCTGTTTGGATCGGAAAAGATCGCGAAATTAATGGACCGCATGGGTCTGGAAGAAGGAGAAGTGATCCAGCATTCCATGATCTCTAAATCCATTGAACGCGCTCAGAAAAAGGTGGAAGAGAACAACTTTGGAGTACGTAAGCGACTTCTGGAGTATGACGATGTGATGAATGCCCAGCGTGAGGTGGTTTATAAGCGACGTTACCACGCCTTATTTGGAGACAGATTGCGTGTGGATATTTCAAACATGATCTATGATACTGCAGAAGGTATTGCAGAAACAAATAAACTGGCGAGCGACTTTAAGAACTTTGAGTTCGAACTTATTCGCTATTTCTCCATGAGTTCTCCTGTGACCAAGGAAGAGTTCGACAAAATGGATTTTCAAAAGATTGCAAGAACCGTTTACAAGGCTGCCTACGAGCACTACCTTGAAAAGATGAAACGCAATGCCGAAGCTGCTTACCCTGTGATCAAGCAGGTGTGGGAAGATAAAGGAAATAGCTTTGAAAGGATCGCTGTTCCATTTACGGATGGCACGAAAACCCTGCAGGTAGTTACCAATCTTGAAAAAGCATATGAAAGTGAAGGTAAGCAGTTAATCACCGACTTTGAAAAGAACATAAGTTTGGCGATCATTGACGACGCCTGGAAGACTCACCTAAGGAAGATGGACGAGCTTAAACAGAGTGTGCAGTTGGCTGTACACGAACAAAAGGATCCATTGTTGATCTATAAGTTCGAAGCTTTTGAATTGTTCAAGGTGATGCTTGACATGGTAAATAAAGATGTGATCTCCTTCCTGTTCAAAGGAGAACTTCCTGCACCAAACCCTGCTCAAATTAAAGAGGCAAGACAAACCAGGAAAAAAGAGGCTGTTGAGACTTCGAAGGAAGAAATCCCGAATATGGATGAGAGAGCTGCCCAAAGTAGGGCTGCAGGCCAAACTCAGCAACGTCGCCCTCAGGTAACTGAAACTATCACCCGGGAACGCCCAAAGATCGGCCGTAACGACAAGGTCACCATTAAAAATGTGATGACGGGTGAAAATAAAAGCATGAAATTTAAACAAGCCATTCCGCTTCTTGACAAAGGAGACTGGGTACTTGTAGATGATTAACTAGCTAAATCTGAACCAAAATATTTCTCCCCTTACAAAGGGGAGATGTCCGTAGGACAGAGGGGTCCGGTTATTAGTGATCAATAATTAAAACGCCGACATATCACTACTCCTAATTAGTAGTACGAAATATTTCTCCCCTTACAAAGGGGAGATGTCCGCAGGACAGAGGAGGTGTGATCAGTGGTCAGTATATCTTTTTTAAGGAGGTCTGAAAGGCAAAATTGCTTTTCAGGCCTCTTTCTTTTTATTAGCCCTATGTCATGCTGAATTTATTTCAGAATCTATCCAGATGCTACTGTTGTAAATGAGAACCTGAAACAAGTTCAGGTTGACGAAACTATACCTCGTCATGCTGAATTCATTTCAGCATCTCTTTAGATTTTTTTTCACTTTCAACCTCCCGAAGTCTCGGGACAGATTTAAGTTAGATTGTATAAATTTTAGCATCACTTCACAATTGCTTTTTTAATGAGTAAACCTGAAAAAGCAAAGAAGAAGGTGTATCATAATTTCAGCCTCTTTTTTTAACGACCTGTTTTAATAAGGCTTTTTTTGTTAATTTTAGAGAACTAACCTTTTCGTCATGAGCAAGTATCGTATTGAAATCAAATGGGCCGTAATTTTTTCTGTGGTCATGATCCTGTGGATGGTGGGAGAAAAATTACTCGGCCTGCATGATGAGTATATCTCGGAACATGCATTCTACACCAGCTTTTTTGCCATAGTGGCTATTGGCATTTACCTGTTGGCACTTTACGACAAGAGGAAGAACTTTCACAATGGCGTTATGAGCTGGAAAGAAGGATTTAAAAGCGGGGCAATCCTAACCCTGGGAATTGTGATCCTCTCCCCTTTTGTACAACTGTTAATAAGCTTTGTCATTACCCCTGAATATTTCGCCAACATCACTGAATATTCCGTAGAAACAGGAGAAATGACCAGGCAAGAAGCCGAAGCCTACTTCAATATCTCCAACTACATTCTGCAAAGTCTATTGTGGGCAGCCGTTACGGGACTTATAACAGCAGCCATTGCCGCACTTATTATGCGGCGAAAGGTGCCAAATCCGCACCAGGTAAAAGGTACAACTCCTTACAGATAGATCATGAAAGCTCCTAAAAAAATCATTGTGCAAAAACGCATTTTTGACAGGAGACCTTTCTTGATTTTTTGTTTTTCAGAATTTGTCTTACATCCTTATCTCAAAAAGAGGTTTAAAATGACATTTTTGAACCCTTTTTTAACAGGGCATTAGCAGCAAAGACAAGCACTTGTTCTTATCTTAAAGAGACTAACCCTTAAGAAATAAAAAATGAAGATCGAAGACAACGAAAAGAAGATCAAATTAGCCGAAGACCAGGGAAAAGCATATTCGGCAGCCCTGGATTACATGAAAGAAATGGACAACCACGCCGAAAAAGAAGTGGATGATTATATAATTAGCCTGGCTTCTGAAGAAGCTGAAGGCACCTACCAACTGCAGGAAGGAAAGCTGAAGTGGAACACTCCAAAAGAAGGTTTTAATACGCACCTGGAAATCGTGGTGAGAGACAGGAAAGACAAGCGTTTCATTCCGGGGCTAAAGATTCGCGGTAAAGTGCTGGATCGGGATGGAAAGCAGATCGTTGAGACAGATTTCCCGCTCCTGTGGCATCCATTCCTGCTGCATTATGGCGCGTTTTTTAAAATACCAAAAGAAGGAAAATATAAAGTCCAACTGGAAATTCCTGCACCCGAATTCCACAGGCATGATGAGATCAAAGGAAAACGTTATGAAAAGGATGTAAATGTCGAAATTGAGATCGAAATGGAAACAGGCAGGGAACCTCATGGACCGGAATAGCCACTAATTAAATATCGTCCAATGCAGGAAAAACAACTCCACTCTCAGGAAAAGATCCTCTTCTTCAATAAAGATTATATTGCTGAATTCGTATACGGGGGCATAGACGGCGCCATCACCACCTTTGCAGTAGTAGCAGGAGCCGAAGGTGCCAGCCTTGGAATACAGGTTGTGGTCATCCTCGGACTAGCGAATCTTATTGCCGACGGCTTTTCAATGAGCGTTGGCAATTTCTTTTCTACCAAGGCAGAACGGGACACCTTTGAACGCCATAAACAAGTAGAATACTGGGAAATTGAAAACCTGCGGGAAAAGGAAGTAGAGGAAATTAGGGAGATCTATGCGGCCAAAGGCTTTAAAGGCGACCTGCTGGAACAGGTTGTGGACGTAATAACAGCCGATAAGGATGTGTGGGTGGATACCATGATGAAAGAGGAACTGGAAATGGTAAAAAGCGATAAGGCCCCATATAAAACAGCCGGTATGACTTTTTTTAGTTTCGTGGTAGTTGGCTCTGTCCCGCTGCTTTCTTATGTTTTTACCGGTGCAGGACCATCTATACAGGATGATCTTTTTCTTTACTCCTGTATCTTAACCGGGGTAGCTCTCGCCATTGTAGGTAGTCTAAAAAGTTTCGTAACCGAAAAGAATATTCTTTTCGGCATTTTTGAGACCCTGCTCCTAGGAGGTTTAGCAGCCTTCCTCGCCTACTTCGTGGGAGATGTTCTCGAAAAGATGTTTGTGGCGATGTAGGAAATTTCTAATCCCGAAATTTCTTAACACCTGAATTCTTATTCTTAAATTTTACTGAATATTCTATTAAAAATCAGTGATTTAACAATTGGTTAGCAGTAAATAATCTACAAACGTAACTATCTTCGAAGTTATAAAACAATAATTATGGAAGATCGTTACTCTAAATTTAAGAAGTTAAATTCGTTGCTTATAGAGAGTTTTGAAGCAGAACGTATTTATTACAATGCGAGCGAGGATGTACAGCAGGTGGAGTTGAAGCGATTTTTCAACCATGAGACTGTAAACAGGAACCGCTTTAGCTACGAAATTTCTGAACAGCTTGTTCAGGCAGATGTGGAACCCGCCAGGGAATGGGTGCAAAAAGGAAATCTTGATCGCGACTGGCGGGAAGAGAGAAAAGCCCTTGTTAAGGCCAAACCCCTAAAACTGCTGAAAAAATGCAGAAAAAAAGACGAGGAAAACCTGGAGCTTTATAATGAGATAATTGAAAATAAAGCTTTGCCTAAGGAGATCCTGAAGATCCTAAAAAAGCAAAAAGAAACTATAGAAAGTGCAGTACAGAAATGCCTTAAATATGAATCGGGAGAAGAAGCGTTAGATCCTTCCAATCGCCCAAGAGTTCGTAAGCTGAAGGCGATGTAATAGGCACAAAAACATTTTTACATTAGCCCCTATTGGGGCTTTTTTATTTCTAAGTTATCAATTTATGGGCCTAACCATGGATATTTCTTGAAAAATATCTTCACTTACCACTTTTTAAGAGGGAGTCCTTCTGTTATTCAGAGCATAGCTTTTGCGAAGCGAAGAATCTTTCGTTTCTACCAGAGATTTCTCCTATCGTCGGAATGACATTTTTTTAAATCAGCTTTTGGTATTTCCTGTTAAGCATGTTTCGGCGCGGAAATTGTTTACATTAGCACATGCAAAGTACTGTTAAGAAAGGATTTCTAGGTTTTATAATTGTGTTAGGGGCGATCATGCTCACCTACATCATCTATAAGAACAACACCAAATCGTTTAGTCCCGAAGCTACTGTGGAGTATAGCAGTGGAGATTTGCAGCTGGAAGTTTTTTATAACCGTCCTTACAAAAAAGACAGGACTATCTTTGGCGGACTCGTTCCTTACGACCAGGTATGGAGAACCGGGGCTAATGAAGCCACCACTTTCTACACTTCTAAAGATATTCTTGTAGATGGTTCGCTCCTGCAGGCAGGCACCTACACCCTTTGGACCATTCCAAAAGAGAATTCCTGGAAGGTGATCTTCAATTCTGAAATGTACCCCTGGGGTATTACCGCCGACGAACTCCCATCCCGAATCCCGGAATATGACGTACTCACGGTCGAAGTACCGGTGAAAAAACTAAAGAACCCGATCGAACAATTCACAATTTATTTCGAAGAAAAGCAGGGCCTAATAAACTTTAATCTTGCCTGGGACCAAACCCTGGTGCGTGTGCCTTTGAAAGATCCCGAGACCATAGAAAAGGTGAGAGCATCGTGAAAATTTTATGGCACGTCAAGGAATATTTATTGAGAGTATGAACTAAAATACGATTGCCCTGTTTCAGGATACGGGGAGTTTCACAGAAAGGATTAAATTTCATTAAAAAGAATTATGTCCCTTTAGGGACATCCTACAGGTAGAAATTAGAATTCATTCAGGTTTCCGTGCCTTTAGGTACGGGGCTTCACAGAAAGAATTAAATTCCATAAAAGGAATTATGTCCCGTTAAGGACACCCTACCGGTAGAAATTAGAATTATTCAGATTTCCGTGCTTTTAGGTACGGGGTTTCACAGAATGGATTAAATTCCATAAAAAGAATTATGTCCCGTTAGGGACATCCTACAGGTAGAAATTAGAATTTATTTAGATTTCCGTGCCTTTAGGTACGGGATATATAAATAAAGCATGGCAAACACATATACAGAAATACATATTCAAACAGTCTTTGCTGTACAAAACAGGGAAAGTCTGATTCGAAATGCTTTTAAGGATGAATTGTATAAATACATCACCGGCATTATACAAAACAATGAACATAAAGTATTACAAATAAACGGTATGCCAGACCATATCCATATTTTGTTTGGGATGCGACCTTCCCAATCTCTTTCTGATCTAATGAAACAGGTAAAGCAGGATTCATCTAAATGGATAAACAATAAAGGATTTGTAAATGGAAAATTTTCCTGGCAAGCCGGGTACGGTGCATTTTCATATGCAAAAACACAACTACCAAGTGTAATAAGATACATACAAAACCAAGAAGAGCATCACAAAACACTGACATTTCAGGAGGAGTATATAAACCTTCTGGAAGCATTTAATATCAAATTTGATGATCGATATATATTTAAACCTATTTGATGATCGATCATATGCTGTACCTAACGGCACAGTTGCGCTCTGTACATTTTTTTCTACCCACAGGCAGTCCCTCCGGGACTGAAAATAAAATAATCACTCTGGATCATGGCTACCCATAGGTAGTCCCTACGGGACTGAAAATAAAATAATCACTCTGGATCTAGACTGCCCATAGGTAGGCCTTACGGGACTCAAATATTTATTTATAAATACCCTTTTCTACCCTAAGTAGTCCCCAGAAGACTGAAAAATAAATTATCATTCCCTAATATCTTGTTCTAATCCTAGGTTCCTACTGGACTGAAATATTTATTTCTAAATATCTTGTTCTACCCACAGGCACTCCATAAATGAAATATTCATTCCTCATATAGGTAATCACCATGGGATTAAAAATGTATCTGCACATTCTATTAACCTGCCGTCCTTCCGGGACCTTTGGCTACCTAAAGAGCCTTGACTAAGGCATCATGACCACCCGTTAATTAATAGATCTTTAGCAACAAATTTGGATCGGGACAATTGTCCAGGTAGAAATCCAGGTCTTTTTTGGCGGCGACCCCGGGATAATCTCCTTTTTTGCCCTGCATATTTAAAATGATCTGAAAATGAAGATGAGGTGCATAACTTCCGTTTTCTAACGCACCTCCCAATGTAGCGATCTGTTCTCCCTGTTTAACCTTCTGCCCCTCCTTCAGGTTTTCCAGCGATCTTTTTTCCAGATGTCCGTATAAGGTGTAAAACTTTCTGTCTTCAATTTGATGCTCCAGAATAATAGTAGGTCCATAATCGCCAAAATTATCGTTATCTCTAAAACTGTGGATCTTTCCATCCAGAACAGCAAGTACATTTGTACCCAGTGGTGCCCAGATATCCAAACCAATATGCCGGTTCCTTATCAAATCTTCCTCTTCCGCAGAAGAAAATAAATCACTGCGTCGATAAAGTCCGCGGTGTTCATTGTAACCTCCATAGGTTATCTTTCCTCCCCGCTTCCGCATAAAATAATCAAGGTATTCCTGAAAAGCTTCCGGAGAATTAAAATGCGCCTGGGATAATTCAGGATTATTGACCGAGAGGTCAACATGCCGGTAATCTGGCAAAGAAAAACCGGCATCAATTACGGGAGTGAATCCTGTAGTGAGGCCGGCTAAGAAATTATGTCGGGACATTTACTTTTTTGTCCAAAAATATGCTACTTCAAAACAACATCGCTAAATCTTACCTGAATATTTATTGAAGCACCGGCATTTTGGCTGCCGTTATAACCTTTTAACTTTTGATTGTCATAGGATTTGCTGGATGTTAGCTTCAACCCTTTTGGATATTCTACTTCGCTGTTGGTTCCATTATATGTGAAATTGAAAGAGCTCTCGGGAAGATCCAGCACAAGGTCTGAATTCTCAAGAGTGATATCCAAATTCTTAAAACCAGGCGATACCTTATCTATCCTAAGCTCCCCAAAAGTCCCGGCAAGAATTCCTGTTTCACCCAGCTCTTTAAGATGCACATTGCTTGAATTGGATTCAAGCTTAAGGCTTTCGGCTTTTTCGATCCTAAGGTCCTGCACATAAGCCGCGTTAAGAACTCCGTACTTCCAGTTCTTGATCATTACAGGTGTATAGGCCAATTTGAAATTAGTATTCCTCCCCGCAATTTCCCCGGCACTGAATTTAGAATGAGATACTTCCCCTCGAAGGTTGTTGGTAGTTCCTCCAAGCTGCACCTCTCCATGACGCACGTTTAGCTTTAATTGTCCATTTCGGGGCATTCTCACCTTCAATACTTTCTTTTCAGAATTTCCTTCCTTAAGAAAAATAATATTTGAGTTGGAATTACCTTTTTGCTCCTTTGCCTGCTTTTCTACATTGGCGGCCCAGGTCTCCATCTCCTTTCCAAATTCTTCACCCCATTTTTCCATATCTTTTCCAAAGCTTTCGCCCCAGGCTTCCATTTTTTTCTCAAAATCCTTACTCCAGGCCTCCATTTTCATCTCCTGCTTTTTTCGAAGAGCAGAATCTCTTTCAAATTTCTGGGCCCAGTCTTCCATCGCCTTTTCGAAATCCTTACCGAAATTCTTCTCTATCTTTTTCTCAAACTGCTCCATATATTTCTCACCATCTTTTTGATACTGCTCATAATCAAAGTGGATCTCTCCCATGCTGGCATAAAATTCTGGTGGTAAAGGATGATCTGCAATACCTTCCAGCATAGGCCCGATCATTTCGGTTAGCGGGGCAATCATCTCCGGCAGTTTTGCAAGGGGAGCCTGCAGTGCAGCCATATTAAAATCCCCCGGCCCGCCCGGTGCTGCGGCCGAATTTATCTTCACCTCCGATGCCGATCCATCCACATCCAGCCTCCAGTTTTGAAGAGCTTTGGTGTTGTTCCCTTCCCCTCCTTCAAGATGAGCCGATACCCGAACTTCATTTTTATCCCAATACTCAACATTCACCAGCGTATGGCGGGCATCAATATTCACAGTAACGTCCTTGTTGGTTTTAAAAGTTTTATCCAGTTTGCTTGTCTGCGCCAGCATAGGAGCCGCGCAGAGCAGTGCTATAATCGCGGTTTTAAGCCCTGTAGTTTTCATTTTCCTGTTTTTTAGATTGATTGATATCTTTAATTTTATTCTTCAATTTGTTTAGCAATTCAAGTCTTAATTGCAGGTTGGAGATCAAAGCCTCCACACTGCTTTCTGTTAGTCCGGTTTCATTTATTTCGGCATTTAATTTTTTATATTCCTGGTCGAGGCCCGATAACTGCTTCATAAAAGAATCCACCAGCACCTTGTTAGAATCGTTAACATCCAGTTTTGCCAGTTCCATATTTAAGCTCGCCAGGTAAAAGTTCTCGATCTTTTTATATTCGGGCGAAACATCGCTTAATTGATACTCTTTGGTCACCGGGATATCGCTGTCATTGTCGCTTTTAGTTTGTACCTCAACAGGAGCGTCGGTTACCTGGCTGCCGTTAAAGCTGTCGTTTTGGTTAAGAAAGAAGAATCCAATTCCCAATACCACTATGAACACAGCGGCTATCTTAAGGAAGAAGAAATTCCTGTTTGAAGATTTGTCATTTTTTTCCTGCGGGAAGTTTTCTTCCAGTCTTGCCTCAAATCTCTTTTGATGTCCTTTTGGAGGCCTGGAAGGCAAGGTTCTGTCTTCCTGTAACATCTTTCTAATATCCTGTGCCATGTCTTTTTTCTTTAAGTTCTTCCTGTAATTTCTTCTTTCCGCGGTGAACCAGTGTTCTGGAGGCCACCTGAGAAATATTCAGTATATCTGCAATTTCTTCGTGATCATAACCTTCAATGAGATACAACATGAGAGGATAGCGGTATTTTTCGGGCAGTTCCTCCATGGCTTTTTTCACCTCTTCGAGTCCGACACCGTCATCAACATTCCAGTTCTCCTCTTCCTCAACAGTTCCAAGGATCTGTTCATTGATCGCTACCAGCTCCAACTTCCTGGCCTTTAGCTTATCGAGACACTTATTGATAACGATTCTTTTAAGCCAGGCTCCAAACGACACCTCTCCGGTGAATTGCGCCAGTTTCTCGAAGGCTTTGATAAAAGCCTCCTGCATGGCATCCTCAGCTTCAAACGGATCGTTGATAAACCTCTGGGCAACGTAATACATGCCGTCGCAATACTTGTTATAGAGCTTAAGCTGCGCCCTGCGGTCGTTCTGTTTGCAAGCCTCTATTAATTGATGTTGTATCAAAATAACTTCAGTTTGGTTGGGTTTCACTTTAAAGACGACAATATTCCTGTCGCGTTGCAAAAAAATTTATTAAATGTAGATTTTTTTCTGAAGACCTTTCCAAAATGGCATTATTGAGAGGTTTGCTGCGGAAGGTATTATCCCGAATATTTCAAAATGTTGCGAGGTACGGGTTGCGAGCTGCGGGTTGCAAGTTGGAAACTGTTGCCGGTTGCCGATTTCGGGTTCTCCGAAGCTAAAACGAAGGAGGGCCCTATCCAAATTCGTTGTCATTTCGAAGGAGCTTTTTTAGCGACTGAGAAATCTTTTCTTAGTGGACAGTGTACAGAGGGCAGAGAACAGTAAATTGAAGAGATCTTAAAAGTGGCATTTTAAGAAGGTAATGCTGAAAGGGATATCTGTCGTCGCTACGGGACAGGCGAAATTAGCAGGTGAAGGTAGAACTGGAATATTGAATTTAGGTTATAGAAATAGAAAAGTGAGATCCCTCGTCACTTCCTTCCCTGTCGGTCAGGAAGTTCTGTCGGGATGACAAACGGGTGTCATTTCAAAGGAGCTTTTTTAGCGACTGAGAAATCTTTTCTTAGTGGACAGTGTACAAAGGGCAGGGAAAAGTAAATTGAAGAGATCTTAAAAGTGCATTTTAAGAAGGTAATGCTGAAAGGGATATCTGTCGTCCCTACGGGACTACTTTATTACTAGCTATTTTATTTTTACCGATCTTTTGTCCCTACGGGACAGGGGAAATTAGAAGTAAGGTAGATGTGAGCTTAGCTTTTGTACGTAGAATCATAAGATCCCTCGTCACTTCCTTCCCTGCCGGTCAGGAAGTTCTGTCGGGATGACAAACGGGTGTCATTTCGAAGGAGCATTTCCCGAGACTGAGAAATCTCTTTTTTGTGGACGGAGGGTGGAGGACAGTGGACAGGAAGAGGCGCTGAAAATGACACTTTTAGAAGGTAATTCTTGCAGTAAGTTGGAAACATCCCTGTCGTCTCTACAGGACTCTTTTTCCTTGCTCGTTTATTTTCACCGATCTTTGGTCCCTACGGGACAGGGGAAATTAACAGGTGAATTTAGACGTAAGGTAGATATGTCTTAGCTTATGTACCTAAAATCATGAGATCCCTCGTCACCTCCTTCCCTGCCGGTCAGGAGGTTCTGTCGGGATGACAAAGGGGTGTCATTTCAAAGGAGCTTTTTTAGCGACTAACAAATCTTTTCTTAGTGGACGGAGGGTGGAGAACAGTGGATAGGAAGAAAAGTGAGATCCCTGATCACTTCCTTCCCTGCCGGTCAGGAAGTTCTGTCGGGATGACAAACGGATGTCATTTCGAAGGAGTTTTTCAGCGACTGAGAAATCTCTTTTCTGTGGACGGAGGGTGGAGGGTGGAGGACAGTGGACAGGAAGAGGTGCTGAAAATGACACTTTTAGAAGGTAATTCTTGCAGGAAATTTTTCCCATTAAAAAATTGAGATCCCTCGTCACTTCCTTCTCTGCCGGTCAGGAAGTTCTGTCGGGATGACAAAGGGGTCTCATTTCTAAGGAGCTTTTTTAGCGAGTGAGAAACCTCTTTTTCGTAGACGGAGGGTGGAGAACAGTGGACAGGAAGAGGTGCTGAAAAGTGCATTTGCGCGAGGTAGTACTGTGGAAGGTTTATCCATTATATTTTCAAAATGTTGCGAGGTGCGAGGTGCGGGTTGCGTGTTGCGTGTTGCAAGTTCCAAACTGTTGCAGGTTGACTGGTGCCTGTCCTCCGAAGCTTTAGCAAAGGAGGGCTGTTTTCAGGTTTGTTGTCATTTCGAAGGAGCTTTTTCAGCGACTGAGAAATCTTTGGTCAGTAAAATGTCCTTAAAAGTGAGTCTCTGAAATGGCATTTTTAGAAGGTAATTCTTGCAGGAAATTTTTCACATTAAAAAATTGAGATCCCTCGTCACTTCCTTCCCTGCCGGTCAGGAAGTTCTGTCGGGATGGCATATGAAACTTCGGCCTTCGTAAATCTTAAGTCTAACTTCCTTTAAGCAACTCCAGGATCTTTTGCTCCACTTCAGCCGATTCCCATTTTTCTTCTATTTTGGGAAGTTGCATTATTTTATCCATTATAGCAGCCTGCCGGTCGCCGGTTTTTAAAGCTTCAGCATAGGGTGCTTCAGAAAATGTGACCCTGGAATATACAGGAATCCATTGTTCAGGATGTTTGGCGGCAAATTTCTTTTCGATCTTCTTCCGAAGTAAAAAGTCGAGATCGGCAGTTTTACTACTCATTTCAAGAAAATTCCGGTAACTGAGTTCGGCAATGGCATCGGCGTTCGGCTTCCGCAATGCCTGGTATTGTGCAAAGATCTTTTCCCAGTCGTCCCCAAAGTCAGTTTCAAGGCGGCTGAGTTCAGAAATATCTTCAAAGCCGGCATTCATTCCCTGCCCGTAAAAAGGAACTATGGCATGAGCGGCATCCCCCACTAGGGCTATTTTGTCATAATAGGTCCAGGGATAGCATTTTACCGTCACCAGGGCGCTGGTAGGATTTTTAAAAAAGTCCCGGGTAAGATTGGAGATCTCGTCCTTGATATCGGGAAAGAACTCTGTAAAAAAACTCTCGGCTTTAGCTTCGTTAGTGAGACTTTCAAAGGAATGCTCCCCTTCAAAAGGCAGGAACAAAGTGCAGGTAAAACTCCCATCAAGATTGGGCATGGCGATCAACATAAACTTGCCACGGGGCCATATATGAAAAGAATTTTTATCGAGCTTGTGTGAACCATCGGGATTGGCCGGAATACGCAGTTCCTTATAGCCCACATCAATGAAATTCTGGGAATAGTTGAACCTGCTTTGTCGTTGCATCTTGTGGCGCACCCGTGAGAAAGCACCATCGGCCCCAAAAATAAGATCAAAATTGTACTCCTGCCACTCCCCTTTTTCAGATTCTCCCGTATAGAGCCTGGCTTGCGTTAGATCCACATCCCATACCTTCTCTTCAAAACGAAATTCGGCCCCGGCAGCTTCTGCGAGATCGATCATCTTTCGGTTTAAAACTCCGCGGGAAATCGAGTAAATCGCCTCCCCTTCCTTTCCATAATTCTGAAAATACACAGGGCTACTGTTTACATGCATGGCACGACGGTACAGCGGAATAGCAAGTTTCCTCACCTCCTCCTCAATACCGGCTTCGCGCAAAGCTTTCCAGCCGCGGTTAGACATGGCAAGATTAATGGAGCGGCCCGAGAATTCAACCCTACGCACATCGGGGCGGCGGTCGAAAACGGTTACAGAATGTCCTTTTTGCTTAAGGTGAAGGGCAAGTAAAGAACCGACAAGGCCGGTGCCGACTATGGCAATATTTTTTGTGTGCTGCATGTTGCCTGCGAAAATACAATTTTTTCCGGTTGCGAGTTTACTGTTGCCCGGCAGCTGTTGCGAGTTAAAAGTTACGGGTTGCAGAAAATATTTCAGGTCACAGGTTGTTCCCGCTCACTTACCGTATTATATATTAATCTTTATTCCTCAAACCTTAATACTTTGGAAGGGTTAAACCTCCGTTAAAGTCAAACCAAGGAATGAAAGCTTTTGTACATTTAATAAATAATCTGTTAGAAACTAATTAAAAATTCACAGATTAATAATGCATACAACCATTATATCTAACCAGCAGCCACAAGGTTGCACAAATTATGAACTATGAGAGATTTAGTTTGGCTTATTATCGTTTTACTGATCATTGGATGGTTGATAGGCTACTTCGCCTTTCCAGATCTTGGTAGTATTATCCACATCCTGATCGTAATTGCAGTGATCCTGATCATTTATAAATTACTAACGGGAAGGAGCCTGTAAATCGACTATTTGCAGCCCAAAGAATAAGAGGCCGCCCCGGTAAATATGAAAAAGAATTTCTGAATCCTCTATTTTAGAGTGATCTCTCATTTCTTATTCATATTTGGAGCGGCCTCTCCTTTTTTAAAAAGTTCGAGTACTAGAAAATAGGAGTTGAGGACTGGGATTAGGGATTAGGGATTAGGGATTAGGGATTAGGGATTAGGAAAATTAAAAAACCAATTAACTGATTAACCAATTTCAGGGATTAGGGAAAATAAAAAACCTCTCCACTCTCTAACTCTAATTAATCAATTAACTAAAAAGAAGATGGCAGAGAATTTTGAAAACCTTCAATGTTGGCAGGTTTGTAATGAACTTAAAATTTACATTAAAGAAAAAATTCTCCCTTCTTTACCAAAAACGGAGCGATTTGAATTATATTCTCAACTATTGCGAGCTTCTAGATCAGCAACAGCTAACATAGCAGAAGGATGGGGTAGATATCATTACAAAGAAAACATAAAATTTCTTTTTAATGCCCGGGGCTCAATAGCAGAAATCCTGGACCACTCTCTTGAAGCAAAGGCATGGGATTATATCTCAGATGAAAAACTACAATACGTCCGTCTCCAAACTGAGTCTTGTATAAAATTAATCAATGGATACATTAAATATCTTAGGAGACAAGCCGAGGAAAAGCAGTAATTTAATATTAGAATTAACGAATTAGAAATGAAAAAATAAACATTTCCCAATTAACCAATCACTAATTAACTAATAACAAAAACATGTGGAACTTAAAAGGACAAACGGCTGTCATTACCGGCGGCTCCAAAGGAATTGGGCGTGCGACTGTACTGGAATTTTTAAAATTGGGTGCAGAAGTTCTGTTTACCGCCAGGAATGCAGATGATATTCTTAAGGTAGAAGATAAATTCACTTCGGACGGATACAAAGTAAAAGGAATAGTTGCCGATGTCACAAAAGCTGAAGGCCGCCAAAAGATCTCGACCTGGGTAGATAACAACTGGAAAGCGGTGACCATTCTGGTAAATAACGCCGGGATCAACATTCGGAAGAAAGCTACTGAAATTTCAGAAGATGAACACCGGCAGGTATTGGAGACCAATCTAATCTCGCCGTTTCTGCTGGCCCGGGAACTTTACCCACAACTAGTGAAATCCAAAAATGGGAAGATCATCAACATAGCATCGGCTGCTGCGACCCAGGATGTGGGTACAGGTACTCCTTACGCCATGGCTAAAGCCGGACTCCTGCAGCAAACCAGAAGTTTAGCTGTTGAATGGGCCAGAGATCACATTAGAGTAAACGCTGTTTCACCCTGGTATACAAGAACTCCGCTTACAGATTCAGTTCTTCAAGGCGAACGTAAGGAGATGATCCTGCGTCGCACACCTCTCCACCGCATTGCAGAACCCGAAGAAATTGCTTCGATAATAGCATTTTTGGCCATGGACAGATCATCCTTCATTACCGGACAGAATATAGTGGCTGATGGAGGTATGAGTGTGAAAGCGCTTTAGGGCCTGCGGCCGTTGTGGGTTTAAGGTTTAAAGTTCAAGGTTGTTCTTAGTTGCAGGTTGCAGGTGTTTAATTGTTGCCGGTTGCCGGTTGCGAGTTTTATCTGTTGCCGGTTGCCACTTTTGTTGTCATCTCGACAGAGCTTTTTCTTTCGTGAGAAAGAGGGAGCGACGAGAGATCTCATCAATTTTTAAACTATTGGCTGTTGGCTTTTAGCTGTTGGCGTTTTGTAGTGGCTGCGCCTTTCCCGTTTTGCCCTGGCCCTTAAGGGAATCGGGAAAAGTAGTTCGCAGTGCGCAGTGATTAGTTGGCAGTTTTTTTTCAACTGTTTAGCATCTTTACGTCTTTACGAAGGAGCCGAAAAGGCAACTGAAGCAATCTCCCCCCTGGATGTAGAACATCTCCATCTTTCCTAATTTTGATAATCGTCCCGGATCACAGGTCCGTGCCAACAGCTGGTGTCTTTTGATGGTTTACCCCTTACCCTAAAGGGAGCCGGGAAAAGTAGTTCGCAGTGCGCAGTAATTAGTTAGCAATTTTTTATTAGGAGCTATGCCTGTTTGCTATGAGCTTAGCCTTTAGGCTTTGTTCTATTGGTAGATTGTGAATTTTGGCCTGGAAATCGTGCTTTTTGGATATCGATTATCCAATCCCCAATTCACCAATTAACTAATCCCCCATTTTCATATCTTTATCCAATACCAACTATAATAATATGAAAAAAGTCACTCTCCTCGTCCTCCTTCTCCTTATCATCACCTCCTGCCATGAAAATGAAGATCAAACTATTGTGCAAAAAATAGCTGAAGCTAACGGAATACAGAATTTCGAAGATGTGAAGGAACTCCGCTACACCTTCAACGTGAGAGTTGATGACACTCTCAGAACCAGCAGAGCCTGGACGTGGCGGCCACAGGTGAAGACAGCTACCCTCACAACGCCCGACAGTACTGCAAGCTACAATTACGAAACAGAGGCTTCTCAACATGAAGCGGTAGATCAGCGGTTCATTAATGATCAATACTGGCTGCTTTTCCCTTTCCACCTGGTTTGGGATGAGATGGAATGGGAACATACAGAGCAGGCAACTGCACCTATAAGCGGCGAAGAAATGCAGCGGGTAACAGTAAAATATCCCGACGGCGCCGGTTATACCCCGGGTGACATGTACGAAGTCTACTTTGGAAATGACTATATGATACAGGAATGGGTATACCTATCCGGGGGAAGTAGAGAAAATCCATTGGCTACTACCTGGGAAGATTATGATGTTTTTGAGGGAATAGCCATTGCTAAAATGCACCGAAGTGAGGATGGGAGTTTCGAGTTGTTTTTTACGGATGTGGAAGTTGTAACGGAGTGACGGAGTGATGGAGTGACGGAGTGAAAATTGTTGTGGGTTGCAATTTGCGAGTTTTTACTGTTGCCTGTTTCCTGTTGCCAGTATTTGTTGCAGGGTTACATCTTGCAGGAAAAAGATTCTGTTGTCGGTTCTGAAGGTTTTGGCTTTTTCGGTTATCAGTTGTCAGTTCTCAGTTGTCGGTTTATCTGATTTACACCCGATGTTTATCTTTATTATTTATTATCTTCAAACACACACAAAGCACTTACTGCCGACTTAGTACTCCGTACTGCTTTACTGAATTTCGGGTTGCCTGTTGCCAGTATTTATTGTAGGGTTACACCTTGCAGGAACAAGTTTCTGTTGTCGGTCCTGAAAGATTTTGGTTTTTTCGGTTATCAGTTGTCTGTTCTCGTTTGTCGGTTTATCTGATTTACACCTGATGTTTTTCTTCTTTATTTTATTCTTCAAACAAACACGAAGCACTTACTGCCGACTTAGTACTGCGCACTGTCGACTGAATCTCTTCTGTCATCCCGAGAGAGCATTTGCTTTCGGTAGAAAGAGAATGCGACGAGGGATCTCATCATTTGAGCTAGCGGCTGCCTGGCCGCCGAAGCTTTGGCGTAGGAGGGTTGGCTTTTTCAGTTATCAGTTGTCTGTTCTCGGTTGTCGGTTTATCTGATTTACACCTGATGTTTATCTTCTTCATTTATAAATCTTCAAACGGACACAGAAAGCACTTACTGCCGACTTAGTACAGCCGTACTGCCGACTGAATTCCTGCTGTCATCCCGACAGAGCATTTGCTTTCGGTAGAAAGAGAATGCGACGAGGGATCTCATTTTTAAACTATTAGCTGTTGGTTGTTGGCTCTACAGACTACGGACTACCGACTAACGCCTTTTAAGCCATTCGTGCACCAGCCCGTCCGGCAGGCGGGTTCGTGGCCAGAAAAACTTCCCTCCCAATCTTCATGTCCCAACATCTTCAAATTTTCAAATCATTTCCGCCTTTTCATTCTTCCAACTTATGCTTACATTTGTTCAACAACGGGGTTGCCCCCTTAAAATTTCTGCTTCCCTACCGCAGAAAAGAATTTTATCAAAGACAGACAACAAAGATTATATGAATTGGTACGCCCTGTATACTAAACCGCGGTGGGAGCAAAAAGTTGCGAATGAACTGGAGAAAAGAGAGATTGAGGTCTACTGCCCCACTATTACGGAAGTAAAACAGTGGAGCGACCGCAAAAAGAAAGTCACTTCTCCCCTTTTTAAATCTTATGTTTTCGTGTACCTGGAGGAAAAAAACCGGTCACAGGTTTTCGATGTTCCCGGGGCAGTTCAATATGTATTCTGGTTGGGAAAACCTGCCATTATCCGCCAGGAAGAGATCAACACAATCAAAAACTGGCTGGAGGATGACCGCGTGGAAGCGGTAGAAGTATCCCACCTCTCCCCCGGCGACCGACTCACTATTGCAGAGGGCAGCTTTAAAGGTAAAGAAGGGGTTGTAGAGCAGATCGGAAAAAAGCGCCTCAGACTTGTCTTAAAAGATCTTGGGGTGGTTGTGAATGTCAGGGTGTCGGATGTTCTTTCGTAATTCAATATTCCGTGTTCAAAATTCAGGATCAAGTGATTAAAGATCAAAGTTAAAGAGCTGTTGGCAGTTAGCTTTTAGCTGTTGGCTTATTTAATTAAATTAACCGATCCCCAATTAACCAGTCCCCAATTAACTAATTAACTATTTTAGGGATTAGGGGCTAGTATTCAGTGATCAGTAATCAGTAACCAGTAAAAAAAATTTAATCCAATTAACCATTCCCCGTCAGTTGGAGAGCAGGGGGAAATTAGTATCGAGAACAACCATTTCCCAATTAACCAATACCCAATACCCAATTAACCAATTAACTATTTCAGAGATTAGGGATTAGGGATTAGGGATTAGGGATTAGGGATTAGGGAAATTAAAAACCAATTTAACCATTCCCCAATTAACCAATTAACCATTCACCATTTATCCACTCCCCGTCAGTTCGAGTGAATTTAAACCTGCGAGAGAAGGGGAAAATTAGTATCGAGAAAAACCAATCCCCAGTTAACCAATCCCCAATTAACCAATTAACTATTTCAGAGATTAGGGATTAGGGATTAGGGATTAGGGATTAGGGATTAGGGATTAGGGATTAGGGAAATTAAAAACCAAATTAACCATTCCCCAATTATCCATTCCCCGTCAGTTCGAGTGAATTTAAACCTGCGAGAGCAGGGGGAAATTAGTATCGAGAACAACCATTCCCCAGTTAACCAATCCCCAATTAACCAATTAATTAAATTTCAGGGATTAGGGATTAGGAATTAGGAATTAGGAATTAGGAATTAGGAAAATTAAAACCAAATTAACCACTCCCCAATTAACTAATTAACCAATCCCCTTTTAACCACTTAAGCATTTACCGAATTAACCCACAACTCAAAACAGACAACTGACAACCGATTACCAAAACGTTTTCTTAAAATTAACCAAAGAATTTCTCCCGACTCCTAAGAAAAATTTAACATTCCTACTCCTCTTTTCTTTCCTCCCTTATCTTTTTCTTGGCCAAAAACCTTTCTGTCATTACGGTTTTCCTTAAAAAGTGGCGTTTTTACCGGATTTTGATACAAAACTTCCATTATTTAACATTCAATGTTTGTCTTAAAGTAAAGTTAACGAATATATTTACCGGCTCTAAGGTTCGAATGTCAGTCATCTGATTTTCGGAGCTTTTCATCGACCTGACCTACTTTAGATGGGGCTCAGAGGGGCGAAGCCGTGACAGGAAGTTAGAGATACGAATTTAGAATTGCGAAGTTTGAATAACATCTTCTTAAATCTCACAGCGGGAATCGTTAACAGCAAAGTAATACTCGCCACGAAGAAGCCCCTACCTTCTGAAAAGGCAAAATAATCAAGAGATTCATGTCAAAAATTCTTCACGTCCTCCTTACGGGAGGGGTAGGGAGCCGATTATGGCCTCTTAGCAGGCAGTCCAGACCAAAACAATATCTCAGTATTTTCGCAAACAATTCATTATTTGAACTGGCAGTGCAACGAAACATTGCTTTTTCAGATGGGCTAATTGTGGTGGGAAACCAGGGAAACAGGCAACTTTCAGAAAACAGCCTTCAAAAACTTGGGACCTCTGAGTTTGTGCACATTGTCGAAGCCACTCCGCGTAACACCGCTCCCGCCATTGCCTTTGCAGCCTTTGCTGCCAATCCTGATGATATTTTATTAGTAACCCCTGCCGATCATGTTATTGAGGAGGGCCCGGAATATTCAATTGCTGTTCAAAATGCCATTGCTCTGGCTGAACAGGATAATATTGTAACCTTCGGAATACAGCCTACAAGGCCCGAGGCAGGCTACGGTTATATCGAACATAAAGAGGCAGATGTCCTCTCCTTTAGAGAAAAACCTGATGCTTTAACAGCAGAGGATTTTTTAAAGAAAGGAAATTTTCTTTGGAATAGCGGCATGTTCTGCTTTAGAGCCGGAGTTTTCCTTGAGGAGCTAAAGCAGTTCCAACCCGAAATCTACGAAAGATCCCTTACCGCATGGAAAAACAGCAAAGATGGACAGCTGGAACTTAAAACTTCTTTGAATATCCCGGCCATCAGCGTTGACTATGCCATAATGGAAAAGAGCAAAAAAATCAAAGTTGTTCTCTCGTCTTTTGACTGGAGCGATATGGGAAGTTTCGAGGCGATATATGATTATCTACACCAAAAAGGACATCCTGTAGACCTGGAAGGCAACATGGTGATTGGTTGCGACAAATTCACTGCCTTTGTTGGCATGAAAAACAGCATTTTAGTTTGTACCGAAGATGCCAACCTTGTACTACAAAAAGAAGTCTCCCAGGACGTAAAGAAAATATATCAACAATTGGAGGAGCAAAATTCTCTTCTACTTAATTAAGTATACAATCCGCGGTACCCGCACTAATCAGCAGAATCTTTTAAAAATCCGTGAAATCCATTAACAGCATGAGTAAGAAAATAGCATTAATTACCGGAGTGACCGGGCAGGATGGAGCTTACCTGAGTGAATTCCTTTTAAAGAAAGATTATATTGTCCATGGGATCAAAAGAAGATCTTCTCAGTTCAATACAGACAGGATAGATCATTTGTACCAGGACCCGCACCAGGATAACAGGAATTTCATTCTGCACTATGGGGATCTTACCGACAGCACCAATTTAATTCGTCTTATCCAGGAAATACAGCCCGATGAGATCTACAACCTGGCAGCAATGTCTCACGTACATGTTTCTTTCGAACTACCCGAATACACAGGTAATGCAGATGGACTGGGAACACTTCGAATTCTTGATGCTGTTCGCCTTCTCGGACTCGAAAAAAAGACCCGGATCTATCAGGCTTCAACTTCAGAATTGTACGGAAAAGTACAGGAGGTACCCCAAACAGAAACCACTCCTTTCTACCCTCGTTCTCCTTATGCAGTAGCCAAAATGTATGCCTACTGGATCACGGTAAATTATCGTGAAGCTTATGGAATGTACGCTTGTAATGGTATCCTTTTCAATCACGAATCACCTTTAAGAGGGGAAACCTTTGTAACCCGAAAGATCACTCGTGCCGCAGCTCGTATTGCTCTTGGTCTACAGGACAAGTTCTACTTAGGAAACCTGGATGCACAAAGAGACTGGGGGCATGCAAAAGATTATGTGCGCATGATGTGGATGATCCTGCAGGCTGAAGAAGCTGAAGACTGGGTAATCGCAACCGGTAAAACCACCCCTGTTAGAGATTTTGTGCGTATGGCTTTCGCTGAAGTTGGAATCGAACTTAAGTTCATTGGGAACGGTGTAGATGAAAAAGCATACGTAAGATCCTGCAGCAATCCCGACTTTCAATTAGAAGAAGGAAAAGAAGTACTTGCCGTAGATCCAAAATATTTCCGTCCTACCGAAGTCGATCTTCTAATTGGAGATGCAAGTAAAGCAAAGAACAAACTTGGCTGGGTACCTGAGTATGATCTGAAGGATCTTGTGAAAGACATGATGCGTTCTGATGTGGAGCTCATGAAGAAGGATTGCCATTTAAAGGAGGGTGGATATCCCACTTTGAATTATTACGAATAGAATAGGATTACACGGATTTTAGCTGATTACACGGAAAACACATTCCATTGATTTAAACTGATTGCACGGATTATGTCTCCTCTCCTATTTGAACAAGAAACCTATAAGATCATCGGAGCTTGTATGGAGGTGCACAAAAAAATGGGTAGTGGATTTTTAGAGTCAGTGTATCAGGAAGTATTGGCCAAAGAATTCAGGAAGGAAGAAATACCTTTTGAAGATCAGAAAAAGCTGAATTTACATTATGAAGGCGAAAAGCTGAATAAATATTTCATTGCTGACTTTGTTTGTTACGATAAGATAATCCTGGAAATAAAATCTGTTTCCTTTTTAAATAAGAATCTGGAGAGCCAGGTAATCAATTACTTAAAAGCCACCAATAAAGAAATCGGACTCCTCATCAACTTTGGAGAGAAAAGTTTAAAGTGGAAACGCTTTATCAACTCAAAACCTTCGGTGTAATCCGCAATAATCCGCGGAATCAAAACAAAATTAGATCAGCGGTAAGAACACCCCGGAAGACTAAAATATCAAATGGACAAGAACACTAAAATTTACATAGCGGGTCATAAAGGCATGGTTGGCTCCGCAATTTGGAGAAAACTTAAAGCTGAAGGCTACTCCAACCTGATAGGTAAAACCTCCAAAGAACTGGACCTTCGCAATCAGCAGGAAGTAACCGACTTCTTTGAAACAGAAAACCCCGAAGTGGTTATTGATGCAGCTGCAAGAGTTGGAGGCATACTTGCGAACAATGATTACCCATACCAGTTCCTGATGGAAAATCTACAGATCCAAAACAACCTGATCGATGCAGCCCATAAAAATGATGTAGAAAAATTCATCTTTTTGGGTAGCTCCTGTATTTATCCTAAAAATGCGCCACAGCCATTAAAGGAGGAATACCTGTTGACGGATAGCCTCGAGCCCACTAACCAGTGGTATGCCATCGCAAAGATAGCCGGAGTAAAAGCTTGTGAAGCTATTAGAAAACAATATGGGAAAGACTTTGTGTCTCTAATGCCTACTAACCTCTATGGGAGCCATGACAATTTTGACCTGGAAACCTCCCACGTACTTCCTGCTATGATCAGGAAATTCCATGACGCAAAGGAGAACGGGCATGTGCCGGTAACTTTATGGGGCTCGGGGAAACCCATGCGTGAATTTTTACACGTGGACGACCTTGCCGCTGCTGTATTCTTTGCCCTGGACAATAAGCTGGAAGAAAATCTATACAACATAGGTACAGGAGAAGATCTTACCATTAAAGCATTGGCAGAACTTATCCAGGAGATCACCGGTCACAAAGGCGATATTATCTGGGACAGCTCAAAACCTGACGGCACCCCACGTAAATTAATGGAGGTATCAAAAATCAAAAAAGAAGGTTGGCAAGCTTCAACTTCATTGGAAGATGGGATAAAAAAGACTTACCAGTGGTTCCTGAAGAACAAATACAGTTTTAAAGAAGTCAAGCTATAAAAAATCTGCGGATTAGAGATTAGGGGCTAGTATTCAGTGATCAGTAATCAGTAACCAGTAAAAAAAATTCAATTAACCATTCCCCATTTATCCATTCCCCGTCAGTTCGAGTGAATTTAAACCTGCGAGAGCAGGGAGAAATTAGTATCGAGAACAACCATTCCCCCAATTAACCATTCCCCATTTATCCATTTCCCATCAGTTCGAGTGAATTTAAACCTGCGAGAGCAGGGAGAAATTAGTATCGAGAACAACTATTCCCCAGTTAACCAATCCCCGTCAGTTCGAGTGAATTTAAACCTGCGAGAGCAGGGGGAAATTAGTATCGAGAACACCAATCCCCATTTATCCATTCCCCATCAGTTCGAGTGAATTTAAACCTGCGAGAGAAGGGGGAAATTAGTATCGAGAACAACCAATCCCCATTAAACCATTCCCCGATTAACTAATAACCATTCCCCAATTCACCATTCCCCAATTAACCAATCCCCATTTAACCACTTAAACATTTACCGAATTAACCCACCACTCAAAACAGACAACTGACAACCGACACCGCAAACGTTTTCTTAAATTCTATCAGAAATTCTTTCTGTATTCTTACAAAAAATTTAACATTCCCTTCTCCTCCTTTTTCTCATTTTCCACTTTCTTTCCCACTATAAACCCCAATGCCATTACGGTTTTCCGTAAAGATTGAAGCTTTTGCCTATTGTTAATAAAAAACTTCTATTATTTAACATTCATTGTTTGTCTTAAAGTAAAGTTAACGAATATATTTGCCGGCTCGCGGGTTCGGATGTCATTTATCTGATTTTCTGAACCTTTCATCGATCTGACCGCACTCATTGTGGGACTCAGAGCGGCGAAGCCGTGCCGCCGCAGGCGGCATTTCGAATTCAAGATTTAAAATTCAAGATTCAGAATGCGGTTATTCAGTAAAAAAGGTAAACAGAAAACGAAATGACGCGCAACCCGCAACAGGTAATTCGTAACTGGCTACAGGCAACTGTAAAGACATAACTCATCACTCCTAACTCATAACTGAAATAATTGCTCTTCATTAAATACGTCTTACTAACCGGCGGAGTTGGAAGCCGCTTAGGGGAGTGAGATCTAAGATATAACCTCAGGAATTTATAACTTAATGAAAGACTCATCCCACAAACGCCATATAGCAAAAGCCATTACCTGGAGATGCATCGGCACTTTGGATACCATGTTAATTTCCTGGATCATCACGGGGGATGCTTTAATTGGAGTTCAAATTGGTTTAGCCGAAGTAGTCACTAAAATGGTGCTTTACTACCTTCACGAGCGCTTATGGTTTAGGCTCAATTTGGATAAAGAAACAACCAATTGGCGGCATATTGCGAAAACTATCAGCTGGCGTGTTGTGGGAACTGTCGACACTATGATCCTTGCCTGGTGGATTTCAGGAGATCCTTTAATAGGACTAAAAGTGGGAATGGTAGAGATTATAACTAAAATGCTGCTATACTATTTACACGAAAAAGTCTGGTACAGATCTAATTACGGACTTAGTCACAGAAAAACCCCTTCTAATTCAGTAGCTGATGAATAATATAATTCCTCAGGATTACAATGTTACCCAAAATCACCGAAGTGATTTAAAAGGACATCAGCCTCTCGTCGTTTGGTTTACCGGTCTTTCCGGCTCGGGAAAATCTACTATCGCGAATGTGGTAGAAAAAAAACTATTTGAACAAGGAATACATACTTATTCATTAGACGGGGATAATATTCGCGGCGGATTGAATCAAAACCTCGGATTTTCTGAGGAGGACAGAACTGAAAATCTAAGACGTATTGCCGAAGTAGCGAAATTGTTTATGGATGCCGGCGAGGTTATTCTTTCGGCATTTATCACCCCTATGGAATCTGACAGAGAAATAATCAAAACAATCGTTGGAGAGGACAATTTCGTAGAGGTATTTGTAAACACTTCGGTTGAGGAATGTGAGCGAAGAGATGTAAAGGGCCTATACAAGAAGGCAAGAGCGGGAGAAATTGAAAATTTCACCGGAATATCCGCCCCTTTTGAAAAACCCAATAATCCCGCTGTGGAAATAAGAACAGAAGAAGAAACAATAGAAAGATCAGCTCAAAGAGTACTTGCTCATATTTTACCTATAATACAGTTTAAGCACAATGAATAAATATTACCTGAATTATTTAGACGAACTGGAATCGGAAGCTATATACATCTTGCGGGAGGTATGGGCGCAATTTGAGAATCCGGTTATTTTGTTCTCCGGGGGTAAGGATTCAATCCTGGTAACTCATCTGGCTAAAAAAGCATTTTACCCGGCCAAAATTCCATTTGCCCTAATGCATGTAGATACCGGACACAATTTCCCGGAGACCATCCAGTTTCGCGATGATCTCATAAAGGAGTTGGGCGTAAAGCTTATAGTTGGCTCTGTCCAGGATTCTATTGACCAGGGAAGAGTAGCCGAAGAGAAGGGAAAAAATGCCACCAGAAATGCTTTGCAAATTACAACCCTACTTGATGCTATTGATAATAACAAAGTAGATTGTGCAATTGGCGGAGGAAGACGGGATGAGGAAAAAGCCCGTGCAAAAGAACGCTTCTTCTCTCACCGAAATGACTTCGGGGAATGGGATCCAAAAAATCAACGGCCTGAACTATGGAATCATCTGAATGGAAAACATTTCGAAGGAGAACATTTCCGCGCCTTTCCTATAAGCAACTGGACAGAAATGGACGTTTGGAACTATATCAAAAGAGAAAACATCAGCATTCCATCCTTATACTATGCTCATGAAAGAGATGTTGTTTTCAGAAGCAATTCCTGGATCCCTATGTCAGAATTCCTGAAGTTGGAAGAAAATGAGCAGGTGGTAAAAAAGAAGATCCGTTTCAGGACTTTGGGAGATATTACTATCACCGGTGGCATAGAATCTGACGCCGATACTTTAGAGAAAATAGCTCTGGAAGTTTCTGCCATGAGAAAGACAGAACGTGGAGACAGATCAGATGATAAAAGATCTGAAACGGCAATGGAGGACAGAAAAAAACAGGGTTACTTTTAGAAATTAATTTCCTTTACCCCGGCCCTAAAGGGAGGGAAATTAATTTACAATCACTTATATACTATAAAATTTTCCGGTTCCCTTAGTCCCGATAGCTATCGGGAAGGGCAAAACGGAAAATCGAGAAGAACAATATTATGCAAATAGATAACAACCAACTACTAAGATTCACTACCGCCGGAAGTGTGGACGATGGAAAAAGCACTTTGATTGGGAGACTACTATACGATTCCAAATCAATTTTTGAGGATCAATTGGCGTCGATAACTGCTACGAGTGCAAAGAAAGGACATGACGGAGTGGATATGGCTCTCTTTACAGATGGGCTGAGGGATGAAAGAGAACAGGGAATTACTATAGATGTGGCTTACCGCTACTTTACCACTCCAAAACGAAAGTTTATTATCGCAGATACTCCAGGGCATATCCAATACACCCGAAATATGGTAACGGGAGCCTCTACCGCAAATGCAGCAATAATTCTTATTGATGCCCGTCACGGAGTAATTGAACAGACAAAGAGACATTCGTTTATTGCTTCTCTACTGAATATACCGCATCTTATCGTTTGTGTAAACAAAATGGACCTGGTCGATTTTTCTGAAGATCGGTTCAATGAAATTGTAACCCAGTTTGAAGAGTTTTCATCCAAACTGATTGTTAAAGATGTACGGTTTATTCCAATAAGTGCTTTACTAGGAGATAACGTGGTGAATTCATCAGAAAATATGAAATGGTATCAGGGTGGCACGCTTCTTAATACTTTGGAAACTCTTCACATTAGCAGTGATATTAATAAGATTGATTCCCGGTTTGCAGTTCAAACAGTTCTTCGCCCGCAGCGGGAAGGTTTTATTGATTATCGCGGTTACGCGGGCAGAGTGGCCAGTGGGATCTACAGGGTTGGAGATGAGGTGGCCGTTTTACCTTCGGGATTTACCTCAAAAATAAAGTCCATTAATGCAGGAGAGCAGGAGCTTGAAGAAGCTTATGCTCCTATGTCAATTTCAATTACACTAGAGGATGACATTGATATCAGCAGAGGCGATATGATCGTAAAGAAAAACAATCAACCGGAGCCATCACAGGAATTTGATGTAATGCTTTGTTGGTTGGCCAATGAGTCTGCCAAACCAAGAGCTAAATACATTGTTCGCCACACTTCCAATGAGGAGCAGGCAATGATTAAAGAAGTCGTCTACAAAATGGACATCAATTCCTTTGAGCGTAATACAGAAGACAAGGATTTGAACATGAATGACATTTCCCGCGTCAAAATTCGCAGTACAAGACCGCTGATGATCGATTCTTACAGGGACAATCGAAATACCGGAAGCATAATCTTAATAGACCAGGCTACAAATGAAACTGTGGCTGCCGGAATGATTGTCTAATTACCAATGTCGCCTCGAGCTGTCACTTCGAGCGGAGTCGAGAAGCGAGGGGTCTCTAACTAGCAAAGATTACAAATGAATAACCTACTCGAAACTGCAATAAAAGCCTCCCTGGCCGCCGGAAAGCGAATCATGGAGATCTACGACAATGAGGATTTTGAAGTGGAAGCTAAAGGTGATGATTCCCCGCTGACAAAAGCAGACCTGGCTTCCCATGAGATCATCATAGAGTACCTAAAGGAGACGAACATTCCAATACTTTCGGAAGAAGGAAAGGATCTTCCGTATAAGGAAAGGAAAGGCTGGGACCAATTATGGATCGTTGATCCTATTGATGGCACCAAGGAATTCATTAAAAAGAATGGTGAATTCACCGTGAATATAGCCTTGGTTGAAGATCAGATACCGGTATTGGGTGTTATTTATGTTCCCGCTCTTGAAGAACTGTACTATGCTGAAAAAGAAACAGGCTCCTTTAAAGCTGCCGGAATAACTGCTGATTCTAAGCTGGATCGCCTGGATCAATTAGCACAGCGGCTTCCACTTCCCAGAAAAGATGACAGCTACTGTGTAGTAGCAAGCAAATCTCATCTCTCCCCGGAGACTGAAGAATATATCCTCACTCTGGAAAAAGAACACGGGAAAGTAACCAGCATTTCCAAAGGTAGTTCCTTAAAACTTTGTATGGTAGCCGAAGGACAGGCCGATTGCTATCCCCGCTTCGCCCCTACTATGGAATGGGACACGGCTGCAGGCCAGGCGATCTGCATGTATGCCGGCAAAACAGTAACAGACCACACCACAAAAGAGCCAATGCTTTACAACCGGGAAAACCTTTTGAATAACTGGTTCCTTGTAAACTAAAAGTAACATAAAACGACCCGTGAAATTCGATCTTAATTCGCGCAAATTCGCATTTAAATGAAAGGAATAATTTTAGCCGGTGGATCCGGCACCAGACTTTACCCCATTACAAAAGGAGTCTCAAAACAACTGCTTTGTATCTATGATAAGCCAATGATTTATTATCCTTTATCGGTGCTGATGCTCGCAGGTATTAGGGAAGTACTTATAATTTCTACTCCTGAAGATCTTCCAAATTTTGAGAAATTGCTTGGGGATGGTGCAGAATTGGGGATGAGATTCGAATATAAAGTGCAGCCGAGCCCTGATGGCTTAGCCCAGGCATTTCTCATTGGAGAAGAGTTTATTGGAGATGATGATGTTTGCCTGGTATTAGGGGATAATATTTTTTATGGTCACGGGTTTTCTGAACTCCTTAGGCAATCAGTGAAAAATGTAGAAGAAGAAGGTAAGGCTACAGTTTTTGGATATTATGTAAATGATCCGGAACGTTATGGTGTAGCTGAATTCGATAATGAAGGAAACGTCACCAGCATCGAGGAAAAACCAAAGCAACCTAAAAGCAACTATGCGGTCGTTGGGCTTTACTTTTATCCCAACACTGTCGTTGAGGTGGCCAAAAATGTAATGCCAAGTCACAGAGGTGAATTGGAAATTACTTCTGTAAATGAAGCTTATTTAGAAAAAGGAGGACTTAAGGTCGAGCTTATGGGAAGAGGATACGCCTGGTTGGATACCGGAACTCATGAGTCTATGCTGGAAGCCTCTAATTTTATCCATACCATCGAGAAAAGGCAGGGCCTAAAGGTAGCCTGTCTGGAGGAAATAGCTTTTGAAAAAGGTTATATCAGCCGAGAGCAATTAATAGCATTGGCAGATCCTTTAAAAAAGAATGGTTATGGTCAATATTTGTTAAAAAGAGCTGAAAAAAAGATAGCTTATGAAGTTTATTAGAACGGAAATCCCGGACGTTGTTATTTGTGAGCCTAAAATATTCGGTGATCACAGGGGATACTTTAGCGAAACCTTTAGAAAGGATACACTTGAGGAATTTCTTGGTTATGAAGTGAATTTCTGTCAGGATAATGAATCAAAATCTTCTTATGGTGTTTTAAGAGGGATGCATTACCAATTACCTCCATTTACCCAATCTAAACTTGTTCGGGTTCTTCAGGGTACGGTATTAGATGTAGCAGTGGATATTAGAAAAGGATCTCCATATTTTGGTAAATCTGTGATAGTTGAGTTAAGTGCTGAGAATAAAAGGCAACTTTTTGTGCCAAGAGGATTTGCTCATGGTTTTGTTGTTACTTCAGATGAAGCCGTCTTTGCTTATAAGTGTGATAACTTCTACGCTCCTGAATTCGACCGTGGTTTCCTCTTCAATGATCCTGCTATTAATATCGATTGGGAATTACCTGCAGATAAATTGATGTTATCTGATAAGGATAAAAATCAGCCTCTTTTTAATGAAGCTGACAAATTTGATTTTTTCGAAAACCTATACGAGAATGAAGCTGCTCATAACAGGGTCTAAAGGACAACTGGGTTCAGAAATAAGGGATCTTTCAGTTGATTTTCCTAAATATGATTTCATTTTTACTTCGAGGGAGGATCTGGATATTTCTGACAAAGAATCTGCAAAGGTTTTTATCGAAAAAAACAGTATAGATGTCATTATCAATTGCGCAGCTTACACAGCCGTAGATAAAGCGGAATCTGAACCTGAACTGGCAAACAAAACAAATCATCTTTCGGTTAGAAATCTTGCTGAAATAGCCAGAGAAAACCGGTTGAAAATGATACATATCTCTACCGATTATGTTTTCAACGGGAAAGGCTATAAGCCATACCTTGTTGATAATCCTACCTCACCGCTGAACATGTATGGGAAGACAAAACTGGAAGGGGAGAAAGCAATGCTGGAAATAGATCCAGTAAACTCAATGATCATACGTACTTCCTGGGTGTATTCCTCTTTCGGAAATAACTTTGTGAAGACCATGCTGCGATTGGGGGAACAAAGGGAAGAGCTAAATGTGATTAGTGACCAGGTTGGAGCTCCTACTTATGCCCGTGACCTGGCAGAGTTTATTCTAAAGAAAGCAGTTAAAGCGGAAAATGAAAATTTAGAGGTTTATCATTTTTCAAATGAGGGAGTTTGTTCCTGGTATGATTTTGCGAATGAAATTATTGAATCGGCAAAGCTGAATTGTAAGTTAAGCCCGATACCGACCTCTGCTTATCCAACTCCGGCAGCACGCCCTCATTATTCGCTTATGGATCTTAATAAACTAAAAAATACATTTAGTTATACAATTCCATACTGGAAAGATAGTTTAAGAGACTGTATTCAAAAAGTAAAACCTACGTCAGTTCGAGTGAATTCATAACTGCGGTAGCAGGAATGAATTTGTATCGAGAACTAAATTCAAGATAATTATGTCAATAAAAACAATTTTGGTAACCGGTGGAGCTGGTTTTATAGGTTCCAATTTTATACCATTTTTTTTAGAGAATAACCCGGACATCTCTATCATTAACCTGGATCTGCTTACCTATGCAGGAGATATGGAAAACATTAAAGAAGTGGAGGATAATGATAGATATACTTTTGTAAAAGGAGATATTTGTGATAGGAGTCTTGTTGAAGAACTTTTTGAAAAATATAATATTAATGGCGTTATCCATTTTGCAGCAGAGTCTCACGTAGATAACTCCATCAAAAATCCGGGAGTTTTTGTAGAAACAAATGTAAGGGGAACCTTTACCCTTGTAGATGTAGCTTATAAATACTGGATGGATAAACCTTTCACTCATAAAGAAGAATATAAAAACAGCCGTTTTTTGCATATCTCAACAGACGAAGTTTATGGTACTTTAGGAGAAACCGGTTTGTTTACCGAGGAAACCCCTTATGCCCCAAACTCTCCATATTCAGCAAGTAAAGCAGGATCTGATATGATCGTGCGTTCTTATCATCATACTTACGGAATGAATACGGTAATTACAAATTGTTCCAATAACTACGGACCTAAACAGCATGATGAAAAACTGATCCCAACAGTGATTCGGAAAGCTATTAGTGGTGAAAATATTCCTATCTACGGAGATGGGAAAAATGTAAGGGACTGGTTATATGTTTTGGATCATGCAAAGGGAATAGACCTGGCATTTAGAACTGGAAATGCCGGGGAAGTCTATAATATTGGCGGTAGAAATGAACGTAATAACAATTATATAGCTCATACTATTTGTGAGCTTCTTGATGAAATGAACCCAAAAGCTGAAGGAAGCTATAAGGACCAGATCACTAATGTAGAGGATCGTGCAGGTCACGATAGAAGATATGCCATAGATGCCACTAAGATCGAATCTCAATTAGGTTGGAAGGCTGATGAAAATTTCGAATCTGGTATTAAAAAGACTATTGCATGGTATCAGGAAAAATATTCAAATTAAAATACCAACAGAGAAATCCCATTGGAATCAATTAACAAGTTCTTTTCCGAGAATTCTTCTTTAAAAGACATTTTTTCTAAATTTTCTAGCTCACTAATCGTAAGAGTAGTAGGCCTAATAGTAAGTTTTCTTGTGAGTATGTTTCTTGGAAGACTCTTAGGTCCGTCAGATTTTGGTGTTATGAATCTTGCTATTCAAATCACCTCATTTATACTAGTAATTTCAATGTGGGGCTTACCCCAGGTACTCATTAAGGAAGTGGCAATTGGTTTTGGTTCCAGAGATAAAGAGCATATCAGAAACATGCTTGGTACCGCATATATTATAAATGGAGTAATTGGAATAGTGTGTACAATTATTTTGATTCTTTGTTCGTCATTTATTGCCACAAAGGTGTTCGATTCATTCGCACTAACTTTTCCACTAATTATTTTCTCAGCTTTCTTAATTCCTCAAATAATAACAAGAATTTTATCTTCTTCCCTAATAGGCTTTGATAAGATTTGGCAGAGCAATGTGTTAGATCAAACCTCAAGCGGTATAATTTGGGGTATTTTTTTAATAGTTTATTGGTTAAGTAATTTTCCATTCAATCTTGTGGGCATAGCATTATTATTTGGATTATCCCGACTTGTAGTAATGGTCTTTGGAATTGTTTATTGGAAAAATATTTATGGATCTTATAATTTTTTCAGGCCTACAACTTTTAAAGGTAAGGAAATGTTGAAAACCGGAGGATCATTACTTATAGTCAATGCTTCTCTATTGATTTCCACAAGTGCTGATACTATAATGCTTGGTTGGTTAAGTACAACTAAAGAGGTAGGATATTATTCTGTCGCAGCGAAACTTGCCCTACTTACCAGTTTTCTTCTACAAATTACTATTTCCGTATTGGGACCGAAAATTGCTGTGCTGTATAACGATAAGAAAACTCCAGAACTAGAAAAGTTACTTCAATCAGTTTCTAAGGCCCTATTTATCCTAGGTTTTTTGTCTTTGATAATTTTGGTGATTTTTGGAAAAACAGTATTGGGATTTTGGGGAGAAGATTTCACTCCGGCTTATTCTGTATTAGTAATATTAGCTATAGGTCAATTTTTCAATATTGCCTCAGGACCTGTGGGCAACCTGTTAGTAATGACCAGTCATGAAAAAATTTTAAGAAATATAACTGCAACAACTGTCCTATTAAACTTACTCCTTAATTTTTATTTTATTACTCGTTATGGTGCAACTGGAGCTGCTTATGCGACTTCCATAACTACCATTTTAAATATGATTCTATGCTATTACTTTGTTAGAATAAGAATTGGGCTAAAACTTTATAAATGGTTCTAATTGATAAAATATTACGTAAGTTAAGTACGCTATTTTTCAGAATTTATTACAGATCTTATCTGATTCTCGGAAAGAAAACAACTATAAAACATGGCGTGAAAATTTATCCCTTTAGGGGTAAGGAGAATAAGCTCATGATAAAAATGAAGGATAATTCAACAATAAATGAAGGTGTAATTCTTCAGGGATCTGGCTACATTGAAATTGGATCTAAATCTTTTATAGGTTCATATTCCGTAATAGGTTCTAATGATAAAGTAATAATAGGAGAAGATGTCATGATTGCTCAGGCCGTTTCAATAAGAGATACAGATCATGCCTTCGCTGATTTAAATAGACCAATGAATAGTCAGGGAATAACAACAGCACCAGTTATAATCCAAGACAATGTATGGATTGGCCACGGCGCTGTAATAACAAAAGGCGTGGTTATTAAAAGTGGCTCTATAATAGGTGCAAATGCGGTAGTTACAAAGGATGTTCCTGAAAATGCAATTATGGGAGGTGTTCCAGCAAAAATTATAAAATTTAGAAGTTAATGAGGTTAGATTTTGTTTGTATTGGGGCTCAAAAAGCAGGAACCACAACTCTCCATGATATTATAAAAGATCATCCTGATATATATCTTCCAGAAACTAAGGAAGCTCATTTTTTTGATGTAAATGAAAAATTCCAGAAAGGTTTAGACTTTTTTTTTAAAAATTATTATAAGGATTATGTGGGTGAAAAAATAGTGGGGAACATTAATCCTAACTTACAAGTAGAAACGCGCTCTATAGACAGACTGATCCAATCTTTTGGAAAGGATCTTAAATTCATTTTTATTCTAAGAGATCCGGTTAAACGAGCTTATTCTCATTATTTAATGTCGCACAGACGTTGCTTAGAGAATAAATCATTTATTGAAGCATTGGAAATTGAGGAGTTTAGAATAGCTAATCCTAAAAGGCATTTTGATTACGAAAGTAATGAACCGGGGCATTTCGAAAAAAACAATTTTGGTTATATATCCCGAAGCATATATTCAAAAACTTTAAAACATCTGGACAATAAAGTTCCGAATAACAATATAAAATTAATTTTTTTTGAAGATCTTATAAAGAATACAGAAACTGAAATAGAAAATATTTTTCAATTTCTTAATGTTTCTCATACAGAAAACCTTGATTTTGGGACTTTAAGTAATTCTGCCACGGGTATAAAAAATAGGAAACTCGAAGAGATATTGTCCAAGCCAGGCAGAGTAAAACATTATCTTAAAAGAAGTGAAGTTTTAAGTAAGATTTCAAGGCCGATCTTGTCGAAATTGAGACAAATAAATAGAAAAGAATTAGACCCAAAATCAAAAATATTGTCTAATACAGATGCGATATACGCTTACGAGAATTTCTTTAAAGAAGAAATTGATAAGCTCGAAAAACTCACAAAAAGAGATTTAAGTCACTGGAGATATTCTTAATTCTACAAAAATAATTGTAAAGATAAACTTTGTAACGTTTACTCTTTAATGTTCTCTTGAACTTGCTATGTGGAATTTAATATTAAGCTATCAGAATGAAAGAAAGAATGAGTAAAATTGGAGTTGTAATTTTGAACTATAATTCTTATCAGGACACTATAAGTTTAGTGGAAAATATACAACTCCAGACTGTAGCTCAGAATATCTATATAATTATAGTTGATAATAATTCTCCAAATGGTTCTTTCGAAGAGCTATTCAAGTATAAACTAAAATATTCCAATGTAGAAGTTCTACAAACGGGAGCAAATTTGGGGTACGCAAAAGGAAATAATTTTGGCTTAAAATATTTGGAAAAGAATATTCATCCGGATTATGTAGCCATACTGAATAATGATATAATTCTTCCTAATAATTGTTTCGAAAAATTAATTGATAAATATTCAACACTAGAGAATCCTGCTATTATTGCTCCCATGGAAAGATCTCCAAATGGCAATGCGGCCATATTGGGGCCATTAAGATCTTTTTGGGAGGATATACTTTCTTTATCAATGCTGCATAGAGTATTAAATAAAAAGAAACCGGTTATTGTAGATAACACAAATAACCAAGCCATGAAAGTAGAAGTGATAGGAGGAAGTTTTATGTTTTCTGATTTCAAACGATTCAAACAATTAGGATACTTCTATCCTAAAACATTTCTCTATGTTGAGGAACGGTTCGTAGCGCATGCCGTGAAGCAACAGGGTTTTAATAATTATGTATTGCTTGAAGAATCTTATATTCATGATCATTCAGCAACTATCAATAGCTTTCACAACACTTATAGTAAATATAAATTGTGGCATAACGGCCTTATTGAGTATACGCTTGTCTGTCGCAAGTATGGGCGTTTAAAAGCAGGGTTATTGAGAATTTTAATGACTTTATCTCTGTTAGAAATTAAAACTGTTCACCGAATAAAAGGTGCTTTTAATTAATAATGAATAATTCTTCAATATCCCTAAAAGGTATAGCTACTTTTTTTTTGGTACTCATGTGTGTTCAATATATACCAATTGAGGGGTATAAGGCTAGTGATGTTAAAATCATTGCACTGCTATTTACTCCTTTTTTTTGGTTAAGTTTTACACCAAAAATATCAAAAGCAGTTATATGGGGCGCTATCTATTTATTTACAATCACAATTTCGATCCTATATAATAGTGAAAGTTTTCGCATAACCACAATTTTATATAAATTTTTCTTCGTTTTCATGTTTATCATGTATTACAATTTTATTTTCAAGGAAAAAATTTTTTCACCAAAACACTTTTTAAGTGTTATCAAGGGATTGCTCTATGCCTACATTATTGTTTTGCTCGTACAACAAGTTGCTATTCTGTCGGGTATTCGTTCACTCCCTATAATTAATCTTACTCATTTTTTAGACAGGGGCCTTGGAGCAAATTCACTGGCTATTGAACCGTCACATGCCGCGAGAATAATGACGGTATTAATGCTGATTTTCTTTCGCATGAGCGAAGTGGTATGGGGAAAAGAAAATATGCTTTTATCCAAACTGTTTAGAAATAATAAATGGTTATTCATAGGTTTTTTATGGGCAATGATCAGTATGGGGAGCGGGACTGCATTTGTGGGATTAGGAATCTTATCTTTATATTTTATGCAAAGACAATTCGTTTTTGTATTACTTAGCGGCTCTATTATTTTTTATTTTCTCATTCCTTCAATTAATTATGAACCCTTAAACAGAGCCAGAGCAAGTTTTGAAGCAGTGCAAACATTCGACCAGGAAGTAATTAAAAAAACAGATTACAGTGCTGCATCGAGGATAGTGCCACTAATAAATACCTTGACAGAAATTGAGCTCACAGAGCAAGACACATGGTTCGGAAAGGGAATAGATACTAATGCAACCGCAGATTATCTTAGTGAGGAGCAAAAAGTTGGAGGCATAAGCGATTACGGTCTAATAAGCTATATAGTATCAATCAGTTTTGTTTTCACTTGTTGTATCAGAAAAATTTTGTCTTTAGAGGCACTTATTTTTATTCTGTTATTAGGAGCCGGAATAAATAACATTGCATATGTCTGGGGGATTCTAATGTTATTTGCAACATCAAATTACTTTTTAAAAAATGCAGAACAATTTAACAATTGCGATTTGCGCTTACAATAGTGCAAATGTTATAGAAGAGACATTAGCTTGTGTTCTCAAACAAACCTTTCAAGAGTTTGATCTATTAATTATTAATGATTGCTCTTCCGACAATACTTTCAATGTTGTTCAAGATTTTTTGAAAAAGAATAAAAGGCAATTCAAATTAATCAATCTTGAGGAAAATAAAGGAATTGCCAATGCCCGCCAGTTAGCTTTAATTGAAGCAAAAACTAAATATTTACTTTTTATTGACTCAGATGATTTGCCCCATCCTTCCTTAGTTAAGAAGCAATACGAAATGATAATCTCCGACAAAAACATTATAGCAGTTAGTAGTTGGTTAAGGTATATAGATGAGAAAGGTGATAAGCTCAAAGGTGGCTTTTTTATCGGTTCAAGAACAAAGGAAGAATTTGATTCTTTGGCTCGCCGGGAAAAATTGATATTTCTACCAATTCAAACATTGTTTAATAGAGAAATTGCATTGCAGGTTGGAGGCTTTAGATTAGATAATTTTCCAATCGGAAAGCCAAGATATAGAGATTTTTGTGAGGACCTGGATTTATGGACAAGGATGAGCGATCTTTATAAGGATGGTAAATATATTATCACTATTCCTGAAGTACTTTATTACTATCGAAAAGGAAATGAAGGAGTATCCTCAAATGCTGTAGCGATGTCTTTAAAAATGAAATTTATCAAAAAGAATTTAAAATTACGTAGGGCAGGTTTTAACGAAATTTATTTCAACGATTTTATTGAAACTGTAACAGCAGCTGAAATTGATCAGTTACATAAAAATGCTAGAGCTGGTTATTTTTTACGGAATGGCTTTTTCCTTTTAAAGGATAAAAAATTTATAAAAGGGACATATTATTTATCGAAATCTATTTTTATGAATCCGGAACAATTCATGCAAAAATTAAAAGCAAATTCAGGTCTATTAAAATAGAATATGAAAACTCAAGAAGAATTATTAACAACACAAGTCATTGAATTTCTTAATAAAAATGCTCTATATGCTTTATTAAGAAATTTTGAAGGGCTACCAGAAAAAAATTTAAGTAAGGATATAGATATAATTATTGATAGAAGGGACTTCAAAAAGATCAAAAAAAGCATTATTGAATTGTTCCTATCCTTTGATTATAAGATTGTCACATATTATAAAAGTGAGAGAATGTATACTTTTATTTTATCAGACAAAGAATTTTCTTTTTTACAATTCGATTTCTTTTTTAATACTTCATTGCATGGAATTATTTTTCTAAAATCTAAGGATGTATTGGAAAAAAGATTATTCAATGGAAAGGTTTTTCACGTCTCCAAGGAATTTGAATTTTTAGACAAGTACCTATATCTCAAGGCTGTAAATCAAAGTTACCCTTCAAAATATTCTGATACTCTTCATTCCGTATTAAAGAACCCTAAAGTACTTGATGAGACAATTCAATCTGTTGTTGGATTGAAAAACTTTCATGAATTAGATAATTTATCTTCTCAGGAATTGAGATATAAATTTGTAATTAAAAATTTAAGAAGCAATTTCATTTCTATAGTGAGGAATTTATTTTTTGAGTTTTCGAATATATTCAGATCACAAGGTATATCAATGTCCTTTACCGGGCCAGATGGTGTGGGCAAAACGACGGTTATTGATAAACTTATCGAAAGGGTTTCGGGGAACCATGCAGAAGTAAAGCTTTTTCATCACAGGCCCACTGTAATTGGTAATATTGGTGCTGTAGCAAAAAATATTGGAGTTACGGAGAGCATAAATGATAATTATACTGATCCGCACCGAGGTAAAAAAAATAATTTGTTTAGTTCTTTTTTACGATTGAGTTATTACAGTTTTGATTATATAATTGGTTACTGGTTAAGAATAAAAAGGACATTATATAGAAGAGGTTTTATCATATTTGATCGTTACTATTCTGACATTATAGCAGATAGTAGAAGAAGCAGTATTTATATCAATTCAAAAATTCTTTACGCCTGGGGTAAGTTATTTATTCCCAAAATAGATTATAATTTCTTGGTTACAGCTGGATCAGATATTATACTTAGTCGTAAGCAAGAATTAGATAAGAAAGGTATTGAAGATATCAATGAAAAACTTCATTTTTTAGCTCAACATAAGGGCTATTATTTAATTAAAAATGAAGGAACTGCTGATGAAGCTTTGCAAAAAATATTAATGGTGGTTGTAGAGAATCAACATAGAAAGAATCTCAAACGTGCCTGCTAAGAATAGCCCCCTTTTTTTGATTCCATAAAATGACTAGAAAACGATTAAAAATTTTTGTTTCCGCCTATGCTTGTGAACCCAATCTCGGCTCCGAAATTGGAGTGGGATGGCATTGGGTATTAGAAATGTCAAAATACTTTGACCTCTGGGTGTTAACCAGGAAAAGTAACCAAGCGAATATTGAGTCGTGGATAAAAAATAATCCGGAGTATAACTCAATTAAATTTTTATATTTTGATTTGCCATATTATCTCCGTTTCTGGAAGAAAGGTTTACGCGGAGTTCGCACGTACTATTTATTATGGCAGAAACTAACTAATTCTCTTGTAAAAAGAACAATGGAAGAAAATGATATTGAAATTTACCATTTATTAACTTATGGAAATGCCTTGTGGCCTGTAAGCTCATATGGGAAAAAGAAGTTTTTCATTTGGGGACCTACCGGAGTTGGAGATACCATTCCAAAAGAATTTTCTAAACATTATGAAGTAAAAAGTAAAATTATCGAGTCGGTACGTAGGTTTTCAGTTAAAACCCTACCCTTAAACTCTGGTTTTAAAAATAGATGTGCGAATGCAAACCTTATTTTTTGCAAAACCGAAACGGCATCCAAAAGTATTCCTATTCAATACCGTAATAAAGCTTTAGTTTTTACAGATGTAGCAGTAGAAAGAATTGAAGGAGCACAAAATGAACAAAAAATAAGAACAGGCAAAATAATTCAATACTTGGCAGTTGGACGGCTGGATGCCTGGAGAGGGTTCGACCTACTTATAGAAGCCTTTGCCCAAGCTGTTAAGAATAATCAAAACATTCATTTAGAAATTTTAGGAAAGGGCTCTGATAAGCAACGTCTTGATAAGCTTGTGAATAAGTTTAAACTAGAAAGATTCGTTACATTGAGTGGTCAGGTAAGCCAAGAAGTCTATTATGAGAAAATGGCTTATTGTGACGTCGTAGTTAATCCTAGTTTAAAAGAGGGAGCGGTTACGACAGCTTTTGACTCAATGTCATTTAGTAAGCCTCTTATATGTGTCAATACAGGTGGCTATACTCGTTATTTCAATGAAGAATACGCAGTAGTTATTCCTCGTACAACACGTTCTGAGGTAATACAAAATTTATCAATCGGAATTTTGGAACTATCAGATCCTATGATGAGGAAGGTAAAAGGGGAGAAAGCAAACGAAATTGGTGGACATTTTGATTGGCAAAAAAAGGGGGAGCTTATCTTCAAAGAAATCACAAGAAAATATTCTGAGTTTCAAAGAAATTTAAGTTAGACTTATTTGAAAGGGTAATGAAGGGAGTTCTAAAGAAAGGAGGTGATAATCTATTTTATTCATTTTCTAATGATGATGGTAAACGATGGATAATGCCAAAACGAAGGATGTCTACGGCAATGAATCTCTATCAACCCAGTCATTGGAAAGGAAAATTAGCAAAATCTTTATTTCCATATGTAAATCAGATTAATTTTGTTCGCAATGTAATTGGAGCAGAAATGCACAATTATGAATTAGAAGATGAAATAAAGCATTTACTATGCAACTTGTTCAAAAAGAAAAATATTGAGTTTTCGGTTTTCTGCGGCACTCCTTCTGTTTTTCAGAAGAGTACAATTCAAATCAGTTTAGGAAACGAAATTCTGGGCTACTGCAAAGTTACTAGGAATGAAGAAATAAAAAAGATTTTTTTCCACGAGAATCAAGTATTGGAGTTTTTGAATAGAAGGGGAATCTCTTCCATCCCTGAATGCTTATATTCCGGAGCACTTAATAAAAATACTGAAGTATTTATTCAGAATACTATCAAAACGAATTCTTCAAAAATCACGAATAAATGGAGTGATTTGCATACTACCTTTTTAAATGACTTGCACCAAAAGACGCAAGTTAAGATTCCATTTGAGGAAACTGATTTCGCTCATTCCTTAAATGTATTAGAGGGATTCTTAGCATCTATGCCAACAGTAGATTCGGATTTAATCAAAAAAGCACTTTTAGCGGTAAGAAATTTTTTTGGTGAAGGTACTGTAGAATTTTCTGTCTTTCATGCTGATTTCACTCCTTGGAACATGTTTGTGGAAAAGGATGAGTTATTTGTTTTTGATTTCGAATATGCAAAATTTACGTTTCCACCATATTTAGATTTCTTTCACTTTATAACTCAAATTGAGATTATTGAAAAAAAATCGTCGCACGTTAATATTTATAATAGCTGCGAAATTTTCTCCCACAGAATACCTTATTTGAAACAAAACTTTTCTATTCAATACTTATCCTATTTATTAGCTGTTGTAGCCTTTTATTTTAAAATCAATAAGAAGGCATTAGGCAAAGATGATAAATGCTATAAGCGTTGGTTACCACTAATACGATTAATAGTAAACAAAAAGTTATAAATGGTGAAAGCAGTTAATATAGCCTACTCTTTTGATGATAATTATGCAAAATACGCAGGAATCTCCCTTTTTTCACTCTTAGTTAACAACCAGAAAATTGAACGGTTGAAAATTTTCATTATTGGTGAAAACATTAGCCTGGAAAATATCGAAAAATTGAAGGAAGTTGCTATTAAATTCAATAGGGAAATTACATTTATTGACATTTTTGATATTATTCCAAAAATGGATGTGATTCCTTCTTTTGGAATAAGTGCTTATGGGAGATTATTCCTCTCAAATTACCTGGACATCGATAAAGTTTATTATTTCGATAGCGACACTATTATTAACGATTCGATCCATGAAATTATTAATATTGATCTTGGAGAGGCCTTAGTAGCAGGGATTCAAGATTCAGTTAATCCTTATTATTTACATGAAATAGGGCTGGAAACTAGTGAGAAATATATTAACTCTGGTGGAGTTCTAATATTAAATCTCGCCCTTTGGAGGAAAATGGGAATAGAGCAAAAATGTTTGGACTTTTTAAAAAAATTCAATGGGAATCCACCTCATAACGATCAGGGAACAATAAATAATATCTGTAAAGGCTATATTAAAATACTTCACCCAAAGTTTAATTTAATGAATCCTATGCTATTGTTCAATGCCAAACAAATAAAAGATCTATTTAAAATACAAGAATATTATTCGCAAATACAATTAAAAGAGGCTGTGAATAATCCTGTTGTAATTCATTTTACAACTGAATTTTTTGATCGTCCATGGTTTCACAATTGTACTCATCCACTTAAGAATATTTTCCTTGGCTACATGAAAAGTTCTCCTTGGAACCTGAAACTAGAGAAAAATAAGCTCTCAAAAAATTGTAGGATTCAGAATTGGATTTATGATAACTGTCCCTTAAAAATTTATAAGTTGATGATACGCTATATTGAGATCAAACATCGCTTTATTACAAACTAAAGAATGAACAAAAAAAGGATAGTTTTTGTTCACTTGTTGAATGATTTTAGTGGTAGTCCTAAGGTTTTATCTCAGGTTATCCGGGGGGTGCATTCAAAACATGAAACGGGGCTTTTTACAGCAAAAAGCGAAAGCGGATTTTTGAATAATGTTGCAGATTACCATCAAACCTACTTTTACAAGAGGTACGAAAATAAAATTTTGACTCTCATAAGTTTTCTGATCTCCCAGGCTAGCCTTTTTTTTAAGATCATAGCAATTAGAAAGTCAATTGATGTTGTTTACATAAATACCATGCTACCATTTGGGGCTGCCCTGGCGGGAAAACTTACCGGGAAAGAAGTAATATACCATATCCACGAAACATCCATCAAACCAAAGGCTTTGAAGGTATTTTTAAGAAAAGTAATTCAGATCTCCGCTTCCAGATTGATCTATGTATCAGAATCCCTGCTGAAAGAAGAAAATTTTTCCGGGATCAAACAACAAGTTGTTTACAACGCCCTAGAAGAAGATTTTAAACTAAAATCGAATAAATCTATTCGAGCAGATAGATTAAAGGATCAATTCAATGTTTTGATGCTATGTTCACTTAAAGTCTATAAAGGAGTTGAAGAGTTCGTCGATGTCGCGAAAAAATGTGATAGTCATAGCATCTCTTTTACACTGGTCCTGAATGCAGAAATGAATGAGATAAGGAATTATTTTTCGGGTCGGGAATTACCTTCAAATATTATTCTAAAAAGCAAACAATCGGATGTACACCCTTTTTATGCAAAGGCAGATCTTGTGTTAAACCTTTCCAGACCGGATGAATGGGTTGAAACGTTCGGTCTTACGATCATAGAAGCTATGACTTACGGTATTCCTGTAATAGTTCCCCCTGTAGGCGGACCAGCAGAGATTGTAAGAGATGGAGTAGAGGGATATTTAATATCCTCCTATAATGTTTCAAAAATATCCAATCGAATTATTGAGTTATCAGAAGACTATGAGTTGTATAAAAAGCTCTCAGAAAATGCTCTTCAAAGATCACTAAGATTTAATGAAGACACTTTCCATAAGGAAATTTTAGAAGTTATAAATGACTAAGAAAATAGCTGTAGTTGGTACTGTTGGATTACCCGCAAAATATGGTGGTTTTGAAACTCTAACTGAACATCTGGTAAATAAAAAAGGAAATGAATTCGATTTTCTAATTTACTGCAGTAAAGCGGCCTACCCTGATGGACCCTTGACCTATAACAAAGCCACGTTAAAATACCTGCCTTTGAATGCTAATGGGATTCAAAGTATTCCTTACGATATTTGGGGTATTCTACATGGATTGCGAAAAAGTGATAGTTTACTTGTTCTGGGTGTCTCCGGATGTATCATTCTCCCATTTGTAAAACTTATTTCCAAAAAGAAGATCACGGTTAATATCGATGGTCTTGAATGGAAAAGAGAAAAGTGGGGCAAATTAGCAAAAAGATATCTGCGTTTTTCCGAAAAAATTGCTGTAAAATTTGCGGATGTCGTGGTTGCTGACAATAAAGTCATCCAAGACCATATTAAGAACAGTTATGGGAAAAATGCGGAACTAATAGCCTATGGGGCTGACCACACCAAAGCTCAAAATTTTTCTTCTGAAACTCTGAAGAATTTTCCATTTCTCAATGATGCTTATGGGTTTAAAGTTTGTCGAATAGAGCCTGAAAACAATATAGAACTTATTCTCGAAGCTTTTTCAGAATTTAAAAAACTAAATCTGGTGCTTGTCGGTAACTGGGAGGTTAGTGATTATGCTCGCAAATTGAGGTTGAGGTTTAAATCCCGTCCAAATCTGTTCCTTCTGGATCCTATTTATGATCAAGGCAAGTTAAACCAACTTAGAAGCAATTGTTATTTATACGTGCATGGCCATAGTGCTGGGGGAACTAATCCTTCTCTGGTAGAAGCTATGTATCTAGGTTTACCTATTCTTGCCTTTGGCGTTAATTATAATAGAGAGACTACAGGATCGAGCGCAGAATACTTCAATGATAAAGATTCATTAATTAGTTTGTTAAGAAGCAGCAATGAAATACAGTTAAAGAAAATTGGAAAGAAAATGAATGCTATTGCAGTTGAACATTACACATGGAAAAAGGTTTCAGAATCCTACGCCAGAATCCTTAGTAGCTAAATCACCTAGAAAAATAAAATTTTATTCCCCTTTCGTCCCCTACCCGATTGGAACTAACTATTAAAATCTTCCAATTATGAACATTCTTGATCAGGAAGTGATCCTGGAACTTTTTCGTGCAAATTACGAGCTGTTTATCCTGCTTGTTTTCCTGCTGACCTTTGGTTTGACTTTTTATATTATTCCTAAGGTCCTATGGGTAAGTAAGGAAAAGAACCTGATGGCAACAGTCAATGAGCGGAGTTCCCACTCTTTAGCGGTACCTACTTTTGGTGGAGTAGCTTTTTTTATCAGTATGATAATGGTGCTTACCATTCTTCAAAGCTTACGCCTTACCTATGTAGGGAACCATCTTATTGCGGCAATGACCATTTTATTCATGGTAGGCCTAAAGGATGATCTGGTAATTTCGACTGCCAAAGTAAAATTTATTGGACAGATCGCCGCCGCCTGTTTCCTGGTCTTCTCTCCCGAACTGCAGCTAACTAACCTGCACGGCTTTTTGGGGCTGCACCAGATCCCGGAAGCTCTTGGTTTTCTATTAAAGGGATTCCTGGTCCTTGCCATTATTAACTCATATAACCTTATTGATGGTATAGATGGCCTGGCTGCAATTGTAGGCATTGTGATCACTAGTGTTTATGCCCTGGTGTTCTACTTAACAGGGGAGCCTTTTTTTGTACTGGTGAGCATCAGTCTCGCCGGAATTTTGGCGGCATTTCTGCGATTCAACTTTTCAAGGAGCAGGAACAAGATCTTTATGGGGGATTCCGGCAGTCTGCTTGTTGGTCTTATTCTGGCTTTTCTTACCTTAAAACACCTCGCTTTGGAGCCTTACGCGCCTATTTTGGCTGAAGGCTATCATCCCGGCAACCGCTTATTGTTCCTGGCCTGTGTATTGTTCATTCCTGCTTTTGATACGCTAAGGGTGATCATTATAAGAAAGATAAATGGAGAAAGTCCTTTTTCTCCCGATCGTAATCATGCCCATCACGTCTTACTGGACCTGGGATTATCCCATTTCAAAGCCAGCCTCAGCCTTGGCTTTTTAAATCTCATCGTGATCTCGATCTATTTATCCCTGGCAAATATCCTTAGTCAGCCCTGGCTGCTTTTCCTGGTAGTCCTCCTCTATTCTACCGCTTTTGTTCTTTTTGCATGGCTAAAAATAGTGGGTGCGAGAATGGCGAAGGGATCTGTGGTAGGAAGTAGATGAAGTTAGATCTACGAAATACGAGGTACGAAAATTACTCTACAGGTAAGCTTTTTGACTCCCTTTAGGGGAGGGGTAAAACAAAAAGCTTATTACTCAAATCCCCTTGTTCTCGATACTAATTTGTTTCTGCTACCGCAGCTCCAAATTCATTACGGAACGGCTTTTTTGGCTCCCTTTAGTCCCGATAGCTATCGGGAGGGGCAAAACAAAAAAGCTCCACAAACAGGCAACAGGCAACAGGCAACAGGCAACAGGCAACAGGCAACTGGCAACAGGCAACTGGCAACAGGCAACTGGCAACAGGCAACTGGCAACAGGCAACTGGCAACCACAGAACAACCGCTTTCCGGGCTTTGAGCCGCGGAAAGGGTTATAAAGGCAGACAACCGACAACTGACAACTGACAACCGACAAAAACTTAACAAATTATCATTAAGAAAATCTTAACTATTCAACTATCTTCGCGACCTCTAAATAAAAACATGAAATTCAGATTACCCCTACTTGGATTACTGGCTCTGCTGCTGGCAAGCTCCTGCGTTTCAAGAAAGAAGATCACCTACTACCAAAACATGGAAGCGGTGGAAAAAGAAGCAGCTGCAGCTAAAAAAGGACTGGAAATAATGCCCAATGATCTGCTGGTGATAAATGTGGCTGCCAAAAATCTTGAATCGGTACAACCTTTTAATTTGCCGGTAGTTGGAATGCCCAGCACTGGTGATGCAACAAGAGTAAGTGGACAACCCCAATTACAAACTTATTTAGTCGATAGTGAAGGGCACATCGAATTTCCTGTTTTAGGTACGCTCAAAGTTTCTGGTATGACCCGGCAGGAGCTCTCCCAAATGCTGGAAGAAAAGATCTCTGCTTATGTGCAGGAACCCATTATTAATATTCGTATCGTGAATTTCCAGGTGACCGTACTGGGCGAGGTTAACAATCCGGGTACCTTTAGTATTCCCGACGAATACCTGTCCCTGAACAAGGCTTTAGGTTTTGCCGGGGATCTTAGCATCTACGGTAAACGTGACAACGTCCTCATCATAAGGGAAACCCTGGAAGGCAAAACATATAACTATGTGGATCTTACAGATGCCAACCTGCTGAATTCCCCTTTTTACTACCTGCAGCAGAATGATGTAGTGTACGTAGAACCCAACAATGCTCAAAAACAAGGCGCGGCCTATAACCGCAACGCTACAGTATATATCTCGATCGCTTCGGTATTGATCTCGCTCGCGATCCTGTTAACGAATTAAATCATGTCCCAAAACACCCCTCCCAATTACCGTCCGCCGCAGGAAGAGGAGATCGACCTGCGTGAAGAGCTTACAAAATACCTTAGACACTGGCCATGGTTTGTTGCCGGGGTACTAGTATGTTTACTGGGAGCTTTCCTGTACCTGCGTTATACCACTCCGGTCTACAATACTGTCGCTACAATAATAATTAAGGATGAGGACAAGAACGGTGGCAGCGCCGGCCTTGAAGCCTTTGCCGATCTTGGAATGTTCAATGGATTGGGAACCAATTCCATAGAAAATGAAATAGGGATCCTTAAATCCCGGCGGTTGTTAAATAGTGTGGGGCAAAATCTGCAACTACAGGTAAGGTATTTCGAAAAAGGAACAGTGCGCACCAACGAGCTCTACCAGGATCGCCCCTTCAATATCCAGGTACTGGAGTACAATGAGGAAAAACTGGAAGACCTGGGCTTCTTTGAGGTAAATATCCTGGACGCTACTTCTTTTGAGATTTCCAATCCAGAGCTGGGCTTTACAAAAAAAGCTGCTTTTGGCAATCCCGTGGAGCTACCTTTTGGGGGCATTATCCTTACCCCAAAATTTGAAGCAGGGAAAGAAAAAATTGATAAGACCATCCTTGTTTCCTTCGGAAGTCTGGAAGGGGCCGTGGATTCCTACCGAAGTCGCCTGCAGGTAAATCTTACCGACAAGAATTCTACTCTTATTGAGCTTGCGCTGCAGGATGCTGTACGTAGAAAGGCACAGGATATCCTGGACAGGTTGATCTATGAATATAACCGCGAGGCCATTGAAGACAAAAACCAGGTTTCGCTAAATACTGCGGAATTTATTGAAGAACGCCTTGCCATTATTTCTTCTGAACTGGATTCGGTAGAAACAGGAAAACAGGAATTCAAGACAGAAAACCGCCTTACCAACATAGAAGCCGAATCGCAATTGTACATTGAGAATGCGAGCGAATTCAGGAAAGAACAGCTGGAAGTGGAGACCCAGCTGGAGCTGGCGAATACCATGATAGACTACCTGCGTAATGATAAGGACGGTTTATTGCCTGCAAATCTTGGATTTAGTGAAGCCAGCCTGGTATCTGCTATTCAGGCCTACAACCAGATGGTGCTGGAACGCAACCGGGTACTTTCAGGTTCAACCGAACTCAACCCTGTAGTGGTCAATCTGAACGACCAGATCGCCGATATGAAAGCGAATGTAATGCAAAGCCTGGTCAACCTGCGCAATTCTTTACAGATCTCCCGCAAAGACCTTTCTGCAAGGGAAGCGAGTATCAATTCCCAGATCGCGGGAGTGCCATCAAAGGAAAAACAATTCCGGGGCATTCTGCGTCAGCAAAACATTAAAGAAGCCCTTTACCTGTTCCTGCTTCAAAAAAGGGAAGAAACCAACCTGTCTTTAGCCGCGACCGCACCTAAAGCCAAGATCGTTGATGCTGCCTACAGCTCAAAACAACCTGTCTCTCCAAAGTCAAAGATCATTCTACTGGCTGCCCTTATTTTGGGAGTGTTGATCCCTTTCCTGGTGATCTACATCAAGAACCTTATGAACAATAAGGTACAGAGCCGTGCCGATATGGAGAATGAGGTAAAACAGATCCCGTTGGTGGGTGAGATCCCTAAATTGTCCCGCGGACAAAAGGAGATCATTGAAAACCAGGACCGCTCGGTACTTGCTGAATCCTTCAGGATCCTGCATACAAACCTACAGTACTTATTAGTAAATGCCGGCGCGAAACCCGGTGGGAACACCATCTTTATCACCTCTACCGTAAAGGGAGAAGGAAAGACCTTTGTCGCCTTTAACCTTGCCATTACCCTGGCACAAGCAGAAAAGAAAGTCCTGATCGTTGGAGGTGACCTGCGCAACCCACAGTTACAGCGTTTTGAGTCTGGCGCAAAGGATCACCGTGGGGTGAGCGATTACCTGGTGAATACGGGTCTTGAACTAAAAGAACTTATTCAGTCTTCAAAGCTGCATAATAATCTTGACCTGCTGGTTTCGGGTAGCATCCCTCCCAATCCGTCCGAACTTTGGCGTCAGGAGAAAACAGCTACACTATTTTCTAAACTGGAGGAGATGTACGACTATATAATAGTGGATACAGCCCCCGCCATGCTGGTAACAGACACCTTTCTTATCAACAAATATGCAGACCTAACCCTGTACCTCGTAAGAGCAGGCTATACCGAAAAGAAACTTTTAAACTTCGCGGTAGAAGCAAAACAACAGGGCAAACTTGGAGATGTAGGTTATATCCTCAATGATGTGGAAGCCGCTCATTTTGGCTACGGGAATAAATACGGTTATTACTATGCTTATGGCGAAGAGCAGGACAGCTTCTGGAAGAAATTAAAGAACAGGGCTGCGTTCTGGTAGAACGAAGTTAGATTTTAGAAGTACGAAGTTAGAAGTAGGTTGTCGCACTGACCCAGACCGTAGGGAGGATTAGTCGAAGTATGTAAGTTTTTTGGCTCCCTGTAGTCCGGATAACTATCTGGAGGGGCACACCGGAAGAAGGTGGCTAATTCAAAAACTTCGTAGAAAAACTAATTCTTTTGCCCCGCTCTAAAGGCTGAGAATTAGTTTTTCTTTCAACAACCAAAAACCGTAACTAAAAGTCTTGAAACATTTTTCCGCCTCCCAATAGTCCGACTGCTATTGGGAGGAACAAACCGGACAAAGAAATAAAAAAACTTTTTTCCGGCTCCCTTTAGTCCCGATAGCTATCGGGAGGGGCAAAACGGAAAAAGGTTTCCGCCTCCTCCCGATCCTTCGGGATAGTCCCGATAGCTATCGGGAGGGGCAAAGCAGAAAAAGGGAAACAAGCTTAAAAATATCCTTGAAAAACTAATTCTTATACTCCACTAGGAATTTGGTGCTTGGTGCTTGGAATTTGTTACTTGGTGCTTGGAATTTGGTGCTTCCCATTATTTTATGATTTTTTTAAATAGACTTTTCTTACGTCGGGAGATTTATTTTACATTTGGCTCCCTACTGGAATAACCATCATTTACATTTTTAAACTTTAAATGCTAATCTTAAAACCAATCTATGAAAACTAAAATTACCCGCTATTCACGTAGGGTTGTTATTTTTACCGGCATGCTGTTTATGTCGGTTCTGCTTTGGAACTGTGATACACAGGACCTGGAATTTATCGATCCTTATGAATTTGTAAATGATGATTTCGACGGGATCCCCGACCTGTCTGAAGTTATTGATGAAGATCCTGAGATCGTTGAGCCCGAAGTAGGAACTGTAGAGAAGTCGGCAGAGACCCAGGCTTTGATCAGTGATATTCTTAATGCAGGGGCCACCGGAGAGATAAGCCAGGAATCAAAGGAGAAACTGCAAAGTGTGGAGACCTACACTCAGCAACTTTCTGCTGCTGTGAATGAGCAGGCTCAAAACCTTACTACTGCAGACATCGCAAATATCCTTGACCCGGCGCAGGAATTGAACGCCGATCTTGAACAATTAAGAGAAAGCCTTAAGTCTGCTCCTGCCTCTGTTAGAGCATTATTGCCAAAGATCCAGCTAACGGTGGATTTTGAAGATCTGCCTGGTACTGCAGCTCAAGCCAATGCACAAGCCCAGCCCTCATATACCCCTTTTGATGCATTTATGCAAACTGTTAGTGGGCCATGTGCCGATGCTGCTTATGCTGCTTATGACGCTAAAATATTATTACTAACAGAGCAAAGGGATGCTAACTTCTTTATCATTGAAAGTAACTATGCCCGTCGTCTTGACGAAGCCGATGATCGTCTTGTAGAGCGACAAAATGCACAAGCCGACAGACTGGAGACGATAAGGACCGAAATGATCGATGCCACAGGAGACATTCTTGCAGCAGCCGAAGAAGCAGAAAGTCTTGGAGAAACAGAGACTGCTGCGCAACTAAGACAACTGGCGCTTTTATACGCCGTGGATGCTCGCACCGCACTGGCTGAGTGGAACGGTCTTGTGCTTGAATTATTGGAAGTACGCATGACCCAGGAAAAAGCACAGGCCCTGGCAATACGTGAGGCAAAAACTGCTGAAGTTACCACCGAATTTTTAGCAGCAAAAACACAGGCCGATGCGATACTACAGCAATCCCTTGAAGACTGTCACAACCAGGGCTCTGGAAACTAATTATACAATCAAGAAAACCAAACCAATGAATAAAAATATACTATTAGTAATTTGTCTAGGCTTCTTTAGCTTTTCTTCTATTGCCCAGGTCAAATTGAATAATATAAGCGCAGGCGCATCCTACTGGCACCGCACCTACTCTGAACAAAATGAAAAATTCTTCCTCATAAGCTATGATGCCAATGAGGATTTCACCCAGGGTGGGGTCATGCCACACCTGGGGGCAGAACTTAACCTTTTTCAAAACCTGGCCCTGGATGCAAGAGTGGGTTACTGGACAGCCGACTATGAAGCCCAGGGAAAATTTGGAGAACTAAGACTGGATGAGAAGATCGAGCAAACCATCATACCTGTTTCTGCAGGATTGGTCTATCGTTTTCCCAACCTGGTAAGAGAAGATCTAAATCTTTTTGTAGGTGCGGGAATGAACAGGTACTTTATTCAGAATAAAGTAAGCCGTACAATAACGGGAGGTACAGGTACAAATGAAGAAGATACCTTTAGCGGGAACAGCTATGGGGTTAATGCCAAAGCGGGACTGGAGTACTATTTTACAGACGCATTAGGGCTGGCTCTGGAAACCCGTTATAACGCCGGGTATTACAATCAAACCTTCCAGGCTGTAACTACTGAAGAGCCTGTAAGGGAAAGAGTTTCTGTGCGGGGTCTGGAAGTTGGTCTTAGCCTGCGTTACCGTTTCTCCGGAAGCTCTGCCGAGGCAACTGCCAATGAGTAAAAGCCATTTTAAATTTCTTAACCTGCCTCTGCTTTGCGTTCTCTATAGTTCGCTTTGCATGGGGCAGGTTAATTTTTTAGGAAAACCCGGATATATTGCTACTCCCTCTGCGGAATGGAATGTCGACAGACCTTTGGGATTATCTTTTTCTTATCTGCCCGATGAGTATTCTATCTTTAATACTGACGGAGACAGGAACATAGTCCACTTCTACAATGTACGTGCAGGCTTAACCTCTTTTATGGAAGTAAGCCTGAGTATCGCCCACAGGCCTTTAATGTCTGAAAATATAGGAGTAGGTGACAGGCAACTGGATCTAAGGTTTCGGCTTTTAAAGGAGCAGAAATATCTTCCTGCCATTGTGCTGGGATGGACTCCGCCCGGTTCAGTCGCCCCTGTTTTGGCTCATGATTACCTTGTGGCCACCAAGAATTTCAATACCAGCTTCGGAAGGTTTACTCTCTCCGGAGGGTATGGTTCTCCCTACATTATAAAAAGGAAGAACAAAGGAGACTCTGCCCTTGATCTGGAAATTGTAAAAAAAATAGATTTTAAAGGAAGTAAATATCTCACCGGATTCTTTGGCGGCATGTCTTACCATCCATTTTCCTTTGGAGGGATAATGCTGGAATATGACTCTCAAACAATTAATGCAGGAGCCTACCTGCAGCCTTTGCCGTGGCTACTGCTGCAAGCTCATACCTTTGAAGGCAAAGAAGTAGGCTTCACAGCAAGCGCTCAATTTCCTTTAAACTTTGCTCCCCGTACCTTACGTCGTTATGAGAAAGAACTGGAATAATCTTTTTTTGTTCCTGTTTTTTGTCGCAGGAATACAGGCCCAGGAGATCCAAAACAAGCTTTACAAGGCCGGTTTTGAAAATATTCAGGTAAAGGAGGGAGAGGATAGCTTAAAAGTCTTTTTTGAGCACCGGGAATTCCGTAGCCCATACCATTCCATGCGTTATGCCGATCTTCTTTTACAGGAGATGGAAAAAAAACCGCTTGTGTGGATCCCACTCTACCACAATACGCCTATTGGTGAATACCATGCCAACAGCTACCGGTTCAGCAGTCTGTCAGAAGAGGACCGGCGTTTCTACCGGCAGTATAACTCGTTCCAGGAAGCTTACCGTTTTCATTTAAGGATACACCCCGATTTTTCTGCAAGATTCGGTTACTACAGCGATCCTTTCCAGATCAAATTCAACCTCATCCTGGACAGCAGGATCTACCTGGCTCCAGGGCTTAGTTTACAAACAGGGATTGCAATTCCCATCCAGAATAATCTGGATGCCCAGGATACAAAGCCAAGACTGGCTCCCAGTATGCTGCACTATTTTGCGCAACCGGCAAATTCCCACTTCGTCGCTCTCAGCCTTGGCAGCTTCTACTATGACCGCTATGGAATTGACTTGCAATACCGGTATGATGATCTCAGCTCTCCGTGGAGTTTCGGATTGGAGTCTGGCTTAACCGGTTTCTACTGGATGACCTCGGGCAGTATCTACTCTGAAGATGTCAACAACCTTCACGCCATAGCCGACGTGGAATACCGGCTGCCATTCGAGAATCTAAGTGTGAAACTGAGTGCCGGAAAATTCTTATTTGAAGACCTGGGAGGCAGGGTAGATTTGATAAGGCAATTTGGAACTGTAGACCTGGGACTCCACATCTCAGCCACCGATGCCGGCGTCACCGGCGGATTCCAGTTTGCGTTTTCGCTCTGGCCGGGAACGATAATACGCACTAAAAAACTGGAGGTAAGAACATCTGAAGAATTCCGTTGGGAATACAGTTATAACAACGAAGAGCCCGTGGCCCGTCGTTACCGCCTCGGCATCCCCCGCCTCGACCATGTATTACGGCAGTATAATGCAGAGTTTGTTAAGGGGTTGGACGGGGGACGGTAGATTTGGAGCGCAACTGTCCTTCATCTATCCCGGTTTCACCATGCTCAGGACAGGCAGGAGGAATAGTAGAATTGTAAGCCCAATGACGTACTCACATCAATGTCACACTGAGCCCGACCGGAGGGAGGATTAGTCGAAGTGTGTAGCCTAGGCATTAGTCGAAGCGCTTGTTAGTATTGAATATATTGTTACCAGTAAATATTCGTTCCCAGAAGGACTTCGACTTTTCGCAGCAACTCTCGTTGCAGCGGCTCAGTCTGACATTGCGTTTGTCACACTGAGCCCGACCGGAGGGAGGATTAGTCGAAGTGTGAGCCCCAAGGCGATAGCCGGGGGATTAGTCGAATTACCTTCTTCTGTTCTTAACCAATAATAAACATTCGTTTGAAAAAGGACTTCGACTAATCGCCTTCGGCGGCTCAGTCTGACATTGCGTTTGTCACAATAAGCCCGACCGGAGGGAGAAATAATTGAAGAGAAATCTTCAACATTTTTTTGACTATTAGAAAACATGAAATTTGCGTGACAAAGAATATAATATTCCCTCTTCTCCTCCGTTTCATACTGAGCCTGCTTTAAATGGCCTTATTTTTAAAATTTTTTATTATCTCCCCCACTCCATATAAATTCCTGGTCCTGCTTGCAGTTCTTTTTTGCGGCAACTTCGACTCCCTGGCACAACAAACTACTTATTCTGGAGAACTAAGTGTACAGGCCATGGGCGGCACAGAAGAGCAACTGCCTTTTTGGATGCACGCCAACTCCCGGGGTCGCTTTACAGAAGATACTCATTTTTCCGGCAGGGCATCTGGTACGGCCGTCTATGATTTGTACTATGGAGGCCTGTTTGAAGTAGGGGCTGGTGGAGTTTTCCGCAATGGCTCTTCCAAAAAGTTCATTGCCGATGAAGCTTATCTCCACTTCGAGAATTCCCGGATACAGGCTACAGCGGGTATGAAACAGCAGAAAGAATTATATTACGGCCTTAGTGCTACAAACATGAACATGTTGTGGTCCCTTAACGCCCGTCCTCTTCCCGGAATTAAAGTAGGAACTACGAGTCCCTTCTATTTTTCCAGGAACAACATATTCGGGATGGAAGCCTCCTGGGGAGATTATTACAGCGGTTCCATTCAAGAAGTTAAAAATGTTAAAGTACATCACAAAAGCCTGCATTTCCTCCTGAACCTGCAGGATAAATGGCTTTTAAAAGGTGGCCTGCGGCATTTTGCACAATGGGGAGCAACTACTCCCGGTAACAAACAGGGCAGTATCTTTTCAGAATACCTAAGGGTGATCACCGGAAGACAAAGTCCCTCGGGGCCCAACAACCACATTGGCTCCTGGGAAGGCAGGATCACCAGGAAATATAGGAATTCTTCCATAGAATTGATCATGGACCTGCCATTCGAGAGTGGACATGGTGCAAAGTTGGGAAATTTACCCGATGGCCGTTATGGAATCCATTGGCAGCGGGAAGAACCGGAAGGTCTTTTTCAAGCGGTCATGTATGAGTTTTATAGCACTATGGCCCAGGCACCCTTTGAAGATTATCTTACCCACCATGCATATACCGGCTGGATCCATAAACAAGAGGTGCTGTCAACTCCCTTTTTTAATTTTCATACCAAAGAGTGGATCATTGACAGGAATCGTTTTTCTGCCCATCATCTGGGAATAGGTGGTGAGGTTTCAAATTATTACAACTCATATCCTTACCGGGTTCTCTTCACCTGGTTAAATTCGGAAGGAAGCTTTGATCTCCCCCAAAAGGAGCAACAGTTCTTCGCCTACTATACCAGCCGTCTCTACGATGAGGATTTTACCCTGGATCTCCAATTAGGAGCTGAATTAAGCAGTCTCCAATCTCCCAACTATGCTGCAGGTGTTTCTTTGAGCTGGCACTTTTCAAACTTTTAGTTTTTTTCTCCCCACTTCTTGCTTCTCTTCCCCGCCAAAGCATGAACTTCTTCCTACAATAACTTTGTTAAAATTATTATCTTTGTGCCATTCATCCTGAAAATACTGCAGGATATCCATAAATGATTCAGAGATCAAGTTTAATTTTACTTCTTTTAGTTTTTAATGCAGAAGTCGTTTTCTGCCAGCTTTCTGCATCTGAATTAAAACTTATTGCCCCTTCCCTGGGTTATGTTGATGATTTCAACTATTCCCTGGAATGGGATCTGCGGGCCATGTCATCTACACAGACCAAGCTGCCATTCTGGATGCATCACAATACCTATGGATTATTAGCCGGGGATTCCCAGATAAGCACCAATATCTCGGGAAGGACTTCGACCTTTTTAACATACGATAGTCAACTATTTTTTGGTGGCGGAATTAATTACCACGACGGCACCGGTTCCGGAGTTCATATTGCCGAATTATACATGCACTTCAATAATCCCTGGATATACCTCACCCTCGGAAAAAAGAATCGGCTGCTTTATTACAATGGTCTCAGCGCTTCCAATGAAAATATACTGTGGTCTTCCAACGCACCACCCCTTCCGGGATTACAGCTGGGCACAAAAAAGCTGCTCTTCCCCGTAGAAAGGTTTTCTCTCGGCTTCCAGGGAGCCTGGGAGGAATACTGGTTTGGCAATGACGGCTATGTACAGGAAACCCGCCTGCACCACAAATTCTTTAGGGTAATCTTAAATAAGGAAAATTGGGAGTTAAGCGCCGGGGTTCGCCATTTTGCACAGTGGGGAGGGAAATCCCCTAAAACAGGACAACAACCCAATGATCTAGGTAATTACCTAAAAGTCCTGGCCGGGAAGGAAGGATTAACCGATACCGAAAACGGCCCGAAGATCATTGCCAATCATTTAGGAAGCTATGAATTAATTTTCACCCGATCCTTTTTCGATTTCAGTCTCCAATTCTTCTATAACAGCATATTTGATGATCTTTCAGGCAGGCGAATGGAAAATTTTCCCGACGGTCGTTATGGCCTCTATTTTACAGCCAGGGATAATGACAATATTGTAAACTCAGTACTCTATGAATTTTACTATACCATGCACCAGAGTAAGAACTCACAGGGTTTTCACAAACATGATAACTATCTTAACAACGGCACCTATCAATCTGGCTGGACCTACCGGAATAAAGTTTTAGGGACTCCTTTCTTCACTCTAGATGATAATTCTGCAGGAATTATCAGCAATAGATTTATCGCTCATCATCTGGGTATTGAAGGAATCCTGGGTGACTACTATCAAACATTCCCCTATAAGCTTTTGTTGAGCTATGCAGAGAACCATGGACGATACAACAAACCATTTCAAGAGAAACAGGATGTTTTTTATGGGTTACTCGAGCTGCAATTATTTCAGAATCTTTTTGACATACATCTGCAAACGGGTGTAGAATTCAATTCTCAATCCGCACCGGTTTATGGAGCAGGTGTTTCCCTGAAGTACAAGTTTTCGGGAAACTAAATGCGACTCTATTTTCACATTTTTCAAATCCTCAAATTCCCTACGGGATCGTATACCTCACAGAAACTCCTGCTCCTAATTTATTTTCTTCCGCAGAAAGATCTGTACCCAACTCCAAATTAATATTCACAGGAGACTGCAGCACAGTAAAGTTGGTATAAGCCGAAAACACTTCCGAAGGTATAACATATAGTCCCCGGGGATCATCAGGTGCATAATAAATAAATTTCCCTACCCCGGTAATGTTCTTGTAGTGCCCATAGTTTCTCCTGTAGGAAAGCAGCAGCTTATATGGGAGGTTGTTTATTATTACTCCGGAGACACCTATGTGGTGAGCCAGTAAATTATTATTTCCAATTCTCACCACCGACGGTCCCGGGGGATAATCTTCATAATAGTTGGGAGTGACAAATGGGAGCCCCATGACTCTGCCGTTATTCGTCCAGCCCGAGGCATAAACTCCATTGTTAAAGTAATTATCATAAAGGTGCGGCAGGGTTTGACTCTGATCTTTTAGATAATAGAACTCATAGATCATCCCGTTGATCAATTTATTCTCTTCACTGCCAGAAAAGAAAACACCGTACCGCCCGTCGGGAAAGTTTGCTCCCCTACTCCCTGAGCCGTCTTCAAAAATACTGTTAAACAGAAAGGTCAGACTCCCGCTGTTAAATTGTTTTGTGAGGCTAAGTTCGTAACTCCCCAAGTGACTTCCCAATACATTCAGCTGGTCGGTTTCTAAAGCCGTATCGCCTCCCCCCTGTCCCGTGATCACCCGCAGATAATCTTCAATACTCTCAGGAAGTTTGCCCGCAGCTGGCGATTCTCCTCCCCATATAGCGAAATGCCTTATCCCGGCCCTGAGTTGCCAGCCCGGTTCAAAGTTCCAGATAAAGCTGATCCTTTTATGATGCAAGTGTGCATTGCGTACGTAACGATCTTCTCCCAGCAGGTATTCTTCCCAGGTCATTTCAAATCCTAACCGCTTTGCCTCATCCAGATAGACAGGTCTGCGTGTTCCGAGCTTCAAACCAGGTAAAGGTCGGCTATTAAGAGACCATAAAATACTTTCATTCGCAGCACTTAATCCTTTATAAAATTCTTCTCTCTGTCTTTGACCTAAAACTACTTCAAACCAGGAATAACCGGCAGCTACATAAAATTCATCAAGATATGAATTTGACTTGCTTCCATTAACAAAGAATGCCCCTGCACCCGCTGTTATATCTATCATGCCCGCCCGGTAACCTGCCAAACCTCCCAGGTAGCCGCTCAAATCTGTTTCTTGAAAGATCCTTCCCCGCTGGTTGTGGTACATCCAAAAAGGCAGCTCCCCATCCTGAGCGATTAAAGCCTTCAGTTGAATCTCGCCCGAATAATAGACTTGTGCCGTGACAGCAGTATTTCCAAAGAACATGAAAAAAAAGAGAAGGAAAAATATCTTATTGGGGTGCATGGTAAGCAAAGAATTTCAGCAGCAAATATAAGGAGCATTTAGCAGCCTGAATCAGGACATCTGCAATTAAAGATGTTTATAAAAAGATTAAGAACGCCCCCCAATTATTAAATAATCAGAAATTAAGTTAATAATAAATTAAAAATAAACACATTAAATAATTCCTTAACTAAAACCACAATTAATTACCGCTAACTTCAATAAAAAATAAACTTTCAAGCTATTAATCCTAAAAATAAAGATTGGAGCATGCGCAAATTTTCTACCCTTATCATTGTTTTTATTTTTTTGATAAGCTGCCAACCTGAAGAAATAGCTGCACCTGTTGCCGATTCGAATTCTCAGCACCCCCAATCAACAGCTTCCTTAGCTATTGAAGTTGATAATATTGCCCAATTAAAAAACATGAAGATCCCTTCAAAGGAGCACAACCTGGTCAATGTGCTGGGTTACCATCAACCAGGTGACGGCGGGGGCGGTACTTTTATGTGGAAAGAAGCTTCTGTCAAGGCGCCGGACAAAGGCACCAGCATCGCATCAAGGTTTAGAGAAAAGGGAAGATGGATCAGGATCTTTAAGGACGGGATCAACGTAAAGTGGTTTGGAGCCAAAGGCAATGGTACATCTGACGACTTTCCTGCTCTTAACTCTGCCTTCCTTTATGGAGAAAGGAATTCTGTAGATGTCTTTATTCCGGCAGGAAAATACATGATCCTTTCAGGACAAAGCTCAACAACTGGTTTCGAATTGAACCAACCTTCAAATTTCTCCATCTCTGGAGAGACAGGAACCACCTTGAGTACCCCCCTCGGCGAAAAAGGAGGATTTAAGATCTTTTATCTAAAATACGGGGGAGAAAACCTGAACATCAAAAATATCAGTTTTGAAAATACTCAAAATTTCCCCCGGCATAGGACAACCGCAATTCAAACTATTCAGGGAGGCGGTGAACCTTTGCGAAATCTTTCCATAAGCAACTGTTCTTTCTCTGGTTTTACCACAGCCATTCTTCCCAATGGCACCGAGGATCTTGTAATTACAAACAATAAATTTTTTGCTCCCAATGGTAGAGACAGTGCTCTTGAGAACCGTGATCCCGCAGTTTTTATCTGGTTACATTCCAACACCAATGGAAAAACAGTCAATACAACAATAAGGGATTGTTATGCAGAAGGTTATTCTGGTGGTGATATCATGTCCACCGTTACCCAGGAGCCATTTGACGGATTTTTATACGGAATGGGAAACGGAGTGATCGTCCAAAACAACAAGATTAGAAAGATGGGATATGAGGCTATTTTTTTACAACCAAACTCTGAGTTTGTATCCTCTGCACAAAAAAATCCTGTGATTATCACCAACAATGACATTGGTTTTGAATGGATGGGAAGAATGAAAGATCACAGAACCTATGGAATTAGAGTAGATGATTCTGCCGTACAGATAAAGGAGAATAGAATAGAAAATGCCACTTTTGGAGTCCTTATCTACGGGTATGACTATTCCTTTGAATTCTCTGATTTGGAAATACAAAATAACAGCATTGAGACAACAGCAGCTCATGGATATAATCCGCGTGCTGTTTTTGTACAGGGAAATAGAACGAAACCGGTAAGAAATATCAGGATCGCAAATAATTCGATCTCCCTTAAAGGCTCTTCTCTTTCCAATAACAGTGAGCTCTTCTTTGTTGCTGACGTCACTTCAGGAATTATTGCCGACAATAATTTTGAGATAGAGGCCGGGAAGAATGGACACGAACTAAGCCTTGTGGGCTTTGACAGACAAAATTCAGATTTTTGTCTTTATGCGAACAAAGGAACCGGCGATTTCGACAGGGTCTATAGTGAGCTTAAACCTTCTGGCAACACAAATTTTGTTTTTGATCCCGGCGAATGCAAACAATGAGGCTTCATAATAGAAAAAAATAAGCTGCTTAATATGCCTTCTCTTCTCCCACAACTGCATTGACAACAGTCGCATATACGATCTTAAAATCAAGTAAAGGGGACCATTTCTCCAGATAAAAAATATCCATCCTTACCCGATTTATCATATCTGAGGGTTGAATGATCTCTCCCCTGTAACCTTTGATCTGGGCCAGGCCTGTCACCCCCGGCTTTGCAAAGTGCCTTACAAGGTATTTGTCGACAGAAGCACCGTATTCACTGGTATGTACTTCCATATGCGGGCGGGGGCCCACTACGCTCATGTTACCCAGAAAAACATTAAAGAATTGTGGTAGTTCATCAAGGCTGGTCTTCCTCATAAATTTCCCGATTCTCGTGACCCGCAAGTCGTTTTTAGTGTTCATGACCCTATCTGCATCGCCATTAACGGTCATAGACCGAAACTTATAACACCAGAATGTCTTCTTATTATAACCGTGCCTGGACTGTTTAAAAAAGAGCGGCCCCTTTGATTCCAGTTTGATAAGAATGTAGAGCAAAGGAGTAAGCCATGACAGGATCAACAATATTACAAGACTGGAAAAAACAATGTCGAATAGTCTTTTCATGACCTGGGCATACTCCGATTCGAGGGGAGACTTTCTCAAATTAAGTACCGGGATGGTCCCAAAAAGATCCACATCCATGGCCCTTGTGAAAATGTCCTTATTATCGGGAACGATCTTTAGCTTTTTAAAGTTATTGTCAGCAAAACGAATTAGTTCCTGAAGTTCAAGGTTTGTCAACTGCGAAGCCATACAATATATTTCATCTATACTGTGGTCGAGGATGTACTGGAAACAATTTTTATGGCTTCCCAGGAACTTGCTGCTTTTGTATTTCTTGTTTGAGAAGAAGCCTTTATACCTGTACCCCAGCTCGGGTTGTTCAAAAAAGCTCTGTAGCTTTTCCAGGGTTCTGTCCCTGCCTATCACCACAACATTAACAGAGTTACCACCTTCCATCCTGTAGACACTACGCAGGATATAGAAGAACCAGCGATACAGCGTGAGGTTGAAAAAAAGCAGGGTCAAAATATACAACTGTCCTTTAGGGGAAAAATTAAATCCTGCAAAAAAGAAGATCGTAAAATAGGACAGCGAAAAGATAAGGTACTGGTATAACAATTGATCCAGCCGGTCCATGAATTTCTCATTCCGGCCCGTGGGGTAGAAATCCAGCGCAAAGGCTACGACCAGCCACGCCAGGTCTATTAAAGCAATGATATAAGGAAAAGAAAACAGCTCCCTGAAGAAAACAAAAAGCGTGAGGTTGATAATAAACAGATGTATTACAACCGAAATGGGAATGATAAGATAGGAGTTTTTCACGTTTCTTTCATAGCTATCAGGTAATAAACCAGAATAGGTAAAGTAGGGAATACCGGGGGTTAGTTAATTTAATTTAATTCTTTGCGTTTAAGCCAGGTCTTTAGTAATAAGTATAGAAAATAATTATTTGTTACAGCATATCTCTTAAAAAGCCTGCGTGGTTCCTGGCATAACCTAAAGAACCATTCGAGGGCAAATCTCTGCATCCATAGAGGAGCTCTCTTCTGCAGGCCAATCATTACCGGAAGTGCTCCTCCTATCCCGATCATCGCCGCATCGATCCTGCCTTTCATGGCCGCCATCCATTTTTCCTGTTTTGGACACCCAAGCGCAACAAATAAAAGGGCGGCACCACTTCCATTAATTCTTTCAACCACTTCTGCATCTTCCCGCTCATCCAGCTCTCTAAAGGGAGGGCTGTAAGATCCGGCTATGGAAAGCCCGGGATACTCTTCCCTGCAAAATTTTTCTGTTTCCTGGAGCATCTCCTCTGTTCCTCCATAGAAGTAGACCGGGATATTTTTCTCTTCTGAAGCCGCAAGAAGATCTGGCAGCAGATCCATGCCAGCTATCCTCTCCTGGTCCAGGCCGTAAAGTAATTTAAGGCCTTTGGCAAGCGGCATCCCATCTGGGGATACTAAATGCGCCTGCTTCACGATATTTGCAAATAAAGGATCTCTGTAGGCTTCCACCAACATGTGCACATTAGCTACACAAGTGTAAGCTGAAGTTCGGCTTTCTGCCATTTCAATCACTTCTGAAACAAATTCGGCATAAGTTCCCAAAGAAATGTCAAAAGCAATAAAGTCCTTCTTTTTTAACTGGGGGGCTGTAGTAATTATCATGATATCATCTATGCTGAAGGTGTAACGGGAGCTGCGACCTCCCTCAAAATTTCTGTAATGCGGTTTTCAAAAGTTGAGAGGGTAAAATTATTTTCGTAACGCTCATTTCCTTTTTCACCCATACTTCTTCTTATTTCGGGGTTTTTTATAAGGTATTCCAATTTATCTGCTATTCCTTCTATGTCTCTCTGGTTTACCAAAAGACCTGTCTCTCCATTATCAACTATTTCGGGAATACCGCCTTCAAAGGTAGAAACCACCGGTAGGGAATACTGCATTGCCTCCAGTAGAACGAGGGGAAAACATTCGTAATGGTAATAGGTGGGAAAGGCAAAAATGTCGGCATTTAGGAATATTTCTTTCTTTTCTGCACCAAACTTTTTTCCCACATAGGTGACCAGATCCTCTATTCCAAGCTTCAAAAGACTTTCCCTCAACATGTTCCTGTCAACATCACCTTCTCCTCCCACTACTGTAAGGTGAAAATCGAGCCCCCGGGCCTTTAGTATTTTTACCGCCTCTAAAAGATCTAATATTCCTTTCGACGCTATGAGGTTAGAAAGAAAAAGGATCTCGGTTATCCCCCTCTTACCTCTTTTGACAACTGAAGCTTTAGATGCTATTTCAGGCACGCCATTGGGGCAATAGAAAACTTTATTTTCTGCAAAGTATTTCTCGACGTCATGGTACAGATACGGAGAAAGGAGAATTGCCTTCGCATCTTTAAATACTTTGGAATAAAGAAGATCATCGATCCTGTTTTTTTGTTTGGTCCTCACTCCTTTGTTATGGAAATGGTAGATAATATTTGCTCCGCTGGCTCGCAACAGCAGGGCCACCAGAGTATCTTTATAAAAAGCAGGACCTGTTGCCGCAATAGCCATATAGCACACCTGCGGCCTGAATCTCATGAGTGTAAAGATCACCCGGACCAGGACTCCCATATACCTCAACGGCTTCATTATGCCTCCCTTTCCAACTTCCCCTGTGGTCCTCGAGGTCCCCATGTCTATGAACCTGCAGCTAAACTCTTTTTTAATTTTCCCACTATTCTTTATATATTCTCCCACCATTGAGGAACCATGTACAGGGGGAGGAAGATGAAGGAGAAATAAAATGCGCGAATTCAAAATATTAATTAAGATCTATTTCAAGTCGATCTCCTTAAGGAGATTTATTGTACAATTTTTAGCGTCTGTTTCCCCATGGTATAGCTGCCGCAGATATCTTCTGTTTTCTGCATGATCATCCTTTCCACTTTGGATCTCAAAAAGGGCTTTCATAATGCTCTTCTGGTCTTTACATATGCCTCCGGGGGGACGGGAATATATTTCGGGGCAGTTGATCCCCCGGCTGTTGACGTAGCTTTCATGATCTGAAAACGACAGTATCAAAGGTCTATTCAACAGTAAAAAATCCACGATCGTCGACGACACATCGCTGATAAGAACATCGCTTTGCCCCAGGAATTGGTATAGCAGAAGATCGTTTTGGTAGAGAAAATCATCATCTATAAACCGGAAGTTCGAAAATGATCTGGCCGGGGTGCGTGGCGCCATGGGATGTGGCTTAAGAAAACACACCATGTTGTTTTTCTTTAGAAACTCATCAAATTCCTCTTCATCAAAAGAGGGAAGATTGTATGGGTTGTTGTAATCTGTGCCGTCCAGTCTTATTTCGCCAACTGCACTTTGCCTGTAGGTGGGTAACCACAAAATAATTTTTGCCCCTTCAGGAATATTTAAATTTTTAAGTACATCTGGCTCTGGTTTTAAAAGATTCTCATTACGCGGTAGCCCAAGCTTAAGCACCGACTCCCGAGGCACCCCGAATGACCTGGCCAGGATGGGACTAAAAAAACTGGATGTGGAGAGATTAAAAGTAGTCACCAAAGCCTCCCCTTTATTGTCTAAAGCGATCTTTTTTATAGGCAATCCATGCCATAAATTAACGGAAATTTGATTTGCAGGAAACTTTCTCGCATACAGGCCATGGGTGATAAATACATACTTTGACAGCAGGTAATAACCTATTCCTTTAAAGCTCCTTCTCTTTACAAGTATTGTCTTCTCCTTTTTTATGGAAAACGGAATTTCTTCCCTTTCCGGAAGTTCCGGCACCAGCCAAATAATTTTATCAATTCCGGTTTGAACCAGATGCCGGTAAAGAACAACCCCGTTCTCCTCCCAAATAGGGAAGGTCTGGATTATAGCCCAGTTATTTTTAGGAAGAATACGGGCCAGGAGATAAATAAGGTTCGCTAACAGACCTATGATCCTACTCTTCATGCTTACTCTCTTTTCTCCTCATAAGCCCCTGGGCAGAAAAAACTGTCATTCTGAACAAGGCCGAAAAACTGTTTTCTAAAATGTTTAATCCTGCATTTTTTCGGGCTCTGTAACCTTCCTTTATTCTTCTGAAGAGTTTCATATTAGCACTTATCCCGTCTAACCTATAGTTCACATAGGCTACCGGAATGTACCGGAATAACTCGGGGTTTCTAAGGTAATGGGCAAGCACAAATTCATAATCTGATAGGGCCTGAAGGTGAATATTGTAAGTGCCGCGGGCATAGAGTTCCCTGTGAACAAACATCGAAGGGTGATTATAGGTCATCCCGAGGTATTTGAATTTTATATTGGAAGGGTGGAATCTCTTTAATCTTGCCTTGCCATTGTTAAGGATGTCATTCCTGTCCCCATGAAAGATCTTTTTATCTGGAAAAGCCCTGTACTCCTTTACTACTGTCTCTACCGCAGTTGCTTCAAACCAGTCATCGCTGTTGATCATTCCTATGAGCTCACCCTTTGCCCGTGCTATTCCTTTATTCATGGCATCATAAAGCCCCTGGTCTTTTTCACTTACCCACCCGGATAAATGTTGCTCATACTTTTTTATAATATCAATCGTACCATCAGTGGAGCCGCCGTCAATGATCAGGTATTCTATATTGTCATAGGTTTGACCTAGAACACTTGCAATCGTTTGTTCAAGATATCTTTCGCCATTATAGACCACTGTTATTATACTTATCAAAGGCTGCATCAGGAAAACTCTTTTTTGGAAGGTAAACTTCTGAAGTTATTAAAAAGCTCCTCATCAGAGACCGATCTGGCGCTTCTTGACATTGCCGTGCCCGCTGAAACCCACAGCAGAATATGTTCAGCCGAATAAACCGGATAGTAGGTGAGCGTCCATAGCAGCAGATAGGAAGTAATGTAATATCCCGACATTCTTGCCAGTATATTATTTGATCTGAAGATGCCAAGATAAGCGGCAGGAGCTAATATGAGCAAGTAAAGCAACATCATTACGAAGCCGCCTTTAAAGATCATATGAAGGTAACCTACTTCATTTACACTCCGGGTTGAGGAATCTCCCGGCAGCCCGTGCTTCTCGGTATAAGCAAAATAAGGACTGTAATAAGTTCCCATAGAACCCCTTCCAATCAATAGTTCCCTGGGCGACATATCCAGAAAAAGCTCCGTAAAAAGGAAAGACCGTGTATCTGTTGTAAGACCATCCTTTTGGGATGCCTGCTGAATAATAGAATTGATCTGGAAAACCGTGATGGTCCCAACGATCACGATCATTATTAGGGTGATCTTCTTAGTGAATTTTTTAACCTGGTTGGTACGGAAGAATTCCCTGAGCAAGAACAGGAAAAGGATCCCCAGAAACAAGAAATTTGCTCTTTGCGAAACAACCACCGTGAGCAGCAAATAAGATAAAATACCCAGGATGAGAATAATTTTCTTTTTTCTGTTCTGGTAAAAATAGGTAAGCAACAGAAACGGAATAAATACCATCCACTTTAGTAAGCCCACAGCAACATCTATGGACATAAAGGCTCCGGCTATGGCCAAAACGGATCCTAGCAGCAGTAAGCCCGCAAAGAAATCAAAAAGTTTTTTCCAGTAACATACTTTAAGCCCAAAGAAAAGTGCAAGAGGTACAACCCATGCCCAGCCCATAAGATAATGCCCAAAAAGAGTCTTTAGATTATCGGGATTTAGGGAAGGGTCTATGCTTCTGAAAATTGTAAAACCACTCCAGCCAAGAGTGAGAAGTAAAAGTATCTTGAAATATTTGTTTACCGGAAAATCACGCCTGGACAACTTGTAGGAAAAAACTACAAGCAGGATCCCGGAGAAGATCATTAGAAATACGAGTAGCAGTCTAAAAACCCCCGAAGGATGGAAAGCCAGAAATAAAGAGCTGTTTATTATGGAAAATAAAATAATAAACTTGAGAGCTGCTGGAGTATCAATTTTAAACATAGTTAACGGGAGGCCGTTCTACACGAACTGCATTTCCTTCTATTTTAGGCAGATTTTAATTTTGCTAATATTTGGTGGACGCGGGGATACTTTTTCATCAGAAACCTCCTGATCTTTTCATAAACCGTATAATTTTCGGCCGGGGCATCAACTCTTGGAATTCTCCAGTCCTTCCCATATAGCTTTACCAGAACCTCCTCGTACGCCCCCGGGATCATAAATGTATCCCCAAGGAATTCATATTCAATTAAATTTTCGAGATACCTGGCCTTCAGGATATTTTGATCACATTGCCTCATCCCAAACTTCACGCGTCTAAAAAAGTAGACATCTATATATTCCCCGTCCCTTCTAAGGGAGATAAGGTCTCCCAGGTATCTTTCAACAATAAATCCTTCTTGCTTCAGGAGAAACAGAGTGGCCAGGAAATCTTCCCTGCTTTCCTCGGTAAAGAAAATATCTACATCTTCGTCATGTTCAATTAACCGGCCTTCCCTAATAGCTCCCAGTAAAGTTCCATAAAGTAATCCGCCAACAAGCCCCTGCTCCTTCAGAATCCTGTTGAAATCCAGAAGATTCTTTTCGGCAACGGGACGATCTATCTTTTTCATTCCATGTGCAAATTGCTGGGGTTCGAACTCGTAGACTCCGTTTCTCGTTTCTATTTTTTCTTTAGTCATAACTGGTTTAGAAATGGGATTAGGTCAGGGCTTTAGTTGCTTTGGAAGAAATTTTCCAAAGTCCCTGTTTATATATACTCTTGGTTCTAAGAAGAAAAGCTGTAAGGTTGAAGATCAACAAAGAAGCAGAGACAAAATAGATGTTTTGGAAGATACAGGCCAGTGTTATAAATCCTACGAAAACGAACGAAGCAACTATTAAACTGTTATTTGCCTCCTTAATAAATCCAAAAGCTGCGAGGAGTGGATAACCGAGCAGAGCACTGGCAATACCGAACAAGGCCGCACTAAAGATTATAATAAATATCTTCGACAGAGTTTCATTCTGAACATCAAAGAGGAGATCCAGAAAAAGTTCGTTAAACACCATTAAAGGTATTAACAGTACCAAAGCAACAGAAAGAATGCCGAAAAAGATCTTTTTGTAAAAGTTAAGATTTCTGGTTCTGCTCATGTAAGGGTATAGTGTCTGGGAAACAGTCCCTCCCAGACTCATAAAGGCATAGAACAACTTTGCCACGATAGAGAAATACCCCACCATGGTGTTCCCAAAGAAGATCCCAATCATGCTTACGGCGTAATGCTTGCTGCCATCATTGGCAATACGGGAAAAGAAAAAATGGGTACTGCCCCGGAATTGGGAAGATAGTTCCTGCCTGGTAGGCATAGCAAAGCTTATAGAATATTTCTTCAGAATAAGGTAAACTGCATAAACTCCGCCAAGTATGGCCCCCAATGAGTTAAACAAAGGAACCAGCAAAAAATCATTTCTCTCTTGCACGAAAAGAAAAATGAACCCTGTAAAGATCACTTTTGAGCCCACATTGATGAAGGTTATATATTTCATATCCTCCATGCCCTGGAAGAACCAAGCAGGAAAAAGGAAATTACCCACTACGACACCATAGGTCACCAGGTAAAGCAAATAGTGCTCCCCAAACTTTTCAAAAGTAAAGAGCAGGGCACAAAGCAATACAAAAGAAATGATCAACAAGATAAGCTTTATAAGCATCACTGCTGAAAAGATCCTTGTCACTTTCTCCTTTTGGTCCCTGTTAACAGATATGTCTCTGGTCGCGGATAATTCAAACCCAAAGCTTACGAGAATGTTCAGAAACATGACCACAGCAAGAGAAAAGTTGAGCAGGCCGAAAGTTTCCACCCCTAGTATCCTCACGAGGTAAGGCAGGGTCAACAGCGGCAAGATCATATTCACCACCTGGAGGGCAGAAAGGGAAAAAAAGTTGCTAATGAGGCTCTTATAGTCTGCTGAAATCTTCAAAAAGGAAAAAATTGTTTTAGGAAAAAAGAAGTCTTTACTCCGACTGCATTAGTAGGTGTTTATAATTACTCTTTTTGTGACTGCCGATATACTCCGTGTAATCATCAACCTTTTCAACGAATTCTTCTGCTGTGAGATGATCAAGCACAGTAAAGCGACCGGGGCGCATTTCCAGGGCCTTGAAAAAGATCTCTTTTAAACAGTATTCTCTTTTTATAAGGTCAGTAAAAATCAGCGGCACATGAGTTGCAACAGCATATTCCACATGAATACTATGAAGTTTATTCTGCAGGAACAGAGTGAAAAGACTAATAGAAGCTACCTGTACCCCGTGGAGTACATTTTCTGTTAGCTCGAGATAATTAAGGGCATGGCTTATCAAATGTTCACTCCCACTACAGGGTCTGCTGGTTCCGGCCAAAGACATGGCAATACCCGAATTCACCTGCCCCTGAACGACCATCCTTAAAAAAGATTTCTTATGCAAATCGATGCCGGAAAAATGAACGAGAGAATTAGCGGCACCTTTTGACAGGTGAAAAGCTATATCATTTATATTTTCTTTATTTTCCTTCTGTGCAATGACCCAGTCATTGGTCGCAGAAAGATTTGAAAGTATATCCCCGGAAGCTGCTCTTATGTAATCAACCGGCGAATTTCTTATTATATCCAGGTCAATAACAACCCCCATAGGCATCATCCCAGGCAAACTCTCTGTCTTACCCGAAGAATTCTGTATAACAGCAATGGGAGAGATCAATCCATCATTGGAAATTATTGTGGGAATAGAGATGTGGTTAATGTTTGATAGGTAAGAAACACGTTTTACGGTATCCAGAACTTTTCCACCTCCAATAGCCAGGATAAGATCAAATCTTCCTGTCTCTGCCATGCGTCTTAAATGCTCAACATCTGTGTGGGTATTACTTTCTAGTATGTACAGATCCCAACCTCCTATTTGGGCAACCTCAACGGCATGTGAATAGGAGTAGGTACTTCCCGATACGACAAGCACCTTGTGAAACTGCAATTTATTCCTGTGAAGGTATTTTTCGATGTTCAAAATTATACCTTCATCCACCTGGAAAATTATAGGCAGGTAAGACAGCTGCTTGTATACCATATCTTAGGTGTTTCTAATGTTCCCGATCAATTCTGAAGTACTTATCCCTTTTGTATAAGGCAGCAGGACCAGCTGGGCTTTATGAGCTGCGAGAAATTCTTTATCAACCCTTATTTGCTCCATATAACTTTGCTCTTCCCAGTCATCTCCATGTACAATGAGGTCGATCCCATAATTTTTGATGTAGTCTCTGTTGTCGTATTGATCAATAACAAAGGCTTCATCCACATACTTTAAGGCTTTGACCAGTTCCAGCCTGTCTTCTTCAGAGAAAAAAGGTTTTCGCTTATAAGATGCTACCATAGAATCACTATTCACAGCAACTATTAACTTGCTCCCCAGCTCCTTTGCCCGCTTCAAAAGCTCGAGATGTCCCCTGTGGAAAAGATCAAAAACCCCAATCACATAAACGATCTTATCCTCTTTTTCTTTCCCGGAATGGGTCATTTTGGCATCAACATCACGTTGCCTTTTCTCAACATGATCTATAGTTCGGCTTGTCTCCATTCATTTTTAATTTTATTGCGATAGCTTTTGGAAAAAACGTACAGGAAGGCCACTGCTACTCCAAGAATTCCAAAAGCCACTACTATTATTCCTCTTTTAGGAGCAGATTTTTCAAAAGGTATACTTACAGGATTGATAATTGAAAATACCGGTGTGTCCCGGGAAACCTGTAATTTTGATTGCTCCAGTTGCTTTGCAAGCTCGGTATAAACGTCAAAGGCAAAGTTGTATTCGGCTTCTAAGTTCTGCATCTGGTTAAGAGCAACAGCACTAGAAACATGTTGATTCCTATCCCTGAATCTCCCTAAAGACTGCTGCGCCTTTTTATATTCAGATCTTTTTTCTTCAAACTGGTTTTGGGTAAAGATCAACTGCTCCCTGGCATTTTGAATTTTATAGGCAATAACCTCTTTTTGGAGCAACTCCTCTGAAGCCTTTGCCATTTCGGCAGCCATTAATGCTTCAGGCATCGTGTAACGCAATTCCACAACCCCTTCTTTTTGATCGGGCTCGATCCATAATTGTTCTTCAATTAACTGAAATAGCTTAACGTCATCTTCCGATAAACTCACCATACCAGGTTCACCCGATGACTGCGCCACTTCTTTTCCCGATGTGCCCTTTAAGGTGCAAAAAACAGCACGGGGTGCATTAATAATTTTTGTTAGAAGGCTGCTAAACAGGTTTTGGGAATGATACTTCTCATAGTATTCTCTATAGGTGGTTTTTGTGCCGTCTCTCCCTATAGTAACCGGTGTATCAAGAAGGGCAAGCTTAAAATTCACTCCCTTTACGATCTTGGGATACAACGTGGGAGGAATTTCTGAAGAAGCTCCCATTGCCGAAAGGTTAATGCCAGCCAAAGAAGCTAATCCGCCAAACTTACCCACCCCGGCCGCCGCTTCTGTTTGCGGAATAAAACTTGAAGATGCGGTGTATTTTTCTGAAGAGAAAATAGCTATTAATAAACCAATAATTACAAATAACCCTGTGATCTTCAGAATTAGCAGTCGGTTTACCCAGGCAAGTTTTGTTAGAATAAGAAAATCAATTTCTTCCTCGGCTTCAGGCTGGTTGGATACCGGAATATTTTTCATTTGATTGAATGCTACTGAATGATCTGACTAATAAGTAAAGCTATGGTCGCCAAACCTGAACTAATGGAGATCCATGCCTGTGGGGACAACCCGTTCTTCTCAGGTTTCTTAGGCACAACGATCTCGGCCCCGGGCGCAATGCGCGGATAAAATTTGAAGCCAAGGAAAGTTTGTGTCTGCTTCACTTCTCCGTTGGCATAAATGACATAAGATTTTCCTTTTCTTGAATCTTCCGAAAATCCACCTGCCCTTGAAATATAATTCCTGAAGCCTCTTCCTTCTTCAAATCTTGCTGTTGTTGGAAATAAAACCTCTCCCCTCATACGTACTGTTTGAAGTTCTTTTGGAATTCTCAGCACGTCTCCCTCCTGAAGAATCAAGTCATACTTTGAACCTGGATGCGCCAAAATTTCCTTAAGCTCAATGCCAATCAATTCGGTTTCTTTTAAAGGGGTCTGTGCGATGGCCGAGTCAAGGTTTTGGGTCCTCTCAAGAATAATATCTTCTGTTCTGACCACTCTTTGACCTTTTTTGGTGATCTCTTCCTGCAAAAGTTCAATTCTTTGCTCAATCCTCTCAATAAACTGCTTTTCGGTATCTGAGTTCACCACCTCTTCACCCCGATCCATGTTATTTAATAAAGATTGGAGCCTTTTGATCTTTTTTTGTTCTTCATTTAATTCCTTGAAGCTTTCGGTTCTTCTAACAAGGGTCGCTCCCTGGGGATAGGCAAACTGGTTAAAGCCTCCTGCTCTCTTTAACAGATCGGATATTCGCTCATCACGTTTTTCCAGTACAAAATCTCCCGGATAAAGTACTTCTCCTTCTACCTGCACAAGTTTTTCTTCAAGAAAACCCGGACTCTTTCTTACGAAAACATGATCAAAAGGCTTTAAGATCAGCTCCTCATCTTCTGTTCGAATATTTAGCTCAGGGTCTATTTCGATCATAAAGATTTCGGCCATTTCACCATCATTATCTCCTTTTTTTCGTCGTGCGACTTCAATAAAAGAATTGGTAGCAGAATTCTTAAGCCCCCTTGCTTCAACTACAAGATCTCCAACAGTCATTCCTTCTGAAAAGGGAAAAACACCGGTGCGGTTAACTTCTCCCGAAATCTTTATATAATATTCCTCATTAAGGTCAAAAATACTTGAGATGTTCAGGATATCCTCACGCTGTAAGACCACGTTGGGTGACGTATTATTCATGATACCCTCAAGATCAATAGTTTTGATTTCCTGTCTTAGATTAGGGCCTGTTCTGTGTAATGTGGCACGATTAGTAAAGGAGTCGCCCCGTAAACCACCTGCCTTCGCAATAAGATCCAATACTGTAAGTTCATCAGATAAAGCAAATTCCCCCGGCCGCATTACTGCACCCGAGATTTGCACTCTGTTTTCAAACCTTTCCAGAATTTCACCTACTTTGAATTCATCCCCGTCCTGCGGACTGAAGGTATCATAGAAATCCTGTCCAATGTCGTCAACACGCATCCCGGTCGCTGTAGACCTCCGCACAGTGATACGCTGCTTATAGGCTTTATCCGAAAAACCACCGGCAAATCTTATAAGATCGTCAATGGTTTCCCCATTTTCCATTTCGAACAATCCCGGCCGTCGTACTGGTCCAGTAATTTCCACCCGGCTATTAATTGGTTGCACAATAACCACATCATTATCCCTAAGCATGAGGTTCGAATCCTGTCCTCCATTGAGAAGAAAGTCATATATATCAACCTTACCTAAAAGCTTGTTATCTCTGTAAACCTGAATATTTCGAAATGTTCCATTTTCATTAGGTCCCCCTGCGGCAAACATTGCATTAAATACAGAAGCAAATGAGGGCAAGGTGTATGTTCCAGGCTTCCGTAACTCTCCCACGAGGGAAACGTTAATTGTCCTTATGTCGCCCAGCCGTATATCCAGAAAAGTGTTAGGATTGCTGCCAGCCATACCCGAATAGATATTGGTCAAGGAAGCTCTTAATTTAGAGCTCGCAGATTCAATGCTCATTCCTCCAACACGAACAGGGCCAATATTTGGAATAAAGATGCTTCCGTCAGGACTCACCTTTAATTCGTAGTTCTGTTGTGAAGCCCCATAAATATCGATTAGAAGTTCATCCCCGGCTCCAATAATGTAACTTTTTGGCGTAGGTAAATTTAGACTGGGATTAAAATCGAGTTCTTTGTTATGGAAAAGAGTGAATCCAAATATTTTTTTCTGAATTGGGCTAAGATCATAATAAGGATCAGATTTCCGGATCGAATCAAACATTAACTGAACATCTTCAGCCCCCACAACAACTCTACCTGCTCCAGATTTGATTTCCTCCCTTATAGAAGTTTCTTTTCTTCCCGATTTAAGTTTCATGATCCTCTGCCGAAGCTTTGCCACCTCAATTGCAGGCATACCTCGTTCTCTTGCCATCACTTCGAGTTGATCTTCACTCAAACCGGAAGATTCTGCTCTCTGAATCAACTGTTCTATTTGTGCATCAGAAAGATTATCAACTTTGACATTTTGAATATCCTGCAGACTTTGTCCTGTTGCCGAAATACCGACGACCATTAATAGGACAACAATAATTTTCTTCATAACTACCTGTAATATATCCCGGAGCTTATGTAAAACCTATTGAACTTCCAGTAAACCTGGCAAGCGATTTTTTTCATTGCTCCGCCATTCTGACTCCCATTTAATTAAGAAATCAGTTGACAAAAGAATAAGCGAAATTTCTTATACCATCCTCTGTAGGAAAGAGGGCACAAATATCTTTTTAAGATTCCTTTAAGACAACTTATAAATGTTAAATTCTTTAAGAATTTGTTTGGTGAACGTTAAGAGAAGATTAACACCGGTAAAAATAGTCACATAAGAGGTTAAAGTTGACCCTCAGAGAATTGTGACTTTTAGACAGTTAAATGAGATCAAGATTTATGCATGACCCCATATGGTTGTTTTTAACAAAATAAATAGGATTTTAGAAGTACAGTGATAGAAAAGGATGTTCGGATTTATCCATTTGCTGTTAGCAAAAAATTACTTGTCATCCCGCAAAAGCACTTTCATTCGACACAAGATGATGTAAAGACCGAAGATCCATCACTCAGATCGAGGAAGCCAGTGCTCTTATAAGTCTGTGTTAATCTTTTAAAAGCTAATACAACTACTATAAGTATGGTTTTAACTGTACACGATAATGCTTAGGGAGAAAGTATTAACAGAACAATAAAAGAAGAATATCTGGATCTCCAGAGGCCACAAAATTTTGATCAACTAAAGATGCAAAGGAAAAAAAGCCGTCTCTAATTACAATAACAGAAGATCACATGATCATTTAGAGAAGAGGAATCATTAAGAGTTTATTCGTTACTGGCCAATTCTCAAACCAGCAGAACGACCAATAATTACTATTTTTGATAATGAAAAATTAATATCTAAAACCGGTCAACACTAATCAGTGAAGTTCACTGTTCACTGGTTAGCATCTATTGCCTTCATTACTATTTTCCTGAGCTGAGCGTAGGGGAAATGTTTCGAGAGAAAGGCATGGAGGTTCGTTTAAAAGAGATTCCCCGCTCCGCTACAGCTGCGCTCTGAATTACAAAACATTTCGAATGTTTAAGATCCAGAATTTTATTTCTGTCTCATTCCGACGAAGGAGGAATCTCTTCTAGATGGAGATTCTCCACTCAGCAAAAGCTCCGATCCGAATGACTAAGATTTTGGCTGCGGGAGATAATAAGTTGCAGGTCAAAAACCTTTGTCATCTCGACAGAGTGTTTTTTTACGGCAAAAAAAACACACGACGAGAGATCTCACCAATAGTAGCAAACAGCATTCTTAACAGAGAAAATCCCCTCACTGATATCATTGTGGCAGATTTCTCAGTCGCCGAAGCAGTTCCTTCGATATGACAGTTATCAATTAGACATAATTGCAAAAGAAAAACCCACTTTTAAAAAAGTGGGTTTTTTATTGATCTACATCATTTTACTGCCTTTCCATAGCCTTGACATCAGCTCCCAGCCCGCTGAGTTCGGGATCAAAGATCCAGAGTTCAGATTGTTTTCCATCTGTTGTCTCGCCCCACTCTTTCATAAAATCCTTCCAGCTGTCCTGTCCATACATCTCTTCATAGGCTTGAACGAATTTGGGATCTTCTCCCAGCCAGGCCATATCGTCAAAAAAGAAGACCATGGAGAGATCCCGGCCATCTTTAGTGGAAGGCATTTCATTGGTGTATATTCCATAGGTCATGTCTGGAAATTTCTCCTTCATCACCTTAGCCACTTTTTCCACCGCTGTCATCACTCCTTCATCCTTAAAACGCTTAACATCGTACATATCTACCAGTAACTTATTCACTTTAAAATCTTTTGGGAAATTGGAAAGCTGATTGTTAAACTTCCAGTAAGACTGATCAGAATCTGCTGTCATGTACTTTACAACGTTATTGATCCAGTCATCATCATGTGCCTTATCATCAGGTCTTTCATCCATAGCACCCCACGGCAGTGGTCCCATGGTCCACATATATTTACCCACATTGGGTCCATTAGAGATATGGTAAACCCGCGCTCCATAAGGTTCGGAAGCGTGAAAGTTTTTGTTGTGCGCAGCCAATCCCTGCTCGAACTGCTGAACTTTGTCAGGTTGCGGGGTTAGAATGGCATTTTCAAATACAGCGTAAGGCTGACTGCTTTGCTCCGAATTTTGGGCTATTACCATCAATGGGATCAGGAATAACCAATACACCAACTTTTTCATAATTCATATTTATAGGGTTAATAATCCAAATGATGAGGGAATAGTAAAAAAAGGGGGAAGGATGTTAAATTTATAAATAAATTATTGAATTACAACCAGTTAGTTAAAATTTATTTGATATTTAGGCAGAGTGATGGGATGACGTTTTAACGCTGTGAAGAAGTGATGCTGGATATTGTGAAACTGTTGGCTGTTATTTAGTGGACGGTGGTCGGGGTGCAGAGGACGGAAAAAATAGCGAACGTCACCTTGAACTTGTTTCAGGGTCTTCTTCTTTAATCCATTAGCATTCTCTTTTCCCATTTTGCCCCTCCCTATAAGGAGCCGGGAAAAGGATTGGCGAAATCTTCAGGATCTGCGAGAAATAATCAGTTAATGTTTCTGAATATCCGTAAAAAAATCGGGGATGTAAGACTTTTCTGCTAACGTCACCCTGAACTTGTTTCAGGGTCTTCTCGTTGCAATCCATTAGCATTCTCTTTTCCCATTTTGCCCCTCCCTAAAGGGAGCCGGGAAAAGCATTTGGGAAAATCTTCGGGATCTGCAAGAAATAATCAATCGGTTCTGACTGTCGGTAGAAAAGCCTTTTGGTTAGCTTCTAATTAGTGAATAGAGATAGGTGGACAAAAAACAGAGAAAAAACCATGATTTAAAACTTTTGTGCTAACGTCACCCTGAACTTGTTTCAGGGTCTTCACGTTGCAATCCACTTGTAAAAAAAGGAGATAAAGAGATTCTACGCTCCGCAAAAGCTGCGCTCGGAATGACAAAGAATCAGTTGTCGGTTGTGAGTTGTCCGTTCCTTCCTGTGATGTTGTGACGGAGTGACCGAGTAATGGAGTGACATGGAAAAGCTTTTGCTGTTGGCTTTTGGCCATTAGCTAATAGCTTAATTAATGCACGAAGGTCAGTGGACAAAGGACAAGCTAACGTCACCCTGAACTTGTTTCAGGGTCTTCTCGTTTTAATCCACTGGTAAGCAGGAAATAAAAGAGATTCTTCGCTCCGCAAAAGCTGCGCTCGGAATGACAAAGGATCAGTTGTCGGTTGTGAGTTGTCCGTTCCTTTCTGTGATGTTGTGACGGAGTGACCGAGTAATGGAGTGACATGGAAAAGCTTTTGCTGTTGGCTTTTGGCCATTAGCT
>NZ_JAPONB010000006.1 GCF_026676115.1 Salinimicrobium sp. TH3 | reverse complement strand
AAAACAGAGTTCTTCTTGTATCGGCTTGAGAAATTATTTGCTTAAAAACTCAAAAACCCAGAAATTGTTCTTGATCCGAGAAAGAGGGGCAAAATGGACAAAAAAAAGCCATTTCACTATTTTGATAATGAAATGGCTCTAATGAAATAACATTCTTTGCTGAACTTTTACATTCTCAAGTGAAATCTATATTTCACAAGCAAGTTGTTATTTCATCTGGATGGATTTACATGTCCCAAAAGAGTGTGTGTAAATCATCCAAAACGTTTTTACCGAATTAAACCAACTATGTCGGGCATATTGTTATTCAAAAAGGTAAAAACATATGTAAAGATCTTTGCTCTACATTGAGTTTGAAAGAAGAATTCCTTGCGACATTCTTTAACTTTAAACTCTATAATAAATTTACAAATTTATTATTTCAAACGCAAGTAATTTGATTTCAGAAAGTTATAAATATTTCCTAAAAAAAATCCAAATAAAAAAGCCTCAAAAAATGAGGCCTTTTCATAGTATATTTTGAAAGATTATCTTCTTCTTTCTTTGATACGGGCTTTTTTACCAGTAAGTTCTCTAAAGTAGTAAATTCTGGCTCTACGTACTTTACCGCGCTTGTTGATCTCGATCTTTTGAAGGGCAGGAAGGTTAAGCGGGAAAATACGCTCAACACCTACAGTTCCACTCATTTTACGAATAGTAAAAGTTTGAGAAGCTCCTGTTCCTCTTTTCTGAATAACAACTCCACGGAAGAACTGAGTACGGGTTTTTTGACCCTCTGTAATTTCATAGTAAACAGTAATAGTATCTCCTGCTGCAAAATCAGGAAAATCTTTACTTGTTACAAATTCGTCTTGTACAAATTTAACTAAGGATTCCATATCTATAATGGTTTAAATATAAAGTCTAAAGCAACATTCACGGAGATCGCCAGAGGTTGGTTCAGAAACGTGTGCAAAAGTAATAATTTTTATGATTCAAAAAAGAATCGTCTTATTTATTTTTCTTCCTCGTCTAATAGGTCTGGACGAAGCGCCATAGTGCGGGCATATGCCTGGTCTTCCCGCCACTCCTCGATTTTAGGAGTGTTTCCTGAAGTAAGGATTTCCGGTACTTTCCAACCTTTGTATTCTGCCGGCCTGGTGTAAATTGGTGGGGCAAGTAAATTATCCTGAAAAGAATCTGTAAGGGCAGAAGTTTCATTTCCCAAAACTCCCGGTAGAAGCCGAATTATCGCATCACTTAGAATCGCAGCTCCCAATTCTCCTCCCGAAAGCACATAATCTCCAACCGAAATCTCGCGGGTAATGAAATGATCACGCACTCTTTGATCTACTCCTTTATAATGTCCACAGAGGATGATAAGATTCTCTTTAAGGGACAATTCATTAGCGATTCCCTGTTTCAGGGTTTCTCCATCGGGGGTCATATAGATGACTTCATCATAATCCCTTTCCGCCTTCAGGGCCTGGATGCATTTATCTATTGGCTCGATCATCATTACCATTCCTGCACCTCCGCCATACTGGTAATCATCAATTTGTTTGTAATTGTCACTTACATAATCCCGCAGGTTGTGAAGATGAATTTCCACATGACCTTTTTCAATTGCCCTTTTAAGGATAGAAGCCTCAAAGGGGCTTTTTAGGATTTCGGGAACAACGGTAAGAATATCGAGTCGCATTGGGACAAAGGTTTGGCCGGGCCGGGTTGAGATGCAAAGGTAGTTAATACCTAAAAAATTTAACTGCTACTTTGCTACTTTAAGCTGTTTGTTTTTCTCATCCTGTAGAAGACGGCCAAGTCTTTGTTCTTTTTCAAGAGCTTTAACCCTGTAAGCATCAAATTCTTTTTCCAGTTCTGCCAGATTTTTACGGGCCTCTGCAGTGTGAATATGACTTTTCTTGTACCGTACTACAAAAAGTGCAAGGGCCAGAACCAGAATTCCTACTAAACTCCACATAGCAGTGTTGTAGGAAGCTTTGCTTAAAGACATTCCCAAAACAGATATTTCATCTTTTTGGGCTGTCACAGTACTTAATTGTTCTGTAAGATTATCTAATTCAGCTTGTAGGTCAGAAATCTTACCTTCCTGGGCATTAAAAGCTTCTTTAGAGGAAGCAATTTCTTCCTTAAGTTCTGCTATCCTGTTGGAGGTGAGTTCCTGTAAGGTCATAAGTTGATCTGTGTCAACTACCTTGTAGCCTTTAAAGTTATTAGAACTGGTGATCAATTCCTGGAACTTTTCAGCAATAGTGGTCTCACCAGGGTTTTGGGCTACTGTTGTGGCAGCAGTAAATAAAAATAAGAAGGTAAATAAAATGTTTTTCATAGCGAGTAATTAAATTTTTCAGTCACTTTAACAACGAACCTACCTACCTGTTATTGTAAAGAAATTTTAGATTTTTTCTTCTTTAACTTCCTGTGTATCTGTGTTCATTGGAAAGCGGTGGCAAAACTAAAGAATTAAAATCGCACGGCTTTCTGCCTAAGGGAATATTTTTAGTTAATTTTCTTTTGTTTTCTGAGGGTCTTTATCGGGAATGTTTGTTTTACTGCCTTCAGGTTTCATTGCGGAGCACAAAAAAACCCGTCACTTTTAAATGACGGGCCTCTTCACTAATTGAACTCAACATTAATAATAGGTAAATCTTCTCACTTTCGCGATGTATTTTGCTAGACGGATAACCTGATGGCTGTAGCCGTATTCATTATCGTACCAAACATACAGCACTGCATTCTTTCCATCGGCAGATACTATTGTTGCGTGACTGTCATATATTGAGGGTTGGGCAGAACCCACAATATCTGTAGATACAAGTTCATTATCTATAGAATATTTTATCTGTTCAACCAGGACTCCTTCAAGAGCATATTTCTTGAGAATTTCATTAATTCCATCTCTTGTGGTAGGAGTTTCCAATTCTAAATTTAAGATTGCAAGGGAACCATTAGGAACCGGAACACGAATGGCATTGGAGGTAAGTTTCCCGTCAAAGATGGGTAATGCTTTAGCTACGGCCTGTCCTGCACCTGTTTCGGTAATCACCATATTAAGGGCTGCAGCGCGACCTCTCCTGTATTTTTTGTGCATATTATCAACAAGGTTCTGGTCGTTGGTATAGGCATGGATAGTTTCCAGGTGCCCGTGAACAACACCAAAGGAATCCTGTACAGCCTTTAACACAGGGGTAATAGCGTTTGTAGTACATGATGCTGCAGAGAAAATTGAAACTTCATCTGGGTTGTACTCTAAATGGTTAACGCCATGAACGATGTTAGGTACACCCTTACCCGGAGCAGTTAGTAGAACTTTTGAAGCTCCCTTTGAGCTAAGGTGCCTTTTAAGAGCCTCTTCATCTCGAAAGGCCCCTGTATTATCAATAACAAGTGCATCTTTTATTCCGTATGAAGTATAGTCTACTTCTTCAGGTTCATTGGCCGAGATCATGTGAACTGTGGTGCCATTGATAATAAGACACTTTTTCTCAACATTATAAGAAACAGTTCCTGAAAAATCCCCGTGTACAGAGTCATTTTTAAGAAGGCTTGCCCTTTTTTCAAGAGTGGTTTCATCAATCTTTCCGCGGGTAACGATTGCTCTAAGCCGTAACTGGCTTCCTTTACCTGTGCGAGTCATAAGTTCACGGGCCACCAGTCTTCCAATGCGACCAAAACCATAAAGGACCACATCTTTTGGAGTAAGTTCCTCAACCTTCTTTGCTTCCTTCAATTTGCTGGAAACAAAAGCTGTGGCATTAGAGTATTTTTCGTCCTCCAGGTGATATTCATAGGTCAACTTTCCAATGTCCAGCTTTGCAGGTGGGAAATCTAGCTTTTTGATGGCGTCGGCAATTTCCACCGAATCAAATATTGATATAGGCTTTTCAACAAATTCTCCTGCATACTCATGCAGGTCCAGAATATCGCTGACATTACGATCGATTAATTGATTTCTAAACAAAACCAATTCGATTGACTTATCGTACCAAAGATCACTTACGGTTTTAATAAATTGTACTGCCGCCCTGCGACGATCTGCCTGAAAGGCTAATTCTTTTTCGTAGACTTCGTTAGAGTTCATTTCTCTTTAATTGTGTTGTTTTAAAACTGCCGCAAAAGTATATATTTCAAACGTTTTCGTAAAAGTATTTTAACAAAAAAAATACCTGCTCATTAAGCAGGTATTTCATTTCAATTTTTATAATAAAGTTTATCGCCAAACGTATTTTTGTTTTTCTCCGTCGGGAGTTACAAAAGTTACTGTGATTGGATCTCCGGTAGATCTCTGCTTCATAATTCTTTCAACATCTCCTACATTCTTTACGGGAATATTGTCAATTGCTGTAATTATTGTTCCGTAGAGTTGTTCATTTTGCATTTGAGGAGTTAATCCTCTTGTGATCTTCACGCCATTGGGAACATTCTTTTGTTTAAGTTCTATAGGTGTAGCGTTAGTTACCTCAAGACCTATGGCCTTTATTTGAAACACTTCATACTTGGTAAGAGTAACGTCAAATTCCCTGGTATTTCCATCTCTTATAACCTGTACATTCACTACATCATTAGGTCTTTTAGAACCTATATATCCTGTAAGGTCCGAGAATTTCCTTATTTCTACATTGTCAAGTTTGGTGATCACATCTCCCGAACGTATACCGGCTTTATCTGCACCACTTCCTTCTTCAACCTGGTCTACGTATATTCCTTCAGAAACTTTCACCCCATAATCCCGTGGAACATTTGCGGCCTGTACTCCTCGAATACCCAGAATACCTTGTTGAACATCCCCATATTCAAGAATGTCTTCTACAATCTTTCTTGCATTATTGGAAGGTACGGCAAAGGCGTAGCCTACATAAGTCCCGGTTTGAGAAGTAATGGCTGTATTAATACCTATAAGTTCTCCAAAAATATTAACTAATGCACCCCCACTGTTCCCCGGGTTAACTGCTGCATCTGTCTGTATAAAGGAAGATACATTTGAGTCCATTCCCAGGTCCCGTGACTTAGCCGAAATTATTCCGGCAGTTACTGTAGAGGTAAGATTAAAAGGATTTCCAACTGCAAGAACCCATTCCCCAATACGGGCATTATCTGAATCCCCAAACGGAAGATAATCAAGGTCTTCAGCATCAATTTTTAGTAAGGCAATATCTGTCTTAGGATCTGTTCCTATGACTTCTGCCATATAACTCTGATTGTTATTAAGGGTTACCTGAAGCTGGTTAGCTTTCTGGATAACGTGATTGTTGGTTACTATATAACCATCTGGAGAAATAATAACCCCACTTCCCGCTCCCTGCAGGGCTTGAGTCGTACTGGAGGAAAAAGGTGATCTTCTTACTGTTGCTACATTTTTTACGTGTACTACAGCATTTACCGATTTGTTGGCCGCTTCTGTAAAATCTGCATTAACATCTGCAGGAAGGGAATTCAGGTTTACCGGGGTGTAATCCGGGAGAACCTCGCTTTCCTGGATAAAAACGTTGTCTTCCTCAATAAAAAGGACGTAGCCACCAAGGGTAAGAATTCCGCTTAAAACAGAGATCATGAGAACACTTGTGAATCTTTTCATGTTTCTTATATGTTTTTATTAATTGTGGAACAAAATATTTAAGACTTTAGTATGTATCTTCCACTGCATTACTCTCATCCAACTGCTCCCGTTTTTTTACATATTATTGTATCTTTGAACCCTTAAAAATGCCAGATGAAGCTGAACTTTTTTAAATATCAGGGTACGGGAAATGATTTCATTATGGTAGATAACCGTAGTTTGATTTTATCCAAAAATGATACCACTTTTATCAGGTTCCTTTGTGACAGGAGATTTGGTGTTGGGGCAGATGGTCTTATTCTTTTGGAAAAACCATCCAATGCAGGAGAAGACTTTAAAATGGTCTATTTCAATGCCGATGGTAATGAGAGCAGTATGTGCGGCAATGGGGGCAGGTGTCTTGTGGCTTTTGCGAAATTTCTTGGAATAATTTCAGACAGGGCAGCTTTTACTGCTATAGATGGTTTCCATGAAGCAGTGATAGAGGATGAAAAGATAAGTTTAAGAATGACAGATGTGAACCAGATTTCTAAATCTGAAAATAACTTTTTTCTGAATACCGGTTCTCCACATCATGTCATTTTTTCTGAAGATGTTACCGGAAAAGATGTCAAAAAAGAAGGTGCTGCAGTGCGATATTCTCCACAGTACATGGAACGGGGAGGAACAAACGTAAACTTCGTGTCTCCTGTAGATAATGATACCTTTCAAGTGAGAACATATGAAAGGGGAGTAGAAGATGAAACTCTTTCTTGTGGCACCGGCGTAACAGCTGTTGCTCTGGCTGCTTATTTTTCTGGCAGGACCTCTTCTACTTCGGTTACTTTGAACACTCCGGGAGGTGAACTTGAGGTGAGCTTTGAACCTTCGGGTGACGAATTCAGGAATATTTGGTTAAAGGGACCTGCAAAGCAGGTTTTTAAAGGAGAAATAACATGTTGACCTTAAAAGGAGAACTGGTCTTTTTACGAGCTTTGGAACCCGAAGATCTGGACCTGCTTTTTGAGGTGGAGAACAATGAGGAGTTTTGGGAAGTTAGTGCTACCAGCGTTCCTTTTTCCCGCTTTATTCTAAAGCAGTACCTTGAAAATTCCCATAAGGATATCTATGAAATTAAACAGCTAAGACTGGTTATTTGTGAGATCGCAGGAGAGCCCTTGGGTTTTATTGACATTTTTGATTTCGATCCCAAAAATAGACGTGCGGCTTTGGGCATAGTAATTATTAACAGGATGAATCGCCAGAAAGGTTATGGCAAAGAGGCCCTGGAGTTGCTTTGCAAATACTGTTTTACCCATCTCGGCCTCCACCAGGTGTATGCAAATGTGGGGGACGATAATGTCGCCAGTAAACTGCTGTTTGAAAAGGCAGGATTTTTTAAAGCTGCAATAAAAAAGGATTGGAATTTTGTGGAGGGAAAATATAAGGATGAAATTATGTATCAATTGATCAATTAAAATGTATATCAAGAAAATTTTATTAATTATTGCCCTTTTAGGCATCCTGGGACTGGCAGGTTTTTCCTGGTACATTTATGATGTCATTTTTTCATCAAACACTGCTTTTTCCGAAGAAACGGTAGATGTATATGTTCCTACCGGTGCTACTTATCCCGAAGTACGAAATATCCTGGAGCCTTACCTTGAAAATGAAGGGGAATTTGATGTTGTGGCTCAAAAAAAAGGCTATGTTGACAATATTAAAGCCGGAAGGTTCATCCTAAAAAAGGGTATGAACAATAATGAGATCATTAATACGCTTCGCAGTACTAATGAGCCAGTATGGGTCACCTTCAATAATCAGGAAAGGCTTGAGGATCTCGCCGGTAGGGTAGCTTCCCAAATTGAAGCCGATAGTACCCAACTACTTGAAAGCATGAAAGATTCAGCTTTTTTGAACAAGTATGGCTTCGGGGAGAAGAATGCCCTCTCGATGTACGTTCCCAATAAATATCAGTTTTTCTGGAACACTTCTGCTACAGAATTCCGTGAGCGAATGAAAACTGAATATGATCGCTTTTGGACAGAGAAAAGGCTTGCCAGGGCTAAAGAATTAGGTCTCACCCCGCAGGAGGTTATGGTGATTGCTTCAATCATTCAGAAGGAGACCGCGAAAGTAGACGAAAGACCAAAGGTTGGAGGAGTTTACATGAACAGAATAAAAAAAGGCTGGAAGCTGGAAGCAGATCCTACTGTGATCTATGCTTTAAAGGACAAGCTACAGAATTTTGATACAATCATTAAACGGGTATTATATGCAGACCTTACCCTGGATTCCCCTTATAATACCTATAAGTATAAAGAACTTCCTCCCGGGCCCATTACTATGCCCGATATTTCTTCGATTGACGCCGTTCTAAACCATGAAGACCACGATTATTTTTATTTTGTGGCAGATGTAGAGAATTTTGGTTACCACAAATTTGCCAAAACCCTCTCGCAGCACAATGCCAACAAGCGGGCGTATGTAAAATGGATAAATGAGCAAAAGATCAAAAGGTAATTAATTAATTCCTAGTGGATTATAGGCTGTACTAAATTCATTCTTGGCACGTTCTATGCAATGATGTGTGCAACCTTAAAATTTCTTTAAGAATTAGGTTAACATGTTGATAATAAGATTTTTAAAAAAAACCTTACATTTGTCGGCTGTTTTGAAATAATCTTAAAGGTTTTTTAAAGCTAAATCAAATAGGATGAAGAAGAAAGTTGCAAAATTTTCAGTATTACCGGTTGTAGGAGCCTCTATATTCTTTTACAGCTTTTCGACTAACAAAGCCCAGGATATTAACACTGCTTTGCTGGAAGAGTTTAAAACAGTAAATGAGGAATTAACTTTTGAAGTGCCATATTCCCCAGATGCTGCTGTTTTTGATCCACAGCTTCGATCTTACCCTGCACTGGGTAAGTCTTACGTAGCCTTTAAAGAGGCTTTGGGATTTAAGGAATCTGGTGGTGATTATAAGGTCATCAATGAATTTGGCTACATGGGCAAGTACCAGTTTGGTAGAGGAACCCTAAAGTTAATTGGGATAAGAGACACGAATCTTTTTCTAAACTCTCCCGATCTTCAGGAAGCTGCTTTTTATGCAAATGCCTCCCGTAATAAATGGATTCTTAGAAAGGATATCGAGCGTTTTGAGGATCAGGTTGTGAACGGGATCAAAATAACCGAATCGGGAATTCTTGCAGCCGCTCATCTTGCCGGCCCCGGAAATGTCAAAAAATTTCTTAGAAGTAATGGAACCAATAGTTTTAGTGATGGTTTTGGCACTTCAATAAAGCATTACTTTAAAAAGTTTGAAGGGTTCGATACTTCTTTTGTCGTCCCCGACAGGAAAGCGAAGGCTAATAGTCCTTCTGTAATATAAAAATTGTGGGCCTTTTATGAAGGTCCACTTTTGTTTTACCCCATTCTGCAGCTGTTTTGGTCACCACGAATTCTGTGCTAAGCGTAAGGTCGCAGGCTATACAAATGCGGGTGCCGGGGTGCAGGATCTGTATCAGGTCCTCCAGCATCTTATTGTTTCTATAAGGGGTTTCAATAAAAGACTGGGCTTGATTTTTCTCAAGAGAGATCTTTTCCAGTGCTTTAATCTCACTTTTTCTCGCCGTTTTATCTATGGGCAGGTAGCCATTGAAAGCGAAATTTTGCCCGTTCATTCCCGAAGCCATCATAGCTAACAAAATAGAGGAGGGGCCAACCATTGGTATCACCTGTATTCCTTCTCTGTGAGCAATTTTTACGACTTCGGCACCTGGATCGGCAACACCGGGACAACCAGCTTCACTAAGTAATCCTATATCTGTACCTGCTTTGCAAGCTTCAAGAAAAGATGGAATCTCTGAAGGTTCTGTATGTTTATTTAATAAGAAGAATTGTAGAGAAGGCTGGGACTTTGTTGGCACCAGCTTCTTTATTGCCCTGCGGGCGGTTTTTTCGTTTTCAGCAATAAAAATGTTAATACGTTCTACCTGTTTTTGTACGGTGGCCGGTAAAACTTCCAGGGGGTCATTGTCTCCCAAGGTGGTGGGCAGCAAATACAATTTTCCGGGATAGGAGAAAGGTGAACTCAAACTATTTGTGTTTTTCTGCAATTACTTCACAGGCCTCATCCAGCATCTGGTAGACCTTTTTAAAGCCATGGTCCCCTCCGTGGTAAGGATCGGGAACTTCTACATTTTCACCGGGGAAGATTTCGTTAAGAATCAGCGATACTTTCTTCCTGTGCTCTTCATTGGCAGCCAGGGAAATTACATCATGGTAATTTGACATGTCCATTACATAGATCCTGTCAAAATTCTCGAAATCTTCTGCCGAAAATTGCCTTCCGCGCTGGGAAGTAATATCCAGATTATTCTCTCTTGCGATCGAAACAGATCTGGGGTCGGGGCAATCATCTACATGATAGTTACTGGTTCCTGCAGAATCGACAAAAATCTGTTGTGGATCTACCTTGGATTTAAGAATTCCTTCGGCCAGAGGTGACCTGCAGATATTTCCAAGACACACCATCAGGATCCGGGTCTTCATACCTAAAGAGTTAATTTCTTATTGATATCCTCAACAAACTTCTGGAATTGTTTGTCGGTAGAAGCTAAATTGTCTACAGTTTTGCAGGCGTGGAGTACAGTCGCGTGATCTCTCTTTCCAATTTGAGATCCAATACTCGCCAAAGAGGCTTTTGTAAACTTTTTGGCAAAAAACATCGCTAACTGGCGGGCCTGTACAATATGTCTTTTTCTGGTTTTGGATTGTAATGTTTCCACATCCATCTGGAAATATTCACTCACTATTTTTTGAATGTAATCTATGGAAACCTCACGTTTGGTGTTCTTAACGTAATTGTCCACAATCTTTTTTGCCAGTTCAAGAGTAATATCTTTTTTGTTAAAAGAGGAGTGAGCGATCAACGAAATTATAGCTCCTTCCAGTTCACGAATATTAGTCTTTATATTATTGGCCAGGAATTCAACAATTTCCTCGGGCATCTCTACCCCGTCGCGGTAAAGTTTGCTTTTTATGATAGAGACCCGTGTTTCATTGTCGGGATGTTGTAATTCGGCAGAAAGTCCCCATTTGAATCGGGAAAGCAGGCGTTGCTCGATATCCTGCATATCCACCGGAGCCTTGTCGCTTGTTAGGATCACCTGCTTTCGGTTTTGGTGCAGGTGGTTGAAAATATGGAAGAATACATCCTGTGTTCCGGCTTTCCCCGAAAGCAACTGGATATCATCCACAATTAGCACATCAATGATCTGGTAGAAATGAATGAAATCGTTTCTATTATTCTTTTTTACAGATTCAATATACTGTTGTGTAAATTTTTCTGCAGAAATATATAAAACCGTTTTTTCCGGATACTTGTCCTTGATTTCGATCCCAATAGAATGAGCCAGGTGAGTCTTTCCAAGACCTACACCTCCAAAAATAAGTAAAGGGTTAAAAGAAGTTTCTCCCGGCTTGTTAGCCACGGCCAGTCCTGCAGATCTAGCAAGCCTGTTGGAATCTCCTTCTAAAAAGTTATCAAAATTATAACTGGGATTGAGTTGGGATTCGATTTTTACATTCCTGATTCCGGGAATAATAAAAGGGTTCTTCAACTCCGGATTTTTATTCTTTATAGGCACATCAACTTCCTGGGAAGCGACGTTAGAACGATTTGTACTGGGAATCTTTTCGGTAAAAGGTTGTTTGTTGCCGTAGGTATTTTCCATTCTTATAACATACACCAGTTTGGCCTGGTCACCAAGCACTCTGTTTAACGAAACTTTAAGAAGTTTAACATAGTGCTCTTCAAGCCACTCGTAAAAGAATTTTGAAGGTACCTGAATGCTCAAAGCCCTATCTGAAAGTTTAACAGCCTGTATAGGTTCAAACCACGTTTTGTATGCCTGTGGAGTAATATTATCTTTTATGAAAGCTAGGCAGTTATTCCAAACTGATTGCGCAGTTTCTGACATTCCGGATTCTAAATTTATAATACGTTTGTTAGTTGTGACTTCCATAAGAAAAAGAGAAAATATCTTTCCCCTTGGGTTTTTAAGAGCAACAAATATGTGAACAAATTATCTGAAAAAAAAACGTTTAACTACTTGAATTTTAACAAAAATTTTAGCATACTTCGTTCACTGTGAAAGTACAAAACCGATTCAAATAAACACTTAAAAAAATCATGAAAAGCCACTTCACCTATGTTAAAGTTAGATATGCAGAGACAGATCAAATGGGAGTCGTCTATCACGGTAATTATGCTCAATATCTCGAGATAGCCCGTATCGACTGGCTGGATGCCCTGGGAATTTCCTACCGAAAAATGGAAGAAGAGGGGGTGATGCTGCCTGTTTACGAGCTCAATTTAAAATTTAAAAAGTCGGCAAAATTTGATGATGAGTTAAAAATCGTGACCCGGTTAAAACAGAAGCCCGGGGTGCGCATAGCATTTGAATACGAGATCTTCAACCAGAATGGAGAACTGCTCACCACAGCCGAAACCACTTTAATATTTATGGATGTGGAAAAGAGTAAACCTATTAAATGTCCACAATATGTTCTCGAGAAACTCGGCTATTGATCTTCCAGTTCTTTAATAGATACTTTATAGGTAGCATCAAATTTATCGTGAATTCTTTCGGCTTCATTTTTTCTAACCAGGATTATGACCTTACAATCCAATTCCAGGATTTGGTCCACGACATTTAGATTATTCTCTTTGATCACCCGCATCACTTTGTTCATTTCGGGGTAATCAAAAGAGATCTCAAACTTTACATCAATTGTCCTGGTGACGATCCTTGAAGCTTCCAGGGCCATTTGCGCAGCAGTTTTGTAAGCATTGATCAAGCCGCCAACTCCCAATTTTACTCCCCCAAAGTATCTTACCACAACTATTAGAATGTTAGTTACTTCAAAAGATTGTATTTGCCCGTAAATAGGCATTCCTGCCGAATTTGATGGTTCCCCGTCATCATTGGCCCTGTAGTGAAAATCGCTTTTCCCCAATTGCCAGGCATAGCACCAATGCCGGGCAGCATGATGTTTTTTCTTTAGGTCTTCAAGATGTTCCTTGGCCTCTTCTTCTGTGGTTATTGGAAAAGCGTAACCAAAGAATTTACTGTTCTTGTCTTTGAACAATACTTCTTCAGAAGGTTTTGTGATTGTTTTATAGGTGTCTTTTACATCCATTCTTCAGAAGTTGCAATTAAAATGATACTGGTTATCGCAAGTAGAATTCCTATCCAATTCTTGGACAACATCTTTTCCTTAAACAAAAGAATCCCGAGGAAAGTGGAGATCATAACAATCGCCACATTGTTAATTGGGAAAATTGTGGAACTCTCCAGCCCTTCGGTTCGCAAAGCCATGACCAAAAAGTAAATAGAACCAAAATTCGGAATACCCAAAGCCACGCCTCCAATTACATTTTTGAAACTCAACTTAAGAGTGCCTCTTATGGCCTGAATAAGAAGGATCAAAACTCCAATAATTCCGGCTATGGCGAAAATAGTGGAGGAAAAAAGGGCGACATCGGCTTCGGCGACATAAGAAGTTTCCAGGAATTTGAGTGTTGTATCAATAATGCCGCTACCAAAGAAAACCAGGAGCGGAAAGATCAAGTTTCTTTTTCTAATCGTGATGCCTTCTTTCTTTTTAATGGAAGTTAAATAGACGGCCACCAGAGCGAGGAGAATCCCCATGATCTTTATCCAGCCTGTGCTTTCATTGTAAAGAATTATGCCAAAGAAAACCGGAATAGCGACTGACATTTTCGTAGCGACAGATACCACAGATAATCCGCTTTTTTGAGTTGTAATGGCGGCCAGGTAAAAGACAGCGATAAACATGAACCCGAGAATAAAGGTTCCTAAAAACCAATCTTTCGAAAGTACATTTAAAGGGTCCAGCTCCTGTCTGTCTACCAGCATCCCTGCCGAAAATGCGAAAAAATAATTGAAAATAATGGCCTGTAGCGTATTGATCTTAAAGCGCTCAAAAAGTTTAAAGATCACAAAGATCACGCTTGATGAGAGTACACTTAACAACAGGTAGATCAAAATAATTCGCTTTTAATAGTGAAAAGATCAGAGACATCCTCTTGTGCGGGATCAATATTCCAGGTATGAATTCCCAGCTTTGAGGCGGCTTCAGTATTTTCGGGGGTGTCATCAATAAAAAGAGTTTCCCCGGGTTTTAGATCGTGTTTTTCCAGGACATATTCGAAAATCTCAGGGTCGGGTTTGCGCAGGTTGATTTCCTGGGAAAGGTAAAAAGCATCAAAAGAATTTTTAAATTCCTCGAAAAATGAAACATTCTTTTTTACCCAGTCAATATGAATATGATTAGTATTGCTAAGAAGAATAAGCTTGTAGGATTTTTCCTCTTTTAGTTTTTTAAGAAACTTCAGGCGATGTTCGGGAAAATCAACGAGGATGGCATTCCAGGAATCCTTAAAATTACCGGAAGTTAACTTCGGAAAAGACTCGCAATAGCCGGATATGAATTCTTCCGAAGTGATCAAGCCTTTTTCATAGAGCTGATTTTTGTGCAGCATTTCTTCTGAAAAATGTGAAATCTCAAGCTTCTTTAATTCTCGCGCCGTAGCCGGTTTGTCGAGATTGAGAAAAACATCTCCAAAATCAAATATTATAGTTTTAATCATTCAAATATATCTTTAACTGGTCCTCGTCAACCTTTGTTTCAGAAGTTAGAGTTCCTGCCACTTCAGGAGCTTTGACTCCCTCTTTAAAATGAGGTTTTCCAATGAAAATTCGGGCTTCGTCCCATAAATTGGCAGCAATGAAGGTTTGCAGTGTCTCCCGTCCTCCCTCAATAATAACCGACTGGATCTCGTGACGGAAAAGTGTATCACAAACCTGCTGTGCCAGGTCTGCTTCGAAATTAACGGTCTCAAAAATGACATTTTTGGAGCTTATTTCTTCCGAAGATTTTCCTGTAAGGATAATGGTTTTTACTGAGGCGTCAAAAAGGTGAGATTCTTGAGGAATTCTCAAATTCCTGTCCAGTACCAGCCTAACCGGGTCATTGCCCTGCCACATGCGGGTGTTGAGTTTTGGATTATCTGTAACTGCAGTATTGGTACCCACCATGATCGCCTGCTCTTGAGACCTCCATTTGTGGACGAGCTGCTGGGAGTATTTCCCTGTGATCCAAACAGGCTTTCTTTCAGCATTTTTAAGCGGTAAAGGGGCTAAAAAGCCATCGCTGCTTTGCGCCCATTTAAGAATAATGTAAGGACGCTGTTTTGTGTGAAAAGTAAAGAATCTTTTGTTTAGCTCCCGGCATTGCTGCTCTAATATTCCCACCCGAACTTCACAGCCGGCATCCAATAGCTTTTTAATGCCTTTGCCCGCGACTTTAGAAAATGGATCAACAGTGCCAATAACTACCTTTTTAATTCCGCTGTCAATAATCAGATTGCTGCAGGGAGGCGTCTTTCCGTAATGACTGCAAGGCTCCAGGCTCACATAGATGGTACTCTTCGCGAGAAGGCTTTTATCTTTGATAGAATTTACTGCATTTACCTCGGCGTGAGGTTCTCCTGCTTTGTGATGCCAGCCCTCGCCAATAATGGTGTCATTATATACAATTACACTGCCTACCACAGGATTTGGATAGGTTCTTCCCAGCCCGTTTTGGGCCAGCTGAATACAGCGGTTTATGTATTTTTCATGTATCTTCACCACCACAAAAATAGCATTTAATAGAGATAATGAGCAGTTACGTAATACGGGAAATCAAACCCGAAGATAATGAGCAGGTTAAAAAGGTAGTGCAGAGTGTGCTGGTGGAAATGGGTGTTCCCAAAGTAGGAACAGCTTACGAAGACGCTTCTCTGAATAATATGCATGCCGAATACAGCGAGCCGGGAAAGGCTTATTTTGTTGTAGATGATAACGGAAAAATAATTGGTGGGGCGGGAATTGCCCCCCTGGCCAATTTTGAAGGATCAATTTGTGAACTGCAAAAAATGTACTTTTTACCTGAAGTAAGGGGAAAAGGTGTTGGCGCAGAAATGATGAAAAAATGTCTGGATTATGCCAAGGAGCAGGGTTTTGAAAAATGCTACATAGAAACCATGCCTTATATGAACCAGGCCAGGAAGCTTTACCTGCGTTCAGGATTTAAGCAATTGGATAGTCCGTTGGGAAATACCGGCCATTACAACTGTAGTGTTTGGATGATTAGAGATCTTTAGATTCATATCCCAATTTTCCAGGTACCAATTTCCAAAGTTATTTGAGAATTAAAAGGTTTAAAAATGAAATCATTTTTAGTTCCCTTCAGGAATGCTTGCGGCTTTTGCGTGAAAAAATTCGAATGAATGAAAATAACAGCCTTCAAAAATCACTTTTTTGACACCTTAGAAGGGGAGTATCCCAAGGAGGAGACAGGGTCATTCTTTCATATCCTGCTTCAGGAATTTACCGGACTTACAAGATTAGATGTTGCCCTTGATCTGCAGCGTGAACTTTCATTGGAGGAAGGAGAGAAATTCAATTCGGCATTGCAAAGGCTTAGACAACATGAACCCATTCAATATATAACCGGCAAAACAGAGTTTTATGGTTTAACCTTCTTAGTTAACAACGAGGTGCTTATCCCAAGGCCCGAAACCGAAGAATTGGTGGAGTGGATCCTGGAGGATTGTGAAAATCAAGAGCAGCTAAATATTCTCGATATTGGTACCGGCAGTGGTTGTATTGCGGTCTCTCTTGCAAAGCACCTGCCGCAGGCAAGGATTTTAGCTTTGGATATTTCAGAGGAGGCATTAAAAGTGGCGGGAAGGAATGCAGAGATGAACAATGTATCAGTCAAATTTCTTCAAAAGGACATTTTGACCATAGATAAACTTCCAAAGCAATTTGATGTGATCATTTCCAATCCGCCTTACGTGCGGGAGCTGGAGAAGAACGAAATGCAGCGCAATGTACTGGAGCATGAACCCGAAACTGCACTTTATGTAAAGGACAGCGATCCTTTGATCTTTTATCAAAAAATAACAGACCTGGCGGTAAACAATTTTAAACCGGGCGGAAAACTGTATTTCGAGATCAACCAGTACCTGGGAAAAGAAACTGAAGCACTTTTAACTGAAAAAAATTTCCAAACCCGCCTGAAAAAGGATATTTTCGGGGTGGACCGCATGTTAAGAGGCATTAAATTATGAAGATCGAATTTCTCAAACTCTACACTTCAAACCTTAAGGCACAGCATCATTTTTATGGTGAAGTTCTTGAGCTTCCGGTGGATGGGATCTCAAAAGGAAGATTTAGGGTGGAAATTGGTTCTTCAACTCTTGAGTTTGAGGAGGATTTAAACGCCAAACCTTATCACGTTGCTTTTCACATCCCGGCGCTGCAGGAAGAAAAAGCGCTAAAATGGCTTCGGAAGAAAGTGGAAATACTTCAGGATGACGGCAATGAAATCATCGATTTTCCAGCCTGGCAGGCTAAATCTATTTACTTTTATGATGAAGACAGGAATATTCTGGAGTTCATTTCCCGAAGCCATATGTACGATCCTTCTTCCGAAGAATTTTCCGCAGCAAGTATTGTTGGGATAAGCGAAGTTGGTCTTGCTACTTCCAATGTGGAAGAGAAATTCAACTTCTTGAATGACAATTTCGGGCTCACCAAATTTACCGGGGATTACAAACATTTTTGCGCCACCGGGGATGATGAAGGCTTGTTCATCATTATTAACAAAGAACAAAAAGACTGGATTCCCACCGGAGATAAAGCATATGCATCTCCTTTCGAAATAAAAATATCTGTCCAAAATGCCATTTTTGGAGCCTCATACAAGCACGAAAGACTTACTCTTTTATGAAACCTGAAGAAAAAATCACTAAGCTGCGGGAGGAGCTACACCGCCATAATTACCTGTATTACGTACTGGACAAGCCCGAAATCTCCGACTATGATTTTGACCGGAAGCTAAAAGAGTTGCAGGAATTGGAAGAAAAGCATCCTGAATTTCATGATGACAACTCTCCAACCCTTAGAGTTGGGGGTGCGGTAACTAAAAATTTTGCAACTGTTGTGCATGAGCACAGAATGTATTCGCTGGATAATTCCTACTCCAAGGAAGACCTGGAAAACTGGGAGAAAAGGATTGAAAAACAGGTAGATGGGGAGGTGAATTTCACCTGTGAGTTGAAATATGATGGTGCTTCTATAAGCCTTACTTATGAAAAAGGGGAATTTAAGCAGGCGGTTACCAGGGGAGATGGTATACAAGGCGATGATGTGACGAATAATGTACGCACGATACGATCTGTGCCTCTGAGATTAAAGGGGGATTACCCGCAAAAATTTGAAATAAGAGGGGAGATTGTCCTTCCTTATGAAGGTTTTGCTCACCTCAATGCTGCCCGGGTTGAAGCAGGAGAAGAACCTTATGCAAACCCACGGAACACAGCATCGGGGAGCCTTAAGTTGCAGGACAGCGCAGAAGTAGCCAGGAGACCACTCGATTGTCTTTTATACAGTTTAGGCGGAAATCTTCCAGGAATAGAAACCCAATATGAAAGTCTTCAAAAAGCGAGAAAGTGGGGATTTAAGGTGCCAGAGGAAGCAAAACTTGCCAAAAACCTGAAAGAGGTTATGAATTTCGTCAATTACTGGGATGTACACAGGCATGATTTACCGTATGAAACCGATGGGGTAGTGGTAAAGGTGAACAGCCTGCACCAGCAGGAGGAATTAGGCTATACGGCTAAAGCCCCCCGTTGGGCAATGGCCTACAAATTTAAAGCCGAGCAGGTTTCGACTAAACTGAACAGGATATCCTACCAGGTAGGAAGAACCGGAGCCATTACTCCGGTAGCCAACCTGGAACCGGTGCAACTTGGAGGTACAACGGTCAAAAGAGCTTCCCTGCACAATGCCGATCAAATTGAAAAACTGGATGTTCGGGAAGGGGACGAGGTTTATGTGGAAAAAGGAGGGGAGATCATTCCCAAGATAGTGGGAGTTGATTTCACAAAACGAGATCCCGATTCCAGTCCTACAAAATACATTACCCACTGCCCCGAATGTAATACAGAGCTGGTGAGAAATGAGGGGGAGGCGCAGCATTACTGTCCCAACTTTAATGGATGTCCACCACAGATCATTGGAAGAATTCAGCACTTTATTTCAAGGAAGGCCATGGACATAGAAGGCCTTGGAGGGGAAACAGTGGCTCTGTTGGTTAATGAAGGTCTAATAAGTAATTACGCCGATCTTTATGAATTGAAGAAAGAACAGATCCTGCCGCTGGAACGTATGGCAGAAAAATCGGCAGAAAATCTTATTACCGGAATTAAAAACTCGAAGAAGATCCCTTTCGAACGGGTGCTATTCGCTTTGGGAATTCGCTACGTTGGAGAAACCGTAGCTAAGAAGCTGGCAAAACATTTCAAAAATATTGAAGCTTTAAGAAAGGCTGAAAAAGAAGAACTGGAAAGCGTTGATGAAATAGGAGATCGAATTGCAGAAAGTGTGGTAGAATTCTTTGCAAATCAAGAAAATGTAAAAACTGTGGAGCGATTGAAAGGCTATGGACTGCAACTGGAAATTTCGGCAGAAAAGCTCGCGAACCAAACCAATAAGCTGGAGGGGCAGACCTTTGTAGTTTCAGGAGTATTTGAAATGTCTCGTGATGATCTCAAAAAGCTGATCGAAGATAACGGCGGAAAAATTTCCAGCTCAATTTCTTCTAAAACGAGCTACGTTGTGGCGGGAGAAAATATGGGCCCAAGCAAACTTGCCAAAGCAGAAAGATTGCAGATCCCAATCATCGATGAGAAAAAATTTCTCAGGATGATAGAGTAATTAAGCGCCTGTAGAGATAATAGCAACCAGAATAACTGAAAGGATTAAGATGATGGCAAGCATCGATCTCTGTTGAAAGCACATTGTTCTATTGCTTTTTAAAAATATTCTTTTGATCATGGTCAACTGTTTTGATTAACAATCATCTTTTATTAAAAGCTGGTCAAATTTAGATTATTTATTGCATTGCTGTTGCTGCTCAATGTGATTTTAACCCAAGTTTGAGGATTTACTTTATTACATAAATTTTGACATTTTGGCTTGCTGATATTCATTCCACTCATAATCAGAAGTCTCCTGTTAAATTCGGGTGCAAAAGTACTGCAGTTGTAGCTATTTATTTATGACCTTGATCACCTTTATTCTATAAGGAATTCTTAAAAATTCTTTGTTCATTTTGGTATTACCAAGAAGTAAAATTGCGGGGGATTTTTAAAAGGTAAGAATTGGCTGCTCCTTAATTATTGTAGCAACTTATATTTCCTTTTTCTGGTGCTTTCAAAGTAAAAATCTTCTACAACGCCCTTTTTTATTTGTAGGGGAAAGAGTTTGATCTGAACGTTCAAAAAATGATTAGCCTTCAGTTCTTTTTTGTGCAATTTCCAAACTTTTTCCTAATAAGAAATCACGATTTAAATAAATGTCAGCTTTATGTAGGAAAAATATTACATATAAAAAGTATTTTATATTCTTTTTGTTCACTTTTTGGTTTCTGAAACTTTTTGTTCCTCTGGGAGTAGTTGAATCTACCATATGTAAGGCATGTGTCCTAAGAATATTTTGCTGACTACCTTGAACTTCAACATTTCATCCTGTTAAAAATTACTTAAAAAATCATAACTTTGCACCTTACATTTCTAGATAATTAGCCTCCTTTTATCGATAAAAGGCTCTTAAATTAAAGAAGAATCAAGATATCATAGAGGTAGAATTTAGGTGAGATTAAAGATAGATTTTACTAATTCTGGTAAGGGGCGTCCCTGTTTTCATCACTGACTTAGCAAGATATTTAATGAAAAAAAATAATAAAACAACTTCTGTTTGGGCTAGAAATGAAAAATTAGCGTTAGCCCTCAAATTATCTGAAGAAGCTCTGTTAGCTAAGGATAAGGAAAAAAAGGAAATTACTTTGCAATTGGCAGAGACTGTAAAAGATCTTTCTATTCAAATAGAAGAGAGGGAAAGACGTGCAGCCGAGTTGGCTGAAGTTAATAAGCAATTGGCTTTCCAGATCCAGGAAAAGGAAAAAAAGACCCTTGAACTGGAAGAGGTGAACAAGGAGCTGGAATCATTTTCCTATTCGGTTTCTCATGATTTGCGAACTCCCTTAAGAGCAATTTCTGGATTTTCTGAAGTTTTAATCGAGGATTACTCTGAGCGTTTAGATGAAGAAGCACGACTTTACTTTTCTGAGATCCTCAGAAATGTCAAAAAAATGGGGGATCTAATCGATAATTTACTGGAGTTCTCCCGCCTTTCCAAGCAGGATTTTTTTCGGGTGCCTGTAAACATTCTAGGTATAATTCACAAGCTAGTAGATGAGCAAAAGGAACTGGAGCCGGAAAGAAAAACAACTGTTTATGTAAAGAATTTACCTTCAATAAAGGGAGATAAGAATATGCTGAAACAATTGTTTTTTAATCTTATTTCTAACGCTTTTAAATATTCTTCCAGAAGGATAGACTCCGTAATTGAGATTGGAAGCTATCCCAAAGGTGAGCAGCAGGTTTTTTACGTAAAAGATAATGGTGCCGGATTTGATCCCCGGTATTATAACAAGTTATTCGGAGTCTTTCAAAGATTGCATAGCAGCAACGAATTTGAAGGTACGGGAGTAGGATTGGCTATCGTGCAAAAAATAGTATCAAAGCATGATGGGGAAATTTGGGCAGAGGGTAAAGTTGGAGAAGGCGCTTGTTTCTATGTTTCTCTGCCTGCTAACTAATTAAAAAATAAAACTATGTCAAATAATGAAGTGCAGATCTTGTTAGTAGAAGATAATAAATCTGATGCTATGCTCACTATTCGAGCATTAAAAAAACTTAATCTGGCAAATAATCTGGTGCACCTACATGATGGGGCTAAGGCTCTTGATTTCCTTTTTGGAGAAGGAGAGTATGAGGGACGGCATATAGGAGATAAGCCAAAAGTTATTTTTTTGGATCTCAAAATGCCAAAAGTAGATGGGCTGGAAGTGCTTAGGGTGATCAAGGCCGATGAACGCACAAAACTTATTCCTGTTGTTATGATGACTTCTTCGAAAGAAGAAAAAGATATTGTTGAAAGTCATAAACTAGGAGTGAACAGTTATATAGTTAAACCTGTGGGCTTTGAGAATTTCACCAAAACGGTTACCGAGTTAGGTTTTTATTGGCTAATAGGTAACCAAACTCCTTACAATTAAATCAACCTTAGTTCTTACTTGCAATACCAATCCCCTAAGCCCTACATATGCCGAAAAAACTGAAGATCCTCCACCTTGAAGATGAGCCAAGTGATGTCCTGCTTATTTCTCGTTCCTTAAAAAAGAGATGTGTGGAGAATGAGTGTGTGGTGGCAGATTCCAGAGAGAAATTTATACTGGCGTTAAAAAATTTTGAACCCGATATCATTCTGGCCGATCATTCCCTACCTTCCTTTAATTCTTTTGAAGCATTGGAGTTACTTCAAGAGTTGGAAAAGCCAATCCCGGTGATTCTGGTTACGGCGACGATGACAGATGAGTTTGCAGTAGATATTATCAAAAAAGGAGCAAAGGATTATGTGCTTAAAGACAGGTTGGAAAGATTGCCTTCAGCTATTGAAAATGTTCTCAAAATTCACCGTCTTGAAATAGAACGACAGGAGTTTTTACTACAACTCGAGAGAAGTGAACGAAAGTTTAGACGTCTTATTGAAAATTCGGCTGGTGCAGTGGCTATTCTCTCCCCTGGTGGAGTTCCGACTTATGTTTCAAATTCTGTAAAAAATGTTTTGGGTTATTCGGATGAGGAAATTCATCAATTAAATATTTTAGAGATCATCCACCCTGATCATCACGACTGCTTTTCAAAAAAACTGGAGAATTGTATAGAGTATCCAGAAAGGCCATTTTATGATGATGAAGTGAGGGTAAGGCATAAAAATGGAGCCTGGCGTTGGTTGGAAACCACGGTAACCAATTTGATCGATGATCCCGATATTGAAGGTATTGTTGTGGACTTTCGCGATGTGACGGAGCGAAAACTTGCAGAAAAAGCTTTATCAGAAAGTGAAGAAAAATATCGGGCATTTTTTGAAAATAGCCAGGATGGAATCCTGCTCACTGTTACCGATGGAAGAATTCTTGCCGCAAATGCTGCGGCCTGTAAAATGTTTCAAAGAACCGAACGTGAATTATGTGAGGCGGGGAGGTTTGGACTTGTGGACCCTAAAGATCCTCGAGTGTTACAGGCAATTAAAGATAGGCAAAGCAAAGGGAAAGTGCTGTGTGAGATCAACATGGTGCGTAAGGATGGCAGTATTTTCCCGGCTGCACTTTCTTCCTCTGTTTTTCAGAATGCCCACGGTGAACCCCGTACTTCTATGATCATTAGAGATAATACGGAAGCTAACCGGGCAGAGGAAAACTTAAGGGCTTCAGAAGAAAAATATAAGCAGCTATTTCAAATGAGCCCGCTTCCAAACCTCATATACGACGTGGATACCTTTGAAATATTGGATGTGAACAAGGGAGCAATAGATCATTATGGTTTCTCTCGTGCGGAATTTCTACAGTTAACAGTGCTTGATTTTCTTCTTGAGGAAGACAAAGAATGGTTGAAAAACAATATTTTCCAGGTTATTACAGATGGCGCACAATTGAGCCATAATAGAATAGTAAATTTAAAAAGGAATGGGGAAAAAATAAAAGTAGAAGTGTACGGCTACAATCTGCAGTATAAAAATCGAAGATGTAGATTAATAGTTTGTATAGACATTACAGATAAGACAGCTGTAATGGAAAAACTACAAGAAAAGACCGAGAAACTTATTTATGCTGAAAAATTAGCTAAGCTTGGTTATTGGGAAATGGGACTCCAGGATAATTACTTTTTCTGGAGTGATGAAGTTTATTCTATATGGGGGAGAAAGAAAGAGGAATTTAACGTAGATCTGGAAACTTTTGAAAAGACAATTCATCCTGAAGATCTTGATGTATTCAGGAAGGACAAGTTAGAGACTTTGAGCAGCATACAGGATTTGGACATTGAACACCGTATTATTCTGCCTAATGGTGAGGTAAAATGGGTTCATGAAAAAGGAAAACTCATAAGAGATGAAGAGGGGCAGCCGCTTCGTGTGGAAGGATCTGTTCAGGATATCACAGAACGCAAAAACTTTCTTGAAAAACTAATGCAGAGCGAGGCGAGGCAGCGGGGGATCCTGAAGTCTCAAACAAACTATCTTACGCGTATTAACCTGGAAGGGTATTATACCTATTGTAATGACAAGTTTTTGGAAGATTTTGCATGGATATTTCCGGCAGGGAAGGTTGTTGGAGAATATGCAGAAGTTACGCTCCAGGAATACCATAGAGGAAAAGCTGAAGAAATTTTTTACCACTGTATAGCTCACCCCAATACTATACAACAGGTTGAACTGGATAAATTACAAAAAGACGGAACTGCAAAATCAACCTTATGGGATTTCATATGTCTTACAGATGCAAAGGGTGAACCTCTTGAGGTACAGTGCGTGGGAATTGATATTACTGAAAGAGTTAAGGCAGAGAAGGCTTTAAAAGAAAGCAATCAACGCTATCAATTGGTATCAAAAGCCACTTCAGATGCAATCTACGACTGGGATATTCAAAGTGGGAATATTTTATGGAGTGAAGGGTATTATAAACTTTTTGGGTATTCCTTGAGTTCCTTCACACAAGACATTGATTCCTGGTGCGCCAATATACATCCCGAAGATAATTCTATTGCTGGAGATTTATTTTCCGTAGTAAAAGGGGATTCAGATTCCTGGGGAGCAGAATACCGCTATAAAAAAGCAGATGGACAGTATGCTTTTGTGGTTGAAAAAGGTACCATTTTGAGAAATAAAGAAGGTAAGGCAGTTCGAATGGTGGGAGCCGTACAGGATATTACTGAGAGGAAAATGGCCATGCAGAAACTTATGAAAAGTGAAGCCCGGCATAGAGGTCTTATCCAGTCCCAGACTAACTATTTTATCAGAGTGGACATGGCAGGGGAATATACTTACTGCAATAACAAATTCCAGGAGGATTTTGGATGGATTTATCCAGACAAAAAAATTGTGGGGAAGAACTGCATGATTTCAATTGAAGAATACCACCACCAGAAAGTGGCTGAAATCTCAGAAAAATGTATTCAGAATCCCGATAGGGTATTTCAGGTGGAAATTGATAAGCCTGGAAAAAATGGGACAATAAAAAGTACGCTGTGGGATTTTATTTATTTAAAGGCTTCTCAAGATGAACCTGGAGAAATACAATGCGTAGGTATAGATATTACCGCGAGGGTACTTGCCCAAAAAGAAATGAAATTCCAGGCTAACCTGCTGGATAAAATTGGACAGGCAGTGATAGCGACAGATAATAAGGGAGTAATTAATTATTGGAACAAAGCAGCAACAACCATTTATGGATGGTTACCAGAGGAGATAAAAGGCAAGAACATCATGGATCACGTTCCTTCCGGCGCATCTAATACTTTAGCTCTGGAATTAAAAGAAGCTTTAAAAAAGAGTGAAACCTGGTCTGGGGAATTATGGGTGACGCGAAAAGACGCGACTGAATTTCCCGCTTTGATCACAGGTTCCCCTGTATACGATGATGAACAGAATTTTAAAGGCTATGTAGCTGTTTCTTCAGATAACACAGAACGTAAAAAAGCGGACATCAAATTGAGGGAACTGAACAAAAATCTGCGAAATTATACACAGGAACTGGTTACCGCGAATAAAGGACTTGAACAATTTTCTTTTATTGTCTCTCATAATTTGCGATCACCGGTAGCCAATATTATTGGTCTGGCAGATTTGCTGGAGGAGGATTATCCTTCAGAAACTAAAGATCAATTCCTAAAGGAATTACTGGAAAATGTAAAAAGGCTGGATAATGTGATTATTGATCTCAACGAGATCCTTCAGGTGAAAGTAGACCTTACGGCCAAGAGGGAAGAAGTGGACCTCTCACAACTTGTAAATTCAATTGGATCCAGTATCAACAGGATATTAGAAAAAGAGCAGGCCTTAATTATTACCGACTTTTCGGAGGCACCTGTGTTTAGTACGGTTCAGAGCTACCTCTATAGTATTTTTTATAATCTTATAACCAATAGCATAAAATACAGAAAACCTGAAGTTGCTCCAGAATTAAAGATCACATCAAGAATGAAAGACGGTAAGGTTCTTATAATTTTCGAAGACAACGGTTTGGGAATAGATATGGCTAAAAAAGGGGGGCAGGTATTTGGATTATATAAGCGATTCCACCAACATGTTGAAGGAAAGGGAATGGGCCTTTTCATGGTTAAAACTCAGGTAGAACTTCTTGGTGGGAAGATATTAGTTGAAAGTGAGGTGGATAAGGGAACGATTTTCACCCTAAAATTTAATGAAGTTAACATGATTATCAAAGATGAAAAGACCGAAGTATTACATAGTAGTTGATGACGATAAAACGAATAACTTAATCTGTGAGTTCACCATTAAAAGTTTCAATCCACAGGCTGTAATTATGTTATTTTTAGAGCCGGAAGAAGCTTTAATGTTTATAAAGGAAGATTACTCAGGGGGAGCAGTTGATTTTCCCACCATACTTTTTTTAGATGTTAACATGCCAGGCATGTCTGGATGGGAATTCCTTGATGTTTTTCAGAAATTTGAGGAGCACATAAAAAATCAGTTTCAGATTTTTATTCTTACTTCTTCAATTGAAGATTTTAGTAACGAAGCAAAGTTATATCCTTTTGTTTCTGGTTTTTTATCCAAACCTTTGAAAAAAGATAAACTTAAGGGGCTGGTAGAAGCTTTGGCAGAGGTAAGCACAACTAAAAGCCCGTTATATTAGGGAGTGAAGTAGGGGTCTTGTTCGGGATAACTTATATTTGCCAGTCCTACAGGTGTATTCGGCTATTTATTCCTCCTAATTTGGTTGTACAGGGGTAACTTAGAGGCTTTGGTGATTATTTCTTCAGCAAGAATAGGATGAAATTTCCATCATCTTTAGATTTAGAAGAGGATCTATTAAAAGGATATAACCAAAAAAATTCTGGAGCTGCGAGGAGTTAAAAATCATTTAGATCCAAATTTTCCTGCAATGCCGGGGGAACGCAATTTCACCTTTAAAATAAAAGGGAAAAACCAGATTCCGGGCGCTAAACGATGATAGTAGCGCCCCTGGAATCCTTTTTACCGGAGGTATCTAAGTAAAAATCTATTCTTCCCAGATTCACTCCAGCCCAACCTACCTGGTTGACCAATACTTCTTTTCCAATGCTGTTAAGTACTACAGAGGGTTCAGGAAGAAAGGTATGGGTATGACCCCCAATGATCAAATCGATATCTTTCGTGGCCCCGGCAAGCCTAACATCACTTATTTTATCACTTTTGTATTCGTAGCCCAGGTGAGAAAGACAAATTACCAAATGGCATTTTTCCTCTTCCTTAAGCTGTTTTACAATTTCTTGGGTAATATCGATAGGGTCGAGATATTTGGTCTCTTTGTACAGCTTTTTTCCTACCAGGCCCTCCAGTTCAATTCCTAATCCAAAAACACCTATTCTAATCCCATCCCTTACGAATATCTGGTAAGGTTTGATTTGTCCGTCGAGCACTGTGTTTTCAAAATTATAATTGGCATTAATAAAGGGAAATTCAGCATGAGGCATTTGGGCCAGTAGACCATCAATCCCGTTATCGAAATCGTGATTTCCAATAGTTGCTGCATCATAGCCCATTTTACTCATGAGCTTGAATTCTAATTCCCCACCGTAGAAATTGAAGTAGGGGGTTCCCTGGAATATATCCCCTGCATCGAGCAATAAGGTGTGAGGATTTTCCTGTCTTATTTGTTGCACAAGGGTATATCTTCTTGCAACTCCTCCCATGCCCGGGTATTGTGCATGATCGGGTTCAAAAGGCTCTATATGGCTATGAACATCATTGGTATGTAGGATCGTGATGTGTTTAAGGGCTCTTTCTGGTGCAAAAGACACCAGACCAAGGCTGCCCAGACCGGCAAAGGCACCGGCTGCCGCTGTTCTTTTAATAAAAGTACGTCTTTCCATTAATTCACTCTTATGAAACGTTGATCTCTTACTGGAGTAAGGGTGTCTTCCTGTTTAAAATAATCGATTAGGAGGTTCCTGATTTTGTAATCCAGGTTAATGACTTTTTGAGCCCTGGAAAAGAAAACCATATTATCTCCTCCCTGCAGCAGGTAGTCATTTGTTGCGATGTTATAGGTCCTGTTGTCCTGTAAGGGTTCCCCCTGAATTAAAACTTTTCTTATGCTATTGTCTTTTTCCAGTTGTAACTCTATTCCCGCAACAGGATGGGCATTTCCCGAATCAATAAGGTAGTGGATCATCTCCCGTACAGCTTCTCCTTTTAGGGTCGCGACCACCACTTCATTTTCAAAGGGCATAACCTGGAAAGCAGTTCTTGTTGTGATATCTCCTTTAGGTATTGAGGATCTTATTCCCCCAAAGTTCAGCAATACGATATCTATTTTATCTCCCGTGCGATTTTCAAAAATAGGATTTGAAAGCTCCATTAAAGCATCGGCCATTAGATTGCCTATAGCCGTATTAAGCTCCCCATCGGCTTTAGTTAGATTGTAAGGAAGGTATGCCAATACCTGTTCCATCTCCCTGTCAATATTCAACTTATAAGGTTGAATGAACATCTCTATGGAATCATTGGCCTTAATAGCAGGGGTTATTTCCAGCTGAGTTCCTTCAATGCGGGTGGGAGTGTAGTTGTCGCTGAATTTACAAGAACCGGCTATGATCAACAGGAGGAAGAGATATCGCTTCATTTCTATGGTGTAAAAAACAAAAGTATGGGTTTTTAAAAGGAACCCGTAAAAGATTTTTAATTTTAAGTTAATGCGCTTTTTTCTACTTTTTATAAACTTATTGTTTTCCTAAAGGAAAATTGTTCTATTTTTCGGTAAAATTTGCCGCGATTTGCTGATTATTTCTAACTGGAAAATGTGAAGACGAATAAAAAAATTCTGTTGTTGTTCCTGGTCATTGGAGTACTTTTTATAATAAGTTCTATTTTCAATTTAAATGTACTTACTGTTGCCTCAACAGTCCTTTTAATCCCTGTTCTTATCCTTTATTATAGATATAAGACGAAAAATTGGTTTGTCCCAATGGTGATTGTGCTACTTTTATTCTACGTGCGGGATTTGCTTATGCTGGAAGGTTTTTTTAGTAACCCCAGACCTATTCTTTGGAGCTTTGGTGGTGCTGTCTTAATTCTATATGTTTTTGCATTCACCGGCTTTAAATGGGCCAGGATACACTTGGTAGAGTTCATTTCCCTGATGATTATGTACACTTTTCTTGGATTTTTATTCTATACCATGGCCGATCTTGTGCCGCAGGTAATTCCATCCCACCAGGAGACTGCATATATTTATATGCTGTTGCTCATTTGCTTACTTGCAGTGACCTTTACGCAGTACCTCCTCAAATCTCACTACGCTTCCCTATGGCTCATGCTGGCTTCCGCTTCCTTATTGTTGTCCGAGCTTTCCCTGTTCTACAGGCTTTTTATAATACCAGATATTAGTGTCATCATCTTCTATCCTTTATTTCATGTTATCGCATTTTTTGGATTGGTGGAACATGCAAGTCATAGAAGAAAAAGTTCCCTTCTTCCAGGGTTTTAATGCAGTATTCTTTTTAGAATTAATTTTTGTATTCCATTTTAATAATATTTTTCACATTAAAGTTTATTCTTCTCAAAATTTCTATATTGCAGGAATTTTCTCCCATTAATGAAACAAAAGGTTCTTCTTTCTCTCCTGGCTATCGTTGCTATGTGTGTGAACGTTGCCGGTATTGTAGGTGACAACTTTTTGGTTAGAAAATTGGGTGAAATCCTGTTTTTCCTCCCCCTGATCTTTTATTATAACAAAAAATTCCCCTTCAAAAACTGCAATTTCCTCATGTCTTTCGGGATGGCCATGGCAGCGACCTTGATTTCCTTTGGAGGCAGCTTTTGGTATTTTGAACAGATAAAACTCGGTTTATGGTTGACAGGTTACTTCTTTTTGGCCAGGGAGGCTATTAGACATACCGAGTATGAAAAAGGCAGTAAATTCACTACGCTTTACTTTTTGATCATTGTGGGTATTTATGTCTATTTACTGTGGGGTCAAATTTCTGAAATTGAAAGAAATTTGGGGAATGAACTCGCCTTTTGGCTTTATGCCATTTACTACCTCAATCTCCTGTTTATTGCCATTACTGCCCTGGTGTACTATCTTAATTCGTTTTCCAAAAAATCGGTTTTTTTTATTTGCCTGGCCCTTTCCTTCATTTTTTCGGATGTTCTGAGGGATATGGAGGTTTTCTACTTTAGAGATCTAAGTATTGAAATCGTTGGAACCCTTATAAAATTTGCGGCGATAAAACTCGTTTTTCTTTTTTTTATCACCCCCGAAAAAAAACTCAGGCTTTTGCACCTGGTATAGTGGAAAATCCCTTATTTCCCTTGTTTTTGGTAATACAATTATTCCTAATTTTGCCCTGTGAAAATTAAAGATCTTAAGCTTGCGGTAGCTCAAAAAAATCTGCGGATTTCTGCTGAAAGTTCGGTTGCTGAAGGTAAGGTGTGTAAACTGGGAATTATTCTGGAGGACGGGAGTGATGAATCCGTAAAACAATTTTTAAAGCTGAAGGAAGACCTGAACCTCAAGCAACAGGAAGTGAAAATTGTGTTTTGTGGAAAAAAAAGTGTCAAAAATGACACTTTTGAATGGCCTGAAATTTCACGGGAAGATTTTGGCTGGAAGGGCAGGGTTTCTGAAAAAGCTTCAGCGTTCATAGATGCTCAATTTGATGTTCTGGTATCTTTTACAGCTTCAGAAAATAAAATGGCCAGTTTTCTTGTTTCGGTTACCCGGGCGAGGTTAAAGGTGGGAAGAGAAAAGACTTCCGAAAAGAGCATTTTTGACCTGAATATTTCCGCAGAACTTTCAGAAGCAGGAATTTTCACCGAAGAAATAAAAAAATATTTAAAAATATTAAACACAACAATATAATGAACAAATTTGTTGGAACAGGAGTTGCTTTGATCACTCCTTTTAAAGACGATCTTACTGTAGATGTGGAAGCATTAAAGGATTTAGTGAACTTTCAAATCGAGAACGGAATTGATTATATGGTGGTTCTTGGAACTACCGGCGAGAGTGCGACCCTTACTTCTAAAGAAAAGCAACTGGTTATTGACACCATTGTTTCAGAGAATAATGGTCGTATCCCACTAGTACTTGGAATTGGCGGTAATAACACAGCAAAGGTTTCTGAAGAGGTGAAGAGTACAAATCTTTCGGCTTTTGATGCCGTACTTTCGGTTTCTCCTTACTATAACAAGCCATCGCAGGAAGGTATATTTCAACATTACAAGGCTGTGGCGGCTGCTTCACCAAAGCCTGTCATTATGTATAATGTCCCGGGAAGAACAGGTTCTAACATGCTTCCCGAGACAGTGAAAAGACTGGCGCAGGTGGATAATATTATTGGGATTAAAGAGGCTGCGGGAGATATCGTGCAGGCAATGAAACTTATTGACGGGGTGCCCGAAGGTTTTCTTGTGATCTCGGGTGACGATATGATCACCTTGCCCATGGTTCTCGCCGGGGGACATGGAGTGATCTCTGTTATTGGGCAGGGACTTCCTGCCGAGTTCTCTAAAATGGTAAAGCTGGGGCTCGAAAGAAAGGTGGATGAAGCCTATAAACTTCACTATAAGGTAGCTCCCTCTATTGATCTTATTTTTGCTGAAGGCAATCCTGTTGGAATAAAGGCACTTCTTAAAAAGAAAGGAATAGTAAAGAACAACCTGCGATTGCCGCTGGTTTCTTCGACTGAAAATCTTACTACTAAGATCGACGCTTTTATTGATAATTTTTAATTCCCTTACTTCGGGCATACCTACGTTTTTGGCGTAATTTGCACTGAAACTAAAGTTTTTATAATAAGGCAGAAAAGAGTATTTTTGCCAGATGTTAAAATTCAGAATGAAGAAAATCATCCTATTTTTAAGTTTAGCTATTCTTTTTACCTCCTGTGGGGAATACCAGAAGGTGTTGAAGAGTAAAGACACAGGTTTAAAGTATTCAACTGCAGAAAACCTTTATAACGAGGCTAAAGCAGGTGAAGGCAATAGCAGGAGTAAATATAAGAAGGCATTAAGGCTTTTTGAGCAGCTGGTGCCAGAATTCAGGGGTAAACCACAGGGGCAAAAGTTGATGTACCTGTTTGCAGATACCTATTATGAGCTGGGAGATTATTTCCTTGCCGGTTATCAATTTGAGCGGTTTGTAGAAACTTATCCTGAGAGTGAAAAACTTGAAGAGGCTGCTTTTAAAGGAGCTAAGAGTTATTACTATCTCTCTCCTCCATATTACCTTGATCAAACTGAAACTGTAAAAGGAATAAGTAAGCTCCAGGATTTTATTAACCGTTTTCCCGAAAGTGAAAAAATGGATGAGGCCAATGAACTGGTTACAGAACTCAGGGTGAAACTTGAGCAAAAGGCTTATGAAATTGCAAAACAATATCATCACACCGAAAGTTATATCGCTGCAATGACGGCTTTTGATAATTTTATTTCTCAATATCCCGGTTCTCCTTTCAGGGAAAAAGCTATGTATTACAGGTTTGAATCGGCTTATCTTTACGCCATCAACAGTTATGAATATGCCATGCCCGAGAGATTGGCGAAAGCAAGAGGATATTACGAGGATTACCAGCGTTACTATTCCGAAGGGGAGTTTATTGATATGGCTAATACTGCCTTAAAAGATATTGAAACAAAAGAACAACAATTAAAATCTGAGACGAGAATATGATAGATCTAAAGAGAACAGAGGCTCCACTTAATACTACGACTCTTGACAAGAACAAGATCGATGCTACTACGAACAACATTTATGAGGCGATCTCAATAATCTCGAAAAGAGCTACCCAGATAAATTCAGAGATCAAGAAAGAACTTCTTGAAAAACTGGATGAATTTGCCACTTACAATGATAGTCTTGATGAGATCTTTGAAAACAAAGAGCAAATCGAAGTTTCGAAGTTCTACGAAAAGTTGCCAAAACCGCATGCTTTAGCAGTTCAGGAGTGGCTTAATGGAAAGATCTACTATCGCAATACCAAAAGCGAAGAATAAGAATTATGTCTGTAATAAGCGGCAAAAAGATACTTCTCGGCGTTACCGCGGGTATAGCCGCTTATAAAACAGCATTTTTGGTCCGGCTGTTCATTAAAGCCGGGGCGCAGGTGAAGGTCGTAATGACTCCTGCAGCCAAAGAATTTGTTACACCCCTTACTTTATCCACACTTTCCAAAAATGAGGTTATTTCTTCTTTTACTAAAGAGGAAGATCATAGTAATCAATGGAATAACCACGTGGAATTAGGCCTTTGGGCCGATCTTATGCTTATCGCACCTGCTACCGCCAATACGCTCTCAAAAATGGCAAAAGGACACAGCGATAATTTCTTACTTGCAACGTATTTGTCTTCCAAATGCCCGGTATATTTTGCCCCGGCTATGGATCTTGATATGCACAGGCATCCTTCTACAAGGGAAAATTTTGACACACTTACTTCCTTTGGGAATATTATGATTCCAGCTACCTCGGGAGAACTGGCAAGCGGACTTTCTGGGGAAGGCCGAATGGCAGAGCCCGACGATATCCTCAAGTTTATTGAAGATCATCTTGCCAAAAGTCTTCCACTTCGGAATAAAAAAGTCCTCATTACCGCCGGTCCTACATACGAAGCCATTGACCCGGTACGTTTTATAGGAAATCATTCCAGTGGGAAAATGGGTTTTGAACTGGCTGCTGCTGCCCGGGCTTTGGGAGCAGAAGTAATTTTGATTTCCGGTCCCACACATTTGCAGAATCCCAATGAGGAAATTAAATTGATAAGGGTGCAGAGTGCTGTTGATATGTTTGAAGCCGCTACAAAATTCTTTCCTGAAGTTGATATCGCAATTGCATCGGCTGCGGTTTCAGATTACAGGCCGAAGCTTTCGGCTACCCAAAAGATCAAGAAATCGGCGGAAACCATGATGTTGGAGCTGGTAAAAAATCCTGATATCCTGGCAAACCTGGGAGAAACGAAAAAGCATCAAATCCTTGTGGGTTTTGCGCTGGAAACTGAAAACGAAGAAGAGAATGCCGCCGGAAAGTTGCAGAGAAAGAACCTGGATTTTATCGTGCTTAATTCTCTGAACGACTCCGGTGCAGGATTTAAGTCGGAAACCAATAAGATCAAGATCCTTTTTAAGGACGGGAAGACCAAGAGCTTTCAGTTAAAGTCGAAAACCGAAGTAGCCCGCGATATCCTGAATGAAATAATCCTGCTAAGCAATGAATAAAGTATTTGTTTTACTGTTTATGTTTGGTCTTAGCGTAGCTTCCGGAGCGCAGGAGCTAAACTGCCAGGTTGTGGTCAATTCAGAAAAAACAGGACAGGCAAATGCTTCCGTTTTCAAAACCCTTCAAAACACTATTAGCGAATTCATCAATCAAACCCGCTGGACCGACAGGGAGTTTCTTCCGCAGGAGCGCATCAATTGTAGTATGTTCATCAACATCAACAGTTATGACGGGAACAGTTTTTCTGGGAGCATACAGGTGCAATCCTCAAGACCGGTTTTTGGTTCCACCATGGTTAGTCCTGTATTTAACTTTAACGACGATGATTTTGCGTTTGAGTATACCGAATATGAGCCGCTGGAATTTAGTCCCAGTCAATTCGATTCTAATCTTGTTTCGATAATTGGTTTTTACGTCTATACTATTTTAGGTCTTGACGCCGATACCTTTAGTGAACAGGGAGGGACACCTTATTTTGAAACTGCGAACCAGATTGTGGGAACGGCACAACAAAGTTCCTACAGCGGCTGGAAAGGCACAGACGGCAATCGTTCCAGGTATCAACTCAATGCCAACCTGCTCTCGAATACCTATTCGGGATATAGAAATGCGATGTATAACTACCACCGGAATGGGCTGGATGTAATGCACATGTCGCCGGAAGAAGGAAAGGAAGCGATTGCCGCAGCTCTTATCGATCTGGAACGTATGAACAGCCGGCGACCAAATTCTCTCCTGTTGAGAACTTTCTTCGACGCCAAAGCCGATGAGGTGGAGCAGATCTTTAGCGGTGGTCCACAAGTCAATATTCGTGAAGTGGTAGACGCTTTAAATAACATGGCTCCTACTTTTTCGGAAAAGTGGGGAAATATTAGGTACTAGTGATCAGTTGTCGGTAATTAGTGATCAGTCTGAAAAAGAGACAAGAATCAAGAATTTTTCTAAAGTAAAATCAGGGCTCAATGCGCAGGCTGGGTAAAGATTTGAATCTACAACCGGGACGTCTACTGTGAGGTCGAGCGGAGCCGGGACCTCTATAATTTAGTTTGCAGTGCTCAAAAGTCAGTTGCTTGGAAAAAAAATTAATCTTTAATTTTGAGCCCTGAATCCTTTTTGAAATTTTGAGTTTATTTTTTGGTGCTTAAAACCTTATTAAATTAATTTGGCTAACCGCTAATTATTCACTGCTAATTGTTCATTGCTAATTGATAATCGCTCCCTGTCAACTGTAAAAAATATTATCTTTAACCCAAACTTACATTCTCTTGCTCACAAGCCTTTCTATAAAAAATTACGCCCTAATTGAAGACATCCAAATGGATCTTCAAAGCGGTTTTACGATAATAACAGGAGAAACCGGTGCTGGAAAATCCATAATGCTGGGAGCTCTTTCCCTCTTGCTTGGTAAGCGTGCCGACTTTAGTGCAATTCGCAATCAGGAAAAGAAGTGTGTTATTGAAGGAAGCTTCAATATTTCCTCCTATGAGCTAAAATCACTTTTTGCTGAAGAGGATCTTGACTACGAATCCCAGACCATTATACGCAGGGAGATTTTACCTTCAGGAAAAAGCAGGGCATTTATTAATGATACTCCGGCGAACCTTTCCTCCTTGCAGACTTTGGGCGAGAAGCTGCTTGATATCCATAGTCAGCACGAAACTTTAAGTCTTGGTGATAATGAATACCAGTTCCTGGTAATAGACTCCCTGGCCAAAAACACCGCCACAATTAAGAAATACCAGGCAGGATTGCAACAGCTTAAGAAACTTCAAAAGCAGTTACAGGAGTTGAAAGAAGAGCAGGCGCAGGCAACCAAAGAATACGATTACAACCTGTTTTTGCTTACCGAACTTCAGCAAGCTAAGCTGGAAACGGGCATGCAGGAAGAGCTTGAGGAGCGGTATGAAGAGCTTAGTAATGTAGAGGAACTCACCGAGCAATTGGGAAGTGCGATCAATAATATTCAGCAGGAAGAAGTAGGTGCTGCGGCCTCACTTCGGGAGGCAAAAAATAATTTGCAAAAGATATCAGGTATTTCAAGTCAATATCAGCAGCTTTTTGAACGGCTGCAAAGTGTGAATATAGAACTGGATGATATCGCCACCGAACTGGAATCGGCTTTGGATAAGGTGGAGGCAAATCCTTCCGAATTGGAGCAGGTGAACACAAAGCTTCAGGTGTTGTATAATCTTCAAAAGAAGCATGCGGCAGGTACAGTAGAAGAACTGAAGGAAATTCAGGAAGAGCTGGCGAAGAAGGTTGCAGTTTCAGAAAATGCCGATGAGGAAATTGCACGTTCAGAAAAAGCCATTTCAGAAAAGAAAGAAGAGCTGCATAAAATAGCTTCAGAAATACATACCTCCCGAAAAGGTGTTATTCCAAAGTTTATTAAGGAAGTCGAAAATATTCTTGCCGACCTGGGAATGCCAAATGCGACCCTTAAAATCGAGCTGGAGCAACAAAAAGAGTTTTACACCAATGGGCAGGATAAGCTTAACTGGTTACTGGCGGCGAATAAGGGCGGGAGCTATAACGACATTAAAAAGGCGGCATCTGGCGGGGAACTCTCCAGGATCATGCTGGCTGTGAAAAGTATTCTTGCAACCTACAGCAAACTGCCCACCATAATTTTTGATGAAATAGATACCGGAGTTTCGGGTGATATTGCCCAGAAAATGGCGGGTATCCTTCAAAATATGGGTAAAAACATGCAGGTTATTGCGATTACCCACCTCCCGCAGATTGCTGGAAAAGGGGACAGGCACTTCAAGATCTATAAAGAAGATGCAGTTCACAGCACCATCACCAATATCAAGGAATTGAAAGGGGAAGACAGGATAGAAGAGCTTGCAATGATGCTGGGCGGCAAAAACATTAGTGATTCTGCCGTGGCGCATGCGAAAGCCCTTTTGAATTAAAAGATGTTTATTATATTTACCCGCTTAACAAACACTATAAAACCATACCATGTCATATAATCTACTAAAAGGAAAAAAAGGGATCATCTTTGGGGCCTTAGACGAAAATTCTATCGCCTGGAAAACGGCGATGCGCGTCCATGAAGAGGGGGGACAATTCGTTCTTACCAATGCACCTATTGCTATGCGAATGGGGAATATCAAAGATCTTGCTGAAAAGACGAATTCCGAAATTATTCCGGCAGATGCCACCAAGGTAGAAGACCTTGATAATCTTGTAGAGAAAGCCATGGAAATTCTTGGCGGAAAGCTTGATTTCGTGCTACACTCTATAGGAATGTCTGTCAATGTGCGAAAAGGGAATCACTATACCGATATGAATTATGATTACACCACCAAAGGCTGGGACGTATCGGCAGTTTCCTTTCACAAAACTATGCAGAGTCTTTATAAGAAGGATGCAATGAACGAGTGGGGGAGTATTATGGCACTTTCTTATATCGCTGCTCAAAAGGTATTTCCAGACTATAACGACATGGCCGATAATAAAGCATATCTCGAATCAATTGCCCGTAGTTTTGGGTATTTCTTCGGGAAAGAGAAAAAAGTAAGAGTAAACACCATTTCCCAGTCTCCAACTCCTACCACTGCAGGTACAGGAGTTAAAGGTTTCGATGGTTTCATCGCTTATGCAGATGAGATGTCGCCTCTTGGGAATGCAACGGGAATGGATTGTGCCAATTACATTATCACAATGTTCTCGGATCTTACAAAAAGAGTTACCCTTCAAAATCTTTTCAACGACGGTGGTTTCTCCAATATGGGAGTGAGCCAGCAGGTTATGGAAGCTTTTATAAAAGGGAAAGAAGAGTAAGCTAGTTCAAATATCGATAGTAAGAGGTCTCGAAAATGTCATTTTTGAGGCCTCTTATTTTTTGGGCCCTGTCCCACATTCTTTAATACATTTGTGTCATGGAGCTTTCTTTTTCATTTATCATTCCTGTTTATAACCGCCCCGCCGAGATTAAGGAGCTGCTGCAAAGTATACAGGCCCTGGAATATCAAAAGCCATTTGAGGTTGTGATCGTGGAAGATGGTTCGACAATTTCTTGTGAAGCAGTGGTGCAGGAACATGCCGGAAGTTTGAATATCGGCTACTTCAGGAAGCCGAATTCAGGGCCGGGGGACTCCCGCAACTACGGAATGAGAAGAGCTGCCGGGAACTACTTTTTGATCCTTGATAGTGATGTTATTTTGCCGCCGCATTATTTAACTGAAGTTGAAAAAGAGCTGCAGAAGGATTTCGTTCACTGTTTTGGAGGTCCAGATGCCGCCCATGAAGATTTTAGTGACCTACAGAAAGCCATAAATTATACCATGACCTCTTTTTTGACTACCGGCGGAATTAGGGGAGGAAAGAAAATGCTGGGAAAATTTGAACCCCGCAGCTTTAACATGGGACTTTCAAAAGAAGCCTTTGACGCAAGTGGTGGCTTTGGGAGAATCCATCCCGGTGAAGATCCCGATTTGGCACTGCGGCTTCAAAAAGGGCATTTTGAGACAAGATTATTTCCGGAAGCCTTTGTGTATCACAAGCGACGCATAGACTGGAAGAAATTCTATCAGCAGGTGAAGAAATTTGGAATGGTGAGGCCTATTTTGAACAAGTGGCACCCCAATTCGGCCAAGATCACTTACTGGTTTCCAACATTGTTCAGTTTTGGGTTAATATCAGCAGTGATTTTTGCCATTTTTGAATGGTATTTGCCGTTGTGGCTCTCTGCCGGGTACTTTCTGATGTTGTTTTTCCACTCCCTTTTCCTAACCGGCAGTATTAAGATCGCAGCTTATTCTATTGTAGCTACTCTCGTACAATTTTTGGGCTATGGGTTTGGTTTCTGCAAGTCAACCTGCTATCTTAGGATATTCAACATGGATCCGGAAAAGAGGTTTCCAAAGCTATTCTTTAAACATGCTTAAAAGATTTAAAACGCTTACTAAAGCCCGGTTTAGAAAAACCGACTTTAATTCATTTTTATTTTTTCTCTTTTTTGCTATTGTGATCTGGATCTTTGTTCAGTTTTCCAAGCAATACAGTGAGGTGCTGGAGATTCCATTGGAATATGTCAATGTGCCGCAGGATAAACTGCTGGTAGGGAAAATTCCACAGAGCCTGGAATTAAGGATGCAGGAAAATGGATTTACAGTTGCCTGGTTCTCTCTTTTTCCGCCCACTGTTAAGATCGATCTTTCTAAAGCGAGTATTGAGAATGATGCTTTGGTGTATGTTATTGATGAAAACCATTCAGACCTTCAATCCCAGCTGGAAATTGATCTGGATGATCACGAATTTTTGAAGGATGCCCTTGTTGTGAAATATGAACAAAAACAGGAGAAAAAATTACCGGTTGTTTTCCGCTTGAAAATTGAATATGCCGTGGGATACTCGGCTGTGGAGGCGTTGAAATATGAGCCGGATTCTATCAAGGTTAGTGGTCCCGACAATATTCTGGATACACTTTCAAAAATTTTTACCCAGCAGCTTAGCCTTACGAAAGTAAAAGAAGATCAACAGGGGACAGTATATCTTGATACTACAGCTCTTCCCAATGTTACTTTTTATCGCAATAAAGTAAAATATGCTGTAGATGTTGAAAAAGTTACCGAGGGGAAGGTGCAGGTTCCTATTGAAGTCATGAATGTGCCTCCAGGGCTTAATGTCGTGATCTTTCCCAAGGAGGTAGTGCTGTTTTACCAGGTGAACCTGAAAGACTTCAGCAAAGTGACAGCTTCAGATTTTAGGGTGGTTGTGGATTTCGATGATATAAGGGGGCAGCAGGATTTTCTTATTCCTGAAGTTATTCAGAAGCCGGAATTCACCTCCAATATTCGGCTTAATGAGAAGCGAATTCAGTTTATTATCAAAAAATGAAAGTTCTTGGGCTTACAGGAGGCATTGGAAGCGGAAAAACAACCGTGGCCGGGTTCTTTAAAGAGCTGGGTATTCCTGTTTTTATTGCCGATGTGGAGGCAAAGAAGTTAATGCTGGAAGATGAAAAAATAAAGGCTGCGATAATTCAGCTTTTTGGAGAGGAAGCCTATAAAGAGGGAATTCCCGATAGAAAATTCATTGCTTCAAAAGTCTTTGGCGACAACAAAAAGCTGGAACAACTTAATGGAATAATCCACCCGGCTGTGGCCAAACATTTCAAGACCTGGAAACAAGATCAAGATGCTCCTTATGTAATTTATGAAGCAGCCATTCTCTTTGAAAAAGGAGGCTATCGCAAATGCGACTTCAATCTACTCATTACCGCTCCTTTTGAACAAAGGGTGGCGAGGTTGCAGGAGCGGGATAGTTCTACACTGGAAGAAATCGAAGCCAGGATGAGCCACCAGTGGAGTGATGGAAAAAAGGCAGAACTAGCAGATTTTATTATTGAAAACAAGGAGCTCTCCAAAACCCGCGAAGCAGTGCGTGACTTGCACGAAACCCTTCTTGAGCGCGCGTAAATACTGACTTTCTTTTGTTAACATTTGGTTAAAGGCGTCTTTGGCTAAATGTTAAAATCATACTTTTGAAAATATGAACAAAAAGATTTTTTTTCTTTTGGTGGTTCTAATGAGCCTCTCTTTAATAGGAATTATATTTGTTCAGGGGTTTTGGATAAAAAACACGGTTGAGAGCAAGGAAGAGCAGTTCTCTTTCAATGCAAAACAGATACTGCGAAGGGTAGCTACAGAAGTTGAGAATAACGAACTGGAGAACTATTATTTCGCGATGCAGGAGTTGGTTGACAGTTTGGGAGCAAAGGCAGATAGTGCAATGATCAATGAAATATTTGAAGAAGAGCACAATGGATTCTCCGAGGATGATTATCTCTCTTCACAGGAAAGACTGGAAGAAGATTACATGCTTTCTACAGCTTTTCTGGATGCATCTATAGATACCATTCAATTTAAAAAGCTTATTAACCGCAGGGTTTCCAAGCTGGTGAAGAATGATAGCCTAAATAAGGATTTGCTTGCCACCTCCAGCAGGATCAACCGCATCTTTAGAATGAAAGATGTGGAGAAAGAATTTATCCGTTCCACTGTGAACGAATATACGAGCAGGAAACCTTTGCATGAACGGGTTTCAAAGTCATACCTGGAAGGTTTGATCCAGAATGAACTTGAGAACAGGGGGATGCATACCTCCTTTGAATATGCTGTTTACGACAATGGTCTGGCAACCAAGGTGCAGTCAGAGAATTTTAAACTGGATGCACGAACCACGTACAGGGTGCCGCTTTTTGCTGCGGGCAGCAGTATTAATGATTATAATTTGTTCGTGAACTTTACAGAAAAGAAACAGGTTGTATTGTCTTCCATTACTTTAATGGCGGCTTTATCGATCATTTTCACCCTTATCATTGTGGTAGCATATTCAAGTGCACTATCCCAATTGATAAAGCAAAGGCAGATATCTGAAATTAAAACAGATTTTATAAATAATATGACCCACGAGTTCAAGACACCTATTGCAACTATTAATCTTGCACTGGATGCGATCAAGAACCCAAAGATCATGAACGATCCCGAAAAAGTCGCTCATTATCACCGTATGATAAGGGATGAAAATAAGCGGATGCATGCACAGGTTGAGAACGTTTTGCGAATTTCCAGGTTGGAAAAGAATGAACTCGATCTTAAAAAGGAGAGACTTGATTTACATGAATTAATTGAAGAAGCCATTACGCATATAGATCTAATTGTGGAAGATAAACAGGGATATATACAAACACATTTTGGGGCCTTGAAAGCATCAATACTGGCAAACCAGACCCATTTTACCAATGTTGTTGTAAACCTGCTTGATAATGCAGTGAAATACTCTACAGATGCGCCTAAAATTGATATCTACACAGAAAATGTAAAGAATTATATTGTCATGAAAATACGTGACCAGGGAAGCGGAATGACAAAACCTGTTCAGAAAAAAATATTTGAAAAATTTTATCGCGAGCATACGGGAGATATCCACAACGTAAAAGGCCACGGCCTTGGACTTGCTTATGCCAAGCGTATCCTTGATGACCACCACGGACAAATAAGCGTGGAAAGTGAAAAAGGAAAAGGAAGTACATTTATAATTAAATTACCACTAATATCTTAATTTATGGAAACTGAAAATAAGAAGATTTTACTAGTTGAAGATGATCCAAACTTTGGAACGGTATTAAAAGATTACCTGGCCATGAACGATTATGAGGTCACACATGCCAAGAACGGGATGGAAGGATTTGAGAAATTCAAAAAAGATGATTTTGATCTTTGTATCCTGGATGTGATGATGCCATATAAAGATGGTTTTACACTAGCCAAAGAGATTAGGGAGAAGAATGAAGAAATTCCTATCATCTTCCTGACTGCAAAGGCAATGAAAGAAGATGTTTTAAAAGGTTATAAAGTAGGGGCAGATGATTACCTGAATAAGCCTTTTGACAGTGAAGTTTTGCTTATGAAGATCAAAGCTATTATGCAGCGTAAAGCTACAGATAGCGTGGCCGATAGCAAGCAGTTCGAATTCCAGATTGGTGATTTCCACCTGAATTCAAAACTTCGCTTCCTTACCTTTAGAGATGAGGAACCATCAAAACTGTCTCCAAAAGAGAACGAATTGTTGCGCCTTTTAGCTTTACATGAGAACGATCTTATGCCACGGGAGTTAGCTCTAACCAAGATATGGAGAGACGACAATTACTTTACATCCCGTAGTATGGATGTTTATATAGCCAAGCTGCGTAAGTACCTTAAAAAGGATGAGAACGTAGAGATCCTTAACATTCACGGGGAAGGATTTAGATTGGTGATTAGAAATAAAGAAGAAGCTCAGAAATAAGCATAAAATTTTCAGTTCCGGGTATCGGGCATCGCTGCAGTGAAACTGCAGCAATGTCTTGATATTTGTTAACAATACTTTATCGGGGTCTTCGTTTTACTTACTTATATTTGTTAGTAAGCTGCACTCTATGAGGAGACTCCAAACCTTCCAAAAATGTAATTCTACTGCCGTACTCTTGCGGCATTTTTTTGGTTGTCGGGGAAGGTTCTTTGTAATCCTCAGTTTAATTCTATTAATTACTTCCTTTCCTTTATTAGGACAAAATCCTGCTGACGAAGTTCCTTCTTATAACCATGAAGGAGTAACAAGCTTGAATGGCATTTCTCTAACTAATCTCAATCCAGATAATCTAACCATTGCTGTCGCAACTGGTCCTGAAAATAAAGTGTACACTCTTTCATTTGGTAGTGGGGTGGATTTAAGAAATGTTAAAGGTGAAATTGTAGTCGAGGATTTTATTCCTTCTGCACAACTAGATGGACCATTAGATCTTGCCGTTGACGATGAAGGTTTTATTTATATAACAGACTATCTAGCCGAAGGAAATTTTGCAAGGCACGGAAAAATTAAAGTTTTTGATTCTGACGGAAATTTGAATCGCATTATACCTTTAGGTTTTTATCGACCAATGGGAATAGATGTGAATCAAAAAAACATTTATTTGGCTGAATACTATGATGGAAATCAAGGACCTGAACAGGGAAGTCAATTTAGCAGGATATCTGTCTATGACAAAGAAACAGACATACGGATATTAAAAAACGAAATTGATGTAGAGGTTCCATATCGGATTGCTGTAAATTCCAAAGGAATTTTGTATGTCAGCGAAGCCGGGAATGATGATCCGGCTGTTTTAATTTTTGATCAAAATTTGAGTTTTAAAGGGAGACTTTCTAATGTTCAATCTCCCGGCAGTTTATTAGTAGACAAATTTGATTATTTACACGTCATTGAATATGCGGGTAGATTAAATTTCGGCCAATTACTTAATTTCTCGGAGATTGGTATAGATGAAGCTATTGATTTCACACATCGGGTTTTTGATGGGATCGAAGAAAATGCTTTTGGTATTAAAGTATTTGATCCCAGTCAATCCTATGAATATTCTTACAAACAGAAGATTGATTTTCCTGTTGACATCGCTTTTAGTAGTTGTGATAAGATGTATCTTCTAAATTTAGATATAATAGAGTTATATCATTATGATAACTGGATAGGACACGAATTTTTACCAAGTGCACTAGAAATGGATTTGGAAATCTATAAAAGAACTCCAACATTTGACAGCTTTGAAGGTCCTGAATTAACTTGTCCGGCAGATATAGTGGTCACAGCAGAACCTGGAGACAATTTTGCCGAAGTAGAATTTGAAGGTGCGACAGCGACAGATAATTGTTCTGCTACAGTTGTACAAACCATTGGAGATCCTTCTGGGAGTGAATTTTCTGTTGGAAAACATACCATTGAATACACAGCCACAGATGGATTTGGAAATCAAGCTACCTGTACGTTTACAATTACAGTGAATCCTTCTGCGAGTCCAGTTCCTCCAGAGGCAACTTGCAATAGTTTCCCGATTTCTTTGGATGAAAATGGAGTGGCTCAGATTACTGCCGAACAGGTGTACGGTGGGAATGAGGTTGGGCTGGACCTGGAAGTTAATATTTCTTCATTCGACTGCTCCAAACTGGGGGAGAATACTGTTATTTTAACGGTAACAGATCCAACTACAGGATTAAGTGACTTCTGTCCCGCCACCATTAAGGTAATTGACAATTCACCTCCCGTTGTTTCCTGTGTTGCGCCATTTTCAGTAACTTTAAATCAAGGTGGAAATGCTTCTATAACTGTGGATGAGGTTGATAATGGCTCTGTAGACAATTGTACAATTACAAATAAAGTTCTTTCACAATATAATTTTACTACAGCAGATATTGGCGAAGTTCCTGTAACCCTCACCGTTACAGATGAAGCGGGATTAACCGCTCAATGTACGGTTAAGGTCACTGTAGAAGATTCTGTGAGTCCAGACCCTCCAGAGGCAATTTGCAATAGTTTCATAGTTTCTTTGGATGAAAATGGAATGGCTCAGATTACTGCCGAACAGGTGTACGGTGGGAATGATGGTAATTTGGACCTGGAAATTGATACTACTTCATTCGACTGCTCCAAACTAGGGGACAATACCGTTATTTTAACGGTAACAGATCCAACCACAGGATTAAGTGACTCCTGTCCTGCTACAATAACAGTCAAAGATGAAATATTTCCCACAATCACCTGTCCCTCAAATATTGTCGAAAATGTTGCTATTGGAGAAACGGGTAAAGTAATAAACTATAGTGCGCCATATGGGGATAACTGCTCTGGTGCAACAGTCAATCAAACAGCCGGATTACCTTCGGGAAGTGTTTTCCCGGTAGGAGAAACCACTACCAATACGTTTGTAGTAACAGATGCCGTGGGTAATACCGCCACCTGTAGCTTCACGGTGACCATAAATGAAGCCGAAGATGAGGAAGATCCTGTGATAAGTTGCCCGCCAAATATTGAAATATTAACCGATCCCCGAGCATGTGGAGCAATTGTCACCTTTGAAACTCCTACGCCTACCGATAATTCCGGTTCGGCAACTGTTACAAAACTAAGCGGTCCAGATTCTGGTGATTTCTTAGCTCCTGGTTCTTATGAAGTCATTTTTGAAGCCCGCGATTCATCAGATAATACTGCTACCTGTACATTAAAAATTACCGTAAAGGATGAAGAGCCACCGCAGTTTACTATATGTCCGCAGAATTCCACGCAATTTGTTGGAGCAGTAAACGGTAAGTATTTCGTTCCGGACCTTCTTGAGGAAGTGGAAGCAGTTGATAATTGTGGCAATCCCGTAAGATATGAACAAACTCCGGTTGCAAATGAGGAAATTACCCAGGATGTTACTGTAAACATTCGGGCTTTTGATGGACAGGATAACGAATCTGATGTATGTTCCATAGAGCTTGTATTAGTTCAGGAAGATCAGCCTTCTTTTGATTGTGGATCGACTGCCGGTTTATCTTTGGAGCTTGATGAGGACTGCAATTATATTGTGCAGGATTTTAGGTCATATGTGAACAACAGGCAAAATTTTGATGATGGGATATTTATTGAACAAACTGAGGAAAGACTGGGAGAAGAGCTGCAAGTAAATCTTAAGGTATATCATGGAACTGATGCAAATGCTCCTTTTGTTGGGGAGTGCAATTTAGTGGTGACTTTAGAAGATAACATTTCACCTGAAATAAATTCCTGTAATAATTCTCCTGTCGAAGTAGATCTTCTTCCCGGTGAGAACTTTGTAGTTCCAGATTATAAGGATCGAATCACTTATTCAGATAACTGCTCAACCCAACTTAATGTCATTCAGGTTCCCGCACCTCAGGACGTAATTACAAATAACACCACAGTCACCTTAACAGTAGAGGACGAAGCTGGAAATATTTCCACGACATGTTCCTTTCCTATTGTTTACAATACTCCTGCTGTGGAAATAAATTGTGTTTCCACTCAAGTGGCATTGGGCCCTAACGGAACCGCTACTCTGGATCCTGCTACCTTATATGATGCCGACCCAACCAATCCTGCAGTTGCCTTTTTTGATTTGAGTAAAGACGTATTTACCTGTGAGAATATTGGAGAGCAGGAAGTAGAATTAATTGTTCATTTTGTTGATGGTTCTTCTGGAAGTTGCACCACTAAGATCGAAGTAATAGATCAATTAAAACCTGTGATAAGTTGTCGGGAGGATTTTAACCTTTACCTCAATGAAGATGGCTACGGAATCATTCCGCCAGAAATGTTACTGGAATCGTTTTCAGATAATTGCGGGATACAAAGTGTCACTTTAGACCAGGATCGTTTTGAGACTGCAGATGCGGGAGAACAAGACGTTGTGGTGACGGTAGTGGATGTCAACGGTAATTTTGAAACCTGTGAGACTACCATTAATGTTGTGCCATATGATCCTATGAGAAGTGTTGATTGTGTGGAGTCCAAGACGCTTTTCCTGGACGAAAACGGGTATGCTGAACTCCGCCTTTTCTATACCGGGGAAGAGGACAATATTGAACTTGAGCTAAATAAAAAAGATTTTACCTGTGATGATATTGGTCCGCCGCAAATGATCACCGCCTCCTATCAGGGCGAGCACACAGGAAGTTGTGAAATTGAGATCCTTGTTGTGGATGATTTGCCACCTCTGGTGAACTGTATTTCCGAAATTGATCTGGTTCTGGATGAAAACGGAACAGGAGAAATATCTGTAAATGATGTAGATCAAAATTCCACCGATAACTGCGCCATTGAAGATATGTCTTTGAGCAAAAGCAATTTCACAAGCAGCGATGTTGGTACTCAAACTGTGCGCTTTACCGTAACCGACGCCTCGGGAAATTCAGATTTTTGTGAAGTCACGGTAAATGTAAAACCTTATATGGCTACTACCGGGGAACTGGATTGTGTGGAAAATTTAACCCTCGAGCTGGATGCCGGTGGCGAGGCCGTTTTAACCGCACAGGATCTTTACGAAGGAGACCCTGGTACTGCCCAATTTTTTGGGGATGTGACCTACACCTGTGAAGATATCGGAGTTCATACAATCACGCTGACAAAGAAAGATGATCCTTCCCAAAGTTGCGAGATCGAGGTAGAGATCGTGGATAATATTGCCCCCGTCGCTTCTTGTAAAGCAGATATGGAATTAACCCTGGACATTAATGGAACGGCAACTTTGGCACCAGAGGATGTTGATAGTGGATCTACAGACAATTGTGAAATTGCTGCTATGAGCCTTGACCGCACTTCCTTCACCGCAGCCGATCTTGGGGAGCAAAAAGTAACTTTGACTGTTAGAGATGCATCTGGAAATACCGATACCTGTGAAACCACTATTATGATCCTGCCCAACGAGGAAAATCCTTCCGGAGTAGTTTGTAGAGATCTCATTACCCTGGATTTGGATGTAAGCGGGAGAGCCCAATTGAATCCTCAGGAGGCATTTTCCAGTGGTCCAAGTGGTACTTACACCCTTAGCCAAACAAACTTCACCTGTGATGACCTGGGAGAGAATGAGGTAACCCTTTCTTATACCACACTCAATGGAAATGGTTCCTGTGTGGTGAAAGTTGTGGTTGAGGATCCTTTGGAGATCTGTGAAGCACCCGGACCTGTAGAGAGAGATACCTTAATACTTTATCCCAACCCCGGCGATGGGCTGTTTAAATTTGAGGTTTCTGAAGGTCTGCAAATTCATCAGATCGAGGTTTTTGATATTAGAGGGCGTTTTCTCCTGGAGCACAGGTATGATAACAGCGTACCAATTTTAGAATATTCGATCAACCTGAGTGAATACCAGGCGGGAGTATATCAATTGCTCATTCAAACCAACGGGAGGGAATATTTAAAAAGGGCGATAATCAGGTAATTTCTTCTTCTACAAAGGTCAGAATTTTAGCAGGAGGAGTGGAAATATCAAACCAGTTGATCTGCTCGTTTTTTCTGAACCAGGTGTACTGCCGCTTAGCAAATCTCCTCGTGTTCTTTTTAATTTCTCCAATGGCCGTTTCGAGGTCCCATTCTTTATTGAGATATTTAAAAAGTTCTTTGTACCCAACAGTGTTGAGCGCATTTAGTTTCCGTTGGGGGAAAAGTGCATCAGCCTCCTCTAAAAGACCTTGCTGCATCATGATATCCACCCTGCGGTTGATGCGGTCGTAAACAATCTCTCTTTCTGATGTAAGTCCCACATATAAGGTGTCAAAAAAGCGATTTTTGGTAGTTCTTTTTCTAAAAGCGGAATATGGCTTTCCGGTTCCTCTGCAAATTTCAAGAGCCCTTATCACCCTGTGCGGATTTTGAAGATCTACTTCGGAATAATATTCGGGATCCTTTATTTTAAGTTCTTCCTGAAGCTTTTTAAGACCTTTTTCCTCCAGTTCCTTTTTCAAATCTCCCTTGATATGGGGCTCTATTTCCGGAAACTCATCCAGTCCTTTTACCACAGCATCTACGTAAAGTCCGCTCCCGCCAACCATCACTACAACATCGTGCTTCAAAAAAAGCTTCTTAAGTTTTTGCAGGGCATCCCGCTCAAAATCTCCTACAGAATAATCTTCTTCGACCGAAATATGCTGAATGAAATGATGCTTGGCGGCGTGTAATTCACCTTCAGTTGGAACTGCAGTTCCAATGGTCATCTCTTTAAAGAACTGCCGGGAATCGGCAGAGATGATTTCAGTATTAAAATGACGTGCCAGCTCAATTCCGAGGGAGGTTTTTCCAATAGCTGTGGGACCGACAACCACAATGAGATATTTTTTATGCATTTAGAGAATTTCCGCAGTTATGGCAATATTCTGCTTTGTCCAGGTGCTTAGATTCATTACAATGGGGGCAGACTTGGGTGTTTACAGATACTTCACTGGCCGAAGCACGACTAAATTCTGAAGTAACTATTCCCGTAGGAACTGCAATGATCCCGTAACCAGTGATCATAATTACAGAAGCGATGAATTGTCCCAGGGGCGTCACCGGGTGAATATCTCCAAAACCTACTGTAGTAAGGGTAACAATACACCAGTATATCCCGGTTGGAATACTTGTATATCCATTTTCCGGTCCTTCCACGAGGTACATTACTGTTCCCATGATCACGCACATGATAATAACGGCATAAAGAAAGACAAGAATTTTAGCGCGACTGTTTTTTAAAGCCCGGAGGAGTTTATCTGACTCACCAATATATCGGGTGATCTTTAAAACCCTAAATATCCTTAGAAGTCTTAGAGCCCTAACTGCAAACAAAAGATTGTGGCCCCCGCCTAAAATGGCTAAATAGGAGGGCAGTGTTGAAAGCAGGTCCACTATGCCATAAAAGCTGAAAATATAGCGGGCGGGACGATTGATCACCACAATACGAAGAATATATTCCACGGTGAAAACGGCTGTAATGATCCATTCTGCAGTATAGAATTCCGAATAATATTTTTCACTCATTCCGGGAATACTCTCGAGCATTACCAAAACAATACTCAAAATAATTACCAGGAGAAGACCTATATCAAAAGCTTTTCCCGCAGGGGTATCGGCTTCATAGATGATCTCATGAAGTTTTTTTTTCCAGGAAGAATCAGATGGTTTTACCACAAAAAAAGAATTACAGCTTAAAAATAGGATTTTTCGGCAGAATCTGCTCTACGGGCTGCATTAATTCTATTCGGCCGGGTCCAACATAATAACCTTAAGGCGATTATTTTTTCTCAGGTAATTTTGAATGATGTGCTGGGCATCACGATCATTCTTCATGGGGGTAATTATGGATTTTATGATTTCCATATTATTGAGTTGATAGTTGAGGTTGAAGTATCCAATTCCTTTAAACTGTCCTTCCTCCACTAGCAATGCGCTCTTTTCGTCCAGCTCCCTGCCACGATCAATTACCAGCATATTTTGCTTTTCATAACTATACTTATGAAGTGCCTGTTTTACGCGCTCATTGTGTTCTAAAGGAGATTCTTCTTTCACGCACGCCCCATTGCATTTTTTAATGCTGTAGTTGAAACAGGCTCCGTTTCCGGTATGGATTCCCGTGTACTTTTGGCACAGGTTATACTCTTCCACAAGGTTTGAAACCAAAGCCTTTGCCTGTTGCAGGTTTGTAAAAGTTGTCACGCTTTTCTTCCTTCGATCGGCTTTACCAATTTTGAGATTGATATACCCGTCGTCGTCTTTTGACTGGTACAGGGCATAAGAAAAAATATTTCTGGAAAGGGATTTATTAAACTTCGGCTTATTTCTTTTTATCTCTTCATTTTCTTTTAGCAGCGCGTTCAATTCATTTCCTGTAGCCTCATAACTTATGGATGCAACCTCTTTTTGAATCTCTATAGACTTCCTGTTCTCATTGGTAAAGTGTTGATTCACCCGTTTTTTGATATTCTTGCTTTTCCCAATGTAAATGATATCTCCTTCGGAATTATGCAGGTAATAAACACCGGTGATCGAGGGAAGTTCTTCAAGTAACCGGATTAGCTTCGTATCCATCTGAAGTTTTGGTGCATTGCGAACCGAGCTTTTGAGGATCTCTTTTTCTGAATCTTTTGCCAGCAGCATCTTAAACAGCTTCACCGTAGCCTGGGCGTCTCCGTTTGCACGGTGTCTGTCACTAAGAGGAATACCCAGGGATCTAACGAGTTTTCCCAAACTGTACGAAGGCAACCCGGGAATAAGTTTTTTGGAAAGCTCTACGGTACATAAGCTTTGTCTTTCATAATCAAAACCCAGGCGACCGAATTCTGTGCGCAGGATGCGATAGTCAAATTTTGCGTTGTGGGCTACCAGGATGGCTCCATTTGTTATTTCTACGATTCGCTTTGCTACCTCATAGAATTTTGGTGCCTGGCGTAGCATATCATTGTTTATACCTGTAAGTCCAACAACAAATGGCTGAATTGGGATTTCGGGATTTACCAGGCTAATAAATTGATCTACGACTTTGTGACCGTCAAATTTATAGACAGCAATCTCTGTAATTCCCTCTTCATTATATTTCCCGCCGGTAGTTTCTATGTCTAAAATTGCGTACAAATGCTAAATCTCCCTGTTAATTATAACTTCTTTCTCCAAATATTGAACTTCCCACTCTTATCATTGTACTGCCGCATTCAATGGCGATCTTGTAGTCGCCACTCATTCCCATTGATAATGTGGTAAAGGAATCATACCTGGATTTCAATTCTTCAAAAGTAGTCTTTAAAAAGCTGAATTCCTTTCTAATTTTTTCTTCTTTCTCGGTAAGGGTCGCCATCCCCATCAAGCCAACTATCTTAACATGAGACATCTTGCGGTAAGCGTCTGACTGAAGTATACTTTTTGCTTCATCAACATCTATTCCATATTTAGTGTCTTCTTCGGCTATTTTGATCTGTAAAAGACAGGGGATAGTGCGGTTATACTTTTCGGCTTGTTTTTCGATTTCCTTAAGCAGCTTCAGGGAATCAACAGAGTGGATGAGGTCAACAAATTCGGCCATGTATTTCACCTTATTGCGCTGCACGTGGCCAACCATGTGCCATTTAATATCCTTTGGAAGTTGTTCCCACTTCTCTGTCATTTCCTGGATCTTGTTTTCTCCAAAGATCCTGTGCCCGGTATTATAGGCTTCCAAAATGTCACTTTCGGGTTTGGTTTTGGAAATAGCGACAAGAGTAACCTCTTCGGGTATTTCCGCTTTTATTCTATTTATGTTTTCTGAAATGCTCATAAATCTCTAAAATTCGTAAACGGTGAGACCGCTTCTCAGTTTTGGCTCAATACAAGTGCTTTTGGGTGGCATAGTGAGACCTGCATCGGCGATTTCTTTGATCTCTTCAATAGTGAGGGGCAACATTCCGAAGCCAACGGCAAATTCTCCTTCATCTACCGCTTTCTTTACGTCAAAACTCTCGTTCCTCCCGGGAAGGTAAGATATTCTGTTGTCATTTTTAAGATCTTCGATGCCTAAAATAGGTTTGAGGATCTTGATGAACAGGATGTAAGGATCCAGTGCGCTCAACGAGTCTGTGAATTCATAGTTTGTCTTGCGCAGGTAAAGTGAGTAATATTCGCCATCCAGATACATCGAAAAATGATGTTTTTTAGAGGGTTTATAATACTGTGTCCCGCGGTTCTCGATTCGAAACCATTCGTCCAGCTTAATTAAAAATTCCTCTTTCCCCAGCCCATTGAGATCCCGTATCAACCTGTTGAACTCATAAAGTCTTAGGTTACTTTCGGCAATCATATAGCTAAGGAAAAAATTATAAGGTTCCTCTCCGGTGTGATTTGGGTTCTTTTCCCGTGACTCTTTCGCCAGGAGCCAGGAAGAAGCGCTTCTATGATGCCCATCGGCGATATAAACAGATTTCATACGCTCAAACTCCTGCCTTATTTTCGCCGTTCTTTCGGGATCATCCACTATCCACATATAATGAATATCACGGTTGAGGGAAGAGAATTCATATTCCGGTCTTTCCTGCATTACTTGTGTAGTAATATCATTGATCACAGGGCTGTCCGGATAAGTGAGAAGCACCGGTTCGGTATTAAAACCTACTGTTTTAAGGTAATCCTTAAAAAGTTGTTCCCGGTGAGAAATAGTATCCTCGTGCTTTCTAATTACATTATTTTCGTAATCTTCGGCACTTGTGGCAGCAATAATTCCGCAGTAGACCTGCTCCCGGGAAATTGTCTTATAAAGGTAATAAGCCGGCTTTTGATCCTGAATAAAAACCTCTTCCTCCTTAAACTCGAGGTAGCGGTTCTTAACAAGCTGAAATCGCTCACTTCCCGATATTTCCTTCTGAAATTTATAACCGGGATTGATGATATGAAGAAAAGAAAAGGGATTGTGTTCCAGCTGAAATCTCACTTCTTCCACCGAATATTCCTGGTAGGGGCGCGAAGCCACAAGGCCCACCTTGTCCCGCGAAGGCCTGACTGCCTTAAAAGGAATTATTTTTGCCAAATGCTGCTCAGATTAAATAGGTTCAAAAAACACCTTTTTAAGAGGTAAATTGTGGGGAAACTTTTTCGGCTTTCCTGCTTTCGGAATAGTCATAAAATCCTTCTCCCGATTTCACTCCCAGTTTTCCTGCCTGTACCATATTCACAAGAAGTGGACAGGGAGCGTACTTTGGATTTTTAAATCCGCTGTACATCACCTCCAGGATAGAAAGACAAACATCCAGCCCAATAAAATCTGCAAGTTGTAGCGGTCCCATAGGATGTGCCATTCCCAATTTCATTACCGTGTCAATTTCCTGAACACCCGCAACACCATTGTATAAAGTTTCTATAGATTCGTTGATCATAGGCATAAGAATGCGGTTGGCAACAAACCCGGGATAATCATTTACTTCAACAGGTTCTTTTTTTAGCTTTTTTGAAAGCTCCATGATATTGGAAGTCACCTCGTCGCTCGTGCTGTACCCCCTAATGATCTCTACCAGCTTCATGACCGGCACAGGATTCATAAAGTGCATCCCAATAACCCTTTCCGGATTAGACACTGCAGCAGCGATCTTAGTGATCGAGATCGAAGAGGTATTGGAGGCCAACACAGTTTCGGCATCACAAAGCTCGTCCAGCTGCTTAAAAATGGATAATTTAAGGTCCACGTTTTCTGTAGCTGCTTCCACAACCAGATCCACATTTTTTACTCCTTCAGAAATCTTGGTAAAAGTGGTGATGTTGTTTAGTGTATTTTTTTTGTCTTCTTCAGAAATCTTCTCCTTTGAAACCATGCGGTCGAGGTTGCCGGAGATAGTGTTCATACCTTTCTCAAGGCTTTTTTCTGAAATATCAATAAGATTAGTTTTGTAACCGAATTGGGCGAAAGTGTGGGCTATTCCATTACCCATAGTTCCTGCACCAATGACTGCAATATTTTTCATAGAAAGTATTAGTTAAATGAATTTATAATTTGTTTTGCCACACGCAAAGCCTGCGTTCCCTGCTCGAGATTCACTATTGGAGTAGTGTCATTCTCAATAGCATCGGCAAAAGAATTTAGCTCGTCTAAAATGGCATTATTAGGGTTCACCTGCGGATTGTCAAAATAGATCTGCTTTTTCAAACCTTCGGCATTCTGGAGGATCATATCAAAATCTCCAGGTTCTTCGGGGGCATCTTTCATCTTCACCACTTCACATTTCTTTTCCAGAAAGTCTACAGAAATATAAGCGTCCCGCTGAAAGAATCTTGCCTTCCGCATATTTTTAAGGGAGATCCTGCTTGCAGTGAGGTTGGCCACACAACCATTCTCAAATTCTATACGAGCGTTGGCAATATCGGGAGTATCACTAATGACCGAAACCCCGTTGGCTTTGATCTCCTTAACTTCAGATTTTACCACGCTAAGAATGGCGTCTATGTCATGGATCATAAGGTCCAGTACGACGGGAACGTCGGTTCCCCGTGGATTAAATTCAGCCAGGCGATGCGCCTCGATAAACATGGGGTTTTCAATCTTATCTGCAACGGCTTTAAAAGCCGGATTAAATCTTTCCACGTGTCCTACCTGGCCTTTGACCTTGTACTCCTTAGCTAATTTTACCAGTTGTTCGGCTTCCTTTACGGTGTTGGTAATGGGTTTTTCTATGAACAGGTGCTTTCCTGCTTTGATGGTTTTTTGTCCCACTTCAAAGTGAGAAAGAGTAGGTGTAACCACATCAACTACATCGACCGCAGCTATGAGCTCATCGAGATTGTTGAAATATTTGTATCCAAATTCTTCTTCTACCTTGCGGCCACTTTCTTCATCGATATCGTAAAAACCAACAAGAATGTATTTTTCAGATTCTTTCAGCAAACGCAGATGAATTTTTCCTAAGTGTCCTGCACCCAGGACGCCGGCTTTTAGCATAATTAAAAGGTTTTCAACAAAAATAACATTTCTTGCACTAAAGCCAATCCAATTACAGGTGAATAAAAGAGGACATTCCTGTTTTTTCTTTAACCTGAGGTATTCTTTATGTAATTTTGACCTTCAAAAGCAAAAAAGGGTGCGAAAAGATACGCTTAAACATCAGGGGAAAAGAATGCAGCTGGCAAAGGTTGTTGAAAACAAAGGCGTTAAGGATGAAAAGGTGCTGGATACCATTAAAAAAATCCCACGGCACCTGTTCATGGACAGTAGTTTTGAAGATCATGCCTACCAGGACAAAGCTTTTCCCATCGCTGCGGACCAGACTATCTCCCAACCCTATACGGTAGCTTTCCAAACTGAAGTGCTGCAGGTAAACAAAGGAGATATGGTGCTGGAAATAGGAACCGGCAGTGGATATCAAACCGCTGTACTCTGCGAACTTGGCGCAAAGGTTTACAGCATTGAAAGACAGCAGGAACTTTTTAAGAGAACAAAGCTTTTCCTCTCTAAAATAGGATATCGTCCAAGGTATCTGGCTTTTGGGGACGGTTATAAAGGCCTGCCCGATTATGCCCCTTTTGACAGGATAATTGTTACTGCGGGAGCTCCTTTTGTTCCGAAGCCATTACTTAGCCAGTTAAAAGTAGGAGGGAGGATGGTGATCCCGGTTGGAAAGGACACGCAGGTAATGACCCTTTTCGAAAGAAAATCTGAAACCGAATTTGAAAAAACTGAATTCGGGAATTTCAGGTTTGTGCCTTTGCTGGAAGACAGGAATTAATGGTCAGTGTTCAGTGTTCAGTGTTCAGTGAGCAGTATGGCTAAAGAGGTTCAAGGGCGGGAAGTAATTCTACTTTTAATTATAGTTTCTACCGGACAACCTAAGGAAGGTTAAAAGATCTCCAGAAATTTTAACCCGAAAATAAAAGCTCCTTTATGGTTTCCGTTGTGTTGGGAAACCACGTAGTCCAGCCTTAAAAACCGGAATTTTCCATAGCCCAGATTGTCCAGCCCTATCGAATATTCAAAGTAAGGTGCAGTTCCTTCCGTGGATAAAGCATGAGCACCAACTACCAAATTATAATTAAGACGGTTGATCAACGGCACTCTTCCCAGGATATAACCCTGGAAATTATGCTCCACATGGCCTTCCACATAATTTTTATTAGTGCTTAGAGCGTAGTAAGGCAGTAAATTAAATTTCCCCAGGTAATTGGAAGAAGTGCCAATCCGCGTTTGGTTTCCGTCAAAATGCCAGTAATCTAAAAATGAAAGTTCTTCATTACCAAAAAAAGTTCCTCCCGTAATGCTGTAGCCCAATTCCCCTTTGTTGGCTACCGTGAACTCCTGTAGCAAATTCATCCTCAAATGATCAAAATTATATTCCCGAATATTAGCCCCTAGACCTTTGTCATACCTTATGGTAAGACTGGGATAATCCTCATTTTTGATATTGAATTTGGCGTTTGGGTAACTCAAATATTTTTGCGCAAATTCAATCTTTGCTGCCAGCGAGATCTTAAAAATCTCATGTTCCACAAAAGGGGCGGAGTTTTCATTATTCGGTTGCAGCGGATTATTGGATGTAAATTCCCGCTCATCCCAATCGATGAGAAAAGCTTTGTCACGATGGTTATAGAGCGGACTTCGATTCTCATAGCTTATTGCTGAAAAGGCAGAAAACCCATTGAACAATTCCTGTTGATAAGATACTTTTGCAAAATCCAGCTCATAAAGCTTCATGTAATTTCTTTCGAAAAAGCTGGTCGTAATGCTGTTTAAGGTTTTCGAAATTGGTTCCCTGCTATTGATCTGTGCCACCTCACTTCCTCCTGAAACGGTCAAGACAGGATTGGAAATGTTGTTGAATTTTTGCTGGAAACCTCCCGAAATCCGAAATTTCTCTTCGCTAAAACCATAACTTGCTTCGCTGAATATACGCCAGTACTGGCCGAATGATTCTCCTGTATTTTTCCTGAAAGAAGCTTCGAGGGTAGAATTATACCCCTGTACGGTATTGATATTAGTATTGAAAATAGGAGAGCCTATGTTGAGAGACCATTTTTCGTAAGAATTACTATAGGTATAACCGGTAATAAGATTACCTAAACCAAATTTATTCCGAACATTGTCCAGGGAATCCAGGTAAGGCTTTGATTCTCTTAATTCCTGTAGGCTGTCTTTCCTTATGTAATCATTCTGTTCCTCTTCGGTAAGCGGGACAGGACGAACACTACTCCAGAAGATGGAATCTTTCTTGTTCGCTTCCGGAGCAAAAGACACGATTTCATTCGTGAAGGTCTTCTTTTCCAAGCTGGGAGAAAAGTCATAATTGGTATAAGCGGCTGTAAACCTTCCATCTCCCTTGATCCCAAACATATTAAAAGCAAAATCAATAGTCTGGGAAATAGGCACCCAAAGTTGTTCTTTTTTAGAAAAATTAAAGTTCTGTCTAAAAACCAGTTCTTCTATGGGCGGCACCTGTATAGCTTCTCCTGTGGTTTTAAGTTCCACTCCATAAAGTTGCCAGCTATCTTCTATAATGTATATGAAGCCACTAAAAACTTTGTCTTTTGGTCGTTTTGGAGTAACCTGGATCTTATTTACAAGGTCTCCGCGGTCATTATAAAAGACTCCTTCCAGTTTAAAATTGTAATAATTAAAAGCATAATTGGCCAATGGAGAGATCAATTTTGTATTGAGGCTAATAGTATTATCGTAAAAGGAAATATTTGCTTCCTGTGCACTGTTTAAGCTAAACCCGTTATCATTGCCGCTCACTTTGGAAGCAATGATCTTCTCTTTAAAATCATTGGGAGCCTTATAAGTTATTTCTGAAATAGTTTCACTTAAATAAACCACTCCGCTTCGGGTAGAATCCAGGCCGCCGCCGAGATCTCCCACTTCCTGACCTAAGATCTTTTCCGGAGCATTTTTTATCCGCCAGAGTCCGCGTGAATAGAAATCGGCAGTATACTCCCGTATTTTTGATCTATGGAAATCCCTTTTTTCAATGGCATTTCTCATGATCTTGTTTGCCGGGTTATCTCCCGAATTTACAATTACTTCATCCAAAGTGGTTGATTCTTCGGTGAGTTTGGCATTAAGAGTATAAGGAAGAGCGGTAACAGAAATTGTTTTTTTCTCTGTTTTATAACCCAGGAACTGGAAAACCACAGTATAATTTCCTGTTTCAGAAAGCTCTAAATTATAGATGCCATTTTCGTTTGAAGTAGTGCCAGAGAAGGTGCCGTCAAGGTAAATATTGACGTAAGCTAAGGGTGTTCCTTCCTGGTTAGTGACTTTTCCGGTAATTTGAGCATAACCCGTAAAGCAACATAAAAACAGCAACAGGGGGAAGTAAAGTTTGTTCAAGAGTCTTTCTTTGATTTACCTGTAATCTTTTTGAATTCTATCCAGGCGCCTTTTGCTTTCCCGTTCTTTGATCACCTCTCTTTTGTCGTAGAGTTTTTTACCCTTTGCAAGCGCTATCTGCAGTTTAGCGAGTCCGCGGTCATTGATAAAGAGGCGCAAAGGAACAATGGTGAGACCTGAATTCTTCACTTCCTTTTCCAGTTTTCTCAACTCTTTACGGTTAAGGAGAAGTTTACGGGCATGTTTTGGATCGTGATTAAAGTAGGTGGCATGCGAATATTCCTGTACCGTCATATTGATCACGAACAATTCGCTATTGGAGAACTCACAGAAACTTTCGGCTATGGAAGCTTTTCCTTCCCTAATAGCTTTAATCTCGGTACCGGCTAACTTTATCCCCGCAATATATTTGTCAAGGATCTCGTATTCAAACTTCGCTTTCCGGTTTTTAATATTGATGTCGTTCTTCATATTAACAAAAGTAACAAGCTTTCGCGAAATACATGCGATTTTAGGGAATTCTTAAAAGCCGGTGTTTAATTTCAGTTTCAGGAAGGGAATAGGTATTTTTGCTCTCATACAATTCCCCGATATGAAAAAATATTTTTTGTTCCTTTTCCTGATCTCACTGATTGCCTGTAACAATGAACCTTCAGCTTCTGAAGCCGACAAAATAATTTCCGCAGTAATTGAAAAAGCAGGAGGTGAGAAGTATAAGAAAGCTGAAATTGAGTTCACCTTCAGAAATAACAAATACACCAGTACAAGAAATAACGGAGAGTACGAATACACCCGAACCATCACCGATTCTACGGGCACTACCTATTATGATGTGCTGAATAATGATGGCTTTACCCGATATCACAAAGACAAAGAAGTAAAACTCTCTGACTCTTTAAAAGGGGTTTATTCTGAAAGCGTAAATGCGGTGCATTATTTCGTGCAGCTACCTTTTGGGCTGAATGATGATGCGGTGATCAAAGAACTTGTGGGGCAGGATACCATTGATAATAAGGTATATCACGAGATCAAAGTGACTTTTGAACAGGAAGGTGGCGGGGTCGACCATGAAGATGTTTATATGTACTGGGTCGAAAAAGATGATTTAACCATAGATTACCTGGCGTACCGGTTTTTTGTTAATGACGGCGGAATAAGGTTTAGAAAAGCCGTTAATCCAAGAGAAGTTGGAGGAATTCGCTTTGTAGATTACGAGAATTATAAAACTGATGAGCTATCAACTCCACTTGAAAATCTGGATGACCTTTTCCAGAAGGGACAGCTTACGAAAGTATCACAAATTGAGAATGAGATTCTCAATGTTGAGATTCAGGATTAATTAATATAGAGGACCTGTGAGGTCCTTTCTCCACCGGGAGTTACGGTAACTATGAAGAGGCTGCCATATTCCTTTTCGTCCAGATCCTCATGTTTCTTTTCCTCCAGGACAAGATTAACAAAGGCGGGATTAGTGTTGCTGTGGCCTACTACAAGTACAGTTTTCCCTTTTGTCTTTTCCTGAAAATCTGGGTCATTTAATTTCTTTGGGTCATATATTTCGACTGTCTTTTCCTGTGAATCGGCTATTGTCTTAGCAGTACTATTAGTTCGCTTGTAATTGCTGGAGAAGATTAGATCAAATTCTACATCCTTAAATATTTCTGCCCACTTTGCAGCCCGCTCCATACCTGCTTTGGAAAGTTGAGGGTCGCGATCCCGTGGATTGCTCTCATCTTTCTCGGCGTGACGAATAAAATAATATTGAGTCATGGTTTCCTGTACAGGCAGTTCAATAGGATCTAAAGAATTTTCTCCTAAAGATAAGAACGAAATTAAAAAGATGAAAAATCCATTCATAAAGTTAAATTTTTGGGATGTACTCCAGAAGGATCACCTGGTTTAATTGTTGACCCATGGAGTTAAAATTATTATCAGAAATTAGGATAAGACTTTGGTTGCCGTTTGGGAGAGTTGGACCAAAAGTAATGCCTTCAATGTTGTCAATGATCTCCTGGCTTAGGAAATCTTTTGCCCACTTGAAGTCATAAAGCAAAGTTTTCTTCGCAGGATTATTAAAAGAAACTCTCAGATTGTTTATATCTAAAGTGTTGGTAGCCAGAGTGGCATCCACATCAAAGATCCTCACTGTATTTCCTTTTTGACCATGTCCTGCGGCAAATCCTCTTTCAAGAATGAGAAATTTATTGGGTGCGTATTCCAAAAGGTCGGTTACCCCATTGACCGCAAAATACAGCCAGGGGATTTTTGCAATACGTTCCAGCCTATATGGAAATTGTTTTGTTGCAGTCTGGGTTTTCTTGTCAAAATAGGTAATCCTCACAGGAGATTTTGTAGGATACAGTTTTGGCTTGGGACCATCGGTTACCAGTGGTAATTCCATAGCTGCCCAAACTCCTTTTCCATCGAAAGAGGCTGCAAGACCTTCCAGAGTTCCGTTGTTTCGCGGTTTTTTAACGCTTTCGGCTAACAGGTTTTCAGGTAAGGCAAAAGAAGAAACGAAATTTCCCTTTTTTGACACCTTTAAAAGCATTGGATCTTTATTGCTGTTAATGTTCCCTTCGCTGCTTAACAGGAAATTTTTATTTTCAGGTTCAAAAAGAATACTTTCAAGATCCAGATGCTGGTCCTTCAGGTTTTCATCTTGCTTATCGAGAGGAATAACATCTGTTATCGCCACAGTATCGATCTTTTCTTCGGAAAATTCCATCTCTGCAACATATATACGTGGGTTGGAAGGATGGTCGCTCACCATATAAAAAATGCCATCGTGATAATCAATTCCCGAAAGTCCGCCAACTTCAGTGTCCCGGACTTTGAGACCATCTTCAATATTGAAATCATCCAGAAACCTAACCTGAACATTTGAAGTGCTGCCCACTCTGGTACTCTTACAGCTAATGAGGAGAGAGGCAAAAATTGTAAGGAAGAATATCTTTTTCATGGGTCTAAAAATAACAAAATCTTAAGAGCAAAATATGAGATTTTTAGAGTTGTTCAGGTTTATTTCTCTGTACTTTTATTTTAAACCATAAAAACTAAAATTATGAATGATGATCAATTAGAAGGAAAATGGAAACAGATAAGGGGTGAGTTCAAACAAAAGTATGGCGATCTTACTGACGATGATACCACTTACCGTGAAGGAAAATTCGATGAAATGATTGGACGGCTGCAGGAAAAAACCGGTCGCTCTAAGGAAGAATTGAAAAAGGAAATAGACAGGTGGTAAAAAAGCTGTTTAGAGTTCCATCCACGTAACACTGGTTTTTTTCAGGTTCAAATTACTTCTGAATTAAATCAGGTATAAAAAAAACCCGTCATTCTGATATACATTCAGAATGACAGGTTTTTCTTTTAAACAGCTTCTCTTTTTACTGTGCTATTTCTTCCTGGTTTCTAAAGACCAGTTCATTATTAAAGGAATCCAGCAGGATTATGCTATCTGTATGAATTTTTCCGCTTAAGATCTCTTTTGAGAGCTTGTTAAGAACCTCTTTTTGAATAGTTCTCTTCACAGGTCTTGCTCCATACTGTGGATCAAATCCTTTTTCAGCAAGGTCGGAGATAGCTTCAAGCGTAGCGTCGAGGGTGATTCCCTGCTTCGCAAGCATCTTTCTTACGCCTTTTAACTGAAGACCTACAATTTCCTGAATATCCTTCCTGGTAAGAGGAGTGAACATTACTATGTCATCAATCCTGTTGATAAATTCGGGTCTTACGCTCTGTTTTAAAAGAGCCAGCACTTCCACTTTTGCACTTTCCATTGCCAAATCGACATTCTTTTCGGTGTCAAATTTCTCCTGAATAATGTGAGAACCCATATTGGACGTCATGATGATGATCGTATTTTTAAAGTCGGCGAGCCTTCCTTTATTATCTGTAAGCCTTCCTTCATCAAGTACCTGTAACAGAATGTTGAAAGTGTCGGGATGAGCTTTTTCGATCTCATCAAGCAAAATGACCGAATAAGGTTTTCTTCTCACGGCTTCTGTTAGTTGTCCACCTTCATCATAACCCACATATCCCGGAGGTGCTCCCACGAGCCTGCTTACCGCATGGCGCTCCTGGTATTCACTCATATCAATTCGCGTCATAGCACTCTCGTCATTAAAGAGATAATCGGCGAGGGCTTTTGCGAGTTCGGTTTTACCTACACCGGTTGTACCAAGGAAAAGGAAGGAACCAATTGGTTTTTTTTGATCCTGGAGTCCCGCACGGCTTCGGCGCACCGCATCACTTACCGCCTGTATGGCTTCGTCCTGCCCTACAACCCTGCGGTGAAGTTCCTCTTCAAGTTTTAGAAGTTTCTCCCGATCGGTTTGCAGCATCTTGGTTACCGGTATTCCCGTCCATTTAGCTACTACTTCAGCGATATCTTCATTTGTCACTTCTTCCTTGATAAGGGTTTTTCCCTTCTGGTTTTCCTCCAGTTGCTTTTGAAGTTCTGCCAGCCTTTCCTGTTCTTCTTTTATCTTTCCATAACGCAGTTCGGCTACCTTGCCATAGTTACCTTCTCTCTCGGCACGCTCGGCTTCAAGTTTGTATTCCTCTACTTTAGATTTCGCAGTCTGAATATTGTCAACAACATCTTTTTCGTTTTTCCATTGAGCATTTAGTTCATTGCGCTCATCTTTGTAATTGGCAAGATCTGCTCTAAGGGATTTTAATTTATTTTCATCATTTTCCCTTTTAATGGCCTCCAACTCGATTTCCAGTTGCATGATCTTACGATCTAGAACATCCAGTTCTTCGGGCTTGGAGTTGATCTCCATGCGCAATCTGGAAGCAGCTTCGTCCATAAGGTCAATAGCTTTATCGGGAAGAAAACGATTCGTGATATATCGCTGGGACAGTTCTACTGCCGCAATGATCGCCTCATCTTTTATACGCACCTTATGGTGGGTTTCGTACTTTTCTTTAATCCCGCGCAGGATGGAAATGGCGCTTTCGGTATCGGGTTCGTCCACTATAATTTTTTGAAAACGACGCTCCAGTGCCTTATCTTTTTCAAAGTATTTTTGATACTCGTCCAGTGTTGTTGCACCAATAGCGCGCAATTCCCCACGGGCAAGAGCGGGCTTTAGAATGTTGGCCGCGTCCATTGCTCCCTGTCCGCCACCGGCACCTACAAGGGTATGGATCTCATCAATGAACAGCACGATATTCCCCTCACTGGAAGTAACTTCCTTAATTACAGCTTTGAGTCTTTCCTCAAATTCCCCTTTGTACTTCGCGCCTGCGATCAAGGCTCCCATATCCAGGGAATAGATGTGCTTGTCTTTAAGGTTATCGGGAATATCTCCTGAAATAATTCGGTGGGCAAGACCTTCGGCTATAGCTGTTTTACCAACCCCAGGCTCTCCAACCAGCATAGGGTTGTTTTTGGTTCTTCGGGAAAGGATTTGAAGTACCCTTCGAATTTCTTCATCCCTTCCTATTACGGGATCAAGTTTTCCTTCCTCGGCAAGCTTGTTTAGATTATTCGCGTATTTGTTTAGGGAATTATACGTTTCCTCGGCGCTTTGAGAGGTTACATTTTCTCCTTTGCGTAATTCCTGTATCGCAGCCTTAAGTCCTTTTTCTGTTGCGCCCTGGTCTTTTAGGACCTGAGATACTTTGCTGGAGGATCCAAAAATGGCTAAAATGAGGTGTTCTACAGATACGTATTCATCCCCCATTTTCTTGGCGATGGAAGAAGCATCATTTAAAGTTCTGGAAGATTCCCGGGAGAGCATAATGTCTCCCCCGCTTACCTTGGGAAAACTTTGCAGGGTTTTATCCAGTATCTGCTGAAAAAGCCCCACATTAATATTTAATTTCTTCAGAAGAAAAGGAGCTACATTTTCATCTACCAGGGTAATGGCTTTAAATATATGTTCGTTCTCTATCTGTTGATGTCCCAATTCCTGGGCCAGCTGTTGAGCCTTCTGTATGGCCTCCTGACTTTTAATTGTAAAATTGTTCAAGTTCATAGTAGTCGTGTTTGTTCTTTTTTACTCAAGCAAAGCAAAGCATGTACCAGCAGCGGGGAGCAGACATAATGGCTGATAAGGGGAAGAAAATAATGACTTTTTGTCTCTTATAAAGATACTAAACTTTGGCTTTTTTACCCTAAAAATCACCTTAATTTACTATTTTACACAGTTCAAGAAAAGTGTAACTAAAACATTCAAAAATGGGATTATTCGATAAGGTTTTTAAAAGCGAACGTGATATAGCAAAGAAAGAAATAGAGGAGGTGCCATGGCATGCCCTTACCGAGAGCAAACAGTTGGATGAGATCGAGAAAGAGTCTGAAAAGCAGCCCGTGGTCATCTTTAAACATTCCACCAGCTGTGGAATAAGCAGGATGGTTTTGAAGAATTTCGAAAGGGGATATGATCTTCCAAAAGATCAGGAAGTGAAGCTGTACTTTTTAGATCTTTTAGCTAACCGTAATATATCAAACGAAGTGGCAAATCGATTTGGAGTGAGACATGAAAGCCCGCAAATGATCATTCTAAAGGATAGAAAAGTAGTTCATCATGCCTCGCATCATTCCATCGAGCTGGAAAGCGTGAAGGAACATATTTAGTACAATTTTTGGACGTTAAGTTAATCTTCTAAAATTAGGTTAAATGTATTATAATCAGGTTTTTAAATGGCCGGTAACGAAGTATATTTAGAACTGAATCATTAATAATTCAAAAACCTGTATTATGGAAGAGAGAAGAGAAGACCGTAACAAAGATCGTACTCAATCTCAAAGGCAACAAAAGCACGAGGAACCCGGAAAGAATCCAGCTAAACATGCTGCGGGGGATTACGATAAGCAGAAAAAAGAAGATGCCGAAAGAGGCAGGGAAATTGACCGCGATCGCAAAAAGGAAGATCGCAGTAGGAGAGATGAAAACAGATAAAGCCTTTTTAATTGAAACAAAAAGAGCCGCAAATATGCGGCTCTTTTTTTATGACTTATAGTGCTTATTTTTTCTTCTCAAAAACAGGAAGCAGTTTAGTGCTCACTTCGCCAAAACCAATCCGGTAATTTTCTTTTTGGCAATGACCGCGCATAATTACTGTATCATTATCATCAATAAAAGTACGGGTACTGCCATCTTTAAGCTTGACAGGTTTTTCACCCTTCCAGGAAAGTTCAAGCATTGAACCGTAAGAATCTGGGGTTGGGCCCGAAATTGTACCCGATCCCATCATATCTCCCGAAAGTACCGGGCATCCGTTAACCGTATGGTGAGCCAGTTGTTGACTCATATTCCAGTACATGTATTTAAAGTTGGACTTTGAGACTCTGGTTTCTTCACCATTTTCTGGCTGAATGAAAACTTCCAGGTCAATATCAAAACTCTTTTTCCCGCTGGTTTGCAGGTAAGGCAACAATTTCTTTTCAGGTTTTGGACTTTCCACTCTAAAAGGATCAAGAGCATCTAGGGTCACGATCCATGGAGAAACTGATGAGGCAAAGTTCTTTGCCAGGAATGGCCCCAGTGGAACATATTCCCAGGTTTGAATATCTCTAGCGCTCCAGTCATTGAACAGGACAAGTCCAAAAATATAATCTTCGGCTTCATCTATGGGAATAGGTTCTCCCAGGTGATTGGCATCTGTAGTTATAAAAGCCATTTCCAGTTCGAAATCTATTCTTTTTGAAGGTCCAAAAACAGGTTCATCAGCATCTTTGGGCTTTGTTTGGCCCTGTGGACGGTGAATTGGAATTCCGCTGGGAACGATCGAAGAACTTCTTCCGTGGTATCCCACAGGAATATGGAGCCAGTTTGGCAACAAAGCATTTTCGGGATCCCGGAACATGGTTCCCACGTTGGTAGCATGCTCTTTGCTGGAATAGAAGTCGGTATAATCACCTACCTGTACGGGCATTTGCATTTCGATCTCATCGAGACCGAATAAAACCACTTTTCGGTGTTCTTCATGGTCGCGAAGCTTATCGTTGCTGGCATCAAAGATTTCGGCAATGCGGTTTCTTACCAATCTCCAGGTTTTTTTTCCGTCAGATATAAAATCGTTTAAAGTATCCTGAAGAAAAATATCATCGGTTAGCGGGATACCTTCAAAGTAGCCCAGCTGGTGTAGGGCTCCAAGGTCAATGGCGGTATCACCAATTCGGGTTCCAATAGTGATGATATCGTCCCTTGTCAGGAAAACTCCGAAGGGAATATTTTGAATAGGAAAATCAGAATTTTCGGGTACTTCCAGCCAGGTTTTTCGTGTAGGGTCGTTAGCTGTAATGGACATAATAAATGTTGGTATTTTGTTAAAATCAATTCGAACCAAATATATTATTTTCTTACTAAGAACCGAATGTATTTGTTATTTTTGAGTATTATTTAACGTAAAAAATGCATATGCAAAGGGATAACGAATTATTTGATTTAATACAAGCAGAAAAGGAAAGGCAACTTAATGGTTTAGAGTTAATTGCAAGTGAGAATTTCGTGAGTGATCAAGTGCTGGAAGCAGCGGGTTCTGTGCTTACGAATAAATATGCCGAAGGTTATCCCGGCAAAAGATATTACGGAGGTTGTGAGGTAGTGGACGAAGTTGAGAACCTTGCCATTGATAGGTTAAAAGAATTATTCAATGCCGAATATGCCAACGTGCAGCCACATTCCGGTTCCCAGGCAAATACTGCAGTTTTTCACGCCTGTATGAAACCGGGTGATAAATTTCTTGGTTTTGATCTTTCTCATGGTGGGCATTTAACTCATGGCTCTCCTGTAAATTTCTCCGGAAAACTTTACGAGCCGGTATTTTATGGGGTAGACAAAGAAACTGGCCTTATCGATTATGATAAGGTAGCCGAAATTGCCAAAAAAGAGAAGCCTAAAATGATCATTGCCGGTGCCTCGGCATATTCCAGGGAGATCGATTATAAGAGGTTCCGTGAAATTGCCGATAGTGTTGGTGCTATTCTTTTTGCCGATATCGCTCATCCTGCAGGTTTGATTGCAAAAGGTCTGCTAAGTGATCCCATTCCTCATTGCCATGTGGTGTCATCTACTACTCATAAGACCCTAAGAGGTCCAAGAGGAGGTATTATCATGATGGGAAAGGATTTTGATAATCCTTTCGGAGAAAAACTAAAAAACGGAAATCTAAAAAAAATGTCTGCTTTGCTTAACAGTGGAGTTTTCCCGGGTAACCAGGGAGGACCCCTTGAGCACATTATCGCCGCCAAGGCAGTGGCTTTTGGTGAGGCGCTTACAGATGAGTTCCTTCATTATACTGTACAGGTGAAAAAGAATGCCAAAAGAATGGCCGAAGCTTTTGTGAAAAAAGATTACCACGTGATCTCGGGCGGGACAGATAACCACATGATGCTTATCGATCTTCGTAACAAGAATATTTCGGGTAAAGAAGCTGAAGAAGCTCTTGGAAAGGCCGATATTACCGTCAATAAAAATATGGTTCCTTTTGATGATAAATCTCCTTTCGTGACTTCCGGAATTAGAATTGGGACACCGGCGGTTACTACCCGTGGACTTAAGGAAGATGATATGGATGCCATTGTGGATCTTGTGGATCGCGTGATTACTAATTATCAAAATGACGAAAAACTGGAAGCCATAAAAGAAGATGTGTTTAACATGATGCAGGGAAAACCTCTTTTCAAAATGTAAAAATCTTGGTTCTTGATTCTAGAAGCGCTAGCGATCTAGTCTCTATAAAAACTGCTGCCTAAGGTCTCTAAAATGGGATTTTTGGCAGCTTTTTTTATTCCTGAATTTCAACAAATTCGTACGCTCCCAAATCGGGATTTTGAGTGCGGTCGTTGCCCAAAATATCCTGTGGGACCAGTTGCGCTACATTGGGATCACCTTTGTCAATTGCTGCGGAATTTTCCAGCAGCCGCAAATCATTCTCTTTTGGCGCACTAAAAAAAGGATCTTCATCTAACCAGATATTATTGTAGATCTCGCTATTGCTGAAGTCATACCATTCACCTGAAACCTCTTCCTGACTGAATTTAATAAGGCTGTGAGAGAAAAATATTTCTGCAGGACCATTCTCATCTATTTCAAAACCTAATTCCCTGTTTTCATTGCCGAAAATGATAGAATTATAGAATTTCACTTCAAGTGGAACAGTACCTTCTTTAGAAATATTGGATATAAAAACGGCCGGAGCCACCGTGAAACTTTGGCTCCAGTAATTAACGATACTTACATGCTTAAAATGATGATTTCCGCCGTTGAGGTAGAGGGAAGCTTGTCCGCTGTTGTTGATCACCAGGTTTTCAGCTAATATGTCGGCTCCTTCAGTTCTTATTCCGGAAACAGCAGAGTTATAGATCTCAACATTCTTTAATTGAATGGGAGGGGAGTCGAGAGTTTCTTCAGCCAATATTCCCAGGCTGGCATTGCGAAATGTTACATGTTCAAAAAGGTGATTTTTACTGCCCTTTTGAAGCCATATGGCTCCCCACTGTCCAGGGATATTCCTGTAAAGGCTCTGTAACCTGTCCCCCTTGAAGATCACCTGATTTTCCATTATGTTGGGATCTGTACTTGGTTCGCCTTTGACCCGGATGGAAGCATTTTCAGAAACCAGGATCCCGCTGTCGGCATGGAAATGGATTCGGGCACCGGCATTGATGCTTAGGATCTTCCCTTCAGGTACTACAGCATAACCATAGATCACATAAGGTTTTGTTCGGGTAAGCTGGAGATGTTCCTCTTCCAGATAAAACCCTGAAATAAATTCTGGTTCTCCATCTCTATTAGTATCGATCGGGATTTTCTCCGGAATTCCCCCTTCATCTTTCTTCGGATATAACAAAATCGCATCCTTTACCAATGTCACCAGCGGTACTTCCTGGAGATGTAAGCGCGATTTGAACTGTAATTTGTCTGTATACAGGAATTCGGTTTCCTCAAGGCTCTTAGAAGGAACAGTTGTTTCTATAAAAATATAGATGCTGTCACGGGCGAGGATCTCGACATTTTCAAAGTTGGTGCCCGGTAATCCATCAACATTTAGCCTGTAATAGGAGTCTGTTCTGTTCTCTAGAGAGATCTCTGGAATATAAATGTCGTCACCGCTGCGGTTGTATACCTTTAATGAGTAGGTTGCCGTACTGAGGTTGCTAAATACTGTATCGAGGAACACAGTGTCTCTTGAAAAATCTAAGTTCCCGGTGGTTTCGGTAGATTCAAAATCGCTACGGCAGGAGCTCCACAGCACCAGCATCAAAAATATAATGAAGCCGGTTAGCTTTTTCATGTTTTATGGAAGACTCTTCGAAGTTCTTCGGTGATCTTGGTGGGTTTCTTTGAATCTGCGTTCAACAGGCACCACATTGATTTCGTGGCAACTAGTATTTCTCCTGTTTTAGCATTTTTGATGTTCACAAACCTTTCAGATGTTACAAAAGTTGTTTCCCCAACATAGGTTTCTATAAGAATTTCATCTCCTAAAAAAGCCTGTTTCTTATAATCGATCTCATGCCGAATCACTACCCATATAAAATCATTTTTGAGTTGCTCTGTGGCTCTTACTTCCCAGTGCTCTTTGGCAATATCCTGTATCCATTGTACATATCGTACGTTATTAACGTGGTGGAGATCATCAAGATCTTCCTCTACTACCGTTCTTTGATGCGTATAGGTTTCTGCAGGTACTACCATTTAATTCTTTATTATTTTTACTTCAAAAAGGGTGTCCCAGTCTTTTCCGGTAACATAGAGTTTTTCATTTTTAGGATCATAGGCGATTCCATTAAGCACATCGTTTACCGGATCAAGATCCTGGGTATTTCCCAATTGATCTCTAAGCCCGGAAAAGTTGATAAGTCCTTCAATGGCTCCATTTTCAGGATTTATTATAGCAACTCCGTCCTTTTGGTAAGTATTGGCGTAGATCTTTCCGTTCACCCATTCCAGTTCGTTTAGCTGAGTGGCTACAGTACGGTGAGTGACCGTTTGTATAAAATCTTCTTCGGATACTAAAGGGGAGGAGGGATCGAGAAACCAGATCTTTTCTGTTCCGTCACTTTTATAGATCGTAGCCCCATCATTGGCCAGTCCCCAGCCCTGTTCACTCTCATTATATTCAAATTCCCCTGTTTTCTCGAAAGTCTCCACGTCATAGATAAAGCCTTTTCCTTCTTTCCAGGTAAGCTGATAGATCTTATCATTTAAAATGGTAATTCCTTCAGCGAAAAATTCGGGAGAAATATTGATTTTTTGAAGTACTTCTCCTGTCTCTAAGTCTACTTTTCTTAAAGAAGAGCTGCCGTAGTGGCCTGTACTTTCGTATAATTCGTCATTATAAAATTCAAGGCCCTGCGTGTAAGCATCTGTAGCATGGGGATATTTATTTATGATCTCGTAGGTATAAGTTACAGGGGCAGTGTCATTAAAAAGAGTGATTTCCATTGGCTTTTCAAAGGATTCTCCATTTTTATAAATATTGGCGGTAAGATTCCATTTGCCCAGTTTCTCCTCTTTGAAAGTATGGTTAAGGGATTCCTCACCAACTGTTTTTGCCAGTCGTTGTTCTCCCAAAAAGTAGATCACAGAATCTTTTTCACCTTTTACCTGTGCCTGTATGCTTTCCCCGAGCTTAAATTCCGTCTTATTTTCGGCAATTTCGAGGGAGTAGCTGCTTTCCGAATCTTCCGGATCACTTCCGCAGGAAAAAAGATGAGCGCTTAAAATAATCAAAAAGAGAGAGTTATATAGCTTCATGTTAACTGGTAATTTTTCTGTGAGCTAAATTAAAGAATTCGGTTTAGAAAATACTTGCAAAAAGTATGAAAGGTTGTATATTTGCCCCGGCAAGTCCCACACAACCAGCTCCTGCTGAATCCCCCAGGGCGGGAACGCAGCAAGGGTAAGTGGTCGTAGCGGTGTGATGTGGGTAGCTTGCCATTTTTTGTTTCCATAAGTCAGATTTATTGCATCTTTGCAGCATGACAGAAACACCTTCAAAAGTGGTGCTTATTACAGGAGCATCTTCAGGAATTGGTAAAGCTATAGCCGAATTCCTTCAATCAAAGAATTTTACAGTTTTTGGAACCAGTCGCAATCCCGGCAGGCAGAAATCTTCATTTCCGCTAGTTGCTCTTGATGTTACCAAACCCGAAACTATAACCTCGGCAGTTGCTGAAGTCATATCTTCCGCAGGAAAAATTGATATCCTTATTAATAATGCGGGCATTGGAATTACCGGTCCTATCGAGGAAACCCCCGATGAGGAGATCAAAAAGGCATTTGACACGAATTATTTTGGTCCCGTCAATGTAATTAAGGCCGTGCTTCCCGAAATGCGGAAAAACAACAGCGGACTCATTATCAATGTGACCTCTATCGCCGGATACATGGGACTTCCTTACCGCGGAATATATTCAGCTTCAAAAGGGGCTTTAGAGATAACTACCGAAGCTTTCCGAATGGAACTTAAGGATTTTAATATAAAGATGACGAATATTGCGCCCGGGGATTTCGCAACCAATATTGCTGCCGGAAGGTATCATGCCCCGGTGATTAAGGGTTCTCCTTATGAAGAGCCTTACGGCAATACGCTAAAAATTATGAATCAACATGTGGATGAAGGCAAAGATCCTCTCTTAATGGCCCGCGCGATCTATAGTATCATTCAGGAAAAAGATCCTAAGATACATTATAAGGTGGGGGAGCCGTTGCAAAAATTTTCAATTGTCCTCAAGCGGGTGCTGCCCGATAAAATTTACGAGAAATTACTCCTAAAGCATTATAAATTGTAGTTTTGCAGAAGTTCGAAAAATTGCATTTTTCGGCACTCTTTAATCATTATAACAACACACTATGAAATTTTTTATTGACACTGCCAATCTTGACCAGATAAAGGAAGCCCAGGACCTGGGGGTTCTTGACGGGGTGACCACAAACCCTTCTCTTATGGCTAAAGAAGGTATCACCGGAAAAGAGAACATCATTGCTCATTACAAGAAAATTTGCGAGATCACAACCGGAGATGTTAGTGCCGAAGTAATTGCAACCGACTTTGACAATATTGTTAAAGAAGGAGAGGAGCTTGCTGCCCTTCACGACCAGATCATTGTTAAGGTACCTATGATCAAGGAAGGAATAAAGGCGATCAAATATTTTAGTGACAAAGGGATCAAGACAAACTGTACTTTGGTATTTTCTGCAGGACAGGCGCTTTTAGCTGCCAAAGCCGGTGCGACTTATGTCTCCCCTTTTATTGGAAGGCTGGATGATATTTCTACAGATGGGTTGAACCTTATCATGGAAATTCGCCAGATCTATGATAACTATGGTTTTGACACTCAAATCCTTGCGGCCTCTGTAAGACACACCATGCACGTCATTGATTGTGCAAAGATTGGTGCAGATGTAATGACAGGACCACTTTCGGCCATCACAGGTTTACTAAATCACCCTTTGACAGATATTGGTTTGGAGAAATTCCTTGCAGATCATAAGAAAGGGAACTAAGGTTCCAAAAATGACATTTTACAAGCCTTTTTTCTTCGGAAGAAAGGCTTTTTTAATTGAGGAATTCCAGAAGTCGGGATTCAAAATCGGGAGAGGAGAGGTATATGTCTCCAACTACAACTTCTCCGGAAGAATTTAGGAAGAGGATTTTATCAAGGAAATAGCTGAAATACTCTTTTTCGATGCTGGTGGTTCCTAACTGGAATTCGGTTTCGGGATTGTATCCGTTTTGTCGAACTGCCACTCGCCATGCTGGCTCTTCCTCGAGGTCAAGATTAATACCTATAAAATTAATTTCGGGATATTTTTCCCTGTATTGGTTGATTCGCCTGTGTTCCTCCTGATGCCCCTTAGAGTAGGCAGACCATAAAAAGATCACAGTAGGTTTATCAATGATCTCTCCCATTTTTATGAGTTCCCCAGCCATGTTAAGCAATGGAACACCTTCCAGGGTGGTTCCCGGCAAATATGCTAATTGAATAGTACCTAGTTGTTTCATTTCCTGAATATCCTCCTCAGACAAGTTTTGTTCCTGGAGCTCCCTAAGGATAGAGATAATGTCTTCCCTGCTTTTTGCCATTACGATCCCCCTTACTGCAATTTTTTCCAGGATCTCTTTTCTTAGCGTTGGGGCACCTATTAGTTCCCCGGCTTTTTGCAGGCGCGCTTTTACGTTATCAACATTGGTAAGACTATAGCAGTCATCTTTATCCAGACCGCTGGTTGCGCACCAGGAAAGGGAATAATTGATTAAATAATTCTCCAGAAACCTTTTATAAGCCGGGCTGGATTGTAAAGCTCCACAATTAAAATCTATGTCTTTCCTATAGTCGTGAAAGCCCTTGGGAAATTCTTTTGAATACTCTTTGTAGTATTTGTTAACCAGGTAAGTATATTTTTCCTTTAGGTCATTGTTCTCATAAGTGATAATATTACTGGCGACCCCGACAAAATCCTCAGAGAAATTCCTTTTTTTTGACTCCCTGTTTAAAGTGTTGAAACGTTCGTGTTTAATAGAATCGACTTTTTTAAGAAATACTTCGGGTGGGTATTTATGGAAAGAGAGCAGGAGCTGGGAATTGTGCTCGTCTTTCAGGAACATTTCAGTAAGGAAATTATTTTTTTCATTACCTCTTCCGCTAAAGTGCAGCGACTCATCAAAAGCAAGCGTGTTTACTCTAAAAAGCAGGCTGTCGCCGGGTGAAAGGTAAATATTTTGCGTTTCTGGTTTGTGTTCCAGTAGGTAAAGACCTCTTTTCGCATTTTCTATTTTGTAGCTAAACCGGTTCTGGTTATCTAAACGTATTGAATCCAGAATACTCCCGTTATTCTTGATCACAATATACTCTGTAGTGGGATTTATAATTTTACCACCAATATAAGTATGAGGAGGAATGTCATCTTTGGAATTTTTACAGCCAGTAAAAAAAAGGTTTAAACACAGCAAAAGCAGAGCTGGCAGGACATATCGAGAAATATTTGTTCTTCTACTTTTCAAGGTTTCCGGGGGGCAAAAATAGGGTGCACAAATGTAGACGCAGAGGAGTCACCTCAATGTTAACTCCGCGTTAAATAGAGAATTATAAAAGTTAATCTTTTATTGAATAAGCTTAAATAGCTACTTTTGCAAAAATTTAGAAAAGACTCTATGCTATCAGTTTCAAATTTATCTGTGCAGTTTGGGAAAAGAATACTGTTTGATGAAGTTAATACAACTTTTACCCAAGGCAACTGTTACGGAATTATAGGCGCAAATGGTGCCGGAAAATCTACTTTCTTAAACATCCTTAGCGGGAGATCTGAGCCTACCTCGGGCCATGTTCACCTGGAACCGGGAAAAAGGATGTCTGTGCTTGAGCAGAACCACAATCTATACGATGAATACCCCGTACTGGAAACAGTTATAATGGGGAATAAGCCTCTCTATAGGATCAAGAAGGAGATGGACGAAATCTACGCTAAAGAAGATTTCAATGATGCAGATGGGGAAAGAGTAGGAGTACTGCAGGTGGAATTTGAAGAAATGAATGGCTGGAATGCCGACAGTGAAGCTGCAGCTTTGCTTTCAAACCTCGGAATAAAGGAAGAAAACCACTACACCTTAATGGGTGACCTGGATAACAAATTAAAGGTAAGAGTTCTTCTTGCCCAGGCCTTGTTTGGAAATCCCGATGTTTTGATCATGGATGAGCCTACCAACGACCTGGATTACGAAACGATTAGCTGGCTTGAGAATTTCCTGGCAAATTATGAAAACACTGTTATTGTAGTTTCCCACGACCGTCACTTCCTGGATTCTGTATGTACACATGTTTCGGATATTGACTTTGGAAAGATCAACCATTACAGTGGTAACTATACTTTTTGGTACGAATCTTCTCAATTAGCAGCACGTCAAAGGTCTCAACAGAATAAAAAAGCCGAGGAAAAGAAAAAGGAACTTGAGGAATTTATTCGTCGTTTTAGTGCTAATGTGGCAAAATCCAAGCAGGCAACCTCCCGTAAAAAGATGATTGCCAAGCTGAATATTGATGACATTAAACCATCAAGTCGCAGGTATCCTGCTATTATTTTTGAGAGAGAAAGAGAAGCGGGGGATCAAATCCTCAACGTAGAAGGTCTTGAGGCGTCTATTGAAGGAGAAACTCTTTTCAAAGATGTGAATATTAATCTTGCTAAAGGAGATAAAGTAGTAGTGTATTCTAAAGATTCACGTGCTACAAGTGCTTTTTACGAAATTTTGAATGGTAAGCAAAAGCCCGTAGCAGGTAAGTATAACTGGGGGATCACAACGAATCAGTCTTATTTACCGCTGGACAATTCAGAATATTTTGACAACGACCTTACCTTAGTTGACTGGTTGCGCCAATGGGCCAAGACAGAAGAGGAAAGAGAAGAGGTTTATATTCGTGGCTTCCTTGGAAAAATGATCTTTAGCGGGGAAGAAGCTTTAAAGACATCGAGGGTGCTTTCTGGAGGAGAAAAAGTACGTTGTATGTTAAGCCGAATGATGATGATGAGGGCAAACGTTCTAATGCTGGATGAACCAACCAACCACCTGGACCTGGAATCAATTACGGCTTTCAACAATTCCCTAAAGAATTTTAAAGGAACGGTACTGTTTACCACTCATGATCATGAATTTGCACAAACTGTGGCAAACAGGGTCATTGAATTAACCCCGAATGGAGCTATTGATCGCTACCTGACTTTTGATGAGTACATGAGCGATCCTAAAATAAAGGAACAAAGGGAAAAAATGTATACCCGGTAATTGGAGTTGAAACAAAAAAAAAGGATCCAAAAATGTCATTTTTGGATCCTTTTTTTTTGTTCTTATTTGTCTTTTTTGAAAAACTTGTAAAGGTCGAAGCCTCCAAGGATGACAAAGCCAATGGCAATAATGATTCTAAAGGTGGTATATTCTGCGCCTGTGAGAAAAGTAAACATGCGGTAACCACCATAGCCCAGAAAGGCAATGCCCAGCAAAAGATTAAAATAATTTTTTCGGGGAGCAGCAGTCATCAACTAATCACTATCGGGAAATGTTTCTTGAGTGATACGAAGTGCTTTCTCGTAATCTTCAGATTTGGCAAATAGTAATACCTGTCCCGGTAATCCGCCGCCAAAACCGGCTCTTAAACCCGAGTCAAAGTCATTTCTTACACGGGTTGGAATGCCTTCATCTTCCAGTAGATTTTTAAGGTGTTGTACATTCACTTCACTACCGGTATAAACTCTTTTGTATTCTTCTTCTTCGCTCATAAAAAATATATTTCCTTATAAATTTAAGAATAGGATACTTACTTCAGGCGTATTTAATTTCAGTTTAACATTTGAGCTTAGGCATTGTAGAATTTACTGTTCCAGTTACCCGAACTAAAATTCTTTCCAAGACTAATTCCGTAGAAAAATGTAAGGGCGATTACAGATTTGAAGGAATATAGGAACAAGATGAGGAACTCTGAAGTCTCACGAAATTTCGAGAAAAAAACCTCTCTTATTCCAAAGGTGAATAAAAAGCTAAAAAAGAAACTAAAGATCAACAGGTTTTCAAGGTTCCTTAATGGCCACATTAGAAGTTTTCTCATAGGGTGCATATCTGTACCCCATTTATGAATAAGGTAGTAGTAATTATTTCCAAGGGGTACAAAAAGCATTGGATCGTCGGCATTTTCCAGCCTAAAATATTTTGCAGGAGCAACCATTTTAAAGCCCTGGAGTTTTACCTCATGTTTTGCTTCCAGTTCCTTCACCGCAAAAATAGCTTCCTGGGGTAGATCTCCTTTATAAAATCGTGTATTGAGGAAACGCAAGCGGTAATCCACACAAATCTTCTTTATTTGGGAAAGGTGAAAGATCCTTCCGCTTTCGAGCAGGTCAAAATTAAAGTTGTTGGTTTCATCTCTTTCAGCATCCCCTTCAGAAATTCGCTGAAGGATCTCTTCTTCTGTCTCCCTATCTTTTTTTAAGACCCTCTTTACTTCCTCCAGGATTTCCTGTTCCTTCATCTCCTTCCGGCGAAGCGCTTCCATTTCCCTTTGAAGGTTTACTCTCTCTAGCAGCATAATCTTTCTCGTTTAGCAGCTAAAAATAGGGAATAACCGTAAAACATGCAAAACATTGATTTTTGGCTGTTTATTAAGGAATTCTACTGTTAATTTTAAGACTCTAGGGTTAAATTCCTTTTAAACCTGCAATAAGGTTCCTGAGGAAAGGTTGAGATGTCATATCTTGGAAAACACTAACTCTAAATCCCTAAATAAATGAAATTTTTAAAACATTTTTTAAGCCTGAGCTTAATGGCAGGAATACTTTTTACAAGCTGTGGTCCTAAAGTAGATGCAAATAAAAGAACTGCAAAAAGTTTAAATAGTTATGACAGTTATGCTTTTTTGCCCAACCAGGATACCATCCAGACTTCAAAATATGACAATGCCCAGGTGAATGAAATTGTGATCGACGAAATACGCCAGAACATGCAGGATCTAAATTATCGTTTGGATAAGAACCAGCCAGATCTATTGGTTTATTACCATTTAATGTTTGATGAGGAAGTGGCAGTGAATGCGAATCCTGTTTATACAAATTACAGCTATTACCGTCCCGGATTTTATGTAGGTCCTTATTATAGAAATTACGCCTACAGTAATTATTTTACCGTACCGAGAATTGCAGGAAACGGTATTGAGCAAGTGCCGTACAAAGAAGGGACTATTGTGATCGATTTAATTGATCGAAAGTCTAATGAGATCGTTTGGAGAGGTAGGGCAGAAGATGTGGTTGCCCCGGGTAATCTCGATGAAGAGGTAAGATCTTATGTAAATGCCATTTTTGAAAAGTTACCTAAATAATAAAAAACATTTAAAGATTGCTATGTAAAAAAAGAGAGGCTGTTCAATTGAACAGCCTCTCTTTTTTATTAGATTTTTTTGCTTCTTATCTAAGCTCTGCTCCAAGTTGCTTTTCCAGGTTTTGCTGAAGTTTGTTCATGATCTTATCGATCTGCTTATCGGTCAGCGTTTTCTTTTCGTCAAGCAGAATAAAACTTACAGCGTAACTCTTCTTTCCTTCCGGAAGGTTAGCGCCTTCATACACGTCAAAAAGATTTACATCTTTAAGTAAGACCTTTTCAGTCTTAAATGCGATATCATAAATTTCCTCAAACTGTACTGAATTATCCAGGAGAAGAGCAAAGTCTCTTCTTACTGCCTGAAATTTAGAAATCTCTTTAAATTTATTCAGCTGATTTTTTGAAGTCTCCACCACCTGATCCCAGTTAAAATCGGCAAAAAGAACTTCCTGACCTATATCGAAATTCTTTAGGATCTTTTTCTTAATTACTCCGAACTCTACCAGCTTCGCATTATTAAAACTAAAAGAAATACCTTCCGAAAATATGTCATTTTTGACAGGAGATGTTTTTAGGTCTCTAATGCCCAGTCTTTCCAGAATTGAATTGATCACTCCTTTGAGGTAGAAAAATTCACTTCTTTGGACAGCATGGGTCCAGGTTTCGCGTTTTCGGTTTCCGGAGAGAAAAACCGAAAGGTGTTTTTGCTCTTCCCGGCCATTGCCGAAGTTATGATAGGTTTTCCCGAATTCAAAGAACTTAAGGTCGGCCCTTTTTCGGTTGAGATTGTAGCTCACTGCTTCCAATCCTGAAAACAATAGCGATTGCCTTAGCACAGAAAGATCCTGGCTAAGAGGGTTGAGCATTTTTACAGCGTGCTCTTCCTTTAAAAGTTCACTTAATCCCAAATACGCCGGACTTGTAAGGGAATTAGCCATGGTTTCAAAAAATCCCTGGCCAACCAGTTGCCCTGCGATTAGATTCTGAAGTTTGTAATCTTCAAATCTTGTGGAATTGGCGACAGATGCATTTATTTTATCCCCAAACTCTATGTTGTTGTATCCATACACCCTAAGGATCTCTTCAATAACATCTGCTTCCCGTTTTACGTCTACTCTATAAGATGGAATGGTAAGGCCCATTCCGGTTTCAGTAACATTGTTGACTCTAATTTCGAGGGAGGCCAAAATAGATTTAATGGTTTCCTTAGACAGGTTTTGGCCCACGAGGGAATTGATCTTCTCAAAAGTGAGGAATACAGGAAAATCTTCTACTTTTTTGGGATAGTAATCATCTATGTCACTCGAAACACTTCCTCCTGCCAATTCCTGGATTAATAATACTGCCCGTTTAAGAGCATATTCTGTTATGTTTGGATCAATTCCTCTTTCATATCTAAAAGAGGCGTCTGTATTAAGTCCGTGACGTTTTGCTGTCTTTCGAACAGTAACAGGATTAAAATATGCGCTTTCAATAAAGAGGTTTGTAGTTCCCGAAGTTACTCCGCTACCAATTCCCCCGAAAACCCCGGCGATAGCCAAAGGTTTTTCTGCATCACAGATCATAAGATCCTCTTCATGCAGTTCTCTTTCTACCTCATCAAGGGTTGTAAACTTTGTTCCTGCCGGAAGGGTTTGAACTATAATCTCATTTCCGCTTATCCTGTCCGCATCAAACGCGTGCAAGGGTTGCCCTAACTCATGCATTACATAATTGGTGACATCAACAACATTGTTTTTTGGAGTGATGCCTATAGCCTTCAGGCGATTTTGAAGCCAACCGGGTGATTCCGAAATTTCCACTCCGGTTACTGTTACTCCGCAATAACGGGGAGCAAGTTCAGGTTTGGTGATCTTTACCGGGACTTTTCGGCTGCGGCTGTCAACATGAAAACTACTTACCGATGGGGTGATCAATTCCTGTTGTTCTCCCTGTTGAATTAAACCTGCCTTAAGATCACGCGCTACTCCCCAATGGCTCATAGCATCGGCCCTGTTAGGAGTTAAACCTATTTCAAATACATGATCGTCCTCTATTTCAAAAAGACTGGCCGCAGGAGTCCCCGGTTCCAGGGCCGGATCCATGACCATAATGCCTTCATGGCTTTGCCCCAGGCCAAGCTCATCTTCTGCACAGATCATCCCGTGACTGCTCTCGCCCCTAATCTTACTCTTTTTGATCTCCCAGGGAGTGCCTTTTTCATCATATAAAGTAGTTCCAACGGTGGCAACCGGCACTTTTTGGCCTGCAGCTACATTGGGAGCACCACAAACAATCTGAACCGGTTCACCGTTACCCAGGTTAACCGTGGTAATCTTTAGTCGATCGGCGTTGGGATGTTGTTCGCAGGTAAGAACTTCACCTACCACTATCCCGCGGAGGCTGCCCTTTACACTTTGAAATTCATGAATACCTTCTACTTCAAGACCCAAATCTGTGAGTAATTCCCCGGTTTCTTCGGGGGTGCGATTAACTTTTAGAAATTGCCTGAGCCAGTTATATGAAATCTTCATTGAATAAATTTTTCCAGCTGCAAAGATAACATTACGAATGATTTTGGCATAAAAAAAGGAAGGGGTATTTGTTCCCCCCTTCCTTTAAACTTTATGCTCAAACCATTTTTCTTCAGTAATGTTCATTTCCTAATCTTTTATCAGGAGTCATGGTTGTTGCTCCAGGATTATCCACTTAGATTGTCCTGAAGGACACATTGTTGAAATCTGTTTTACTTCTGTAAGCAAATCATCTCGGGATCTTGTCTCAACATTAACTTATGTAGTTCCATATATTCTTCTCCTTCACGAGCTGGGAGTAAGTATATTTTACTACTTTGTTTTTCTCAAGTTCGAGCTTAGGGTCTTCTTTAAGAAGTTGTAAAGCATAGTGGCGCGCAGATTTCAATATATCGTTGTCCTTAACAATATCTGCGATCTTTAAATTGAGCACACCGCTTTGTTGGGTCCCCATAAGATCTCCGGGGCCACGGAGTTTCAGGTCTACTTCTGCTATTTCAAAACCATCGGCAGTACGAACCATGGTTTCCAGGCGGGTCTTACTGTCATTGGATAATTTATGCCCGGTCATAAGAATACAGAAACTTTGTTCGGCACCACGACCAACGCGGCCCCGCAACTGGTGAAGTTGTGATAGCCCAAACCGCTCTGCACTTTCAATGATCATCACACTGGCGTTGGGAACATTTACACCCACTTCAATTACTGTAGTGGCCACCATGATCTGGGTTTCCCCCTTTACAAACCGGTCCATCTCATAATCTTTATCGGCCGGTTTCATTTGTCCGTGCAGGATCGAGATCTGGAACTCGGGCATGGAAAATTCCCGGGCAATACTTTCGTAACCATCCATAAGATCCTTATAATCCATGGTTTCCGATTCCTGAATAAGTGGATATACTATATAGATCTGCCGGCCTTTTCTTATTTCATCCCGAATAAAAGCAAAAACTTTTAACCTGTTACTGTCATACCTGTGCACGGTTTTAATTTCTTTCCTGCCAGGCGGTAATTCATCAATAACAGATATATCCAGGTCTCCATATAGACTCATCGCGAGCGTTCGGGGGATTGGTGTTGCAGTCATTACCAGCACATGAGGTGGCAAGTGATTTTTCTTCCACAACCGTGCTCTCTGGGCCACTCCAAACCTGTGCTGCTCATCAATGATCGCAAGCCCAAGATTGTGAAATTTCACCTTTTCTTCAAGCAGGGCGTGGGTGCCTATTAGTAAGTGTAATTCGCCGTTTTCAAGAGCTTCATGAATTTCCCTTCTTTCTGAAGTCTTTGTAGAGCCCGTGAGCAACCGTACCTTGATCCCAAGATCGGTAACAAGATCTAAGATCCCATTGAAATGCTGGATCGAAAGAATTTCTGTTGGAGCCATTAAACAAGCCTGGAATCCGTTATCCAGGGCAAGCAAAATGCTCATCAAGGCCACAATAGTTTTTCCCGATCCAACATCTCCCTGCAGCAACCGGTTCATTTGAGCCCCGCTCCCAAGGTCCTGGCGTATTTCTTTAATTACCCTTTTTTGGGCATTGGTTAATTCGAAAGGAAGATGGTTTTCATAAAATTCCGTAAAGTGGGAGCCCACCTCTTCAAATGGAAAACCTCTGATCTTTTGCTTCCTGATCATATTCTTGATCAACAGCTGTAACTGGATATAAAAGAGTTCCTCGAACTTAAGACGAAACTGGGCTTTTGCCAACAACTCCTGGCTCCTGGGGAAATGCGCATTAAAAAGCGCCTCGGCTTTTGGAAGCAGGTGTAGTTCTTCCAATAAATTTTCTGGAAGAGGATCAACGAATTTATTGCCACTTTCCAGGAAAAGTTGCTGCACGCACCGGCTAATTACCCTATTGGTAACTCCAGCTTTTCCGAGCCTTTCTGTAGAAGGGTATACAGGTTGCATGGCAGTGCGCAGATTTTTTTTATATTCTTCCACCAGCTCCATTTCGGGGTGTGGCATACTAAAAAGGCCATTAAACCAGGAGGTTTTTCCAAAGATAACATAAGGGGTATTGAGCTTCAGGTTCTCACGGATCCATTTTTGTCCCCGGAACCATACGAGTTCCATCTTCCCGGTATCATCCACAAAATCGGCAACAAGTCGTTTTCCCTTTTTTTGCTCAACCGTTCGAAGGTGAACAATTTTCCCTACGATTTGCACTTCAGATGTATTCTTTTCCAGCTGTGCGATCTTGTAAAAGCGGGTTTTATCGAGATACCGGTTGGGAAAAAAGTTTAGAAGATCGCCATAAGTGTGAACCCCAATCTCCTTCCGCAGGATCTCTGCCCGGTTGGGACCAATACCTTTTAGGTAATCAATAGGAGTTTGCAGCAGGCTTGGATTCATGGAAACGAAGATAAAAAAAAGCCTTTTAGGAAGGTAAGTTTTTCCCAATTTGAGCAGGTAGCGTATATTTGAGTAATGAAAAGTTCCATCTTCCTGATCCTGGCTGCCCTTTTAAGTGCTGAAACCTATGCCCAGCAGACTCCCGCTGTTGATTTTACACGACTTGAGGCCGAAGTTGCCATTAACCCTTCAAAAAAGGTGGTTTCGGGAACAATTATATATGAATTCGACATTTTTGAGCAGGTAGATTCCATCTTTATTGATGCCCAAAAAATGGATTTTTCTGAAGTTCTTCTGAATGGCAAACCTGTTCCCTTCGGAAGTGATCAAAACAAATTCTGGATCACCGGAAGCTTCTCACCGGCACAGGATCAACAACTTCAACTGAAATATTCGGCTAAACCCGCTCAAACCATGTATTTTATTCCGAAGAAGCCGGAAGGAGCAGGGCAGCAGGATTACCAAATGTGGACCCAGGGGCAGGGGAAATACACTTCCCACTGGTTACCCAGCTTTGATGACCCTACCGAAAAGCTTGAGTTCGATCTATCCTTTATTTACCCTTCAGAAAAAATACTGATCTCCAATGGAGAATTACTGAAAACTCAAAAGCTAAACGATTCTCTCACCCGCTGGGAATATGATATGGTGCATCCCATGAGTAGCTATCTGGTTGCCGTGGCAGCAGGGGATTATGACGTTCTTACTGAATCAGAAAATGGAATTCCGCTGCATTTTTACTATCCACAAGGTATGGAAAACCTTGTGGAGCCCACTTATCGCCACAGTGAATTTATGATGGACTTTTTTGAAAAAGAAACCGGAGTTCCATATCCCTGGCAAAATTATAAACAGGTTCCTGTTAGGGACTTTTTATATTCGGGAATGGAAAATACCGGTACCACGATTTTTTCAGATATTTTCCTGGTGGATTCTATTGGCTACATCGACCAAAATTACGTTAATGTTAACGCTCATGAGTTGGCTCACCAGTGGTTTGGAAACTATGTGACGGCCGGGACCCCTGAAGATCATTGGCTGCAGGAAGGTTTTGCTACTTATTATGCTTTACTTGCCGAAAAAGAGATTTTTGGAGAGGATTATTACTACCGAAAGCTTTTCAAAACAGCCGAAGAGCTTAAACAGTTAAGTGACCAGGGAAAAGGAGAGGCGGTAGTTTCTAAATATGCCAGTTCCCTTACTTATTATCAAAAAGGAGCCTGGGCTTTGCATATTTTAAACGAGAAGATTGGCAAGGCTGCTTTTGACAGAGGAGTGAAGAATTATTTGGAAAAATATAAATATTCGACCGCCACAACAGGCGATTTTATAACCGAGATGGAGGCTGCCAGCGGGCAGGATCTTTCAGGTTTTGTGAAAGACTGGTTGCAACAATCGGCTTTTCAGGGAACTGAGGCATTGGAATCTCTCAAAAGGTCTCCTTTTATTCAGAAATATTTGGAAGTGGCAGCGGCAAAACCTCTTGCCATTTCAGAAAAAAGACAACTGCTTCGCACAGCCCTTAGCTTTCCGGTGAATGATTATCTGGGGCAGGAAGCCGTACTGCAACTTGGGCTGGAAGATCCCGTTGAAGTTGCTGATCTCTACAAAAAGGCATTTTCAAGCGGAAACCTTTTCACCCGCCAGGCCATTGCTTTTTCATTGCAAGAGGTGCCACAGCAGTTAAAAACTGAATATGAATCACTATTAAATGACGATTCTTACCTCACGCAGGAGATGGCGCTTTATAATTTGTGGATGTCTTTCCCGGTTGACAGGGAGCGTTACCTTAGAAAAATGGAAGGAACAGAGGGGTTTCTTGATAAAAACCTTCGCACACTTTGGCTTGCTTTAAATCTTGCAACCGCCGGATTTGAGATGGAATCAAAAGGGGAATATATTAAAGAACTCAGAGGTTATACAGCGCCACACAAACGGTTCCAGTTGCGGCAAAAGGCATTTGAATACCTGTACCAGTTAAATGCCTTTGATGAAGAAAGTTTGGATAACCTAAATGATGCAGCAAAACATCCCAATTACCGCTTCAGGGAATTTGCAAAGCAGCTGCTCAAAACTTTACAGGAGACAGAGGTGAGGGGAAGTAATTAGGTTCCCCGCTCGCCACTTCCCGTTCCAGAAGCAAGTAGTTCCCAGCCCATTTTTGGACACAGATGTCTTTTTGAATTTTAATTAATTCTTTGGCGGTGTGATCATTATATGGGCACGGTGTGTACCGGGATCCATGATCCAGGGCATTCCAGGTGCGAAAGGTTTTTCGGGAAGACCGGTAGACTCTGCAGTGGCGTAAGGAATGTAGATTACGTATCGAAAATGTCCATCGGTAAGTTCTCCCGTTTCAGAATTATAGTTTTCTTCACTTCCGGTTAAAATTGTGGTCATTCCGGGAGTATCGGTTAGGGTAAGAGTGCCGGCTTCAGCTTCATTTTTTCGGGTAACACGTTTTTCCATTTCACCTTTACCTTCAGCAGAAAGTTCGCGGCCGCGGGCCATAAAAGGTTCCAGCTTTTTTGAATAACAGGAGACATTAATGCCTTCTTTCCCGGGATCATCTGCCAGGCATACCAGGTGATTTGTGCCCTCACGTAAAACGACCATTTCTCCCTTATCATTATATCCATAAACCATGACACCAGACCTAAGTTCCTCGGGTGCGGCAAGCGTGGCAGTTTTGATCTGGACCTCAACAGGCAGGACTTTGGTTTGGGCATTAATAAGAGTTGGAAAGAGGAGCAAAAGAAGTACCTGGAAAGTTTTCATATAAAATAGTTTAATAGCTTAAGTCTAAAGATATGAAAAATGCTTTTATGCCAATATTTTAATCCCCTGGAGAAAACAAATAAATTTTCTCTGAAGGAATTTTTTCAGATAATTGAGTCAAACCCAATTATTCAAAAAACTTCATGGAATCTCCCGAACCTGTTTTAAAATCTTTAATTTCCTGAATATTTCTTTTAATCCTACGGTTCTGCCTTCTGTTATTTACCAAAAGAATGATAAGGAGTAGAGAGGCAATTCCTGCAATACCGGTGAGAAAATATTCCATCTTTTTAATTTAACAGGGTAAAGCTAAATCAAAAAGAAAGACCTTCTTTGAGGAAAACCGTAAAACAGTGCTTTTTTCAGGTAATTTAATTCCAGTCCAGCAGTCTCTGTTCCCCCTCGATCTTTTTAATCTCGGTGATGTCCTGAGACATTTCAATGACCCCGCGGTAGTTTTTTTGATCATCCCGCACCGCAAAATACCTTATATAGATAAGCCTTTCTTTAAAGTTGATCCAGAAAGAAGCTTCATTTTTTGTCCCTTTTCTAAATTCTTCCAGGATCTTTAATACTGTTCCCACACTTTTGGGAGGATGACAAAATTTTACTTCTCTTCCAATGATTCCGGCACTCCTGGGGAATACCCTTTCTTCTCCGCGATTATAAAAAATTACCTTGTCATTTTCATCAACATAAGTGATGTCCAGAGGCATAGTTCTTAGGAGCAGGTTGACTTGATCTACAGTCATATAACCCTCGTCATAATGTGCTGCATTTGAGGTGTTAAAAGTTAATTCGCGTTTAGTGTGATCCTGGGAAGGGTGAACATATTCCTCCTTATTTTCGGGGAACAAGGCAGGTTCTGTTTGCAACATCCACCCAATTTCTTCCTCACCTTCTCGAACTTGCTTCCAGTCCTCTTGGGTAAGTAACTCCAGGGCATTAGGAAAAAGAACGCTATCCTCTACCAGCAGTAATCTAAAGATGCTGCTCACCAGATACTGTGCATCTTGTGTAGCTTCTGAAAAATTGCGGTTTTCCAACTTTTTTCTAAGGATCCTGAATTGCTCCCGAATGGTATCATGAAAGGACCACATGTTCTTGGATGGTTCTGTCCAGCCTTTTTGTTCCAGTACCGGAAATAATTGATTTTCCTTCCGCTCGAACCTTCGCTCAATCTGTTGTAGCTGATTGAAGATGTTGTAGAATTTCTGATTTTCTTTTTCAGGGTTGGTTTCCAGAAATTCTTTTCCCAACCCCTGGATCAACTCTTTTTCTTCGGAATATATATTGACGGGATGTCCCTTTGGTAATGCTGAAGTATCTATGGTCTGGGTCATGATTAAATAATTTCAGCAAATAAAGCGGATAGTTTTGTCCTGGATTATGACTAAGGTCACATCAGGATGAAAGAGGACTTTTTCTCTTGGATCCTTCTGGGTTCCCATTTGTATTCCTGAAACTTTCGGTAATAAAAAGAGGTGCCAAAAATGCTATTTTTGACACCTGTTATTCTGGATTACCCACTTTAACCCTTTCAGGGTTCCAAACCCTGAAAGGGTTAAGGATTACAGAAGTTTCTTAATGTCTTTCTCCAGACTTTCAGGCTTTGTAATTGGGGCAAATCTTTCTACTGGCTTGCCCGTGCGATCAATGAGGAATTTTGTGAAATTCCATTTGATCTTGCTGCCTAATATTCCTCCCAGTTCGGTTTTAAGATATTTGAACAGGGGATGAGCTTCCTTTCCATTAACATCTACTTTTGAGAACATGGGAAAGGTCACTCCGTAATTCACTACACAACCTTCGGCAATGGATTTTTCGTCTCCGGGTTCCTGTTTCCCAAATTGGTTGCAAGGGAACCCCAGAATTACCAATCCTTCATCTTTGTACTTTTTATATAATGTTTCCAGGCCTTCCAGCTGGGGAGTAAAACCACATTCTGAAGCTGTATTGACCACAAGCACCACCTTTCCTTTAAAGTCATTCATTTCCAAATCCTGTCCTTGAAGGTCCTTTGCTGAAAAATTATAAAATTCACCCATTAATTTTCTTTTTTGTAAAGATAGTCAGGATTTTTCCCAAGGAAATGGCTGTTGCCAAAAATTACATTGGCTTTTCGGGAATTATAGAAGAAGCAGGAGTTATATCCAAAGCTTTAAAACAAAAAGAATATTGACAAAATGAAGCCTTTCTTATCCAAATAATAAACCAGGTAGTAATGACCATCCATACTGGGAAAAGAAAACCCTTAGAAAGAAGAATAGGGGGGTACTCTTCCACAGACTAAGGGTTTCTACTAACTATTTCAAAATTAGTAAGTAAATTACTACAGGATTACCGTAATCGGCATTCTTTTTACCTTAAAGAACTATACCGGGTCGGAAAGTAGTTTTACCGGTTATTTTTGGTCAAATCAATTCCGGGTCCTGGCATTCTGTAAGTATTTTTACTTCAAAAAAGATCGTAGTTCTCATTATATATAAAAAATGACCCAGGTCATATTTTCCTTCCAAAAATGCCATTTTCTTTGCCGCCTAAAGAATTGCCGGGTAGAATTACTGCGCCGGCACCATGTTATTGGCAGCAGCTTATGAAAAAAGATCCAGGAAAAATGGAATTAATGGCTCCCGCAGGAAATTTTGAATCTCTGCAGGCAGCTTTGGAAAATGGAGCAGATTCTGTCTACTTTGGAGTGGAACAATTGAATATGCGGGCAAGGGCATCTATTAATTTTACAATGGATGATCTTTCGGAAATAGTTAAAAGGTGTGAGACGAAAGGGGTTAGAAGTTACCTTACTTTGAATACCATAGTTTACGATCACGACCTTTCACTTATTAAAAATCTGCTTTCGGCAGCTAAGCAAGCAGGGATTACTGCTGTTATCGCTAGTGATCAAGCTGTGATCGCTTCTGCTCGCGGGATGGGAATTGACGTTCATATTTCTACGCAGCTCAACATAACCAATATTGAAACTGTAAAATTTTACAGTCTCTTTGCCGAAACAATGGTATTGTCACGGGAGCTAAGTCTTAGACAGGTAAAAAATATTTCTGAACAGATCCAAAAAGAGCAAATAAAAGGTCCTTCGGGAGAGCTGGTCAAGCTTGAGATTTTTGGCCACGGGGCACTTTGTATGGCAGTTTCAGGAAAGTGTTACCTGAGCCTGCATTCTCACAATTCTTCAGCAAATCGTGGTGCCTGTAAACAGAATTGCCGCAAAAAATATACGGTTATCGACCAGGAATCGGGGTTTGAGATCGAGATCGATAATGAATATATGATGTCTCCAAAAGACCTTTGCACCATTAATTTCCTGGATGAGGTTATGGAAGCAGGAGTACAGGTTTTGAAGATAGAAGGTCGTGGCCGTGCTCCGGAATATGTAGCAAAAGTGACCAGAGCTTATCGTGAGGCTATCGATTCCTGGTATGAAGGAACATATTCCGAAGAAAAAGTGTCCGATTGGATGGAGCGCCTAAGCACCGTCTATAACCGCGGATTCTGGAGCGGGTACTATCTTGGACAGAAACTGGGAGAGTGGAGTAAAACTTCAGGTTCTCAGGCTAGTCAAAAGAAAGTTTATGTTGGAAAGGGTGTGCACTATTATCCAAAAGCTGGAATAGCAGAATTTAAGATCGAGGCGTATGATATTAAAAAGGGAGATAAGATCCTGGTTACGGGACCCAGCACCGGGGCGCAGGAATTTGAATTGGAGGAAATGTTCGTGAATGATATGCTTTCAGAAAAAGCCGGGAAAGGGGATAGCTGTACGATCAAAGTTCCTTTTAGAGTAAGACTTTCAGACAAACTGTATAAAATGGTGGAGGCATAATGGTAGTTGTGACCCTGCAGCGGAACAAATGTATTGGTTGCAATTACTGCGTGGAGCTGGCTCCCGGGCAATTTCAAATGTCTAAAAAGGACGGCAAGAGTGTGTTGCTAAAATCTGTTGATCGCAAAGGTTTCCATACACTCAAGTCTGCAGATCATTCAATATTAGAAAACTGCGAAGCAGCAGCAAAAGCCTGCCCGGTTAAGATCATTTCGGTGAAGGAGACATAACTTTATTTGCCTTAATAGTTTTTAGCCTTACCCAAAAATGGTTGTAAGGTCTGCAAATTTTAAAAATGTATTCTGTCGCAGTTCCAGCTAGAGATAATAACAATTGCTTCTTTCGTTCCAGACAGTTTTTAATTAATAATGAGATGGTTCGTTCTGTAAAAAAAACAAACCATCTCACTATAATTTTTTACCGGTTGAACCTTTAATGATCAACCTGTATTTTTTAATCCGCTCGCGAGTGCGGTGGTTATTTGCAATAGATGTGTTACCAGTTCTTCATCTTTGGTACTGCCTTTAGTTCTTCTCCATGCTTCTAGGTTTTTAATCTGCAAACGGTGGAGGGAGATCAAAGCATCATTGCGCCTGTTTAAATTGTCGAGCAGGCTCTGTCTTCGTTCTTCCCGATCTTTTTCAAACATGGCACCAATTTCTTCAAGTCCTTTTTGATGTTCATTTTTTATAATTTCTGTAATCTCCGTTCTTACTTTTTCATCCTTTACAAGAAAGGCATAGGCTTCCATTACAGCAGGTTCGGCATTCATAATGTTGGTTTCTACCTGGATCAAAACGTATCTCAAAAAAGGCCATTCCTGGGCAACTTCCCGGAGTTGCTCATATTGCTGCGGATTATCGGCTTTTAACCTTCGCAGGGCATATCCAATTCCAAACCAGCCCGTAATATTAAATCTGGATTGATTCCAGCTAAAAACCCATGGAATTGCTCTTAGATCTGAGAGGCTTCTTGTTCCGGTACGCCTGGCAGGTCTGGATCCAATCTTACTTAGTTCCAGTACATCAATTGGAGTGGCTTCACCGTAAAAATCCAGAAAGGAGGGATGTGCGATCAATTCCTGATATTTTTCTTTGGAATATTCTGCTACCTGTCGTAGAGCATCAATGGGATATCCTTTTTTAGTTTTAGGATGAAGACGATTGCCGGTTTGCAGAGCAGTTCCCGAAAATAACATTTCCAGGTTATAAGTAGCTGTGAGCATATTGGCAAATTGTTGAGCTATGGTCTCTCCCTGTACTGTGAGTTTGATCTCCCCGCTCATGCTTCCCGAAGGCATACTTTCCAGGAAGCGGTGATATTTCCCGCCACCCCTGCTTATGGTGCCTCCAATACCATGGAAGAATCTTAGTTCTGTATCATGTTTGTCGGCCATTTCCGTCAGGTTTTTTTCAGCCCGGTAAATATTCCATCGGCTGGCAATAATTCCGCCGTCCTTATTGCTGTCGCTGTAGCCCAGCATTACCTCCTGTGGCCTTCCTTTTTCCCTGTAATATGCAGGATGTGTGAGAAAGCTTTCTAAAATATCGCCCGAGGCAATAAGGTCATCAATGGTTTCAAACAGTGGGACTACCTGGAATGTTCTCCTGTCGATTCCCACCTCCCTAAAGAAGAGGTAGACAATTAGTAGATCGCTAAGCTGGCGGGTCATGCTAACTATAAAGCTTCCTACTCCCTGAGGACCAAACTTATCTGTATGTTCTTTAACTACTTTGTAACTATCCAGCACCTTATCTGCTTCGGGCCCAAAAGATCTTCCTGCAGTAGCAAAGGGGCGGTCGCTCTTTAATTCTTCCGAAATAAATTTAACCCGCTCTTCTTCGCTCCAGGTTTTAAATTCGGGCTTATCGGGAAATGTTACTTTCAGAATCTGTTCCAGGGCTTTGTCATGAAATTCACTGTTTTGTCTTATATCCAGCCGGGCGAGATGAAACCCGAAACACTCTACTATTCTTTCCACCGGGAATAAGAGATCCTCAACAATGCGATTTGCACCTATTTCAAAAAGACTTTTCCTTAAAATGTTAAGATCCTCAAGAAGGTCATCCGGCCTGTTATAAAATGTGTTTTCCTGTTCGTTTCCTGTGGTGGTATGATCCAATTTTAATAAAATAAGGCTCACAAACTGTCTCCAGGGCTCGTATGGATTGCGTCCCAATGCTTTACTTCCTTCTTCTCCCAACGCTTCCGACATTTTTTCAATTGCCTCCTGCAACTGTTCTGAAGCCTTATTGCTTATGCCCGAGAAGCTCATATCGGCAGCCAGGTGTTCCAACCGCTCTTGTACGAGGTGAAGCGCAGTTTTTCTATGTTCTTCGAGAGTAGATTTTGTTACAGATGCGGTAACATATGGATGTCCATCCCTATCGCCACCTACCCAGGTTCCAAATTGTAACCTGGGAAATTTAAGGTTTTGCGAATCAAAGCCCATGTTGATCCAGCTTTGTTTTAGCTGAATGTCACTTTTTCTCAATGCCTGCGGGAAAACTTTACTGAAATAATGGATTACATTACTTCGTTCCATTTCCACGGTAGGTTTTTTTAGATAGACCTCTCCGGTGCGCCACCATCTCTCCAGCAGAGTTTTGATGTCTTCGGCAATAACCTGTCTCTCGGTAAAAGAAAAGGAGGTGTTCTCAAGCTTTATAAGGTTGAGGTAGATTTCCCTGTGCAGTTCCAAAATGGAAATGCGTTTTGTTTCTGTAGGGTGGGCGGTGAGTACGGGAATCAGTTTTACTTTTGAAATGATCTCCTGCATTTGATTTTCCTTTAGCCCCTGTTCCTTCCATCGTTGAAAAGTTTCACTCCAGGAGCCCCTTACAGATTGCATTCCCGTTCTGTCAACCAACCTTCGGCGGTATTGAACTGCGGCATTTTCTTCCACAAGGTTCATGAGCTGCAGGTAAATACTTAGGACCTGGATTTGTTTTTCTTCCAGGGCTGGATTTGTAGAAAAAGAATCTTTTAGGTCTTCATGTTTTGTGAGGAGACCTGCAAGTTCATGCTCCCCCAGATTATTTAAAACCTGTTGGAAGCAGTCGGTAAGAAACTGCATGTCTTTTTCTATTTTGTTAAATGCTTTATTGCTATTTGTTTCTATCATTTTAATAATATTTAGCCCTGAAGAATTAGTCTCATTAAATTTACGAATAATAGGTGATTTTAAGCTGTGACAAACTTTTAAAACTCGTTCCTTCACTTGTATTTATTGGACTCAAACGTTATATGTTGAAAAATTTTCGCAACAAAAAATTTCTCAAACGTTATCATGAATACATGAGAATTTTCTACCTTTTTGCATAAACCTAAAAAGCTTCCATGAAACCACAGTTATTATATTTTAAGGACGATGGAAACATCCCTAACAGCAAATTCCCCGTATTGATCTACAGAGGTTGTTTTTCAAAAGAAGGAGAGCCCGGAGCAAAATGGCTGGAGGAACATTTCTCCAAAAATAATTGGAAAAATTCCTGGAGAAACGGTGTGTTCGATTATCACCATTATCATAGCAATACTCATGAAGTATTGGGAGTGTATCGGGGAACTGCTTTATTACAACTTGGAGGCGAAAAAGGGGAAAAACTGGAGGTCTCTTCTGGGGATGTTATTGTAATTCCTGCCGGAGTAGCACATAAAAACCTGGGGAGTGAAGATTTTGCAGTTGTAGGTGCTTATCCCCAAGGCAGGTCCCATGATATGAATACCGGGGAAGAATCTGAGAGGCCCCAAACCGATAAGAATATTGCTGCTGTTCCTATTCCCGAATATGATCCTGTAGAAGGGAAAGAGGGAGGATTAATTGAATTTTGGAATCGAATAAAATAGGTTTTGGAATTTTCCTACCCTTTCTGAAGAAAAATAAATTCATCAAGAGGCATTTTTGAGAGGTGAGGTCAAGTGTTAGCGACTAAAACGTTTGAAGTAACCTTTTTTTAATACTAATTTAACCTTTTGATATGCTGCTAGTTATGTCTTTAAAAGGTACTTTCGTCTAAGTTTATTAAATAATTTTTTAAGGGTTTTATACTATGAATAATTTCCTTTTTGTAGCTTCAGAAAATGACGCCATTGCCAATTGTAAAGTTGGTGGGGTAGGTGATGTAATTCGTGATGTGCCAAGGCAGATCTCCGAGCGTGGGGATCGTGTCCATGTTGTAGTTCCTTCCTATTCAAGGTTGCATGAAAATGGAACTTTGAAAGCCGCACTTCATCTTGAATTGAGGGGGATTTCCTATACCGCACATCTTTACGAAGTTCCTGCAAAAGAGGAAGATGAAAATATAACTCACTACGTCATCCACCATCCCGAAATTGAAATCGGTAACCTCGGTGGTATTTACCATCACGATCCCCTGGAGCCATTTTATAGTGACGTTATAAAATATACCATATTTTGTACAGCCGTTGCCGAAGCCATAAAACAAAAACATTTTGGGAAGCTGGACATTGTGCACCTGCACGACTGGCATTCAAGTATTTTACTATTTTTAAAGAATTATCATCCCCAGTATTCCTGCCTTAAAAAGAACAGGTTTGTTTACTGTATTCATAATCTTGCTCTTCAGGGAATTCGCCCATTTGACAATAACTACTCTTCTTTAAATACATGGTTCCCAAATCTGGATTTCGATCGTGAAGCTTTAAGAGATCCACGTTATGATGATTGTTTTAATTTAATGGCAATTGGTATAAGGTTCTCTGATGCCGTTCATACCGTTTCCCCTTCTTATAAACAGGATGTCCTGCTTCCCAGCGATGCCCCCGAGTTTATTGGAGGAGAAGGCCTGGAGAATGATTTGAGGCAGGCAGATAAGGAAGGTCGTTTTCACGGGATCCTTAATGGCTCCGACTATCGTCCAGAAACCCTTGTGAAAAAGAACCGTTTGTTCCCAAATATTGCCACGGCTATATTTAAACAACTTCAAAAGGAACTCGATTGGGAAAAAGCTGCATTCCTGGCTCATACCGGTGAAAAGGTAGTTCCATTCCTAAAAAAGAAACCTAATTTTATTTGTGCCAGTGTCGCACGATTGACCGAACAGAAATTCTATTTTTTTAAGCGGTCTCCCGAAGCTCTTCTTGAAATCCTTGATAGGCTGGAAGAAGTCAATGGAATTTACGTCCTTCTGGGTACAGGCGCGGGAGATTACGAACAATTACTTAGAGAGATTAGCTATAAAAGGAAGAATTTTATCTTTGTAAATACCCAGTGCGAACAAGTGGTGAATTCCATCTACAGGGATTCCGATCTTTACTTTATGCCCAGCCTCTTTGAGCCCTGCGGGATAAGCCAGATGCTTGCGATGCGAAATGGACAACCCTGCCTGGTGCACCACACCGGCGGATTAAAAGATACCGTTCAGCATGTTCATACCGGTTTTGCTTTTGATGGTAAAACCTATGACGAGAAAATCTATAATATGGTTGAAAGTTTTAAGGAAGCACTTTACTTCTTTGAAAATGAGAAGACCATTTGGAAGCAAATTGGTCTCAACGCCCGTAAAATGAGATTCACCTGGAAGAAGTCTGTTGATGACTATTATAAACTGCTTTATACTTTACATCCGGCCGATATGAAAGTGGCTTGATCCTGGACAGGGATTTTAGATTTAAAAAAGGGATTTTTGTCCGGAAAAGGATTTTAATCCCTTTTCTATGTTTATTAACTAAATAAAACCTGCATTTTGCACATCCAGATGCGATTACCTAATCTGGATAATAATTAATGGGTTGAAATATTTCTTGCTCTCATCTTACCATTTAATAATTTCATTTTCTGTTTTCCATTCTGACTCTCAGGATATTTAAACTTTATTAACCGAAATCCTTTTCGGTTAACTTTTATAACAAAAAAGGAGAGTGCGGTTTTGTTAAAGAATAAAAAAAGCTACTTTTGCCGGCTCTTATGACGAGCAATAAAAAAATATCCATTTCGCCAATTACTCCGCCCTGAGATAAGATTCCCTTCTCATTTTCTCCCTTTTCTAAACGGGAGCTCCTTTTCAATTACTAATTTTTCGATATCCTAAGATGAAAAAGTTCTTTAATCTTTTTGATTTTTCACAAAAAGTAGATTATAAAATTGAGGTCCTTGCAGGACTTACTGTAGCCCTTGCCCTAATCCCCGAAGCTGTTGCCTTTGCAATGATCGCCGGCCTTTCTCCTTTAACGGGTTTATATGCGGCCTTTGTAATGGGTTTAATTACTTCTCTTTTTGGGGGAAGACCCGGTATGATTTCGGGAGCAACAGGGGCCGTGGCCGTAGTGATTGCCGCCCTGGCAATATCTCATGGAGTTGAATATGTTTTCGCCACAGTAATCTTAGCGGGGATACTGCAAATCCTCGCAGGTGTACTAAGGCTTGGAAAACTTATAAGGATGGTGCCGCATTCTGTGATCTTTGGTTTTGTGAACGGTCTGGCGATCATTATTTTTATGTCACAGCTGGACCAGTTTAAGACTGTCAATGAGGCGGGCGAGCTTGTGTGGATGACCGGGGAAAACCTTTACATCCTTCTCGGACTGGTCCTGGTGACCATGTTGATCATTTGGGGACTGCCTAAGCTCACAAAAGTTTTTCCTTCCTCGCTTGCCGCAATTCTGGTTGTTTTTGGTTTAGTAGCCTTATTAGGGATCGATACAAAAACAGTAGGAGATATTGCATCCATCAAAGGGGGCTTTCCGCCGTTTCACATTCCTATGGTGCCATTCACCTGGGAAGCTATAACCCTCATCTTTCCATATGCTGCAATAATGGCAGGAGTAGGATTAATAGAAAGTTTACTTACCCTTAATATTGTTGATGAAATCACTGAGACCCGTGGCCGTGGGAATAAGGAATGTGTGGCGCAGGGAACAGCCAATATCTTATCGGGATTCTTTTCGGGAATGGGAGGTTGTGCAATGATCGGTCAAAGTTTGATCAATGTTTCATCTGGCGCCAGAGCCCGACTGTCTGGTATAGTAGCGGCAGTAATGCTCCTTGTGTTTGTAATGTTTGCAGCAGATATTATTGAACTTCTGCCTATGGCAGCCCTTACGGGTGTAATGATCATGGTTTCTATTGGTACCTTCGAATGGGCCAGTTTGAGAACCTTCCGCAGAATGCCAAAAAGTGATGTACTGGTGATGGTGCTCGTAACTTTTGTTACAGTAGTACTTCATAACCTGGCCCTGGCGGTTCTGGTTGGTGTTATTATCTCTGCCCTTGTATTCGCATGGGATAATGCAAAGAGGATACGTGCCCGTAAATACGTTGACGATAAAGGAGTAAAACATTACGAGATCTATGGTCCACTTTTCTTCGGAAGTGTGGCTGCATTTAATGAGAAATTCGATATTTTGGGAGATCCGGATGAGGTTATTATTGATTTTTCTGAAAGCCGTGTTGTTGATATGTCGGGTATTGAGGCCCTCAATAAACTGACAGAGAGATACCTGAAACAGGGAAAAAAATTGCATCTTAGATACCTAAGTCGTGACTGTCGCCAGTTACTGGAAAATGCAGATGAGATCATAGAGGTAAATATTCTGGAAGATCCTACTTATAAAGTGGCTATCGACAGGTAGGTAAGAATCCTTCTTTTTGAACAAAAAGAAGATTAAGTGAGACTGCGAATAGCCTGCTTATGCTTCCATGACAGAGAATTTACCTTGCGACGAAGGCGCAACATAATTCTTTTCAATGAAATGTCCTTTATGTTTTTCCACCGCTCATCTTTTTCATTCCCAGCCGGAAAGAGAGTATCTGGAATGCACTAACTGTAAGGGTATTTTTGTTGCTAAGGAATATTACCTCGATCCAGTTTCCGAAAGAGAAAGGTATTTGACACATAACAATGATGTCGATGATCCCCGTTACCGGAGTTTTGTATCACCTATTATAAAGTCGGTCATTAAAAATTTTGATCCGCTGGAACACATAGGACTGGATTTTGGAGCCGGGACCGGGCCGGTCATTACAAAATTACTTTCAGATCTTCAATATAAGATATTCGCTTATGATCCCTTTTTCTTCCCATTTCCCAAACTTCTGCAGGGAACTTATGACTTTATAGCCTGCTGTGAAGTAATCGAGCACTTTCAAAACCCTGCGGAGGAATTTGAGCTGTTGAAATCAATGCTTCGGCCGGGAGGGCAACTGTTATGTATGACTCATATTTATCCCGAAATCCCGTTTGGGAACTGGTATTATAAAAAAGACCCCACCCATATTTTTATATTTCAGGAAGAAACTTTTCTATTTGTCAGGGAAAAATTTAAATTCCGTGACTTGAATATCAGAGATCGTTTGATAACTTTATCTGGATAATTATGGAAAGCAAAAGGGAAATCGGTATCACCGAAATGAAAAATAGTCAATATTTTTTAAAAATGTTCAAGATTTCTCCTATTCGCTGTGTAAGAAAATATAGGGCACGTAATGCTTCTGGATTGATCAAGATCATTTAGGGAACAACCACATGATTATTAGAAGATGTATTTATAAATATACGTTCAACCCGCATTTAATTCTTAAATTCAAATCACAAGAAAAATTGGAACATGAAATTTAGAGATAAAGATGAGTTAGAATTTGATCCGGTTCCTTCTGTTAAAAACAAAGCTCTGCGCATCAATCTCAATGAGAGCATTTATGGAACTTTTGCAGAGATTGGCGCCGGGCAGGAAACTGTGCGCAATTTCTTCAGGGCAGGTAGCGCATCAGGCACTATAGCCAAGACCATGAGTGCTTATGATAAGGATTTTAGTGATGCCATTTATGGAATAGAAAAAGATGCAAGGTACGTAACAGAGGCAAGGCTAAAGAGCATGTTGAGGTACGAAACAGACCTTTTAGAGCAAAGGATCTTAAGGGAAAAACATCCAGAGAAGCTCTTTTTTAGTTATGCCAACACAGTAGCGACCATTGATTTTGCCAAGAAATATAAAGGTCATGGATGGATGGGAATTAGATTTCAAACTCACCCTAAAGAAGAATTCAGTGAGATCATTATCCACTTGCAATTTCATGAAAACAATGCAGGTTTACAGCAAATAACTCTTGGAACAATGGGCACCAATCTTATTTATGGCGCCTTTTACCAGTATGATAATCCAAAGGAACTTCTAAAGCACTTGTACGATCATCTTAACAATGACCAGGTAGAGATCGATATGATCAACTTTACAGGTCCGGTTTTTAAAGATGTCGATAACCGCCTTATGAGTCTGCAACTGGTAAAGAATGGGATGACACAGGCGGTGATGTTTGAACCTTCCGGGAATAATGTCCTGCCCGCAAATGAGCTTTACAAAAAGAACATTCTTACCCTTCGCGGAAGTTTTAGGCCGGTTACCAAGGTGAATATGAACATGTTCGAGCAGTCCCTTAAACTGTTCCTGAACGAAAAGAAGGTAAATAAGGATAAAACTAAAGTCATTTTTGAGATAACTCTGTCCAATCTCCGGACTGAAGGGTATATTGACGAAAAGGATTTCCTGGATAGGGCAGATCTACTAGTCTCATTGGGGCAAATGGTAATGATCTCTAACTTTCAGGAATATTATAAGGTTGTAGAGTATTTTTCCCAATACACGGCCGAGAGAATGGGGCTTACCATGGGGGTCAACACGTTTTTAGACCTTTTTGACGAAAAATATTACCGGCACCTGAGTGGAGGTATTTTGGAAGCCTTTGGAAAACTCTTTTTCAGGGATCTAAAAGTCTATCTGCATCCTTTAAAAGATCCTGAAACCGGAAATATCATCACAAGTAAAAATCTTAAGGTGCATCCTCGAATGAAAGAGCTTTACAAGTTCTTTAAAGATAACGGCAGGGTAGTGGATATCACCGATTATGACCCCGAAATTCTTGAAATATATTCACGGGAAGTGCATCAAATGATTGCTGAAGGGCGACCCGGATGGGAAGAAATGTTACCTCCTAAAACTACCCAGATGATCAAGGAGAAAAAGCTCTTCATGACTCCTAAAGAGAATACCTGACAGGTGCCCTTGAAAATGGCATTTTTGAGACCTTGCTTTTGGCGGCTGCTTTCGTGAAATTTAAATAAAAAAATTACTTCCCGAAATGACATTTTATGAAGGTGAGGAACATTTATAAGTCATAAAATTATCTTATAAAGTAATGATCTGTGTTATTGATTTTTATTTTTTTCTTATTTTTTTAAAAAAAGCAACTATGAGAGACCACAATAGATCAATAGAAAGTTATTTTGCTTCATTAGGAACAAAGGCCAGTGAGGTTGGATTAACCAAAGAAGATATTAAAAAAGATTTTCTGCGGAAGCTTTTTTACCACCTGGGGAGGGTGCCTGCCGTAACTACAGATAATGACCTTTACACTGCACTGGCTCTTACAATAAGGGACAGAGCCCTAAGGCAATTTGTGAGATCCACCGAAGAATTTGCACAAAAGGATGCACGTGGAGTGGCTTATTTTTCGGCTGAATATCTCCCGGGTCCCCATTTGGGAACCAACCTCCTTAACCTGGAGGCAGTAGATGAGACGAGGGAAGCTTTGGCAGATTTGGATTTAGATCTTGACCAGCTTCTGGAGCAGGAAGGAGAACCTGGATTGGGGAATGGAGGTTTAGGCCGGCTTGCTTCCTGTTATTTGAATTCCATGGCTACTTTAGGCATACCCTCTATTGGTTATGGGATTCGCTATGAATTCGGGATCTTTAAACAGGAAATAAAGGATGGATGGCAGGTAGAGACTACAGATAAGTGGTTGCATAATGGCAATCCCTGGGAGGTTATGCGTCCCGAAATTTCTTATGTGGTCAAATTTGGCGGAAGAACAGAGCATGGTACCAATGGAAAGAACAGGTACGAGGTAGAATGGTTGCCGGAATCTGAAATTAAGGGTACTGCCTATGACACCCCCATTCTTGGATATCAAAGTAACGGGATCATTATGCGTCTCTGGAAAGCTGAAGCTATAGAATCCTTTGATTTTTCGGTATATAATGTTGGGGATTATTATCGTGCCGTGGAGAAGAAACTGCGTTCCGAAAATATTACAAAAGTATTGTACCCTAATGACGAAAATATTTCGGGAAAAGAGTTGAGGCTCAAACAACAATATTTCTTTGTTTCCTGTTCGCTGCAGGACATGATAAGCCTTCATATAATGCAGGGGCGTAAACTGGAAAATTTTCATGAAAAATTTGTGATCCAGCTCAACGATACTCATCCTTCCATCGCCGTTGCCGAACTTATGCGGCTTTTGGTTGACGAACACGAAATTGATTGGGAGGAGGCATGGGATATCACCCGGCAAACTTTTGCCTATACCAATCATACCCTGCTGCCCGAAGCTCTGGAGAAATGGGCTATAACGCTGTTGGGAAGAATACTTCCACGACACCTGGAGATCATCTATGAGATCAATAGTCGTTTCCTTGATGAACTAAGGCATAAAGGCTATAGTGGAGATCAAATTTCGAGAATGTCTCTTATCGATGAGCACGGGGAACCTTCTGTAAGAATGGCCCACCTGGCAACTATTGGAAGCTACAAAGTAAATGGAGTTTCAGAATTACATTCACGGCTTTTAAAATCACAGGTGCTCCATGATTTTGCCGATCTATGGCCCGAAAAATTTACCAACGTTACCAATGGGGTCGCCCATCGTCGTTTTCTGGCAGTGAGTAATCCCGGTTTAGCAGATATAATTTCTGAAAAGATTGGGCAGGAGTGGCTAACAGATCTCACAAGCTTCAGGGAACTGGAAAACTTTGCAGAAGATGAGGATTTCCAGCAAGAGTGGAGAGATGTGAAACTCTGGAATAAAAAGATTCTCGCGGGATTACTGGAGGAACGCACAGGAGTGAAAGTAGATCCTACTATGTTATTTGACGTGCAGGTTAAACGAATCCACGAATACAAAAGGCAGCATCTTAAAGTGCTTCACATCATTGATCTTTATTTAAGGATCAAAGATGGAAGAACAGAAAATATAGCGCCATCCACTTTTATCTTCGCAGGCAAGGCTGCTCCGGGTTATTTTATGGCTAAACTTATCATAAGACTTATTACAGCAGTTGCCGAACTTGTTAATGACGATGAAGAGGTAAATAAATACCTGAAAGTGGTCTTTTTGCCAAATTTCAATGTCAAACAGGCCCAGAGAATTTATCCTGCTGCCGATCTTTCTGAGCAGATCTCTATGGCTGGTAAGGAAGCTTCGGGTACAGGAAACATGAAGTTTGCCCTTAACGGGGCCCTTACCATTGGAACCCTTGACGGTGCCAATGTGGAGATCCTTGAAGAAGTTGGAAAGGAAAATTTCTTCCTGTTTGGACAAACTACAGAGGAAGTGCAGAAAACACGACGTGATGGTTACAGGCCTTATGAATTCTACAATGAAAATAAAAACCTGAAAAGAGTACTGGATTTTCTTATTTCGGGTGAAATGGCCGATGGGGACACAGAATTATTTAAACCCCTTTATCAAAATTTACTCCAGCAGGATCCTTATCAACTACTTAAAGATTTCGATTCTTACTGTACAAAAAAAGAAGAGGTCTTTAGCCTGTGGAAGGATCAAAAAGAATGGACAAGAAAATCTATTTTAAATGTTGCGAGGATGGGTAAATTTTCATCAGATCGTTCTATAAGAGATTACGCTGAAAAAATATGGATGGTAGAACCGGTAAGGCTTAAGGATTAACTTTCTATCTGCGCCTGTAATTCTGCAAGGTGCTCAGCCTTTATTGGTTCACAGTGCACTTTGCAATATTTGGTGTGGTAGGTATGACCAGAAAGAAAGTTCACCTGGATCTCATTCCACTGTTGCCTGGTAAGTTCTGGTCTGTTGTGTCGCAATTCTTTATATAGTTTTTCACTTATCTCATAAAAGTTGTTAGTGCCAAGATATTCAAGATCGGCATCGGCGAGAATTTTTTCTGAAAGGTTTTTTGGTTTTTGAGGAATTTGTGTGGCCATGATCATATTACAGATCTTCTGAACTTCTTCTGAAGTAATACCTAATTCCGGTAATTCTTCGGAAGCCATTTCGCAACTCCTTTTTTCGTGATTATCCCTGCCTTTCACAAATCCAAGGTCATGATAAAGTGCTGCAACCTTTATAAGGAAAAGTTCACGGCCTGTTACTCCTTCCTGTTGGGCGAGGAAAATAGATTTTTCCAGCACATACTTTGTATGGGCAGGTGAGTGATAGTACAACCAGGAAGGAAGATTACTCTCCAGGTTGGACATCACTTTTTTGTAGATTTTTTCGAACATGGTCTTCAAAAGGGTCTTTTGCGGTTTGTTTTCCTATTCCGCCTTTAACTTCTTTGATCCTTTGAACAAAGAAAAAGGCATTAGGATCTATTTTTAGGGTAGCTTCCTTAATTCTGTGTATCTCGAGCCGGGTCACAATGGTCATAATGATATCACAATCGTGTTTAACCTCATAGGCTCCGGGTAAATAACCTCTTTCCCCTTTATACACTGTTATTGCCTTACCATAGCCATTAACTATAAGGGATTTTACATCTTCGCAATCCTTCGAAATTATGGTCAAGGCCGTAAATTCTTCAAAACCATCGATAATGTAACTTGTAGTTTTAGAGGCAGTAAAATATACTAAAAAAGAATACATGGCTGCTTCGAGGTCAAATACAAAAGCGGCACCCAAAAAAATGAGACCGTTAAAAACAAGGATGATTTCAGAAGTGGAAAATGCTGAATTTCGCGTGGTGTAGACAGCCATAATTTCCACGCCGTCCAGTACACCACCTCCTTTGATTACTAATCCCAGTCCTAATCCTATAAGGAACCCTCCAAAAACGGCAATAAGGACTTTATCTTCGGTAACAGCTGGAATTTCAATAAAATGCATGAGGACGGTAAGTAGAAGTATTGAAAGCAGGGCCCTAAGGGCAAAGGTTTTTCCAATTTTACGATATCCAAGGTATAAGAAGGGTAAGTTAAAGGCAACAAGTAAATAAGTAAAAGGTATACCCAGCATCTCTTCTACTACGATGGAGATTCCCGTAACACCCCCGTCTAAAAAGTGATTTGGAAGCATGAATCCCTCGAGCGCGATCATCGCAGCAAATATTCCCAACAGGGAATACACCACCGAGTGAAGTGAAAACAGGGATCGCCAGTTAATGGGGTTTTTAGATACCATATGTTCAAAATGTTTTTGTAGGGAGGATCCTCTAACTTAACATTTTTTTTGAAATAAAATTCTTTGACACTTAGTAATCAGTAAATTATTATCTTCTTTTTACTTCAGAATGTACGAATTTATTTCAGGAGAAGATATTTCTCGCATGATTTACGGCACTTCAACGAATTTTATTTAAAAGTCAAGCTTTCTTTAGTACCTTAATATTCAGTTAATTAACTAATTATTGGAAATAATGGAAAAGAATGAAGCAAAAAAAGGTAAGTCACCTAAAAATACCTGGATCTATTTAACGGTGGACACAAAAAACATTAATGAAAGAAATATTGATGAGAAGGTTGTTTTTTCAGATGACAGGGATGATCCTCCCCAGAAACCTGGAAAACCTATGGATTATGTTTCTACCATAAGTCCGGGGATGAAGGTCTACTGGAAAGGGCAACCCAAAGATGAGGAATCCGGCGATGTTATAGAAATTACCGGGGTCACTGCTAAGGACGGGAAAGACAAATGGAAGCTTCTTGACAGTGTGGGGCCGGAACAGGGAAACAAGGGAGTGAAGGTTGGAAAGGTCAAAGGGGAACACATTGATGGCCAGGAACCATATTCTGTCCGGTTCCGAATTGAAGGACGAAAAAGCGAATTTGAAGTGGACCCAAAGATACAGATGGAGCTCAAAAGTAATTCGGATTCAAGATGATCAAAAAGATTCTTATTTCTTTCCTGTTTTTATTCTCCATTGGTTATACCATAGTGGGGCAGGAGAAATCTGAATTTGACAGTTTAACCAAATTGTATCGTTCTTCAGAAGAAAGATACAATTTGGATTTGCTTAAGGATATAATTTCTTCGGCAACACAGCCAGATAGCACGATTAAATACACAAATCTTCTTATTAAAAAGGCACAGCCGGTTGAAAATAAGGAGAAGCTTCAATTTGCACATTTTCACCAGGGGATTGCCTGGCGTTATAAAGGAGATTATAGCAATGCTTTTAAGCACCTTTATAAAAGTGCAGAATTAGCTGAAGAACTTGAAAACAAAAATAAGCTTGGAAGTTCTTATGTGGAGATAGGGAATGCCTATGCCGAAAGTGGTGATCTTAACCTTTCCTCTACTTATTTTAACCGGGGAATAGATCTTTTCAAAGCAGTTAAAGACACTTTAATGGTAGGGGCAACCTATCATAACATGGGGGATACCTTTTTTGATAAAGGGGCTATAGACTCTTCACTTGTATATACTTCAAAGGCAAGAGACATTTTTCAAAAGGTGGGCCGTGAAATTTATGAAGCCTATAGTCTTGGGAATCTTGGCAGGATCAATGCCGCTATGGAACAATATGATTTAGCAGAAACACAACTTAATGATGCGGTAGCCATTCTTCTTCCAGTGAAGGATTATAATGCTCTAACAGATTTCTATGCTGCACTTTCTGAAATCAACCAGAGACAGGGAGATTTGGAAGCAGCAATAGCGTTTGCAGATAAGAGCCTGGAAGCAGCAAAGGCCAATGGTTTAAAAGAAGACCTGCAGGGGGCACATCAAAAACTTGCATTTTTACACGAAGAAGCAGGTAATATTCCGCAATCTTACGACCACTACAAAATGTACGTGGTATATAAAGACAGTATTGAGAATATTGCTTCTGTAAAGGAAGTGGCAAACCTTAGAACGAATTATGAAATAGCCAAAAAACAAACCGAAGTTGACTTACTTAACGAACAAAAAAGTAATCAGCGCAACATTGTTATTGCTACCGCTATCGCCTTGTTCCTTATTATGCTCCTGGCTCTGGGGCTCTATCGTCGAAATAGGTACATAGGAAGGACCAAAAAAATCATTGAACGGGAAAAACAACGATCAGATCGTTTACTACTCAATATTCTTCCTCAGGAAACGGCTATGGAATTAAAGGAAAACGGAAAGGTACGTGCAAAACGTTTTGAAGCAGTGACCATATTATTTACAGACTTCAAGGATTTCACCCATTATGCCGAAAATCTTCCGCCAGAGGAACTTGTGAAAAGGGTAGATTTTTATTTTTCCAAGTTTGATGAAATAATCGAGCATCATGGCCTTGAGAAAATAAAAACTGTGGGGGATGCTTATATGTGTGCAGCCGGAGTTCCTTTTGCTGTTAAAGATCATGCCCGCCGCGTGGTCGCTGCGGCTTGTGAAATGATAGAATTTGTAGGTAAGGAAGAGCCAGGAAAAGAGATTCGTTTTGAGGTAAGGATTGGGATAAACTCGGGCCCTGTGGTGGCCGGAGTGGTAGGCAATAAAAAATGGGCTTATGATATATGGGGAGATGCGGTGAATATTGCAGCCAGGATGGAATCCTGTTCAGAAACGGGGAGGATCAATATATCCGAGAATACTTATCATCTCATTGAGGATGAATTTGAATGTGACTACAGGGGAGAGATTATGGTGAAGAATAAAGGAATGATGAAAATGTATTTTGTAAAGGGAGCAAAAGCAGATCAGGAAAAGAAAAGTAGTGTGGCTTAGTTTTAAGGTAGTCAAAAGAGTTGATTAAATGTAACATTTTTCCTGCTGCTTCGTGTTAGATAATATTTTAGATCTTATGAAAAAAAATATCCTTCTGTTGTTGGCCTTCCTGGTGTACGCATGCACCCCGATGAAACCCGCACTGTCGGTTTCCGAAACTACTGCTTTTCCTGTTAAAGGCCGGCAGGGACTACTTATAAATCAAAAATTGAGCTTTGGTGACTACAAAACTTCAAAAATTAAGCGCTCCTGGACCCGTAGCGGTAATACGAGAGTAGACCTTATAAGCGGACAAATCACTGATCCAGATTACCCTAACCTTGTCGCCATGGATTATGCAAACAGTGACCAGTCTTTTTATTTTTCGATCTCAGATTTCTCCGGAAATGTTGCCGATGTTTACGCTGTTTCCGAATTTCATGCTGAAGACCTGCAAATAGGGGATAACCCAAATTCTGTAATCAATATTCTGGAAGACCTTTTTGGAGGTTCTGGTTTTTCCGAAAATCTTTTTTACCTGCAGATTTTTTTGAATGATGAGGTTAAGCCCTGGCAGTTGCTACTCGATAATCAGGCAGCAAAGTTTACTCCTGAGGATTATTCCGGTTTCTTTGCCCTATCAGAAAATGAATTTTATGCCCTGGAGCCTATTACGCATTTGAAGACTAAACAAGGAGTGAAAAAGAGTCTTTTGGGAGCCATAGGATATGAGATCTTCAATAAGAAAGGGGAATCGGTCGCGGCAGTTTCTTTAGTGGATAACGGAGAGGTGTTTCTACATACCAAAGACCCTTCAGAAAGGTTATTGCTCTCTGCACTTTGTGCGGCACTATTGCTACAGGAGGATATTGCAGACCAGGATCTTTAGATCTTTTATCAGCTATTCAGTTTTCTGAATTATTGTTCCCGGCTCCTTTTTCTTGCAGGAGAGGGACGAAACATTATAAAGATTTACTCCGTCCACAGTTTACCGATAGCGTAGGTGCGGGCACTCCCTCTCACTTCAATCCTGTCTTCCAGGTTTTTGCAAAAAAGGCGCCCGCCGCGTTGAGATAATTGCCTTGCCTGCAGCTCCTGTTTATTTAACTTTTCACTCCAGTAGGGAGTGAGGGAACAATGAGCAGAACCAGTTACCGGATCCTCAAAAACTGAAGCTTTGGGGGTGAAAAAACGGGATACAAAATCACAATCTTTACCTTTGGCAGTGACTATTACTCCTCCGGTTCCAAGTTCAAGTTGATCAAAGTAAGTGCGGTTGATTTCAATATTTCTCACTTCCTGTTCATCTTCATAAACCAACACATAATCTCGTGCTTTAAGTACTTCCCGTGGCTGAATGTTCAGGGATTTTTTTAATAGTTCCGGAAGTACGGTTGGACCAGGATTTCTTGCAGGCAGGTTTAAAGTGTAGCTCCCATTTTCGGCAGTTACCACTAACTCGCCGCTTAGGGTGTCAAAAATGATGTTTTTGCCCTGATGTTTTCTAATATCCCTAAGTGCATGAGCAGCTGCCAGAGTAGCATGTCCACACAGGTCCATCTCCATCTCCGGAGTGAACCATCTTAAGTGAAAACTATGATCTTTATCGACAAAAAATGCGGTTTCGGCAACAGCATTTTCCCTGGCAATTTTTAGAAGTAGATCATCGGGAAGCCATTCTGAAAGCGGTACCACACAGGCAGGATTACCACTAAAGAGGTGATCTGTAAAGGCGTTTATCTGGTAAAGGTGTAATTGCATATTTGACACTTTAAAGTAAAAAGAGACCTACTACATATTATGATCTTTCATTATTTCTGAAAAGATCCTGTACGATTTTAACCTGTCCTTATGATTATAAATATGAGAAGCTACCATAACTTCATTCACCCCGGTTTCTTTCAGGAATTTTGAAGTTTGCTCCCTTACAGTTTCCTTGCTGCCAATAAATGCATATTTAAGCATTCTTTGAAAAGCAGGATTTGCTGCCAGCTCCCGTAACTCTTCAGTCATTTTAATTGGAGGCTGCATATAATCCATGTTATTTGTCATTACCCCATACATCATTCTTATGAGGGTGGTCGAAATATCTTCAGCTTCCTCATCGGTATCGGCAGCAATTACATTTATACACCCAATGGTATAAGGCTTATCAAGGTATTTTGAAGGCTGGAATTTGTTGTAATAGATGTTTAGCGCCTCAAAAAGTTGGGCTGGTGCAAAATGACTTGCAAACGCATAAGGCAAACCTTTTTCGGCAGCCACATGTGCGCTGTCGGTACTGGAACCAAGAATATAAATTGGGACATCAACGCCTTCAGCTACAGTAGCCCGCACCTTGGATCTTTTGTTTTCTGCAGAAAAATATTGCTGGATCTGGCTTATTTCCTCCGGAAATTTATACACTGCCTGCATACGGTCACTTCTTATAGCATGTGCAGTGACCTGATCTGTTCCGGGGGCCCTGCCAAGTCCAAGATCTATTCTGTTGGGATAAAGTGAACCCAGAGTTCCAAATTGTTCTGAAACTATGAGCGGGGAATGATTAGGTAGCATGATTCCTCCGGAACCCACTCTTATTTTTTTAGTGCCTCCGGCTATATAGCTTATTAAAACTGAAGTAGCTGAACTGGCTATGCTAACCATATTATGATGCTCTGCCAGCCAAAACCGGTGATATCCCATTTCTTCAGCTTTCTGCGCGAGATCCAGGCTGTTCTTAAAGGTTTGGTGAATAGAGGAGTCCAAGCCAACACTGGCGAGTTCTAATATTGAATAAGAAGTATTTTTTTTGTTCTGAGACATAGAAATTTCAGGTTTTTTCAAAGTTCGGGATTTCAAAAGAAGGAAAATAAGAAAAGAGATAGCTTTTGGTAATAACGGGATTATATGATCCAGACTTTCTTATATTGATTTTACCAAAGGTGGGGAAAGGAAGCAAAATTTTGCCATTTTCCACACCTTTGGTAGCAGGCTTAATAGCTCTCCTTCCTTAAAACCTCCAACGGCGGACTTTTAATTACGCTTATGCTGTTAGTAAGGCCAATAAACATTACCAGTATAGTAATAGCAGGAAAGATTACCAGGAATGGAAAAATAGAAGGTACAAAAGCAGTATCAAACAAAAGCCATGCGAGTAATTGGCTGCTTAGTAAAGAAAGCAGGATTCCCGATAAGGTTCCAAGTGCACCCAGGTAAAAATATTCCAGTGCAAGGATTTTTAAAATTTGGTTGCTGCGAGCGCCTATAGTTCGCAGTAAAACACTCTCCTTGATCCGCTGAAACTTACTGGTGCGAACAGCACCGAGAAGAACAATTATTCCTGTGAGTATGCTAAAGAAGGCCATAAAGTTAATAAGCCAGGCAATTTTATTAAGAAGGTCTTCAATAACAGTAATTATTTGCCGCAGGTCAAGAATCGAAACATTGGGGAAAAGCCTTACCAATTCCTGTTGGAGGGCGGCACTTGCAGCCTCCCCGGGAACTTTTGTAGTGATCACCCTAAACTGGGGAGCATTCTCCAAAACACCTTTTGGAAAAACAATGGAAAAATTTGGCTGCATCTGGCTCCAGTCAACAGTTCTTATACTGCGGACTTCGGTATTCATTACCACCCCCTGAACATTAAAAGAGATGCGATCTCCCACGCTCACCAACGCATCTTCAGCAAAATTGTCACTTACAGAGATAGGGATGAGGTTTGTGTTATCCACTTGAGATATCCAATCCCCCGAGGAAAGTACTTCAGAATTTGTAAGCGAATCACGATAAGTCACCCTGAATTCATGATTGAGAACCCAGCGATTAATCCCCGATGTTGAATCCTCTCTCATCTGGTTTACGGTTCTTCCGTTTATATTCTGAACCCGCATGGTAACAATTGGAATGTCATCCAGAACAGGATTTCCACTGTTCTTAATTACTTGTTCCACCTCTTTTTCCTGCCCGGCCTGCACATCAAGAAGGATCATATTTGGACTATCGGTTTGTGCGTCAATGGAGGCTTCGGCCAGTAAAACATCTTTTGTAAAGTAGAGGGTGCTAATTAGAAAAGTACCTACTCCAATGGCCAGCACCAAAGTGAGCGTTTGATTTTGTGGACGAAATAAATTCTGCAGACTTTGCCTTGCGGGAAATCCCCAGCCGGTTGGAAAATTTTCCCGAATCACTTTCATGAACAATCTGGCGATCCCTGCAAGTATAGCAAAGGTTACTACAATTCCCAGTACAAAGGCCAAAGAGTATCTCCAGTCCTGCAGAAGCCAATAGGAGAAGAGAAGGATGAATAGAAAAATGCCGCCAAGAACTGCTAATTCTGCTTTCCCTTTTTTCTTATTGATTCCCGTTTGCACCCTTAGAGCCTGTAAAGGGGAGACGTATAAAGTCCCTATAAGTGGTACAAGGGCAAATAACACCGCCATGAAAACCCCAAGTAAAATTCCTAATAAAATGATCTGGATTTTAAAGGTCATTTCAATATCTACAGGTAACAGATCCCCGAGTAGTAATGGGAAGAGTTGCTGTAAAAATAAGCCTGCAATGGTACCTATAATTCCACCAAGTAATCCCATGCCGGCAATTTGGAGGAGATAGATCATAAAAGTTTGTTTCCTGGTCGCCCCAAGGCATTTAAGAACAGCAACAGCCTTTAGTTTGCCTTTGATGTAGATATTTATTGCACTTGCAATTCCCACACAACCCAGTAGCAATGCGACAAAAGCTACCAGGTTCAGAAACTTTCCGAAGTTATCATAACGCCGCCCCAACCGTTCACTGGTGGAGGTGTGTGTGTCAAGATCGGCTTCAAGATTATCCAGCCGGGGATCAAGAACCTCGTCCAGTTGCTCCAGGTCTGTTCCCGGTTGTGTAGTGAAGTAATAATCATAGGAAATGCGGCTTCCCGTTTGTATGAGCCCTGTTTCTTCAATAAAACTGTAGGGTAGGACCGTAGGTGGCGCAACAGAGCTAAAAAACGAATTACTGCCGGGAATGGAACGCAAGGCCCCGGCAATAGGTAAGGTAACTTCTCCAATTTTGATGCTGTCACCCGGGTTAAGTCCCAGCTGCCGCATTAATGTGGCATCGACCAAAGCTTTCCCTTCCTGTTGATAGGTTTGTGCTGCCTCCCGGGGCACAGTCTCCAGTTCCCCATAAAAGGGAAATTCGCCCTCGATTCCCCGTACCTGCACCAGCCTGGTGCCGTCATTTCCTGGAAAGGCAGCCATTGAAGTGAAGCCTATTTCCCTTGCCCGGGCGCCACCCAGGGAATCTATAATAGAGAGAACTTCTTCTGTGGGGGCCTTGTCCAGGTCGATCTTATAATCGGCTCCCATCATGGCTTTTGACTGCAGGGCGATATTATCCTTCAGGTTTTCTCCAAAAGATTGAATTGAAACCACGGCAGCTATTCCCAATACGATCGAAGCCATGAACAGGATAAGCTTACGCCCACTTGCTTTGCCGTCGCGCCACGCCATTTTCAATAACCACATGAAGGAGGTATTTGTTTTAGTGCTGCTCATGGGTCTCTATTATTTTTCCGCCTTTGAGACGCAGGATTTGCTGTGTCATTTTTGCAAGATCAAGGTCGTGTGTTACTATGACAAGAGTGGTTCCTGCTTCCCTGTTGAGGTCGAAGAGCAATTCAATTACCTTCTCTCCCGTTTCGGCATCCAGGTTTCCTGTGGGCTCATCGGCAAAGAGAATGGAAGGCCGGTTTGAAAAGGCCCTTGCTACAGCCACCCGCTGTTGTTCCCCGCCCGAAAGTTGGGAAGGATAATGTTCAAATCTGCCGCCAAGACCTACTTTTTCAAGCAAACCTTTTGCAACATCCGAAGCATTTTTAGCGCCCTGCAATTCTAAGGGAACAGCAACATTTTCCAATGCAGTCAAAGTTGGAAGCAGTTGAAAATCCTGAAATACAAAACCTACCTTTTGATTACGCAGCACTGCCCGTTCATCTTCAGAAAGGGAACTTAGTTCGGTGCCACAGAGCTCAATGCTGCCGGTATCTGGACGATCAAGACCTGCGCAAAGGCCCAAAAGAGTCGTTTTTCCACTGCCCGAAGGACCTACAATGGCAAAAGTTTCCTTTTCTTCAACATTAAAACTTATATCATGGAGTACAGTGAGCTGTTTGGAACCGCTGGTATAACTTTTTTCCAGGTTGCGCACGTTTAATATTTTTGTCATCTTTAAATCTGCTTTCAAAAAAAGCAAAATAAGAAATGATTTCCACTTCAAGCCAGTAGCTATGAGAAACCTGTTGTATTTGCCATTTTTGACACTCCTGTTTTTAACTTCCTGTGGAGAAACTGCCAAAGAGGAAAAAGAGGCTGAAGCCGAAATTACTTCGGAAATTGAAAATGAAGCTGAAAATTCTAAAGAAGACAGCAACACGATTTTATTCTTTGGGGACAGTTTAACCGCTGCCATGGGTTTGGATCCAGCTGAAGGTTACCCGGCCGAAATTGAGAAGATAATAGATTCCCTGGGGCTCAAATATGAAGTGGTGAATGCTGGACTTAGTGGAGAGACTACTGCTGCCGGTAAAAATAGGATCGATTGGGTGCTTAACCAGGATGTAGACGTGTTTGTTCTGGCCCTTGGAGCTAATGATGGGCTACGCGGAATTCCGGTGGAGGAGACCCGCAAAAACCTGCAGGCAATAATTGATGCAGTACGAGAGAAAAACCCCGATGTGGAGATCGTCCTTGCCGGAATGCAGATCCCACCCAATATGGGACCGGAATACACTACAGATTTTCGTGAGATTTTCCCTCAACTGGCAGAAGAAAATGATATCTACCTTATCCCGTTTTTATTAGAGGGCGTAGCCGGAGATCCCAACTTAAATCAACAGGACGGGATTCATCCAACCGCAGAGGGTTATGACATTGTAGCCCAAAATGTTTGGGAGGTGCTGGAACCTGTAATTACCACAAAATAAGAGGCGTCAAAAATGACCTTTTAGAGGGGGAGTATTTCAAGGTTCTCTGTTAAACTGAATAACCAGATTGGACAGAGTTGCCTAAAATGGCATTTTTCAATGTGCTTCAGAATTTTTGCCTTTTTCAATTTTTTCTTCTACCCACTCTTCTTCTTCGGCTTCAGGTTCTTCGAATTCTTTGTTGGCATTTTCATTTTCCGGTTGGTAAACCAGCTTTATGAACATAGGAAAATGGTCAGATCCCATCTTCTCCAGCCTTTTTAACTTCAGAAGCATAAAATCGCTGCTGTGAAAGACATGGTCCAGGGGCCAGCGAAATATTGGATATTCTGCGTGGAAGGTATTATAGAAGCCACGTCCAATACGCGGGTCCAGTAAGCCACTCAATTGTAAAAAGAGCTTCGTAGTTCTTGACCAGGCCACATCGTTAAGATCTCCAAAGACAAGAGTGGAATTGTCCCCGTCTATTGATTTTCCAACCAGCAAAAGTTCTGCATCCCTGTTGGTAGAAGTATCATCTTCAGATGGACTAGGAGGTTTAGGATGTAAGCAATGGATATTGATCTTCTCTCCTGTACGCAGCTTCACCTTCCCATGAATGGAAGGGATCTCTTTTGAAATAAGGTATTTGATGTCGATATCCTCAAGTTCAAGTTTTGAGTAGAGGTGCATTCCGTAGAGATTTTTGAGAGGAATTTTAACCGTATAGGGATATTCCTCTTCAATGGCTTGTAGCTCCTTTTCCCAGGTCTTGTCACTTTCCAGGGTAAGCACCAAATCGGGATTTTCACGAATTATTATCTGGATAAGTTTGTCGTAACGGGTGTTGGTAGTAAGCACATTGCTCACCAGGATAGAAATCTGTCTTTCCACGTCTTGACCATGGTACATTTTCACCTGTTTGGAAGAAAAAAATGTATAGGGATAAATTTTTACCGATTGGTAAAGGAAACTCAGTGCCAGCAGAACAATCATTATGATCTCCCATATGGAACTAAAATCAAAAGCCACGGCACTATATATAAGAACAGCAAGAATGAGGATGCTAATCTGTAATCGGGGAAAATCAAAATCTCTGATCCACCATTGATCAAATCTGCTTATCGATGCTGCAGTAGGAACCAGGATTAAAATACTCAGGAGGTAAGCAGCTATTTCGGCAATATTCATATAGTTGGTTAAAATAGGCTGTTCAAAGATACATTTTTGAGGATAACCTTTTAAAACCTGCACATGCTTTCTTGCAGATTTTTTTCCTACGCCAGCTTACAAGATAAGAATTAGCTTTTTCTTGAGCCGAAATTTTTGGAGGATTTACATTTATTTTAGCAAATTACGGAAAACCGTAATTTAACCCGGATTCTTTGTTTTATTTTTGATTCAAAGAAATTGATAAGGTGGGAATACCCCGAAAAATAGCGATGTTTCAAAAAGTTCTGGTAGCAGAAGATATGGACAGCATTAATCTCGCCGTCGCGGGATTGCTCAGGGATCTTGGTGTGCCAAAGGTGGAACATGCGCAGTATTGTGATGAAGCCTGGCTCCTTGCCAAAAAGGCTCTTACAATGGGGGAACCTTTTGATCTTCTCATCTGTGACCTTTCCTTTAAGAATGATCACCGCACAGAAAAGTTATCTTCAGGCAGAGAATTAATATCTGCACTTAAAAAAGAAGATCCTAGTTTGAAAGTTTTGGTAAATACCATTGAAGATCACCCACAAATTGTGCGTAATCTTTGGGATTCGGGAAATATAGATGGTTTTGTATCTAAGGACAGACATGGAATGAGGGATCTTAAGGAAGCCATCGAAACTGTAAGAAATAGTGGGAAATATAATTCTGTGCGCATTGAAAACCTCCTAAAGGAAAACAATTTGTTGATCCTTGGAGACTGGGAAATGGAACTTCTTAAAGCCATTGCTACAGGTCATACACAGGAAGAAATCCAGGAAGATTTTAAAGGTCGCAGGATAGCACCCAATAGCAGGAGTTCAATAGAGAAAAGGCTAAAGGAACTTCGGGAAGATTTTGGGGCTAATACAACCCCACATTTAGTTGGAATTTTAAAAGATCTTAAATTAATATAGTTAGTTAGCAGTTTAGAAAGGCCGCTTTTTTCTTAAATATACTCGGGAATGTAGGGTAACCGGGTTGTTTGTAGAAGAGGCGGCTTCTTCTTTTTCTATTCTTTTTGCGGTGAATCTCCAAAAATGCCATATTAACACCTGTTTACCTGATGTGAATAGCATTATTTATGTACAACAGGTTAATTGTTAGTGTGTTATCATATATCGCCTTCATAATTACTTCTCTTTAGTTATTCACATCTTTTTACTGATTTATAAGGGATTAGCGTCTTAATTTCGGGGGTATAATAACTCTAAAACTTAAAGCTATGAAAACTGTAATTTTTTATTTGGTACTGCTGGCATTAGGAACAAGCCATGCACAGGAATTTACTGAACTCAAGGAAGCAAAAGTGGGATTTGCCCCAATGGCTTCAAGTGTGGAACGCAACGGCAATAGTTTTTCATTTAATGTTAAAGAAGCTGTAGTCGGGGAATTTGAAAAAGATCCATTGGCTTTTATGGAGAACTACTTTAGTATTGATGATTTTATTGCAGAATTAAAGCCCGAACAGTACGATAGATATGAAGTAAGTTTTGTTAGTCAAAAAGGTCAATTAATAGCCGATTTTGATAAAGATGGAACTTTGCTTCAAACCAACTCCAGGTTTAAGAATACACTTTTACCTTATAATTTAAGAAAAGATCTATATCGCGACCATAAAGGCTGGGCAATGACCAAGAATATTCGTATTACCCGGGGTGAAAAAGGCGAAGTGACCAAAGATTACTACAAGGTCAACCTTGAAAACGGCAAAGACCGCAAAAGGATAGTTTTACAAGCACCATTGAGCGTAACAGATATTGCGAGCAATTAAAAAAGGTGAGGATATGACACCATACCATCAGGCGCCCTTTTTGGCCTGATGGTTTTTACATGTAAGTAGAAGAAATCAAAACAAATATGTATTAAATTGGAATAATAAATTCCGCAGTTATGAGAGCACTCGTTATAGATGATGAGGAATTGGCCCGCAGAAGGATTCTTAATCTTCTGGAGGATGTTCCCGATATTGAAATTATTGGGGAGTGTTCTAACGGGCAAACTGCAATAAAAAGGATCAATAGTGAACATCCGGATCTTATTTTTCTCGACATCAGCATGAAAGATATGAATGGCTTTGAAGTGCTGCAAAAAGTGGAAATTAAGCCAAAACCCATTGTAGTTTTCGTTACTGCATATGATAATTATGCTACCCGTGCATTTGATGTGGAAGCCTTTGATTTTCTTCTAAAACCTTTTAAAGACCAACGATTCTTTAAAACCATAGAAAGAGTATTGAAAACCGGTGGAAAAGAAGCCGATGAGCTTTTTGAAAAAAGGATAAGGGAGATGTTCAGGATCTTTTCCTTAGAAGGCAAAACAGAAAAAATTGCCAGTAAGATCCCGGTTAAGCAAGGCAACAAAACTGTCCTTATCGACCCCGCGAATGTACTTTACATTATAGCATCTGGATATTACGCAGAGATATATACAACTTCAGGAAAGTATGTGCTGCGGGAATCTCTAAGTAATCTTGAAGAGCAACTGGAGAAGGAAAGCTTCTTTAGAATTCACCGTTCTACCATTGTCAATATTGACCAGGTAAAGGAGATCGTACATTCAGAATATTCTGAAGTGGATGCCCGCATGAATGATGGCAAGCTTCTTCATATAAGCAAATCAAATAAAAAGGAATTTCTAGAAAGACTGGGAATCTAAGAATATGAAACTCAAGAAATATATCGATTTCAAATTGATCCTATTACTGGCCGGGTTTTACGGCCTGTTTAATATTATTTATATCACTAAATCGGCTTACCTGCGGGTGACTTTCCCCGAAATGAGGCATGAGCCCTGGTACGATTTCCTTGTGAATAATATCCTTATTGACTGGTTGGTCGTGGTATTCTACATGACCATTATTGCAATTAGCACTAAACGTTTCCTCCACAGGAATTTTTCCTGGGTGAAGATCATTTCCATCCATATAGTTTGCTCTATTCTCATAGGTTTTATAATCAGACTTATTTTTGATCTCTATAGCATTTTAACGGGATTATTTACCATTGAAGAATATCAGGTTAAAGAAAGTTTTACCCGGTTCATGATAGTGGTGGATCTCAATTTTCTCATCTACTTTGCCATGACCTTCATTATTTACACCTATTACTATGTGAAACAGGTAAAGGAGGCGGAGCATCACCGGGCTCAACTGGAGACTCAGCTGGTAAATACACGAATGAAGATGCTTTCTTCTCAATTACAGCCGCACTTCCTGTTCAATACCCTTAATAGTATTGCCGTTCTGGCCGATCTTGATAAGGAAAAAGCCAAGGATACTATTGCAGATCTCAGTGACTTTCTAAGGGAGATCCTTTACAGCGGCGACGAAAATGTTATTCCGCTGGAAAAGGAATTACGCACTTTAGAATATTACCAGAATATTTTAAATGTAAGATTTTCAGATCATCTCACTATCACCAAAGAAGTGGACCAGAGCCTAATGTCAAAAAAGGTTCCTGCATTGCTGTTGCAGCCTATTCTGGAGAATTCAATAAAACACGGCTATTCCTATGAACATACTCATCTTGAAGTAATCATCAGGATTTATGCGGAAGCAAATGAACTCATCATTAAGGTTATTAATGATGGTGCCGGTCTTAGTGCAGGCAAAGAAGAGCTTTTGAAGAAGGGCAAAGGCCTGGACAATATTGATGCCCGGCTTTCAAATCTCTACGGAAATAACTACAGCTTCGAAATTAAAAATCGAAGTACAGGCACCGGAGTGGAAACTACAATAAAGCTCCCGCTCACCTGAAGGTATTGACCTTCACCTGAATTTGTCATGAAACGGAAGAACCTTTTTGAACAAGGAGAGATTTAAGGCTTCAAAAATGATGTTTCCAGATCAGAAAAGCTCTTAAGAGGGGCTTTTGAATAGTTTTGAATTCTTCGAAAAAAAGGAGGGAATTCCCAGTTGACAAAAACTAATTATTGTAAATTTAAGGTGCTTATTATCAGTATTATATAAATTTACCAGAACTATGAAAACCAAAAAAATCACAGTAGAAACCCTGGTGCCGCTGCCGGTGGAAAAAGTCTGGCAGCTGTGGACCGGAACGGAGCATATCAAAAAGTGGAATTTTGCCACGCCCGAATGGCATACCCCTTCTGCAGAGAATGATTTAAAAGAAAGCGGAAAGTTCAATTATAGAATGGAAGCCAAAGATGGAAGCCAGGGCTTTGATTTTTCGGGAGAATACCAGGAGGTGGAGCCTCACAGATTAATAAGATACAGGATGGATGACGGCCGGGAGGTGAGCATTCACTTCAAGCCTGTTGAAAATGCTACTTTCATAGAGGAAACTTTTGATCCCGAACAGGAAAACAGCATACAACAGCAGCGGGACGGGTGGCAGGCAATCCTTGAAAACTTCAGGAAATATGCCGAATCAAATGATTAAGTAAAATCAGAATACTCATCCTTAGCTCTATTGCATAGATTATCGGGAAGGATTCGCATTGTTTTTCACAAAGCTTCTTTCCTGTACTTATTTCTTTTTAGGGATGGTCCATAAGTAAATGGTAGTGCCGTCAACAAACTCAACCCGGTCAGGTTTCCAGTCGCCCATATCAAAGGCATGAGAAACAATGCGGGTGCCGGGCTTTAATTGTTCGAGCAAAATAGGTTTAAGTCTCTCATTTAAATGACTAAGCAGGTAAAGGGTCACCACAGTAGCTTCTCTAAAATCTGATTCAAATAGATCGGCTTCAATAAACTCTACTTTGCCTGTCACTTCAGCATTTTTTGCATTCACCTTGGATTCCGAAATTCTTTGTGGATCAATGTCTATTCCAATTCCGCGGGCGCCAAAATTCTTCGCTGCTGCAATTACGATTCGGCCGTCACCGCTTCCCAGGTCATATACCACATCATCAGGTTCTACTTTTGCGAGCTTCAGCATTGCGTTGACAACAGTATCGCGTGTGGGCACATAAATCACATCCTGAGCTATAGTTCCAAAGGGAAGGATTAGAAATACTATGATTGTTATTAAATTTTTCATAGGATGACGTTTTAGGTTAGATCTTCTTCTTATCACGATTTTTCTTTTCGGCAACAGTTGGCTTGAGTAGCAAGATGATGGCTCCTGCGATTAAAACTCCAATTCCTGCCAGTGCTCCCCAACCGGTGTATACAACACTGGAGTAGAGGAGATAGGCGCTGCTAATACAAAAGATAATGGGCAGGACGGGGTAGAGAGGTACTTTAAAAGGTCTTTTTTTGAGAGGTCTTTTTTTACGAAGTATGAATAAAGAAATTCCTGTGAGCAACAGGAAAAACCAGAAAACAGAGGCAGTATATTCTATCATGGTTTCAAACCCGCTTCGGGAGAAGAGGCCAAAACTCACGAGTGCAAGAGCGATGGCACCCTGGAGTAAAAATGCATTAACAGGACCTGCCAACCGGCTCTTCCACTTTCCGAGGAAAGAAAAAACCCTAAAGTCCCTGCCCAGGGCATAATTTGATCGTGCTCCGGTGAAGATTGTGGCATTTGCCGAAGTAAGGGCAGCAATAGCCACTAGCAGGGAAATTATAACTATTCCCATTTGTCCAAATGCCACTCCTAAAAGATCTCCCGCTACTGCGTTGGAGTCGGCCATACCTTCCAGTCCCAGACCTCTCAAAAATGATATATTTACAAGGAAATAAATTAAAGTGATGACCAGGATACCGGCAATTAATGCAATGGCGATTCTTCTTTTTCCTTTACCTAATTCAGCAGAAATATATGCGGCCTCATTCCATCCTCCGAAAGTAAGCAGTACAAAAACCATGGCCAGTCCAAACGAATTATTATTACCGGAATCCGGATTAAAAGTATAGGAAGTTGCTGAAGCTTCAGGAACCAAAAATAATCCTACCACAACGATCATTAAGATACCCAGCAATTCAAATGTGGTGAGGACCTTTTGAGTTCCTGCGCCCATTTTTATACCTGCAATATTTATCATTGTGAGGCCAATAACAAGTACAGCTGCGTAGATTACCGCAGAGTGTTCGCCTAACTTATAGATCTGTGAGGCGTAATCCCCAAAGATAAAAGCCAGTAGGGCTATTGAGCCGGTTTGAATCACGCTCATCCTTGCCCATGCAAAAAGGAAAGCTGTGCGTTTACCAAATGCTTCTTTTAAGAAATGGTAATCACCACCGGTATTGGGGAAGGTGGTGGTAAGTTCGGCATAACAGAGGGCTCCGATTATAGATACTGCGCCTCCCAAAAGCCAAACTAATAACATCATTTCGCCAGATGCAACATTGTTTGCGACTAGGGACGGAGTACGAAAGATTCCCGCTCCAATTACAATTCCAACAATAAGGGCAAAAGCATCCAATGTACTAAGAACAGGTCTTGGGATCACGGCCTTATTCATATCTGGCTTTTGGGCAGAGGATCCAAATTCTTTTTTAGTTATTGACATTACTTCCTTTTTGGGATTGTTATTATCGGGGGGCGCATTATAGCTTAACTTATTTAAGCTAAGCTAATTAAGTTTTAGTATAAAGCGGATTGGGAAAAGTTTAGGATGCTTTTCCTGCAATCAAAAAGGGGGAGGCTAATAGATAATGATTAAAACCTGGAGAAGGTTAATTCATGATCATTTCTTATACTTTGTTTGTCGGCGGCTGGTGGATGATTTCTTCAGGCTTTCCATAGAACAGGGGAAGCACTGAAACCGGTAAGGAACTTTATTGTTTAAAGACGGCTATTTGCCTGTTTCCATTGTGCCTTTATATCTGTGGAAGGTTAAAAAGAAATCAGGTGTAGAGGGGCAGGCCTCTATTTGTCTTATGTTAACCCAGCCACTCTTTAAAATCTTTTACCCGCTCCCTGCTCACAATAATTTGTTCCCCGGTATAACCATTGAGTTTTACTTCCAGTCGCATATTTGAATAGGTTAGAATATCTGAGATAGCACTCATGGCTATAAAAATAATAAGGGTCTGCTCCCCCTCAAGCGACGTATGAAAAGTGAATTCCCCTATTGAATTGGTGGTGGCCCCGTCATAACTTTCTTCCAGATAAACATTCGCACCCACAATGGGCTGCCCGTTTTTGTCGGTTACTTTTCCGGAAATTTGATGCTGGGCATGGAGAGAGGAGAGGCTCCAGAAAATCAGGAGAAAGAATATCTGCTTCATCTTTTTAAAATTTTAATAAAGATGAGCAGCGTACAGCTGTTACAGAATTATATATTGCTGAACTGTAATATTATGTGGATGAGGTGTGTTTTGAGGTCTAAAGCCAAACAGGTTGATGAACAAAAACTGAATAAAGGACCACGCCCAGAAGCACAAGTAAGCTAAAGATTAGCTGTAATTTTAAAAACCAGGAGTCCCGGTTGATAAATTTGCGATAAGTATGAAACTCATCTCGTTCCCAAAAAGTTCCCTTCGTTTTCATGACCTGTCGATTAAAATCCAGACTGGGGCAGCTTGTATTTAATTGACGAAAACTAAAGGGCTTTGTTTCAGTTAAATATAAAATTTAACAATTGTTTTACAGGGGAATTAAACTCAGAAAAAGATATCTGAACCCACAACGTAGAAATCGTGACCTCATCTCAAAAACCATATAATAAATCCGAGTGTTCCAAGGCAAATAATTGCCGTAAAGATCAATTGCCCTTTAAGGAAAAGCCAGTCCCAGTTTATTTGGGAAAGATATGTTTCTAAAAGCAACTTTTTGTCTACACGCTTTTCTCTTCCTTTCATAAGTGTGGTTTTTAGTTATAGTTATAGAAGCAATTGCAGTTCCAATTTTTAAAAGTGCGATTAGAACTCCCTGATGGAAACCAAATTCAGAATTATAAATGGAAATAAAATTATTTTGATGATGCTGCGTATTTCCTGAAGTTTTGGGGTTTGTAGGTAATTTCTTGCATTGAAATTTGCTTATAATTTTGGCAATTTTTTAATCGGAAAATTCTTTTATTCCCTTTTTAGGTTAACAGGAAGTTGATGAATCTTTCCACATAAAAGTGGGGAAATTGAATTTCCAGATGAGAAAATTTCTTGAAAAATGAATTTTAATTTAACAAGAAAACCTCCCGGATTGGGAGGTTTTTTCAAAATCGTTTAACCATTATTATTTTCTTCTAAAAATTTCGGGAACCCTGTTTAGATACATTCGTTGATAAGTTGGTTCAAACATTTCCCCGTCTCCTATGATCTTCAGGTTGCTTTCAGGTCTTTTTTGCTGAGCTGCATCGGCTCCAATTTGAGAAATTCCTTTGATATGATTTACGGCTGCCTGTAAAAAAGGCTCATTGAGATCTCCTAAAACACCTAAGTTGTTGATGTTTTCTACCAGTTCAACATCAGGATCCAGTCCGTTGAAATAGTCGGTTTTTCCGTTGGCATTAGCCGACTTCAGTACAAGAGGTTGTAAGGCATAGGTATGGTTTTTATTAATATCGGAATCTTTTAAAAAATCTTCGCTATCGTATAATGTTACTGAAGCCTGGAATTTACCTGTGGTAGTTTCCCCTATCTGTATTACATTAATATATGGTTCAAGTCCATTAATTATAAGTTCACTGGCCGAAGCTGTACTTGCAGTGGACAATACATAAACTTTGGAAAGTTTAAGGCTGTTGATACTCTCTCCTGTTCTAATTTTACTGTCAAATAGATTTAATAAACGTTCGGGGGCATTTTCTTCAAAATAGGTTTGGTAAGTTTCATTCCAAATTTCCTGCATAAAAACTTCTCCTTCAAACTGCCCCGTGATCATGCTCGCTAGATCTACGGCCGAATCTACATCGCCACCTCCATTATATCTAAGGTCAAGAACGAGTTCCTCAACTCCTTCAGACTTAAGTTCTCCAAAAGCCATATTCAGTTCATCATCAAAGTTTCCTATAAAGCTGTTATACATGAGGTAACCCACTTTGGTTCCATCTACATCAAAGGTTTTTACCAAATGAACAGGATTTGCAGTATAGGTCGCGTAATTTAGAGTAACAGTCTCATCTGTAAGCACAATAGTGCCACCTTCAACTTTTCCGATATTAATTGTAAAGGAATCGGTATCCAGTAGAGACTCGAGGTTATTTAGGGTGATCTTTTGCCCATTAATTTCAGTAAAAACAGTTCCGCGGGTAAGGCCGGCATCGGCTGCAGGTGTATTGGGAATAACGTATTGGAGGAAACCAAATAAATTATTTGTACCGCTAATTTGGCCAAGGCCAAAATTCATTCCTGCGGTACTGCTGCTCACGCCGTTAAAACTTTCTTCCAGGGCTTCGTAATCATCTGTCATAAAACTGAAGCGATCGCTGGACAATTTAAGGTTTTTGAAAAGAGATTCAGGTGAACTAAAACCTGCCAAATAATCCAGTTTATCCTCCTCTGTATCAAAATATGTATCGGCAAGAACAGGAACATTGGCTTTATACAGGTAAATTTCGTTCATACCTGCATAAATAAACTCCTCAATCTCAAGCTCACTTTCCTGGGTAGTTTCCTCCGGATTAGTAGTGCTATTATTTTCTTCCAGAGCCTCATCGTCTTTAGAACAGGAAGTAAAAATAAAAGCAAATAAAACTAACAACAGGGGGAAGTTCTTCATTTTCATAAGCAGATTTTTTTAAACCGGAAAGGAAGTGTCTAAATGTTTTCCGTAATTTTTTCAGATATATCCGCAGCAACTGTGCCAGAATCAGCAGGTTATTAGTTAATTGGGAATTTTAATATGGAATGTTATCTGGAGATTATAAGTGGTTTTTAGCTAATTGTGTTAATTGCTAATGATGATGGTCTTTCTTCTCTTTTTCCTTCTTTTCAGCTTCTCCTGCCTGTTTTCTAAGCTTAATAACCGTGTATATAATCACGGCTATGAGGACGGCACCCATTATTAGTGCGTAGCCCAGGGCAGTATTTGACATGAAAAATTCCATCCCTTCTAAAATAGGGATTTTTAATCAAATTTTCTGATTGATGTAGAGATATAACATTCCGGTGATAATCGCCATAAGAAAGCTAAGGAGGGTTCCTATAAGGACGTATTCGGTGAGTTTCCTGTCCTTCGCCCGGGAGAGATCACTAAACCGCAGAATTGATTTCGCGGCTATGAGCCATCCTATGGCTTGCCATTGCTGAAGAACTATGAAACCAAACACCAAAAAGCGCTCGAGCATCCCAATGTATTTTCCTGCCTGGGGCAAGGAATCTTCTTCGCTGTCTTCGGGTAATTCCCAGCGGTTCATTAATAATCTCATAATAATCGCCGAGACCGGTCCTAAAAACACAAGGCAAATGAGGAAAAGTACAATAGCAGAGACAAAAAATCCTGTCCATTGAATTTGAAAAGGATAGTAACTGTAGACAACTCCCATAATGACCAGTAGATGTGCCAATTGATCAAGAACAAATAATTTACCTCTGTTAGCATTTGTTTCCAGAGTTAACTTTAGAAGGTCTATTAAATAATGTGTTACTAATATAACCACTATTCCTATCCAGAAGTTTAGATCAAAATTTAGCAACAATAACATTGCAGCAGCATGAACAAAGATATGCAGGTAGAGCAGGGGAGATCTATATTTTTTATGCCTTTTCTGGGCCACCCAGCCATCTGGTTGCAACAGGAAATCTCCTAACATGTGGGCCAGCAATAATTTTAGGGCAAGTGCTGTCATAAGTTATGAATTTGGTTGCGGTAGAAAGCCTCAAGTTGCATTATCTCATCAAAGCCACCTCGTTTTAAGGCTTCACTTAAACTGCTTTGGGATTTGTTTAATTGTTTTGCCAGTTGCGTCTGACTTTTTTCAGGATTTTGCAGAAAAACACTTATAGTCCCGGCTACGGTAGAACTCCAATTATTCATGGTAAGCAAGGCTAAATTAAAGAGCAGGTTTAAAACTTCATCTTTTTGAGGATCTCCCGTTATAATTCCTAAATTTTGTTTCCTGAGATTTTCAAAACATTCCCCTGAACGAACAAATGCTAAACCGTTGGATTCACTTACTTTTTCGGCCTTGTGGTCCTGTTCACCAATGCCTATTGCCATCCTTACATCAAGATCCCGAAGTTGTTTAATTTCGGCTTTTATTTGAAGAGCAGCATAAAATGCCATTTTTGGAGAAAGCAGAAGCTGAAAACTATCTCCCCGGGTAATTTCCCAGTGCACGGGATTTTTCCCGTACTGCTTTAGGGTATTTTTGAGCACAGGTAGCCATTGCCCCGCCGGTTCTGTCCTGGAATTAATTATATCTCCTGTAATAACTGCTATCATATTGGAAATATCGCACTTTAAGCCGATATATCCAAATATCGATTTATAGCCCGATAATAATGGTTATCGGAATATAAGCCGATAATTGGTGTTGGGTTGGAAATGGTTCTATTAAGCCGGAACCTTCTCGCGGAATAAAAACTTCAATATTTCTCTTTTTTGAAAGTCCTGTAGAAGATGAATTTGAAAATTATTCTCAGTTTATGTTTTTTCTTGTTGTCATCATTAGAAAACGAAACTATATTAGCATTTAAAACAATCAATTATGGCAAAGACGAAAATAACGGTAAATAACAATGGCTCTCTTATCATTGATGGAGACTTTCAAATTGTAGATAAGAACGATAATACCTATGATTTAGGTGGCAGGGACAAAGTGAGTCTTTGTCGTTGCGGAAAATCGGCGAATAAGCCATTTTGTGATGGTTCTCATCGCGGACATTTCGAACACCAGGCCGAAGCTTTTGATCTTCCGCCAAAGCCATAAAGCCAACAGAGGAACAAAAAAGAAGAAAATACTCAAATTATAAAAAGGACCCGGCGAGAGCCGGGTCCTTTTTTTTGTCCATCATTTATTTCTGCTGGCTCATCTTAATGGAGGGATATGACAAATATCATTCTTTGGATCATATGTAGTTTCTACCTTTAATGTGCTGGTTAATAAAGGATTTTTGAGAAAGATCAGGAAGAACCAACGCTTCTCTCTTTTGTATGAAGCGGGATCAAAAAGCTATCCCGGGTCTGGAAATATCGATGGATTAAGAGAGCTTACAAATAGACTTTTTGAGGAGAGACCCTCCCAATATAATGGTGTAGTTACTAATTTCTTAATCTACTGTTATGCAAATCAAAAAAAATCCGAAGGCAGATCTGGGTAGAAATAGTATGATCTTTTTCCAGGTGGGCCTGGTGGTAATGCTTGGTCTTACCTACTTTGGCCTGGAATGGAAATTTTACGGGAATGAGGAAATGGATCATCAGGAGGTCCAGGTATCAGATTTTGAGCAGGAAGACATTCCTATTACACAACTAAATACGCCTCCACCGCCACCGCCGCCTCCACCACCTCCAATGCCCGAAGTTATTGAGGTCGTGGAAGACAAAATAGAAGTTGAGGAAACCAAAATCCGGTCCACTGAAAGTAGTCAGGATGATAAAATTGAGAAAATAGTTGAGGTAGAAGAAATTGCCTACGAAGAGGAGGAGGAGGAAATTGAAAAAATTCCTTTTATGGTAGTTCAACAAATTCCCACCTTTCCCGGATGTGAAAATTTTAAAAACAAAGCCGATCAAAAGAAATGCATGTCCGAGAAAATTGATGACCATGTAAGAAAACATTTTAATGTTAGAATTAGTGAAGAATTGGGGCTCACCGGGATGAACAGGATCTTTGTGGTCTTCAAGATCAATGAATACGGTGATGTTGCCGATATACGGGCAAGGGGACCTAATAAAAGACTGGAAGAGGAAGCAATGCGGGTAGTTAAGCTCTTACCTAAAATGATTCCCGGCAGGCAAAGGGATAAACCTGTTGCAGTTGAGTATTCCCTGCCAATCATGTACGAGATACGGGACCAAATCTAGTTTTGTCCCCATAATTGATAGAGTGAGGCTGTCAAAAAAGCTATTATAACTTCTTTCTGAATCTTATAAATCAAATTGTCAGAAACAAAAAGAACCTGAAACAAGTTCAGGTTGAAACATTAGGACATTGAAGACAGCCTCATTTATTTTTATGAAATAGGTTTTTCAGAATAAATCATCTGATTTTTACAATTACCTGATTCCCAATCCGGTTCAAGGGTACAGAGAAAATTGTGGATATCTAATTCAAAATTTCTTCTCCATGACCTTTCTAAAATGATATTTTTGGCTCCCTAAAAAGACTGAGATATGAGCGTAACCTGGTATGAATGTAAGGTGAAATACAGAAAAACACACGAAACGGGAGAACAGAAAGTGAGCACAGACACCTATTTACTGGATGCGGTGTCATATACCGAAGCAGAATCACGAATCACTGAGGAAATGAAGGCGTATACCAGTGAAGAATTCAGGATCACGAATTTAAAGATGGCAAATTTTTCGGAAGTTCATCCTTTTGAAAATTCCGATCGCTGGTTCAAGTCAAAGGTTTCCCTGGTAGCACTTGATGAGGAGAGCGGGAAGGAAAGAAAAACCAATATTTACTTACTGGTGCAGGCCAATGACATAAAAGAGGCTTTTGAGAACACTACAAAAGTAATGGCAGATACTATGGGGGATTACACTATTCCTTCAATAACCGAATCTCCAATCTTAGATGTGTTCCCTTATTTTACGGGAGAAGAAGAGCAACTGGAGAAATTCAATGTTGTGGATAATTCTGAAAAATCAGAAGAGGAAAAAACAGAAACGACAGAAGCTGTCTAATCCCAATAAATTAAAATTTTTGAAACACCTTCTTTTCTTTAGGAGGTGTTTTTTTTTGTCTTCATTTTTGCTCGATCAAGCTTAAAGGATCCTGCTCAGGCTATAAAATATCCCCCTTTCTTTTTTGACTTCTTTATTAATAGTAGGAAATTATCCAATGTTGTGGATTTTTTCCTACTTCTTAAAAATTATTCTTACTTTTACCTTTTTGAAAACCTTTCATGAAAGATCAGTTATTTGCGGTTATTGATGTAGAGACCACAGGGGGAGGAATAAACGGTAATCGTCTTACCGAGATTTGTATCGTCTTATTGCGCGGCGAAAAAGTCGTAGATAAATTCACAAGCCTTATAAATCCCGAAAAGGAAATTCCGCGGCAGATCACGGGGTTAACAGGGATCGATAATTCCATGGTTGCCGATGCTCCAAAGTTTTATGAAGTGGCAAAAAAGGTGGAAGAGCTTACCAGAGATGCAATTTTTGTAGCTCATAATGTCAATTTCGATTACAATGTACTGCGGAATGAATTCCGGGAGCTTGGGTTTGAGTATAACCGCAGGAAGCTTTGCACTGTGCGTCTTTCAAGAAAACTTATTCCCGGATTGTTTTCATACAGCCTGGGAAGGTTGTGTGATTCTATAAATATACCTATTATTAACCGGCACCGCGCCGAAGGGGATACAGATGCTACTGTGATCCTTTTTCAACGCTTGTTGTCCCTGGATGATGATTACAGGGTGATCAATTCTTTCCTGCACGCCAGGTCCAGACAGGCAACCTTACCGCCACATATTGATGCCGAACAGGTTCATAGTCTTCCGGAAAGTGCAGGTATTTACCTGTTTAAGGACAGGCAGCATAAAGTAATATATGCGGGAAAAGCCATTGACATTAAGAAGCGGGTGGTTTCTCATTTTTACGACCGTATGAGCAAAGAATACGAGTTGGGGCAGGAGACTTTCCACATAGATCATGAAACTACGGGTAGTGAACTTGTAGCGCTTCTTCTCGAAGCAGAATGTATAAGGAAATATTATCCGAAATTCAACAGAGCCCAGAAACGGCCGGGGCCGGTGTACCAGATCATTAGTTACACCAATCAACGTGGCATCCTGCAACTGGCACTGGAAAGGACCAATAAGCTTAGAGAATCTGTGAGTACCTTTTACAGCCGTGCTTTGGCACAGGAAAAACTGGAGTACTTATGCCGGGAATATAAGCTGTGCCCAAAATATTGCAGTTTGCAGAGCAATGTGGAGGAATGTTCACATTACGAAATAGTTAGTTGTGAAGGTATTTGTGCGGGAACAGAAGATGCCGGGACTTATAATGAAAAAGTGGTGGCAGCGATTTCATCTCTTTCCGAAGAATCTTCAACTTTTGTGATTAGGGATAAAGGCAGGCACTTTGAAGAAGAGGCTTTTGTCCTGGTCCAGGATGGGAAATACCGTGGCTTCGGCTTTATTGATAAGGAAGTCCAGGTGAGTAGCCCCGAAGATTACGAACCTTTTTTAAAGCCGCAGACGGCCACTTACCACACTTATAAGATCTTAAGTAATTACCTGCGGAAGCAGGGAGCACCCAAAATAATCTTTTTTGAAAATTCAGAAGAGGCTAAGATGGTTCGCCCGGCAGCAAGGGCTAATAAGAATGCCATGGTAATGGCTTCACACCAAACGCTGTCATTATTTAGTTAACCGGAAATTTTTAACCATAATTGTAACTACAACTTCAGGTTAATTCTCCTGTTCTTCACTCATTATGAACTTAAGAAGAACTGCGCTGAATTTGTAGCTATGAACTACTATAACAAAAAAAGTTACCGAATCGCTCCGGTAACTTTCTATTTCAGAAGGCATCCAAAAAGGATAGATTTTCTGCTTATTTTTTTACAGGTAATTCCCGGGTCAACCAACCTCTTCTACTTGCTGTGGCCATAGCGTACGGGGTGATCCAGAACAAGCCGAAAGTATAAAATATGCTGTATGAATAAGCCCAAAAAGCTTCAGCTATATTATACTTCTTAGCGTAAAAGAACGCAGGCAGACTTGAGAATATCAAAATACTTAAAAGGGTAGAGCTAATAAACATCACAGGATATAAGACCAGTAATACGAGCATGATGAAGACCAGGGGATATGCGGTTAACATATGCATCCATTGGTTTAGTAGCAAAAGACGGGTGCCCGATCTTGAGCCAGTTCTAAAGGGTTTAAAAGCGAATTTGGACATCATGAGATTTTCCCGCACATTACTTCTTTCCCAGCGGGTAAACATCTTGTGCAAACTGCTGAATTTTTCAGGAATATTGGTAAGTACGTAGGCATTACGCTGGAAAAGAACGTGATAACCCTGTTTCAGGATCATATTGGTCATGGCGCGATCTTCACCAATATCAGACGGTTGCCCCATAAAGGTTTGGTTGATCCATTCTGGCAGGCAGGTCATAACAGCCTTACTACGATAAGCCGCCAAGGCACCGGGAGTACATAGTACAGAGCCCAACACACTTTGAGCAGATCGAATAAACTCAAAACTGAATACAAAACTCACATTCAGCATACGGGGGATGATCGCTTTTTCATTATTCAAAACCCGAACATTTCCTGCCACTGCGCCACAGTCTTTATTGACTACAAAGGGAGAAACAAGATTGCGCAATGTACCTTTTTCCACAATAGAATCGCTGTCCACCGTTACAAAAACCTCCCCTGTACCCATGTTGAAGCCACGATAAAGCGCATGCCTTTTTCCCTGGTTGTGTGGTTGTTGATAAATTGAAACACGGTCTCCCAGTTTCTCTTTAGCTTTTTTCATCCAATCCCATGTGTCATCTTTACTTCCATCATCAATTGCTATTAACTGAAGCTTTTCCTCGGGATAAAGGCTGTTAGTGAGGCTTATTAAAGTATCATAAACCTGTCTGCCTTCATTATATGCGGGTACGATAACGGTACAGGATGGCAATTCCTCATTTTGAACCGAATCGACCGGCTTATAACGAAAGAACAGCCTGGAAATGTATGCCAGAAAACTAAGTCGAAATATTAACAGGAAGCTGGTTAGGAATAACAGGATCATACCTCCCACGGTATCCATTCTGCTCATATTCATTTCCTCAAACTGAGGTTGCAACAGGTAAACGGAAAGAGCTCCACCCAGCAGGAGCAAAAATGTGCCTGCAAGAGTAAAAAGGTGCCTTTTAGTGAAAGATGCTTTCTTGTAGTTTGCTGAAGCCTCGTTTCCCGTTTCCTCTGTTATACTATCCTGTTGTTTTGTTTTATTTTCAATTTTAAATTTTTCAGTCGAAGCCGAAGGGGGTAATTTAAATGCTTTTGTTATCATAGTCTGTTTTAATCTTTTAGGTGGACCTGAGCTTCAGTTCGCGATAAGAAACTTTGAACAGCCCCGGTTAAGATCCATATGGGTTATACCAAATTGTATACCTCAAATAGCCAACCCTGGAAATCAGGAGGTTTATCATAAGTGGCGGGAAGGAAGTTGTGGTGCAGCAGAAAAAGTTGTGGAATTTTTCTACATAAATCCGGGAATAGTGAACAATGGTTTAACAGAATTGCAATAAAAAATAAGATCCGGGCAGGTAGATTGCCGGTTTGTTATAAAATCCTTATTTTTAATTACCTACTACTGCAGCCAGTAGTTTTTACATTAATAAAAACCAATGATTATGAAAAAACAAAATTTAACCCCTCTGGCATTCATTCTCGGAATAATGCTCTCTGCACTCTTCGCTTCCTGCGAGGAACGGGAACAGGAAATTAACCTTGCGGAAAATGAAGCTCAACGGCAGGAGGTTTACGAACAGATCCTGAGTGATGATGAACTTTTTAATGAGTTCATGGAAGAGATGACCGAAGACAGAAATATGATGCGGAATATGTATACCCGGAAACAGGTGGAGGCATCTATGATGGCCGATCCTGAAGTTATGGATTCCGTTTTGATAGGTGTTTACGCTGTGATGGAACAAGACAGCATGTTGATGCGGAATCCAGAAAGGCGGGAACGCATGATGCAGAACATGACAAGAATGATGGAGCGCGACACTGCCATGTACATGGAGATGCAGGAAAGAATGGAAGAAGGGCGTATGAAGGAATAAGTATTAGTCAGTTAGTCGGCCACCAATTCAGAAAAAAGGAATCATGGATATCATAATTAATCTATGACGACTTTTCCTGCAATAAAATTAAGACGTGATCATGATTGAAAAACTTTCCCAACATCATTTGCATCTCTAGCTTTTCCTTTGTGGTAGGCGATATAGGTGGTAAGAGACTAAACCCAGCCAGATAACAATCAGGGAAGATACCGCGCGTTCATAAGCACCCTCTATAGTCGTTGGGATCAATGGCATTAGAGGTGCTAGCACAAGCCATATTCCGGCGAACCATCGGGAAAGATTTTTTAGGTAAGGCTTGAGATGTTTTAGATCAAAGCTCATAAGTACAAGAAGTGCAGGGAATAGAAGCGCCAAAGCGTAGACCAGTTTACGATGTATGGTATTTCCCGGCCGACCTGCATATTGATTGTGTTCTGCTATAAGGATGATATCTAAAGCTAAAAGCACAAGGATCAAAAGACCAAAAAACCATTTTGTGCCAGAGCTTTTCCAGGCGAAAAGTCCAAAGGCAAGGCCAACAAAACCAAATGCAAGTAGGTCAAGCCCCACGTCCTGGATCCAGCCGTATTTACCTATGGCCAGCATGCTAATGGTATTACCAATAGGATTGTGGGCCTCGTGAACCATGATCCCAACTATATCTCCTGCCACCACTCCCAAACATCCCAGAATTCCAGTTATGCCGCTTATTTTGTAGATCAATTCTTTTTTCACAAATTTTTTTTTGGGGATGTTCAATCTTCCTTATTCTAAAGAAGATTATAGCTAGCAAAGTAAGAAAAATCTTTATAAGCATGTAGCTTTCCACGCAGAGCTTCAGATCGGGAATTCTTGAAGAAGAATTCAACCGAAAAATAAAGCCCTCTATAAATTTAGGCCTGCTAATAAGATTTTTTCGCGGCAAATCATTTGGACCAATACATTATTTTACTTTCTCCAGTGTTGCGGTGTGACAAACGAAGGTACAAGGAGGTACATTAAATTGACAGGGGATTTAGCTATGAATATTTTCTAAAATTTACAATAATAAATTCACCCGTTAGCTCCCTTTCCTGCTGTTATCCTGTAGCTATAGCTTTTAAATTCTTACATTCGTTTTGATGTAACGAGTTATGCACAAGTATATAGAGCACAGGAAAATAATGGAAAAATGAAAGAGCATAAACAAGACTTCAACAGCTACTATTACCAACAGGCATCAAAACTTGCTAGAATTGGAAGTTGGGAAATTGATGTGGTAGGGGGCAAAGTTCGCTGGTCAGATATGGTCCACGAACTCCACGAAACAAACCCGAAAATTTTCACGCCAGATTTAGAAACAAGCTTTAGTTTTTACAGGGAAGATTTTCGATCAATGGTAAAAGATGCTGTACAAAAATCTATTGAAACTGGAGCCGAATTTGACTTTGAAGCTGTTATAATCACTAAGAAAAAGACGGAACGATGGATTAGAGCAATCGGAAACGCAGAAATGATCCAGGGGAAATGCCAGCGGATCTATGGTAGTTTTCAGGACATTCATACTTCTAAGTTGCTGGAGCTTCAGATTCGGGAGATTTTGGGAAGCATATCTGATGCTTTTTATGCCGTGGACAAAAACTGGAATTTTACTTATTTTAACAGGGAAGCTGAGAACTTACTCTTAAAGAAGTCTGATGAGGTTTTGGGTAAGAATATTTGGCAATTATTTCCGGCAAGTATGGATACCAGCATTCAGAAAATTTATGAAAGTGTAGCCCGTACGAAAAAAAAGGAATCCTTTGAATACTATTACCCGGGAGATGGAAAATGGTATGAAATAAATGCCTATCCATCGCAGGGAGGCGTATCTGCATACTTCAGAAATATAGATGAACGTAAGCAGGCGGCAGAAAAACTTGAAAAAGCCTATCAGGAAAAAATCGACATATTGGAAAGTATCGGAGATGCTTTTTACAATGTAAACAAAGATTGGATAGTAACCTATTGGAATAAAGAAGCCGAAAAGCTTTTAGGTAGAAAAAGGGATACCATCATTGGCAAAAACCTGTGGGATGAATATCCTGATGCCATTGAAACTGAATTTTACCGCCAATTTCATAAAGCCATGGAAACTCAGAAAAATCTGACTTTTGAAGAGTTTTACTTGAAATTGAATGTATGGCTCGAAGTGACGGTATATCCCTCAACCAAAGGGCTATCTGTTTATTTTAAAGACATAACACTGAGAAAAGAATCAGAAATTCATCTCTCTCAATCCAATGAACGTTTTGAAAAAGTTGCCGAAGCAACATATGATGCGATATGGGATTGGAATATCTTAGAAAATACGCAGTATTTAGGAGCCGGTTTCAAAAATCTGTTTGGATACCACATTGAAAAAATTACTCCAACTTTAGCGTCCTGGTCCAGTCACATCCATCCTGAGGATCGGGAAAGGGTAGTGCGAAGTATTTATGGCTCACTCGAAAGACCTGACCAACCTAACTGGACTGCTGAATATCGTTATCAAAAAAATGACGGTACTTTTGCTAATGTGATTGACAGGGGTGTTGTAATCAGAGATGAAGAAGGAAAACCTATCCGTATGGTAGGAGCCATGAATGATATCACAGAACGTAAGAATTTTGAAATAAGTAGGAATAATTATGTGAGACAAATTGAAATACAGAATGAAAAGCTTAAAAATATCGCCTGGACCCAGTCACATATAGTACGGGCTCCTCTTGCAAGAATGTTGGGAGTTATGAACGTAATTGAGGATAGTGATAAAGGTCTGGATGGTACCTTAATGTGGTTAAATCATTTGAGAGAATCGGCAAATGAATTGGATGAAATTATAAAGAATATGATTGCCGAGGCACAACAATTAAAATGAAAAAAACAGTACTTATAGTAGATGATGATCCTATTGTCAGATTAGTTATCCAAAGAATGATTCATAACCTGGACAGTTCAGTTAATTGTCTTCAAGGTGATAACGGAGCGGTAGGTTTAGCATTATTAGAGTCATTACAAAACTCGACTGATGCTATTGATGTACTTTTAGACATTAATATGCCCGTATTAAATGGATGGGAATTTTTAGACAGCCTCGAAAAAATAAACTTTGGTCCTTTTAATAAACTTCAACTATACATTGTCACATCCTCTACAGATGAAAGCGACAAGTTAAAAGCTCAATCATATTCTTTGATTAAGAAAGTTTATCATAAACCACTTTCCAAACAAGATATTGAAGAAATTTTGGACTCACCTGAAATAACTTGAATTTTACCTCGTTAATCTGACTTTAAATATATTAATAAATAGACAAATACCTGTGCATAACAGCGGCTATAATTCAGGGCGACAGTGCAAAAACTAAAACATATATTTAACCTGATTTCTATGCGGACAAATCCTGCGGATTTATCCACGCCGAAATTTTAGCCCAACCAATACAAAATTTCACTCTTTCGAATACATGCGTTGTAAGACCCGAGGCTACAAAAGGATACAAAAAGTGACATGGGATTTTGCAAAATTTCTTTCTTTTAAGTTACCTGCTTAGTGCATATAAAAACACAAATTTGAGCCACATTTCTTTTGGGCGATCACTCATTTTAGCTGCGATAATAAAGAAGTCTATTCAGAATACACTGTCCTGTGTTTCTGCTGGATCACTTTTCGCTTAATTTTAAGGTGGCCGTAATTTCCGCCTGCTTCTATGCTAAATTCTTTGGGCAGTAAGGTGAATTTTCTAATTTTTTCGAATTTGGTAAACTCCTTTTAGATCTTTTCAAATCTTTTTTCGAACAGATCCTTGACCTTTCATGATTCGCGGATTCCCAATTAACCAATCATCCACTCCCGAATCAATCTATTAATCATTATTCTTATTCTCTCCTTTTCTGGAAAGTATATGTAAGGCGGAAATCTATGACCTCTGCTACGTGCCGGTGGGCCAGCAGGTTAAAGCCGGTGCTGAGGTGGCGGTTTATGCGGTACTGCAAACCCCAGCGATGAAAGATGGGGTCATAGTAAGGCGTTTGATCAAATACATATACCCCCAGGCGCTGGCTGAACTGAAACCGGCCCAGCAAAAACTCGTGTCCCAGCATTAATCCGGCTTTTTCCGCACTTGCATCAAGTCCGTCTCTGCGAAGCTTTTCTTCCAGCTCCTCATCGTGGTAGGCTTCAGCGCCCAAAGTAAGCATGCTGATTCTTCCCACCTGTCTTCCTGCCTGCACAGCAAGTCCGGCCAGGACATACCTTTTGCGATCCCCGGCATCGTCGTAGCCGCGGCGTACTGTACCCAGCAAAGAGAGATCATAACGGGTAGGGTAGTTGCGCCAGAATTTTTCAGTCGTCCGTGTGCCGGTGTACCAGGGGCGGGTAGTAGGCTGGTAGCTTACCGCTATGCCGGCTGAGGGCCAGTTTATCCCTTTGTTAGGTTCCCTTTTGCCCCCATTTGAAATATGCTGGTAATTTACGCCGGGATTCAGCCACCATTGATCTGATAGCTGCACCCAGGTCCCCACGCCCACCGTTAAATAGAAACTCAGATGGGTACTGTAAGACTGGTTGCCGGGATTGGTGATGCTGTCATAAGGATTGCTCAGGTAGGAGATTCCGGCTGCGCCTTTAAAGGAGAAAAATACGCCGTCGCTAATGCGGTAGGTAGGCTCCAGGAAATAAGCAGCGGTACCGCTCTTCCCCAGTACATCTACATCATAATCGTAATAGGCGAGCAGGAGGCCCTGTCGGGGATAGCAGAGACAGAGGGCATATGCGGCAGAATCGTTACGCTGCCAGCTAATTATTGTTTCTATGCCGGTAGGTCGTGCCCCCTTGGTATTTTGCACTTCTTCAGAATGGGCGAAAATAAAGCCGTGCTGTACACCCAGACCTATCGAGAAAAGGGATTTCTGCTTAGCTGTACTTTCTGTTTTTACAATAGTATCTGATTGGCCAAAAACTGCAGGTATGCCAAATGCAGGCCAGAACACTATCCAAAGCAATAAACCTATCGGGACCTGTTTCGCAGTAATGCCGGCTTCGAAACACTTCTCTTCTGGAAAAACTGGGACTGGCATTGGGTATATTTTAGAGCGCTTAACTAAAAATAGTGAAAAAAGAAGGTTTTTCATGGGCCGATGACAGGAGAAAAGCCCCTAATTCGCGAATCATGCAGTGACAAAGTGATCAAGTGATGCAGTGATGGAGTGACAAGAGTGGACAGGGGCAGAGGACCTCTCCCTGCGGAATATTTGTTTCAGATCAATAGAGAAACATTTGTGACCTGCATGTCTGGCAGGCGGGTAGAAGGCTAAAAGAAAAAATTAGTGAATTCGTGGCTTAAAGTCTAGGCCACTAATTCACGAATAATCTTGTTGAAGCAGTTCGGACCAGGCATTTCGAGTGTGAAGTGAGAAAATATTCATGTTCCTTTCCGTCCGGCAGATGGGCTCGGGGCAGATCAAGTGACGAAGTGATCAAGTGACGAAGTGATCAAGTGATCAAGTGATGGAGTGACAAGAGTGGACAGGAGCAGAGGATCTCACTATGCGGAATATTTGTTTCAGATCAATAGAGAAACATTTGTGACCTGCATGTCTGGCAGGCGGGTGGGAGAAATTGGGATTGACATTGGCTTCGAAAATGAGGGGCTCCAGGTTCCCGATATCGGCAGGAAATGTAATATAACTGTCCCCTGGCTCGCCAGGACAATTTTTGTAAGATCTAGCCGGGGCAGGGTGTCAGGTTTTCCCTGGGCTAATTTGAGGATATGTAGAAACAGGAAAAACCCTGTCAGTGCTTTGATCTTCATTTATAAATAAGCTTGATCTTTTTTACGGCATCTTTAGACAACACAAAACTGGCTTTGGGAAAATCGGGCCGGTTGGAAAGGGAGATCTTTTCAAAATTTGTAAGGCCAAAACCTTCTTTAGGGAAAAAGAGGGTCTTGTCAATTTCTTCATTGCTGTTTTCATCATGAAGAACAGTGACCGCATAGCGGCCTTTGGGAAGATCTTCAAAAGTGACAAAGGATTTCCCGTTTACTATTTTCCCTACCTCTTTTTTAAAATACCTCTTCAGTTTCTCATCGGGAATGGTGCCATCCCAGTTGTAAAGTGCAAATTGAGCTACCCCCTGGGAGTTTCGGAAATTGTCTGCTTCAACTCGCAGGGAATAAAGGTTTTCCTGAGGGTTTTGAGCCATTGTGGATCCAATCGTAAACGTGCATATCAGGACAAGTAATTTTCTCATGTGTCTTTTCATAATTTTATCTCTTTTTATAGGTTTGTTAAATGCAAAGAAGACAAGGATACCGGTAAAAGCGATCCGAAAGGCAAGAGCCATTAAGGTATCCATTTCATAATCCCCGCATTTTTCATCAGTAGAAAGAAAAAGCCAAGGTTGATGAACAACATGGTGAGTATGACCAGTAGCAGGTGTAAGATCCATCTTTTGGATTTTTTCAATCCTACTGCCGCCATGATATAAAGCGGACCGGTCAACAGATTCATCCACAGGATAAAAGCCGGGTAATTTCCGGTTTTTTGAAAAACCGTAGTATAGTTGAACAGCACAGCACTACTGGCAAAGAGCGTAAGCAGTCCGAAGATGAGAGCTGCGAGGCTTAGCAGGTTTTGGATTGTGAGTTGTTTCATCCCGGTGTATAGCGTGTGTCGATTTTGACTTTAAGTAGTTTTCTTATAACTCCACACCGCCAGCGCATTCATGACCAGGGCATAGCCTGAAATTATCGCCAGCTGCGGAATAATATCGTTAAAGCCCGATCCTTTGAGCATGACCATTCTGATGATTTCCACGAAATATCTGATCGGGTTGAATAAGGTAATTTTTTGGGCCCAATCAGGCATACTCTCTATTGGGGTAAAGAGTCCGCTCATCAAAATGAAAATAACTACAAAGAACCAGGCAATAAACATAGCCTGTTGTTGGGTGTCAGTATAATTAGATATAAACAGCCCCATTCCCAGTACCACCAGCAGGTATACCGAGGTAAACAGGTAGATTAGAGGGATACTTCCAATCATAGGTACAGCAAAAATGAACTTTGAGATCAACAGGCCTATGGTCATGATGAGGAGCCCCAGGGCCCAGAAGGGGAATAATTTCCCTATGATGAACTGGTACTTTTTAATGGGGGTGACATTGATCTGTTCCAGGGTACCAATTTCTTTTTCCCGAACAATATTCATCCCCGAGAGGAAGAGGGTTAGCATGGTGACCAGCAGCACCAGTATTCCCGGTACCATAAAGATCTTATAATTAAGAGTATTGTTATACCAGAAGGAGGGAACGGTCAAAACATTTAATTGCTGGTTTTGAAGTGGATCAGCACCTTTAAAATTAGTGGCAATATTTCTGTTGAAACTTTTGATGACCTGGTTGATATATACACTTTCAACTCCCGCTTTTGAACCGTCTATGGCGTTGATGTAAATTCCCAGTTCCACCTGTTGTTCCCTTACGAGCTTTCTTTCAAAATTGGACGGGATCTCCAGGATCACATCTACTTCCCCTTTTTCCATGGCTTCATAAGCTAAACTGTGAGCCGGAAAAGACTGGAGCACATCAAAATAAGCGGAAGCTTCAAAATTTTCAATCAGCCCCCTTGAAGTTGAGCTTTTGTCATGATCGATGTAGGAGAATTTAATATTCTCGATATCGAAGGTGGCGGCATTGGATAAAATGATCAGTTGCAGTAAGGGAAGCACAAAAATGATAGGTAACATCCCTTTGTTCCTGAATATCTGCCGGAACTCCTTCTGTATGATATAGCTTATGGTTTTCATTATTCCAGTCTTATTTTATATTTTTTGATACTTAGGCCGATCAGAAATACGGTCATGACCACCAGGATCAGGGTTTCTTTCCACAAATAGAGCAGCCCAACTCCTTTGAGCATGATTCCCTTCAGAATGATGATAAACCATTTTGCGGGAATAAAGTGGCTGATATACTGTAGCAGAAGGGGCATACTGGAAATTGGAAAAATGAATTCAGACAACAGGATCACCGGCAGCATTAGTCCCATAAGAGAGATCATCATGGCTGTTTGCTGGGTTTCAGCAATAGTGGAGATCAGGATCCCCAGTGCGAGTGCGGTAACGATGAACAGCACCGTTTCAAAGGCCAGCAGGATCACGCTTCCTTCTATGGGCATTCCAAAGATGGTTACGCCCAGGATGAGAATGACCAGGGCATTGATGATGGAAAGGAAGATATAGGGAAAAACTTTCCCTACCACCACCTGTATTGGCTTTAAGGGAGAGACCAGCAAGATCTCCATGGTGCCCAGCTCTTTTTCCCTGGTAATTGATATTGACGTCATCATGGCAGAGACCAGCATGAGGATAACGGTCATTACACCGGGAAGAAAATTGAACATACTTTTAAGCTCTGCATTGTAGAACATTCGTGTCTGCACCCGTATTTCGATACCTGCGCTTGTGGATTCGTTCAATTCCTGCTGGTAGTGCTGGATGATGGACTGGATATAATTTACAATGGTGTTCGCGGTATTAGGTTCTGTAGCATCAGTGATCACCTGGATCTTTCCGAGGTGCAGCGCGTGCAGGTTTTCTGCGAAGCCTTCTTCAAAGACAAGGAAAGCTTTTACTTCTCCTTTTTTGAAAACTGCTTCTATTTCATTTTCATTATCCACCACATTTTCTATGGTGAAATATTCCGAAGCGCTGATCTTATCGATTATTTTCCGGGTTTCATTATCTTTTGATTTATCCAGTATCCCAATCTCAACATTGTTGATCTCGTTGGTGATGGCAAAGCCGAAGAGCAGGATCTGGGCTATGGGCATTCCGAACAAAATGAACATGGAGCGTTTATCACGAAAAATGTGATAAAACTCTTTTTTGACAAATCCAATAAAACGTTTCATATAAGTTTTTTAAGCATGGTATGGATCATTCGACATTCCTGGCCAGTTTCAGGAATACCCCATCCATGGAATCGGTTTTATATTCCTTTTTTAAATTTTTTGGAGTGTCCAGGGCTTCAATTTTTCCTTCCACCATTATGGAGACCCGGTCACAGTATTCAGCTTCATCCATATAATGGGTGGTCACGAATATGGTTGTGCCCTGTGCAGCCTGTTTATATATTAATTCCCAGAACTGGCGGCGGGTAATAGGGTCTACGCCCCCTGTGGGTTCATCCAGGAAAACGATCTTAGGTTCGTGTAATAAGGCTACTGAAAAAGCCAGTTTCTGTTTCCAGCCTAAAGGAAGCAATCCTACCAGTTTGTTAGCAACATCTTCCAACCCGAGGCTTTCAATTATTTCACTGATTTTAATTTTGATTGTTTTTCTGTCCAGTCCGTATATCCCACCAAAGAAGGTGATGTTCTCTTTAATGGTGAGATCATCATACATGGAGAATTTTTGGCTCATGTATCCAATATTCCTCTTGATCCTGTCAGGTTGGGAGTAGACATCAAACCCGGTCACAGAAGCCTCCCCTGAAGTAGGTTTTGAGATCCCGATGAGCATTTTCATGGCTGTAGTTTTTCCGGCGCCATTCGCTCCCAGGAAGCCAAAGATTTCCCCCTTATATGTTTTAAAGGAGATTTCATTGACCGCTGTGAAGTTCCCAAACTTCTTGGTCAGTTTTTCAACGTTAATTACGGTTTCTTCAGACTTCATTATCTGTGGGTTTAATGTCTTTGGTCCTGGACAGGTCCATGAAAATATCTTCAATTCCGGGGGAGGTTGCTTCTATAAACACTTTCTTATGACCTTTTTCTTCCAGGTATTTTTTTAGTTCCTCGGGAGAGAATTCATCATTGAAGTGAGTGTAATGCACAAATTCCCCAAAGGCGAATACGCTGTCATTCTTCGGAAATTCCTTTAGATCCTGGATAAGCTTGTACATATCATCTGCTTCTACATTATAAATCTGCTTTTCATGCTGCTCAATAATATTTGAAGGGGAGTCTATTTTCAGAATTTTACCGGCCTGGATAAGGGCAATGCGGTCACAAAGGGCAGCCTCATCCATATAAGGAGTAGAGACCAGGGTTGTAATTCCCTTATCATTGAGCCTTTTCAGCATGTCCCAGAATTCTTTTCTTGAAACCGGATCTACCCCGGTAGTGGGTTCATCCAGAAACAAGACCTTCGGCTTGTGAATAAGGGCGCAGGAAAGAGCCAGCTTCTGTTTCATTCCTCCTGAGAGTTTTCCCGCCCTTCTCTTTTTAAACGGTTCGATCTGGACGTATATATCTTTGATGAGGTCGTAATTCTCTTCTATTGTGGTGCCGAATATGGTAGCGAAAAACTCCAGGTTTTCTTCCACAGTCAGGTCCTGGTATAAAGAGAATTTCCCTGGCATGTATCCAACCGAATTCCGGATTTTCTTATAGTCTTTCACAACGTCATACCCCGCGACTGTGGCTTCGCCCTTATCAGCAAAAAGCAAGGTGGTGAGGATCCGGAAAAGGGTCGTCTTTCCTGCTCCATCGGGACCAATAAGTCCGAACAATTCTCCAGGTTTTACCTCAAAGGAGATGTCCTCCACTGCTGTGACCTTCTTGTAAGACTTTGTAATATTTTTTAATGTGATTCTCATGTCGTTCTTCTTGTTTAACTACTCTGGAGTTGACAACCACATTTCTGCCGGCATTCCTATTTTAAGGGAACCGTCATTCTTTACTACTATGTCTACGGCATACACCAGGTTGGCTCTTTCTTCCCTGGTCTGAATGGTTTTGGGAGTAAATTCAGCCGAAGATGATATCCAGGTGATCCGGCCGGGGTAAGATTTCATCTCTTCTTTTTTGGAATCTATTTTCACCCGGACTTCCTGTCCCAGTTCTATATCTGCAAGTTGGGTTTCACTAATGTACACCCGCAGGGTCATAACATCCAGATCAGCTATTTTGTACAATGGCTTTCCAAAACCGGTAACTTCTCCCGCTTCTACATAGGTCGAAAGAACGGTTCCCTTTATGGGGTTCTCAATGATGCTTTTTTCTATCAGGTCATTAATTTTTGCGATCTGAGCTTCGATCGTTTCGAGCTCGTTTACAATGGGCGCATTTTGTGTCCTGACATTTCTTATTTCTTCCCTTATCACCTGCACTTCCCCATCGGCCTGGTCTACCTGCCGCTGAGTTGCAGCATTTTCGGCAAAGAGGTTCTTTACACGCTTTTCTTCACGTTCAGCTATTTTCAATTTTTCATTAAGAACATCTATTCTGGAGAAGACTCCCTGCGACTTGGAGGCTACAGTCTGCTTAGAGGCCCTGAGTTGTTGCTTTTCTAAATGAAGTTGCGTGGTATCGATCAGGGTTACGTGGATCCCGGATTCTATTTGCTCTCCTTCCTCGGCTTTAAAGTATTTTATTTTTCCCTGGGCTTCTGAAGAAATGATAACTTCTGTGGCCTCAAAGTTGCCGTATCCATCCGCCCTGTTCTCATCATTGCAGGAGGTAAAGCCAAAAATTGTAAATGACACAAGTATGATTAATCCTTTTTTCATTGTGTTTATTTTTCAGTATTTCCTTTTATTATTTTGTAATCTGCTTTAGCCTTTTCCAGGTCTATCTCATGAAGCCGTTGATTTATTTTTGCTTCATATAGATTGTTGAATTCAGTCAAAAATTCCGAAGGAGTGATGACCCCGTGAGTGAGTTGTGATTGTGTGGTTTCCACAATACTCTCACGCAAGGCAATGATCTCCCTGTCCTTCTTCAGCAGCTTTTGAATTTTATTGATCTTCATTTGGGCTTCCTCCAGTTCTATGCGATTATTAAAATTGAAGGTTTCTCTTTCTGATTCGATGAGGTCCTTGGATATCTCGAGGGATTTTTTCTGTTCCTTTACTTTGCCCCAGTCAAACACATTCCAGTTGAGTTTCACTCCCACCATGTAGAAATCTTCAAAGGAATTATTAAGCATGTTATATCCCGGTCTCCCATAACCTCCCTGGGCAAAGCCATAGATGTTGGGGTATAGGCTCCTTGAAAGCAGGCTCTGTTGCTGGTCCAGTTCCTCCTGCTTCAAATTGTAAAGCAAAGATTCGGGCCTGGCTCCATCAGCCGCCAAATACCTTTCCTGTTTTGGCAACTCAAGGGTGGTAGAAGTATCCAGGGGTTTGGCTATGTATGCCGAAAGGCTCTGCAGGGCACTTTTATATTGGGACTCTACTTCGTCCTGTTGCTGTTCGATCTTTAACCTTTCTGCGTAAAGTACATTTTCAGAAGCGGGTAGCGCTGTGCCGTATTTCACCTGCGATTCCAGTTCCTGGATTCTCTCAGATAAAGCCTCTTTCTTAGACTCCAGCAGTGCCATCTGCTCCCTGAGTTGTAAGATCCCGAAATAGTACTGATTGATCCTTTTCTTGATCTGGTAAAGGTTCACTTTTACTTCCTGTTGCTGGGATCGTAATTCCGCTTCTTTAATATCCTTTCTTGCAGTTATTTTTCCGCCGTTGAAGATCAATTGTTCAACATCAACGGTTGCCCGGTACTGGTCTTTGTCAACAGATTCAATCGTCTGTCCGCCAAAATCCATTGGAATTTCTATAACATCAGACTGGTACGTTGCTTTTGCATTGAGATCTATTTTTGGCAGGTAATCCTTTTGGATCACTTCAAGTTCACGGGCAGTCTTCTCTTGCAGGAGAGATAACTGACTGGCTAAAGGATAATTTTCTTCTGCAAGATCATAGCATTCCCCAAGGGTGAGTATTTCCTGCGCCGAGGTGAGGGAGCTGATCAACAGCAGAATTAAAAAGCTTACTTTTTTCATTCTTTAATCTCTAAATAGTTAATGATCATATTTGTTATCTCCTCTTTCCTTTCTTCCATCAATTCTTTATAACAGTTGTCATCTATGTTCAGGAAGCCTTTGAATAAAGGAGCAGCGAGAAAGGGAAAAATATTCAGGGACAGTAAGTGTATGAAAAGCTGTTCGGCTTTAATAGGTCTTATATTTCCCTCATGGACTTCCTGTTCCACCTGGGACCGGAAATTCCGGAAATCGGGAAAGCCTTTTTTCTTCTGGAGAACGTTCATGAAGTCTTGATCGCGGTTTAGCTCCTGTATAATGAAGTTAGGGAGGTAAGGGTGCTTCTGGATGAAATCAATATAGCTGTGGGTGAACTTCCTTATCTTCTCAAAAAGGGGAATATCTTCATTGATCACCCTGTTGATTTCGGGGGCAATAAGAGAAAAGGCCTTGCTGAAAACGGCTTCAAATAAAAATCGTTTGCTTCTGTAGTAGTAGTGGAGCATTGCTTTATTAATGCCGGCTTCATTAGCAATTTCCTGCATACGCGCTCCATCCATTCCTTTGCGCTGGAAAACCTTTTCTGCGGCATCTAAAATCTGATCTTCAGTTTTTTCGTCTTTCATTTCTCTAAAATTAAATTCAACTGTATAATTAAACCTAATGGTTTAACCATATGGTTAACTAAGGTAAATAATTTATTTTATTCTTTTTAAGGACTGCCGGAACTTTATTTAACGGGTTAAGATGAACTCTTCAATGTGATGATAGATGAGAATTTGAAATGAAAGAAAATCCTGATTGAGAACATGAGTGTATTTTTTTTCCCGTAGTCCTATAAACCTATTTATTCGTGCTATCGCAGGTTCAAATTCTCTCAAACCTACGGAGTGGAGAGTAGAGGCGTTTACCAGCATCTTGATTGGCAGGCCTTCAGATAAACCAGAGAGATATTAAACAGAAATTTCTATTTCTCATTACCTTTTACCTGTGCATGGTTGAGCACGGCAACCAGGATCACTCCCCCAAGTATGTTTCCTATCAATGAGGGTAGCAGGTAACCTCCCAATACTTCTCCCCAGCTTGCCGCTCCCGAGAAGGCCAGCGTGAAAGTTTCAGAAGAACCCGCTATCACATGGCTTAGTTCGGCAATTCCAACGATCCAGGTGATGATGATGATTACCCATACCCGTGCCGTTTCAGCAAAAGGTAGAAGCCAAACCATCAGCGCAATAAGCCATCCTGCAAAGATCCCTCGCAGTAGAATCGTGGCAAAGTCGGGAGCCAGGGCTTTTGAACCCAGGGCTATAAAAGCCTCTTGAACTTCAGGTTCAAAAGCAGATGTCCTGGCTGCGATCCAGGAGATTAGAAATACACCTAATAAGTTTGCCACCAGTACTACCCCCCATAATCTGAGTACATTTTTAAAGGTTTTCATATCCTTCCGGTGGAGCAGCGGCAGAATGGGGGTGAGGGTATTTTCGGTAAAAAGTTGTTGCCGGGCGAGGATGATGGCTAAAAATCCTATACTGTACCCAAAGTTTGCAATTAATGGTCTCCAGTCGGCCTCTGGCAGGTAGGTGTGCAAAATGCCTTCGGTGATCATGGAGAGGCTCATGGTAAGGCCTGCAGCAAAACCGGACCAGAAAAGCGCGGTGGTAGAACGTTCCAATTCCGATTCTGCTTCCTTAAAAATAGTTTCATGAACAACAGCGGCGGAAGGGGATTGTCTTCTTTCGGTTTCGATAAAATAATCTTCCTTTTCTGACATGGTTAAGAGCTTAACTTTTAAGGTAGTGCAGTAAACCAAACCGGAAAAAACTTTAACAAAACTATTGCTATTTTAGTGCCCGGTTTAAAAAAGCCGTCAGTAAAAATGACCCAGCTGAAATTGACGGTTTTGAAAATTGTATCGAAAACAGGGGCGTACCAGAAGATAGAAGTCCGATTTTGTTTAGCTATGGATGAAGTCTTGGCTTCTGGTTCTTTTTCCAATCCCCATTCCTCAATTGCCCATTTAATCAATTAACCACTCCCCAAAACAATCTTCCTATCTTTATCTTTCCAAAAAAAGAACCCAACGCCTTTATGCGCATCCTTAATGCCCACCAGAACAACCTTAAAAACATTTCTCTAAACATTCCTGAAAATCAATTGATCGTTGTGACCGGCTTATCGGGTTCGGGAAAATCTTCGCTTGCCATGGATGTAATTGCCAATGAAGGTTACCGCTATTTCCTGGAAAGCCTGCCTATATACAACCAGCAGAACTTACAATTGATCCCTACCGCCGAAGTAGATGACATACAGGGGCTGCCCCCGGTGATCAAGGTGGAACAGTCGAAAAGATTTCGGTCTGTAAATGCCACTTTTGGCACTCTATCTGAACTCGCAGCGATTTTCCGGATCCTTTTCGCCCGTTATGCCGGCACCGCGACGGTGAGCAAGTCGCTTTTTTCTTTTAATCATCCAAAAGGCGCCTGCGAACGCTGCCACGGACTCGGAGAGGCAGAATACATTGATCCTGGAAAACTGGTGGGGGATGAGAACAAAACCCTTAGGGAAGGCGCCATCACCACGACATTGCCCGGCGGCTATATTGTATATTCGCAGATCACGGTGGAGGAACTGGATAAGGTGTGCCGGGCTCATCATTTTAGCGTGGATATACCCTGGAAGGAGCTCACAGTCGAACAACAGGAGGTGGTCCTGAATGGTAGTGACCGTATCAAGGTATTCTACGGAAAACATACTTTGGAATCCCGGTTGAGATGGGAAGGTTTGAAGGCAAAGCCCCGGGAAGAAGGATATTACAGGGGGATGCTTCCCATTATGAATGATATCCTAAAAAGGGATCGCAATAAGAACATCTTAAAGTTCGTTAGTTCCCGTGTTTGTCCAGATTGTAATGGAGCACGAATAAAAGCTGAACATCTTCAATTTAAATGGCAGGGGCTAAACTTCCGGGAATGGATGGACCTGCCTTTAAATAATTTGTACTCCCGACTTGAAAGTTTGGGCTATTCAGCAGGGGAACAGGTGCTGGTAGATAAGATCTGCGAACGTTTATACGACCTGCGCCGCCTGGGAATGCAGGAGTACAGCTTAAGCACTCCCAGCACCGCCATTTCTTCAGGGGACGCGCAGCGTATTAAATTGATTAGGCAGGTAAACAGCAGCCTGCAGGGAATCCTGTATGTATTTGATGAACCTTCCATCGGGTTAGCTGAAGACTATCAAAGCTATTTGCGGCATATCCTGAAACGCCTGATAAGTCGAGGAAATACGGTGATGGTGGTAGAGCACGATCTTAACTTTATTCGGGCTGCCGACTGGATCATTGAACTTGGACCCGAAGCCGGAGTGGACGGGGGAGAAGTGGTATTTAACGGACCCATCAGGGATTTTTTGTCTGCGGAAGGTTTATCGACTCCGACTTTAACCGAATTACAAAAAGAAAAATCCAAACCCGAGAGGCAGCCTAAACGCGTGCCAGCCGATTCCTTTCGGCCTCAACCGGGAGAACTGACGGTAGTGAGCTCGAAAACACCAGAAGTCCTGCAAAGCCTTTTCGCAGCTTGTGAAAAAGAAGAATGGAAGATGCAGGCGGTATCAGATCAGCCCATTGGGAAAACGCCCAGGAGCAATCCCGCAACCTATACCGGTCTGGCCGATAAGATCCGTGATTTGCTGGCAAAATCCCCTGAAGCCAAATCTTTAAAAATGGCAAAAGGCGTCTTTTCTTTCAATAACAAGAGCGGAAGATGTGAAACCTGTGAAGGGGCGGGAGTGATAATGCTATCAATGAATGTGATGGGGAGTATCAATCAGGTTTGCCCGGAATGTAATGGCAAACGCTTTAAGCCTGAAGTGCTGAAGGTGCATTGGAACAACAAAAATATTGCAGCCATCTACGAACTAAGCATAGAAAAAGCTGCAGACTTTTTTAGCGAAGAGAAAGAGCTTAATAAAATTTTGACTTTGATGCTGCAACTTGGGTTGGGTTATATTAAACTGGGTCAGCCTTCAAATACACTTTCGGGAGGGGAGGCGCAGCGAATCAAACTCACGAAGCATTTCGCGAGGCAATCCAAAAAGACGCTGTTGGTAATGGAAGAACCGGGCATTGGCTTACACCGTCAAAATGTGAGGCAGTTGCTAATAGCTTTGCATGAGCTTAAAAAACAAACTGCAGGAATTGTTTGCTTTGAACAGCATCCGCTTTTCCAGGCTTCCTGTGATACGTTGGTGGATAATGCCCTGAAAGCTGAGGCTGTAGATTTGAAGGAACCGGTAGTGCAGCCCCGGGATAAGATATCTGTTAGGGGCGCACGCACGCACCATCTCAAGGATCTGAACCTGGACCTGCCCAAAAACAAGTTATCTGTTATCACCGGTATTTCGGGTTCGGGGAAATCCGCTCTGGGGATAGCTACGCTGCACGGTTTTGGACTGCAGGAAATGACCAAACAGTATTCGGCTTATCAGCAGTCCAGAATAGGGGTGAATTTTCACATGGAAGTCGAAAGCATTGAAGGGCTTACGCCCACGATCTGCATTACCCGAAAAGAAAAAAGCTTTACCGGGCGATCCGAACTTGCCAAACAAACTGGAATAGACAGGATCCTGCGGTTTGCCTTCTCCCGGAAGGCACAGTATGAAGGCAGCGAATTATCTGCCAGTCATTTTTCTAACAATCACGAACTGGGGAGATGCGCCGTGTGCGATGGAATGGGGCAGGAATTACTGCCCGATTTTGATAAAATAGTGTTAGATCAAAACAAAAGCATCGCCGGTGGACTCTTTGAACACAACAAAGCCCTGGCCTATTATGGACATGGGGGAAGTCAATTTATGGCTATCGTAAAGGAGCTGGGGAAGAGCTACGGATTCGGTCTGGACACGCCTTTTAAGGAGTTGACAAAAAAGCAAAGAGAAATCCTCTTTTCCGGGACCGGCGAAAGAGTTTGGAAGACACAATGGGTTTTCAAAACCAAAACAAGACAAGGTACGCAGGAGGTAAGCTTGAGGTGGGAAGGGCTTTTTCACTACTTAGGAGAAGAATATTACAAGACCCGAAAAAACAAAAATATTGATAAGCTCAGGGTACTTTTATCACCCGAGGAATGCAGCCATTGCGAGGGTAGCGGACTCAAACCTGAACGTCTTGCTTTTAAGATTATAGGGAAATCCATTCATGAAATAAAGTCGATGAATTTTATAGCTTTGGAAGCGTGGTTGTCTACAAATGAGCAGCAGGAAGAGGTGGATGAAAAATTGATCTCGGGGATTAGGCCTCATTTGATCAATACCATCAAAAGGGCAAAGCAGCTGCATCTCGATCACCTGCAGCTCAACCGGAAATCGTCTACACTTTCGGGAGGGGAAAACCAAAGGGTGGCATTGATCACACAGTTGAATTCTCCGCTCAAAGGCCTCACCTATCTTTTGGATGAACCTTCTGCAGGATTGTCTAATGATAATATCCCCGACCTGCTTAATATTCTGCAAGAGCTGCTTGAAAAAGGCAATACAATCATCGTGATCGAGCACAATAAGGAGATCATCCTTGCAGCAGACCGGATAGTGCAGCTGGGGCCGCAGGCGGGGAAGTTGGGAGGTTATATTACATTCGAAGGCACGCCCCGGGAATTTTTAAAACAACCCTCTTGTCATCCTTTCTTTAAAACCCCTTCTAAAGCGGTGGCATTAAAAGCGGGGCAGGAGGCGATTGCAATCCGGGACTTGGCCAGGTATAGCTTGACCATGGAAGCGCTGGAAGTACCGGTGGGGGGAATCACTGCAATTAGCGGAAAATCTGGTATAGGGAAAACGACCCTGGTAAAAGAGATTTTAATTCCAGGTATTCAAACCGGCAAGCCGGTGCATTGTGAAAGCATAAATTTTCCGAAGCAGTATACAGCAGCGCATTATTTTGAAACCAAAAAACTTCGTTCCCATGCGAGTACTCTTTTAGTATCTTATCTGGAGCTGCTGCCGGAGATCAGCAGGATCTTTGCAAGGGAAACAAACCTGAAGCCGCGCGACTTTTCTTATAAAACAAAAAGCAGTCAGTGTCCCAACTGCAAGGGCAAAGGCTTTATTGAAACATCCCTGGATGTAGCCGCCAATGCGATTGAGGTCTGCGAGGTCTGTAAGGGAGAACGTTATCAGCCGCATATATTGGCACACCAATTTGGTTCTAAAAATATTGGCGAGGTACTAGCCTTTAACATAACAGAATTAAAGCATTGGTTAAAGGAGATCGAAGCACACACCAAAATTCATCAATTCCTGGTGCAGCTGGAGGAGATCGGTCTGGCGCATCTTAGTCTGGACCAGCCGGTACAGTCCCTTTCAACGGGAGAGAAGCAACGTTTATTGTTGTTGAACTGGCTGCAGGACCAGGCGAAGGATACGCTTTATATTTTAGACGAACCCAGCACCGGATTGCATTATGCAGATATTGATCTGTTACTGGCGATCCTCAAAAAGCTAAGTAAAAAAAATGATATTCTTGTCATTGACCATAACCTTTATTTTTTAGGAAAAATAGGAGTAGGAGTTGTTTTGGAGTGATGTTTTTAATTAGATGCTGAAACAAGTTAAGCATGACGGAGCTAAGTTGATCTTGCTGCGTAATCCTGAATTTATTTCAGGATCTGGTCAGCCATGATTGGGGTATGGCATCCCTTCGGGGCTTTTCCGATGGACTGCAAATCATTTGCTACGAATTGTTCATGTTCGCCCGGGAATCACCTATGACCTGAACAAGAATCCTTCAGATCCCGAATTTCATCACCTAAAAGGCGGAAGTTAGCTGATTCATATCCGTAGGACCGGCAAATTCGCGGGTATACTTTAGGAAAATGATTAACTTCCCAAAAAAAATCACATTACAACTTTTTCTGTTTCCCTGCTGCAGCTATTCATTGGCGGTCGTTAGAGGCCGGTAAAAATTATATTTAAGAAGAGCCGGAGGTTCTAATGAGGAATTCCGTCTGGCCGGGTTGAGGCTTCAGAAGAAGAAGTTTGGGGCGGGGGACAAAGTAGAATTGTGAAGATTAAAAATTGAATTGCTATGCAGCATAAAAAACTAAATTTCAAAGATATTTCCCAGCAGAACATTCTCTATTATGATGAAGAGTTAGAAGAGGCCTGTTTGAATATTTGTAAATCCCTAAGGATACACAATATGCCGGCTTATGATTCCAGGCATTATTATGAGCTGCAGGACGGGAATTTTTCAAAGAAAGAAATTGATGAGAGCGTTAGTCTTTTAACCGAAAATCCTGTTTTTGATGAAGGGCTTCTAAAGAAATTTAAGAGCCACAGGGACAGTGTACTATTTGTCTTTAAAGGAGAAGTGCTTAGCGGGATCGTACATTTTTCAGATTATAACCAGACAAAGGTGTTACAGGCGATTCAGGATGATGTGCTCACCTTTGAACGCCGCATGAGGCAGTACCTTTTCCTGAAGAGTTACCGAAACGAGGATATGATCAATTTTTTCCATTATCGAGCTGAAAAATATGATCACACCAAAGAGTTTTATTCCAAGAAGATCGGGATCCTTGAAAAAAGGGCAGATGAAATGAATCAATTGGGGGAATTTCAGGTGTTTGATCTAAGGGATCTCCTGGAATTCGGAAACAGTAGCTATACCGACAAACTTTTTCCGTCGGAAACTATAGAAGTGAACGGGAAGAAGATTGACCAGATTAGGCTTGTAACCAGCCTTAGGAACATGGCAATGCACGGGAAAAACCCTGTGGAAAAAGATGAGGAGACTTCTGTATATTCCATAGAAAGTCTCCGGTACCTGTTTACCGCTTTAAAGACCCTCGAAGATTTTACTTACCACATTGAAAAGCTAATAAGCAGCCAGGAGGATTATCGCAAATCTTTGGTGATGGACAACCGCAGTAAGCTGGAGATAATTCACGAACATCATCCACAGGCGCTTAATTATTTTATAGGAGATTAAGGGAGAGGTATTTGGGTAATTAATTTTTATTTCCTTGCACAGCATTATAATAAAGCAGAATCATGGCTGAAAATACAGCCAGAGCAGAATTTCGTGAACTCCCGTAATGTATTTTGAAAGTGTTTAAAACTGTTCAGTGAAAAAAGGTTTTTTTAATTTAATTAAATTTACTCCATTGATATATAGATGCTTATATTCAGATTCTGAAGTAATAAAATGGACAATAATTTTTTGACTTTTTTGTGCCTTCACTAAGAATTAGAACAAGAATCTTCAATGGTGGCTGGCGTAACCTAAAATTAATTAGCTGGATTTAAAAGAATCAGGAATCTTTTTAGCCCTGGTAATAGTAAAGATGAGATTAGCTATATTAACTCATCAGAAAAAATCTTTTCGAAGGAAACAGGTAATGAGAGGCTTTTGTAATGAACTTACTTACATATTTTTTATCGTACATCACCAATAGTCCAAAAAAAATCTTTCTGGCCTTCTTTCTTTGTTTTTCTTTTCTTACAGGGCTTTCTCAGAACCAGAAAACAGCCGATAGCCTAAAACATATTTATTATTCAGACAAGCAAAAAGCTAACGATCTTAAATTGCTGGAAGATATTGCCATAAATGAGACAAAGCCGGACAGCAGCCTAAAATATTCTGAAATTCTGATTTCCCATGCAGTAACCGATTCTAATTTAACCATGACCTATAGAGGGTATATTCAAAAGGGAGCTGCATTGAGGATGAAGGGGGATTACGAAAAAGCCCTCGAAGCTTTGTTTACGGGCATGGAATATGTCTTGCGGGCCAATAAAGCAGTAGATGTCGCCTCTCTCTATATTGCTATTGGCAACGTTTATTCATTGAATGAGAACAGTTCTAACGCAGATTTGTACTACAAGAAAGGCCTGGAAATATTTCGTAAAGAAAAAGATTCTGTGTTATTAGGTAAAGCTTTATACAATGCCGGTGATGAATTCATAAGGACAGATCGATTAGAAATTGCAGAGAATTATACCCAGGAAGCTGCAGCCATATTCGACAGGATAGGATTCCCAATTGGTAAAGCTTACTGCCTGGGAAACCTGGGGCGAATCTTTGCCAGGGCAGGGAATGATGTGCAGGCAGAGCAGTATCTTAATAATGCGATCAATTTACTGGAAGATTTTGAGGATTTTAATGCCATCTCAGTATATCTTACTTATATGGCCGATCTCTATATGGAAAAGGGAGATGAAGAAAAAGCTCTGGCTTACGCTGAAAGAAGTCTTGATCTGGCGCGGAAACACAATTTGAAGGACCAGATCTCGGCCTCTAATTTTAAGTTATCCCAGCTGTATGAGGCTGTGGGGGATTCTGCAAGGTCTTATAAGTATTATAAAGATTATATCACATTCAGGGATAGCGTGACCAACCTGGAATCTATAAGAAAAATGGCCGATCTACGCACCAATTTTGAGGTTTCCCAGAAACAGAACGAAGTAGATCTGCTCAATCAACAAAGGAGATACCAAAAGAACATTGTTGTTGCAGCGGTTATCGCGGTGGGTCTTTTCATGCTCCTTGCGGTGGGGCTGTATCGGCGAAATAATTTTATCCGCCGGACAAACCTAATCATCCAGAGAGAAAAGAACAGATCAGAACATCTATTGCTAAATATTCTGCCTGAAGAGACTGCCGCAGAACTAAAGAAAAACGGAAAGGTGCAGGCCAAAAGGTTCGAAAATGTAAGTGTGCTTTTTACAGATTTTGAAAGTTTTACCAATTATTCCGAAAGCCTTTCCCCGGAAGAACTGGTAAAGAGCGTTGATTTTTACTTTTCCAAATTTGATAAAATTGTGGAAAAACATGGGCTGGAAAAAATTAAAACAATCGGAGATTCCTATATGTGTGCCGCCGGAGTACCTTTTCCTGTGCCAGATCATGCAGAGAGATTGATCCTCGCGGCCCGGGAAATGTTGGATTTTGTGCTGGAGGCCAAGCAACAAAAACAAGACAGGGGAGTACGGTTTGATATTCGGCTTGGCATCAATAGCGGGCCTGTAATTGCCGGAGTGGTAGGTCTAAAAAAATTCGCCTACGATATCTGGGGAGATACTGTGAATATCGCTTCGCGAATGGAAGCCTGTTCAGAAACGGGCAAGATCAATATTTCAGAGAACACATATAAATTGATCAAGGATAAATACAAATGCGAATACAGAGGGGAAATAGAGGTAAAAAATAAAGGAAAAATGAAAATGTACTTTGTAACCGGAATTCTTAAAGAAAAATCTGTCGATGTAGTTTAGAAAGAATTAAACCTTTTTGAATTCCAGATCCACGGGAAAAGGATCTAACTGAAAGTGTCCTATTAAAAATTATAAATTCCCACATTAATTTCTTATAGACAGTACTTTAGCTAATTTGTAGGACGTTGGTCTAAAAAAATTTTTCCATATCTTCTTCTTATGTAATTTAATATCACCATCACCTAAGTAGGTTAAGTTCATAATAGATTTGGGGCAAAAAAGGGTGGACGAATGTCCGCCTTTTTTTTCTGGCAAAGAGAATTTGTACAGTCTTATCCAAAATCTAAGCAACAATAGACAGGGAAACTTCAAGCTCTGTTTTCTATTTCAATCCCCCATAAGTAATTTTTTAGGCACAGAGAGAAAAGGACCTTTGTGGTTTTATGAGATAAGCTTCTGAAGTCTTTTTTATAGTACTCTTCTTTTGTAAAGATAGAAGGGACAGATCCAGCAGCTGGTTTATTTGACCCTGCAGAAAAATTCACCTCTTGAATAAAAGCGTGAATATTTTACAAGATTCAAGCAAATTATAACCTGTCTTAATATTAATCTAAATTTAAAATTATGAGAACTTTGAAAAGTCACTTTCTTTATTTGCCCGTAATCATGATTTTTTTTCTTTCATGTAGTAGAGATGAACCTGAGGATCCTGTAGTTCCTCAACAGGTAGCTGTATTATCTCTGCAGCCTGTTTTGAACAGTATGATGAACGAATCTGCTAATAAACAGGGGGAGACAGATCCTCCTGAATGTTCTGATGCAGTTCCTGCTTATGCTCAACTCTCCCTAACCTATGGAGAGTCCGAAATTCCCATTGATGTGACTGTAGATATTCTTGGCAATGAGAATGGTTTTTTTACGGCATATGATGATGAGCTTGAAATTCCTATCCCATCAGGATCTTCGACAGTCTCTGTAACTATTACAGATTTTGTTGTTTGGAGTGAAGGTTCTCCAGGAGAAATTATTTGGGCCGCTCCAAAGACCGGGAGTGTGTTTGCCGAATTTGTGAGTATGGCCCTACCAATCTCTAAAAATCTTCAGGCAGGTTCAAAAACCTATCTGGAAGTTCCTGTAATTTGCTTTGATGAACGGCAGGTCAATCTTTATGGTTATCTACTCATTGACCTCAATACTATCGAAGTTTCCAGCCTTTGCTTCTTTGCCAATTACTGTGCAGATGATGGCAGGCATTATACAGCTAATTACAGTCTTGATCTTTATCTCGGAACTTCAAATGCCGGTACTCCCCTGTATATAGATCAAACACCTACTATAGGATTGGGGGAACATTATTATGCAAATCCTATTTGCCTCGCCGTTCCTGCTCCTGGTGAAGGAATAGGTAGCGATGAAGCTTACCTGTATTATGAAGTAAGCATTAAAGACTGGGAGGGTAACTATGGAACTGCAGGAGATTATGAGGAAAGCGGTACATTAAGCTGGAATGAGGTACAGGCTTTGCTGAACAATGATGGAACTACTGCAGAATATGAACACCTCTTTATTAATTGTGGGGAAGAGGATACCCCAAGAGATACTAATATCTTACTGACGGTGGATACCCAGAACATTAACGAAGATAATCTTGACACTACAGTAATTTTTTCAGACGACAGAACCAATCCTACCGGAAAACCTGGTGATGCCGAAAATTTTACATCATTGGTAGACAGAGGCATGAAGGTCTATTGGCGTGGACAAACTAAGGACGGAAACAGTACTGTTGTTATTGATATTTTAGAAGTTGAACGCAAACCGGACGGAGGTTCAAATATCCTGGAAAGTATATCCAAAGAGGATAGGCTGATAGTTGGCCAGGTGAGGAACGAGTATGTAAGTGGCCTGGAAAGCTACCACATTACCTTTAGGGTCATTAATGCAGAAAACACAAGAACCTTTACAATTGATCCAAAGCTTAAAATGTCAGGTTCTAACTAGGAGGTTATTAAACTTTGCTGCTATTGAGGAAAAGGAGCTTTTTTTGATTCCCCCTTCATTCTGCAGTAATTCATTCCAGGATTAGCTTTAGAAAAAACATTGTCGCCTGTGTGGCAATGTTTTTTCTTTTAATCAACTCATAAAGGAGATTAAATATACTACAGTAATTGGTAACAGTTTTTTCTGAAGGGTTTGACCCTTTCACCCTGAATTAAATTTCAGGTAAAAAATGGAAAGATGTTCGAAATAAACTCCTGTCCGCACGAAAACGCAATATTTTTCAGAATAAATTTTATGGAGCAATGCCGGCATTTAAGCTAAATAAAAAGATCAGGAACAGATTTTAAAAAGACTATTATGTTTAAATGACATTTTTGACACCTCTTTAAATTTGCCACTACTAGAAACTTTCTATGAGCTAGATTCCTAATCTGGAGGTCAGAGGCTCAAACCTCTGAAAATTCAGTTTTCAAAAGCTTCTCAGCAACATTTTAATTTTCAATAACCACAGCCTTTGAACAGTCGGGGGAATTAAGCATTGATAAAGTATGTTTTTACAAGAGGCACTACAGGAAAAACAGGGTTTAATTTTCTCCTTTTGAAGAGGATGGATTTCCGCCGGGACATAAATTCTGTAACAAATCAAAGAAAATTCCTACTAAATAGTAAGTTTCTTGCTTAAAATGGTTTTCACAGGAAAATTATAAACAAATGAAAGAAAATCTACTCCCTCACTACTGGAAAATGATCGCATTGGGGATTTTTGTACTCACAATGACCCTCTGGTTCATTAACGCTGCAAAGCCTGAGCTCATACATCTTGATCCTTATAAATTCAGCTGGATCTTGAAAATAATAATCCTCTTTTCCCTCCTACTCTTTGTTTCCACAAGGGAAAAAGAGGAAAATCCAAGGATAGCAAAATTGAGATTAAGTTGCCTATTTACTGCCATTACAGTCGGGTCATTAATTCCGATTGTTGAAGTCTTTATGGAAGTTTTATTTGAGGGCGAGAATGCAGAGATAACAACAGGATATGAGCTTATGATGGTTGTACTTCTGGTCTATTATTTAAGTTTTTACATTAAAAAAAATGTCAAGACCGTAAAGAGAGGCTGACTTTTGCAATCAAAATTTAGAATTTCGGTTGATGTTAGTTATGATTGGTTCTTAGAGATTTTTTTAACTTCCCCAATAATTAAAACTAATTCTGTGTTCAAAAACTACTCCCTGTTGCTGCTTTTTTTAGTGACAGTACTATTGTCTTCCTGCCAAAAAGAGGACGATGTTCCGCAAACCGACTACGCTATAGGATCTACTTCACATTTCGAGCTGCTTGATCAATACCCGAACGGCTGGATAAAGCAGGGCCGGTATCAGCTTTCCGGAAATCCTACCGAAGAGTTCGAATATTATGAAAACGGATATATCAAATCGGCAAAAGTGTACGCCAGTTATCCGCAGCACCACCTGTATATGGAAGTTAGCCGTAGTGAAGATAATAAGCCGCTCTGGTCCAAATATTATCATCCAGACGGGGAGTTATGGTTCGAAACAGCATATAACAACGGACTTCCCTCAATCAAGAAGGTGTATAGCGAGGCTGGTACGGCTATTCACACCTATACCGCCTGAGAATTGAGTTCGGTTGAATTCACAGCGGCCGATGGCAGCAGCACCGCCACCACCACTTACAATAAAACCGGGGAAAGCCGGAATTTAATAGTTACAAGTAACGGAGAAACTGTTCTCGATGAAAACTATGCATACCGGGAGCAGGTTGGTGCAGGAATTTACGCGGATAATCACGTTCCGGTTGCCAATCCTTTTGGTGCTACTAAAATTTCCTATTTCAAACTTAATCAGTCATTTTCCCAAAGTCCTTCGTGGCAGAACGATGCCGACCCGATATCATTCATGTTGCCTTATCGGCTATTCGATGAATTTTACAATCCGGGAAATTATTTTACTACCAGGTTTGCTGTAAGCACAGAATTGTACCAGTCGGTGATAGAACAGTATCCTGTAACCGAGAGGGGCTTATTGATTGGTGGGGGTAAACATGAGGACGGTTATGAGTACTTTTCCGAAAATTGGGAGGTAAGGGACTCCCTGGCGAAAGTTTACGGCGAAGATCCCGCCCTGTACAAGCTAAAATATGGAAACGAATATATAGAAAAGGTAGGCTACGGGAAGATCTTTTTTGTAATTGGTGCTATCCGAAATCTTCCAACTGATGGCAATGTTGCCGATGATATTAAAAATATTGCCCGCAAACATATGGACGCAATGATTAGTGGCAGAACCGGCATTACTCCTAAGGAACAGGAAAAACTTGATAAGGTATGGTTTGAAGTAAAATTTTTCTCCACCCTTAAGGAGCACCGTAATGGAGTGGTGATCAATTCTGCCGGGGATTATGAAAATGCCATTCAGAAAATAAACAATGGGGAACTTTCGGTAATTCAGCTGAAATACAAATCGATTGAAAATTTATAAAGGGGAACTTTGGATAGTCCAAATTCATGAAATCAAAGATTCGACGAAATCATTTCTCTGGTTTTAAAATAAGATATCAACTCTCCATAAAGGCATTTTTAAGTACCATTAATTTTTTTTTAATACTTATGCCGTACAGGAAATTCAAAACAAAAAATGAAAAAGATCAGCATTTTATCCTTAGCATTAATCTTCAGTATTTCGATTCATTCTTACGCTCAAAATTCAGCACTGGAATTCGGCATTATAGCAGGAGGGAATTACTCTAAATTCACCCCCAATTTTGAGGTTAATGGCAGGGAGTACGGTGATTATCAAAGAAAATCAGGTTTTTATCTTGGAGGTTTTTTAAACAAACGCATTTCAGAAAAATTTTACTTCCATCCCGAATTGCACTTCGCCCTCCGGCGAACTGATTTTCTTATAAAGGGAGTGGAAATAACCGGTCACGAAGTAGGAAGTATCGTGCTCGATTTTGAAACAAATATTACTGAGTCGGTTATTGCAGTTCCTCTTATCATGAGATACTATTTCACGGGATCTTACTATGTAGATGCCGGCCCACAGGCAGGCTTTATTATCGACAGAGATGAAAAGCTGGAAAATGACCCTATAGAACAACCCGGTAATCAGGAGGTGATTACAGATTATGATTATGATAATTTTGATCTTGGTCTTAATTTAGGTACCGGCTATAATCTAACTGAAGATCTAATCATCAATGGACGTTACTTTTTTGGAATTGTGGAAAGAGATAATAGCATCAAGTCTTCTGTATTTAGTCTTGGGCTTGAGTACAAATTATAAAATGAGGTTTATAAACTGACTTCAATTTTTAAAAACCTGCTGCTTCAGAAAACTCACCTGCCCAAAATATCATTTTTGGCAGGTGAAAATGAACGTAGATCAACGTTCTATTCAATTTTAGTGAAGCTAATATTGCGCAGCCTTCCCACATCGTTTAACCGCAATTCACTGATCTCTTTCCTGTCATTGCGCAGGAATTCCACAACACCAAACCTGTTTGACCTGAACACGTCTCCTGCCAATGGGATAAGAAGTCTGAAGGGGATAAAAATTGGGATTACGTCAATAGCGCCCAAACCATTACACTTAAAAGTATAAAGAAACTCATAAGACAATACAAACAGAACGGGATCACAAAATATGGTTTTTTGTTTGTGGTTCACATTTATACTTCATACTTAACTTGTTTCACCATCTAAGTCGCAACCCGCAACTCGCAACTTGCAACCGGCATCCGGTAACCAACAGGAAGTTTAATTTTACTGCTCAAATATTCTAATAATTGTATTCTAATTATCCTCAAACTGAAAAATAGCTTCAATCGGCTGCTTGAAAAGCTTTGAGATCCTGAAAGCTGTTGGTAAACTGGGATCAAATTTTTCTTTTTCAATGGCATTAATTGTTTGGCGGGATACCCCTATGATATCTGCCAGATCTTCCTGGGTATAACCGTTTTCGGCCCGTAATACTTTCAACCTGTTTTTCATGAGTATCTTCGGGTATTTATTGTAACACAAATCAAATAGGTGATCCCGATGAACATTACCAGGTTGCTGATTTCGGCGTCGAAACCAATAAGATTTGGAAGGTCCAGCAATGAATATGTCAATCCCACCACAACGGCTAATCCCAAAGTTAAAGCCATAGACTCCAGATGGATCTTCCGCTCCAGTTCATCAAAATTATTGAACAAATTTCTGTTTGCAATGACCATAAAGATCCCGTTGGCAAAGTTGACAGTAACTGCCAGCACAGTTAAGGTAGTGTGGTCATCCCAAATATATTTGGGCCCAAAGGAAGCAATTGCCATTGTTGCAACCCAGCTCCATGTCCATCCGGCAAGTCTGTAAAGGTTTTTCTTTAGTGTCTGTTTCAGGATTATGTAATTAAAGTTAGACTTTTAGTAAAGTGTACTTGACAAATGTAAAATAAATTTTGAATTGTAAAGTCTTATTTACAAAATTTCTCGCTGAAAGATGAAAATGTCGGGATTGAAACTGCTGATGCTGACTAATAATGAACGAAAGAAATGCCTTCCTTTTCCTGAAAAACACGAAGCAGAAGGCAATTTAGGTAAACTCACCGGCAATATCACGCATGCTGGAATTCAAAAACAGAAGCGGCCGGTGTTATAAATCTTTGCTGTAATGCCACCTATTTCCGCAGCTCCTCCATATCGGTTAACATTTCATCCAGTTTTTGAATGAATCTGCCGTAAACAAGCTTTAAACTCAGCCGGTAGGCCATCACCCCAATTGCTGAAAGGAGAAGCGAAAGACCCAGCAGGATCCCGAGGATATAAATTATGTCTAACTGAAGAAAATCGTGGAGCAGGGGAGTATTCCAAAAAAAGAGAAAATAGCCTGCTATCCCTGCAACGGGCAGCCCGAAACCTAAAAGTCGTGTATAAAAGCGTTTTAACTTCAGGAACATCTCCCTGTACTCCAGCAAATATTCATAGCTGCTGGTTTCTATGCTAATTCTTTCAAGAGAGGCCAGCTTTTTCCTGTTCAAGAAGAACATACCGGTCATTAGCACCATGATATAAAAACCTGTGAGTAAATGGCCAGCAATCCCAAATCCAATTACAGCGAGAATGGCCAAAGGAAGGATGCTTTTATTATCGGTTCTATAGGTTCTTTTCAGTTTTTCAATAAGCAGACTGGATTTCTTGTTGTAAAGGTTATTTACCCTGGGAGCTAACAGGGCTTCCTCTTTCAAAAATCCTTTGGTCCAGATTGTTTCAATCGAATTTTCCATCTAATAATTTTTTAAGTCGTTTTTTAATTCTTGTAATTCTTACGCCAATATTATTGGGGCTGGTGCCAATGATCTCAGATATTTCCTGATAGGATTTTTCCTCGAGGTACAGCAGGATAATGGCCCGGTCTACTTCCGACAATTTTTTTATAGCTTCATAAAGTACCACCAGGGATCTGTCTGAGAAATAATGCGGCTCCTCCGGTTCTGCTGCTATTTTTTCTTCGGAAGCTAAGTGCTGACTCTTATTCTTCTTTTTTAAGAGGGTAAGGCAAACATTTAGGGAGATTCTGTAGATCCAGGTGGACCATTTGGAATTTCCTTTAAAATTAGCCCTGCTTTTCCATATTTGCAGACATACTTCCTGATAGTAATCTTCATAATCCTCCTGCGAATCTGTATACGCCCTGCATATCTTTATGATAATTGGGGCATAAGGCAGAATGGAATAGGTATAAAAATCGTTGCTCAAAATGTTCTTTTCCTGTTTAGTGCCGCAAGTTCGATTTTATTACACATCTGGACAGGAAAAATTTAATTTCACTGCTACACATGTTTTTTTAAAAAAAAATGTTTTTTAGTATAGCAAATGAAACTAACCTTGCCCTTTTGAATTACTCAATGAAGAAACTACTACTACTTATGTTGCCTGCTCTTGTGTTTTCATGTTCTTCCGAAGAAAGTGAAAAAGATCCCATTGTTGGAGACTGGGGATATGTTAAACAAATGGAATTTCCGGAAAATGCTGAGCCCATTGAAAGAGAGGCAGATGAGTGTGGCAAAAAAGAAAGCATGCTTTTTAAGGCTAACGGGGAACTATTTTCGGTTCATTACTACGTAAATAACATTATGGAATGTACACTGAATGAATTTGCCACGGGAACCTACGTCTGGACAAGGATCTCTGATGGTGAATACAACCTGAAATGGGAGAATGCCGACGGTCGTAATATAAAGTTTGCCTTTCCCGACAGCAATACGTTGTGGATGTACCGGGGGGAGCCTTACGAATACGAAGGTGTAAAGTACAGTAGCGATGTCCACGTTTATAAGAGACGCTGAGGCCGGGAATGATCCCGTTTCAGTAAAGTGTTTACCCGCCGGGCTACATCAAAAAAAAAGAAACTGCCTTCGTGAAAAGACAGTTTCTTTAGGAAAGTAGATTTTAAAACTATTCAGTCACAGGGACCAGTACTTCGTCGATCACATGGATAACCCCATTACTTGCTGAAATATCGAACAATCCTGCTTCAACAAGAATTGATGCATTGGCCTGCTTGTCCTCATCATTGGTATCAATACCAGCCGAGCTGTTTACATAAATGGAAGGCCCCAGCAGTGTCTCAATGTTACGTGGGGAATTCTTGGGAACAACGCTATTGCTAAATCTTCTTCCGTCGGTAACATGGTAAGAGAGTACTGCTGCAACCTGCTCCTTAGTGAAAGAATCTAAAGCATTTCCATCTAAGAATCTTTCAAATGCGGCATCGGTAGGAGCAAACACGGTGTATTGATCAGATTCTGTAAACATGGAAGTAATTCCAGCATACTCCAGGGCCGCCAGTAATAACGTGAACTGTCGGTCCTCTACTGCTTCGGCGGTAGCATAGGATACTACTATTTCGGCAATAGTTTTGTCTCCTTTAATTGCTGCAGGCGAAGCCTTTGCATTCGCGGCTGCAGTAGCTTCTTCAGTTGCATTAAGTGCACTTACCTCCCCAAGAGCAGGTTCTTTTTCACAAGATGTCATTACAAATAAGCCGGCTACTAAGAACGACTTCAGAACATTCGAATAATTTAATACATTTTTCATATCTGTTATAGTTTGATTATGAGGTAAATATAGGTCTACATTTTATTATGTTTAAATTAATTAACTTAAATTTAAACAATATAAAATTGTAATACTTTTTAATCCCGATAATATTTTGATCTAAGCGGGAGCATTCTTGATAATAAAAATGGCTCTCATAATTAGAAAATTGAGCATTGTAAAAGGAAATGGAACTCAATATATTTTCGGAAATACCTCTCTTCTAAACTTTCTTTTGAATTTGATTTTTGTATGAGATTCAGCTTCCATGACCTTTACCGGAAAAAAAGTTGAGGTAAAAAAAATCTTTTTGATTTAATAGGATTCTGTTTGAAACTTTTCTTCCCTGGTCATCTGCTGCAGGATCTTTGCTGCATCTTTGTGTGAGTTAAGTGAACCGGAGGATGAATTTTTCAGTTCTTGTATTTTTCGTGTGTTTAATCAAAAGGCTGATTTCGCAAACAAAAATCTTTATCAGCCGCCGTTATTATGGAAAGTTGCAGTAAGATTGTAACTCCTCTGGTAGAAACCTTTTTCTCAGCATGTTAACAGAAAAAATGAAACTTTTACCTGTCGCTTCTTATAAGTAAAAGCCCTTCGTGATTGAGAAGGGCTTTTTATTGCCTTGATGGTTTTAGTAGTAAGAATATTTGATGTTTTCTTTGTTATCGCTGCGCTTACGTACTATTAATTTTCGTTTTGTGTCATAAAATTGTGTGGCTTCTAAACCTGATGTATCCTGTTCCTGGAAAAAGTTGCCTTAAAGCCTTTTTAATTTCCTTTTCCAGGTTTGGTTTAAACCGGCAGGCGGGTCCAATAAAAGGTTGAAAAGACTGAATTCTTTAAGACAATTTCGTCAATTTTTACAATTTGTACTCAATCCCCAGGTTCACAGATGAAACAGTAAAGCTGTCCCGGCTAATTCCTGAATAGGAGGCAAGAACACCAATTTTTCCGAAGTTCATCCCCACATGAGGTTTGTAGTAAAATCCGCCTTCGTTGTCTTCATTAACTCCCACTGCGTATCCAACATCGGCTCCTGCAAAAAATGATTCCATATTAAAACGTGCTGAAGCTGCCAATGGGAGGAACTGAAAATCTTCTACCTCCCAGCTTCCAAATTCATCTTCTCCCGAATCCCCGAAGAAATGAGAGTATCCTACTAATGCCCCGGCCTCGAATTGCTCCGAAATTCCAAACCTGTAAGCCACCTCTCCTCCAAGATTGAAGGTGGCAAATTCTTCGATGTCTCCTACAGGAATTCCTCCATTGATACCGATGCTAAAATTCCCTTGTTGACTGTAAACGGCACTCATGGTGAAAAGAGTAACAACTGCTGATAAGAATAATTTTTTCATTGTTTTTGGTTTTTAATTGTTGATGATTTGTTTCTTTATTTGATTCTAAGAATTTCGTCACTTACAGTTATTTCTCAATGTACTGGTTGATTTAATTCTACAATACAAAGATGGGGCAGGAACCGGGGCCAAGAAATACCCTTTCAGCAGGGTTTTATATACCCTAACTGAGGTATTTTTAAGAGAAGCATATACCATCAATCAGGTATATAAAAAAGTCGACGATTATTAAATGCAGCAAGAAAAGAGTCTTTCCTAAAAGTCTCTTTCGTTCAATTCCCCCTAATTCCACTTTGAGGAGGAATAGTTAGGATAATTGATTAATGTAGATCCTGGTTTCTTATTCTTTAAGCAGCCCTCTTGCTATTCTTCAAGAAGTTTATGTTTTACGGCGAATTTGTATACTCCCAGAGAATTTTTAACCTCTATCTTTCTCATGAGGTTTTTCCTATGCGTTTCCACGGTTTTAGGACTAATAAAGAGTAGATCGGCAATCTCGGTATTTGAATGCTCCAGGGCGATCAACTTCAGGATCTCCAGTTCTCTCTCGGTAAGACTCCTTAAAGGATCTTCAAATTCATTCTTTTGCTGAAAATTGCGGAGAAGATTCTGTGCCAATTGATTACTTATTGTCTGGCTTAGGTAAGGTTCTCCTTTCATGACCTGCCTTAAGGCAAGTTCCAGCTCGGTTTTGCCTGTGTTCTTAAGAATGTATCCCGAAGCTCCGGCTTCCAGCATAGCTTTAACCAGGTGAAGATCGTTTTCCATGGTAAGGCCAAGAACTTTTATTTGCGGGTATCTTGCTTTGATCTCTTGCGTGGTTTCCAATCCATTCATAACCGGCATATTAATATCTACTATAACAAGGTGTGGTGAAAGGCCGGTAAGTTTTTCCATTACTTCCCTGCCGCTGTTGGCTGTAGCTATGACCTCTACATCCTGTAACTGGGACAGGAGAGAGGCGAGGCCGTCCAGGAACATTTGATGATCGTCTGCCAGAATAATCTTAATATTTCCCATTTTTTAAACCTTTGTTGGAATGCTTATGTTGAAGTTAGTTCCATTATTGATCGAGGAGTCAATATCTAAATGACCGTTTAACAATTTAATACGTGAGTGAATATTTTTCAATCCCAGGCCAAGGCCTGTAAGATTCGTATCAAATCCCTTCCCATTATCTTCCACCAGGAGGTTTACAAATTCATTGTTGGTGGTTAAACTGATGGTTACACTACTTGCAGAAGCATGCTTAATAATATTTTGCAGGATCTCCTGGAGCACACGGTAAAGTGTGTACTTCCCGGCTACCGATATGTCATCTCCGCTGCCATAGGACCTAAAGCTGTATTCGATCTTACGGGACTGCCTGTTCTTTTCAATAAGGTTTTCCAAAATTTCTTTTAAACTTTTGTTATCAAGATCGGGTGGCATTAGATTATGCGAGATCATCCTTACATCTGTGCAACCTTCATCAATGAGATTCATGACCTGATCTATAAGAATTCTATGCTCCAATTCGAGACTGTCAGGATGAAGGCGGGAGAGATTGATCTTACTCAAAGCAAGGGTCTGCCCAAGGCTGTCATGAAGGTCCCGGGCTATTCGCTGTCTCTCGTTTTCCTGAGACTCAATGACCGCTTCAATCCTGTTTTTCTCCTGGAGTTTAAGTTCTCTGTTTAAAGCATCATTGTTGTCATAATAGATCTTAGTTGCAAGTTTAGAAGAAACCAGCTCCAAAATTAGGAGGAACTCGTCTCTTTCAGCCTCAGATAAATCGGGAGAATTTTCCAGGTAAAGTAAACCTGCAGTTTGATGGCTTTGGCTTATAGGAAAAACGGAGAGGTTTATAATTTGCTCCTTTTGCAGGTAAGGATCTGCAGCAAACAGTGGATCTCTTGAAATATCGCCTAAAAACATTCTTTCTCCTTTTTTTATGCTGTAGTTCAATACGCTCAAAGGCAATTGGTCTTGTAATGTCTTAAGGGATCTATTTATTGTTGATCTTCCATCGGGCATAAATGCTATTACTTTCCAGGTATTTTGGTCACAAATGATAATGGCAGCCTTTTTTGCCATTTTTTCTTTTAGCAGGAGAGAAAGGAGGTATTCTGCCAGTTCTGCTAAAGAGATTTTTCTTCCGGGGGTAGTTTGCCCAATAATATTGCGAACGGTTTCAATAAACCCCGACGACTGTTGAGAACTTTCTAACGCGATTCTATCGCTGTAGAATGAGGGATTTAATTCCATAAGTTGTTTGACCTTGGCTGCAGCCCCCCAGTCTTTATAAAATTTAAGGCTTTTCTTAAAGTAATTTTTTGCCTGCTTGTTCCTGTTCTTATCCCTATAATATTCAAAAGCCCTTTCGGCAGCAATTCCAGCGTGATGGATGAATTCCTGTTCTTCTGCCTCTTCAATGGCCAGGTCATAGAACAAGGTCGCCTGTTCAAAATCTGCTTTGCATTTCGCAATTTCGGCTTCGAGAAGATAAACCTTGTGAAGGAAATTTCCGCTTTTAAAAGCCGAGAGCCGTTGTAGTTCCCCGAGCATAGGTCTAATTTTTTCCAAAACCTGAGGCAGCATGGCTGGATTGGTATATGCTACCCGAAGTAGGCTTAAGGAATAGAAGAAAAAGTGCTCAAGTTCTATTTGATATCCTTTGCCTACAAATTCCAAACTATCACATTCCTCCCCTGCTGAAACTGCGGCATCTGTAAAACCTGCTATATAATTTAATTTCTCCAGGGCCAGGAGAAGGTTATACCTGCTGGTAGGGTTATGCTCTGATTCTGTCAAAATTTCTTCGGAAAACCGGAAATTTCCGGAGGAAAAACCGGGTGTGTCTCCTGTGAGATAAGAAACAAGGACATTATCTGTGTCTCTAATGAAAAATACATGATAGCTCTCAAGCTTTGCACAATCTTCAATGTGCTGGGCCAGATTCTTCCCCCGATAGCTGTTCTTAATACGAATAATGGTTTGACAAAAGGAGGCGTAATGAGGATCTCCAGCTTCAATAGCCTGCCTGGAGCTCTCCTCTAACTTATCGATACAAAATTTGTAGTGAAGCTCCCAGGTCATGAAATTAAGAGCTGCGACATAATGAACCATATAAGAATACCTCTTAAAAGGATCTTTTTCGATCATTTTAAGAGATAATTTCCCCAGGAAATGAGCCAGGTTTCGGTTTTCCTCACTTATAAAACCCGTAAAAAAGCTTGCCGAAAAAAGTACAGGGGTTACGGGAGCAAATCCTTTCTCCAGATTAAGGAGCAGCGTTTTTGTTACCATGTACAAACTCTTATATGGATCTGCATAATACAATAAAGTCAAAGAGGTGGTCACGAGGTTCATCAGGTCCTGATACTCCTTGTCCGGATTGATCAGCTTCGTGAAATCTACCTGTCTTTCCAAACGCGCAGCTTTTTTAATAAGCAAGTGGCAATCCCCGGCGCTTTCTTCTTTTATCGTTTCCCTGTCCTCGGGAATGCAGATCCCGTAGCGGGATAGTGCCTGTTCAAGACTGGCAATACAATCAACAAGTATGTGGGGAACATTCTTTTGGTGTACAAGCGCAGAGCAGATCATCATCTTTATAAGGGTTGCCTTTAGGAGTTGATGTCCTGTGCAATTCTGGTTTAAAATATGCTGCACGTAATCTAGAGCTGCTTCGAGATCCTGAAGCAGGAAAGAAGTTTGAGCATAGCCGTGGTAGATGGAGAAGAGGATGGTTTCTTTGTCAAGTACTACCTCCTTAAAGACCTCAATAAGCCGGGGATCAACGAGTGATATATTGGAGGGATTTTGAGAAAAAAGACCTTCTGCAGTAGCAAAATATTTGTGAGCCATTTCAAAAGCTGTATTCTTTATAGCTATGTTCCCTGCCTGTAAATTTAGAAGGATTTGCTCATTTGTAAAGGTTGATTTTGAACCTGCAAGTTCCTTGGCCTTGTTGAGGTGGTTAACGGCATTCAAAAATTCCCTGCCATCGTAGGTTTCCATTTGGTCAAGCAAATAACGACCTGTTCTGTAATGAATGTCGCACTTTTCGAAATTGGAAAGCAGTGAATTGGCAGCAGAAAAAATCGTATCGTGGGTAAAAACAAAAACGTTTCTTTTTCTAATAAGAAGTTCCATCTTGGTTAGGTGCCGCAGGTGTGCTGTTGTATCGCTTTCGGGCAGATTTAAAATCTTTTTCAATAAAGCTGAATTAAAAGAATAACCCAGGCAGGTGGCAGATGCTAATACCTGCAACCGATGGAACGGCAGGTCTCGCAGCTGCCTTTGGATGAAAGCCACTGTATCCTTTTGACTTCCTAATTTGGGCAGGCTTTCCCAAAATAAAGGATCCTGCACTTTGGTGCCGTTAAGACTATCTCTTTCAATGATCCTGATGATCTCTCTTATGCGAAAGGGATTACCGCTACTCTCCAGCCATAAATAATTTTGAAATTCTTCCAGATGCTGTTTTGAAAAATTCCAGTGCCCAGGCACCATTTTTTTAACAGAAGTGCGCGACAGGGGCTTTAATGAGATAAAATTGACATTCCTTAGATTCTTGAAAGTCCGGTATTCAGAAGATTTCTGTTTCTTTTTTTCCAGGGCAGGCCTTGCCGCGGTAATGAACTGAAGACCGGGAATATCCTTGCTGTTCAATAGCTCTTCCAATAGGAGGTAAGATGCCCGGTCACTCCATTGCAGGTCATCAAGAAATATAATGACCTTATACCCTTTCCCGGTAATGCTTCTGAAGAATTTCTTCAGAAAATAAAAGAATCTGGCCTTGAGTTGATGTGGCTGTGTTTCAAAGCTGCTTCTTAGAAGGTATTTTCGGCTGAAGAATACCTCCAGTTCCTCGAAGATATCTGTAATTGCTGTGACATTTGTTTGCAGGGCAGAGGTGGCATTGTCTTTTAAGGAATCGTACTCTTCATCTGGCAAGAGCAGGATTTGCTGTGCCCATGAGGAGAAGGCCTGCTTAAAGGCTGAATACGGAGTATTCTCCCGGTGGTTCTCAAATTTTCCATAGAGTTTGAAGCATCTGGGGTCACCATAGTTTTCAAGAGCCCGTTTAATTAAGGTAGTTTTGCCAATTCCACCCGCTCCTTCAATAACAAGTAAAGAAGTACCCAACGTGTGCGAGTCCATTAAGGCTTCAGAAATTGCTTTTAATTCTTTTTCCCGTCCAAAAATGGGTTCGGAAACCGCAGTGGACATTTTTTCCAGTGGACCCGCCATATCCTCAATTAAAGAGTTCCTGATTCATAGTTGTTTAGGGGATGAAGAATTAAAAATAATCTAAAAACCTAAACGAAATTAATGTCTTAAAAAAAAATTTCAGATACTATTTGGCAGGTAAGTATTTGTAAAAAAAGTAAGTATTTCTTGATGGTTTGAAGCATGAAGTAGTAAAACAGCTTCGAAATGCCCGTTTTATTTTCTCAACCTTCAGGATAAAAAACTTCTTTTTGCAGGCTTTGTTCCAGCCATTGTGCGGCGTCCTTGGTCCTTTTAAATATTCTAATTCTAAAGATCTTTCCGGGTTTGATCTCCTTTTCCATTTCAAGGCTGCTAAAGAGATTTTTTGGGGAGACGTATGCAACTTTTGAAATCCCGGCTTTGAACAACCTTAAAAGATTGAATTTTTCTATCCAGGCCAAATCTTCTGGAGGGAATATATTTCCATTATTTACCTTTATAAGATATGCCTTAAAGCTGCCGGAAGAAATGGTGTTCAGTATTTGCTTTAGTTCGGGTTTGGTTAAATCATGGACTCTAAAATGCTCCTGGTAAAGAATTGTTCCTGAAGGATTACAGGAAAGGCTGTAGTCTTCATTCTCTGCCAGCATTTTTTCCTGAAAACTGAATTGTTTCATTTTTGTAGTTATGGGGATGAGGTTAAAAGCCTACTTTTCTGCGTCCAACTGTGAAAGAGTTGAAAGGACCCCAACCGCATGGGATCCATAAAACCCTTCTTCACCTATGTTCAAAGCGTTCATGTCAATGCCTAATGTGGCTCTATGCTCCATAATAGCAGACTCTGTTAAGGGTTCGGCTGTGAAAAGAGAGAACATCACTTGCTTAATTATAAGTAATATCATCCAGTAGGTCCTGAAAATGCGGGTGATTCTCTCTCCTCCAAAGTATTCAAAAAAGGTGTTTACTGCATTCATGATCCTCAGGTTTTGATTCTATGTCAAATAGAAGAATTGTATAGTACAAAGGTGTAACCGAAATAGGTTTTAGGAAATACCCTTTTAGACGGGTTTTATCTACCTAGTTCATGGTATTTATTAGAAAAAAATGTGAAGATTATATTGAAAGGATTATTAGATAAAATTTTACTGGCTCACAGTCTTCTAATGCTGTAGGAAAGAATAGACCTGGTGAAAGAAAAGCTGAAACAAATAATAATATCGTAAGTAAAATTCTTGTCACCTAAAGCCATTACTCTTAGGTAGTTGTTATTGTTAAATTAGTTTGATTCAGAAATAAAAGAATGGAAACAGCCAAAAGCTTCCCGAACGCCTTCCAAAAATATCATTTTTGAATATTTTAAAATGTTTTACCATTAACCGTGTAATTGGTTTTTTTCAATTGGCGCCAATATTTGGATGGTAATTCACAAAAGGAAAATGACTTATAAAAGAAAAAATCTTCAGAAAATCCTGAAGGTTTTGATGTGATTTGTAACGGGTAAACCCCTGAAAATTTGGGGAATAGACCGACACCTAAATTAATACCACTAAAAAAGATATTTTTCGTGCATGGTCTAAATCAATTACTCATTTCAGGATTAAGTTTATAGATATAAGACCATCTTTCATCTATGGTCTCATACCATAGGTCCCATAATTTACTGGCTTTTTCTTCTCCTACAGCGTCGGCATAGATCTTTGCCAGATTATCTCTTTTAATATCGATGTCAGCATATCCTTTGTAGGGTTCAACAACCATAAAATTTGGAGTATCGGGTGCCCCAAGTTGAAAATTGAACCAAAGACCACGTGGAAAGCCTTCTTTCTCCTTTATAGCCTCGGTTACCTGAGTTATTACATTTTTAAAACTGCTCTCGTTACGAACTTTGTAATAGGTCACCCAGATGTATATTGTCTCCTCGGGCCTGCTTCTGCTCACTTCTGGCATAGTGGTAGCTACTCTGGAACTTACTTTTTCAATGTGAGGCAGAATATGATTCAGTAGTGCTACATAGCATTCATTATCTACCTCATCTTTCTTCTCCATTTCGGCCCAACTTGAATTTAGCCCGGTCATGATATAAACCCGGCCTATTCCCTGTTGTCTCCCCCACATGCTCCATTTCTCCTTCCCATTATGTTTGAGGTAACATTCCTTCCATTTTTTCACACCTTCTATAAACCGGGCATTGTGTCCTTGTTTAACTGTAATTTCAGTTGTATGGAGAATTTCACTTCCTCCATTTTGTGAAGAAAGCACACCCATTCCGAAAATTGAAATGATCACTGTGGCAATAAAAATTTTAATTGTTCTCATAATATTTCGTTTTAGGGATTATTAAATTTGCTTACATAGGTGTAAATAACTGTGAATCAGCTAAATATAAAAATGATATAGGACGAAGGCACCGAATTACTGTCCGGGAAAGGGAAAATAATAAACAAAGGCATCACATGGTTTGTAGACACTTTAGCAGCTCCTCTTTTAAGGACCTTTTTATAGAAATTGTTTTCATGCTAATTTCCATATGGCAGATAGCTACTTCTGGGATTTAAGAAAGGAATTTGAAATTGTATTGGTGAACAAGGACAGAAACTTCGTGCCCGGTTCTTCTAATGGCAGAGAAATGAGCAAAGCAATGAATATTTCACTTTCAGATAAAATATGTTGATACTTACCTTTATGACAGGCTCTTTTTGAGCACAAAATAAAATTCCACACGAGTTCCTTTTTCACTGTATTCCTTCATCTTCCCATTAAGTTGCCGGGTAAGTAAATGTATTAGTTGCGAACCAAATCCGGTACCTTTGGGAGCAAGACCTGCTGTTTTTCCAACCCCATTATCTTTCACCTCCAGTTTTATATTTTGATCTCTGTCCTTTTCCATACTTATATTGATAGCGCCCTGTTGCTGTTCTGGAAATGCATATTTAATGGCATTGGTAAGCAGCTCGTTTACAATAAGGCCAATAGGAACGGCAGTATCCACATCGAGTTCCAGTTTATCCATAGCGCACTCAATTTTCACCCGCTCTTCGGCATTGAAGCTGTCGAGTATGCCTTCGCTCAGGTTGATGAAGTAATCCTTCATTTCAATACTTCCAAGATTTGTCCCTTGATATAATTTTTGATGAATTATCCCCATCGATTGCACCCGGTTTTGACTGGCAATCATGGCCTCTTTTGTTGCCGGGTCATCAATTTGAGCCGATTGTAAGGCAATTAGACTTTTAACCATTTCTAAATTGTTCTTGACACGATGATGTATTTCTTTGAGAAGCAGTTCGTTTTCTGCATTGCGTTGATCAAGCAACACATTTTTATCGGCTAACTCTCCATTTAATATTTTTAGCTTCTCATTACTCTTTTGTTTAAGCCTGTAATTACCATATAATAATCCGAGCAATAATGCACCAATAATTAAGGCAACAACATAAATAGTTTGTTGTTGCTTCTTTGCAGCAAGCTCTTTTTCTTGTTCGGTCAAATTCACGTTTAACATACTTTCGCGAAGACTTCTTTCGTTTCTTTCTAATTCTATGATATTGTTAGCTTCAGACCACTTAATGTAGTATTCAAGAGCAGTCTTATAATCTCCTTTGAGCTCATAAATACTGAATAATTTCTTGATAAAATATGCCGTATTTGCTTTAGTATTAATGGCAATTGATGAATTTCTGGCTTTTTCATAATAGGCAATTGCTTCATCATAATTGCCTTCCGCCTTGGCAATGTCCCCTATTCGGGAATGTGCAAATTGATAAGTATCAATGGTAGTAAGGTCATATTCTTCTAATAATTGTATGGTTTTGATAAGATAAGATTTTGCTTCTTCATATTTCCCCCTGTTAATTAGGTTACTGCCCATTGAGTAATAGTACCAGGTATGATGGAAGGGATTGGTGAGTTGGGGCAACAGCTCTTTGAACTGGTTCATATAATAGTCAGTCGAATCGGGGTATGAATCTTCAAAATAATAAGCCAATACTTTGTAAGCAGTGACGAGAGCCTCTTTCTTTTCCCGATAATTTGAATTCTGATAGCCATTAATACTTTGTTTTATGTATTGAATAGCTATTTCTTCTTCTTCAGGCAAGCCATATTGATAATAGAATCTACCCTTATCTTTCAATATCTTAAGCTGAATTTCAGGTCGGGGATCATCTTTGAGCAAATCCAGTGCTTTTACAAAAAGTTCAAGCCCCTGTTTTGGTTCTCCTCTTATAATTTTTATCAACGCCCAATTTGTCAATAAGTCATAACCCAAAATCTTATCTTTTCTGTTTTTCGGTATTTTTTCATAATAAGCCCAACCTATGGGTGCAAGGGAGTCCACTACATTAAAGTTATGAGATCTGTTTGCTCTATCTGTGATGTCACGGTACAAATAAGCCAAACGTTCATATTGTAGGGGCCGGCTATTCTGGAGTAGTAACGCAGCTTTATCAAAATAAAAAACAGTACTGTCCCGGTTAAAATGGGGCATTTCTTTAAACCACAATGCCTTGTCCTGGTAAGCTCTACTCAAATCAGCAACTTCTTTAGAAGAAAGGTCCTGGGCAAGGCTCATTTCAACTGCAGTTTTTGGATTATTTTTTATTTGGGGAAAATTCTCTGCGGAAGTTTTGTTAGAGCGCGTTAAGATAAGACTCGAATCTATTGGCTGGTTGACGTCCGGAATTTGATGCTGTGAAAAGCAGAATCCCGAACCAATCCAAACCAGTGTTATGGCTGAAAATATTTTGTACATACCACTAAATAATCCGAGGGGACAATAAATATTCTAGTACTGGAAATATACGACAATCCTTATAAGAAATCGTATGACAATTTTATAAGTGCTTGAAACACAAATAAAAAAAAGAGCTGAATGTTTAAGTTCAGCTCTTTTTATTCACATTAATAATTCAGTTAAATCTTGAAAATCATTAAAAGATCACAAGTTAAAATTTGGTTCAATTATGATCGCACTGCTTTCTCAATTTCAGTATCTCCTGAAAGGATTTCGAAAACCTCGTTGTGACGAACTTTATTATCCAATACTTCGACTAATGTTTTAGCTACGTCTGCTCGTGCAATTTCTCCGAATTCATCAAATTTCTTTGACAGCTTGATTTTACCAGATCCTTCATTATTGGTCAATGATCCCGGCCTAACAATACTGTAATCCATGCCGCTGGACTTTAAATGTTCATCTGCATTGTGCTTGGCTTGCAGGTAATCCTGCATTTCTTCACTTACCGAAGGATCATCTGCGCCCATGGAACTTAACATCACAAATTTCGAAGCACCTGATTTTTTTGCCGCATCCGTAAGTTTTTTAGCACCTTCCTGGTCTACACCCTTAAGATTCTTTCCTTTAGAACCGGCCGCAAAGATCACTTTCTGAACATTTTTGGTAGTATTGTCGAGATCTTCTTCGAGATCTGCAAGTATTGCAGTTACATTATTTTTTTTCGAAATCTTCCACCTGTTCCTTTTTGCGAACCATCGCGACAGGATTATAGTTGTTTGATTTCTTTAAAAGATCAATGATGATTCTTCCCGTGGTACCGTTGGCACCTGCTACTAATACATTTTCCTTATTCATAATTTTTCTTTTTCAAATTGATAATTAAACTAATTATTGATTTTCGAAGGTTTCAGCCAGGCTTACAATTACTTTTCCCTGAGCTCTTCCGGTAGCCAAATATTCAAATGCTTTTACGGCATCTTCATAAGAGTAAATAAGATCTATAATTGGTCTGATTGTACGATCCTCTACCATTGCTTTGATCTCTTTTAGTTGCTTTGCATTTGGTTGCATCCAGGTGTGCCTGTATTTAGCCGATTTTTCTTCGATAAGCTTATTCAGATTTTCGGGTATTTCGTAATTCTCAATACCCATTTGTTTGGCCGATTCAGCATCGGGTGGACCAACTATGGTTGTAATCCGTCCGCCTTCTTTAATGATTTTAAAAGCTTCAAAAGTATAGTCATCACCCAAAGTATCGAAAACGATATCCAGGTTATTGGCCACTTCTTTATAATCCTCGTTCTTATAATCTATCACACGATCTGCACCCAGAGCTTTCACCCAGTCAAGGTTGGTGCTGCTGGTGGTAGTATAAACAATCGCGCCTTTGGCTTTGGCATATTGCACTGCAAAGCTGCCCACCCCGCCGGAACCTGCATGGATTAGAATTCGGTCATCTTTTTTCAGATTGACTTTCTCTAAAGCCTGAATAGCGGTAAGGCCGGTTAGAGGCAGGGAAGCGGCTTCTTCAAACGACACATTTTCAGGTTTATGGGCAACCACTTTGCTGTCTACGGCAACAAATTCGGCTACCGTCCCCATATACTCCTGCGGAACCCTACTAAAAACTTCGTCTCCTACTTTAAAATCCTTAACCCCTGAACCTACTTCGACTACCTCACCACTTACATCGTAACCAATCCCTGCAGGTAGATCAAGCTTAAGCATATCCTTCAGGTAACCCTGGGCAATTTTATAATCAATTGGATTGAGGGCAGCAGCTTTTACCGCGATAAGGCACTCAGAATCTGAAATTTGGGGTTTATCTACTTCCGCAAATTTAAGGCTGTCCTTTAATTCTCCGTATTTTGTAATTTGTAATGCTTTCATAAATTTTATTTTTTTTATTTATCATTCATGCTTTCAGAATCCCTAGAAAGGATATTGATCCAGGAGTCCAGTGTTTTTTTCAACAGGATCACATCTGAAAGTTTCACGTCTTCATTAAGTAATAAATTCAACAGATCTTGCGGAATATGGGCAGCCTTATCTTTTAGGCTTAGACCTTTTTCCGTCAGGCTCACTAATACAGTTCGCTCATCATCCATAGATCTGGTTCGCGTTAGCAATTCATTTTTCTCCATTCTTTTTATAAGGGGAGAAAGAGTATTGGTGTTAAGTAATAATTTTCGGCCTATCTTATTTACAGACAGCGTTTTCTCTTCCCATAAAACCAGTAACACCAAATACTGCGGATAAGTGATCCCCAGTTGCTCCAGGTAAGGCTTGTATGCTTTGGTGATCAATCTGGAAACCGAATAGAGGGGAAAACAGATCTGATTTTCAAGCTTGAGTTGTTTTTCCTTTCCCATATGCTACTTTTTTGAAATTCTCCAGGCTTTCCAGGCACCGCTGGACCATAGTGCCCAAGCGATTAGTACCGGTTGAAAGAATAACCTGATGAGTCTTGCCCTGTCTGTGTCCAGTACGCCAAAGCCATTTTTACCTTCTAAGTACTGGGCAACATTTCCCGGAAAAATCAGTACGAAAAAAAGGGCGAGTAACCATCCAATATTAACGCGCTGTTTTTTCCAGAATAGGAGTGTAAGACCCAGGATCATTTCTACAATCCCCGAAAGTATGACCACAAGATCCTTACTCATTGGCACCCAGTTTGGCACCTGACTTTGAAATTCGATCCGGTTAAAGGTTAAGTGACTAAAACCTGCATAGATCATAAAAACTGCGAGCAGGATTCTAAAAACCTTTTGTAGGGTAGATGTTTCAATAAAATTCTTCAAGCCTCAATTATTAGTAAACACGATTATGTCGTGTGCGATGCAAATATAGAAAATGTATAAGGTTCTGGAAGTAGGATTAGAATAGGTTTAACGTTTGACGTAAAGTCAGGGTAGGAAATCTATTCTTGAAAGATTAGAGAGCAGGAGAGGGGGGTGTCTTATTAAGCAGGGCATGTATATAAAAATATACGATTGTCAACCTGATTTGAGTTTTCAGTTGCTCGCCCGGAGTGAGAAAGCCCTGAAGGGGTAAACTCTACTAACATCCCGTGAAGCGAGAGGAATAAAAAGGACAGAGTGAAAAAGTTCTGAAGGGGAGAACTACGTGAACATCCCGTGAAGCGGGACGAATAAAAAGGACAGGTTGAGAAAGCCCTGAAGGGGCGAAATACAGACTCATCCTAAATATTATTCCTAGACATATAAGATACTTCTTAAATTATTTCTTGAGAAGGTAATTTCTGAAGTTTGAAAATCGGAACTGAAGATGATTAAAAAGAAAAATGGTAAGCTCCAGAGAGCTTACCATTTTTAAATTGCCAGCCAAAATATTTTATCTTTTCATGATGCCTTTAATGTTTACGAATTCTTTCAATCCGAATCCACCGTGTTCCCGTCCATAGCCCGAATTTTTCACCCCACCGAATGGAATGGCTGGATCGGCCAGGCCGAAGGAATTAATAAACACCATTCCGGTATCAAAGTGCTTCTCTGCCATTTTGAAGGCAGCGTCTTCATCTTTGGAGAAGATTCCTCCACCCAGTCCAAATCGGCTGTCGTTAGCGATGCGCATGGCATCTTCGTTATCCCTGGCTTTGATCAATGAAGCTACCGGGCCAAAAAGTTCATCTTCGTAAGCAGGCTGTCCTGGCTGTACATTTTCCAGTACGGTGGCAGGATAGAAAAATCCTTCCCCATCCGGAATTTTCCCTCCGCAAACAATCCTGGCTCCTTTCTCAACGCTTTTCACTACTTGTTCGTGAAGATCTTCTCGGAGATCTTTGCGTGCTATGGGACCCAACTGAGTGCTTTCCTTATTAGGGTCACCCATTTTGACTTCACTCATAGTCTTCACGAATTTCTCCCGAAACTCTTCGTATACTTTTTCGGTAACGATGAAGCGCTTCGCCGCAATACATGTTTCCCCATTGTTGTAAATACGACCTTTAACACATTCTTCTACTGCCAGGTCAATATCTGCATCGTCAAAAACCAAATAAGCATCATTGGCACCTAATTCCAGGACTGTTTTCTTCAACTCAGCGGTGGCTTTCTGTCCGATGTTTCTTCCCGCGTCAGGACTCCCGGTGAGCGTTACTCCCCGTACCAATTTATTTTTTATCACCTCATCAGACTGATCGTGATTAATCATCAAAGTGGTAAACAAGCCATCCGGGATATCGGCCTCGTTGTAAATACACTCCAGCAGTTTCCCGGAACCGGTCACATTTGAGGCGTGCTTTAATAAAACCCCGTTACCTGCCATCAGGCTGGCTATGGAGTAACGCACTACCTGGTAGCACGGGTAATTCCAGGGCTGGATGCCATATACTATCCCAATGGGAGCATAAGAAACGCGGCCTTTTTGTCCATTTACCATATCCCGTTCCTCGGTTTTCAACTCCTTCGGTCCAATTTCAGCGGTATATTCACAAATGGCCACGCATAAATCCACTTCCTGCTTACTTTGCTCTAAAGTCTTTCCCATCTCATCGGTCATCAATTGCGCCAACTCCGTTTTGGACTTCGTTAATGCTTTTCCGATGCCTTTGATGACTTGAGCCCGGTCTTCGGGAGAGACATCCCTCCACTTCTCAAATGCTTTTTGGCATTTTGAAATGGCCGCCTTTACCTCTTCGTTCGTCATGTATTCATAGCGATCGAGCTTCTTACCCGTTGCTGGGTTGATCGTCTCTTTTGCTTTTCTTTTTCCTTCTTCACTCATTTTTTTAGGTTTTTTCGGTGTTAATAATGATCATCCTTGTTCTGTTGGCATGATGTACACATCGTTGATGTTTACCCTGTCTGGCTGAATTAAGGCGTAGAAAATGGCATTGGCGATATCTTCAGCTTCCAGGGTGGTCATCCCTTTCATTCCTTTCAGTTGCTCCTTAATGTCCTCGTCGGTGATGGTTTCAAACAGGCTTGTATCTACTGCACCCGGCTCTATGGATGTGACGTTTATTCCATATTGCGGTGCCAATTCTTTTCTTAATCCTTCAGAAAACATTTTTACGGCTATCTTAGTGGCGCAATACACCGCCCCACCGGGGAAGTAATTGTGCGCTGCCGAGGAAGATATATTTATAATGTGTCCGCTTTTATTCTTACGCAGTGTGGGCAATACGGCTGCCACTCCGTTGAGTACGCCTTTAATGTTGACATCAACCATCTTCTCCCACTCATCGGTCTTGAGTTTTTCGATGTAGGAGAGGGGCATGAGTCCTGCGTTATTGATAAGGACATCGACGGTCCCATATTTTTCAAGGGCTTGAGAAACAGCATTTTCAAAATCGGCAGGTTTCGTTACATCCGTTTTTACAACCAATGCCCTTCCGCCATCCTTTTCTATTTTATCTTTTAATTTCTTTAGTTCATCTTCACTTCTGGCACACAATACCACAGAGGCCCCTTCACTAGCCAACTTCATTGCCGTTGCCTTTCCTATTCCACTGGAAGCTCCGGTTATTATTACTACTTTGTTTTTTAAGTCCATCTTATGTTTTTATTGGGTTACAAAATTTATTTTTAGCGTGTTTCTAAACTTTAAATTTTTTCGATATCCCCAAAGTAATTCATTTACAAGAGAATGGAACAGGGAAATTCCTAATTGTCTTTATTTTAATATTTGTTTAAGTGCAAATTTTTTAAACGTTTCAAATTCATTAGTCTGATCTTCAAAAATTATAAGTGATGCTGAAACTCAAATAAGCAGATTGGAAGATTACGAAGCTTTTTTAAGGCGGCAAACTGCTACTTACCACACCAATAAGATCCTGATATTTTAAATCGTTCTGAATTATGCACGTTGGGGAAGAGGATAGAAGTTAGTCCGCATTTTTTGCTAAATATTTGCGTAAATTAGGAATGATTAATATCTGATATTGTGGTGTATAGCTCTAATAAATTCCCGGCACTAGAATTTATCACAGAGATGAATATTATGCTTTTGGTAAGAAGAGAGAACCGTATGTAAGAATTTTTTCCGGCAATGTCCAAATACTTGGCTTAACGGGATAGGTTGTGTTTAAAAAAGAGAAAAGAAATGACACTCGAGGATTTGGGATATAATGTAGCATTAGAAAACTTCAGAAAGGACCAAAATCTTGATTCTTTAGGAGTGGCGCGGGTTATCTCAGAACATAAAGAAAGGTATGTTGTGAAAACCCCTGAAAAAGAATACGAAGGTGAAATAATTGGAAACCTCCGTTTTTCTGCGCATTCCAGGTCTGATTTCCCTGCAGTTGGTGACTGGGTCGCAATTTCTGAATATGACGACAATAAAGTACTTATTCATTCCGTCTTCCCGAGAAAAACAATTATTGAAAGACAAGCCGTGGGCAAGCAGGGAGAAAAGCAAATTATAGCCACAAATATTGATTATGCCTTTATTGTTCAGGCTGTTGACAGGGAATTCAACATTAACAGATTTGAAAGATATTTAACCATTTGCCATGCATCCAACGTAAAACCAATTATCATTCTTAATAAAATTGATTTGATAAATGGGAGTGAATTATCAGACCTGGTTGGTAAAGTTCGGGAAAGGATAAAAAAAGTACCGGTAATCCCTGTAAGCAATGAGTCCCGAAAAGGATTTGAAAAGCTCAAAGAGAATATTGAAAAAGGTAAAACCTATTGTTTATTAGGCTCATCGGGAGTAGGAAAATCTACTTTATTGAACAACTTATCAGGGAAACAGTTGATGAAAACCGATACGATAAGTGCAAGTACCCATAAAGGGCGACACGTTACAAGTCACCGTGAACTATTAGTTCTCGAAAATGGCGGACTTCTAATAGACAATCCGGGAATGAGAGAAGTTGGAATTGCCGATTCTAAGGATGGATTAGAAATGACATTCAACTCAATAACTGAACTGGCCAAAGACTGTAAGTTTAAAAATTGTACCCATACTGTTGAAGCAGACTGTGCAGTTTTAAAGGCTGTTGAAAATGGCAAAATAGACAAGTCCTCTTACGAAAACTTCTTGAAAATGGAACGCGAAAAGGAACACTTTGAATCAACAGTTACTGAAAAACGTAAGAAAGACAAGGATTTCGGGAAAATGATAAAGAATTACAAAAAAAGTAAATACAAAAAGCACTAATCTGAAGCCATAAACGCGGATCGGCCGGTTTCCAGGGCAAAAAAGAATGTTGCGGTTATGGTCACTCATGGTACACTATCACTTTTCCAGATCATTTGCCCTTGATATTTGAAATCACTCTTCCAGGACAATGACAAAACTTAATGAGTGGAAACAACGGTCTGGATTAGCCAGGACTGGACTTTTGCTCAAGCATCAGGAAGAAAAAAAGGGCATAAGATTCTGGGACTGGTGAGTAGAAAAATCAACTGTTATTTATTTTTTTGGACTTGTATTTCATTGAGGATATATTTAAATTACTGGTAGTTAATGTATTATAAAATAACAATGTATACTCTGTTTTCTAAAAATGACAGGCAGAAGTCTCTGATTTCCGGCCGGTTTATAGCTGCCTTTTGGCTGGCTCTAAGTTTTATGTTATTCCCATTAACTGGTTATGGCCAGGCAGAATGTGCGTCTATTAACGTAAAAATTGATAATATCGGTAACAATACCGGAGTTATTGCCTGTGCTATCTTTGAATCCCCCGAAGGCTTCCCCGATAAATTCCTGGAATTTGCATCCAAAATCATGATAACACAAATAAGAGGAAAAGTTGCCAGTTTTAAATTTTCAGATATCAAACCAGGTAAATATGCCATTGCCGTGATTCATGATGAAAATTACAACGGAAAATTAGACAAGAATTGGTTAGGTATACCCAGGGAAGGTTATGCTTTTTCCAGTGGTGCCAAAGCAGCCTTGAGTGCCCCTTCGTTTTCTGACGCTGAATTTTTATATGATGGAGGAGATCTTCAAATGTCCATTAAACTCAAGTATTAAAATCTTTGCTCTTGACGGCAGAAAAGTTTTGGGAAGAAAGAATAATAGACAATGTTCGAGTGAATTTCATTCTGCCTTAGCAGGATGAAATTTGTATCGGGAACCAGTGAATTTCAATTCACTATATACCCCTCAAAAATGTGAATTTTTGGAGGTCTATAGACAGAACTCATTTACCTGTCAGTATTTACAGAGAAATAAACGGAAAAGGTCGAACCTTGCCCAAGTTGGCTTTCCACCTTAATACTTCCGCCGTTATTTTCCACCATTCGTTTGATGATATAAAGCCCCATCCCTGTGCCTTCAATGTTGTGGGAAACCCTGGTGGATTTATGGAAGATAGCCTGCTGATGCTCCAGGGCAATTCCAATGCCATTGTCCTTTACCTGTAAGACTACGTGATCATCCATTTTAACGGTAGATATGTGGATCTTTAATGGTTTCCCGGCCTTCTTGTATTTAATGGAGTTTCGCAGCAGGTTATATAAGATACTTCGTAAATTATTTCTTGAGAAGATTATTTCCGAAGTCTGAAAATCTGTAGTTATTGAAATACCTTTATTAAAGATTTCCGATTTTAAAGAAATAATCACATCCTGCGCTATGTTCTCAATATTTACCCTAACCGTTTCTCCCTCAAGTTCGGGTTGATCTTCACTTACGGTTATAAAATCTTTTAACAGATCTCTCATGGCATTGGAGCTGGCCTTTAGTGTAGCTATATATTTTTCGAACTGAGGCGTATTCTGTGTCTTATAAGCATTCAATAAAGCATCAGAAAGCAGTACAATAGCCGAAAGCGGCTGCCGTATATCGTGCGAAAGAGCGTCTATTAGGGTATGATATTCAGAATTTAACTTCTCAAGTTCTCCTATAGCCCTAATTCTTTTAGTAATTTCTACAAAAGTTACAATTACCCCATCGTTCCTGTTCTCCTCAAAAACTCTGTATGGAAGAATATTCATCTGGTACCATTTCCCGTCTGTTGTTTGAACCTCCTTCTCAAGGATTTCCCCGGTTTGGATCACTTCTTCAATATTTTCGATAAGGGTGGGAAAACGAAAATTTTCTTTCACGTCATGAATGTCCCTGTTCACATCCGCATCTGTAAGAGAGAACTGCTTCATCGCAGGAGGGGTGAATTTCTTCAGGATAAGATTTCCATCGATGAAAAGCTGCGGAATTATTGTATTGGCAAAGTAATTTTCAAGATCCTGATTTTTCTTATGATTAGTTGGGGTTTTACTTTTATTAAATACTACAGACATAGGGGGAAATATGATTTTTTTAAGATTTTTTAAAGATAGGTCTAAATAAGATACCAATATTTTATTATGGAAGCTTATTACAGAATCTTTTCTTCTGAAGATCAAAACCTTAGACAGGTATTTGCTTTTCCTGCTTTATGATCTTATTTTCCAAAGAGGTGATCCTTTTAAGAATGGTAGAAAGGATCAAACTAAAGAGTACGAAAACAATGAAAATAAGAAACCCGGGTTGTAAAGAGGTTTTATTGGTGGAAATACTCACGAGGGAATCAGTTTCCATATTAAGCAATGAAAGCTGATTATCCAGTATTCCCTGAAAACCTATATAAGCCATAAAGATCGCAATGACATAAACATCGGCCATACTCCATTTTCCCGATTTAAAAGCGAAGAATTTGAGGATCCTGTTCTTTCTTATCTTATCATTTCCACCCAGGTAGATTTGTGTAGCCAGTAATTTGGCTACCGGAAAAATAATGCTGAAAACAAGGATAAGAATCCCTACCAGGTAGGAGTCGGCCTTTCCGTTATTGAAGAGAATTCCTATGACGTCCAGGATGCTCTTGCTTTGAAAGAAGATAACCTGGTCATTAAATGTGATACTTTCCCCAATCAGTAGAAAACTAACCTGTTGAAAACGGGCATCTATTTCGATCATTGGTGCGGTAAGACCCGAAAACAGCACCACCAGGGAAACCAGGACCGAAATAATAAAAAGCGGGGTGTGTACGGCTTTTTGTCTTCTCAACAGCCACCACAGGAGAAGGAATGCCCCAATAATTCCCAATAAAATATAGGTGTGAAAATAGGTTTGATCTTCCAGGTGAATTATTTTCTGCGGAATTTTCTCATTGAATCCGGCAAGATCTTCAACCTCATATTTATCCAGAAGGGCCTTTATTTTCAGGGTTGCTACCCGGGAATCATCATGAGTGAGGTCGCTGTATTCCTGTAATTTGCTCTTGATAACATATTTCAATGCCTCTTTATTTTCAGGCTTTTGAATTTCATTGACGATGATCTGTGCGAACATGGGGACAAGAGCCCTTATTTTATCTTCAGGAACCAGTGTCTTTACCGCGAATTTTTGAAGTTTGGCTTTAATTCCTTTCTGTTTTTGATCCAGAATATCTGCTCCCTTATCAATGCCGGCCGTAAGTATATTTTCAACCTGGTGAACCAGGGTATCCTCCTGGGCTTCTGTAAACTCGAATTCATCGATCCGGTTTAGAACCATGGTAGTAAGGTGGTCCCGCCAGATGTTAACCGACATTATTCCGTGAGTGATACTGTTTAGCTCGCTGTAATCTCTTTTGATTTCTGCTGCTTCTGAAGAGTACTTAAAAATGGAATAGCTGCTCCAACCCGCGAGTAGCAGTAAAGCACCTGCGAAAAGAATTACAAGGAATTTCTGAAAGATCCTGGACATGGAGGTTGGAATTTATAGTGATAATAAAAGGTGGCTTACCGGGCTCTTGCAAGTAGATACAGGTGTCATTGACATTTTCTCTTTCTTAAGCTTCAACTTCCCTGCGGCTTACATAAAATATTAAAAAAAAAGCTCCTCGTTTCTAAAGGAGCGAGGAGCTTTAAATATGAGGAACGGAGTTTTAATTATCGTTACCAATCTTTTCGATCTCTTTATCGATCTCTTGATTTACTTCCGCGTCTACTTTTTTGGCTGTGCGTTCCAGAATACCTTCCTCACTTGGGGTTTCGTTTTTTGTTTCTGTTTCTGTTTCCTTTATTACAGTCGTCTCTTTTACTGTTTCTGTACAAGAGGTAAAAAAGAAAATCCCGAAGGAAAGTACTGCAACTAACATTTTGAATTTCATGATCCTGATTTAGGTATTTAAGGAGTGAAGGTATAGCTATTTATCGCTGTCCAATTTATTTTGGCAGAGATTTGGGAATAATATAGATAAGATTCTTTACGCAGCGTACTTTGGTTGCCGCAGCAACTTATCAAGAACCCAACTACTGCCGCAGACGAAGTTACGGCACCACCAGGGTTTAAATGAATGTATGGAAACTTTGGAGTCGTCGTATACACCTTTGGAGGCTTCATAAAATGTACAGATGTTATTCCTGTTGAGTCTTACTTCCAGTCTCGTTTCAATTGTTGAAGGTTATAGTGGATCAGGGTAGGAGGCGATCCGGAGTGAGAAAATTAGTTAGTATTTCCAGCATAAAATCACCTGCTTCCTGTTTTTCCGTATCACTTCAACTTTTAATTCTTAAGACTGAATTCCGGGTGCCCTGTCTGCCACAAAGCGAAAGAAAGGTTTCTGGCGAATATCTTCTTAAATTCATCATAGGTCGCCGGCCCATGACCCTGGGAAAAATCCACTACAAAAATGATGGGGTTATCTGAAGTATTTGAATGCTGTAATTTAGCAAAATACTTTCCGGGCATATAGGGAAGAATTCGGGGGTCGTTATATCCTGCATAAACAAGGGTGGATGGATATGCTGTACCTTCCTTAAGATGAGTAAACGCATTCATAGCTTTTACGATTTCAAATTCCTGAGGAACGTTGACATCCCCAAATTCATGATTATTGATTTTGGCGGTGGGAACTTCATATTTATTCATTAAGCTAACCGCTCCCACTTCATTTATCACAGCGCCAAAAAGATTTGGCCTTTCATTCATGGCCATTCCTGCAGCAATACCTCCCGCGCTTCCTCCCTGAAGAATGATTTTTTCAGCGGTGGTATAGCCGTTCTCAATTAAATATTCTGCACTTGCAATCACATCTTTCCAGGTATTATACTTTAATTCCTTCTGGCCTGCCTTATGCCAGCCTTCTCCTAATTCACCTCCTCCACGAACGTGCGGAAATGCAATGATCAGACCCAGGTTAGTGAGAGCCATGAGCTGAGGGATGTAATCGGGGCCATTATTTTGACCGTAAGCCCCATAGACTGACATGAGTACTATGTTCTTCGAGTCCTTTTTTATTTTATCACTATAGATCAAGGAAACGGGAACCAGGGTTTGATCATGTGAAGGAATTAAAACTTCCTCTACAATTAGATTTTCAAGTTCCGGAATGCTCTTATGTTCCACAAGCCCCAAATCTTTGAATTTGTTGGTGTTATAATTAAATATATATCTCAAACCCGGAGTTGTCCATCCCGAGACAGCCATTTCTATCTCTTGAGCATTTTTTATTGCTTTCACCTCAATATTGGCAGGGAAAACAGGTAATTCGATCTTTTGGATTTTTTCATCATCCATTTGCTTAAAAAACAAACTACTTTGAACTCCATTTTCTTTAATCACATAAAACACACCTTCTGCTACGGGAGCGAAATCGGTTATATTTCCGCTTTCTGGCTCGGCGACCACTTCTACAGCATCCTTAATTGCCGGTTGTTTCAAAGATAATTTAAGGATCCTGAACCTGGGGGCATTTTTTCCGCTTTTATAGTAGATGCCATCTTTGGTTACTTCTATCCTCGTTACCACATCATCAATAGAAGTTAAAGGTTTCCATTGCTCCTTATCTTTTACAAATGTTTTAAAGTGACCGAGAGTCGTATAAACATTCGCAATAGTTAGATTCTGCTCGGGATAAAAGACCACATGAGGATTTTCTTCAGGCATAATGTTCAACTCGGGAAATTTTTTGGCAGAAAAAATCAGTTTATCATTTTCCGGATCCTCCAGTTGGTGAAGAAAAACCTCTTTATTTAACTCCTCTTGTCCACGGGACCTGCTAACATAAAAGGAATTTTCGTCAATCCAGGAAATTGGTTGACCTGGAACGTCATAAAGCGTATCAACCACATTTTCAGATTTCTCCAGATCTAAAATAAGCAGTTCCCCATCTTCCTGTCCTGCATTGGGATAAAGAATAACAGCGAGTTTAGTGCCTTTAGGGCTGGGAGCAATTCTACTGATATAATAGCCGGTTTCGGGCTTGTATGTGAGAGGATCGAACAACACAGTAGCCGTTTCCTTATGGTCTGGCTTTATAAATGCCCTCTCTGGCCTCCCATCCGGTTCTAACCTGAGAAAAAAATAGGAGCCGTTATCCAGCCGCTGTACCTGACTTAAATTTGGTGACATTACCTGCTCAATATTTGAAAATTCTTTAAGTATGAGTTCCTGACCCGAAATCTTATCCAACAGGGAGTTAGCGTAATCTGCCTGTGCTTTATACCATTCGGCCACTTCAGGTTCCTTGTAGTCTTCTAAATAGGTATAATTATCAATGACCATATTTCCGGCAAAGAATAAGGTGTCCGGATTTTTTTGTGTAAGAGGAGGTTCTGAATTTTGCTGGGAATATCCCACAAGACCAACCAAAATGAGGCTGCTGAAAGGTATTTTTAAATTCATAACAGAGAAGTTTAAAAATGGTTTGATAAATTAATTTGCCTTCTAAATTATTTACTTCAGCCGTAAAGTACAATCCCTGAAATCTGGGAAATCAGATTCTTTTATTGAGCAGGTCACGAGAATTTAAAAGCAGAAAAGGCTGCTGACCAACATCCCCGAATATGAACGCCCTGTTGGAGGATGTTGAACTCAACAGGAACATGGCGATGCAGTTTTTTAATAACTGGTTTCCAACATGCTAAAAGTAAAAAGTTTATGTTCCTGCATTCAGAAAAAGATTAAATTTAGAACTCTGATCAGTCTTCAATTCAGTTCAACCAAAAGAAAGAAATCTTTTTAAAAAATGAAGTAGAACTTAATTGAGATGATCTTTTTCAGATAATTTGATATGCGACCAGCTTTTTAACCCCATTCGCTATGGATAACCTGCCACGTGCCCTGGCGTTAGATCAGGAAGAACTGAAGATGAAAATAGAAAGCATCCAGGCATTTCTCGAGGACCTGCCGGATACTTTTTATGCCCTTTTCTGGCTGTATACTCATGATTTTCTTTATGTGAGCAGATCAATACAAGATGTCCTGGGGCACACTTACGAAAAATATGAAAATCATGGAATGGTATTTTTCCAAAGCATCATTCCTCCCCACCTGATCAACCATATATATGAAGCAATGAATGCACAGGCAGCAGAAATAGAAAAACATCCCGATTATATTTTTGCTAATCAATTTTTAAATGTAGACGCCGCAGTTCTTAATTCAGAAACAGAAGAAGTCCCGGTCACTTACAATGCAGTTTTTCTCGATGTCAAAGCCTTTAAGCCTACTTCTTTTTTGGTCCTGTGTTCCTGGATAGATATTCGGGATAAAAATAAGGAGCAGATCCTTAGACTTTCAGACCAGATAAAAGATGAATTAATTGAAGTAAAACAACATTATATAAAGAGTAAACCCGAACACTTCAAATCCCTGTTGTGCAGGAAAAAGATAACGAGCAGGGAAAAGGAAGTAGCTTCCTTACTTATGAAAGGGCATAGTACAAAAGGAATTAGTGAACAATTGGGGATTACCTTTAATACCGTCGAGTCGCACAGAAGGAGTTTGTTGGAAAAGCTGGAATCGAAAAATACGGCAGAACTGGTGACGAAACTTGCCAGTATTCCCCTTTGAGAAAAAAATAAAGTCTCCCCAATTCCTTCATACCTGAATTCTGGGATTGACTTCAGCTTTGTAAATATTTAAATTGGATCATGTCATTATAGTGGAAGGATATTAAATTCCTTATTGCTAGGGCTTTATGCGAGGTGCGCCAAAGTTAATTTATTATATTATTTAGAATTTTTGAGGAAGAAGTAATTCTTCAGTTAACCAAGAAGAGCTACTGCGTTCCCCTTATTTTCTGCAGAAACTTACTACTTCCGTTAAGTAAAGGTAAATCAAATCTTAAGGTCCATGGAAGGTGAAAAACAATTCTTTATTGTGATCCTGTCACTTGTTTGTGCCACAATGCTCTTATTGGCTGGTGAAATATTTACAATGACCCGTAGTAGCAATCTGCCTCTTTCTGAACAAACCACTATTGGAATGGCATACCGGGCAGCAGACACGGTTTTTGTCGCTCCTCCCACAGGTGAGAGGGAGACAGACCGGACCGGTATTATGTCCGCCCTGGAAGAGATAGAGCCGGGAGGCACCATACTTTTTGCGCCGGGAACTTATAAAATAGGTGGGGAAATTATCAGGATCACAGTACCGAATGTTAGCTTACTGGGCCACCCGGAAGGCACCATACTACTAGGGTGTGACCCGGGAGAGTTTTCTATGCAAAATATTGAGCAGTACGGGAATAGTTGCAACGGTCTTGAAGTGCATGCAGGAGGGGTGTCTGTCCTTAATCTCACCTTTGAAAATCTTTTCTGGGGGCTTCACATTGGTTGTTGTTGGGAAACCATCCCCAAAATGATGCCGGGAGATGGTGGCCATATCATTGAAGGAAACATCTTTATAGGCAATTCCAACGCCTTACGGGTAAATGGCTACTGGTCTCAACCTACAATTATTCGTAATAATCTTTTCCGGAACAACTGGCATAGTATTGCGGTTTATGGCAATACCGTACACATTCTCGATAACAAGATTATGGCCCCCGAACCCGGGGAGGTGCAGGGTTTTGGCTTTCCTGGGGAAGGCATTCATCTTGCCCGGCCCTTAGAGCTCCATGAAAGTGTAACAGGCGGAAGTCTTTCCTGCGAAAATAATGTGATTTCAGGCAACTACATCGAAGATGTCACTGAAGGAATAATGATGACCTCTGACGTTCCAGGTATCACCTGCCGAAACAATCTGATAAGTAACAACACGATCATCATCAAACGGGCGCATCCGACCGTGTTTCCCGACTTTCTCGCGGGCAATGCAGAAGGTGACTCCACCATAGTGGGTGTCCCGCTCGCTCTTCGGGGTTTTTGGGAAGATAACACTATTGAAGCTAATTTCATACAAGGGGCAGAGGGGGTGGCGCTCGAGATCCGCGGGGGTTCCAATAACCATATTGTGAATAATAAGATCACCGGGGTCATCTTGCGCAAGCCTTTCCCCGGTAAGGCGCTTTCCGGGCTTCCCATACTGGGGGGAGATCCTGAAACCTGGCGCAGCGCAAATGGTTCAGGCATCTGGCTTTCCCCGGGAAGTAACGGCAATGAGATAAGGAACAACAGGTTTGAGAACATTGCTTCCGCAGCAGTTTTCCTGGAAGGCGATAAGAATCACGTGGAGTTACTTAAAAAGACAGATTCGGTACGTGATTTGGGAACAGGTAATTTGGTGACTGGCGCTACGAACTCAAAACAATGACAAAAGGGCAACAAGCTTGATCAGTCTTTCAGGATGGAATTAGAGATTCTTCAGTTTTAAGCACAATTTCACTTCTCCCAAATACATCATTTTACTTTTCCTCAGTACACGCAGTGTGACGTTCGACGAAATCTTATTGTTTTTTGAATAATTGTTATTGATGAGTCGGAATTGAAGTAGAAAAGTAAAGTAGATTTGAATTCCCAAAAAATCATATTTTATGAAAATTGCAAACTTGGAAACAGGACTATCCACTGAAAGATTAATTCTTATTCCTTTTACAACACAGATTTGTGAGAATATCCTAAATAATGACTTCAACTTTCTATCCGCCATGGAACTAAAACAGGGGATTAGCTGGCCCGATGATGATGTCATGGAATCTCTACCGAGAATATTGGAAAATATAAATAAGGTTCAGTCACCTACCGGTTTCGAGTCCTGGATGATAATCAAGAAAACAACATTAGAAGTAATTGGGGATATAGGATTTAAGGGTTTGAATTCTGAAGATGAAAGTGTAGACATCGGGTATGGAATAATTGTAGAAGAGAGACGTAGAGGTTATGCTGAAGAAGCTGCAAATGCACTTATTCAATGGGCTTTTACAGATAAGCGTGTAAAGAAAATTACAGCAAGTTGTTTGCATGAAAATCAAAGCTCAGTCCACCTTCTTAAAAAGCTGAGATTCAGAGAATCTTTTAAGGATGATCAAATGCTATTCTGGTCGTTGCAAAAAGAAAATTAACAAAAACAGAACCGCCGCATCGTTCATTAAAAACGAGCTGTACCAACATCTTTTGTGAGGAAGCTAATAGAAAAGGGTAGCGGCTGTGATCTGTATTATTGCCAAATACATCATTTACTTTTTCTCAGTACACGCGGTGTGACGTTTGAAGGTAAAAGAAGGTACATTAAATTGACAGGGGAATTGGTCCTGGAATTTTTATAAAAGTTCCAGAGCTAATTTCATCTGTTTTCTCTCCTATTTAGATAAAATTTATTTTTCAGAATTATCTCAACAGCCGAAAACCAAAAAAATATAAATAATGTAATTTATAGTAAATGAAGTGGTGCAAAATCGGCACCGGAGGGAGGTTTGCTGAAATCTGTCTCCGGAAGAGCTTTTCTAATTTTTCAATTTTTAATCAAACCACCCCCTTTTTTACATGAGCTAAATTCCATAGATTTAGGTTATTATATAATTATTTTAATTTCTTCAACTAAATCTTGTTCATATTGAAAACAATTACTTTTAAACTAAAACTCCTGCTCATATTCTTAACTATCTCCTTTACCGGGATCGCGCAGGAGGTCTATCCAACAGTGGGAATTGTTGGGCAGGCAACGCCAAACGCGAACTGGGATTCTTCAGTCCCTATGGAATTACAGTATGCAGATAATCCGCACCAGTGGATGCTGACTGTTCGGCTTACCCAGGGAGAAATAAAGTTTCGTGCCAACGATTCCTGGGATGTAAACTGGGGAGGAGATTCCTTTCCCACCGGTACAGCTTACCGGAATGGACCAAACATTTTGGTTCCGGCAACGGGCTACTACACGATCTATTTTAACAGTGCCGATGGTGCTTATCATTTCGAAGGCTTAAGTCCGCCGGTGTATGAAACAGTTGGGATAATAGGAGATGCTACCAACAATGGCTGGAGTGCTGCCGTTCCTATGACCGTCGATCCCAATGATCCTCACAGCTGGTCCCTCGAAAGTATCACGCTTACTGCAGGAGAAATAAAATTTTTAGCCAACAATGACTGGGGTGTCATGAGTTGGGGAGGGCATAGCTTTCCTGAAGGCACTGCGTATTCCGCCGGGAATAATATAGGCGTGGCTGCAGGGGAATACTCGGTAACTTTTAATGATGTGACAGGAAAGTATCTGTTTAAGATCCTTAATGCCCCTACCTATGAAACCGTGGGAATTATAGGAAGTGCTACCGAAAATGACTGGAACGCTTCGACACCGATGAATCAGGTAGCGGGGGAGAAGCATGACTGGATGCTTACCACCTACCTAAAGATAGGAGAATTAAAATGGCGTGCAAATGATGCCTGGGACGTGGATTGGGGTGCAAGTGTCTTTCCCACCGGGACTGCAGAATTAAAAGGGTCAAATTTGCAGATCCCTGAAAGCGGTTACTACACCATCAGGTTTAATGACTTTACCCGGACATATAATTTTACAATAGAAAATCCTGCTTCCTATAATTCTGTAGGCATCGTGGGCAGTGCGACCCCGGGGGAATGGAACAACTCCACTCCCATGCAAAAAGGAGCCGATGGCCATACCTGGACCTTAGAAAACTTTGAACTCACTGCCGGAGCAGTGAAATTCCGTGTAGACAATTCATGGGATATGAACTGGGGTGGAACAGAATTCCCCACCGGAACGGCCACTCAGAATGGCGGAGATATTCCGGTGGTTCCCGGGTTTTATGATATCAGCTTTAATGACTTTACCCGTAAATATCATTTCGAACTGGTTGGCAGTGCTTCCGGGGGAATAGTAAGTCTTGATCCTGCTTTTCCAACGGCAGATGAACAGGTGACTATTACCTACGATGCTACAAAAGGAATTTCCAATCTAGGCGATGCCGATAAAGTTTATATGCATTCCGGAGTGGTTTATTCAGGGCCTGAAGGAACAGTCTGGAACGATGTGGTAGGCAACTGGGGACAGGACGACGGAGTAGGGGAAATGACTGCTGTAGCTGGAGAACCCGGGAAATGGCAAATCACTTTGCCTTCCATTCGTGAATACTATTCGATTGAAGCCGGTGTGCCTGTTTTCCGCCTCGGAATGGTCTTCCGCAGTGCAGATGGGACAAAGCTCGGCAAATCTGAAACTGATGGGGATATTTTTGTTAATGTGGACCCGGGAGATTATGTACGCTTTACTGCACCGGAAGCTTCAGAAATTTTCGGTTTGACAGGGGAGGAGCTGCTTCTGAGTGCAGAAGCTTCAGGAGTTGCAGAAAGCATCAGCATAGAAGTTAATGAGGGCAACGGATTCCAGCCTGTAGCTCAGGTTAGCAATAGTCAAACGATCAGCTATCAGTATTCATTATCTGCTTCCGGAGAAATTATTTTCAGAGTATCTGCGCAAATAGGGGAGAAGACGGTTTCTTCAGAAAAAACCATTTCAGTTTACCTGCGTGAGGCTAACAACATTGCAGAACTTCCGGAGGGAATGAAAAACGGGATCAACTATGATCCTGCAGATGCTTCAAAAGCTACTTTGGTACTGCTTGCTCCGCAAAAGGATTTTGTTTACCTGGTAGGGGATTTCAACAACTGGGAGATCAGCGATAATTACCAGATGAACCAGACACCCGACGGTGAGACTTATTGGCTGGAAGTTACCGGTCTTGAAGCGCAAAAGGAGTATGTGTATCAGTATTGGGTGGAGGGCACGATCAAGATTGGAGATCCTTACGCAGATAAAGTAGCCGATCCCTGGAGCGATAAGAACATTCCTGCTCACGTGTATCCAAACCCTGTAGATTACGACAAGACGCAGTATGGAATAGCTACGGTGTTGCAAACAGGACAACAGCCGTACCAATGGAATCATCCTGAAGTAGTAGGAGGCCGTCCTGCAAATGAAGACCTGGTGATCTACGAATTGCTGGTGAGGGATTTTGTGGAGGCGCACAGTTATGAAGCGGTAATAGAAAAGCTGCCTTATCTGAAATCTTTAGGGGTAAATGCAATAGAGTTGTTGCCGGTAATGGAATTTGAGAACAACGAGAGCTGGGGTTATAATCCTACTTATCTTTTCGCTCCCGATAAATACTACGGAAGTAAAAATGATCTGAAAGCTTTTATAGATAAGGCGCATGAAATGGGAATGGTGGTCCTTCTGGATATGGTCCTAAATCACCAGTTTGGCCAAAGCCCCATGGTGCAGATGTACTTTGACGAGGCCAATAACAAACCTGCAGCCAACAGCCCCTGGTTCAATCCCGATGCTACCCATCCTTTTAATGTGGGTTATGATATGAACCATGAAAGCCAATACACTAAGAATTATATAGATGATGTAAACCGCTACTGGATTGAGGAATATAAATTCGACGGATATCGTTTCGACCTCTCCAAAGGATTTACTCAGCAGAATAACCCAAATAATGTTGGTGCCTGGAGTGCGTATGATCAATCCCGTATCGACATCCTGAAACGTATGAGCGACGTAATCTGGAATACTGATGCCACTGCTTATGTGATCATGGAACATTTGGCGGATAACAGTGAAGAGAAGGTTCTTGCCAACTACGGAATAATGTTGTGGGGGAATATGAACCATCAATACGGGGAAGTCGTACTTGGAAATACTTCGGAAAATCTGAGCTGGGCCTTATCCGGTACCCGTGAATGGAATGCGAAAAATCTGGTTTCCTATATGGAAAGTCACGACGAGGAACGCCTGATGGTGAAAGCGCTGAACTATGGGCTGAGCAACGGAGATTACGACATTAAAGATTTTGAAACTGCGCTGGAGCGGGTAAAACTTGCTTCCGCATTTTATTATCCTGTTCCGGGGCCAAAGATGATCTGGCAATTTGGGGAGTTGGGTTATGACTATTCCATAGACTATAACGGAAGAACAGGTAATAAACCAATTCCCTGGAGCACTGCAGATGACGGACTTGCCTATGAGCAGGATGAATCCCGCATGAAGCTCTACGGTACAAAAGCCGCAATGATCAAACTTGTCAATGAATATCCCGATGTGTTTGAAGAAGGTGCATTTTCCTGGACTCCGGCGGGACAAATAAGAAACATCAGTATTGATCATGAAGTCATGGACGTAAAGATCATCGGAAACTTCGGAGTTACTGAAGGAATTGCGGAGGTGAATTTTCAGGAATCAGGAACCTGGTATGATTTTTATTCGGGGCAAAAATTTGTGGTGAATTCCACAGCAAATATGATTGAACTTTCCCCGGGAGAATTCCATATTCTGGTGGATAAAGCAGTGGCATTTCCGGAAGCTGATCTTACTGTAAATACTTTTGTTTTCATGACAGCTCCAACAGAATTGGATGCTGAGGTAACAGAAGCTTTTTCAGTAGCCGTGACCTGGAAAGATAATTCGGCAGGAGAATCGGGTTATGTCATTGAAAGAAAAGGCGAAGATGATGCAGGTTTTGTTGCTGTATCTACTTTGGATGAAAATGCTGAATCTTATTTTGACGAAACCGTAATTGACGGAGTGACCTATGAATACCGGGTGAAGGCCGTGAGTGCTGAAGAAGGGGATTCCGGCTGGAGCAATGTAGACACTGTTGATCTATCGCTGCTGGCTCCGTCGGGCTTGAATGCAGTTCTCGCAGATGTGCGTTCGGTTGCTTTACACTGGCAGGATCTATCAAAGCACGAAACTGCATATACTGTAGAACGAGCCATGGAACATGGTAACATCAGGACTACTTACGAAGTGGTGGCAAGGTTGCCGTCCAACACAACTACTTTTACAGATACACAATTGCGGCCGGGAATGACCTACTATTATAGAGTGGTAGCGAAAGATTTTGACGAGGCTTCAGATTACAGTAATGAAGTAAGTATTCGTCCTGCAGACGGGATGAAAGATCAGCTGGCAAAGAGCATCAGCATATATCCCAATCCTGCTTCAGATGTTGTGAATCTTAGTACCACACTGAAGATAGAAGCGGCTGCAAATTTCCAGATCGTCAATTTACAGGGCAATGTGGTCCAGACTTTTCAGATCCAGCCGGGAATACCTTCAGTGGAGCTGGATGTAACCGGGCTGCGGAACGGCATTTATATAGTGCACGAGGTCAATTCTGAAAGTTCTTTTGGAAAGCTGCTGTTGATTCAAAATTAAACAAGTTCAAGAATACACTTTTAAAGGAGTCATGGCAACATGGCTCCTTTTTTTGAGAGGAAAATAGATTTGAAGTAATGAATTTAAGTCGGGCATGAACATTAGACTGAAATTTCCGGAGTTTGGATCTAAGATGTAATTAACAAATCTCTCAAATCCCTAATTAACCAATCCCCAATTTCCAGTTAATCATTAACAAATAACCACTAACCAATACCTACTTCCCCCAATACATCATTTGACTTTTCCCGATCAATGCGGGGTGACAATAGAAGGTAAAAGAAGGTACATTAAACTGACAGAGGATTTAGCTATGAATAATTCCCTAAAATTTCAATAAATAAATTCACCAGTTTATTCTCTTTCCTGATGTTATGCTGTAGCTATAGCTTTTATATTCTTAACTTCGTTTTGATATAATAAGTTGTAGCCAATTTTAATATTGAGATTTGAAATAGATTTGATGGGTTTTAGAGTTGACACAGATACATGGTTTGTTTTTAGTATTCTATTCGTAAGCGCCTTGTCATTATTTATGATAGGATACGTGGCAATTCCTTATTTTATTAGAAAAAGACAATTAAAAAGGATTGAATTTAAATATATCAGAAAGAATAATCAGTACGAAAAACTAGAAAAAAGAACCTTTGAGCGTGAAATTCTAAATTTAGAATTACGAAACAAAGTTTTAGAGACAGACCTAAATAAATCACTAGAAGAACTATTAAAATCAGATTCGAATTCATTAAATAGTATGTCATTTTATGCTGATTTTGAAAAAGTCTATCCCAATTTCAATGAATCACTTTATAAAATCATTCCAGGTATAACTTCTCACGAATTAAAGCTGTGCTCATTAATCAGAATGAACTTAACAGCGAAAGAAATTAGCAGGATTATGAACATTACACCTGCAAGTGTAAATAAGGCCCGGTATCGTCTTCGTAAGAAATTTGCATTTACATCAAAAGAAGATCTTGATTTATTTATTTTAAACCTTTAGAAATCTGACATTTATAACCTTGTCCATCATTTGTCCGTTGCGTTTTAATATTTATTAAGTGCTCTCTTCCTTATGTTTGTCTAAAACAAGACTACATGAGACCGTTTGAAATATTCCTGTTGCTTATTGCCACTATTCTCCCTTTTTTGATTTCAAAGAAGTTTTTTAAAGAAAATAAGATGGCTATTATCATCCTCATTTTAGTTGTAGTAGTCTGCCAAGTTTTAATTGAAGGATTTCGTTGGCAACTAATCCCTGGACTTACAATGATTCTAATTGTCGCTATACTGCTTTATAAAGAAGTGAAATTTTTGAATGGTGGCTGGATATCAAATACGTTGAAAATACTTTTTTGGTTTATTTTGTTAGTCTTCTCCTGGACACTTCCCTATATTTTTCCTGTCTTCAACTTACCTGGTCCAACCGGGGAATATAAGGTCGGTTCTTCCTATTTGAAAGTAGCTACAGATAGTCCTGAAATTATTACGAAAGACCCTAAAGACAACAGGGAATTTATGGTAAAGGTCTGGTACCCGGCCACAATAAATGATGAAAAAAAGGAACAATATTTAGATCAGGGAAATAGACTCGGATTTTTGAATAAATATGGTCTTCCCAAATTCACTATCGACTATTTAGATTATATAGATACCCACACTTACAAAAGCCCAGAGGTAATCAAAGGTAAGTTTCCTGTTTTAATTTTTTCTCATGGATCATATTCTGAAGCATTTGGATATTATGCCCTGATAGAAGAAATAGTAAGTCATGGGTTTATCGTTTTCAACATAAATCACACGTTTGAAAGTAGCGGTTCCTTGTTTCCAAATGGAGACATCAAACTTTATAATGCAGCATTTGATCAAGAAACAAATGATGAAAAAATGAGAGAGATGGCTTGGAACGCAACAGAAAATTATAAAAAAGCAACCACAGAAAACGAAAGATTTATTGCTGTCGAAGATCTAATTCGGGATTATGTAGCAGGAGATATATCAAAAAGATGGAGTGCAGATATTTCTACCGTTATTGATAACTTAGATCAATGGAATAAAAGCTCATTTCTATCAAAGCATCTGGATTTGACAAAAATTGGTGTATTTGGACATTCTCAAGGAGGAACCGCAGTTGGGCAAGCATTGATTGATGACGAGAGAATTAATGCAGGAATTAATTTAGATGGCGTTCAATGGGGTCCTATGATAGATTCAACAATAACCAAACCTTTTATGTTGATTTCTTCAGATTGGAATGGGGATCATTTAAATCTAAATAAATATGCATATCGTAATTTAAAAAATTCAGAATATTATAATATCACTATAAAAAATACCGGTCACTCAAACTTTATGGATATAATTTTACTAATCAACTTCTCATATATAAACGAAGCTGGGCAGATTGATGCTTATAAAGGTTATAAAATAATCTCTGGTTTGATATTAGATTTTTTTAATGAAAATCTGAACAATAAGGATAGTAATATAGAAGATTTAGTTGATAAGTTTGAGGAAATTGAAATCGTAAATTAAAACTGGCCACAAGATCGGTTTAGCGCAAATAGAGGGCATTCTGATGAAAAATACTATTTTAGAGACCAAGAAAAAAACAATAATCAAGAACAAAGAATACCAGGTTTGCAAGTGTTAGTTCAAGCCCTGGGAGAGTGGGCTGGTGGGCATTACAGCTGCTGCAGAAGTCACGGGAGTTTTGGAGGCAAATGTGGGATTAGCTATACGGGCGTCGTGAGTTTTTGAAGTCCTCATTTTGTGAATTTTGAATTAGGAAAATTAAGGCACAAAAGACCTTATAAAAGAGGTGTCAAAAATGGTATTTTTGACAGGTATTTGAAAGAGTAATCAGTGCGCAGTGGTCAGTTGGCAGTTCAGAATCTTGAATCCTGAATTTTTCCTGATCTCACGCAGCGAGGGCCATATTATACAATTACATTTAAGAAAGTCTGGGTTCTAGTCTCTAGATTCTAGTTTCCTCCCATTATACAATATTCAATATAACAATAAAAAATGAGGTGTCAAAAAGGCCATTTTTGAGAGAGATTCTCCAATCTTATCTCCTGAATATTTAATCCAATCCTGTTCTTGGTACAATCCCGAGTCCTCGGGATCACTCCAACTGACGAGGTTTTTTTTACGGGGAGTTGTGTGTCATATTAAGAAACTTTTGATTCCTGTTCCTTCCCAAGGAATAACTTCTCCCGATGTTTTATTCCCCGATCTTTTAAAGCCTCAATTATAGGTATTAAGGTGTAGACATGGATGTCCGGTTATGCTATTCGTTTAAAACCGGACATTGTATATATGACAATGTTGTTCTTATCCTGCAAAAGTTTTTGATCATGCCAATAGGCTGGGCTGAACTGGTACATAAATTCCAAATATAAGAAAGGAAAAGTAAGGATTAACCGACTTAATCGAGCTTATCAGTTTCTATTTCGGAAACCAGAATTTTATCAATTCGGAATCCGTCCATATCCAGAATTTCAAACGAGTAGGAACGGTTTTTTACCACATCTCCTGCCTGTGGCATAGATTTTAATTCATCAATAATAAAACCTGAGATTGTTGAATAGGTTCCTATCCTGTCTTCAATAATTTCATCAGAAAAAAATTGATTTAGTTCCCAGATCGGAGTTTTTCCATCTACCAGAAATCCTCCTTCCTGGCGGGGGATAATATAGCTATCTTCCAATTCATCCTCATCGGGGAGATCACCTACAATAGCTTCTATGAGATCATGAAGAGTAATTATTCCCCGGACTCTTCCGAATTCATCAATTACTACAGCCAGGTATTGCTTTTTATCCTTAAATAAATTAAGGATCTTAAAAGCGGGGACATTTTGTACAATATAGAGAGGTTCGGTGATAATCTGATCCATTTTGAAATCGGGATCATAAAAGTTTTGATGTAAATCCTTGATGTGGAAAACACCTACCAGCTCATCTAAATTTCCATCTCCAACCAGGAATCTGGAATGTACACTTTCCTTTAACTGATCCAGAATTTCTTCCTTTGTCCGGTTGTAATCCACCCATTCCAAATCTGAACTGTGAGTCATAAGGGATTTGGCGGTTTGATCTGTAAAAGAAAACAAATTCTGCATAGCTTTACTTTCCTCAAGTTCCAGGACCCCTTCCTTACCTGCAGTTCTCAGCATAAACCGCAGCTCCTCTTCACTCACCTTCTGTCCCTCATTTTCTTTAACATTAATGATCTTAAGAACGAGTTTAGTGGACAGCGACAGTAGCTTCACAAATGGATAGGTTACTTTGGTGAAGACATTAACTATTGGAACACAAAAAATAGCTACATTTTCGGGGTTGTTCATTGCAATAGTCTTTGGAACTAATTCTCCCAGGACAATGGTGAAATAGGTAATTCCTCCAATAACCAGTATCATCGCAGTGGTCTTAATATATTCTTCCTCCCAGGTGAAGTATTGAGATAGAAAACCAACCATATCATCAGTCAAAGTTGCTCCGCCAAAAGCACCTGCCACTATTCCAATTAAAGTTATTCCCACTTGTACCGAAGAAAGAAAATTCTCAGGGTTTTTAAGTAGCTTAAGAACCAGCCTGGCATTTTGGCTTCCTGCACCTGCTTTTTGCTCAATCCTGTTTTTGTTAACTGAAACAAGAGCAATTTCTGAAAGAGCAAAGAAGCCATTTAGAAGAGTTAAGAACAGAATGATTAAAAGCTCCAAATTTGAAAATTTGTTCAAAGGTAATTAAAAACCTGTCTGCTTTTTTTTCAAAATTTTTCACCGTTACCGGTTTCTATGTCCGGCATATGATCTTTTAAACGTTGTAATAGTGAATCCTGAAGATAATCCTTCAGGGCTTTATCCCATAGAAAATTTCTGCCTTTCTCAGTCAAATAATTATTTTGATAGAGATATAATGGATGTTGATTCATCGAATTATAAGGATAAAGGAGTCTTTTTAAATACTATAGTTGGGAAACCCATATATCTTAAAGGAAAAAGGCCGTACAAAATTCTCAACGGCAACTCCCCATTTGTGATTTCATTGAAGTAGTGCAGCGCTTATCAAATTTTAAAGGGGCGCAACAGAGCGCCCCTAAATATCGTAAAAAAAGACAGGTGCCTGAAAATAGCGGCAGATAGTCAGCTATAAGGTGTAACTCTTAGAAGTTCCATTCGATTGCACCTTGATCTTTCCGCTTATGCTTCCGTTACTACCGGCAGGAAGAATAACATTTTCAGCATTCTTTATTCGGTGACCTGTGGCTTTTTCCCAGTTATTGATGATTAATAAAAGGTTATTAAGCATAGCAACTTCCTGGGGTTCAGGTGGGTTGGCAGGGTTGACCGTAAGGGCTCTGATGATCCTGAAAAGGAAAGCGGAGTCATTCAGGATCCCCAATTCGATAGACCTTAACAAGGTGCTCATGGGCTGGGCAATGTCCAAAATTGCAACAGATTTGGTATGCGCATTTAAACCTATCCTTCTTCCTATGTTCATCAGTCGGTCTCCCGCCGTATTGGCTTCTGCCTTTAAAAATTTTACCAGCGGGGAATCGTAAGAAACTACATTGAACAACCAGTACATAAAAATATAAGAGGAATATTCTTCCGCAGAAAGATTGAAATACCGGTAATTCTCAAAGTTTAAACTAGTGGTGCGCCTGCTCATCAACATTTCCTGCAGCTTTCGCGCAAGGTCTTCCAAATGTTCTGTGTCTGTGGTATTTGTGCCGCTGGTATTGTTGGCATTGATGTAACCTCTCCAGAACTCCACCAGGAAATTTTCAAAGAGCGAAATGAAACCTGAATTTGAAAATTCTGCTTTATGATACTCGTACTTATTATTGTTCAAATCCCCGAAGGCGAGATCCATCCCGAAAAGCCGGTGATAGGCATTCCTGCGGTTAGCTTCAGAAACCGGCCTTACCTGACTCGCGCGCGTGGTATAGGAACCGGGAGCTGAATTATAGAATAGAGTTTCGGTATTCAGGATCCATCTGAAGGCTTCCGGCTCGGCCTTGGTGAGTTTTTCATCCTGCAGATACATTCCAATCATCTTCTCAAAGATCTGGGCAATTCGGGTATTTTCTACCAGGTAGGAGAAGATCATGTGATAGGGAGGTGTATTAAATTTGATGTACGCTTGTAATGGCGCATTACTCCCTTCTTCGAACAACGGAATAATATTACCGGCATCATCCTCGTCCACCCTGCCCATTTCATTGGTATAACTTATTCGGTTACTTACATCAAACCAATGTTTTCGAATAGTATCTTCAATTATGCCCGGATCATCCAGAGATACGAAATTATTTCGTGCAGTCTTTTTGTAGAAGGTTATATTTCCTGATGATTTCGTTGGATTAATTTTCGAAATATTTAGTTCTTCAGGAATAATTATCGGCAAAGAATGTTTCTTTGAAGGATATACACTGTCGTTTAGCGCACTGTAAATGAGGTTATCTATAGCATCCATTTTTTACAATTTTTAATAAGTTAATTTTCTTTTTTCCCTGGCAGTCTTTACCTCATCAACTTTATCGTGGTAGGATTTCGTGATCTTGACGCTTAAATCTATTTTATCTTCTTTACTAATGTTTCTTTGAGCTAGATTTTGAAATGCGTCTCTTAGCTTTGCATATTCTCTCTTTTCCTTATCATTTTTTTTTCTTTCGTTGCGATTGCTATCCTTTCCCTTATCAGCATCTTTTCGAAGTACATCTTCCAGGGTTCTCCTCAAGTCATTCGAGATCTGATTTTGTTTTTCGATGAGCTGATTTTGCTTATAGAATATCTCTTCAAACATTTCCATTTGTTTTTGGATATTTTCATTTTGCTCTATGATCCTTTCTGAAAATTGATCAATATTCACCTCTTTATCTTTTTTGGATTTTTGATCTTGTTTGGATGAAGAAGACTTATTGGCAGCCTTTTTCCTGCTTTCGGTTTTTTTCTCTTTTGATTCCATTTTCTTGAAATTTAAGTATGTTTAATTCATTGCTACTGAATATCCCAGCTTCAACATCCATTGCTCCTGCTGTTTATAGAGATTGTCGAGGTCACCTTTGCCCGTTCCAATCTTATAGGAGTTGAGGGCAAGCAACCTTATACATTCACTCCAAATCCACGCATGTGAGGTAAAGAGAGCAGGGCCGGCCAAAAATTCCAGTTTTTGCAGGGACTGCGGACTCACTCTTTCAGGTGGTATCAACTGGCTTAAAGTTCTGTTTCCAAACGCCTGCAATGGAAAATTCAGCACCAGATTCGCCACATCGGGAATGGCCTCTTTACAGAGTCTTATGAGCGGGATTGATGAGGAATGGGTGCGGTCAATGTCATACTCATTGCGAAATGCCTGCTCCATTTCATCCCAGGGTCCGGCACCAAAGCTTCTTCGGCAAAATTCAATATTGAGCAATACCCGTATATAAGAAATAGGATGGGGATCTCCTTCATTATAGTAGAACACGGCCTGCCTGGTGCTGCTTACCACATCGTGAAGGGCAGCGACAGAGCCAAAACCTGCATGAACAAAAGAAAATGCATCTGCCGCTATTTCACTGGCCCAGCCGGCAAAAGCCTCTCCAACCGCTCTCTGGTGGTTTATAAGCCTGCTCCTTAAAGCGTTGGCTAATTCCTCATTCCATCCCAGAATATGCGCTACCTGGTGCCCCGTCTCATGGATAATTGCTGTTGGCCGGAACAGGTTATGCTGTGTAATTTTTACGGCCGCAACTGGACTTATATTTCCATCCCACAGGCGTAATCCCGCTTTAAGGATGGAAGCTCCTGCTCCTTTATCGATATAGGTTAGAATAGGAGGAGTTTCTTTTCCCAGGGGCCTCAGGATCTCCTCCATACTTCTAGTACATAAAATATCGCAGGCCCTTAACAAAGCGGCAATTAAAGGCGTAGTACGGGAGTTAATTGCCACCGTATAGAACTGTATAGTCTCCTCGGCCCTCAAATACTTTTGCCTCAGTACCAACACTCCCTGTCTTAACGCACGCAGCCTTTCTGTATCGTTCCCACTATACTCCAATTCCTGCTTTAATTGATTACCCAGGGCAATTACCTGCTTCACGTTTTGTTGAAGGGAATTTTTAAGGAGTTGCCCAATTTTATAATCTGTTCCCTGCCAGGCCGTCTGCGATGCCAGATGATCCAGTGCAGACAGGCGCAGGATGGCCTGGTTCCAATGAGTGATCTGCCTGGAAAGATCTGTTCTTATTGAGTCTGTGACTAACATTAGGTCCTGTTTTAAATTTAACTGAATCTCTTCCCGGCGAGGGATTTTATTTCGGGAGTCGGGATATTGGGCAGGGCAAGGTCTGCAATGTTGCCAAGGCTAAGTTTTCCTTTAATGGCATTGATCACGGCCCTGATGGAAGACATTCCCGGAATATTTATAAAAATGATCTGCACAGTGACGCCGTCTTTTGGGGAAGCCTGGGCCGACTTGAATTCTGCCGTCCTTGCTTTAAAGTAATTCACCAGGGCTTTATATGCCATCTCGGTCACTTTCCTAATGATCTTTTCAATAATATCTGCCAGGACTTTTTTACCTGCACTCTTTGCCATACCGCCAACGGCTCTTCCTATTGCGGCAAACGGAGCAAACTGCTCTTCCTCGTCTGCATAATATTCCAGGTAAAGCTCGGGCATGGCTTCATGAATTATCTTAACCTTTGTATTAATGTTCTTTACAAGTATGCCGTGAAGTACCTTTCTCACAGAATACCTTATGCTCATGGAAGCGCCCAGGTAGTCATTTCTGTTGAGTTTCTCTACTACAGATTTTGCTTCCTCTTCACTGAAAAAGTAATTAAGCTGGATCTCTGAGCGTACAAAATTGATCACTCCCTGAATATCACTGGATCTACTGAGTTTTCGACCCCGCCCCGAACGGCCGCTTTCAAATTCCTTTTCAAAATTCTCTACAGGAGGCATGCGCAATGTCGCCCCCGGAATTTCCAGGAAGTAAAAACGCTGCCCCAGGGCTATTTTATATCTCCTGTTTTTAAACCGTGGATCTGTTGGTTTTCCTAAATGAGGTTCTTTCAGCAACATGAGGGATGCTTCGGGAGTTAAAGGATGCAACAGGGAAGAACCCGAAATTTGCGGGGAATTCATACCCGGCAGATTTTCATGTTTTGCGATCCTGTGCAGCCTGGTCCCATTTATAGCTTCATAAAGATGGACCTTTGCCCTGACAGGTTTTGTGAGATCCATTCCCAGTTTATCTTTAAGGAAGCTGGCCAGCGGAATTCCGCGGAAAGTACTCACGCTTGCAGCTGTTGTGGGATCTATCACAATGTCATAAACGTGGCTGAATTTTTTGTACATATAGCGGGAGCCTTTTCTGGGTTTTAATATCCAAATCCCGGGTTGTACCGTTTTTCTAAGCTGAGGCTTGATATATTTGGAAGGAAAATTATCTGCAACCGCTGTTTCAAAGGCGCTGAGCAATTGTAAGGTAAGCGCTTCGTTATCCTGAAGGTCTTCTTCCTTAAGATCTGTAAGGTTTTGAATGGTACCTTCTATGGTGTTAGCAATAGCTTCATAAGCCACGTCTGGAGAATCTTTTTCGTTCACCTCAAAACCAATAATGCCCATTCCTGCATCAATAATACTGGCCGCTAAAGGTTTAGCGACAGCTTCAGGGACATATTTAGCTACCAGTTTTGCAAGGAGACCGGCAAGAAAATTAATTACCCTTTGCCTGCCAATAATTCCAATGGCGACCTTTATTACAGGTTGTAAAGCCATAATTGCGGCAGGCAGGAAATGTTCAATGGCAGGAGCGGGGCTTTCTCCTTCACGAAGTTCCTTTAAATCTGTTATGAAACGCTGTCTTGCTTCTTCTAAGGAAGGAATGTTCGACACTCCTGCTTCATTGTCAAACTCCCTCTCTATGTTTGCAAATGAAGATTCATATTGCATAATCTCATTATCCATTTCAATTTCATGAGCAGTAAATAAGAGGTTGGCAATTTCATTATCGAATTCCATTTGAATGGCATCTATATCTCCGGCGGCAGTGTAATCGGTTTCAAAAGTTTCCAATTCTCCAGCTACTTCCATGGAAAGAAATTTTTTGGCAAGGGAACGGGCATGACGTTGCAGATTCTTAGGTAATTTTCCTATGGCGAATTGTAAGACCTTCTTTAAAAGTGGTCGCACCAAAGCTTTTAATTTTCGCAATACCAGGTTGATAGGCATGATCTTACCTACGGTACTTATTCCTTTTTTAGCGAGATTTATTCCTTTTTTTACAACCGATTTGGCTTTTTTAATGAGCCCTCCCAGAAAGTATTCCTGTGCAGGTGTAAACCTCCCGTGACCATATTCAAGGCTGGAGAAAAAATCTTCGACTTTGGTGTCTGAATGATCGGCCAGATCATTGCCCGAAAAATGTTCTATTAGTTTATCAAAAATAACTTCAGATTCCTGGACAAGGGGTTCTATATAAGCTTCTGCCTGCTGTGATGCAAAGGGAATATACCTGCTACCCATGGCAGCTTCATTTGAAATTTTGGAGATCCAGGTCTCTTCCAGTTCTCCGGCCATTTGGGAGATAGCATCAGAAAAATCTCTGTCATTCAATTCCCCCAACAGGTCAACATATTCTTCCGAAATAGGGGATAGGTCATTTCCCTGTTCCTGGTCGTCAAAAGTTTTTGTAAAGGGGCTTTCCATTTCTGGAATTACAAAATATTCACTTAATCCTTCACTTTGAGCGTGGTGGTGAGAATCATGTTCCTGCTCAATTGCTACATCATTAAACGGAGTTTCATACCCCGCCAGCTGTGCTGTATTTCCGTTAAATCTGTTAGAGTCCATAAGAGAAAGTTTTAGTTACTACAAGATCCTCTTAATTATCATCAATTGATATCCCCCAAAAGGGGGATTTTTTATTGGAGCAAAAGCCTGCTTATTTATCAAAGAAGGTGGTATGGTAATAACTGATAAGGGCTGCTGTATTTTTGCAATTAGTTTTTTGAAGGATGTTTTTGCGATGCGATTTTACCGTTTCGTAACTTATAAAAAGCCTGCAGGCAATTTCTTTGTTGGTGAGGCCCTGCATAAGTAAATTCATAACCTCTAACTCTCTTATGGACAGTTGGGAAGAAACCTGGGAGATCTTACCTGCCAGGAATTTTTTTAAAAGTAGTCTTACCCTGCCCGGGTCCCTTACCTCCACTACTAACGTAAGGGAAAGTTTTTCTCCATAGCTCCTTGTAAGACATAAAATTTCCTGGAGACGATATAATAATTGCTGCTCTGAATTCTGATCCCAGTTCTGTGCAAAATAAAAATCAATGATCTCTTCTTTCCTCTTTCTCTTGGGCCTTAGCGATATTTCCAGATCTGCAGACATTAGATTTCTATTAAAGTACTTATTAACAGTTATTTACGTCCTAAAAAATTAATAAATTTTTTGAAGCGATAGTGAAAAAATTTAATTTTTTTTAAGGCTGTAGGAGAGGAGGGAATTGTGATTTTCGGCAGGAAATATTCCGATAGCCGGGGTAGATAATTGACCGAAGACAAAAAACTGAAAGAGGCGAATAAAAAGTAGACATTTTTACCTTTCCGGCTTTTCATATTATTCTCAAGTCTCAGGTCGATCATCAGGTGGTTGGGATCAATACCTCCGGCATCAGGTTTTCGGGGGACGGTCACTTTTATTTCCTGCTCTACAGTTCTAATGCGTTGCATCCGGTGATGGAGTGGCTGGCCTTCTGCATATAAACCAATCTCCAGCCAAGGGTTCATCGGCACTTCAGTTTCTACACCCGTGCTGTCAAATCTAATCTTCTGAGCCTGCACCTGCAGGCTACTGTCACTCCGGGAAATCGTTTTCATAGAAGGCATGCTATTCAGATGCCTTTTTCAGGTTGCTGAGGGGTTTGGAGTAAACAGGGACAAGCCGTAAAACCCCATGGTAGGAGAGGCAGCTGTTTGAGAGGTAAGGCTTAACTCTTTCCCTTTACTTTCCAATACATATAGTCACTTTTCCCAATACATGAGGGGTGACGTTTGAAGGTACAAAAAGGTACATTAAATTGACAAGGGATTTAGCTATGAGATTTCCTAAAATTTTCAGTAATAAATTCACCTGTTAGTTCCCTTTCCTGCTGTTATCTGTAGCTTTTAAATTCTTACATTCGTTTTGATATAACGAGTTGGGCTTAATTATTAAAACCAAATTACAAGAAAGAATATGGATGAAGAATATGATTTTTCTGACTGTCCCGAACCAGAAAATTTCTTAAGTACGAGAGAACTACAAAAAATGTATTCTTATCAACCTTCACAAGAAGAATGTATCAATAATTATAAATATGGACAATGTGGTGGTTCTTGTAATAAAGATTTCCTTAATGAAATAACTCTCTATATTATTCTTGAACATCTTGACTCATTTGGCTTGCAGGAATACAAAACTGAAACTACAGAAGAAATCAATGGAGAAATAATAAAAATTACAAAAGCTATAAAAGGCTTTTATTATGACGAGAAAAAAGCTGTTGGAATAATCCATTCATCAACTAATTATAAACTACTACCCCAAAACCTTGTAGAAAAAATATCTGACTTAATAGAAGTTACACATTTGTACGAAGGTGAAAGTTATCTTTTAGCAAAAACAGAGGACAAAATATTTGGATTCAACATTAGAAACTATCAAAAAATTAAAGATGTAATCCAAACTATTGATTATGAATATGACTTGAGTATTGCCAAGAAATTAGTCTCGTCTGACGGAATAGTCTTAGTCTTAATTGGAGATGAGGGCACAAAATTTATCATTATGGGACTATTAGGGGAAGATTTTGAAAAAGAAGAAAGAGTGACCTTAAGTCAAAAAGTGGAAAGTTCGAAACCTTTCTTTGAATTTGAGCCATATACCAAGGTTGATTGGAGTCAATTAAAGGATACTAAAGGAACCACATTCGAAGGACTTTGTGAAGTACTTCTTCAAAATGAGAAAGGAATAATTGATGTTCAAACCATAGGAAAACCGAATGCCGCGGACAGAGGACGGGATTTTATAATCGTTCAAGAAGTATATAATATTTCGGGTAAAAAGGAAGAAAAATGGTTAGTACAATGTAAATTTTCAAAACACAGTATTTCCCCAGCGACTATAAGCGGATGGACAGATAGAGTCGTCGAGCATAATGTTGACGGCTATTGGTTAATGACAAACAATGATATAACACCGAGTTTATACGACCAGTTAAACGATTCAAATAAGAATGAAAAATTTAATATAAAAACTAAAATTTGGCCACGAAATAAGTTCGACATTCAATTTAATTTACAAAAAGAGCTATTTTCAAAAGAGTTCTTCAAGGAAAAATAACTAAGCCAACAACGCTAAAACTTAAGATGCTTAAATAGTTCTTGTATCGAAAGTCCGTGCTCCCAGGGAGCACTGTTTTTATACGGAACGTTGGCATCCATTATTGATTTATGATACATTTTACAGTTTTAATAATTACCAATACTAAAAGTGATCTTTCTAAATTGAAATTTCCTGAATTCGATATAGTAAATATTGGATCAGAAGATTTTAGAGTATTTCAAGAGAAAACTGGCCTTCAAGATTTCATTGATACAGAACATCCAGATTTTATTAAAAAAGAAAGGTTTGCAATAATTAATAAAGATCACACAAAGAAATTTGGGTCAAAGAAGATTTACGATTTATATAATTTTCTGCTATTAATGTTCCCGAGTAACTTAGCAGTAGAGTACATATTAGATTTTAATATTAAGGAAGAAAAGACCATTTTTAAAACGAGTACAAGTTTCGAACCTCGAGATGAACAAGATGAAAATTTCCTGATTTTCAACGAATTAAAAACTGAGGAAATAAATAAGTTTATTATAAACTATTATACATCCTATTTAGATATTGGATATTTAAAATCATCTATTCAAAATTTTGTAAGCTCGTTTGATAATCCTTACTACCATTTCTCTTACATTTCCTTCTGTATCAGTTTAGAAAGTGTGGTTAATGGTAACAGTGAATTGCTTTATAGGATTAGAAGAAATTTGGCTATTATTTGTGGAAAAGACGAAAAGACGAGCCAGACAATTTACAGAAACTTAAACAAAATATATAGTCTAAGAAGTAAGATTGTACACGGTTCTCCATTTTCAGATGATAAAGTATATGAATACATCAATTATCTTCAGTCAATAGTTTCAAAAATGATTATTGAGTTAATCATACATAAAATTCCAAAGCTCGATGATTTAAATTATAAATTAACCAGTTTAGGTTTTGGTGACAGAAATAAAATCTCGGAAAATTGGACAGAAACTCAAATTAACGACAATATAGAATCCGTAATATATGAAGAACTACAATGACGTATACCAACATCCGTTCACCGCAAATAGCAGGTATATATAGAAAAACTGTAATCTTAGAAACCAAGTAAGAAAAAGGTTAAGCCGACAATTCCGCATCCCTGCTCCCGCAACTTGCTGTAACCGGAACTGTTATATGCAACTTAAAAAAGCCAGCTAATAATTCAATAAAAAAAGAAAACATCAACAAAGCTTTTTTTACGTAATTATTTTTTCCGCTTTTATCATCGGTTGCAGTGAGTTAGTTAAACCTCAAGATGAACCAAACAATTTATTAGCTGTAGAGGAGATTAGAAAAGAGCCTAAGGTAAAAGAAGCAATTATAACGGACTCTAATGTTCTTTATGTAACAGTTGAAGATGATGGCACAAAACGGGACGGATATGCAAGTTACCTTTGCGAAATTCTGAATGAAAAAGAAGCCACAACTGATTGGGTGAAAGTTGTAAAAGTAAATTCAGCTAATGATCCAAGTGCTGATAATGCATACTGAGTTTTATGGGGTGAATCTCATTGTGGTAAATAAGGCTCATTATCACATTTTAAGAAACAATACTCAAACCTATCTTAATTCGAAAATTCTTAAAAAATTTCCTGCTTCTGATTTCCTGCGGAAGACAATGCTGGATGATAATGTCTGTGGTTTCATATGGGATGTTGTACAAAACATGTGAAAAAACTAATTTAGCTAAATGAAATACGTTTACCAGAAACAAATAGACGGATTAGAAACCTGTCCACCTGAGGAATATCATTCGAAAACCTGTAATTGTTTTAGATGGGTCTTTGAAAAAATGGATGACGAAAGAAATTTTCTTGCTCAAGCTGAGAAAAATCCTAAAAGCTTGAATGACAAAACTGATTTGCAAAAATGTGAAAATTACGCACTATCCTTTCATGATACAATCGAAAACAGTCAGGCGCATTTTATAAAACTAACTAAACGATTCAAAAACATAAAAAAACTTTTAGGCACACATATTGCCCAGGGTACTTTAAGGAAAAAAGATGGAGTAGGTGGACAAATTGAAAGAAATGGCCATTTTAATTTTCACCACACGGAAGAAAGCAACTTCAATAAGCGCTTTAAAATAATTCGTACATTACAATAATGGAAAATTTAGAAGGATATAAAATTCCAAAATTTAATTTGCACTTGACAAAAAGAGGCGATATAATATCTTTTGGAGGCCCTTTACTCTCTCATTTTTATGATGAAAATGGAATTAATTATCTGATGAATTGGGTTGATTGTGATGATAATCTGAATAGATGGCTATTATTTACGGTTGAAAAATTTTCTTTGTTTGAGTATTTTAAAAAGACTAAATCCTTAAAAAGCCTTATTAAAGATGCTAATGAAATTGTGTACTTTTTAGATTTAGATAGTGCAATCGAACCTAAACATATCACGATAACTTCAAAGTCTTCAATTCCGAAAGTATATTTGCCAGATAATGAATCATACTTCGACGAAGAAATTTCCACAATATATTCAAGAAATTTAAGAGAAGAAATATTGAATATTTATTCAAATTATAATTTAAAGAACGTCAAAACGAAACTTCGACATTATAATTTGTACAAGAATGATCTATCTTTTAAGCAAACATTGGATAAAAGAAATATTCGGAATACAATTATGGAAGTTGTCATTTTAAAGGCATCTGAAACACCTCTACGCATTTTGACTGATCATTATAAACATTTAAATAGTTTTGAACACATATTATCAAGAGCTGAAACAGCATATAGAGATCCTTTTGAGTTAGATGCCTATTTTTATGAATTAGACAATCTATTAAAGACAAAGGTTAAAACATCTCGAAATTACTCAACTAAGGCAGAAGCTAATTACCATATTAAAAATGTATTTGGAAATCTTGTCCAATGTGCTACTCGGGTTGTAGAAAGTAATCCGAAAAAGTATAATAAGTCCTTTCAAACTTGGAAGATTGACTTGAAAAATACAGATAGTGAATTATCTGATATAATTGAACATAATTCTGGGAAATAATTTTTTGCAAATTGTAAGATTTATTATTCTGTAATGTTCTCGACAGATAGTCTTTTCTTATTAATTTCAATACCCAACTAAGATCCCTCTTATAAACTCTTTGTAATAAATTTACGATAGGTTTGCTGCAAACATGGATGAGAAATATTTTTACTATATAATCGAAAATGTCTGCAAGGCTACCGGGCAAGAAAAATTAAAAGTTGGAATAAGAATTTTTATGGTCCCTGATTTTTATCCATCAATTCAAGAAGGAGAAGGTCCTTTTAAATCACTTCGAAACCTAAAGAGAAATTCTTTCATTTACAAGAAACTTATTTTAAAAGGTTCTAAGCAAGTACAAAAAGTTCTGAACAACATAACAGTTTCCGAAAAATTCATTTTAACTCCAGAAGGTAAAACATACAAAGATGACTTTATAAATGTTTATTTACACGTTACAAAAGGTCGAGTAAAAAATGGTAAGGTTTCAGGTTTGCATTTTTTTGATCCAGAAAAAATAAAAATTATAGAAGAGGAATACTTTGATAACGCAACCGGTGTTTTTAGAGCAAAAATTGAATTCTTTGATAAGAACACAAAGAGATGGATACCTAAAAAAGCATCCTCTACATTTTTTCCTAAAAATTGGTCGCCGACAAACCTTTTCGCAGAGTGTGATTTTGCAAATATGAATAAGGTGAAGAAGGTTGATTCAGAACATATTTATTTATCTAAAACTATGTCAGGTATTCAAGTTGAAATTGTTGTGAAAAATGGAAAATTGACATCGATTTATCCCTTAGTTTAATTCAGTAAGGGGATATAAAAAAATATAATCCTGATACTCCCTGTTAGAGTTTTCCTTAGATCCTTTCCTGTTTCACAAATTCTCTTTTGTAAAATTCATCTATTTCACTGCACAAAGCCATGGTGATTTTTTCTACATTTTCTGCAAATTTTGGGCTGTCGAACATTTCTTCATCAATGTAAGATCCCTTTGGAGCATATATTGTAAAATTTCTTCTGTAGTCACTGCAATAAGTTCTAAATGGATGAAACTTTTTCTCCGGCATATTTCTGTATTTTTCAAACAGTTTATTTAAAATACTGTCTGGATATTTCGGTAAAATGTCAATTCTATTAGAAAATACCACGTCTATTCCATCGTAAAAATCGGTACAAGTAGGGTCAGCTCCTTCGGAATTTTCTTTTACTCTAAAAGTTTTTGTCTTGAAGACTTTATTCAAATGGTCTGCATATTCATATGCAAGATCGAGGTCTGTCTTTATCACTTCAAAATCTAATTTGTTCTCAGATACCTTTTTCGAAGCAAATAACAATTCTGCACCAGACTTGATTTCGTTAATTTCCACCAAGCAGTCTCTCCGGGCCTCCTCATCCCACCATTCAATAAGATATCCTGCCTCTCTATTGAAAAATTGAGAATAATCATATAAGTTCATTGAACCTACTATAATATTCTCCTCGTTTAAATAGATTTTGGAATGTAAATTCGGGTGAGACATAAAGCTTATGCATTCTAACTGTTTCAGTCGTTCTATTTCTTCTGCACGTACTCCATCTTTCCTGCAAATAATCAGAATTTCAATTCCCCTACTATTGGCGTTTTCAATTAGTGAAAAAACCTCTTTCGACATTCTGATGTAAGGAACAACAAGAACTATTTCATTTTCTGCTTCAGATATTAAGCGGCTTAACTCGACTTTATATTTTTCTTTGTTTAAGAACATGGATTACCTCTTTCTTTTATAATTGGGGTGAAAAAATGAAAAACGGAAGGGTCGTTTTTTGATTGTACAATGTAGGAAAAATCGTGATTTATAAATCTTCTTAAAACCAGAATTTACAGCTTAAAGATGTTCCCTTTAGGATATGGAGTTAAAATGGCAACAGTAAATGGCCTATAAGTATTGTGTCTTCACAGGAAGCCCCTTAGTAATAAGCGAGAAGTTTCTTCCATTTCATTAAGATTTTTTTTAGATTTACTCTTTTAGACCTGTTTTGTTTTCCCTACACACAAAACAACCAACCTAACCCAATATTATGCTGGTAAACAATCAGGATCAACTGCTTTATGATGAGATTCTAAAGCTTATTAATAAAACTTCTTCGATATATTTAAGCTGTAACTACTTTACCTCATATGCTCTTTTTGACCTTCTTCCAGAGCTAAAACAGGCTAAGCAAATAAAATTTCTTCTGGACCTGAATGATGAAAACAATTTCGTCTTCATTAACAGTGCTGAAGAGAATAAGCTTAATTTAAAACTGGATCGCAAATTTAGGATCCAACAGGTTCTAAGTCTTATTGAGGACAAAATTCAAATTCGGGAAGGGGCAACCGGTAATCAAAATCTGCTGATTATTGAGAACGGGAATACCACTACTACGATTTGTTTTCAGCTCACTCCTTTAAATTTTGATAGTGTTAGCTTAGGGAAGCTAAATTCTGAAAAATCTATTTTTATTAATGCTTTTGAGGATCAGGGCCACCAATGGCTTAACCTCTTTAAAACTTCCTGGGAGAATAGTAAAACACTTTTAAACGATACCATAAACGAGAAACTTTCAAAGGGAATTAAAAACATTAATGGGGAAGCTTTGTATAAGTACTCCATGAGAGAAATTTTCCAGTACTCCACCATTAATGAGCGTGCAGATGAAAAGCTTCAAAAGGTGGGGTTTAAGGATTCTAAAGTCTGGAATCTTCTATACAACTTCCAGAAGGATGCAGTAATTGGTGCCATAGAGAAAATTGAAACTTATGGAGGATGTATTATAGCGGACAGTGTTGGTTTAGGAAAAACCTTTGAAGCCCTGGCGGTAATGAAGTATTACCAGCTTAGGAATGACAGAATTCTTGTTTTAACTCCAAAGAAGTTACGGGAGAACTGGACGGGATATCAACAAAATTATAAATGGAATGTCCTGTACGAGGACAGGTTAAACTATGACGTATTAAATCATACAGATCTATCCAGGGAAAGAGGTAAATCTGGTGATATCGACCTTGAATTGATCAACTGGGGGAATTATGATCTGGTGGTTATCGACGAATCCCACAACTTCCGAAACAACCCAAACAGGAGAGATACGATTACCAGGTATCAAAGGTTGATGGACGACGTAATAAAAAATAACATTAGAACAAAAGTTTTAATGCTTTCTGCTACTCCTGTCAATAATAGAATGAATGATCTTAAAAATCAGATTGCTTTTATTACGGAAGGAGATGATGAGGCTTTTTACTCCGAAGGCATAAATTCTGTTTCGCAGGTAATGAAAGATGCTCAGAGGAAGTTTACTCAATGGTTCAGGGATGGAGATCCAGATGATCTTGATGTAAATGATTTGATGCTTCATTTAGATGGGGGCTATTTCAAAATTCTGGATATGTTAACCATTGCCAGATCAAGAAAACATATTGAAAAATACTACGACACAACTGATATTGGAAAATTCCCGGAACGTCTCCTTCCTGTGACTATTACACCGGAAATCGATACTCACAATAAGTTCAAAGACATTGCTGAAATTTATGATGAGATAACTACTTTAACCCTGGCTTCCTATACTCCATTGGGTTATGTCAGAGCTGATAAAAGAGAGTATTACGAGGAGAAATACGATATGACTACCAAAATTGGTAGTATTTTCAAGCAGGTAGACAGGGATCAAAGTTTAATTTACTTGATGCGGGTGAATCTTCTAAAAAGGCTTGAAAGTTCCATTCATTCATTCAAATTAACAGTAGGAAAATTGCTTTCATTAATTGAGGCCAATCTTCGTTTAATTGAGACGCATAAAACGGGAACATTTGATCTTGATTTAAATATTACTGATGTTGATCTCGATGATACAGATCTGGAAGATTACCTGGTTGGTGGTAAGACAAAAGTTCTTATCCAAGATATAGACATCATTAAATGGAAGCAGGATCTAAAGCATGATAAGGAGGTACTCCAAAAATTAATGCAGAACATAAAACTTATTGATGTTCCCAGAGATGCTAAACTTCTTACCCTTAAAAATATACTTGATGAAAAGGTTAGAAAACCAATAAATCCAGGCAACAAGAAAATTATCATTTTTACTGCGTTTGCAGATACAGCTAATTACCTCTATGAACATCTGAAGGACTGGATTTATACAGAACATAAACTTTATAGTGCACTGATTACCGGTGGAGGAAAAAACACTTCTAATATGCCCGGCTGTCGAGCCGAATTGAATACAGTTCTAACTCACTTTTCTCCTGTTTCCAAGAATCGTGAAAATGTCTTCCCTGATGAAAAAAATCAAATAGACATAATGTTCTGTACCGATTGTATTTCGGAAGGACAGAACTTGCAGGATTGTGATTATTTAGTCAACTATGATATTCATTGGAATCCTGTTAGGATCATTCAAAGGTTTGGAAGAATAGATCGAATTGGGTCAACAAACCAAAGGATCCAGTTGGTTAACTTCTTTCCAAGCATGGAACTGGATAGCTTCATTGACCTGGTAGGGAAGGTACAGGGAAGAATGGTGATGCTTGATGTTTCGGCAACAGGGGAAGACAATATTATTCGCAAAAACAGCCGGGAAATGCAGGATCTCGACTATCGCAGAAGACAATTAAAGCAACTGCAAAACCAGGTACTGGATTTAGAAGATGTACAGGGTAATATCTCAATTACTGACATGACATTTAATGACTTTAAGATTGATTTGGAAAAAAGTACTGATGCAGAACTGGAAGAGTTGGAGGAAATTCCCTCCGCTTCTTATGCTATTGTACAATCTAATCTTGAACAGGTAAAACCGGGAGTTATTTTCTGCCTAAAGGAAACCGGCCCCATGAATAACCTTCGCCTGAAAAATAATATCCTATATCCATATTTTCTTGTATATATCAGTGAGGATGGCAGTGAAATGGTGAAGGCCTCCCTGACTAAAATTGCCTTAGACTACTTTAGGAAACTTTGCATGGGTAATGATAAAATTTTACCAAGCCTCATTGAAGCTTTTAATAAGGAGACCAGTTACAACAAAGACATGAAGACCTATGTGAAGTTGCTGAAAACTGCCATTGAAAATGTGGTTGGAGTCCAGGAGGAGGTAGGTTTGGATTCACTGGCAACTCCGGGAGGAACGACGATGATGAGTGATTCACTGAAGCAATCTGATAAAATTGAACTGGTAAGCTACCTAATCATCAAATAGATTTGGAAACAGATTACAACAAGATTTTGGAAATTCCAGCTAAGGCCATTTTGAACAAAAGGCTCACTAAGGCTTTTTTTCTCCAAAATTTCGATCTTTCTGCTGCTGAAAAAAAATTTCTCAACCAGGAAGTGGAAAACCTGACCTGGCTGGCCAGTTTACGACCTAATACTGTTAATATTCCTGCCCAGCAAATCGAAACTCAGACCTTCGAGGAAATCCAAATTATCGTCTGCCAATTGCGGGTTGATGTAAAAGAAAAGTCTCAAAAGGCAGTAGAATTAGTTCAAAAATATCTGCCATATCCTGTTTTGCTGATAGTAGAAGATGAACATGAGTTCCTTTTTAATTCTGCTGATAAGTACATTAATCAGAACGATATCCAGAAGAGAACTATTAAAAGTTATTTTAGCACGCCTGCCATTAATCAACTTTACAAAAATGATATTGTGGCAGAGCTTTTTAAAGCATTAAAGTTTTCAGAGTTAGACAAAAGCAACCTTCAAACGACGTACAACAGTTATGTCGAAGCGTTGATAAGATATAAAGCTGCACAGCATACGGGAAGGTTTGAAAGGAAACATCATTCTCGCACCAGCCGGGACATGGAGTATCTTTTGGAAATTGAAGAATTGGAAAAGACGATAAATGTCCTGGTAAACAGGATCCAAAAAGAATCCATGATCAATAGAAAAGTAGAACTAAATGTTAAGCTGCAACAGCACAGACAACAAATAGAAGAATTAAAACAAAATTTAAGTGCATAATGAGCATTGAAAAAATAGAAACAGGAGATACCCTTACGATGAGTAAGGATTTGGTAAAGGATAATATTGAAAAGCTAAAATTTCTATTCCCAGAAATAGTAACAGAAGGGAAAATCGACTTTAAGGTTTTACAGGAGGTTTTAGGAGAAGAAATTGAAGAGGGCGAAGAATATTACCGACTTACCTGGGCAGGTAAATCTAAGGCTCGTAGAGAAGCACATAAACCGAGTACAGGTACTTTAAGACCGGCCAAAGAAGAAAGTGTTGATTGGGATAAAACCCAAAATCTGTATATCGAAGGTGATAACCTGGAAGTTTTGAAATTGATGCAAAAAACGTATTGCGGAAAAATTGATTTGATTTATATCGATCCTCCTTATAACACGGGCAATGATTTTGTTTACAAAGATGATTATAAGGATAATCTGAAAAATTATCAGAAGATTACGGGCCAGAAGGATAATCAAGGAAATAATTTGACCACTAATAGTGAGAGTGACGGACGTTTCCATTCCAACTGGTTAAACATGATGTATCCCAGGTTAATTTTGGCTAAAAATCTTTTAGATAGAGGAGGAATTATATTGATGAGCATAGATGATAATGAATTCGAGAATCTAAAGAAGTTAGCAACAGAGATTTTTGGTTCTGAAAATTTCGTAGGAAATTTCGTATGGAGAGGTGGTAGAAGAAATGCTGCAAAATTAATTTCAACATCTCATGAATATATGATATGTTTTTGTAAGGATTTAAGCTACATACACGAAAATAATATTAATTGGAAAGAACAAAAGAAAGGGTTGGATTCAATCTATATCAAGGCCAAAGAGATTGTTAAAGAGAATTCTGGAGATTTCGATTTAGCGTCCAAGAAGCTTCAGGGTTGGTTTAAAACTCTTAAAGAGGATGATCCAGCCAAGGATTCTGAACATTATAAATGGATTGATAAGAAGGGCGTCTATTTTGCATCAGATATATCTCGTGGTGGTGGAGGTGGACCAAAGTGGGAAATTAAGAATCCATACACTGGAGAAGATGTTAAAATACCGCAACGAGGTTGGGCATATTCATCACTTGAATCGCTTAAAGAAGATATAGATAAGGATCTTGTCCATTTTAATGGAAATGCTGTACCCTGCAAGAAAAGATATTTACATGAAAATGAAGACCAACTTGTAGAAACGGTTTTTTATAAAGACAGGCGAGGAAGTTCCAAAAGATTAAAAAAATTGTTTGGTGATAAAATTTTTGATTTTCCAAAAGACGAGAACATAATTAAAGAGAAGATAAACTCATTTACAAAGCCTAATGCATTAGTCTTGGATTTTTTTGCAGGGTCTTCAACAACAGCACATGCAGTAATGTTATCAAACTTGGAAGATTCGGGAAAGAGAAAGTTTATTCAAGTTCAACTTCCCGAACAAACAGATCCTACATCTTCTGCCTTCGAAGCTGGATATTCTACTTTAACAGAAATAGGGAAAGAACGAATTCGGCGAGCCGCAAAAAAAATACAACAAGAAAACCCGGAGAAAGCAAAAAATCTGGATTTCGGATTCAAAGTCTTCAAATTAGATAGTACCAATATTCAGCCTTGGGATGGTAATCCTGCAAATCTGGAAGAAAGTCTTTTCTCTGCGCAGGAAAACATTAAAACAGATCGCACAGATGAAGATGTATTATATGAAATTCTGCTTAAATACGGATTGGATCTAACTCTCCCCATAGAAGAAAAAGAAATAGCAGGGCAACGTGTTTTCAATGTGGGAATGGGAGCTTTATTTATTTGCCTTTCAGATAAGATCACTACTAAAGTCGCTGACGGTATTGGAGAATGGAAAGAAAAACTGCAACCGGCTACCTGCCGGGTAATCTTCAAAGATTCTGGTTTCAATGATGTTGAAAAGACCAATTGCAACCAGATTCTTAAAGCATACGGTATTGAAGAAGTAAAAAGTATTTAATGGCTATGAAGATTAAGTTTGACAGCAGTTTAGATTATCAACAAGACGCCATTAATTCCATTGTAGATATTTTCCAGGGACAGGAAATTTGTGATTCTAATTTCAGTGTCTATTCCCCGGAGTATATTGAGAAGCAACATAATATTACCTATCAGGATATAGGTTATGGCAATCGCCTAACCTTGACAGATGGCCAGCTTCTGGAAAATGTGCAGCAAATACAATTGGCGAATGGTTTACAACCCAGTTCCAGGAAAGATATAGATCGAAAGCACCTGGATTTTACCATTGAGATGGAAACAGGTACCGGGAAGACCTATGTGTATTTGCGTACTATCATGAATCTATACGAGAAATATGGTTTTTCCAAGCATATCATAGTAGTCCCTTCTATTCCCATAAAAGAAGGAGTGTATAAATCGTTACAAATAACCAGGGAACATTTCAGGCAGCATTACGACAACATCAATTATAACTTCTTTGTCTATGACAGTAGCAAATTAAACCAGGTAAGAGACTTCGCTACCAATGATGGACTCGAAATCATGGTTATCAATATTGATGCTTTCAGAAAAAGTTTTCAGAATCCGGAGGATGAGAGCAAAAAAGCTAACATCATTCATCGGTATAATGACAGCTTAGGGTATAAACCACTTGATCTAATCAAGAATACCAATCCGGTGGTTTTTATTGATGAACCACAGACCACGATGAGTACTCCTCTGGCTAAAAAGGCTGTAAAGAACCTCAATCCTCTAACAATCATTCGGTATTCCGCTACCCATAAGGAAAAAATCAATTTGATGTATAAGCTGGATGCGGTAGATGCCTACGATAAAAAACTGGTAAAGCAGATAGAAGTAGGTTCGGTAGTTTCTGAAGGTTTATATAGCAAAGCTTATTTGAAACTTGTGGATATTAAGGTCTCAAAAGGTTATCCGGTGGCAAGTATGGAGCTGGATGTAATTGAGCGGGGAAAAATTAAACGGAAAGTAAAAAATAATATCTCACAGAATACCGACTTAGAAGAGCTTACCGGCAGGACAGAATATGAAGGTTTTATCGTCAATGATATCCATGCTGTAAAAGGAGAAGAATATGTGGATTTTACCAGCAGGGATGAAATTTTAAGGCTGGGGGATACCCTTGGAAAGTCTGATGATACACAACTAAAAACAGCCTTAATTAGCAAAACCATTGAAGAACACCTGGACAAGGAATTAATCCTGAATCCTATTGGTATTAAGGTGCTTAGTTTGTTCTTTATTGATACTGTAAGCAAATACCGCCAATATGATGCAGAAGGAATTGAGCAGCCGGGGATCTATGCTGAAATATTTGAAAGGGAATATCATAAACTAATTCAGAAACCGAAATACAACAGCCTGTTTGGCGAGATTGAAAACTATGAAGTAGAAGCTTCAAAGGTTCATAACGGTTATTTTTCCATTGATAAAAAGGGAAAGAAAAGCAACAAGTCAGACAAATTTGAATATTTTAAAGACACCTCAGGTTCTACTAAGGCAGACGAAGATACCTACAACACTATTATGCGGGATAAAGAAACCCTTCTTTCCTTTTATGATGGTAAGGATCCAAAGAAAAAACTGAAATTCATTTTTAGTCACTCTGCTTTAAAAGAAGGATGGGATAACCCGAATGTATTTCAGATATGTACTCTAAAGGACATAGGTAATTCCGAAATACGCAGAAGACAGGAGATAGGCCGGGGATTGAGACTCTGTGTAAATCAGGATGGAGAGAGAGTTTACGGTCATCAGGTAAACACTTTAACCGTAATGGCCACAGAATCCTATTCAGAATTTGCAGAGAATCTTCAAAAAGAAATTGAAAACGAAACCGGTATTAAATTCGGTGTTGTGGAGGAACATAGTTTTGCCAATGTAGTTTTGAGTATTGAGGATGAAAAACCTATCTACCTGGGTGATAAAAAATCAAAAGAATTATATGCTCACCTGGAAGAACAAGGATATTTAGATCATAGAGGTAAGGTTCAGGATTTATTGAGAGCACATATCAAAGATGAAACTGTTCAGTTACCCGAAGAATTCACTAAGAACAAGCATGTTGCCAGCCAGATCATCAGCTTCCTTAAAAATGCTGCGGGTAGGCTTGAAATTAAAGATAATGCTGATAAGAAACGGGTAAAGGTTAACAAGCAGGTGCTAAACAGCCCGGAATTTCAGGCACTTTGGGAAAAAGTGAAATATAAAACTACTTTTTCAGTAAACTTTGATTCAGAGGAACTTATCAGAAAGTGTATTGAAGCCATTAATTCTAACTTAAAAATTAATAGAGGGAAAATTCACTATACAAAAACCTCCATTGACATGACTATTGGAGGAGTCCAGGCGGGTGAAGATGCAAATACCAGTTCATACAGCCTTACCAGTCCGGTCGAAAGTTTACCAGACATTGTAAGTTACTTACAGAACGAAACAAATCTTACAAGGAAAACCATAGTAAAAATCCTTACCGGAATCAATAAGCTTCAATATTTCAAGGTGAATCCTCAAAAGTTTATAGAAGCCGCTATCGATATACTCAACAACCAGATGAGGCTGCATATCATTGATGGAATTCAGTATAAGAAGATTGATGACGGTGAATTTTACAGTCAGGAATTATTCGAAAATGAAGAGTTATTCGGGTATTTGAAAGACAACCTGAAAGAAAGCCATAAGTCTCCGTATGAATACGTGGTTTACGATTCTAAGGTAGAATCAACACTCGCAGCGAAATTTGAGGAGAGTGATAATATCCCTGTCTATGCTAAACTTCCAAACTGGTTTAAAATTGACACTCCACTGGGCACATATAATCCGGATTGGGCAATTCTCTACAAAGATGAACATGAGGAGCGATTGTTTTTTGTTGTGGAAACAAAAGGATCCTCTTCCCTATGGGATCTAAGGCCGAAAGAAGCAGGAAAAATCGATTGTGGAAAGAAACATTTCGAAAGTCTGGGTAGTAGGATGCTTGTGGCTAAAGATATGGAGGATATCCAGAACGAGGTTTTGATGAAAATATAGACTTATGCGAAAACAGTTTCCGGAAATTGAAGAGTTTTTTAAAAAGCATGTCTTTTCAGAGGATGAGCTGAGTCATTTGAAGGAGGCTGTTGAACAGAAGTATAAGGATAACCAGGTAAAGAAAGCAGCTTTTTCTTTGATTGCATTGCACTTAATTAAGTTTCAGATGAAATTAAGTGGAAATGATACTTTTCCTCTTCAAAAAAGGAAAATTCCCGGTATTAATTCATGTGAACAGACAGACTCTCCAAAACTTCGGGGGGTGCACAGGAATTGGCAGAAGGTAAAAGAGGAAAGTGTTCCCGAAATTGCTGAAAGATTCGGAATACCCCTTCCTGTATTCTTAGATGGTCTTGAAAAATTAGGTTTTGAGCAAGGTTTAGAGACAATATTTGAATTCAAGGAATTTAAAAAAGTTTACGCTTTTATTAAAGAAGCTTCCAGAAAGCAACAACTACAAAATCGAAAGCTGAAAAAAGAAAGAAAATCTGCACAGACCCCTAAGGATGGAATGCCAAAAAAATATAGAAGGGCAGGTACAGGGACTATTCCAGAAAAGAAGATAGGAATAAAGACGCACAAAAACAGCAGGAGCCTAAGCTTTGGAGTTTTTGACAAAATACGTGGAGCGGGAGGATTAGGGAAGGTTATTTATACGAGAATGTAATCTATTGTAATTATGAGTCAAATTATAGAAGAGCAAGAATTAAAAGATAGGGCAAAGACTATTGTAGACAGGATAAGGTCTGTCGATAACAAAATGTTCCTTGCCAAACCAATCATGCCTAAAGAGCCAAAGGAACCTAAGAAGCCCTATATATCCCGATTGACCAAACCAAAGTTTTTTAATCTTCCTGAATTCCTTATAACAGTATTTTTTATTTCAATTTTTCTATATTTTCCATTAGCATGGATAATCCCTGAAAGTTTTTTCATCGCTACCTTGTTAATTGCTTCGGCTATTTCACTCATAAGTCTGGGTTATCAATATAGCAATGCTCTTGAAAGGTATAATGAATCTAAAAAGCAAAATGAAACTCGGCAAAGAGAGTATAATAACACCTTCAAAAAATATAGGAGTGATTACTTAGAATACCAAAGATTACTTGATAACTACAATGAGAAAGTAGATCAATATAATCAAGAATTGGAAAATCATAAATATTCGAGAATTGCTTTAGAATCCTATAAGAAAGAATTAATCAAATTAATTCAGATTAAACCTGGAGACCCCGACAAAATAAAATATACTAAGGCCATTTTAGGGTTGAAGTATGAAGATTATTTGCCTATACAATCCATTTCAACTCACTCAACTGCGACGTCAACTTATTATGAAGCACCTAAAGCTAAAGATGATTACATCAACAAGGCCATAAAATATTTAGCAGGGTTAAATTTTGGGAAGAAAACGGGTATTCTAAATGCTTTGGAAGAAGTTCAAAAAATTCAAAATTCTAATTACTCCACTGCTGAAAAAAGTCAACGAATAAAAAGAACCCTATGGACCAATCAATCACCTAATTCTAAACTTTTAATCGGAGGTTTATTGGGAGCTGTTTTTGGCTTGACCGTCTTTGGTACCGGTGGAATTGGTATAGCAGCTCTCGGTGGAGCAATGGGTATTTGGGGATGGTTTGCAACAGCCGCCGGAGGTGTTTTTATTTCCTCCCTAATTCAAAATTTTGAAAAATCTAAATAAAAACTGATCAATTTTCACTTATGGAAATAGATGCTCATGTGAGAAGTATTGCGAAACTTGAGGATTACTTCTTTATAGTTCCCGATTATCAAAGAGAATATGTCTGGAAGCCTGATGATCAGGTGGAACAATTTATTATTGATATTGAAAATGAGTTCGACCCCAATGCTCCAGAACAGAACAGCTATTTCTTAGGTTCAATCATTATTGTAAAGAATAAAGGGAAGTATGATGTTATAGATGGCCAGCAGAGATTGACAACCATTATTCTTGCCCTGTGCGCTTTAAGAGACATTATGAAAGATCTGGATCTGGACGATATTCAGCAAGAATATTATACCAAGATCAAGAAATTGATATCAGATTTTAATCTCAAATCAAAGAAGCGGCAGTATAGACTGGAACTCCAATATGAAGAGAGTAAAGACTTTCTAAACAAGCTGGTCAATTCCGAACCTTTTGAAGAAGATAAAACTGCTTCAATTGAGAAAATGGAAAGTGCTTATGAAAAGCTTTTTGCCCATTTCGAAAAGTATAAAGAGGTCAGTACAGAAGGACTCGTTGATTATGCAGCTTATTTTCTAATGAATATTGAATTGGTAATAATCGAATCGGAAAATCTTAGTAGTGCATTAAAGATATTTGAAACAATTAATCAACGAGGGGCAGGTTTAAATGCCATGGATTTGGTAAAGAATCTTCTATTCGGTCAGGCGAACGAATCCGATTTCGAGAAAATCAAATCCACCTGGAAGGATATCACCAACAATCTTGAAGCTTGTGGGGAAGGACAAAGTCCGCTACGATTCCTTCGATACTTTCTTATGTCAAGGTATCACGACAAAATTATTAGAGAAGATACTATTTATAAATGGATAATTTCTCCAGAAGGTAAAGCCGCTACTAATTATGAAAAGGAACCATTAAAGTTTGCTAAAGAACTGAATAGAATTTCTAAAAGGTATTCAGACTTGGTAACAGCCACAGAATATATGAAGGACAATGGCAATTATCCATTTGTAACGAATATCGGATTTATAAATAAATATAGGTCCAGGCAACATTTGATCCTGCTTTTAGCCCTGGATACAAAATTTGGAAGAACTGAAATAGAATATCTGGCGAAACAAATTGAAAGCTTCTTCTTTTATAGTAATACAATTGGAATTCCAGCCAAAAACAATGAGAGGTTATTTTCTCAATGGTCTGTAAAATTAAGAACTGTAAATGACCTGGATGAACTAAAGCAGGTTATCGAAGAAACCATGATACCTTATTTAAAAGAGAAGCTTTCGGAGTTCAAATCGGTGTTCATGAACCTGCGGCACCATGCTTATAATCCGTTATATCGTCAAAGATACTTCTTTAGGAGGTTAGAAAATACAGTGCGATCAAAGGCCCAACTTCCGCTACAGGGCTATGAGGATGTAAGCGGGATGCAAATAGAGCATATTCTTCCTCAAACACCAGATAATGGGCATTTGCCGGATGAATTCGAAGATAAAGATGATTACCACAACTTTGTTTATAAGCTCGGAAATGTTACCCTTTTGGAATCACAGATTAATCAGGCTGTAAATAAATTCAACAAACTTACTTCCAACTGGTTTGATTTGAAACAGAAGGAATATCGAAATTCAAATCTGGCTTTAACGGATCTTCTTGATGATGAATTTGAAATAGGGTTGAACACTGCTCTTAATAGATTCAAAAACAGCTCTGGTTACATCTTTAGCACCTGGGATAAAGAGGCGATTCTAAAGCGGCAAAAAATTTTAATGGACTTAGCTATTGATACGTGGACTATTAACGATAGAAGATTGGATCAATAAATAAAGTTTAAACGCAGAATTACAGTATGGATTTTAAACTGCATAAGATTAATGGAACTAACTTAAGTCTTGATTATAGGGCTTTAAGCGAATCGATTAAAGAAAAATTAGCACCAACCTGTAAAAAGGCTGAAGCCGTTATTTTAAATAATTTTCCGGTTGCCGTTTCTTCCCAATCTACTATTGATTTTATCGTCTTACTTAATATCCCAAAACTCCACAATAGTTATTACAGAATTGAGAAGGAAAACGAGAGGACTTATGTAAAGAACCAAATCATTGCAGTATCGCTATTAAGAGATTTTGAAAATGTTACGATAGAAAAAGATTTATCCGGAATAAAAATTAATGGAGAAAATTTTGACTTTGAGGATAAGGCCAATGATCTTAAGTGGTCTTTGACAAATTATTTATCAAATTCATGTGGATTACAGAGGAATAAAATTACTGTCCATCCATTATTTTGGCTAAAATCAAAGAATACCAGTTTGACTTCAACACATTTGGTGGTTAATGAGGAACTGCTTTATGATGCAATAGAAGATGTGATTTCAAAAAATTATTATTTCAAGTATCCTGGTTATGCCGATTGGAATGTCAGTGGTTTAGACTTTGATCAAACCTTAAGGCTAATATTTGAACAGGCTTCAAAAGACAGTGAAACGGGTTATATCACTAAGAAAAAAGTCGAACGGTTTCAAGGTCATTTTGATCCGGCATCACAAAAAGCTTTTGATAATATTGGCAAACAATTAGTGGAAGTTAGAGGCAAAGCCGGGACCGGGAAATCCTCAGACCTTCTTAAGTGGATGATTAAATCAAGTTTAAATGGGAAGTCAGGCGTTTTTATAACCTATAATCACTTATTAGTTTTTGATGTTGCCAAGCAATTGCAAAGTTTCCATAATGTATTATCTGAAGAGGACCGTAAAGAAAAGAAATCTACTACCACTCATACCTTGCATTCTTTCTTTTATAACATTGCAAAGAAGTTGGGGGTGTTAATGCTTTTGTCAGAGGAGAGGATAAATGAGCTAATCAATAAATTAGATAAGAGATGGGTATATATTGAAGATTTTTTTGATAATTATAGAATCAAGGAAAATGGCTTGAGCCTTGCGAAATTGAAAATGTATATTCAAACTGATAAAAAAATGGATGAAGGCACAAAGAGGGAGGCCATTGATTTTATCCGGTATTTAGATAAAAAAGACACGTATTTGGGTAGTAAGGCTTCTGTAAAGTCTTCGTTTGTAGCTTTCAGGGAGGATAAAATTTACAAACTCGGGAAATTAGAAAGTTCTAATGTTTTTCTTAAAGATTATACTAAAGTATTAGAGCGGATTCGACAGGCGACAGTGGATTTAGAAAAGTTTATTTCCGACTTAAACGTACAAGATAAATATGAACTTTTAACTCAGGTAATGAACCTGGATCCAGCCTTATTAGAAAAAAATGGAAGTGGTAAGATGGATTTAGAAGCTTTAAAGAGACGTTACAAGAATAGCCTTAATAGTTTCGCACATAAAAGGACTGTGTATATAGATGAAGCCCAAGATTGTCACGGGTATGAGCGGGATATCATTTACAATCTTTTCGGGAGCAAAAATGTAGTAATTGCTAATGGAGGAAAAGAGCAGTTAATAAGGTACTCTGAATTGTGTAACTGGAAAATTTCCATGAATAAGAAAATTGAAAGTCATCCATATATTAAAAAGAGACAATCCTTTAGAATGAAGCCCGCTGTAGCTGCCCTTGCCAATCATATTGCCAGCTATTATGATATTGATTTAAAGATAGAGCCGCTTGAAACTGAAGATCATGGATCTATTATAATAGACTACGACGCAAATTTAACTGAACAAGTTGGTGTAATAAAAAACTTATACCAAATAGGAAAACGCCAGGGCTGTACCGCCTATGATTCTCTGATTTTACTTACTACACCAGAAAAAAACCATTTTCCTGATAGAGACTCCTCTTCGTGGATAGAAAGCAAAGATGAAAGTTCAGTTGTGATAAATGAGTTTGATAACATTGTAAAAGCTAAAGACAGTTTTCGTGCAGAATGGGATTTAGCTAAGAAAGCAGATGAAGAGATAGATGATTTCAGGGTTTGGAATACTACAGGTAACGTAGATAAGAAAGAGCTGGGGGTTCCTGGGTCTCTTTCAGTACGAGCTATATACTATCAATCTTGCCGGGGAATTGAAGCCTGGTCTATTTTGTGTAATAACCTGGATGAATTTTTTGATCAAAAATTCAATGAAGATGAAGCAGAAAATTATCTTTTAAATGATTTATTTGATCAATTAAATCCGGATTCAAGGAAAAACAAATATGCAGCTACTTGGGTCTTAATGGCAATAACTCGGGCTATGGAAAATTGCTACATTAATCTTTCAAATAGCTCATCACCATTCAGTAAATGTCTTAAAGAATTTGAAAAGAAATACCCACATTTTGTTACACCCTGTAGGACTGTTGCTTAATGAAAATGGTGTGTTCAAAGTTGTATCCCCCTCCTAAGAGGTTGTTTGTGAAAGGAAATTGAGAAATCTTATTTTTTTAGTTTCTCTTTAATCTTATATTTATAAAGCCCTTGTAACAAAAAACTAAAGGTCAAATGAAAAAAGCTCAAGCACTGAATTTTATCAATAGTAGATCAGGGGTTGAAAAACTAAAAAACAGGAATACCACCTTTGCCAATATAAGTATTAGCGGTTCTAAAGCCGCATGGTGGATGAATATAAAGCTCGATAACTTTAAAAAAGACTGGAATATTCTATTAGTGGGGGAAGACCAATTATTTTGGCTACAAATTCCTGCAATGACTTTTAAAAATCCCGAAAAATATTTTAGGATCTGGGAGGAAAAAAATGCTGTTAATCTGGTCGTTTCATGTGACCGTCAGGACCGGTATTTCCAAGATATTTCATCAGGAGCCATCGGAGTTGACTTTAAACCCTTTATAAGGGAAAAGTTTTCCATTCCTGAGGAGCTAAACTCTTTACCTGAACATTCTCTCAAAAAGTCTAAACAAAAACCTGAAGTCATCTCCTTTACTTCAGTTCCAAGTTTAAGGCCGGAGGTACGTAAACAGCGGATCATTGTACAGGACCAAACGAATATTTCCTACGATAGACTATTCGCCAAACATTTAAGAGGAGCAGATAATATAGAACTACAGGATCCATGGATAAGATTGCCTTATCAATTTCAGAACCTGTTGGAATTTTGTGTGATGCTGGGGAATAATAAAGAACCGGGAGGGACAATAAACCTAAAAGTGATTTCTTGGAACACCAGAGAATTCCAGGAACAAAGTAAGGCATGTTTTGAGGAAATAGCTGCCAGTGTAAAGGAGATGAGAATCAACCTTACATTCGCTCTTGAAAAACATCACGACCGATATATTAAAGCGGATAATGGGTGCAAAGTTATTCTTGGCCGTGGACTTGACATATATGAAAAAAGAGAAGGCCGTTTCTCTATAGGAGATGTAGATCAAAGGTGGCGAAAATGTAAGCCTTGTGAGATTACATATTTACGGGAGTAGATTATCCCTAACACTCTTTTCAGATAATTCTCCTAAAGATATCTTCTAAATCCAAATTATAAATCCCTTCTTCCGTTAACTTATCATTGCTCTTTCCATTTGTCATATCCCAAATTTTAGCATTTACACTTATAGAACTAAGGTATGTAACCTTGTCATAGGCTACAGAGACTGCCTTTTCACTAATATCCGGGATTAGAAGGACCTTATGACCTCTTAAGCAAGCCGATTTAGCCTCTGTCAGTCCATTTAGGCCTCCAAATGCAACCCAGGTAAACAGGGGCAGGAGAATTGCTCCTACAACAGCCGTTTTCTCACTTTCCACCAGGATCACGAGATCTGTTCCTTTTCTAATTGACTTAAGGAGATGAGCCCCAAATAAGCAAGAATAATAGCCATCCTCATTCTTGTATGGAGCAGCAAATCGGTTTGTTCTTTTCCCGTTTTCTTGATAATAACAAATCTTATTTTTCTGTACCTGGAGATCTTCATTGATTAGCCAGAAAATAGTGCCGCCATTCTTTGTTGATCCCAGAACGTAATCTTCCTTAACACGATCTACATCTTCTTTAGAATAGGTTTTTCTTAGATACTGCAGCAGATTGTTTTCCGGTGCCATTTCATAATATTTCCAGATCAGCGATTCAGGTATAAATCGCTGATCTGGATTATTGCTTGTAGAGCTAAAATCTTTGGAAAATTTTGGAGTAAGAGGGATCACCAGGTCCTTGTCCCAGGAGTTAGTAATTTCATTCCATTGATACTCTTCTCCTTTTTCATCCTGATACAAAGCGGGTGGGGTAGTGGCTTTTCCGCAGGAATGACAGTAACCGTAGATCAGGGGAAAACCAGTATAATTAACAAATTTCCCGTTTGTGTTTAGCTTTCCACAACAGGGGGTAAGGATCTTATAATTCCTCCTATTATCAAATTTTAATATTCTTTCAATTTTGGTAAGCATAGGGTACATTGTTGTGCAACGTGCAATCTGCAAACTCCTTTTGAATCAGTTTTATATATCTGAATATTAGACTAATGCAGGTGAAATTGAGTTATAATGCAAGTTGCAAGTTGCAGGTTGCATTATATTTTCATTCTGGCTATTTTCCGGGAGACTGTAGATTTATTGACTCCCAGGACTGCAGCAATTTGTTCTTGGGTAGCATTGTTTCTTCTACCCAGCTTTACAACTTCATTCGGATCTATATCAGGTAAATTTCCTTCGAGTTTCTCAACTATGATCTGGAAATTAGTAAAGTAAAAATCCATAATCATTATTGCATCCTCTACGGTTTCCAGTCCAATTTTTAGGTGAAGTTCTGGAGAGGCAGATTCTTTCATCAAATGTGTAAGAATGACGATTTTGTGTATGTTTATCAGGACTTTAGCCAGATACCCCTTCTCTATTTCTTCTGATTTTTCTTGTTGATGAAGTATGTTTTGCGTGTAATTAAATAACCTGTCCTCTGCGTCTGGGGTGCAGGTTAATACCAGAGGTTCCTTGTTGTCTGACTCCTCCACCGGCTTGCGGTATTCCATCATTCTTAAAAGATTATCAGAGTATTTTTTTAGACAATCCTGACTGATATTAAATTTTGAAAGCTTTGTATTATGCGTCAGGTTTGGTGCAAATAACAGGCGATCTGTAAAACCGCTCTCCAAATTTCCTCCAGAAAAAATTTTAGGAATGAATTCTTGCTGGATTGAACCTAAAAGTACTGGGTATGATTTTGACAAACGGAAACTTAAAGTTGTTTTTCGCGAAATATCCACCAGCTTATTCGTATTTCCTTGCAAAAGAAGTATACGCCAGGCCGGCCCATCTTTACTTGCAGGGTTGCCCATCTTTTCAATTAGGTAGTATAGCTCATCCATGAAAATTCCTAAAGAAAAAGGGTTTTCATGATGCTTAAAATAAGCTGCTTCTACTGTGGCATCTTGGATGAATAATTGCTTCCTTACGACATTTTCCTCAGATCCTTCCTCTGCGGTCTTTTCTATAAAATTACGATACTGAACGTCATCGTAAAGCTTTAAAGGTTCAGTGGCTAAATCCATAGCAGGAGATTTTACGTCTCCCCTGCTACCTATAATAGCCGCATAGATATTACCATAGTTAGAATATCCCATGGCATCCAGCCGGATTGCTAAACCTGCCGTATTACTAAAAGCAAAAAGTATGGACGTTAGTAGGTATTCCTTGGGTATTCTCTTATGCTCAAAAGCTTCATTAATTAGTCTACCGATGTAAGGAGGCAGTTTATTCACAATTTGATGAAGCTGTCTAACAGCCTTATCTTCCAAGCTGGAGCTATGTTCTAATATTGCCTCCTCAATATCCTTTAGATTATCTACTTCCATGGCGGCAAAAACTTAAGGTGAACGATTTCTTGTAGGGTGGTGTCAAAATAAGCCGGAGCACCGTCAGCTCGTGCATCCATGTTTTTAATCAAGATATATCTTTGGCTGATACGATCGGCTAACTTTTGAAAATCCCCCTTAGTTACTGGTTTATTTTCTTCCTTAATAAATATCGATTTTCCAACTTCAGTAACAACATTTGCTATAGTTGCGTTTCCAATTCCTGCCATAGAGATACCTTCTTTATGAGGTTTTTCTGCAGGTGCTTTTAATCCTGCAACAGGTTTCGCTGGAGACATTCTGTTTTTACGTTTATGGGAGTTGACTCTGCAGCTGTTGCTGCAGAATCTTTGCTTATATCTCCTTTTGGGTACATATGTTTTGGCGCAGTAATCGCACGTATATAGGTATTTATCCATGATTATAAATTAAAGTAACGTTAGGTTAACGGTTTTTGGATAGGTCATCAAAGGATCGATATACAACCTCTTTGGTTACAATATCAAATTTGGCAGTTATTCCATTACGTCCTTTGGGTAAATTTGTAACAGTGATATATCTATTCTTGTTTCTGTTGATCAAAAAATTAGCTTTATATTTTAGATGCTTTCTTCCAGTTTTAGTAGTTATAGTATGAGCGGTTACTACCCTTACAAGCCGATCCATGGCCTGTTCTATTTCTAACAATTTACCAGTCTCTTCACAGGTTACGCGAAAGCAATGGGTTTGAAAGTCGTGTATAGTCCAAAATGGTTCTGAACAGCAAACACATGTTTTTTTATATTCTTTCATGATAAAATTTTTAGTAGGTGTTGATTAAAATCTTCTGTTTTGGTGTAAGTATTCGGCTGCTTTTGATTTAGCCGTAGTTGATGAAGTGATTGCCACTTGATTTTCGCCTTTCCTTAGCCACTCTATAAGAGCAGCACGAGAAAAGAGCAGCTTTTTTCCCTGTTTAAAGAAGGGAATTTCATTACGGTGGGTTTTGCCGTAAATAGTAGCCGGACTTAAATCCAGAAGCTTTGCAGCCTGTTTAGCATTAAGGATGTCCTCCTGGTTATTTTCTTCAGCTTCTTTCTTAGAGAGCTGGTAAAGTTCTGTAGCGAGCTTTTTAAGATCCTCGCCTGTGATCAAATTAAGGTCTTTCATAAAAAGTTATTAAGGATTAAATCTGGGAACAAATCTATGGGAGACGCAAGGAGGTGCCGGGCTGTATTTATCTTACATATATTTCGGATGATTTATGATAAGATGATGATTTGAAGTGAATTAGAGTATTAATAATTTCCTATCCCACCTCAGAATCACAAAGAATTAAACAAAAAAAAGCAACAGGAATTATCTGTTGCTCTTTATTTCTAATTTGATATTTTGGTTTTATTTGATTTCGGCCCTTTTTTTCTGGAGTATTCTAAGTGTTTCAGGTAACTCTAATTCAGAAATTTTTTCAATTAAATCTTCAATAAAGATTTTGTTATCAATGCCCTCTGCTTTTTTCATATCTATTCCCTCTGTCAATTTTTGATATGTGTAGACTTTTCCAGCTGTTTTAGAAAGGATCTTTTTATCCATTGAACTACTGGTTAAATGCATCAAACGTGCAAATTCAGTAAAAGAATATCCTTTTTCAAGTGAAACCGGATAATTGAATAATAAGTTTAGAAGATATAGTTTTTCATCATTGTCCAGGATAGGGGAATTATGATCTTCTAACGGATGTTTTGTTTTTTTCCTGGTCTCGATATCTATTAGTTGATCTACCACTTTATCTTTTCCGTACACCATGGTTTTAACCTTAAAATAATGTTCTAAACCAGAATAACCACCAGGAATTTCCCTAAGAGTAAAAAAAGACAATTCATCTGCTTTGTAGAGCACTTCGGTGTAGCCGCGGTTTAGACCATAGTGGTAATATGAATTTTCCAATCCTGTCCCCATGCCTAAGAAAGCTAAAAATTTTCTGTAATCTTTTTTGCTATAGTGTTTCTCGAAAGTTGCTAAAGCCTCATTTGAAAGAATCCTTTGAAGAGCATATTTTTCGTAATAATTGCGTTTAAATGTTATGAGCTTATTAACTTCATCTAATGTGTCACCCCAAGGGTTTTTTCTTTTTGCCTTTCGTGCTTTAAATCCTTTCTCAATCAAAGCATCTATAAATTTAAAAGATCTTCCTTCCTTTTTTGATTGTTTCAACTGCTTTTGCACAAAGGCATTCAGCCTATTTTCTGTTGTGTTAAGAAAATAGGTATATGTACTACGATAATCCATCCAGGTCAAGATTTATTCTATTAGCTGCTTTTACTTTATTTTGATCCATAACCTTGGTATATATCTGTGTTGTGGAGACATTTTTATGGCCTAATAGCTTTGAAACTGTGTAGATATCCGTTCCATTTGCTAATTGTAGTGTGGCATAGCTGTGCCTAAAATTGTGAAAAGTAATTTTCTTGTGAATACCTGCCTCGAGGAGCCATTTTTTTAGAGGTCTGGAAATTTGAGAATATTTGATATCAGTAAAAATTTGTCCCTCCTTCGTCTTTTGCTCACTGAGGATATTTACAGCTGATCTGGAGATAGGGTGATTCTTAATGTTTCCTGTTTTTTGCTCCCTAAACTGAATGTAATAGCCCTGGTGGGAGTCCTCATATACATCTTCCCACTTCAAATTAATTACGTCAGAAAATCGGAGACCAGTTAATGCTGAAAATACGGCCATATGTTTCACTTTCTCCTTATCTATAGGGGTTTTCCAAAGCTTTGATAATTCCTTCTCAGAAAGGTACTCCCGGTGTGTTTCCTGTTCCCGAATATATCTGGCATTTTCAGCCAGGTTTTTACTCAAAAGCTTATCCTTATAGGCTCTCTTCAGGACCATGATAAAATTTTTATAGTACGTGGAGGCTGTATTAATCGCCAACTTTTTTGTGTTAGTTCTAAGATTTTTGGTGGTTAGGAGAAAGTTCCGATAATGATTTACATGCCATTCAGTCAAGCTTTGGGTAGTAAGGTCCTCTCCCATAAAAGCTTTCCAGTAAGTCAGGGAAGACTTCCAGGAATGGTAGTTTCCTTTGCTTCCAGTGTTATAATACTCATCTACTACTTCTTGGAAATACTGGCTGAATTTGATATCCATTACAATGTTGTCTACCAATCCGAATTCTTTGTTCTTCAGTTGCAGAAACCGGGTTGCTCTTATTTCCTCAGCTATTTCAAGTTGTGATTCATTAAACCTTTCTTCCTGGGCATTTTCAGGAAACTCATAGATCTTGAGTTTTAAAAATTCTCTTCGAGAAAGTTTGCCTGTTTTAGGGATAATGACAGGAGGGTAGTAGTCCAGGTAAAGACTAAGCATCCCACCTTTGAGAGGTTTCGATCTTAAGGTAACGTTTGCCATGGGTTAGTTTTGTTGGTTAAAAATATAATCTACTTCAGTTCTCTTAATACGGGTAAGTCTCTGTCCCAGATTTACCGCTTTTAATTGTTCATTGTCTATCAGACGATAAATAGTCTTAACTGAACAGCCGAGTAGAATGGCTGCTTCTTTTACGCTGAGGAATTCTTTCAGTTGTAAATCCTGAACCTTTTCCTTGGGATCAGCTTTTACCTTCTGTGGTTTAGAAGCCCTTTGAATTTTTTCAGCTCGTTTTCTGGCTTTGTAGGCGATCTTGGCACAGGTGTCTCCGCAGAATTTGGTAACAGTAGTTTTTGCAATGAATTCGCTGTTGCAGAGCTGGCACTTTTTCTTGATTCTAATATTAGAGCTCATAGACCTAATTTAGTGTTGATATGGTCTATTAGATATCCCTAAGGGACATTTCGCTTGAGTTTTTAAGGGGCTATAGAAGGATTTAGGAGTCGTAATCTCCCCAAATTTCGGAGATACAATTTTTATATTCATTTTTGGTGGCTTTTGAAGTAAATAAGAGACATTCATAAGCCAAATCTAAATATAAATTTTATTATAAAAGGTACAGATATCAAAAAAAATGTACCTTTTAACAAAAGACAACAAAATAAATTTTGTTTATAAGCCCAGTAATAGTGTGCGATTTGGTTTGTTTTTGTTTTTGTTGGTTTGATTTTCTATTTGCCAATACAAAAATTAGCAAAGATATTCCCCAGCAGGTCGTCGTTGGTGATCTCACCTGTGATCTCCCCGAAGTAATGCAGCGCTTCCCTTATGTCGATGGCCAGCAGGTCGCCCGAAAGGTTGTGGTTGAGGCCTTCCTGGACCTTGTTGATCTCTTCCAGGGCGCTGAGCAGCGCGTTGTAATGCCGGGTGTTGGTAACGATGGTGTTGTTGTTGCGCAACTCGCCGGTATTCACAAATTGCAGCAGTTTTTGCTGCAGGTCTTCGACACCTTCTCCGCTCTTGGCGGAGATAGTAGTGAGTTCTGAGATTTGAGATCTGAGTTTTTCTCTTTGCTTCCCATTCAACTGATCGATCTTGTTAGCCATGATCACCAATGGTTTCTGCGGAAACTGGTTCCTTATCTTTTCAATTTCAATTTTGATCTGCTCTACGGTAGGGGCAGAGGGTTGCTGAGATCCTGAAACAAGTTCAGGATGGCTTTCGGGTTTGTATCCCGTATCAGGTTCAGGACCATAGAGGCATGAGGCGTCAAAGAGGTACAGTACAACCTGCGCCTGACTTATCTTCTCAAACGTCCGTTTGATCCCGATGCTCTCCACCACATCTTTGGTCTCCCTGATCCCTGCGGTATCTATGAACCTGAAGCCCACTCCGCCAATTGAGATCTCATCTTCAATGGTGTCACGGGTAGTACCGGCGATCTCGGAAACAATAGCGCGTTCCTCGTTCAAAAGAGCATTTAACAGCGTACTTTTTCCAACATTGGGCTCGCCCACAATGGCTACCGGGATTCCGTTTTTAAGCACGTTACCCACGGCAAAGGAATCGATGAGCCTTTTCAACACATTTTGAATACGACTGATGAGCTTTTGAAATTCGTCACGGTTGGCGAATTCCACGTCTTCTTCGGCAAAATCAAGCTCCAGTTCGATGAGGGAAGCGAAATTAAGCAGTTCCTCCCGCAGCTTCTGGATCTCGTTTGAGAATCCGCCACGCATTTGTTGCATGGCCATCTGGTGGCTCGCCTGGTTTTCAGAAGAGATAAGATCGGCCACGGCTTCTGCCTGACTCAGATCCATCTTTCCGTTAAGGAAGGCACGCAGGGTGAATTCCCCGGCTTCCGCGGCACGGCAACCCCGGCGTATCATCAGCTGAATTATCTCTTGCTGTATGTACGGGCTCCCGTGACAGGAGATCTCAATAGTGTTCTCTCCCGTATAAGATTTTGGTCCGTGGAAAACCGAAACCAGTACTTCATCAATAATGCGCTCGCCGTCAACAATATTTCCCAGATGCAGTGTGTGCGAAGGTTGCTCTAAAAGGTCTTTTTTGCTCTTCGCTTTAAAGACCGGTGCCACCAGTTTTATCGCATCGGGTCCCGAAACTCTTATTATAGCAATAGCTCCCGCACCTGAAGGTGTTGCAAGGGCTACGATGTTATCGTTTAATTTCATGTGGCAAAAGTAATAAATTAGATGTTAGACGTGAGACATGAGACGGGAGACGGGAGACTCGACAACCGACAACCGGGAACAGGCAACCGGGAACAGGCAACCGGGAACAGGCAACCGGGAACAGGCAACCGGGAACAGGCAACCGGGAACAGGCAACCGG
>NZ_JAPONB010000005.1 GCF_026676115.1 Salinimicrobium sp. TH3 | reverse complement strand
GTGGAATTTTTTGAAGGCACTAATTCCCTTGGAATAGACAGCGATGGTAATGATGGCTGGAGTCTCACCTGGACCGGCGCAGTGGTTGGAACTTACGCTCTGACTGCGGTAGCGACCGATGATAAGCAGGAGAGGACCATTTCAGCAGTAGTGACCGTAAATGTCATGGGAACTCCAGTTATTACCAGCTTTATCCCTTCCTTAGGGCCTGTGGGTAGTATAACATTAATAAATGGGCAAAACCTGGAGAATGTCACTGGTGTGTCATTTGGCTCTTCAACTGCAGAAATACTTTCTGTGTCTTCGACAAGCATAGAGGTACGGGTCCCATATGTAAACGGCAAGTTGCCAAAAGATGTAAGAATAACTCTAAACTCACCTGCAGGATCATATTCCTCTTTTAATAAGTTCACAGTTACTGAAGGTACAGCTCCTGTGAACGTGGTTCCGGTCGTAGACATTATTTCTCCCGCTAGTAATGCAACTTATACGGTACCTGCTGTTATCAATGTTCTAGTCACGGCTTCAGACTCTGACGGAGTTGTGACAAAAGTGGAATTTTATAATGATGAATCTAAATTAGGGGAGGATTTGCAAAGCCCCTATGAATTTAGTTGGAGCGATGTTCCTGAGGGTACATATTCTTTCACGGCAAAGGCATTGGATGACAAGGGGGGTATTGGCTCCTCTGAAGCTGTAACTGTAATTGTTTCTCAACCTGGAGGTAATTTGCCCCCAGATGTTTCAATTAGTGCTCCCGAAAATAATGCAACTTTCACGGCTCCTGCAAATATAACTCTTCAGGCCAATGCCTCTGATCCAGATGGAAGCGTTACCAGCGTTAAATTTTATTATGGAACCATCCTTATTGGTGAAGATGTTAGCGATCCTTTTTCAGTAAACTGGGACAATATTTCTTCAGGGACTTACTTATTAACAGCGCAAGCTACCGATAATCTTGGAGCAGTAACTAATTCGGAGGTAGTCACTATAACAGTAAATGCTCCAGCTGTTTTGCAAGCTCCTGGTGATCTCTTTGCTCAATGGGTGTCTACAACCCAGGTCAACTTATCCTGGACGGATAACAGTTTGGCAGAAGACGGATTTATTCTTGAGCGTTCAACAAAGGCAGATTTTTCAGGGCGGCTGGATTTTATAAGTTTAGGGCCAAACACAACTTTTTATGAGGACAGGAATCTAAATAGTAAAAAAGGCGGTGGTATTTTATATTACCGGTTAAAAGCTGTTCAGGGTAATTTGTCTTCCGATTATACAAACGTGGTATTAGCGACCGCTCTTTCCGCCTCGGCTAAATCAATGACAAAAGTTTCAGAGGTTTATTTAAATGTTGAACCAGAGGAAAGTTTCTTTGCTTATCCTAATCCCACATCTGGCAATGCAACTGTTCACTTTGTTATTTTAAAAAGAGATTTTTTCAACCTAAACCTTTATGATTCTAAGGGGATATTTATTGCCCACCTCAAGGCAGGTGAGGCTGAGGCAGGAAAAGAATATTCTTACAATTTTGATTTTGAAAATCTTTCTGATGGAATTTACTTAATTGCACTGGAAACAGGAAATGATAAATCTGTCCTTAGGTTTGTTTTAAAAAGATAACTTTTAAATCTTTTGGAAAATAATCTCGATCCCATGCCATAACAGAAGTAGGGAAATAAAGTCCACTTCAAAATAATGTTCTGGTAACCTGTATTACAATTTTACCTGAGTTAATACCAAGAATAAGGTGATAAGCCTTGTCCTCTGGTTCTTCTATTAACAGGTTTCATTTTTATAAAAGAACGATTCTAAAATTGTTAACCACAGTAATATTGAAGTCTTCCCTTTATAAAGTGATCATCTAATTATAAAAACATCAGTTATGAAACGTTTATCATCTTTAATTGCATTTTCTTCTCTTTTACACTTGCTTATAGTAGATATAACTTTTTTTCTGACCGCATCCAAAGCAATTGAAATCACCCTGGCTCTAATTCTTTACAACCTGGTTTGGTTAGGGATGACAATAAATATTGTGCATCATACTTATAGCAAAAAATAACTTTAGTAATATGAAAATTTCAATCATCACCATAGTTTATAATCGGCGGCATTGTATTGCACATTGCATTCAATCTGTTCTTGATCAAACTTATCCAGACGTGGAACATATAATTATTGATGGTGGATCCACTGATGGAACTCAAGAGGAAATAGAAAAATACAGGGACAAACTTGCTTATTATATTTCTGAAAAGGACGAAGGAGTATTTGATGCGTACAACAAAGGGATCAAAAATGCTACAGGAGATATTGTAGGGGTTCTAAATTCAGATGATTTTTTCTTTGAGTCTGATACTTTACAAAAAGTGGCAAATGCCTTCAAAGCTTCTGGTGCAGATCTGGTCTATGCAAAAGGTTTGTTTGTTGATCAGGAACATCCAGAAAGAATTAAAAGGGTCTATTCATCTAAACCCTTTAATAAAAAATTTTTGTTCTATGGATGGATACCCCTCCATACTACCATTTTCGTGCGACGAGAGATTTTTGCAGCCTATGGTGTTTATAATGATGGCTATACAATAGCAAGTGATTACGAAATATCACTAAGATGGTTCAGTAATAATGACTTAGAGAAACATTTTTTGGATGAGTGGGTAGTTAAAATGAGATTGGGCGGCCTAAGCACCTCCGCAAAACTCCAAATACAGAAGTCAAAGGAAGATCTTCGAATTATAAAAATGTACAAATTAAACGGAGTATTTACCCTCGCCTGTAAAATCGCCAGAAAAATCCCTCAATATTTGTTACCTCTTATAAAAGACGTGACTAAAGAAAAATCCTACAATAAGTTGTCAGGTACTGTTTCCACACATTAGAAAATATGAACCATGAAAGGGGCTCATTTTATTATACCATTCTCTGTACTGGCTCATTTGATTACAATAAATGTGACCCTGTTCCTTTTAACCCCGGACACTTATCTTAATGCTGTTGCTATTATCTCATATAATCTCGCTTGGTTAATTGCCGCAATAGGTTTGAATTTTTACACCATCGAAAGGAAAGAGAAATTTATCACCAAATTTCATAAATTTTTAAAACATTACTTTATTTTCACCCTTGCTTACTTTGCCATTTTTCCTTTCTCAAAGGTCGATTTTTCATTTAGCTACCAAATTTTTGTGCTTTCTTTTTTATTTTTTCTCTTAACCTTTTATCGCTGGTTCTTTTTTACTGCAAGGAGGTTGTACCGAATGGAAGGGGGCAATTATATAAATGTGATAATTATTGGGAATGATAAAAACAGCAGAGCAATAAAAAAAGTCTTCGAAGAACCGGATTTTGGATATAGGTACAAAGGGTATTTTAGTAATGACCGTAAATATGATGGTGAAGATTTTCGGGGAGAGATTAAAGACTGTTTTACCTTTATTCAGCAGAATAAGATTGAAGAAATTTATTGTATGGCATCTCAGTTATCAAAGGCAGAGATTAATCAACTAATTGCTTTTGCAGATAATAATCTCAAGAAAATAAAAATTGTTCCCGATAACAAGGAGATCTTTACCAGAGCAATGAATGTGCAGATATATGGCACAGTTCCAGTTTTAAACCTTCGAAACTCTCCCCTGGAGAAAAATTATGCTAAATACGGAAAGCGGATCTTCGATATTATTTTTTCCTCCTTTGTTATAATTTTTATTTTATCCTGGACAATTCCATTAGTATATATTTTGACCCGGTTAGAATCTAGAGATCCCTTGTTTTTTAAACAACTAAGACATGGATATAACAAAAAATCCTTCTACTGTTATAAATTTCGTTCAATGTTTTTAAACCCTGAGGCAAATATCAGGATGTGCACCAAGAATGATTTAAGAGTGACCAGGATTGGTAAGATTTTAAGAAAAACAAGTATTGACGAGTTACCGCAATTTTTTAATGTTTTTCTTGGAGATATGACAGTGGTAGGGCCACGACCGCACATGGAAGCTCATACCTTAGAATTTTCTCAAACGGTGGATAAATACCTGGTGAGACATTTTGCCAAACCCGGTATTACAGGACTGGCGCAAATAAAGGGATATAGAGGAGAAATTACCCGTAAGTCGGATATTATCAACAGAACAAGACTTGACATTTTTTATCTGGAAAAATGGAATATCCTTTTAGATCTTAAAATTATCTATTATACCATATACAACGCTTTTACAGGAGAAGAAAAAGCTTTTTAACAATAGATCTTAAGGTATATCTACCTTATATTCAATCAAAAATAGCTCTATGACAAGTTCTAATACCATCAACAGGATTTTTGTTTTAATAATTGTTTTATTAACAGTTTCTTCCTGCGTCACTCGAAAAAACATGGTGTATTTTCAGAATGTTGACCAATTAAGAGAAAGTGTAGAACGAAATAGAAACGACAACCTACAAATTCAGCCAGATGATGAATTGACGATAAGAGTTTCAGCTCCCGAGCAGGAGGCTACGATCCCTTTTAATCTTACAAAATCTGTAGCTTCTGAAGCCGGAGTAGGAGGAAGCGTTGAACTTGAGACTTATCTTGTTTCAAGCGAGGGAACAATACAATTTCCTGTCATTGGTGTTATGGAAGTACAAGGGCTTACTACAACTGAACTTGCAGAGAAAATTCGGAAATCGATTCTGGAATATGTAAAAGATCCTATTATTAATGTGCGTATTCTTAATTTCCAGATAAGTGTATTGGGTGAGGTAAACAGTCCTGGTACTTTTTCCATTGACGACGACCACATTAACTTGTCTAAAGCAATTGCTATGGCGGGAGATCTAACAATATTTGGGAAAAGGGATAATATTTTGATTCTTGGGGAAGAAGAAGGAGTGAAAACTTATGCTTATCTCGATCTTACGGATGCCAACGTAGTTAATTCCCCTTACTACAACCTAAGGCAGAATGATGTGATATATGTAGAACCAAGATCTTCTCGAAGACAGGCTGCCGGTTCTACCAATATAGCAGCCACTTATATTTCTATTGCATCTGTTATTGCTTCCCTAGTAGTTCTCTTTACAAAATAAAATTATGACTGGTACAAATAATTTTTCCAACAGACCAAGATCTGAAAAGCTGAATTTGAAGAAGGAGCTTGTAAAATACTTCCATTATTGGCCCTGGTTTCTTCTTTCGTTAACAGTCTTTCTCTCGCTTGGTTTCTTATACCTCAGGTATACCACTCCGGTTTATAGTGCAAAAGCGAGCATAATAATTAAAGATAAATCTGTCGACAGCGGGGTAGGTGAGGCTATTTATTCCGAGTTAGGGATAGGGGGAATGGGAGCGAACAATTTTGATACCGAGATTGGTATTTTAAAATCTAGAAGATTAATGGCCGAGGTAGTTAAATCTTTAAATATTCAATACCAGTATTTTAAGGAAGGTAAGTTTCGAACTATTGAAATATATGACAATATACCTTTTTCTATGCAAGTCTTGCGCATGGATGAAGCTCGGCTGCAGGAACTAGGGGGGGCTAGCTTTAAGATCACCCAAAAAGGTTCGGATTTTATTATTAGTGATCTTGAAGGGATAAAGTCAATTAAAGTAAAATCTGGTACACCAGTGAAGCTAGAATTTGCGGACATAGTTTTGGGAGCAACCTCTTTACCCAAATATGAAGGCTTATCAGATCAGACCATAATTACTTTTTCAACAATAGAAAAGGTAGCTGCACATTACCGCAACAGCATTAATTTAGTTCAAGAAGCAAAGTCTTCAGGACTTATGAATTTAGAATTACAGGATCCGGTAAGGCAAAAAGCACGGGATATCCTTGATCAGTTGATTTTGGAGTATAACCGAGACGCTATTGAAGATAGAAATCTTATTGCGGGCAACACTGCCAATTTTATTAATGAGCGTCTTTCCATAATCAATGGAGAACTGGACTCGGTTGAGACGGGGAAAGAGACCTTCAAGGAAGAAAATCTATTAACAGATATACAGGCCCAGTCTCAACTATTTATTCAGAATGCCAACGAATATAATAAGCGAAGACAAGAAATCGGTACCCAGTTGGAACTAGCCGGGGCGATGTTGGAATATATAGGATCCAATTCAAAATCGGATCTTTTACCAACCAATTTGGGAATTTCTGAGATGGGGGTGAACCAGCAAATCAATGAATACAACGATTTAGTGCTTGAAAGGAATAGGATTTTGGGAGGTTCAAGTGAAAAAAACCCAATGGTTATAAGGCTTAATAACAACATTGAACAAATTAAAAATAATGTGGTTCAGAGCTTAAGAACAATGCATTCCAATCTTGAAATAAGTCAGGAAGAATTGAGACGGCAATCTTCAAGTATTGGGTCACAAATTTATGCGGTCCCTTCTAAAGAACGTGCATACAGAGGAATTGAACGGCAACAGAATATAAAAGAAACACTTTATTTGTTTCTGCTTCAAAAGAGAGAAGAGAATTCACTTTCCTTAGCAGTTACGGAGCCTAAAGCAAAAATAGTTGACAGAGCTTATTTTACAGATTATCCCGTTGCCCCCAGCGCAAGGAATATTTATCTGGGAACTTTTATTCTGGGACTCTTTTTGCCTTTTTCGGTTCTCTATGTAAAAGAAATGTTCAATGATAAAGTAAAGAGCAAAAGCGATATTGAAGGTTTCTCAAAAGAAATTCCTGTAGTAGGAATGATCCCGAAGATTAAGAGAAAAAGGGATGGTTTAATAAGAGGTAAGGATCGCTCTGTTCTTGCAGAATCTTTTAGAATTTTAATCACTAACCTTCAATATCTTTTAATAAATGTTAAGGAAAAGACAGGAGGTATTGTCCTCTTTGTTACCTCCACTACAAAGGGAGAGGGAAAGACTTTTACCTCTGTTAATCTTGCAATTACACTTGCGAATTCAGGTAAAAAAGTGCTTTTGTTAGGGGGTGATTTACGTAATCCAAAACTTCAGGCTTACAAAGCGAATAGTGATAATCTACTGGGTTTAAGCGACTATTTGCTTAATGATAACCTTTGCTTAAGATTCCTTTTAGGGCCTTCCAATCTTCATAAGGATATAGATGTTCTTACTTCCGGAAGTATTCCTCCAAACCCTTATGAACTTTTGAAACAGGAAAAAATGGCGAAGGTCTTCAAAGACTTAGAAATGAGGTATGATTTTATAGTGGTTGACACAGCACCGGCTATGCCTGTAGCAGATACTTCATTACTAACCAAGTATGCCGATGCTGTTCTCTTTATTGTAAGATCAGGATTTACAGAGAAAGATCTACTGGAATTTCCTCTAGATTGTTTAAAAGAGGGGAAATTCAATAATATTAGTTTTGTTCTTAATGATCTCAAACCAACGCATTTGGGGTATGGGTCTAAATATGGTTATGGATATGTACAAGATAAAAAAAGTTCATGGTTAAAAAGGAGTAGAGATCCCGAACCGATTTACTATTAAATAAACCTGAAGATTATTTGATATGTAATAATTTAACAAGGACAAAAGGCCAACAAATTGTTTGCAAAAATGGCAGATCTTTATCTCGTACCTTCATATAACAGGTGCAACGTTTGAAATCTTTACCTCATCGTCCTTAGATACTTAAAGCCTTTGAAAGATCACCTATGATGAAACATGGTCCTGGTTAAGTATTTAAAATTTTTGAACACATCCTTCCCATAATCTTGGTACAATGATTGATTGCTATTTTAAAAATAAATATTATGGGTAGACCTTCTACAAAACCAACAGACCTCAGAGATGGTTATTATATTGAGGTTAAAAGTAAAACTCAAAAATCAGGTATTAAAATTCGAAGAGATACCAGAAGCCAATTAATAATGGCAATAGAGGAATATAAAGAAAATAAAGAGGTCATTGTTTTGGGTAAACAAGAAAATGGCAAAATGAAAGAAATACCAGAACTTAAGGTCAAACCTTAAGTTCTTCTATATTAGATTATAGAAGTTTTTTCCTGTAAACGATGATTTAGTTTAAAAATTCTTCTAATTTTTCATATCTATTTCTTACAATATTTCATTCGAGATTTAATAAAATTGGGATCAATCCGGTTTTTTGTCATCTAGTTAAATAAATATTACTTAACACTCGCCTTCCTGCGCTAAGCTAGGATAGTCTGAGAGGGTTACTTCGCTTACTTCATAATAACTTTCTACCCATTTATTGTTTTACCGTCCCTGAGGTGAGGGTTTCATATTACAGAAAATCCCGCTAAACTAATGTTTGGCGGGATTTTCTGTTTATAGACGTAGGGTTTCCACCTAATACCAGATTCTTTAGATGTTGTGCTTTGAAGATAGGTTCTAATCGTATGGTGCAGAAAATTTAAATATTACCATTAATTTAATATACTTTAACATATTTTTCTTATTCTTGTGTAGCCATTTTGAGATTCTGCCCTACCAGATTTATCTCAAATGAGATGATCCGGTATTCCGGTAGAAAAATTCTATTCAAAATTATTGTACAATGAGAAAAACTCTAATGAACTTCGCACTTGGTTGCACCCTCATCGGCTGCACTGTGCAGCAAAAAGTGGTTCAGGTGGAACCCCAGGTCATGGAATTGCAACAACCTGAGGCGCAGGGATTGAAGCGAAAAGTAGCTATTGCAAGATTTTCTAATGAGACCCAGTACGCTAAAGGGATCTTTTATGACAAGGAAAATGATCCGATTACCAATCAGGCACTGGATATTTTAACCACCAAGCTGGCTTCCTCAAATAAATTTATTCTTTTGGAACGGCAGGAGATGGATAAAATAATGGAGGAGTACAGGCTCTCCGAAAACCAGGGGCAAAAGGTGGGGGCAGATTACCTCATTATTGGTTCGGTTACTGAATTCGGGCGTAAAAATGTTGGTGATGTGAATGCTTTTTCCAGAAGCAAAACTCAAACCGTACAGGCAGGGGTAAGCCTGCGATTGGTAGATGTTTCTACCGGGCAGATCATTTATTCTGAAGAAGCAAAAGGTGAGGCCGAAACTACCAACAAGACCGTCATGGGACTTGGAGAACGTGCAGATTATGATGCAACCCTTAGTGACAAAGCAATTTCGGTGGCAATTTCCAAGCTTGTTGAAAATATTATCAACAACTGTATGGATAGGCCATGGAAATCATACTTCCTTACTTACGACCAGGATGGGATCTTGATATCCGGAGGTGCCAGTCAGGGGATAAAAGTTAATGATGTTTTTGAAGTCGTTGAAAAGGGTAAAAGTGTAAAGAATCCGCAAACGGGTATGATGGTCGAATTGCCGGGTAAAACTGTCGGGAAGGTTAAAATAACTTATATGGGGGGTGAAACTCCGCAGTCCGAATTCTCAATGGTTTCCTTTGTAGAAGGAGCGATTGACAGCGGTAACCTGGATAGCTATTACATTAAAGAAACTAAAATATGAAAAAACTGATCCTTTTATTTGCTGTGTTCACGGCAGTAGGATGTACCGGTGTAAAAACCACCACTGCAGGTCTGGAAAATGAGGCCTTCCTGGTTTTCCTGGGTAATCCAAAAGATTACGATACGGGTGTAGAGGTAAATATCGATGATAAAACTTCTTTTTCAGCAGAAGTGCAAAAAAATCATAGTAACAAACCCACAGGTAAAGTCTACGCCATTGCAACAGGACCTCATGTGGTCTCGGTTATTCACAATGGCGAAATGATCTATAAAAAAAGAATTTTTGTATCCACTCAAGAGACTAAAAAAATAATCCTTCCATGAAAAAAGCAATCTTAATATTTAGCGTAGTAATCCTGGCTGCGTCCTGTAGTGCCCCTAAAAAATTATATTCCTGGGAAAAATACGAAGCTGCCAGCTACAACTATATCAAAAACAGTGACGAAGCATCCTTAGCGACTCTGCTCGAGAATTATGAAAAAGTGATCTCAAAACAGAAGGGCACGAGAGGTATTGTTCCCCCCGGAATCCACGCTGATTATGGGTTTATTCTAATGAAAACGGGAAGAGTAGCCGAAGGGAAAGGCATGCTGGCTAAGGAAATGGAGCTTTATCCCGAATCTAAAATTTTTATTGACAGAATCTTAAAAATGACCGAGTTATGAAAAAAGCACTGTTTATCTCCTGTTTAATTGTTTTGAGCCTTGCCAGTTGTAGTGCACCAAAAGTGGCTAAGTCTGCAGCCTATCCACAAATGTATGAGCAAGAGTCTCTTACTGTTTTATTGATGCCACCAATCAACAGAACTACTAATGTTGAAGCAAAAGAATATTTCCATACCACATTAAATGTTCCTCTGGCCAATGCCGGATATTATGTCATTCCTCCGTTTCTATCAATGGAAATTTTAAAGAAGGAAAGTGCCTATGACGCAGAATTATTTCTAGATTCATCACTAAAACCTTTTGGGGAGATCTTTGGTGCCGACCTGGCTGTTTTTACTGTTATCAATAAGTGGGATAAGTCTTCAATTGGAGCTACTGTCAAGGTTGAAGTGGAATATATTATTAAATCAACAATGACTAATGAGGTCCTCTATAATAGAAAAGGGGAGGTGATTTATGACGCTTCGGTAAGTACCGGTGCCGGGGGCGTGTTAGGTCTTGTGGCCGATCTTGCGATATCTGCACTTAATACGGCTGCGACTAAATACGTGGATGTCGCCAAGGCCTGTAATGCATATACTTTTCAGGATCTACCTACCGGGAAGTATAGTCCAAAATTTAAGCTTGACGGAGAAGAACTTGCTGGTCCTAAAGAATTTCAGGTTCGTTTAAAGAATCAGGCCTACTAGTTCACTCAATTTAATACTGAAAAAAAATCCCGCTCAAACTAAGTTTGGCGGGATTTCCTGTTTTAATCCCCAGCTTAGCTGCGCTTGATCGTGGACCCGGAGGCTATCGAACTTATTTGGTCCTAATTATTCTATTCTTGCAGGAACGGAACCCTCGTCTAAGCGCCATGATTTTCTTACTGAAATCAACCGCAGAGTGAATTTGGCTACTTAAAAAGGCTCCCGAACCCTCGTCCAGGTAATAGCAGCTGTAAGCAAAGGCCTTACGGGTAATATCTCTCCCAGCTCTTAAATTTTTCCTCGTCAACCTCGAAACATCTCATCATACCCCTTAGATTCTGAAATTAGCATTCAGATCTTTAAAATGGCTTCGAAATGAATTTTTCTATGCACTCGCTCCTCTTCCTTTTTATTCATTTGAAATTAAAACAAAGCCAATTCCTATATGCCAGTATCTAAATTGCACTACCATAACTTAAAGTATACTAAGGATATGTTTAGTCGACTACACCTCATTCATCGTCTTCAGAAATACAGAAAAACGAGAACCTGTTCCTGCTTCACTCTCAACGGCTATTTTTCCACCTCTGTTCTCTACCATTTTTTTCACAATGAACAAACCTAATCCCGAACCTTCAACATCGGAGCTGATACGGAAATATTTATTAAACAATTCGTGAATGTATTCCGGGTCAATTCCCCGCCCGTTATCTTCCACCTCCAGCAGGATCCCTCCAGAAGCATATTTAGTTCGAACAGTAATTACTGGAGTTCGATTAGGATTATTATATTTTATCCCATTGGAAATAAGGTTAAACAGTATACTCCTTATTTCTTTCTTCGGATATTCAAAAGTTTTAATATCCAGATCAAGGGTCATTGCCGTATTTGTCGAAGAAATAAGATGTCTCAGGTCGCTGCTGATTTCGCCTAGTAGAACAGGGAAATCTACATGAATCACCTCATCTTTATTTTTTGCTGTGTGAACGATGAGGGCCATGTCATCCACAACTTCTTTAAAACGCTTTACAGAATCATCTATTAAATTTAAGATTCTGGCTTGATCAGATTCTCCTTCCTCGGAAGGTTCCAACAGGCCTATTAATCCTTCGATATTATTTAAAGGAGCTTTAAGATCATGAGATGCAGAATAAACAAAATTATCCAGTTCCTGGTTAATACGATTTAATTCATTATTTGATTTTTTCAGATCCTGATTGGAAAGGCAAAGATTTTGTTTAACCGCTTCAAGTTCTGCCAGGACTTCTCTTTGCTCCTGAATGTCTGTACAGGTGCCAAACCATTTGACAATGATCTCTTTTTCATCTCTTAGTGGTTGTGCGCGGGCAAGAAACCATTTGTACTTCCCGTCAAATCTTCTCATGCGATATTCAATTTCGTAGGGATCTCCTGTGTCAAGGGAATGTTTCCAAACTTTCCACGAACGTTCATAATCATCGGGGTGTAGAACCAGAGACCAGCCCTTATTTTTTGTTTCCTCATAATTGAGACCAGTAAAATCATACCAGCGCTGATTGTAGAAATCATGATAACCATCGGGCTGGGTAGCCCAAACCATCTGGGGCATAAGATCAATAACAAATTTAAATTCTCTGGCCATTTGTTCAGTAGAATTTGCAGGGGTATTTTTAAAAGGGATAAAGGTATCTGACATATAAGGTTTTATTAGGTAAATATTATTTCTGAGCAGGTAAGGCGTTTAATTAGAATTCTTGTTTCCTTCAAAGTCTTTTTCCGTCAAAAGAAAGTCCGACTTCCTCTAAAATGCTGCAGATATATTCCCTTTTTCAATATCCCTTTCCACACAATCTCAGAAAAGCGTGATCAGAAAATTCTATTCTTTACTTGAACGTTACTCTGTAAAAATGATATTAATGCAATTAATCGATTAAATTATGTATCCTATCGATTTATTGAGGCTATAAAGGTAGTGCATTTGATTGTACGATAAGAATTAACCTAAACCTTATGACATTTTTAAACCTTTCCGCAGGGTTTATTTGTTACCGGTAGGTTGGCCCAAGTCTAAAATTGTCAAAGTTTCTGGTAAAGTCAGTATACTTTTACATAAATCAGTTTCAATCTCCGTAGTTCATTAATAATCATAAAAGATTGATCCAGAATCACTTTAAAAGTTAATATGACCTATATAACCTTATGTATAGCTTACCTTTAGTTTTTCCCCCAATTTGATATATGAAAGTAGCTGAACATAAGACACCCCATGAGGCGCTCACCAAATCTGAAAATAAATTTCCGGTAGTGGGCATTGGCGCTTCCGCTGGCGGTTTGGCGGCATTTAAACAGTTCATCAAGGCTATTCCGGAAGATTCCGGGATGGCGTATGTCCTGGTGCAGCATCTGGCTCCTAACCACGACAGTCTGTTGCCAGAACTGCTGCAGAAGGTCACCGGCATCCCTGTGCAGGAAATTTCAGATGAGATAAAGGTGGAGCCAAATAACATTTATATCATTCCCAGCAATAAAATGCTCCTATCTAATGATGGAAAACTGGAGCTCAGCCCCAGGCCTCATAAAGATGAAAAATTACAAAACCTGCCCATAGACCTGTTCTTCACCTCCCTTGCCTGGGTGCACCAGTCGCATTCCATTGGGGTCGTATTGACGGGGACAGGATCTGATGGAACCGAAGGCTTAAGAGCTATCAAGGAGCATGGCGGAATAACCTTTGCCCATAACCTGGATTTGGCAGAGTATGATGGAATGCCTAAAAGTGCGGTAGATGCAGGGGTGGTGGATTTTATTCTGCCGCCAGATAAAATTCCTGCAAAGATCCTGGAAACTGTTCAAAAGATCAGAATTAAGGACACTAAGACTAAAGATCAAGAATCCAAGGGGCAGGACGAGAACATTTTTAAACAAATTCTTGCCTTGTTGCAGCACCGAAAGGGGACAGATTTTACCTACTACAAGCAATCTACCATTCAAAGGAGGATCCTTCGCAGGATAGCTCTTGGCACTCATGAAGATCCTGCCACATATCTTGAGCAATTGAAATCTGATACCTCAGAACAGGATGTGTTGTATCAAGACCTATTAATTCCCGTGACCACTTTTTTTAGGGATCAAAAGGTTTTTGAAAAATTATGCAGTACCACCATTCCGGAAATAGTCAAGAATAAAAATGAAGGAGCACCTATTCGTGTGTGGGTGGCCGGTTGTAGTACCGGGCAGGAAGTCTATACGATTGCTATTTGTCTTCTGGAATTCTTGGAAAATAATCCTTTATCGGTACGCGGGGAAAGGATCCAGATATTTGGTACAGATATTAGCCCGCCTGCCATTGATAAAGCCCGAAATGGAATTTATACAAAAAGTGAAGTACAGGACCTCTCTCCTGAGCGGTTAGAAAAATTCTTTACTAAAAAGAACGGCCAGTATCGGCTGATCAAGCAGGTACGGGAAATATGTGTTTTTGCTCTTCACAATTTCCTCATGGATCCACCCTTCGGAAAAATTGACCTTGTAAGTTGCCGTAATGTATTAATATACCTGCAGCCTTACCTACAGAATAAAGCCCTTACTACTTTTCACTATGCCCTTAACCGGAAAGGATTTTTATTGCTGGGAAAATCTGAAGCTGTAAGTAATGTACCAGATCTCTTTGCTCCTTCAGAAAAGCGCTTTAAAATATTTTCCCCTAAAGACACCCAGGCCAGATTCGTGCTCACGACCGGCAAACCGAGCAAACTAAATTCGAAAGGCACCAACACCAATCCAGGAAAAGAAAATACCCGCACCGACTTTGAAAAGATTGCAGACGACATTCTGCTCAAAAAATATACTCCACCAGGAGTAGTGGTCAATGAAAATCTGGATATTGTGCTTTTTAGAGGCGATACCAGTAAATTTCTTTTCCAGGCTCCGGGAAGGCCTACACATAACCTTTTAAAACTGGCAAAATTGGGATTGGCTTTTGAGCTGCGTAATATTTTACACCAGGTCAAGAAAAATGAGAGTGATCATCGGGATGGGGAGTCTTCAGCAGTAGAAAAGGATCTTTTAATAGAATCTAATAATCAAACCCATAATATTTCTATAGAGGCTGTTTGTTTACCCAACCTTTTGGAACAGCACTATTTGATCCTCTTTCATGACCATGGCCAAACCTACTCCAGGGAAGAGACCCCTGCAACCCCCCAGGAGAGAGGGCGCATAAAACAACTGGAACGCGAACTATCCCAAACCCGGGAAGATATGCGCAGCATTACCGAAGATCAGGAGGCGGTCAATGAAGAGCTGCAAAGCAGCAATGAGGAACTGGAAAGTAGCAGCGAAGAACTACAAAGTGTGAACGAGGAACTTGAGACCAGCCAGGAAGAACTGCAAAGTACCAATGAGGAACTCACCAGCTTAAACCAGGAATTGCAGAATCTTAATTCCCAACTTACCAGCGCCAGGAACTATTCTGAGATCGTGGTAGATACTATTTGGGAACCCTTGTTGATCCTGGACAAAAAACTGCATTTGATCTCTGCCAACAAAGCTTTTTACACGACATTTAAAATCGACGAAGAGGAGACAACGGGCAAATTGATCTATGAGATAGGAAACAAACAATGGGATATTCCCGAATTGAGGACCTTGTTGGAAAATCTACAACCGGAAAAAGAAAGTATTAAAAATTTTGAGATAACCCATGAATTCCATGGTGTTGGTGTCAAAAGTTTGATTTTAAGCGCGGGATATTTTAATACTTCCGGAAGTGAAGTCGACCAGATCCTATTAACAGTTCAGGATATTACCGAACTAAAAAGAACGGGTGATAAAAATGCGCAACTTTCAGCTGTTGTAGAATCTTCTGAGGATGCCATTATCAGCAAAAACCTCAAAGGAATCATAACCAGTTGGAATAATGGAGCGGAAAGAATCTTTGGGTATAAATCAAAAGAAATTGTTGGGAAACACATTTCAATCCTTATTCCCCAGGAGTACCAGCAAAATGAAGACAGGAAGATTACCATAATTAAAGAAGAAGGAAAGATAAATAATTTCGAATCGGTAAGGATCACAAAAGCCGGGAATTGGATTCCGGTATCGCTCACCGGTTCACTTATAAAAGATTCAGGTGGTAAAATTATTGGGGTTTCTGAAATAAGCCGGGACGTTTCAGACCAAAAAGAAGCAGCTAAGAAAATTGAAGAAACTCAGCGCCTTTACTATGAATTAATTTATTCCTCCCCTTCCCTGATCGCCGCTTTCACAGGAGAGGATCATACTATAGAAATAGCGAACGATGCTATTCTGGAAACCTGGGGAAAAGGCAGGGGAGTGATTGGCAAACCAATCCTGGAAGCTTTGCCGGAATTGAGGGAACAAGGTTTTAAAGAATTATTGGATAAGGTTTATAAAACAGGAGAGCCACACAAGGCTTATGAAATGCCTGTTGATATAGTTCGGAATGGAAAAAAAGAGCGCTCTTATTACAATTTCACCTACTACCCTCAGCGGGATTCTGATAACAAGATTACCGGAATCGTAGATATCGCTACAGAAGTTACCCCGCAGGCAGAATTCAATATAAAACTAAAGGAAAGTGAATCCCATTTTAGAAAAATGGCCGATCTCATGCCGGAAAAAATACTGAATACAGATGACAAGGGGAACGCTTACTATTTTAACCAACAATGGCTTAATGATACCGGTAAGAGTCAGCAGCAACTTGAGGGAAGGGGCTGGCAAAATTGTATTCATCCCGATGATCTTGATGCTTTTCTAATCTCCTGGAAGTGTTCATTAACTACAGGAAAGGATTTTGAAATGGAGTTTCGCAGTAAAAATAAAAACGGAGAATATAAATGGCATTTGGACAGAGCAGTCCCACTAAGAAGTGATAAAGGAAAGATCAAATTCTGGATAAGTTCAGCAATAGAAATTCAGAAATTAAAGGATGAGGAAAAGCGCAAGGAAGATTTCCTTAAAATGGTGAGCCACGAACTCAAAACCCCTGTTACTTCTATAAAAGGTTATGTGCAATTACTATTGAGCTTATTAAAAAAAGATAAAGATATACTTCTGGAATCTCTGCCTTTGAAAACTTCTTTGGAGCGAATCGATGTCCAAATAGGACGACTCTCCAGGCTTATTTCCGAAATACTGGATCTCTCCCGATTGGAGGACAACAAGCTGGTATTCCAAAATAAAGTCTTTAACATTAATGAGTTAGTGGATGAAACCATACAGGACATAAAACATTCCAAAGTTGGACAAGAAATAAGTGTAAAACATGATTTCAGGTGTAACATTAGTGCAGACAAGGATAGGATTGGACAGGTATTAATAAACCTGATTACCAACTCTATTAAATATTCCTCTAACCATCAACCGGTGGAAGTGAAAATCGAGAAAGGAAAAAATAACTGTGTTGCTGTTAGTGTGAAGGACCATGGAATAGGAATAGCTGAAAATGATCTATGTAAGATTTTTGACAGATTTTACCGGGTGACCGGGGAAAGGGAAGATACCTATTCCGGTTTTGGAATAGGACTGTTCCTTTCCAATGAGATCATAAACAGGCATCAGGGAACCCTTTCAGTAGAGAGTAAAATAAGTGAGGGTTCCGTTTTTACCTTTTCCCTGCCTTGTGTAATATAGATGCCTGCCTGCATATGTCGAAATAACTTTTTATAAATCAGAATATAATGATAAAGAATACAAAAATTTTAATAGTAGATGATGATAGGTCGATCGGGGAAATGCTCCAAATGCTGCTGGAAATGAATGGTTATGAAGTAATATTTTCTCAAGAGCCAGGAAAAACTGAAGAAAATATTACTGCTCATGGTACAGATCTGGTACTTCTGGACATGCTCATTTCTGGGGTGAATGGCACCGATGTTTGTGCCAGGATTAGAAGCGACAAAAATATTAGTCAGGTATCTATACTCATGATGTCTGCCCTTCACGATGCGGGAAAAAGATGCAAGACAGCTGGTGCCAATGATTTTATTGCCAAACCTTTTGAAATGGATGAATTATTGCAAAAAATAAATAAATGTACTATGGGAATAGGTTAGGTCATTTCAGCACTACCAAATATCATTTTTCCGGCCAAAGCAATGCTACAACTTGCCCCTTTGCTCATTGATGATCAACCTGTATTCCAATTTTCTAAAAGAAAGAGTCTAACTATTAAAGTATTGGAATTGCTGAAATTGAATCCTAGAAATTATAACATTGAATTTTTAAACCTAGATCTTTTGATGCTATAATTTTCGCGGAAGAATAATTGTAAAAGTGGTACCTGTTTCTTTAGTGCTCTTTAATTCAATTCGTCCTTTATGGCCATCTACAATAGCTTTTACGATGTAAAGGCCCAGTCCATAGCTATCCTTTTTTGCCGGATCCCTATTAAGCTTGTTAGAAAACCCGGTAGAAATCAAACTTTTTATATTCTCCGGCACCGGAGATCCCTCATTGTAAACCTGAAAAAATGCCTCATTGCCTTTTGCCGATACACTCACTGTAACAGGGCCTCCCGGATTTCCATGTCGTAAGGCATTTGTGATAAGATTTGTCATTAATTGATCCAACCGAACAATGTCCCATTCACCCTGTACGGGACCTGGAGTTTTGACGATCAGTTCAGAGTCCGGGTAACCCAGTTGTATTTCCTGAACAATTTTCACACTCTGTTCTGAAAGATCCACCGGGGACCTGTTGATGGTTATTCCGCTGCCCAACCTTAAATTTGTCAACTCCAAAAGGTTGTTTATTAATTCTTTCATACGTTTTACGCTGGAGTCGGATCTCCCAATTAGGGATTTTTCCTTTTCCGACAAATTTTTAGACAACTTAAGGATTGATTGAACACCCGAAATGGCTGCGAGAGGATTACGCAAATCATGCCCCAAAATACCAATAAACCAATTCTTGCTTTCCTCGACTTTATTGTCAAAGCGCTCCAGGGAAATCATCCATAACTCATCAATAGCCTCATTAAAACGTATCATATCCTGGAAATCTGTCTCCATTTTTTTTGTTCTACTATGTGCTTCCCAAAGTCGTAAAATACTTGCCCGTAGAGCCCTGAATTCAGAACTTAATTCCATGATATTAAAACCTACATCTGCCCGCTGTTCCCCATGTTGATGGGCAGCCTTGCTTTCGCCAGACCGCATATTCTTCCTACCCTTCGATTTTTCCTCCTGCTGTACATCTGTTTCCAATGTTTCCATGCTCTCTACGATTCTATCGAGCATTTGGCCTATGTGATCCTGAACCTCCTTCAGTTCAAGCTTATTAATACCATCAATATTTTCCCGGGCGTACTTCACCCATTCCTTAGAGATATCTTCCTTATTGTTTTTAATAAAGTTGGTAAATTTCATAGATATTTTTCTATTTTTTATAAGGTATTGCTTTGAAGGATAATCTTCTAATGATTTAGATAGTGTTAACAGATATTCATTGAGAATACCTGGAGAAAGAGATATCAGCGTCTATTAAAATAACACACAATTATCCCCAAGGCAAGATCACAAAAGGTTTCAACACTCTTAACGGTCACCCCTTCACCTGACCGATCCACTTCTCTACCATCAAAGACAGGTTAATCTACTGCCAATTGTGAGATCCAGGAGTATTATTGTCTTGATTAGCCGTAAGTTACCAGGTTGTTGCAATTCTTCGGGATAAGATCATTCCTGTAAGAATAATTATTTATAAATTTTAAAATCAGTTATTATGAGATATGCCATTTCCTACGTTAGTACAGCCAACCTGGAGCTGAAAGATCAATCAATTAGCGATATTATGACCAAAACAAACGAATTCAATAAAAGCCGGGATATTACCGGTATCCTGCTCTATAATGAACGAAGTTTTTTTCAACTCATCGAAGGGGAAAAGAATATTATTGAAGATTTATACAGAAAAATTGCAGAAGATTCCCGGCACCACGATATCATTAAATTCCTGGAGAAACCGGTTTCCAGACTTCCTTTTGATGGATATATGACCGATTTTATTACAGATATCAAGAGGTTTAATGAAGCTAAATTAAAAAATTATCTGCACTACATTGAAGTATTAAATCCTGAGTCTCAAGTAGCTCTCAAAAGAGTGGTGGAGTTAATGATGGTATAGTTATTTATCGGCGACGTGCGTTCTATGATAATTAACTTAATAAAAATCAGCCTGTACTATTCTAAAAACAGTTCTTCACTAAGGGAAAAGAAATTTCACAGGTTTAAAGTTTAACTCTAAAAAACGTTGATTTTTTGATGATGAATTTCCTTCAAGTGGGAAACCATAAGAGGTTTAGATAGAAAATCAGCAATAGAAGGATACTTCTTTCTTTCAGAGGAAAAATCTTCCATGGAAGAGCTAAGAATATATACAGTAAATTGTTGTTGGATCTCTGTGTTGAATTTTAAAAACCTGTCCAGAAATTCAAAGCCTGTCATAGTTGGCATATTTACATCGAGAAACAGAATAGTAGGAATAGACTTATTTGTTTTTGAATATTTTTCAATGATGTATTCCAGAGCTTCTTCTGGTCTGAGATATGAAGCTACTATCGCTTTTGCGTCAAATTTTTGAATGATCAATTTGCAAAGAAGATTGCTGGTGCTGTCATCATCAACTACTAAGTAATGTTGCACGCCATTTATCATAATTTAAATTTTTTATTACTGAATTTTATAATGAATGTAGATCCACAATTGACTTTACTCAATACATTTATTTTTCCGCCAAGCATTTCCACCTGGGTCTTCACCATGAATAGGCCCATACCTTTTCCTTCGATATGGTGATGAAAGCGCTTATAAAGGCTAAAAATATCATCCTTTTTTATTGAAGAATCCATTCCTAAACCGTTATCTTGAAATATCAAGCTTATAATTCCATTCTCTTTTTTGGAAGTTATTTTTATCTCTGCATCAACCCCGGGTTGACGGTATTTGATACTGTTAAAGATAAGATTATAAAAGATGCTGTAGATAAAACTTCGTACACTCCTAACTTGATTAATTTCCTCAAAATTGGTCACGATCTTTATGTTTTCTCTTTCTAATATATCGTGAAGACTAATTTCTATAAATTGAACAATTTCATTAAAATTTATAGCTTGTTTAGCTTCACTAAAATCTTGTTTTAACTGGAGAATTTGATTAAGGTCTTTAATTACTTTGTCCATACGTTGCGCATTTGACTCAACTTCCTTTCTCAAATTAATTTTCATATCGTTCGAGTAACTCTCTTCAATAAGTAGCTGCGTTAATCCAAGTATATTTGCTACAGGTGCTCTTAAATTGTGGGAAATAATAAAGGAAAATTGTTCAAGGCCTTTATTAGCTCTTATCAATTCCTTAGTATTGGTTCTTAGACTTTCATTTACCTCCAGAAGTTCCTTTTCAGAAATTTTTCTCTTTGTAATATCTCGTATAATCATTGAACTTCTAGAATTTCCGTCTGGATCCTTAAAAATAGAAGATGTGATTTCCCCCGGGAATTTCGTTCCGTCCTTTCGAACAAAAGTCAGTTCTGCACTTGTGGTTCCTGTTTGCCTTCTTATATCTAGGGCTGCGGTCAGACGCGGGTCCCCGGAATCTGTTACCGCACTCCTGCCTACAGAGCAAAGTTCTTTTTCACTCATTTGAAACATCCTGCATGCGCTGGGGTTTGCGGCTAATATTTTCCCATCTGGAATAGTAACCATCACCGCATCTAAACTATTTTCAAAAAAGGAACGATAGCGTTCTTCACTTTCTTTGATCGCTTTTTGAGAGATAATTTGATCGGTAATGTCTCTAGAATTAGTTACAATACCTCCAACGGCGGGATCATTTGTAAGATTGGTAGCTTTAGTTTGAACCCATCTCCACTCTCCTTTAGCATTCTTAAAACGAAAAGGATCTATTTGGATTTGATTTTTAAACTCCAGCCCCGAAAATTCTTCAATTACTCTTTCCTGGTCCTCAGGATGCATAAAGTCAAAAGCAGTTTTGCCAATAAAATCCTTTGGAGAAATTCCGAGAACAGAAGAGGATGTTTCACTAACAAATTTATATTTTCCGTTTAAATCCAGGATTCCTATAAGATCAGATCCTTCCTGAACCAAAGCCTTAAATTTCCTTTCACTTCTATAAACGGCAACTTCACTTTCTTTTAGCCTGGTTATGTCTTTTGCAATACCATATATCCCGGTTATTGTTTTACTATTCCTGAGGGGAACAAGCGAGATTTCCAGAACCATCTTTTTACCTTTTCCCGAAATAAAATCAGCTTCAAATGTTTGATTTGTTCCACCTATAGCTGCATTAAATTTTTTTAAGATTTTTTCGCGATGGTCTTCACTGCAAAACGGTAAAAAATTCATTTTATATAAATCACTTTCGGAAGTTTCGGCGATATCAATGAACCCTTTATTTAAACTCACAAAACTCCCTTCCCTGTCCAAAGAAAAAAGCCCATCGGTGACCTTTTCAATTATTTGATCGTGTTTTTTAATTTTATCGTCTAATTTAACCTGAAGCATGTTACACCTATCTTTCTCCAAAATTTGGGCTGTAATATCCTTTACCACATTTAAAATATACCTGGTATCTTTGGCGTCATCATTAATGGGTATATTCTCCACTTCCCAATACTTCTGTATGTAGTTATCATTTTGTTCGTTATAGAGATCATATTTCAGGATCTTTATTTTATGAGGCTTCTGATTTTTATATGCAGTCTCTAAAGATTTCAGAATTCTCTCTAATCCTGAAGAGGAAGAAGGGTTTTCCGGAAAAACTTCTTCAATCATTTTACCTTTAAGTTCTTTCCCGTTTAAGTTGGTTACTTCGCAGTAGAGGGTATTCGCCTCACTAATGATAAACACATCATTCTTCTTTTCGAATAATAAGCAGGGAAAGGGTAAGTTTTCAAAAATGTTCTTGTAGCAACTCATTAAGCTAAAGGATTTTATCAAACCGGGAAGGTAACATTAAATAACGGCCTGCAAAGAGATTCAGTTTTAATTTTGGTGTCTTCAACGAATTAAATATTCTATTTGTCGGGAGCATGAATAAATTATATAGGCAATTTCCCACAATAACAGGTTTCGAATTAATTAGGATTTCTTGTTCGAAGTCGTTATTGAAGATTATAAATAAAGTAAGGTGGTCGTAACTTTAGGCGAGCAAGAAAATGGAAAAATGAATGATATTCCAGAGCTAAACGTTCTACTGTAGGGAGTTTTTTACTTTTTGGAAAAATACTTCTCCCAGCTCCTGTATAATCATCAACGGCAGCAACGGCCTTTCCTTATTAAATTGCATTAAAAATTGACAAAATATCAACCACTGCAACGGGGCGCAACGGCATCAATCGCTTATAGCCAACGAGAAGAGTAGATTCTTTAAGTCAAAATACCTGAATTTGGAGAAGAATTGGTGATCGATCTCCTTCAAACGATAATCATCGGCTTTACAATCTTCATAAATGAATGGCTCTAAATGACTACCACAAATCCAATTGCCTTTAAGGTTCTCTTAGAAATGTTTATGTCTGAGAGGTGGTCCAAATTTTTACTCCAGTTGAATTATAAATTAATACAACAAATTTCTAAAATTCAAAATTGAAGCCACTGTTAGCCAATTTCTTATAAACCGCGTTATCAAACTTATATAATTTTGCTGCTCTGTGAGAAACGTTTTGTTCTTTCTCTTTGAGATCAACTAAAAGTTTCATTTTTAAAATTTTTCTTCGAAAATTCGGTTTGTCCATTTCGATTCCCAGAATCTCTTCGTATAGTTGCATAAGCTGTAGTAGTGTAAACTTCTCGGGGAGTAACTTAAATCCTATAGGAGCTTGCCTTACTCGATTCCGCAACTGTTTTAAACTGAAATCAAAGATCTCATTGTGATCATAAATAAGACTGGGAATTTCATCAATTTTAAACCACCTAACGTCTGAAGCTGTAAAGCCTGCCACAACATTATATGCCTCCCGCTTGATTAAAGCGTAGTATCCTATGGTAATTACTCTCCCCAAAGGGAACCGGTCTGGCTCTCCAAATGCCTTTAACTGCTCGAGATAAACATGATCTAAACCGGTGAGTTCCCGTAAAAGACGGTGGGCTGCGGTGTCAATTCCTTCTTCTTCCTTAATCCAACCTCCCGGTAAACCCCATTCTCCTTTCTTAATACCATGAGCATGTTTGATGAGTAGCACTTCAAGACTTCCTTTGTCAAATCCAAAAATTACACAATCAATAGTAATAGAATTCATCACTGATTGTTCTACTACTTTTCCCGATTCTTCGTCAATAAATTGTCTGACCATGATTTTCAGCTAATGAGCCAATTTAATGTTTTAAACACTTTTACAAAATTGTTCCTTAAAAATTTATTATTCCAAAAAATTAATACAAAAATTTTGTTAATGCAGAAATTTATAAGTAAACTTGTAGTCAAATATACCATTAGTTATGGTTTAATTGACTACTATGGCTTCAAAAAATTATTCTTCACTCGTTTTTTTTATAACCATTGTGGCCAGTTTAGGTGGTTTATTATTCGGATATGATACCGCTGTAATCTCTGGGGCAGTTGGAGCTCTTGAAAATCAATTTGTTGCACCTCTTGAAGATGACGCCATAATGGCGAGTGCTGCGATCTCCGGGTTCAAACTTATCATTAGTCTCTGCGTAGTGGCGGTAGGTATCCTGTTTAGCTCTTTCATTCTCAAATTTTTCAAACGCAGTACTGCTTACGCAATCGTTTTATTTATGGTAGTGGTAGGAGGGGCGATTTTTTATTTTCAGTTCTTAAACCTTCCGGGGGTGATGACAGAAAATCTTAGAAATTCCATTTTAGGATTCATGGTGAGCAGCGCTTTGGTGGGTTGTATAATAGGGGCATCTATGGGAGATAAGGTGGCCAATAAGTTGGGGCGAAGAAATGGTCTTTTGTTATCTGCAATCCTTTTTCTAATATCTGCGGGCGGATCAGCCTTTCCCGAAATGTTCAATTATTTTGGCCGGGATGTGCTCACATCATTTATATTTTATCGCATTATAGGTGGTATTGGGGTAGGCTTGGCTAGTATGTTGGCTCCTTTATATATCGCCGAAATGGCCCCTGCAAATATTAGGGGTAAACTCGTTTCTTTTAATCAGTTTGCTATTGTAACAGGTATGCTGGTGGTCTATTTTGTCAATTATTCAATCGTGCAGGGACAGACCGACGAATGGATATATTCTGTGGGCTGGAGAAGGATGTTTTTGTCTGAAGTTATTCCTGCTTTTCTCTTTTTCATTTTTCTGCTTTTTGTGCCAAAAACACCGAGATTCCAGGTGATGAGAGGAAAGGATGAAAAAGCAATGAAGATTTTAAGCAGATTAAATGATCCGGAAAGAGCTTCTTCAATCTTAAGGGACATCCGCACTTCTTTTGATGTAAAAAGAGCTCATTGGCTTACCTATGGCTGGGGTATTGTAATAATTGGTCTTCTTCTTTCAGTGTTTCAACAGTTTGTGGGTATAAATGTCGTGCTCTATTACGCCCCCGAGATCTTTAGAGGAATGGGGATGGAAACTGACGCCTCTTTATTGCAGACTATTATAGTGGGGGTCATAAACATGCTTTTTACGGTCCTGGCTATTTTTACTGTAGATAGCTTCGGAAGAAAAAAACTTATGCTTATAGGAAGTCTCGTGATGGCAGTAAGTATGATAGGACTGGGAACAGTGCTTTACTGGCAGACTACCGGAATTGCGGCTTTGTTGCTTATGCTTCTTTATATAGCTGCCTTCGCCATGTCTTGGGGACCCGTCACATGGGTATTGCTTTCTGAAATATTTCCAAATAAAATAAAGGGGGTGATGGCAGTTGCTGTTGCCATGCAGTGGCTAGCAAATTTATTGGTGTCTTGGACCTTTCCGCTAATGAATAACAGTACTGAGCTTAACGAGCTCTTCAACCATGGATTTGCCTACTGGATCTATGGTGTAATGGCTGTCTTGTCCGCGGTTTTCATTTGGAAATTCGTGCCTGAGACTAAAGGGAAAACCCTTGAAGAAATGGAAGATTTATGGCAGCAGCCCAAGAAGGAAGCTGCAGAAGTAACGGTTTAAAAGTAAATTATGTATTTCCTTGGTATTGATTTAGGTAGTTCCTCTATAAAGCTTTCAGTTCTTGATGCCAACAAAGGTGCTATGATTGCCGGGATAGCTGCGCCCGATTTTGAAATGGAAATTGCTGCTCCCCAGTTTGGATGGGCTGAGCAGGATCCTGTTTCCTGGTGGAATCATATTAAAGAAGGTCTTAGAGCCCTTACCACAAAACAAAAACTGGATCTCAAAAAAATAAGGGGTATTGGGATAGCTTACCAAATGCATGGTCTTGTTCTCACAGATAAAGATCTCGATCCTGTAAGACCTTCAATAATTTGGTGTGACAGCCGTGCTGCAGAGACAGGAGATAGAATATATTCCCAAATGGGGACCAATAACTGTAGACTCCAAATACTTGGTAGTCCCGGAAATTTTACGGCTTCTAAACTTAAATGGGTGCAGGAGAACGAGCCCGAAGTTTTTGCCAAAGCTGCTTACATGATGCTTCCCGGAGATTACATCGCTTCAAAATTTTCTAAGATCCCACAAACAACTGCTTCCGGTTTATCTGAAGCTGCTCTTTGGAATTTTGGTAAAAACAGACTGGCGGTAGAGGTGCTTCAAGCTATGGACCTCTCAAAAATGTTAATTCCCGAAATCGTTCCAAACTTCGGGAAACAGGCAAGGGTTCACCCTGAAATAGCTCAGGAGCTGGGATTAAACCCAGAAGCTGTTATAACCTACAGGGCTGGAGATCAGCCTAACAATGCTTTGTCCCTAAACGTATTGGAGCCGGGGGAGATTGCAACTACTGCCGGTACTTCAGCAGTTATATATGCGGTGACCGAGAAAGATCTTATCGATGAACAAAACCGGGTAAATACCTTTTTACACGTTAACAGCAGCAGGGAGAAAAAGCGCAATGGAGTTCTGCTCTGCATTAACGGCTCGGGAATACTCTACAAGTGGTTAAGAAAGATCATGTCTACAGGGCACAACGAACTTCTTTCCTATGAGCTCCTCAATTCTTTAGCTGCAAAAGCACCTGTGGGAAGTGAAGGCCTTAGGTTTTATCCATTTGGAAATGGAGTGGAAAGAATTTTCAACAACAAAGCAGCAAACTCAGGGATCCAAAACCTGAATTTCAATATTCATCAGGCAAGCCATTTGGTACGCTCGGCATGTGAAGGAATTGTCTTCGCAATGAATTATGGATCTGAAATAATGAAAGAAGCAGGAGCTTCGGGAAAAATAGTACGGGCCGGCAATGCTAATTTATTTCTCAGCCCGGTTTTTAGAGAAATCTTCACCAATACCACAGGGGCCACCCTTGAGATATACAATAGTTCTGGTGCCGAGGGAGCAGCAAGAGGTGCAGCTTATGGCTACGGTTTTTTTGGTGACCTGCAGGAAGCAATGCAGGGGCTTAAATGCCTTGAACGTGTAGAACCCAACCATGAGCTCACCGGGAGGTATTCAGAAATTTATGAACACTGGAAAAAGAACATTAATATAGAATAGAAGTGATGAGCCAAACAAAAGAATTTTTTAAGGACATTCCAAATATACCTTTTGAAGGAAAGGAAAGTGATAATCCTCTTGCCTTTAAGTGGTATGATGCAGATCGCGAAGTGGCAGGTAAAACTCTAAAGGAACACCTGCGCTTTTCCATGGCTTACTGGCATACCATGGTAAACAAAGGTAATGATCCCTTTGGGCCGGAAACGGACAGCTTTCCATGGGATAAAAATAACGAAGTTATAGGAAGGGCCCGGGACAAAATGGACGCAGCTTTTGAGTTTATGGAAAAACTGGGGCTGCCGTACTATTGCTTTCATGATGTAGATCTTGTAGATGAGGCTTCCAGTCTTGCTGATTTTGAGAAACGTATACAGATCATGGTGGAATACGCCAGGGAAAAGCAGAAGGAATCAGGCATCAAATTGTTGTGGGGTACCTCAAACCTTTTTTCTAATCCGCGATATATGAACGGTGCAGCGACCAATCCCAATTTTGATGTGGTAGCTTATGCCGGGGCACAGGCCAAAATAGCGCTAGATGCAACTATAGCATTAGGAGGGGAGAATTACGTCTTTTGGGGCGGGAGAGAAGGTTATATGAGCCTTCTAAATACAGACATGCGAAAGGAAAAGGAGCATCTGGCTCAGTTTTTAGGCATGTGCAGGGATTACGCTCGAAAAAATGGCTTTAAAGGAAACTTTTTCATTGAGCCCAAACCAATGGAGCCAATGAAACACCAATACGACTTTGATGCAGCCACTTCTATAGGTTTTCTTGAAAACTATGGTCTTTCAAAAGATTTTAAGCTCAACATTGAGGTGAATCACGCTACTCTTGCCGGTCATACATTTGAGCATGAACTACAAACTGCAGTTGATGCGGGGATGCTGGGGAGCATAGATGCTAACAGGGGAGATTATCAAAACGGTTGGGATACAGACCAGTTTCCGGTAAATGTTCACGAACTCATTGAAGCCATGCTGGTGATACTCCGTGGAGGAGGTTTACAAGGAGGAGGAATAAATTTCGATGCCAAGGTGAGAAGAAATTCTGTTGACCTGGAGGATAGGTTTATTGCTCATATTACAGGAATGGATGTCTTTGCACGAGCCTTGATCTGTGCCGATCAAGTTCTCACAGGCACAAACTTCAACAGCCTAAGGGAAAAACGGTATGAATCCTTTACAGGTGGTAATGGCAAAAGGTTTGAAAATGGAGAACTGAGCCTGGTGGATTTGAGCAAAATAGCCCTGGAAACAGGAGAACCTCTACCAATAAGTGGTAAACAGGAGCAATTTGAGCAAATAATTACAAATGCCTATTAATAAATACTAAGCTTTCCAATTAACTATAAATCTTGAAATTATGAAAAGAACTTTAAGTTTTCATTCCTCCAGGCTCCTGGGCATTTTTGCCTTCCTGCTCAGCATTACGTTATGTGAGACAGGCTTCGCACAGGAAGCGGAAACTGTCGTCTCCGGTACCGTAGTATCGGCCGAGGACGGGCTGCCCATTCCTGGAGTGAATGTGATGGTAAAAGGCACCACCACCGGAACTACTACTGATTTTGATGGTCACTACGAAATCGATGTCGCACCAAATGCAGCATTGGTTTTTAGCTACGTGGGATTTCAATCCCAGGAAATTCCTGTTAACAACCTTTCAGAGATCGATGTTATTCTCCAGATAGCGACATCAGAACTTGATGAGATCGTTGTAATTGGCTACGGTACCCAGAGAAAAGCACTGGTAACTGGTGCCAGCGTACAGGTTGACGGGGAGGATCTTCAAAATAGAAGTACTACAAGTGCCTTGCAGGCAATGCAGGGTCAGACACCCGGGGTGCAAATAACTTCTACTTCCGGTCAACCGGGTTCCGGTCTTGACGTTGTTATTAGAGGGATGGGATCTACCGGAAACAATTCTCCTCTGTACGTGGTGGACGGGGTGCTAACCGGCGATATTTCTTACCTTAACAACGCCGATATTGAATCTATCTCTATTCTTAAAGATGCGGCTTCAGCTGCCATCTATGGTTCACAGGCCTCAAACGGGGTAGTTTTAGTTACAACACGCGGGGGTAGAAAGAATAGTTCCAGAATTACTTTTGATTCTTATTACGGAGTGCAGAATGTAGCAAACCCTATAGATATTTTGAATTCTGTTGAATATGCTATCATTACCAACGAGGCAGCTTTAAATTCCGGGAGATCAGCTATTTTCAGTCCGGAGCAAATTTCAGGATTTGGGGAAGGGGTTGACTGGATTGATGAGATGTTTGTCGATGATGCCGTTACCCAGAACTATAGCCTGGGCTTTAGTGGTGGTAGCGATGTCTCTACTTTTTCTTCTTCAATTGCCTATACTCAGGAAGAGGGAATCGTTGGAGGGGAAGATTTTTCAAATTATGAGCGGGTAAACTTCAGGTTCAATTCTGAGCATGAGCTATATGATGGATTCCTAACTTTTGGGGAGAACCTCACCTTTGCCTACATCAACAGCAATGGTATTGGAGTTGGCAATCAGTACAACAATACGTTACGTGGAGCTTTTGGAACACCGCCATTGCTTCCAATGTTCGATGAAAATGGAAATTTCTATGATACCTCCAATAATGATGAGGAATGGCTGGCTGGGTACAATAACCCTTACGCCTCCATGGTATACAATAACCAAAACGAAAACAATACTCAAAAGTTACTGGGTAATGTTTATGCAGAACTGCAGTTACTTGATAATCTAAAATTCAGGACCAGCCTTGGTTTAGACTACTACGCTTCCGAAGGACATTCTTACCTTCCTGAATATCAACTTTCTGTATACGCTTTCAGAGACAGGGATAGGGTTTATCAAAACCAGAGTAAAGGCTATTCCTTATTGTTCGACAATCTATTGACCTACAATTTTGCTTTGGCCGAAGATCATCTTTTTGAAGTAATGGGCGGTACCTCTGCATTTAAATACCAGGGTACTTATATAAATGGCAGTAACGTAGATCTAATATTCAATGATCTTGAACATTCGTGGTTGGATAATGCGTTAAATACAGATGATAGCCAAATGGAACTTGGTGGTGGTCCAAACAATGAGAACATGAGAATGTCTTACTTCGGAAGGTTGAACTACAACTACCAGGATAAATATTTATTGAATACCACTTTTAGGGCCGATGGTTCCTCCAATTTTGCCGAAGGTAACAGGTGGGGGTATTTTCCCTCTGTTTCTGTAGGCTGGGTAGCTTCGGCAGAAGATTTTCTTATTGATTCCGAAGTTTTAAATTACCTGAAATTCCGGGCCAGCTGGGGGCAGGTAGGTAACCAAAACTCGGCTGCCTTCCAATACCTTGCTCCTGTAACTTTTGCCAATACAAATTACATTTTTGGAAATGAAGAAGGAGTACTTACTCCGGGAGCTTATCCAAACAGATTGGCAAATCCTGGTCTGCAGTGGGAAACTTCTGAACAAATAAACTTTGGTTTAGATGCCCGATTACTTCAGAATACTTTGAGTGTTACTCTTGACCTTTATGAGAAAACTACCAAAGACTGGCTTATTTTGGCGCCTATCCTGGCTACTGCCGGTGCCGGTGCACCTTTTATTAACGGAGGTGACGTAACCAACACAGGTGTCGAACTTGCTCTTTCCTATAACAACAGTATAGGGGACTTTCACTATAACGTGGGCGTCAACGGAGCATATAACCAGAATGAAGTTGGAAATATCCCAACAGATGATGGAATAATTCATGGAGAAACAAATCAATTATTTGACAACGCACCTGAATTCTACCGTGCCCAGAGCGGGTATCCGCTGGGCTACTTCTGGGGACTTGAAACCGGTGGGGTTTTTCAAACCGAAGAGGAAGTGAGAAATTATGTGGCAAACGGCAGATTAATTCAGCCAAATGCAAGTCCGGGAGATGTCATTTTTATCGATCAGAACAATGACGGAATTATTAATGATCAGGATAAAGTCAATATTGGAGATCCAAACCCTGACTTTACCTATGGTTTTAATGTAAATTTCGAATACAAAGGTCTTGATTTCACATTTCTTGCAAATGGGGTGGCTGGGAATCAACTTGTTCAATCCTACAGGAATCAGGCGAGCCAGTTTGCTAACTACACAACCTCAGTATTTGAACGATGGACAGGTCCGGGTTCAACAAACAGCATCCCACGGGTGACCCTGGATAACAGGAACTACTCTAAGTTTTCAGATCTTTATGTACAGGACGGGGATTTTCTCAGGATCAGCAATATAACTCTTGGATATGACCTTACAAATCTTACAGATGAATTCAAAGTAGAAAAATTCAGACTTTATTTATCGGCCTTAAATCTCTACACCTTCACTAAGTACGATGGAATGGATCCCGAAGTAGGATATGGAATATCAAACGACACCTTTGCATTTTCATCAGGGGTCGATCTGGGCTACTATCCAAGACCAAGAACTTTATTAGTAGGACTAAACGTAACATTTTAATAAAAAACAGCATGAAAAGATTTAAAATAACCTTCTTTTTGTTATTAGGAATGCTGGCAACAGTTTCCTGCACAAAAGATTTTCTTGATGCAGAACTCATCACAGAAGTAACAGATGAAAATTTTTACAGGACGCCGCAGGATGCAGATGCGGCTCTGGTAGGGGTTTATGATGGAATGCAGGCTGCAGTTGGGGGAGTTGGCGGTTTGAGCTACCCCCTTGCAAGCATGATCCTTTCAGATAATATGTACGGCGGAACAGGAAATGCTGATACTTTTACTTTCCAGGCCGTGGATGAATTCGACATCAGTCGTTCTCCTACAGATGCCAATCTTTACGAGCCGCTTTGGGTAGCTTATTACAGGGGTATTTATCGGGCCAACGTTCTTCTTAGTAAGATGGACCAGATTGATTGGAGTGAAAATCCCGAAAAGCGAAATCAAGTTGAATCTGAAACCAGGTTTATCAGGGCCTATCTATATTTTCAGATGGTTAAATTGTGGGAAAATATTCCTCTGTTAACCGAAGCCAGTTCAGAGAATATGCCACAGGCAACACCCGAAGAAGTATATTCTGTAATTGCAGAAGATCTTTCCTTTGCGGCAGAAAATCTTCCTGCAGTTGCCTACAACACCGTACAACCCGGAAGAGTTACAAAATGGGCTGCAAAATCAATGCTGGCAAGAGTGTATCTTTATTACACCGGATACTACAGTGCATCAGACCTCGTAGGACTTGTGAGCCAATCAGAAGCCTTACAACACCTTGAAGATGTGATACAGAATAGTGGTCATGGACTGGTTGCAGATTATGCTACACTTTGGCCTGCTGCATCTCTTGATAATTTTGCAGGAGAGAACAACCAGGAGATAGTCTTCTCGGTAAAACACACCTTTACCAGCGATTATAATGGAAACACAGATGGTAATCACTGGATGGTAATGCTTGGGATGAGGGAGTTTACTCAATATCCATACGCTAACGGCTGGGGAGTTACCGTGACAGAAGAACTGTATGATGCCTATAATCCTGCAGATACCCGCAGAGAGGCTTCTATTATAGCTGTTGAGGAGGAAGATATTTCTTTTGATAAGATCCAGAGCCAAAGAGAGTATACCGGCTACTACAGTAAAAAGTACACGCCCTTAGCTACCGAAGATGGCGGAAGCCTTGCTGTAGAGTTGGGAGGAACCGATTTTATGATTGGACAATTCCAGGACTTCTACGTAGTTCGCTATGCCGATGTTCTTTTGATGGCAGCCGAGTTGGGTAGTTCTAATGCGCAGGCATACTTTGATCAAGTACGTGAGCGGGCATATCAGGATGATTTTACATCTCTTACACTTACCCAGGAAAGTCTTCAAAAAGAAAGAAGACTGGAATTTGCTCTTGAAGGACTAAGATACTGGGACCTGCTTAGACGAGGTGTAAGTGAAGCTGCAGCAGAAATAGCTGTAAGTACAACGGTACTCAATGGGGGAGTTGAAGCACAAAAGACCATATCGGCTTCCAATATTCAAACCACAAGAGGTCTTCAGCAAATCCCGAATAACCAAATAACATTGTCAGATGGTGTACTGGTGCAAAATCCAGGATGGTAGTCCAATGATTTAAACTGAAGTATTATGAAAAAAATAAAAGCATTTATAAGTTTTCTACTGGTTTCGGCGCTGGTCTTCACCGCATGTCAGCCAGATGAATATAGTTTAGGAGACACTTTGGATCCTTCTCAAATAGATTATGAGATCATTCAGGATTATGATATAGATCCGGGAGGAAATACAGTGATCCTTAAATTCAATACTCCCGGTGCAACACCGGTATGGAATTATGGTACAGGAAGATCTACCAGGGCTGTTGATACTGTTCGCTATGCCTTTCAGGGAGAATATACCATTGACCTTAATGTGATCACTCCCGGAGGGGTTGTAGATCTGGAGCCGGTCACGGTATCGGTTACTGAGGATAACATCAGTTATGTTAACGATCCATTGTGGACGAAGCTCACCGGTGGTAACGGAGAATCTAAAACCTGGTATCTTGACCTTAATGAAAATGGAGAATCTATCTACTTCAACGGCCCTCTTTATTTCTATGGAACAGATAATGGATGGCTCGAAGGTGGTAATGATGGCTGTTACGAAGAAGGTGGAGATTGCTGGAACTGGCAACCAGACTGGGCAGGGAACCAGTGGCTAATGCCCGCAGGAGATTATGGTTCTATGACCTTTAGCCTTGAGGGCGGACCTTATGTAACTGTAGACCACAACATGTTACCGGCACTAGGGGAACAAAGCGGTACTTTTTATCTCGATAAGAATAGTTACACCCTTACTCTAAACGATGCTGAAATACTACACAACGAGAGCAACGATGCCTGTGTAGATAATTGGGGGAACATTAGAATATTCTCTCTTACCGAAGATGCTATGCAACTTGGTGTGCTTCGTCGTGATGATTGTGATGGTGCTGCAATGCTGGTGTACAATTTTGTTTCTGAAGAATACAAGGAAAACTATGTGCCCGAAGTAGAAGAACCAACTATAGATGAAGGTTTTGATCCTGAGTTCGCACCTGGGGAATTACTGCAAATGTTAACCGGCGGACCTTCCTCCGGAAGATACTGGGAGCTTGATGCTACCGGAAATCCGGTTGACTGGATAACTGGAGGAATTGGCTGGACAGAAAATGCAGATGGCTCCAGGGATTGGGGATGGAATGCAGATTGGGATGCAATGGCCGAAAACTCCTGGATCAGGTTTGATCAATGGGGAGGGCAAACGTACACCAAATACCAGAATGGAGTTGAAACTTCCGGTACCTTCACCATCAACGAAGAAACTAACGAAGTAGTCCTTAAAGAAGGAATGAGCCTGCTTGGGGTAAAAGATCACTGGATGAGTCCTGCTACCAACACCCTCAAAGTAGTCAAAGCCTTTGATGACTTTGCGACCAAAGGAATTTGGTTTGGAACAAGCTATGACGCTGCTAAAGATGAATGGCTGGCTTTCCACTACGTCCTGGGGAGCAATGGCGGAGAAGGAGATGGTAATGGAGACGGAGATGGAAATACCGAGCCTACCGCTTTAAATTTTGATAACTCGAAGCTTATAATAGGAGACATTGAAGAGAACGGTAATTTACGCCTGGAACTATTCAATGATTTTGGAGCTACAAAAGAAGATCCGGGATTAAATCCGTCCGAAGTTGCTTTTAGTGACAGGATAGAAGTGACCTTTACCTTAAGTGGGATTGACGCTACAGGATCTCATAACGCGAAGATCTATTTTGCTGATACCGATTGGACCCCATCGGGAGACAGTGATTTCATAACGGTCAATGGAGATGGGACCTATACCGTGACTTTTGAAGCAGCAAGCCCAGCCGAAGGTGCACTTGTGTTTGTCGTAGATGTTATTGGTTTAGCCACAGATATTACCGACATGGATGCTGTTACTGCTACCATTGACGAAATCCTTATGTACTAATAATTAGTTGAAGTAAGTTGTTGTTTGAATTGCTGAATTTAGAAAAGAAAGGAGTTTTAACCACTTAAAACTTCTTTCTTTTTGCTTCAGCATATAATTTTCCGGTCTGTTTTTTCTGAAAAGGCCACTTGTTAACTGAATTTCCATGACTAAAAAGAGATATTTTTTTCCTGCATTAGTTGTTCTTTTTCTGAACTTCATTTACTCCTGTGATAATCATTCTGAAGCCTCTAAACCCGAAAGAAAAATCTCTTTCAATGAAGACTGGCAATTCTTTTTGGGGGACTCTCTAAAAATGAGTTCTTCTGAAGCCAATTGGAGAACCCTTAACCTTCCTCACGACTGGAGCATAGAAGGAGAGTTTAGTCCGGAACATCCAGCAGGAGTCGGCGGTGGAGCACTTCCCGGCGGACTTGGTTGGTACAAAAAAAACTTTACCCTTGAAGAAAGTGACAGTACAAATTTGACAGCTGTAACTTTTGACGGAATTTACCAGAACAGTGAAGTCTGGATCAACGGGAATTACCTCGGCAACAGGCCTAACGGTTACATTGGCTTCCAATATGACCTTACTCCTTACCTCAACTACGGAAATGAGCCGAATGAAATTTTGGTAAAGGTTGATAATTCGGATCAGCCGAATTCCCGCTGGTATTCAGGTTCGGGGATTTACAGGAATGTGTGGCTGGAACAGACAGATCAATTACACGTACCTCTTTGGGGAACTTTTGTTACTACACCCGAGGTGAGCAGGGATAGCGCCCTGGTTCAGGTTGAGGTGAAACTGGTAAACAAGTACAGCGGTGTCAAAAATGGCATTTTAGAGACCTCCTTGTTTTACAAGGATCAGGAGGTGAATTCAGCTGCTTCAGAATTTGAGATTCAGGTGCAGGATACTTCAGAAGTTACTCAGCAAATAAAGGTTGTGCAGCCTAATCTTTGGTCTGTAGATGACCCGCAGCTTTATTCCGCCGTGACAAGAATTAAGGTGGATGGGAAGATTGTCGATCAATATACCACGCAGTTTGGGATCAGGGATTTCAGGTTTGATCTGGAAGAAGGCTTTCTTCTGAATGGCGAACAGGTGAAGATCAAAGGTGTGAACAATCATCACGATCTTGGGCCTTTAGGTGCCGCCGTCAACAAAAGAGCCATTGAACGACAGCTGGAGATCATGAAGGAAATGGGCGTCAACGGAATTAGAACCGCACACAACCCGCCGGCTCCTGAACTTCTGGAACTAACAGACAAAATGGGATTTATCGTGATGGATGAGTCCTTTGACATATGGGAAAGAGCCAAAACTGAAAGTGATTACAGCAATTATTGGGAAGAATGGCATGAGCGGGACATGAGAGATATGATCCTTCGGGACCGCAATCATCCCAGTGTTTTTATCTGGAGCATTGGGAATGAGGTGCCCGAGCAGTGGAGCGAAAGAGGTGCCGAAATAGGCAGGGAACTGGCGCGTATTACCAAAGAAGTAGATCCTACCCGTCCCGTGACCGCCGGAATGAATCCGCCTATCCACACGGGCGATCAGGACGTAACTCTTCAGTTTGATGAACCACAGCAACCTAATGCCCTTGCCGGTTCGGGAGCTTTGGATCTGATCGGGTACAATTATGCGCATCAGACTTATCCAAAGCACCAGATAAACTTCCCGAATACCCCTTTTATTGCCACCGAAACTACTTCGGCTCTGGCTACAAGAGGACATTACGAATTTCCTTCAGATACTATAAAGATATGGCCGGTGCGCTGGGATATTCCTTTTGACGGAGGAAATCCGGACAATACAATATCAGCTTTCGATCAGGTGAGGACGCCCTGGGGATCCACTCATGAAGCGACCTGGAAGATCATTAAAAAACATGATTTCCTTTCCGGATTCTACATCTGGACAGGCTTCGATTATCTCGGAGAACCTACTCCCTATACCTGGCCTTCCAGAAGTTCTTACTTCGGAATTGTTGATCTCGCAGGATTTCCCAAGGATACTTACTACATGTACAAAAGTGAATGGACAGACGAACCTGTTCTGCATCTTTTGCCACACTGGAATTGGGAGGAAGGACAGATCGTTGATGTTTGGGCATATTACAACAATGCCGATGAGGTCGAACTTTTCCTGAACGGAGAATCTATGGGCACCAAACGAAAAGAGGGAGATGACCTGCATGTGATGTGGCGCTTCCCTTTCAAAAAAGGCATTTTAAAGGCGGTTTCCAGGAAGGACGGACAGGTAGTTCTTGAGAGAGAAGTGAAAACCGCCGGAGAACCTGCAAAACTGACTCTGCAGCCGGATAGAAGTACGATCAAAGCCGATGGGCAGGACCTTTCATTTATAACTGTGAATATCACAGATGAGAAAGGCACCCTAGCACCCCGGGCGAATAACCTTGTTCATTTTGAAGTAAAAGGCGGTGGAAAAATAGAAGCTGTCGCCAGCGGCGATCCTACCAGCCACGAGTCCTTTAAAGGAGCTTCACATTCAGCTTTAAATGGGAAAGTTCTGGTGGTCATTCGTGCCGGAAAAGAAGCCGGTCCGGTAGAAGTGACCGCTACTGCAGATGGTCTTCAAAAAGCAACCACTACAATAAATTTAGAATAGAAATGATTCCCCTAATCCATAATACCACAACAATGAAAAACGGCTGGTTACAAAAGCTGGGACTTGCTCTTATCCTGGCAGTTTCAGGAAGTACAGGTGCCAAAGCACAGCTTCAGGAAGTTGATATCCTTAACACTCCGGTAGATGTAAGCAAAGACTTTGTCGATTACAATAACACCTTTTATTTTGCCGATGAACTGGTGAATTTTGATCCAAAAACCGGAAAAGGTACCGTAAAATATTTACGGAACGATTATCAGACGCGGCAGGCTTTCAACAACATGCTCATGCGGCCTGTTCCCGTTGAAGCCAATGAATTCCCTACAACCGAATATGAGGTTTCTCCCGAACTACCTTTCGAAATACAATTTGTCTCTGATAGAACTGTACGGATAAAGATGGCTTCGGGACCACAGTTCCACAAGCAGGAAGAGTCGCTAATGCTTATTGATGGTATTGCTCCAAACCGCCCTGAACTCTGGAAATATTCAAAGATCGAAGGTGGTCATAGCTACTCGAACCCGAATGGAAGAGTAGAGATTCTTTCAAAACCCTGGCATGTAAAGCTATATGACGGGAACGGGAAATTACTAACCAGTACACTTCACAGCAGCGATGTTACTAACACTTACACTCCCGTGCTGCCTTTCTCATACGTGCGAAGAAACAGCGATTATTCCCGTAGTATGGCAGCCGTGTTGAGCCTTGAGCCGGGAGAAAAGATCTTCGGCCTTGGCGAATCTTTTACGCAGTTCAACAAGCGCGGCCAAAAAGTAGTGCTCTGGGTGGATGATGCGAACGGGGTTCAGAATGAAACTATGTACAAGCCTATTCCGTTCTACATGAGCAACCGTGGCTACGGAGTTTTTATGCATACTTCCTCGCCAATTACTGTTGACTTCGGAAAATATTTCAATGCTGCCAATAACATGATGCTGGGCGATGATGTTGCCGATCTTTTCTTCTTCCTCGGCGAACCAAAAGACATTCTTGATGAATACACCGACCTCACCGGAAAATCTGAAATGCCGCCACTCTGGTCCTTCGGTTTCTGGATGAGCCGTATCACCTATTTTTCGGAAAAAGAAGGCCGAGAAATTGCATCAAATCTTCGGAAGTATAAGATCCCGAGTGACGTGATACATTTTGATACCGGTTGGTTTGATGTGGACTGGAGGAACAACTACGAATTTGCGGCCGATCGTTTTGAAGATTCCGTAGACATGATGAAAGACATGAAAGAAGATGGCTTCCATGTATCGCTTTGGCAGCTGCCATATTTTACTCCTGAAAATACCCTTTTTGACGAGATAGTAGAACAAGGTCTTGCGGTTAAAGATCGTAAGGGCAACATTCCTTACGAAGATGCTGTTCTCGATTTTTCCAATCCTGAAACCGTGACCTGGTATCAGGGGAAACTGAGGCACTTATTTGATCAGGGAGTGGGTGTTTTTAAAGTAGATTTTGGAGAAGCTGCACCCGCAACAGGATTATATCATTCCGGTCGCACTGGCTTCTACGAACACAACCTGTACCCGTTGCGTTACAACAAGGCCGTGGCCGAACTCACTAAAAAAGAAAAAGGTTATTCCCTTATTTGGGCAAGAAGTACCTGGGCCGGTAGCCAGCGTTACCCGTTACATTGGGGTGGCGACGCGGCTACGACCAATACTGCCATGTCGGCTACTTTACGCGGCGGACTTTCCCTTGGGTTGAGCGGATTCACCTTCTGGAGTCATGATGTTGGCGGATTTGTAACTGCCGCCCCCGAAGATCTTTATCGCCGCTGGACTCCCTTCGGAATGCTTTCTTCGCACGTGAGAAGTCACGGCGAACCACCAACAGAACCATGGCTTTACAATGAAAGTTTCCTGAAAGCTTTTAGAAAAGCTGATAATATGCGGTATGAATTAATGCCTTATATCTATGCTCAGGCAAAAGAGAGTTCAGAACAGGGGCTTCCAATGATGCGAGCGCTCTTCGTTGAATTCCCTAATGATCCGGGATCCTGGTTAATTGATGATCAGTATTTATTTGGATCTGATATGCTGGTGGGGCCACTTTTTGAAGAAACCACTGAGCGGGAAGTATATCTACCTCCAGGAAAATGGGTTGATTATCAATCAGGAAAAGTTTACGAGAGCGGCTGGCATACCATCAAGGCTGGTGAAGTACCTATTATCGCCTTGGTAAAAGACGGAGCAGTGATCCCACATATAAAACTTGCACAGTCGACCCAGGATATGGATTGGAAAAATATTCAGCTGAAGGTTTTCGCCAGCGACAATGTCAGTTCTGCAACAGGAAAAGTATATCTGCCTGAAGGGGAAAAAGCTGAAATTATCAGAGTGTCTAAAAAGGGAAATTCCTTTGAAGTTCTGAAAAATCCGCTGAAGGGTCAGACTACCTTTAAAACTGAATGGAAGAAATAAATTAATAATTGAAAATGCTGTCTGTAGAGAGTCTCAGTCACAAATTGGCGGCAATGATTAAGAATATCATGATAAAGAAATTAAGCATAATTCCGGCGATCTTTTTAGCTCTTGTGGGCTGTAATCAACCGGAAAATAGTTACGAGCTAAGTTCTCCGGGAGGACAGAACACAATCTTTTTTGAACTGGAAAATGAAAATCCGAGGTATTCGGTTTTCCATGGAGGCAATGAGATTATTAGCTCCTCAGAAATGGGTTTTGTCTTTAAAGACAACGACACCCTCGGAAACAATTTTGAGATAACCGGAGTGGAAGAGACTTCAAAAGATGAAACCTGGGAACAGGTTTGGGGAGAAAAGGCAGAGATCAGGAACCGTTATAATGAGTTGCTGGTGAACCTTCAGGAGAAATCCGGAAAGCAAAGAAAACTGCAGGTGCAGTTCCGCGCTTTTGATGATGGGATCGCTTTCAGATATGTTTTTCCGGAGCAGGGAATTAAGGACAGCATCTTTATTATGGATGAACTCACCACTTTCAATTTAAAAGATGATGGCAAAGCCTGGTGGATCCCTGCGTACCATGAACAACGTTATGAGAATCTGTATGAAGCTTCTCCGGTAAGCGCACTGGATACTGTACATACGCCGCTCACCATTGAAAGTGAAAGCGGACTTGCCCTGAGTTTTCATGAGGCCAATCTTACCGATTTTGCCAGCTACACATTATTTCCGCAGGAAGGCACTGAACTTAAAATTGATCTCGTGCCCTGGGCTGACGGAGTGAAAGTCCGCACCACAGATTCCTTTACCACTTCCTGGAGAACTTTACAAATTGGAGAAGAACCTAAAGATCTCATCACTTCTTACCTGATCCTTAACCTTAACGAGCCAAATAAAATCGAAGATACCAGCTGGATCGAGCCTTATAAGTACATTGGCATCTGGTGGGGAATGCACATTGGAAAATACACTTTTTGGGAAGGGCCAGATCATGGGGCATCCACCAAAAATGCCAAAGAACATATTGATTATGCAAAGCAACTGGGAGTAGACAATTTGCTGATTGAAGGCTGGAATAAAGGCTGGACTCCACAATGGTATGAGAGCCATATGCATGAGTTCGATTTCACCACTTCCACAGATGATTTTGATCTCCAGGAAGTAACCGACTATGCTGCCGAAAACGGGGTGCGAATCGTAGGTTACCATGAAACCGGTTCCAATATTGACAACTACCTGAAACAGGTGGACAGCGCTTTTGCTCTTTACAACAAAGTAGGAGTCAAAAGTGTGAAAATAGGTCACGTTGGTTCTAAACTCAACATGAAGGAGTGGCATCACGGTCAGTTTGGTGTCAACTATTTTAGGGACATTCTAAAAAAAGCAGCGGAATATAATCTTACGGTATATTTCCATGAACCTATAAAGGACACAGGCGAACGCCGAACTTATCCTAATATGATGGCTCGTGAAGGCGCGCGTGGAATTGAATATAATGCATGGAGTGAAGGTAACCCTCCGGACCACGTCACCATTCTTCCATTTACCCGTTTTTTGTCGGGGCCTATGGATTTCACTGCCGGAATTTTCGATGTGGAGATCAGTCAGGGTTATCCCGGCAGGAATGTACATTCCACCACAGCCAAACAACTTGCACTTTTGGTAACGGTCTTCTCTCCTGTCCAAATGTTTGCCGACCTGCCAGAGAATTACGTTGATAAACCAGCTTTCCAGTTCCTGCTTGATGTTCCTGTTAACTGGGAGGATACAAAGATTCTCAATGGAGAGATTGGAGAATATATTACCACAGTGAGAAAAGATATTGACAGCGACGACTGGTACCTTGGAAGCATAACCAATGAAGAAAGCCGGGATCTGGAGATCGACCTCTCATTTTTAGATGAAGGAGCAAATTATGAAGCTCAGATCTATGCCGATGCCGAAGGAACCGGATATCAGAATAATCCAATGGAATTGGAAATAAGCAAAAAAGAAGTAACTGCGACCGACAAATTTATGCTGAATCTCGGTGAAAGTGGAGGCACAGCGATAAGGTTTAAGAAGTTGTAGTCGCTGCTTCTGAAAATAGCAAAACATGAAAAAGTATCTGTTTTACATCCTGTTTTCCCTGACCCTTCCGCTTTGGTCGCAGCAGGCTTTTGAGTATCCGTTTCAAAATCCGCAGCTGGATGACGAAGAGCGAATAGACAACCTGTTGTCGCTCATGACGCTCGATGAAAAAATAAGTGCGCTGAGTACAAATCCTTCGGTCCCAAGATTGGGAGTAAAAGGGACGGGTCATGTGGAAGGATTGCATGGACTTGCTTTAGGCGGACCTGCCGGCTGGGAAGGGAAAAACCGTGAAGTGCAGGTCACCACAACATTTCCGCAGGCTTACGGATTGGGGGAAACCTGGGATAGGGAATTGATCCAAAAAGTTGCGGCTGCTGAAGGTTTGGAAACCCGGTATGCATTTCAGAAATACAACCATGGCGGACTTGTAGTGCGGGCGCCAAATGCAGATCTCGCCCGAGATCCCCGTTGGGGCCGCACCGAAGAAAGTTACGGTGAAGACGCATTTTTGGCAGGGGAGCTCACAGTTGCTTTTGTAAAAGGACTTCAGGGAGAGGATTCCAATTACTGGCAAACGGCTTCTTTAATGAAGCACTTCCTCGCGAACTCCAATGAAGACGGCCGTACCTACACTTCTTCAGATTTTGATGAGCGGTTGTGGAGAGAGTATTATGCTTTACCCTTCAAAAAGGGCATTTTAGAAGGTGGTTCCCGGGCGTACATGGCCGCTTACAATAAAGTGAACGGCATCCCCGCAACGGTGCATCCTATGCTCAAGGAAATTACAGTAAATGAGTGGGGACAGAATGGGATCATTTGCACAGACGGAGGAGCTTTTAAGCTGTTGCTTTCAGACCACAAATATTACGAAGACAAGTATCTGGGGGCCGCTGCCGTGATCAAAGCCGGGATCAATCAGTTCCTGGATGAATATACCGAAGCTGTTTACGGCGCAATTGCCAATGGCTACTTAACTGAAGCCGATATCGATGAGGTTCTCCGTGGGAATTATCGTGTCATGCTGAAACTCGGCATGCTGGATCCTTCGGAAGGAAATCCGTACGCTAAAATTGGCACCGGAAAAGACACTATAGATCCATGGACCACTGAAGCTCATAAACAGCTGGCACTTGAAGCCACCCGAAAATCCATTGTACTGCTGAAAAACGATCCAAAAGAGGGTCTTTTGCCACTAAACAAAAACAGGATCAAAACTATCGCGATAATCGGAAACAGAGCAGATGAAGTTTTGCTCGACTGGTACAGTGGTACTCCGCCGTATCGGGTTACTCCGCTTGAAGGCATCAGGAATAAAGTTGGAGAAAACGTGGAAATTCTAACTGCTGAAAACAATGCAGATGGAAAGGCTGCCCGTATCGCAAAAGAGGCAGATGTTGCCATTGTGCTGGTAGGAAATCATCCTGTTTGCGACGCCGGCTGGGCAGATTGTCCTGTGCCGAGTGAAGGCAAAGAGTCTGTTGATCGTCAATCGCTAAGCCTGGAATATGAAGATCTCATAAAAGTTGTACATCAGGCGAATCCAAAAACTGTGGCAGTCCTCATCAGCAGTTTTCCTTATGCCATTAACTGGACAGAGGAGAACGTGCCGGCGATTGTGCACATGACGCAGAACAGTCAGGAATTGGGGAACGGCCTCGCAGATGTACTTTTTGGAGACTATAACCCGGCAGGAAGACTGACGCAGACCTGGGTGAAAAGCATTACAGATCTTCCGCCGTTGATGGATTACAACATCAGGAATGGAAGAACCTATATGTATTTTGAGGGAGATCCCCTTTACGCCTTTGGCCACGGATTAAGCTATACTAACTTCAGCTATGAAAACCTTGAGGTGGATAAAAACAGCTTCCAGGATGGTGAGACTGCCACTGTAAAAGTGAAACTCAGGAACACCGGGAAGATGGACGGGGAAGAAGTAGTTCAGCTTTATGTGAAGCATTTAAATTCTTCAGTAGAAAGACCCATAAAAGAATTAAAAGGATTCCGGCGGGTGGCGGTACCGGCAGGGAAAACCGTAACAGTTGACCTTCCGCTGAAAGCTGAAGATCTTAAATACTGGAACGTGGAAAATCAGCAGTTCGAACTGGAAAATGGAAACATTGAAATCCAGGTGGGCGGCGCTTCCGATAAAATTTATCTAACAAAAAAATTACCTATTCAAAAATAAGAATCACATGAAAAATAAATTTATACCCTTAGTAGGCCTTTTCAGCATTTTGAGCTTTACGGCGTGCAATGACAATGCGGGAGGAGGAGATATTGCCGTTGCAGGAACGTCTCAGGAAAAAGCCATTTTTGAAGGGGAACCGCTCAGCATGGAATACGAAGAGGAGATCACAAATTTGATCTCTCAGATGACGCTTGAAGAAAAAGCCGGAATGCTGCATGGCACAAGTATGTTTGCGACTTCGGGTGTACCCCGACTGGGAATTCCGGAGCTCACAATGGCCGATGGACCCTTGGGAGTTCGTGAAGAAATTTCACGCGACTCATGGGCACCTGCCGGTTGGGACAATGATTTCGCTACTTATCTTCCTGCAGGCGCCGGATTATCAGCTACCTGGAGTCCTGAACTGGCGCATACTTTTGGGAGTGTCATAGGTGCCGAGGCCCGCGAGCGTAATAAAGATGTTTTGCTGGCTCCTGCCTTTAATATCATCAGGACTCCGCTGGGAGGCCGTACCTACGAATATTTTTCAGAAGATCCATTTCTAAATAAACAGATCACCGTGCCTTACATTGTGGGGGTTCAGGAAAATGATGTAGCAGCCTGTATCAAGCATTATGCTGTGAACAACCAGGAAACCAATCGTGGTACCGTAGATGTTCAAATGGATGAACGAACGCTTAGAGAGATCTATCTACCAGCCTTTGAAGCTGCGATCAAAGATGCTCATGCCTATAGTGTGATGGGCGCTTACAATAAATTCCGCGGAGATTATCTCAATGAAAATGAATACATGCTGCAGAATGTACTGCGCGATGAATGGGGCTTTAAGGGAATTGTGATCTCAGACTGGGCTGCTATCCACAGCACGGTAAAAGCCTTAAAGGCCGGAGCCGATGTAGAGATGGGAACTCCCGGTCCTTTTAATGAGTTCTACTTTGCCGATCCTCTTATTGCAGCTGTAAAATCTGGAGAACTTGCTGAAGAAGAAGTTGACAAACATGTAAGACGGGTGTTAAGGTTGATGTATAACATCAAGAGCATCGATACTACCGGTCGTGCAAAAGGCGCCAGAATAACAGAACAGCATTTTAAAGATGCTTATAACATTGCTTCAGAATCTGTGGTGCTGCTCAAAAATGACAAAAACATGCTGCCTTTAAAGCTGGACGGCATTAAGAGTATTGCGGTAATAGGGGATAACGCAACAAAGAAAAATGCACTGGGAGGTTTTGGTGCCGGGGTAAAGACAACCCGAGAGGTGACTCCGCTTGAAGGACTTCAAAACAGATTGCCAGAATCGGTGAAAATAAACCATGCCCCGGGTTACCTGGAGCGCTATTCCAAAACCGAAAAAGCAAAGTTTGGTGACATTACTCTCGATGGACCTGTAACCATGGATGAGCTGGATCCGAAACTGCTCGAAGAGGCCGTTAATGCTGCGAAAAATTCTGATCTTGCCATCATCTTTGCGGGATCTAACCGTGATTATGAGACAGAAGCTTCAGATAGAGCCAGTCTTGATCTGCCTTTTGGACAGGAAGAATTGATCGAGAAGGTAATGGAGGCCAATCCTAATACTATAGTTGTGATGATTGCCGGTGCTCCTTTTGACATTGAAAATATCGAACAACAAACTTCAACACTTGTATGGAGCTGGTTCAATGGTTCTGAAGGCGGTAATGCCCTGGCAGATGTACTTCTTGGTACAGTAAACCCTTCCGGAAAACTTCCCTGGACCATGCCTAAAGACCTAAAGGATTCCCCTGCACATGCCAACAACAGCTTCCCCGGAGACGAGGTTGCCACCTACGATGAAGGAATTTTAGTGGGTTACCGCTGGTTTGACACCAAAAATGTGGAGCCTTTGTATCCTTTTGGTTACGGACTTTCTTATACCAATTTTGATTTTTCCAATGCAAAAGTGGACAAAAAGGAAGCTTATGCAGGAGATGAAACTATTCAGGTTTCTGTAGATGTGAAGAACACCGGAGACTTTGACGGAAAAGAAGTGGTGCAGCTTTATGTTTCAAAATCAGATTCCAAAGTAGAGCGGGCGGCGCAGGAGCTTAAAGGTTTCCACAAAGCAAACATAACTAAAGGCGAAACAAAAACGGTGACTATTGATGTTCCGGTGAAGGACCTGGCTTACTATGATATGAATAACGGGCAATGGACTGTAGAACCCGGCACTTATACCCTCAAGCTGGGTAATTCTTCCCGGAATATTCTGGAGGAAGTAGTTGTTCAGGTGAAATAAAAAAGGCTTCAGGAAAGGGGTTCCAAAAATGGCATTTTTGGAACCCCTTTCCTGAAGCTTTGACGGAAAATTTCAGGAAGAAATAAGAAATTATGCAATACTTAAGATTTACCATAATTCTTTCTCTGCTACTGTTGTCGGCTTGTGGAGAAAATAATCAGAAGGATAGCGCTGTGGAGCCACAGCAAGAGAAATATACTGCAGACTGGGATTCGCTCGCGAAGTACGATGAGACTGCGGAATGGTTTAAGGATGCCAAGTTCGGGATCTATGCGCATTGGGGCGTTCTTTCGGTTCCGGCTTATGCCAACGACTGGTATCCGCGGAACATGCACATAGAAGGGACCAACGAATATAAGCATCACGTGGAAACCTACGGCCCTCATTCAGAATTTGGGTATCACGATTACGTGCCCATGTTCAAAGCTGAAGAATTTGATGCCGATTCCTGGGCAGAACTTTGGAAAAAGGCCGGTGCTAAGTTCGGCGGTATTGTAGCCATTCATCACGATGGCTGGTCCAACTGGGACAGCGAGATCAATCCGTGGAACTCCGTAGACATGGGTCCCAAAAAGGACATTTTAGGAGCTCTTGAAAATGCACTTAAGGAAAGGGATATGAAATTTGTCGCTACTTTCCATAAAGCACGAAACCTTCAGATTGCACAGCAGGATTCTACAAAATGGCTGGACGACACCTCTTATTTTCCCTATAATCCTGAGTTGCCAACTGCTTCCGAAGATTCTTTGCTGTCCATCATGTACGGGAACATTCCAAAGGAACAGTTTTACAGCAATTGGCTGGGGGAATTAAAAGAAGTCATTGATAACTATAGCCCGGATCTAATTTACTTTGACAGTAAACTAAATAAATTACCAGACTCCTTAAAAAGGCAATTTGTAGCCTACTATTTTAATCACGCGGAAGCTAATGACAAGCAGGTAGTGATTACTCATAAAGAAGGAGAACTGCCGAAATCCGTGAGTCTGGAAGATCTTGAGAAAGGAAGAATGAAAGACAAGACTGAAGAATTCTGGCTTACCGATGAAACCGTTTCTGTAGGCAGCTGGAGCTATACGAATGACCTTGGCCTGAAAACTTCTAATGAGATCATTGATCTCTTGGCCGATATTGTAAGCAAGAACGGAGCCTTAATGTTAAACGTTTCGCCCAAAGCCAATGGAATCATTCCGCAGAACCAACAGGAGATTCTACTGGAAATAGGACAATGGCTGGACATTAACGGGGAAGCTATCTACGGCACCCGCACCTGGGAGGTATATGGTGAAGGACCCACCAAGCAGGAAAGATCAGGGATGTTTCTGGATAAACTGAGCTACACTGCACAAGATGTACGCTACACTCAAAAAGGGGATACTATCTATGCCATATTCCTGGGCTGGCCCGGGAACCATAAAAAAGTAACACTACAATCTTTTTCTAAGGAAGTGTTGGGGGGAAAAGTTCCAAATATAAGATCGGTTTCGGTGCTGGGAGCCGGGGAAATAGCTTACAAGCTGGATGAGCAGGGACTGCACATTACCACTCCTTCAGAAACAATAAATGAAAAGGCATTTGTGGTGAAAATTTCAAAAGGAAAATAACAACCAATTATTTCAATCATGCTAAAGATAAAATTTACTTCGTTGACCCTCCTGTTACTTATGTTGGTAGCGGGATTTACTTCCTGTTCGCAGGAGGACGATAACGATCCTGTTATTGTAGACCCATCCCTGAATGTTACTCCTGCAACCATGGCTTTTAATGCTACAGGAGGAACAAAAGGAATGCAGATCACCAGCAACACCGGCTGGACCATAACCGGTGCACCAAACTGGCTTAGTTTTTCTGAACCTGCTTCGGAAGGAACCATGAACATCCAGGTTACTGCGCAGCCAAATGAATTACTTGAAAGCAGGTCTGCCACTTTAACCATCAGTGCAGACAATGGAGACTTAACAGATGAGGTTCAGGTTACGCAGGAAGCAGGGGAGGAACCGGATGAGCAGGTGAAAGCTTCTATTCCGCCAGATAATTCAGGAATGAGAGATATGGGTAGCGTTCAGCTTTCAGATCAAATGGGAATTGGCTGGAACCTTGGGAACTCTCTTGAAGCCATTGGGGGAGAAACTGCATGGGGAAACCCTGTTGTAACTGAAAGCCTTATTGATTCAGTTAAAGCTGCCGGTTTTAATGCGGTAAGGATTCCCGTCGCCTGGAGTAAATTTTCAGATGCAGAAAATTTCACGATAAGAGAAACCTGGATGAATCGCGTAGAAGAAGTGGTTAATTATGTTCTGGATAACGATATGTATGCCATTATAAACATTCACTGGGATGGCGGTTGGATGCAACCGACATACGATGAGCAGGAATACGTTAACGCACGCCTTGACGCCATGTGGCAGCAAATTGCAATTCGGTTTAGAGATTACGAAGACAAATTACTCTTTGCCGGTACCAATGAAGTCATGGTGGAAGGCGATTATGGCACCCCTACGGAAGAATATTACACTGTTCAAAACAGCTTTAACCAGACGTTCATAAACACCGTACGGGAAACCGGGGGAAGGAATCATTACAGGCACCTGGTCGTTCAGGGATTCAATACTAATATTAATCACACCGTAAATTATGCCGTCATTCCTGAAGATGTGGTAGATAATCGACTGTTCATGGAGGTACATTATTATGATCCCTATAATTTTACACTGAATGAAAACTCTAATGTTTATCAATGGGGAGATGATGCATCTGAATCTGAGGACTGGGCAAATGAGTCTTATGTCGATAACCAGTTTCAGAAAATGAAAACTAACTTTATTGATAAAGGGATAGGTGTCATTCTTGGGGAATATGGTGCTATCAAAAGAGAAGGAGTTGAGGGACATGAAGCCTATCGTGAGTATTATTTAGAATATGTAACCAGAGCTGCCCTCGAACATGGGCTGGTACCAATATACTGGGACAATGGGGATGTAAACGATCTCGGATTTGCCCTTTTTGATAGGAATACCGGAGAAACTCTTTATCCCGGTTTGCTGAATGCTATTATGGACACAGAAGAATAGTTGTTAGTTAGTTATGTTTTTTTGAAAAGCTTATTCTCCTCCTGTGGGGAAGAATATGGCTTTTCATTTTTTTATTTTAGTCTTTCATTTTTAAGCTATAGTTATGCTACATAATTTATTTCATCCACAGAAGTACGTATTATTTCTTCTACTCGTAACGAATCTTTTATCAGCTCAGAATCCTGGGAATTCCGGTCTTGTTCCCGCAACTTCTGCAGAGGAAGCAGGAATGAGTGAGTCGCGCCTGGAAAAAATTGATCAAATGATCAAAGAGGCAATTGCACAAGAGGAGATTCCGGGAGCTGTAGCTTTGATAGCAAAAGATGGAAAGATCGTCTATCATAAAAGCTTCGGAATGGCCAATGCCGAGGGCGAAGCTTTGGAAAAGGATGATATCTTTAGAATAGCTTCTCAGACAAAAGCAATAACATCCACCGCGGTGATGATGCTGTGGGAAGAGGGAAAATTTCGGCTGGATGATCCCATTTCAAAATACATTCCTGAGTTCAAGGATCCTCAATTGATCGCTGCTTTTAACGAGAAGGATTCTACCTACACCACGAAACCTGCAGGAAAGGAAATTACTATCCGACAGCTACTGACTCACACTTCAGGTTTGGGATATGGCAGGATAGATTCAGATGACAGGATCCGGAAAATATACACTAAGGCCGGAATTGTGGATTTGTTCACCACAGACAAGGTCAACATTGAAGAAAATGTAAAAAAGTTAGCAGGATTGCCTTTATACGCAACTCCCGGAGAGGAATGGCATTATAGCGAAGGTCTTGATGTGCTGGGTTATTTTGTTGAGGTAATTTCGGGTCAGCCATTTGACGAGTTTTTACAGGAAAGGATCTTTGATCCGCTCGGGATGGAGGACACACAATTTTATATGACAAATGAAAAGAAGGACAGACTTGTTGCCGTGCAGCACAAGGATAACGGAGAATGGAAGAATTTCCCGGTAACTTTTTACGACCCCGATTATCCTGTAAAGGGAGCAAAGATGTTCTTTTCCGGCGGGGCAGGATTGACGAGCACCGCGGAAGATTACGCCCGCTTCCTTCAAATGTACTTGAATGGAGGCGAGTTTAACGGAAACAGGATCTTGAGCAGAACCACAGTTGATCTCATCTTGAAAGACCAGGCAAAAGACCTTTTTGGAGATCCCAATAAAGATCATGGCCTGGCATTCTCTGTTCTTACTGATGAAGGTGTTCGCGCGGGAGGTTTGGGTAGTGAAGGCACCTTTGACTGGGGAGGATATTTCAACACCCAGTATTTTGCAGATCCGGAGGAAGATGTGATTGGAATAATTCTGAAACAGACCCAGGGGGATACCGGTGATGAAACGGGGTGGAAATTCCGGCAAATGGTGTTGGCAAGTGTGGCCGACTAAGATCCTGCTAAAGCTAAATTCTTAAAATTTAATTTCGGCTTCAAATAGACGTTTTAAATTACGGGAAGTAGTGATTATAGCACAACAGGAATTGGGTTGAGCAATTAATTCTGGAAGTGACAAACTCATAACAGATGGAAATAAAGGGGGGATTTAAATGCTTCTCAACAATTGAATATTATGAAAATTTACAAGCTTACTAACAAGAACGGTGTGGAATTAAAAGTAATCTCTTACGGGGGACGTCTGACTTCCTTAAAAGTGCCCGACAGAAATGGAAATTTTGAGAATGTAGTCCTGAACCTTGAGGCACCAGAAGATTACCTACAGGATAATCCATTTTTTGGAGCACTTATAGGTCGTTATTCAAATAGAATTGCTAAAGGTGAATTTACTCTTGATGGTCAAAAATATACTCTTGCTCAGAACAACACAGAGAACCACCTCCATGGTGGCGAAAAAGGATTTGATAAGGTTATGTGGTCGGTAAAGGAATTGTCGGCTTCAAATGCTCTAAAGCTGACCTACACCAGTAAAGACATGGAAGAAGGATATCCTGGGAAGCTTGATGTGGTTGTGATGTATAAATTAAACGAAGATAATTCCCTTGATCTCGAATACGAGGCCACCACAAACAAGAAAACAATTGTGAACCTTACTCAGCATTCTTATTTCAATCTTTCAGGAGATTTCGAAGAAAAAGTTTTAGATCACAGGGTGGAGATAAACGCTGATGCATTTTTACCTGTTGATCAATCAGTAATTCCCACGGGCGAGGTTAGGCTTGTAAGTAATACTGCCTTTGATTTTCGGAAACCCAAAACTCTAGGTGAGCATATCATGGATGCAGACGAGCAACTTAGACTTGCAAGTGGCTATGACCATACTTGGATACTGAATGAAAATGGGAGGGGATTAAGGTTTGCGGCTTCAGCTGTACAACCAACTTCCGGACGAAAACTGGAAGTGTTTACAACCGAACCAGGAATGCAGCTCTACACCGGTAACTGGTTGGATGGCAGTTTGCCTATTCCCAAGACTGATAAAAAGTATCATAAAATGACGGGCTTTTGTTTCGAAACCCAACACTTTCCCGATTCCCCCAATCATTCGAATTTCCCTTCTGTAGTTCTTGAACCGGGAGAGATATACAGATCAAAAACTTCTTTCAGGTTTTCTGTAGAATAAAATACTGAAAAGAAGAGAATTAAGAGAAAAATAAATTCGCCGGGGCCATTAGAAATAAAAAGGGGAAAATTTAGCTTTTTTTACATCAGAATATGCCAGTCCGGTGTAACAACTAAAAACGAACATGTCCCGCACCAGTTTTAGACGATCCATGTGAAGATATTACTCCTGCTTTTTCGAAGTTAAAAACTAAGTTGGTAAGAAGTACTCATTTTTTTGATCATAAATTGAAACTTGAATATTTTTTAAATAATTGAAAATTAGGGGTTTTGGTGGTTCTGGTCACCAATTTTCACCGAAATAATTGGTCACCGGATTGGTAACCAGAAATGTGCAATTATTTGATATTAAATGATATTCGTAAAAATAAAAAACCCCGTAAATCCTAGGATTCGGGGTTTTGGATTGAGTTTGGTACTCAAAAAAGGAGTTCTTGGGGTTGACTGCGTCTTCCCCTAGGGAATTCCATCCTGCAAATGTCAGCCATACTTTTGCTGTCCCTGCGGGCCAGGCGTCTTAAAACGAAAAAAACCTGCTCAAGCGAAAAGGCTTGGCAGGTTTTTCCTGTTTTAATCCGCAGCTTAGCTGCGCTTGATCGTGGAGTCGGAGGGAACGACCTAAAATTAAATTTCCTAATGTTTAAGACACCTCCCAGCGGGAGCCAATTTTTTGGTCACCGAATAGGTCTCGCTTTAACAAACTTTATGTTTTTCAAATCTATACGGTATTTAATTCTTACCATACAATAAGAAATAACCTTAGACTTAAGTAAGTGAAGCTCTCGATTCCTTTTTTCTTTGAAGTTGTTTTTTATCCCCGCCATTTTTCTTCTTCTTTTTATTCCACCACACAAGGAAACCAGTGATGGGCAAACTTGCACTCACAAGGCTTACCAGAAAAGCAAGAATTTTACCCGGCAATCCCCATACTGCTCCTACATGGATGTCGTAGTTTAGTAAGCTTAATTGATCGGCAAAAGATGCATCAACATAAACATCATCATCTGTCCTATATCGCTTAAGGTTATATTGATCAAAGAAATATTCATTCCGATTGTACCAGGAACCGAAATCCTGGTAAGCAATGACCTCAATGGCATCATCAGGATCTTTTAACACCGGAGTCATATAAAATCCTTGCGCATTTGGCTCCTGTGCAATAACCTTATAAAAAGCCCGGTCGAGTACCGGAATGGTTTCGTTATCCACCAGTCCTGCCTGTGAGAGGTCGGAATGTGGATGCTCATGTGCAGCTTTTGTTTCCCCGGCTGAAGTGACGTAATACAAAGAATCCTCGAACCACTTAAAACTCCAGACAAGGCCAGTTACTGCAATGATGAAAGCAAAAATAAGGGTATAAAAACCAAGCACATTGTGCAGGTCATAATTTACCCTTTTAAATTTCCCATTCCACTTAATGCTAAAACTCTTTTTATAACCAGATTTATTCCACTTTTTAGGCCACCACATAATAAGTCCCGAAATTAACATGACCAGGAAGATCAAGGTGGCAATTCCAACAATAGGACGACCAATTTCGTAAGGCAGCCACAAGGCGCGATGGCCGTCAATTATAAAGTGAAAGAAGTCGAACTCATCTGTGCCCTCGGTCTGCATTTTCTTAAGGAACTCCCCGGAATAGGGATTCATGAACACGACAGAAAAACCTTCTTTTCCGTTTTCAAAGGTATGATAGCCTACTGCTGCCGCTCCTTCCTTGTTGCTGTAGGTAAGGCCTGTAGGTTCTTTTTCCGGCATATGAGCCTTGGCAGTATTTAAAAGAACACTTGGCGGTACAAAAGCAGCATCACGGGCTTCCACAAACCGCCAGGGTTCCATTGCATCCTTTATTTCCTGCTGAAAAGCGTAAAAACATCCTGTGATACTAACTATGAATACAATGATTCCCGAGAAAAGACCCAGCCACAAATGTAACCAGTCATTGATCCTCCTAAACAGGCTCTTTTTGCTCTTCTTCTTTGGCTTCATAATCAGGAAATGCTAATTCAGGTTGTAAGTTTAAATTTTAAAAAAGCCGGCAACAAAGTTGGCTTCCACATCTGCTCCTTTTGTAGCAGTATAGTTGGTAGTGTCCACACGGTAAACAGAAACCCCCTGCTCCCCAGGGATGGTTAAATAAAGATAATTGCCGTCTTGCAATGCGGCCAACCTTCTTCCGGAACCATTGTGCTCTGGGATACCGGTAATGAAGTTAACTGTTTTGTTGTTCAGATCTATAATAGCCGATTGAAGTGGACTATCTGACCACACGGCTTGTTGATCCCTGGCAGCCATATTGATTTCAGCAAAGGCTTTTCCGTTGCCTAAATAGATCAGGTGAACAGGATTTCCGCCCGCTACTTCCTGTACATCAAAAAAGTAATCAAGGTCAAAAGTGGTTTCCCCGCTGTTAATTTTAAGGATTCCGCTGTCATTGGTGAACTGGCTATATCCATTGGCAGGATTGGAATGGGAGACGGCAAAGATATTTCCGTTCTCATCTTCAATTAGGCCAGACTTCACATTAAACCCACCAATTGGCCCCACGCGATCATCAGTAATGACCTTTTGGAATTCAAAACCGGGATAAGAATAAACTGCTACCTGGGCAACATCTGTATAATTTGTCGCGTAAGTGTTGGGATCACTTATATAGTAGCTTAAAAATAGGTGGCCGTCTTCTATTCTCATTCCTGAATATGACGGCACATCAACATCTGTAAGATCTGAAATAGGTCTTGTCACGGTACTTATAACATTTACATCGTTTTCATCCAGTGTGTGGAAAGTAACCATGTCTGAATTTGCAGATAATGTTACAGCGACCAGAGTGTTATCATCGGCCTTGACAATATCCGAAAGGCTGTTGGTAAATGACACATCCCCCGTTTGTACCAATTCGCCTTCAGCATTTTTTGTAATCCCAACAACATTTACATCATCAAGACCACCGATACTGTAGATGGTATTATCGATTTGTTTGAAATCAAAATAACCTGGCTGCTCGATTCCTCTTCCTTCAGCAGAAAGGCTTCCAGTCATTACATCTTCAAAAGGAACTGTATAATAGGTGAAATTCCCTTCACTTCCCTGGATTGCAAGGGAAAGCACATAAGGTTCATCTGTGGGTTGAGGATTTGGATTTTCCTCAGCATCATCTGTACTACAGGATGAAAATAAGAGCCCGGTAAATAGACCAAGCACAGGAATTGCAACTTTTTTAATAGATAACATTTGTTTTTATTTATGGTTCAACATTGGTTTAATTATTCTTATAATGCATAACGAAGCTTTAGGAATACAGCCCGTCCGGGTTTTTGCAGGAAATACTTGTCATACAGCCTCTGGTCTGTGAAGTTCCTAACTTCCAGGGAAGCATTATACCTTCCATTTTGAAAGGAATAGGAAAGCTCGAGGTCATGGGAATTCTGCGCCGGAATGACCTTTTTGGAATCTGTAGAGCCAAGTTCTGCCCAGCTTAGAAAATATTCCTCCACATAATTATACCGGTACAAAATATTTAGTCTTTCTTCTTCGGAAAAAATATTTTTAAAACTGAATCTAGCATTTGCATTTCCAAAGAGGTAGGGAGTGTTCGGCAGCCTGAAGCCTTTCTGAAAATTCTTTTGATATCCCGTATTTGTATAGGACTCATTGTAAATGAAATCTGCCTGATCTGTAATATCCTGAAAGGTAATATTTCCTCCAAGATGGAAAAAGTCACTCCATTCGTAGCCAAAGTTTCCCTCTACCCCCAGGGTTTGGGTTTCGCTAAGGTTATCGAAACGTGTCTGCGGACTAGCCACTGTAACCACCTGGTAGATTAGATCTTCAGCTTTTCTATAGATGAAACTGCTCCCCAGGGAGACGAAATGTTCATCTCCCAAAGCAGCACTATATGATGCGCCCAGGTTGAGGTTGTTACTTTGCTCAGGTCCCAATTCAGGATTTGAGGTAATAAACAATCCATCGCCGAACATTTCATCGGCTGTTGGCATACGGTAGGTGAGTTCATAGGAAGCTTTCAGTTGAAGCTGGGGCATTAAAAAATATGCTGTTGCAAGACCGTATCCAAAGCTGTTCTGCGATTCCCGGAAATCGTCTGTACGTTGGGTTGGGAGACCAAAATCGTACTGCTTGCTACCTTTTGCAGTGATTTGATAATATTTTCCGAAGAGGGTGGAGCTCCAGCGTTCATTGGGATCGAATTTATAAGCGAGACCTGCTACTTGCTTAGAAAGGGATTTCGGAAATTGATTTTCTATGCTTTCAGGATTTTCAGCATCAAAAATTTCCCGGGAAAAATTGGAGAGGGAATAATTAAAAGCTACTGAATGCTGTAGGGTCAACTCATAGCCCAAATTCATTCGGGTGCTAAAATCCACATCTGTGAGGGTGGTAAAGGTTCGGTGCAATTCGCCGTCTGTAGAACCTTTTGTAAAAGTTGGTTCCCCCAGCCAATTATATTTTACACCGCTTAAAGTGTCAATAATTTCAGATTCTGTGGCATTATAGGCACTGTAAAAATTAAGATCAAGGCCTTCAGAAAAAACATCCTCCTTACTGTATTTAAAAGTGGGAATTATTGAAGTACTGTTACGCATAATTCCGCCGTAGACGCTATTCATTGTAGCCCCGTGCTGCACTTCTTTTTCACTTGTGCCTGCGAGCACCCCAAACAATAATTGATCGGCATATTCCTTATTTACAATCCCAACTTCGGCTTTGGTACTTGCCGATTGGTATGCGTCATGGAACCTTTCCACCTCCCGGGTGTCCACAATATTATTACCTTCCCTTATTGGTACAAAAACTTCGTAGTTATTATCGGAGTAGTTATAATTGATATTTCCTCGGAAGGTGAATCCGCTATCTTGGTCCGTGTATGCCCCATTGATCGAGGCGCGATGGGTATTAAAGGAACCAATGGAATAAGAAGCGTCCAGAAACTTGGCTTCCTGATTTGTGATGATGTTCACCGCTCCCCCAAGGGCATCTGTACCTAACCACACTGGGACTACGCCCTTATAGACTTCGATCCTGTCGATAGAATTCACCGGGATGTCGCTTAGGCTCAGGGAGCTGCCAAAATGATCCATGGGAATACCATCCATAAAGAACTTTATCTGGTCTCCTGAAAAGCCGTTAAGGGTAAAATTCGTGTCCGATCCCAATCCTCCCTCTTCCAAAATCCTAACTCCCGGGACACGATTAAGTACCTGCTGTACATCTGATGTACTGTTATAAAGATCTTCGGTTGATATTGCACTTACTGTAAAAGCCTGTTCGCGCACCCGTGAAGTAATGGATTTGCCCAGGATGGTCACATTGTCTATTTCCTCTGATTTGGCTTCCAGTCGAAGCTCCAGATCTATTTCTTCTGAAGGTTGAAGGCCTATGGTTTTGTCAACGGGATGAAAACCCAGATGTCGTACTTCAAGTACGTAAGAACCTGGAAGTATGTTGGAAATTTGGAACTTTCCTTCCACATCTGTCATCTCCCCTTTAGAGGTATTTTGAAGAATGATGGTCACCCCCGGTAGTGGCTCTCCATTACTGCTATAGATGGATCCTCTAATCACGGATCTTCCAGATTCCTGGCTCCAGGAAAATGACGAACAAAAGATAGATAAAGCAAAAACGATTAACCGGAAGGGTGGCATAAAAAACGTTTACAGTTTATTTAGACTTACTAAAAATAAGGCACAAATATAAAAGGAAAAACTAAAGATGAAAGAAGTTATTTAGATTAATTCTAAGAAAATTAATTCACCTTTCATATTTAATAATTTTTTCTAAAGACCTTCAAGCATTCAACATAACCAAATGCTGAGGGCACTAATTCTACCATAACTTTTCTGCGCGGGATCCGATGTTGTTTTTATACTTGGGGGGTATGTCTAAAATAATAACAGCATTGGATGTATTAGGGAATGTTTTGATCCGACAGCCAGCTCTCATAAATCTTTTTCTGTTCTGGATTTTCCTGGAGATAGATGTTATACGACCTCATTAGCTTCTCCTCAATTTCTTCATCTTTTAATTCTATTACTTCAAAACTAAGATATCCAATCAAGGTGAGGAGAAGGATCAGAATACTTCCGAAGATCATGCCTAGATTTTTTGGGAGTATGTAAGCATTTTTTATTTTGAGGTCAATAGCAGTTAGTTTTTCCGCGGCCAACGCTTCCTTTTCCTGTTGCTTTTGAAAGAAAGATCTTAACTGTTTTTCCATTAGCTCGGTAGTAATAGGAATGCTCCGTGTATTGAGTTCATCAGTCATTTTTTTCATCTGCAAGAGACCGTGTTGAAAGTCTTGCATTTCATCCGCCATAAGCTCCATGATTTCATCCAGCTTCTTCATCTTCTTTTGTTTTTAAAATCCTATGCCTGTATCCAGCGCCCTTTTTATGGTTTGCTTGACTAAATCCTTTATCATTTTATTTATAAAGCCGGTACTAAGTTGAATTGTATTACTGGCCAACTGCACAGACTTTGGTACTTCTTTTAATTTGGTGAAGCTATAATTCTGACTAATTCCGAGGACAATTTTACTGCCACTCATAGACCGGTGTATCTCGCTTCCTTTTAGGTTTATTCCTTTATAATTCGAACCGGAAACCCTGTAGCTGATTGGATTTATTGATTGATGGGATCACCGTCACCCGGTGCTCCTGCATTCTTTTAATGTATTCATCCAATGACTTCGGTCTGACCTGCAAAACCCTTTCATGAATATTCTGGACCTCCCTTCGATGTTGTTTTAACTCTTGGAGCCTTTCTTTCTGTATTTCCCTGACCCTTGTAAGCCCCATCAGCCTGGCCACATTATCTGCAGCAATTTGACTTCTTTTTCCAATAAAGTTGTCCTTATACATCTCTCCTGTCATACTTATGCGATTCACATAGATATGAATATGGGTGTGTTCTTTATCTCTATGAACAAAGGAAATTGCCTGGTGGTTTTTTAGGTTCATCTCTTTCAAGAATCGCTTGGCTATTTCTCCAAGATCTTTTCGGGTCATATTTTTTCCATCTTCTATGGTGGGACTCACTACAAAGCTTAAGGTGTTATTGATGCATCTGTTATTTTGTGACTGTATGATCTTAAATTCTTCGGCAATCTCCTGCGGTGTATCTCCTGCCAGAAATTCTTTAAGAACTACTTCGGCATCTTTCTCCTGGCTCCAGCCATATGCTATAGATTCCCTTGTCCGGGATATGGAGTGTCCCTTCCCAATCATTTTCTAAAGTTTTTTAAGTGGGTTCTTATATCTTCAGCCAAATTTTTCACAGTCGCAGCTAGCTGAGGATCTCGATTTTTAAACATGCTGCTGATTCTGGAAAAGTTAGTTTTGTATTGTACGAGTAAGTGGTAAAATTCCAGTTGTTCCGGAGTAATTCTTTCAACAATATTTCTTTCAAAAGCGGCAGAACGGAGATACTCTGAAAGAGAAATTCCTGCCCTGGCCGCTCTTTTTTTGAGTAGCTTTTTCTCGTAAATCGAGCAGCGAATTTGAATGAATTCTCGTTTCATTTTTTCGTTTTCAGTCTTTGCAACCTCCGGGCGCAAAGCAAGATTGTCATGACAATGACACATCTTGCTTTGCTACTCAAAAAAGTAGAAATAAGTCATTAGCCTGATTTGGTTTTTAATGGTTTATACTTCCTGTCATGGGTGCCATTAACAAGTTTTTCATTCAAGTCTTTATGGCCTGCGCATAACGAACTCCCATCCTTACAATTAGGTATGATTCTTAGAATATTTTCTGTTGCTTTAATTCCCGAGGAGTCACGGTCCAGGTATAAAGTCACCGTGGAGTATTGGCTTAGAATTTCATGGACCTCAGGTAAAAAAGACAGAGAATTCAGAATCAATAGGTCTGCATTTTCAACTTCTTCGGGATTGATAATTGCTAAAGACAGAAGATCAAACATTCCTTCCAGTACAATGATATGGTCATTCCGCCGATTCAGATATGAATAACTTTTAGGAGGTGTGGAGGTTTTGAAGTAAAGATTCCGCAGTTCCCAGCCTCCTAAATGGTTCTGCAGGCCCAGGGCAAAGAATCTTTTACCATCCGAAATATACCTGATTTCCTTGCAGTAGGTTTTTGCTACTTCGATAGGGATATTGCGAGTGTGAAGATATTTCTTGAGCATTTTATGTTCTATGGGTAAGATCTTCAAAACTTTATTTGCAGGTTCGATTCCACTACTTCTGATTTGGCTATTCAGAGAAGAATTAGAAACAGGTATCCCATCTGCCAAATAAGCGAGTGCTTCTGCTACGGAACAATTCAAGAGGAGGCATACCAGGTCGATCACATTTCCTCCTTTTCCTATGCCGAAGTCGAACCACCTGTTTAGTCTAAAGGAAATTTTAAATGAGGCTTCTGTTTCTGATCGCAGGGGACTCAGGAACCAGGCTTCTTTTTCTGTTTTTCGGATGGGAAGGTGTCCCATTTTTGTGAGAGTTTCAAAGATGCTTATGCTTCGTGCTTCCTCACAGTTCATTTTTTTTGTTTTCATCAGCATATTATTTACGTCAGATTGTAGTTCTTTATAGAAAGAGCCCTGTTGAGTCTTTTTTTGTCATCATTTTATTTTTGATGACAGTTTGATGACAAAATGATGACAGCCGGAACCCTTGCTATTACTGGTCTTATCTTACTTTGTCATCAATTCATCAAAAAAATAGATAGTTTCAAAAGTTTATCTTTCAAAAGCAATCTTCATTTTGATGAAACGATGACAGCAGCTGAAACCTCCCGTAAACACCGGAGTTTCCCTGTCATCGTTTTGTCATCATTTCATCATTTTTCCCCAGAAGAAGGAGTTCAGGGATTTTTGAGATCCTCAAAATTTTCCAACAGGAAATTTTTATTTATAGTGAAATAGCGTCCTTTAGCTTCTCTGAAGGTAGTAGTGCCATCTCCCCAGAGCAGGAACTTCTGATAGCGATTTGAGTTGCCCTGGTTCTCTAGTTCCCACTCCTTCTTCAGAATATTTCGAATTTGGGTAAGATCGAAGCGGAGTCTTGATTTACATATGGCGTTATAGGCATCCATAGGGCAAAGATCAAGTGTTTCCAGATCATGGTCTTCCATGATCATAAGAAGAATACCGGCCAATTCCCTTTCTACCCGGTTCCGGTTATTCTGTACCAGTCTTTTCAAGGCAGGAGTTTCTATTTCATCAGCTGTGAACCACATCCTTGTCTGGTGTTTGGAATAGAGCTTCCTATTTTTCAAGTAGAACAGAAAAGCCGGTATTTCTTTGGCCAGGGCTTCCAAAAATCCTGTTTGCTCTTTTCTTATCAACGGTACCTGTAGAACCCAGAAGCGAGTTTCGTGGTGGTCAATTTTAATAAAGTTCTCTTCATTGTTACTACAGAGAATAAACTTGCCGAAGAATTCCACTTCCCGCTTGTCTTTCCCCTTGGCCTCAAGTTTATTGATGTTGGTGGTACTGAGGTATTTGATTCTTTCTGTAAGTTCCTCTTTGTTGAATAGTACTTCATCTATACAGATCAAGAGTTTGTTTGCCCAATCTGAGTTGAACTGGCTAGTGAAACTGTCGTTAGTAAGATAAGTGAGATTGTTCTCAAAGATGAGCTTAAGCCATTTTAGAAAAGTACTCTTACCTGTTGAACGTTCCCGGGACACCAGGCAGAGAATAGGCAGGATTTGAGTGGGTCTTGTAAATAATAGCTGCAGGTAATCCAGGCCAAGCTCATAATGAGTTCCAAAGATGTGCCTGACAAATTTGAAAGATACCTCACAATCTCCATCTTTTATAATGTGGCTTAGCGGCGCATAAGTATTGTAAAAATCGTGAAAGGAGGATTTAAAATCCAGATGATCCGGGATACAGGTGAAACCATCATATTTCGGAATGACTGCAAGAAAAGTCTTTCCATGGTCCTGCCGGATCGTTTCAATATTCCATGGCACCAGGGCTTCATTTTCCACGCCGGAAATACTTGGAGCATTTACAATTTTGTAGTACTGGGTTCCGACCCGAATGTATGATTTTCTTTTCTCCACCATCTCAATTGTTGGACTCTTTCTGTAGTGACATTCATTCACTTAAATATAATTACAACCTCTTGTTTTTGAACGGTTTTTACAATAAATAAGATTTGGATACGAATCATTTAAAATGGTATTATCCAAAAATGATCCCATTTAAAAATGAGCCAGATGAGGGCAGATAAAGCTTCTGGAAAAAAGTGTCGAATTTTTATTTTTTGAGATTTTAGGAAGAAAAAAGCAGGAAGAGCAAAAATTGCCATTAAACCCAATTCTTCAATTTCAGCTTTTTCATGATTTACTTTTTGTATCTCGAGCGTTTTCCATTTTCCCAAAAACGAATTTCTGCATCTGAACAAGTTCTCCTTTTTCTTTTAATTTACTTCCCGTAGAGCCGTCGCCGTTACCATTTTCCATTGCCCCTTTAGGGAATTTAGAATTAGGATAGGCCGTATTGATACTTTAGTGGAAAGAGTTGGAATTTCATTCAGGCCGGCTAACTTCTAAATTCCGTTGTTTTGCATTAGTATAAATGGTAACGGCGATGGGAGAAGGTGAAAGAATAAGTGAAGAGGCATCTATCATTAACTTAAATTAATTACTTGCAGGATTTGGCGGACTCTTGACTAACGGATTGGATACAAAATTCTATTTTTTAAGAACCTCCTCATTAATCCGTTAGTCATGTGTCCAAGATCTCGCCCAAAGCTCTTTTCCTGGAACGCAGTGGAAGGGAATGTGCTTTGGGAATGTGGATTACAACTGTTACCATCCTTTCTGAATTTGCTTAAAAACCGTTAAGTCTGAAAACCATTTTTTTCAAGCCTTAGTCATTCTTTCTGCTTTCGATTTAATTCTTTTTTCCTTTCTAATTTTTGCTTCAAGTCTGTCATGTCATCGCTAATTTTTCGATCAACAATTTTCGCGTAATGCTGCGTGGTTCGTAAATCCTTGTGGCCAAGCATTTTGCTCACAGATTCAATGGGTACTCCGTTTGTAAGGGTAATGGTGGTGGCGAAGGTATGACGGGCCAGGTGAGTGGTGAGAGGTTTGCTAATACCACACATCATCGCAATTTCCTTCAAGAAGGCGTTTGATTTCTGGTTGCTGAGAACGGGAAGAATGCAGTTTCCTTTCCTCACTTCCGGGTGGTCTTGATACCTTTCAATGATTTCTTCAGCAACAGGTAATAAGGGGATACTGCTAAGAGATTTTGTTTTTGTTCTTTTGATGCGGATCCATTTCCCGCCGTCTATACCTTTTGTGATATCAGCGCTGCTTAGCTTTTTTACATCAGAATATGCTAGTCCGGTGTAACAACTAAATACGAACATGTCCCGCACCAGTTTTAGGCGATCGAGGTGAAGGTCTTTTTCCACCAGTTTTTGCACTTCTTCTTCATTCAAAAATTCCCTTTCCACCGTTTCGAACTGAACCTTATAATTATAAAATGGATCCCGGTCCATCCATTGATTGGCCAATGCAATACGAATGATCTTTTTAAAGTTGTTGACGTACTTCAATGCCGAATTGTGATTGCACTCCCTCTTGGTCTTGAGAAAGTATTCAAATTTGGAAATAAATTGATGATCAATGTCTTTCATTCGATAATCATCAGCTTTATATTCTTCATGAATGAATTGCTCCACATGATTAAAACAGGTCCAGTATCTCTTTGCAGTGCTCTTAGAAATACTTTTTTCTGAAAGCCGGTCCATTTGCTCATTATGCTCCTTAAAAACCTTCAGGGTCATCCTGGGCTTGTGTTTCGTTTCCCCTTTTAATTCCTTGATCATTCTCAAGGCAGTAATAGGTTCATCATTATCAGATAATACTTGATGTATCTTATAGAGCTTGTGACGGATATTATTAATATGGGTGTTGATTTCTTTTTCAGTTGGATTATTACCCACTACTTTTTCCAACTTTACGTTCCAATATTCGGGTTGAATTCTACGGGTAATACTGTATTCTTTTCTTTTTCTATTGACGGTAAGCCTTAAATAAATTGGTGCTAAGCCACGTTTATCTTGCTTTTTCTTTACAATGTGAAAGTGTGTGTGGAAATTAGTTTTCATAGCTTAATAAATTTTAGGTCTCGATTGAACACTGAAAGTACCTAAAAAGATAATGCGAATGAGAACTTTAACTTTGTGTAAAGTATTGTAAAACAGGCTTTTTGCAGCTTAGCGAGACCTATTTTTTGGTTGCAGAATAGGTCACCGTATTGGTCTCGCTTCAGATGGAATTATATGCTATTTTATGATATTATTAAAAATGAAAAACCCCGTAAATCCTGGGATTTCGGGGTTTTTGATTGAGTTTGGTACTCAAAAAGTGGAGTCGGAGGGGTTCGAACCCTCGTCCAAACAAGCAATTCAGAAGCTTTCTACACGTTTAGTCTTCGTTTAGTTTTCGATGCAAAGCCGGCCGAAAACCACCAACTTTACACTTATCCTCAATTAGATTTCGAAACTACATCAAGGTCCTGCAGTTTCTATATTTACTTTATCGGTGCCTCTTATGTGAATGCCGTAAATCAAGGCCTCCACGAGACATCTTGGCTCCCTACCTTGTAGGGACTAGAGCAATCCTACTATGATTCGGATTATGCTGCCAAGGCGTAGTTATTCTCGCCGTTTAAAAAGTGTGAAAAATGAGATTTACGAGCTATTTCCCAGCGCTCGACGTGCTTACAACTCAATTAGACTCGCTGTCAAAACCAAGTCGACCCCAAAAAGAACTTCTGCAATAAATATTGCACTTTTCATGCCAAACAATAGATATACCGCTTTAACATGAGAGAAACAAAAGTAGGAATTATTACTGAATAAAAGGCAAGTCCTGTCTCTTGTTTCTTGCAGCCAGCCTGACCAACCGGGGAGGCGAAGCCGTTTTAAGTCTTTTTTTCGCCCTTTATAATTCCTATCTTTGAGAAATTCCAAACAATTTTTAAAGCTATACAAGAATATGATAAAATTTGCCCTCATTAAAGAGCGAAAAACTCCTCCAGATCGTCGTGTAGTATTTTCCCCAGATGAACTTTTAGAAGCTGTAAAGCAATTCCCTGAAGCCGAGTTCAAAGTGGAAAGTTCCGATGTCAGGGTTTTTCCGGATGAGGAGTATAGACGTGCCGGTTTTGAGGTCCTCGAAGATGTTTCAAATTGTGATGTTCTGCTAGGTGTTAAAGAAGTGCCAATACCCAACCTTATTCCTAACAAAAAATATTTCTTTTTCTCTCATACTATTAAAAAGCAGCCTTATAACCGGGACCTATTGAGGGAGATACTAAAAAATAATATTGAGCTTTATGATCATGAGGTGATCGTCAATAAAAAGGGCGGCCGACTTATTGGCTTCGGAAGATATGCAGGACTTGTTGGTGCATATAACGGGTTACGCGGAATAGGTCTCAAAAATGGCATTTTTGAGCTCCCTAAAGCCGAAAGTCTGCCCGACCTTAATGCCATGTTGGCAGAACTTGACAAAATTGAGATACCGCCTTTAAAAATTTTACTCACCGGAAATGGAAAAGTCGCTCATGGTGCCCGGGAAATTCTGGATCACCTGAAGGTGAAAAAAGTGGGAGTAAACACCTTTTTAAATGACACTTTTGACACCCCGGTTTATTGCCAGATTGACGTCCTTGATTACAACAAACGCAGGGACGGAGAAAAAGGCAGTAATCAGGATTTTTACAAACATCCCGAAAAATATGAGTCTAACTTTCTTCGCTTCACCCATGCAGCCGACTTTTTTATAGCGGGACATTTTTATGGGGAAGGAGCCCCGGTTTTCTTTACCGCGGAAGATGCGAAATCTACAAATTTCAGCATTAAATATATAGCCGATATTTCCTGTGATATTGCAGGACCAATCGCGAGTACTTTAAGACCGTCCACTATTGCCGAACCTTTTTATGGTTACGATCCACAGGAAGAACGGGAGGTGGATTTTCGTGAGAAAAATTCCATCCTTGTGATGGCTGTCGATAATCTCCCATGCGAATTGCCCAAAGATGCCAGTGAAGGTTTTGGGGAAATGTTTTTGAAAAATGTGCTTCCAGCTTTTTTTAACGGCGACAAAAATGGAATTCTGGAGAGGGCAAGAATGACCCAAAATGGCAGACTTACTTCCAGGTTCGAATACCTTAAGGATTATGTAAAAGGTAAGGAAATAGGAATATGAAAAGAGAGATTATAGGTTTTATGGTTTTAATGTTTACAATGATCCCGGCTAAAGCTCAGCTCACCGTGATGAGTTATAATATTAAATATGCTAACGAGGATGACGGCAGGAACAGCTGGTCTCTTAGGAAGGATCATCTCGCCGGACAACTAAAATTTTACGAGCCGAATATCTTTGGAGTTCAGGAAGCATTGCACAGTCAGCTGGAATTTCTGCAGGATGAACTTTCAGGCTATGAATATTTTGGAAAAGGTCGCGACGATGGGGATCAAAACGGGGAATTTAGCGCCATCTTTTTTAAAACCAACAAATTCGAACTCTTAGAACACGGCACATTCTGGCTTTCTTCAACACCCGAAAACCCGGGTAGAGGTTGGGATGCCGACTATCCACGGGTATGTACTTATGGTTTATTTAAAGAAAAGGAAACCGGGAAGGAGTTTTGGGTTTTTAATACACATTTTGATCATAACGGGGTACAGGCAAGGGCAGAAAGTGTGAAATTGATTAAAAGTAAGATAAATAAACTCAACCCGGAGGAAAAGCCAATGATCTTAATGGGAGATTTGAATCTTGAACCCGAAACTGAAGAAATAGAATTTCTCTCAACCCATTATAAGGACTCAAAATATGAAGCTGAAGTTGTTTTTGGTCCCGAAGGTACTTTTAACGGCTATGATTTTACTTCACCGGTAACCCGGCGCATTGATTATATTTTCACATCAGGAGAAATTGATGTTAAGAAGTATGGAGTTCTAAGCGATTCAAAAGATTTGAAATACCCTTCAGATCATTTTCCGGTGCTTGTACAGCTTGAGTTGTTATAAAGCTTCAACTAATGTTAAAAAAAAAGCCACGCATTTGCGTGGCTTTATATTTTCAACCCATCCTAGGTGGGATTGATTGGTTTATTCGGGCCTGCTCCCGCAGGACCATTTTTATCTGAATCTCTCGACGGATTATCTTTGTTTGGATTCGGTCCTCCTGTGTTCCCAGGTCTTGGAGGATTAGGATCTGTCGGTTTATTTCCTGAACCTCCAGGTGTGGAAGGAGTACTCGCTTTTCCGGCTCCGGTTCCTTCAGGAGGGAAATTTTTTCCGGTATTGCGAACATCAGGATTTCCTTTGTTTGGATCTCTGGCATCAGCTGCTTCTGTTCTAAACTTCTGAATAATATCCCGAAAGTGCTCTCCTGCTGCCTCGCGGCCACCAAGACCATAACTTAAAGCTACTGCTACTGCAATGGCACCAAGAATTAATCCAAAGGCAAGTTCTACAATTTCATTGGCAATTCCCATTGTGCGTAAAGCTATTGCAATGAATAAAGCCAGCGAAGCCCATCTTATCACTCCCGCGATAAAATGGTTTTTGCTGGACCGTGTCATAGTGTTGTAGATTAAAAGGGAGATATAGTTACCTATGGCAAGAATTACCAGCCCAAATAAAATCTGGCCTGTTATTTCCAGGATTTGATGGAGGATTTCTGTGAGTCTGGAAAGTCCAAGAATCTCGACAGCTGTAATAATTCCGAAGAAAACCAGGAAGAAATATACAAGGTTTGCTACGAGTTTTGATAAGGACTGTCCCGCTCCAATCATGTTGTGAATCTGGATCTTTTCTGCAGTTCGATCGAGTCCCATACTTTTGAAAAGATCTTCAAGGAAGTTGGCCAGATATTTCCCTCCCCATACGAACACAACAAGGATAAGTGCTGCAATTACGATTTCTCCAATGAGCTCGGTAAAGCCATAAAGGATATCGTTTGCAGGTTCTGAAATAGCATCCAGTTGAAGTGTGTTGAAGGCTTGAATCAGGAAGGGAATGAAAATAACAATGAACACGATCTTACGAATAATGTTCACAAGCTTATCTGTATCCTTAAACCCTGTTTTATCTACCCACCTGTCCAGCAATCCGCCACCAATGTTGATAAGATTGGAGACGAATTTTGCAAGTACATATCCAATAAAACCTATGAGTAGTGCTCCAATAAGGTTTGGAATGAACATGAGGAACTCATTGAGCATATTTTCAAGGGGTGTGAGAACTTCACTAATTCCAAGAACCTCCAAAGCGATCAACAGGACGATGATCATAATAAGGTAATAAAAGATATTACCTACAAAGACATTGGTGTCCTCAATATTATCCCTCCCAAAAAGGCGTTCATCCCAGGTGGTCTTGCGAAGGAGTTTTACCACTAATGTTTTGATCCCTTTAGCGATGAGCCAGCCTATTAAGATGACAAGTACGGCTCCCAGCAATTCGGGTAAGAAATTGGCAATTCTATCACCAATGTGTTCCAGTTGCGTTTCCATAAGTTATTGGTTTTTTAAGAAAGTTAGTATTGGAAGTTAGAATAAAAAGCACTTATGCCACAGTCACTTAACAAGAGTTTAAAAAAATATTTGGGATGTTGTTAATATTTATTTGGTACAAAAAGTGAAGATGATAATTCAGAAAAATTAGGAGTAGCAAGGGCTGAAAGCAAATGCCATTTTTCAGAAAAAAAGTTGAAATTTTTTTCAACAGTGTTTAGTTAATAAGAAAGCTAAACCTCCTAATTGAAAACTCAAGAATTAAAATAACTTTATCCCTCTTTCAAGTTAAAACAAAAACAAATGCCATGGTTGAAGAATTATTTAGCACCCAGACTTATACGTACGATGAAGTACTGCAAGCATGTTTAAAATATTTTAAAAATGACGAGCTCGCAGCTACTACCTGGATAAATAAGTATGCAGTAAAAGACAGAAACGGAAAGTTTCTTGAACTAACTCCCGAAGATATGCACCGGCGAATGGCAAAAGAATTTGCCAGGATGGAGGCCAAATATTCCGATCGTGCAGCGGGAAAAGAAAACCTGTCTGAGTACGGTAAGTCTAGAGAGTTTTTAAGTGAAGAAAGAATATTTCAACTCTTCAAGGATTTTAAGTACAGCATTCCTCAGGGTAGTGTCATGGCAGCCCTTGGTAATGATCAAATGATCGCATCCCTTTCTAATTGTGTTGTTGTGCCGCCGGTTTATGATTCTTACGGCGGAATCCTTCATACAGATCAACAACTGGTACAATTGTTTAAAAGAAGATGTGGGGTAGGAGTTGATCTTTCGGGCCTTCGTCCTAAGAATGCACTGGTATCAAATTCTGCGGGAACAACAACAGGAGCGGTTTCTTTCATGGAGCGGTTTTCAAACACCACCCGGGAAGTTGCCCAAAATGGCCGAAGAGGAGCTTTAATGCTTACAATAGATATTTCTCATCCCGATGTTGAAGATTTTATTACCATCAAACAGGACCTTAAAAAGGTAACAGGTGCGAATATCTCTCTGCGTCTAACAGATGAGTTCATGCAAGCCGTTACCGAGGATGCCGATTTTACCTTACGCTGGCCAATCGACAGTCCCAATCCAAAGTACACGAAAGTGGTTCGTGCCAAGGAATTATGGGATACAATTATTCAATGTGCGCACAATACAGCAGAGCCTGGTCTAATTTTTTGGGATAAACAACATACTTATTCAACATCATCTTTTTACCCCGGCTTTAAGAACAGTTCCACCAACCCTTGTTCTGAAATTGCAATGCAGGGAGGGGATTCATGCCGTTTAATTGCAGTAAACCTGTATAATTTTGTTGATAATCCATTTACAGAGAGTGCCTCTTTCAACCATGATAAATTCTATAAGGTAATTTATGAAACTCAGCGGTTGATGGATGATCTTGTAGATCTTGAACTCGAAGCTGTAGAAAAGATCCTTGCCAAAATTGATAAGGATGAGGAGCCTGATTTTATCAAGAAGAATGAGATAGACACCTGGAAATTACTTGCCGAAAATGGTAAAACAGGAAGGCGTACCGGCCTTGGCTTTACTGCCCTTGCCGATGCTGTTGCTGCCCTTGGGGTGAAATTCGATACAGACGAGGCTCTTGAAGTGGTTGATAAGATCATGCAGACTAAACTTAAAGGAGAATTCGACAGTAGTATTGATATGGCGATTACCCGGGAACCGTTTAAGGTTTTTGATCCTGCTATCGAAGAGCAGTCAGATTTTGTTCAAATGATGAAGAGAGAGTTCCCCGATCTTTACAGCCGCATGATGCAGCATGGAAGAAGGAATATCTCTATTAGTACTGTTGCTCCAACAGGAAGTTTAAGTATGCTTGCCCAAACCTCTTCGGGAATTGAGCCGGTATTCATGTTGTCTTATAAAAGAAGAAGAAAAGTAAACGCTTCCGGAGCAAATGCCAAAGTAGCCTTTGTTGATGACACAGGAGATGCTTTTGAAGAATTTACGGTTTATCATCCTAAAGTAAAAACATGGATGGCAGCTTCTGGAAAAAATGCTATAGAGGAAAGTCCTTATGCAGGAGCAACAGCTTCAGAAATTAACTGGCAAAAGCGTGTAGAGATGCAGGCGCTTGTTCAAAAATATACCACGCACTCTATTAGTTCTACTATTAACCTTGCGACAGATGTGAGCCAGGAGAAGGTAAGCGATATCTACATTGAATCGTGGAAACAGGGTCTAAAAGGTATTACTGTTTATCGCGATGGTTCACGTAGCGGAATTCTTGTCTCTTCAGATGATAAGAAAGACAAGAGTGCAGAAGCAGCTCAAAGTGTATTTGCAGAAACTTATGCACCAAAACGTCCCAAGAAACTGGAGTCAAAAATTATCCGGTTCAACAACGAAAAAGAGAAATGGCTTGCCGTAGTAGGTATTCTTAATGACCGCCCATATGAGATCTTCACTGGAAAAATGGAAGATGTATTTAACCTCCCAACCTGGGTTGAAAAAGGATATGTGATCAAAAATCGTGATGAGGATGGTAAATCCCGATATGACTTCCAGTTCTGTGACAAGCATGGATATAAAGTGACAATCGAAGGTCTGTCAAGATCTTTTAACGAAGAATACTGGAACTACGCCAAATTGATCTCCGGAGTACTTCGTCACGGAATGCCAATTCCATATGTAGTTGACCTCATTAACAACCTTAACCTGCTTGATGAAAGTATAAATACCTGGAAAGCCGGTGTTGTACGTGCCCTTAAACAGTTCGTCCCCGATGGTACACCTGCCGCAGATAAGACCTGTGGTGAATGTGGTGATCCCGAAGGAATCATTTTTTCTGAAGGTTGTCTGGTTTGCAAGAGCTGTGGCTACTCAAAATGCGGGTAAGAATTTAATTTAGTCCCCCGGTAAATAGGAAAACCCCGCTTCTGAAAAGGAGCGGGGTTTTGCTATTCTATAAATCCAAATAAAATTATTGGAAATCTCAGATGGCGCGGATTTGTAATCCGTGCAGACTTCATGTACTAATGAATTACAATTGCGCACATTCTTAATCGGGAAACCGAAAAGAATAAAAAGAGAGTATCAAATAAAAAGGCCTAACAGGTTTTTGAAACCTGTTAGGCCTAAAGTATCTCTAAGTTGGCGCGGATTTGCAATCCGTGCCGAGCTACCACATTAAAAAGAATTTATAGTCTTTCTGATTGCTGTTAGGTTGCTCAGCAATTTCTCCAAATATTGTATGTCCAACATATTGGCACCGTCACTTTTCGCATTTGCGGGATCGAAGTGAGTTTCAATGAATAATCCATCGGCTCCTGTTGCTATTCCGGCACGGGCGATGGTTTCTATCATATCGGGTCTTCCACCGGTAACTCCGCTGCTTTGGTTGGGCTGTTGCAGGGAATGGGTAACATCCAGCACTGTAGGTGCAAATTCACGCATGGTTGGGATTCCGCGGAAGTCGACTATCATATCGTGATAACCAAACATAGTCCCCCGGTCGGTCACCATTACCTGCTCATTATTGCTGTCGGTTACTTTGGTCACGGCATGTTTCATGCTTTCGGGACTCATGAATTGTCCTTTTTTGAGATTGACTACTTTTCCGGTTTCGGCGGCTGCGACAACAAGATCTGTTTGCCGCACTAAAAATGCAGGAATTTGAAGTACATCCACATATTCTGCCGCCAGGGTAGCATCTTCTCTTTCGTGAATATCGGTTACCGTGGGGATGTGAAAAGTTTCAGAAACCTTCCGAAGAATTTTTAGAGCCTTTTCATCTCCAATTCCCGTGAAGCTGTCAACCCTGCTTCGGTTTGCTTTTTTAAATGATCCTTTAAAGATAAAAGGGATCTGTAGCTTATCTGTAATTTTTAAAATTGTTTCGGCGATTCTTAATGCCATCTCTTCGCCTTCAATGGCACAGGGGCCGGCTAGCAAAAAGAAATTGTTCGAATCTGTGTGCTTTATCTGTGGTATTTTGTTGAGTTGCATAAAATAAATTTACTGCAAAGATACCTTTTTTGGAAATTTTATACGCACCGGGCTTTGGGTTACTAATGGTTGCCACTTTTATCACCTTGCGATAAACTGTCATTCAGCTCTTCATCAAACGGGGGTCGAATTTCATAACCCAGTCCGCGAATTATCCTGTTGTTGTCATAATAAAAATGAGCGCGACTCACTTTATCATCCTTGAACTTTAAAGCGACGTGATATGGAAAGCTAATAGTTTCACCATTAGGATAACTAAGGGTATTATATCCCCAATGTAAAACCCAGTTGCCCTCTCTTGGGCCTTCGGGAACAGTCACTCCCAGCCATACACCATCTTCGGCCAATACAGGAGTGGCGATCTCACGGCCTTTGCTCCAGTAGTTTATTGTTTCTTTTAGGCTAAGGCTGTCGTAGCTTCCCAGGTTGTAAAACATTGCATCTGCATCAGAATGTTCCCTGAGTGCGTCCCAATTCCCCATTTCATAAGCTTTAACTGTTTCTTTGGCCTTTTGAATTAGTTCTTCCTCCATAGGAAAGTCAAGGCTCGGTTTACCATCCACCTGGGCTGTAACGGGTTGACTCCAAACAAATAATCCCAGTACTACAATCCAGAGCAGCAAATTCTTTTTCTTCCATTTTTTTATTGACTTCATAGCACTTATATTTTTAATTCTTATTCGTGTAAAATATTGGAGCACAATTACTTAAAATTAAGGAATTATGATCTTTAAATGAATTTTACAATCTTAAAATATGAGGAGTCTCAGTTTTTGGGCTTTATAGATGCTATTCCTTTTTTTAAATGTTACGCCAGGAAGGCTCACTAATAAGGCATCTTAGTTAACTATCTGAAGGTCATGTCGTTAAATGGCTGCTAAAATTAAATTTAAATCAAAGCAAGGCTATTTTAAATGGAAAAAATAAACGTACCTTTGCAGCCTTTAAAAATCAGGCGTTTATATGACAGCTATTAAGAATATCGCGATTATCGCACACGTTGACCACGGAAAGACTACTCTGGTAGATAAAATTATGTACCATTGTCAGCTATTCAGGGAAAACGAAAATACCGGGGATCTTATCCTTGACAACAATGATCTTGAAAGGGAGCGTGGGATTACCATTACCTCTAAGAATGTTTCCGTAGTTTATAAAGGAACAAAGATTAACATCATCGATACCCCAGGTCACGCCGACTTTGGAGGAGAAGTTGAAAGGGTGTTGAACATGGCCGATGGTGTACTGCTTTTGGTAGATGCTTTTGAAGGTCCAATGCCGCAAACGCGTTTTGTACTTCAAAAAGCTATTGACCTTGGATTGAAACCTTGTGTGGTAATTAATAAAGTTGATAAAGAGAACTGTACTCCCGAGGAAGTGCATGAGAAAGTTTTTGACTTGATGTTCGAACTTGGTGCCGAAGAATGGCAGCTTGATTTTCCTTCAGTCTATGGTTCGGCCAAGAATAACTGGATGAGTGACGACTGGAGAAATGAGACTAAGAATATTGAGCCTTTGCTTGATATGGTTATTGAGCATATTCCTTCACCAAAAATTGAAGAAGGGTCTCCACAAATGTTGATTACTTCTCTTGACTTTTCTTCTTTTACGGGAAGGATCGCAATTGGTCGTCTTCAACGCGGTACTTTGAGAGAAGGAATGCAGGTTGCGCTTGTGAAGAGAGATGGCAGCATCAAGAAAACTAAAATTAAAGAATTACATACTTTTGAAGGTCTTGGCCGTAGAAAGATAGAAGAAGTACAGGCGGGAGATATTTGTGCTATTGTTGGACTTGAAGGTTTCGAAATTGGGGATACTGTTGCCGATATTGAAAATCCTGAAGGACTTAAAACAATCGCTATTGATGAACCAACAATGAGCATGTTGTTCACCATCAACGATTCCCCTTTCTTTGGAAAAGACGGGAAATTCGTTACCTCGAGACACATCAAGGAACGTCTAATGAAGGAGCTTGAAAAGAATCTTGCCCTTAGAGTGGAGGAGACCGATAGTGCCGATAAATTTATGGTGTTTGGTCGTGGTGTTCTTCACTTATCTGTATTAATTGAAACCATGCGTCGTGAAGGCTATGAGCTTCAAATTGGTCAGCCACAGGTGATCATCAAGGAGATTGACGGAGTGAAATGCGAACCTATTGAAGAGTTAACCATTGACCTTCCTGAAGATGTTTCTGGAAAAGCAGTGGAGATGGTGACTATGAGAAAAGGTGAAATGTTGAGCATGGAGGGAAAAGGAGACAGGATGACCATCCAGTTCCAGATTCCTTCACGCGGTATTATAGGATTACGTAATCAACTGCTTACTGCTACTGCTGGAGAAGCAATTATGGCACACCGGTACAAGGAATATCAGCCGCTTAAAGGAGGAATTCCAGAGCGTCAAAACGGTTCTTTGGTATCCATGGAAAAAGGAAAAGCTATTCCTTACTCTATAGATAAACTTCAGGATCGTGGAAAGTTTTTTGTTGATCCGGGAGAAGATATCTATGAAGGTCAGGTAATTGGAGAGAACTCGCGCCAGGATGATATGGTGGTGAACATTACTAAAACCAAGAAGCTTTCCAACGTACGTTCTTCTGGGGCAGATGATAAAGCGAAGATAGTTCCGGCAATAAAGTTCTCTCTTGAAGAGGCACTGGAATATATTCAAAAGGATGAATATGTTGAGGTTACGCCAAAACATATACGTCTAAGAAAGATCTATCTTACAGAGAACGACAGAAAGAGAAATAAGACCTTTTAATTAAGGGAAATATATATTAAGAGCCGCCAAAATTCGTAATTTTGGCGGCTCTTATATTTTAAATTCTTTTAATAACCCGGGAAACAGTGAAAGCGACCTTCCCGATCTTGAATCTATAAATTTTAACTCCTGAAATTAAAATGGAAATACTTGGAATATCTTACATAGAATGGATTGGATACCTGGCATCTTTCTTTTTGCTATTGTCCTTCCTAATGAGAAACATAACCACCTTAAGATACATCAACAGTCTTGGCTGCGGTTTATTTGTCGCCTACGGAATTCTTCTTGATTCCTTGCCAATCACTATAACAAACGGTGCTATTATTCTTATCAATATTTATTACCTCTTCATTAACCGGAAGAACACTGAAGGTTAGAAGTTAAAGTGAAGAAGAACGAGGTAAAAAGTTAGAATTACAGAAAACACCTTCCAAAAATGTCATTTTTGGAAGGTGTTTTCTTTGTGCGCTGGTTTTGTTTTGAACCGTCCTTGCGAGCACACGCAGTAAGCCAAGCAATCTCCCAATGAGGAAGCAGTATTATCCTTTAACCTAAAAATAAGAGCTTAAATTCGGTTGTCTTTCGGCTTCTTTCGAATTTGTTGCCTGAGATTTGCTGCTTGGAATTTGTTGCCTGGAATTTGGTGCCTGGGATTTGTTGCTTCCGTTACACTGTTTTTTGAACCACCTCAAATACTTTTTGTCCGTCGCACTTGAGGGTTTTGGAAGGATACTTCAGCAGTAAAGCGTAATCATGAGTAGCCATGAGAATGGTTTTTCCGTTTTTACTGATTTGTTGAAGGACCTCCATCACTTCAACCGAAGTTTGTGGGTCGAGGTTTCCGGTGGGTTCATCGGCTAAAATGAGTTCGGGGTCATTAAGAAGCGCACGGGCGATGGCTATACGTTGTTGCTCTCCTCCCGAAAGTTGGTAGGGGTTTTTAAAACCCTTGGTGCCCATTCCTACTTTTTTAAGAACTTCCTCGATTTTGGCATCCATAGATGCCCTGTCTTTCCAGCCCGTAGCTTTAAGTACAAACAGCAGGTTCTCATTGACATTACGATCGTTGAGCAGCTTAAAATCCTGAAATACGACACCAAGTTTGCGGCGCAGGAACGGGATATCTTTTTCCTTAAGCGTGCGCAAATCGTAATCCACTATCTGGCCTTCACCTTCGGTTAGAGGAAGATCGCCATAAAGGGTTTTCATGAAACTACTTTTTCCTGTTCCGGTTTTCCCGATGAGGTAAACGAATTCCCCTTTTTCGATCTCTATATTAACTTCAGAAAGGATAAGGGTCTCCCGTTGATAAATGGCAGCGTCTTTTAGGTACAGAACATTATTGGACATGAAAAATCACATTTTTGAGAGGTAAAAGTAAGAAAGAGAACGTAAATATATGAGCTTGTGTTGCTTTTCTTCTGCCGAAATTTTTCGAAGGAAATTTTAGGTTTCATTTAACGGAAAGACATAATTTATCTTACAACATAGGCGTTATTACCTTAGAGTTTCTTATATCTTTGAATCATCAACAAAATAAAATTTACGAATGAAACATTGCAAAATCTGCCTTTTTGTTGTCCTTGTTTTTTCTTCGGTTTTAGGTTTTTCACAACAATCTGCTATTCAGACAAATGAACTGGCCGATTATAACCGCGCCCTGGAGTTATACAACAATCAGCAATATCTTGCCGCACAAACCTTATTTGATGAAGTACAGGATGAAGTGGATGATGAAAGGATCAAGGCCAATGCCGCCTATTATATAGCCAATGCTGCTATTCGCTTAAATCAACCGGGAGCCGATGCGCTCATGGAGGATTTTGTGGAGCGTTATCCTACCAGCACCAAAACCAATGCAGCCTATCTCGATGTGGCCGACTATTATTTTGAAACAGGAAAGTATTCTCTTGCCCGCAAGTGGTATGACACGGTTGATCAAAGGAACTTAAGCAAAGCTGAAAAGGAACGTTTTAACTTCAATAATGGTTACGCTTACTTTAAGGCAAATCAGCCTGAAGAAGCTAAAGAATATTTGAGCAAAGTAAAAGACTCCAAAAAATATGGTTCCCAGGCTAAATACTACCTGGGCTTTATGGCTTATGAGGGGGATGATTATGAGCAGGCAAATGCCCTTTTTGAGGAGGTAGAGGACACTGAACGTTACGAGGAAGATCTTTCTTACTTCCAGGCCGATATGAATTTTAAGCAGGGGAATTTTGAAAAAGCTATTCAACTTGGACTGGAGCAATTACCCCGGGCCGATCGCCGCGACAGGTCCGAACTAAATAAAATTATTGGGGAGAGCTATTTTAACCTTGGACAGTACGAAAAAGCTATTCCTTATTTAAAAGAATACCAGGGGGAAAGAGGGAAGTGGAACAACACAGATTATTACCAGTTAGGTTACGCCTATTTTCAGCAGGGAAATTATGAGGCTGCCATTTCCGAATTCAACAAGATCATTGATGGGAAAAATGCCGTCGCCCAAAATGCATATTATCACCTTGCCCAGTCTTACCTAAAAGATGATAAAAAGCAGCAGGCACTCAATGCATTTAAGAATGCCAGCGAGATGGATTTCAATCCTGAGATCAAGGCCGATGCTGCACTCAATTACGCTAAATTGAGCTACGAGATTGGGAACAGTTATGCAAGTACGCCACAGGTTTTAATGAACTACCTGGAGGCTTATCCCAATTCTCCTGCCAAAGAGGAAATTAATGAGTTGCTCATCAACTCTTTTATTACTTCGAAGAACTATGAAGAAGCAATGCGTCTTCTCAAAGGAAACCGCAATTTTCAAAATAATGTAGTTTACCAGCAAGTGGCATTTTATCGCGGACTGGAACTTTTTGAAGAAGGAAAGTATCGTGAAGCAAAGGAATATTTTGATCTTGCCCTTACAGAAAGACGTGACCCCCGCTTTACGGCCCTGGCAACCTTCTGGAAAGCTGAGACCGATTTTAACCTGCGCAATTTTGATGAAGCCCTGATTGGCTACCGGGAATTTGCCGGTATGAGTGGTGCACAGGGAGCTTCAGAAAAGGAAAACCTTGATTATAATATAGGTTACGCGTATTTTAAACAGCGCGATTACGGAAGATCGATAGAGTTCTTTAAGCGCTACGCTAATGATGCTTCTAAAGATCGGGGCAGGAGGAATGATGCCTTTGTGCGATTGGGAGACAGCCATTTTGTGAACAGTAGCTACTGGCCTGCCATGGATGCTTATAATGCTGCAATCGCTCTTAATGGATCCGAAAATGATTATGCAGCTTTTCAGAAAGCAATAAGCTATGGTTTTGTGCAGCGCAATGAGACCAAAATTCAGGAGTTAACCGAATTTCTTAAGAAATATCCCCGCTCTTCATATCGGGATGATGCAGCCTATGAACTCGGTAATACTTATGTAGCGATGAACAATACCAGCCAGGGGATGGAAGCCTATAACAGGCTTATTAGAGATGTTCCCGGCAGCACTTTCGTCCCGCAGGCTTTGCTTAAGCAGGGCTTGATCTATTACAACAATGATAAGCCTAACCAGGCGCTGGAAAAGATGAAAAGAGTAGTAGCCGATTTTCCTAATTCGGCTGAAGCTATCCAGGCAGTAAGTACGGCCAGACTTATTTATGTAGATCTGGGTAGAACAGATGAATATGCAAACTGGGTTAAAGATCTGGATTTTGTGGAAGTGACCGATGTAGATCTTGATAACACCACCTTTGAATCTGCCGAAAAACAGTACCAAAACAACAATACTTCAGCGGCCATTACTGCGCTGGACAAATACCTTGTAAAATTCCCTAACGGAATACATTCGGTACAGGCTCATTTTTACCTGGGGCAATTATATTTCCGTGAAGGAAACAGGGAGAAAAGCATTCCGCATTACAAATATGTGATTGGAAGATCGGCATCAGAATATCTCGAGCAATCTCTTGCGAGACTTTCCGAAGTTTACCTGGAAAACAGCAATTATTCCGAAGCTATTCCGCTGTTAAAGCGTCTTGAATCTCAAGCATCTTTTGCTCAAAATACCATTTTTGCACAGTCTAACCTCATGAAGTCTTACCTGGAAACAGGAAAATATGATGAAGCTGTAAGTTATGCCGAAAAGGTGCTGGCAAATCCAAATGCCGAAACCAGTGCTAAAAACGATGCGCAGGTGATCATTGCCCGTGCCGCTATGAGAACGGGAAATGAAGAGCGCGCAAAAAGAGCTTATGCCGAAGTGCAGAAATCGGCCACCGGAGAGCTGGCAGCCGAGGCATTGTACTATGATGCTTATTTCAAGAACAAAGCCGGAAACTTCCAGGCTTCAAATGATGCTGTACAGCGCTTAGCCAAAGATTATTCGGGTTACAAATTATTTGGTGCAAAAGGGCTGGTGTTGATGGCGAAGAATTTCTATGCCTTAGGTGATGCTTACCAGGCCACTTACATTCTGGATAACGTGATCAAGAATTTCACCCAGTTCCCCGAAGTTGTAAATGAAGCCAAACAGGAACTAGCCAGGATAAAAGCACAGGAAGCAAGGACCAATGCTTCTGTAGAAACCAACAATTAAAATACATAAAAGCCTTCCCATGAAAATCAACTCGTTAAGTGTAGTTATCATGTTCTTATTTTTTACCGGCTTCACATATGCCCAGGACCTTGGGAGCGAAACGGTAGAAGTGGTGAAACCATATACCCCTACTGTTAGTGATGCCTCCAAAATAAGGGAGACTCCAAAAATATCAGATTCAGTGAACCTTGAAAAAAGACCTGTACAATACAGCATATTTTCTGTTCCGGTTGCCTCCACTTTTGCCCCTGCCAAAGGAAGGGCTACAACCGTGGAGCGCCAGCGTCCGCCAAAGCTGTATGATAATTACATCACCCTTGGTTTTGGTACCTACACCAGTGCTTTAGCCGAGTTCTACAGCAATATTGAAGTCACCAGGACCGATAACTTCGGAATTTTCCTCACTCATAATTCGGCTCAAGGTGGGATTGACGGTGTGGAACTGGAGGATAATTATTACGATACAGAACTCAATCTTAATTACTCTTCAAGAAACCGAAATCTCATCTGGAACACCGAATTTGGGGTAGAGCACCGACTATTTAACTGGTATGGAGTACGCGTGGATGAGGTAAGTAATAACATTATCGATGATATCGATCCCCAGCATAATTACTACAGTGTATATGCTGGTGGGGAAATTAACTGGGAAAAGGCCTTTTTTGACAGGGCAGAAGTCAAATACCGATATTTTGGTGATGACTTTGAATCTAACGAACACCGTCTTACATTTAAACCAACGCTTGAAATTCCTATTGGTGGCGAATTGTTTCATACCAATGTGATTTTAGACTATTTAAATGGTAGTTCTTCTCTAGCTATCGGCGATTCTGAGGAAATTAATTACAGTTATATGAATATTGGACTGGCCTCGAGTCTAGTTGTGCTTAGAGACGATCTTACTCTTAATTTGGGTGCTGCGATCTATTACAGCTATGATTCAGAGAACAGTGACAGCGGGATATATGTTTACCCGCAGGTCACTGCAAGCTATCGCGCTGCCGGAGATTATTTTATTGCTTACGCCGGTCTTGAAGGAGAACTGCGACAGAATTCTTATTATGAATTTACGAACGAGAACCCTTTTCTTACTCCGGGAGTAGGAATAGCATCTACAGATCAACAATATAAAGCTTACGTAGGTGCAAAAGGAAAATTAACCAGCAGTATAGGTTATAATACCCGTTTAAAATATATGGCCGAAGATTTTAGGCCACTCTTTGTGTCCACGCCTTCCGATCCTTCTGAAGCCCTGAGCAGGCCACCTTATGCTTTCGGGAATTCATTTGCAGTTGTTTATGACAAGGTGAGTACTATTTCGGCATTTGGGGAACTCAACTTCGATGTAAATCGCAAACTTAACCTGCGTATCAATGCTGAATACTTTGTGTATGATACCGATGAGCAGGATGAGGCCTGGAACCTGCCAGACTTCAAAGCGAATTTATTAGCCGATTATCAAATCACAGAAAAATGGTTTGCAGGGGGCAATATTTTTATAGTTGGTGAGCGGGAAGATTACGGTACGTTTGATTTTACTTCGGGAACTCCTGTTGTAGAAGAAAGTGTCACCCTGGATTCTTATGTTGATCTTAATGCAAATCTTGGATATAGATTTAATAACAGGCTTTCCATATTTGCCCGTGGTCATAACCTTTTGGGGGATAATTACGAGAAGTGGGCAGATTATCCCGTTTTAGGGCTGCAGGTGCTGGCAGGAGCTACCTACAAGTTTGACTTCGGAAGATAAAATTAATGAAGTGCGAAAAAGCCGGTTTTTACCGGCTTTTTTTATGCTCAACTTCCAGGAATATTGGATTTAAAGAATTCTTAACAATTAGATAACATAGGAATTAAACAGTGGATATATGCAAGTATATATTTTTGCAGCCCCAAAAAGGGATAAAAGAAGTTATATTCGCATTTTTAAGAAATTTTTGAAAACCTATAATTAGGAAATGGCAAAAGCTAAATTTAACAGGATTAAAAGGAACCGGCCGTATTTGAACGTGCTCGATTTCATGGTTCAGGAAAAAACATTCCTTGCCATAGTAATTGTGGGACTCGTTCTGGCAGGAATTCTTACAGGTTATGGACAGGCCGGGATGTGGCTTGGATTCTTTTTCGCCGCTTATGCAACTGTGGCTAATGACAGTATACAGTCGCTGGGAACCTTTATCGAAAGTAATAAGAGCCGCAAGTGGTGGACGATGTGGCTATTTATTGGGATTATTTTTCTGGCCGTAGTTACCTATAGCTGGATAGTTTTTGATGGAGATGTCACCTACCAAAGACTATTGAACCCAGATGGAACGACAAAATATCCTCATCCCGAGAATTTTAGCTTTTTCCAGATCATTGCACCCCTTGTACTTTTAATACTTACAAGGTTAAGGATGCCGGTATCTACTACCTTTCTTATATTAAGTGTCTTTAGTGCAGATACCTCGGGGATTACCTCTGTAGTATGGAAGTCCTGGACGGGGTATATCATGGCTTTTGTGCTGTCATTCTTGGTTTGGTACTTATCCTATAACACCATTAAAAAGTACTTCAAGAGCCGTAAATTCAACAAAAGCTGGAATATTGTTCAGTGGCTTGTGAGTGGTACATTATGGGGTGTATGGGTGATGCAGGATGGTGCGAACATAGCGGTATTCCTTCCACGACAGCTTGACTTCATGCAGTTTATAATTTTTTCCGTCACTATTTTTGTAGGTCTTGGTCTCCTGTTCTACCTAAGGGGAGATAAGATACAGCAAGTGGTGAGTGAAAAGGCGAGGATTTCAGACATAAGGGCAGCAACTTTAATTGATGCAACTTATGTGATCCTGTTGATCTATAAACTTTTTATTAGTACAGTTCCAATGAGTACCACCTGGGTATTCCTGGGAGTTATTGGAGGAAGGGAAATTGCAGTGAGTCTTGCACGTACCAAAAAAGGTAAAAAGCACCGTAAAAAAGCAGGCAGAATGATATTTAAAGATTTCTCCTATGCCATGATCGGGTTATTCATTTCCATTGCTCTTGCAGCCGGTGCCAACCCCGATATTCGTGAAGCCATTTGGGAAGCAATTGTAGGCTGGATTTAATCTCCATTGCTCAAAATGATATAAATGCGCTCCGGTTTGGAGCGCATTTTCTATTTTTACCCTAAATCTCTAAACAATGATCAAGAAAATATTTTTTTCCATTCTTAGCTTCGGAATTTTCTTTGGCTGCAATGACATTAATAAAGAAGAAGCCGATCTTCTTGTAATTAACGCCAATGTGTATACCGTGGATGATGAATTTTCTACTGCGGAAGCCTTTGTAGTGAAAGACGGAAAGTTCCTCGCTGTTGGTTCTTCGAAAGATCTGCAGGAGAAATACAATGCCGCCGAAGTCTTCGATGCCCAGGGAAAAACAATTCTCCCCGGTTTAATTGATGCCCATGCTCACTTCTACGGTCTTGGGTCTACCATGCAAACGGTTAACCTTACCGGCACCAAGAGTTTTGAAGAAGTGGTCGCTCGTATCACTGAATTTCAAAAGGAAAAGAATTCCGATTTTATCGTTGGTCGGGGATGGGATCAGAACGATTGGGAAGTAAAGGAATTTCCCGTGAAGGACACTCTTGATGTATTGTTCCCCGATACTCCTGTAGCCATAACCCGCATTGACGGGCATGCTTTATTGGCGAATCAGGCGGCGCTGGATGCTGCCGGTATTACCCTAAATACTCCTGCTGAAGGTGGAGAAATTGAAAAGAAGAATGGAGAATTAACCGGGATCCTCATTGATAATCCAATGGCACTGGTGGAGAACGCTGTTCCTCAAACAAGTTTAGAAGATCAGACTTTTGCTTTGCTGGATGCTCAAAAAGAGGTTTTTCAGTATGGTTTAACAACAGTTAATGATGCAGGTTTAGATCGTTCTACAATAGAACTCATTGACAGTTTGCAGCAAACAGGAGAGTTGGATGTAAGGATTTATGCAATGATTAGTAACACAAAGGAGAATCTGGATTATTTCCTTGACAGGAAACCTTTTAAGACAGATAAACTTAATGTACGTGCTGTGAAATTCTATGCAGATGGGGCTTTGGGGTCAAGAGGAGCCGCTCTTAAACAGCCTTATTCAGATAAGCACAATCATTTTGGAGCCTTACTATCTTCGGTAGCCGACTTTAAAGCAACTGCGGCGCGCATTGCCGGTTCAGAATATCAAATGAATACTCACGCAATCGGGGATTCGGCTAATGTTGTTGTGTTGAAGACTTATGATTCCCTTCTTGCAGATGCGGGAGATAGACGCTGGAAAGTGGAGCATTCACAGGTCATAGCTCCCGAAGATTTTAAATACTTCAGTAAAAATATTATTCCTTCAGTGCAGCCAACACATGCCACCAGTGACATGTATTGGGCACAGGAAAGGCTGGGGCCGGAGAGGGAGAAAGGAGCCTATGCATACAAAAAGTTACTGGATGAAGCGGGGATCATCGCCCTTGGAACAGATTTTCCTGTGGAGCAGGTGAGTCCCTTCCTTACATTTTACGCCGCGGTAGCACGTAAAGACACTAAAAATTATCCGGAAGGCGGCTATATGCCCGAACAGGCCCTCACCAGGGAAGAAGCTTTGCGCGGAATGACAATATGGGCCGCTTACAGCAATTTTGAGGAAGATGAAAAAGGATCAATAGAGCCAGGAAAGTTTGCAGATTTTGTCATTTTAGACAGGGATATCATGAAGGTTTCCGAAGAACAAATTCCAGACATGAAAGCCAGCGCTACCTATTTGGGTGGTAAGAAAGTTTATTAGAAGTACGGGTTTAGACGTACGAATTCAGAATCTGAAAACCCTTTAAAAAATATCTTTGAAGGATTTTATTTTTCATGTTCGATTAGAAACTAACAAATTTTGAACCTTGATTTTGAATTTTGAATAGTAAGCCAGGGGCTTACTTTCCTCCATTGGCCTTGAGGTCCAGCTTACACTTTTCATCGAAATCAATGACCTTTTGCCCATTTTCAAAAAAGCTAAGGGGAGAGGAGCTAATGTCTATAGCAGCAGCCATTAGACATCCATCTACATTACAATGGGCCCGGTATTCTTTATTTGTGTCTTCGTGTGCACTTTGAGCAGGGGATCCATTATCTACCAGCCCGAAGAGGTGACCAAATTCATGGTGCAGCGTTACAGTTTGTACTTCACTCCTTGAGATGGTACCTGCCATTTCATCAATTTCATTTTCAAAAACCACCATGGAGGTATTCATATATGCTTTACCCAGGATTCTGTGGCGGTTTTCGCTATCTTCACTTTTATTATTGGCAAAAAAGATAAAAGTTGCAAGTTTCTTATCCTTTGAAAAAGCTGTCCGGTTTTTTTTCTCTACACTTTTGATCTCTTCAATAGAGTACGTATCATCCTGGGGACTGGCAATGGCCCTCTTCTTAATGGAGATTCCGTCCGGTTTATTAATGTACTTGTTGAGAAATGTGGAGAGGCTTTGTAAAGCTTCTTCTGCAGGTTCGTGTCCTGTCACGTAGACTACTTCCAGCTCCATTGAAGTAAATAATTCATCGCTTAGATAATCTCTTGCCGAAGCTCCTAAAACGAGGTCATTTCTATGCGCAGAAGGTGCCTTTGCAGGATCATCAGGGCTACATCCGGTTAAAAAAAGCAAAAAAAAGATCCAGCTAAAAAAATATTTCCCCCTCATTTTATTTTTTTATTGTTAGCCTTGCCAGGTAGTCGTAATGTTCTCCTTCATAGATTTTTGCACAATCAAATCCATTCTTTGATGCTGCTAAAGATAATGAATCAAAATCAAGGTACAACCAGTCGAATCTTGCTGAAGTTTCACTTTTATAACTTAAACTGTAAGTAAGTTCCCCGTAATAACCTTTTGAAGAGTCAACCCAAACACCTCCATCTTCATCGGCATCAAAAAGATAAATAAGATCTGATGAGTCAATGATCACCTGTCCATCTTTGGCCAGCAAATTTTTGAGTTGCTTAAAAAAGTTGTCAAGGAATTTCATTTTTCCTACGATTCCCGTGCCGTTCATGAGCAGCAGGATAGTGTCAAATTTTTCTTCGGAAAGTTTTTCAAAGGCAATGTTTCGTGCATCTGAGATACCACGTTTTTGACAAATATCTATAGCTCCGGCCGAAGTGTCTATGGCAGTAACCTGAAGCTTTCGTTCCTCCTGCAGGTAAAGAGAGTGGCTTCCGGCGCCGCAACCCACATCAAGCACTTTTCCGCGGCACAGTTGTAAAGCTTTTTGTTCCAGCTTTGGCATTTCCTTATAACCTCTAAAGAGGTAAGGCACGGGGATCACATCATTATCAAAGTCGGGCGAGTGGACTATTATATCCTCTTCGTCACCGGTTTCAAAGAATGCAGTTATAGCTTTTCCAAAAATATCGGGATCGTTTTTTAACTTGTTCACGTGTTGGTTCTGTTTATCTTTGCAGCATGCAGGATGAGTTAAATGGGCTCCCGCAAAGGGCCAAAGATAAACATAAGGAGAATAAGAAGTTTTTCTCCCAGCTTAAAAAGAAGCCACCAAAGCATTTAGATCTTCAAATGCAGGAGCTGCACGAGGAGGAATTCCGCCGTACCGACTGTCTTAATTGTGCCAATTGTTGCAAAACTACAGGCCCTCTTTTTACCAACAAGGACATAGAACGTATTTCCAGGCATCTGCGTTTAAAACCCCAGCAGTTTATCGATCAATACCTGCGCATAGATGAAGATAATGATTATGTGCTACAGGAAGTGCCCTGCGCCTTTCTCGCTCCCGATAATTACTGTCTCATTTACGACGTTCGCCCCAAAGCCTGCAGCGAATTTCCTCATACAAACAGAAAAGACTTCCACAAGATCTCCAATCTCACCATTAAAAATGTAGGCATCTGTCCCGCAGCATATAATATTGTGGAGGAGATGAAAAAGCGACTACCATAGAGCGTTGCAAGTTGCACGGCGAAATCCGAATTAGAGCATACCATAGAATTTAAAGCTTTTCTTTTTATCTTAAAGAAAAAAAACAATGAGTACTTCTTATTGGGATCTGGAAATATACACCTCAGCACTGCAACTTTTTTATAAAGTTCATCCATTAACTCTACGCCTTCCAAAATATGAAATGTACGAGTTGGGTAGTCAGTTACGGAGGTCCTCCGATTCAATTACAACTAACATTGTTGAGGGGTACGGAAGAAAAAGATATAAAGCAGATTTTCTGAAATTTCTAGTATACGCTCACGCAAGTAGTGACGAAACTATCTCACATCTAGAGAAACTGAATTTTTTGTATCCGGGGATAATGTCAGGGAATGAGATATTAAAGAAGGATTACGAAAAGCTAGGAGCAAAAATTCTTTCCTTCATTAGGTACGTCGAAAGCTCCTGGAAAACCTGAATAAAAAGCTTAGTTCATTTTACCTGAAACCCGGAACCTGGAACCTGAAACCTGAAACCTGTAACTTCTTTAATACAATAAATAATTCTTCCTGACCTTTGCAAATTCTTCCAACCCGGCTTTCCAAATAGCACGAATCTCTTCTGCACTTTTACCGGCCTCAATTTGTTGGCGAAGTGTAGTGGTCCCCGCAAGCTTGGTGAAAAAGGAATTGAAAAACTCCCCTTTTTGAGAGGTATGTGCGTAGGCTTCTATAAGCCATTCCAGGTTAATTGAGTCCAGCCGGTTGGTTTCTGAAAGGTCTTTGCCATAGCAGGTTTTTCCCATGTGCTTTGGAGATTTTGCCCCTTCGTTAGATTCCGGAACATAGGAAAAAGGAAATTTTTCCTTCGGAAGGAATGGGGAACCAAACACCTGAAATTGTTTCGAGGTTCCGCGTCCCGCATTCACATTGGTTCCTTCAAAAAAGCACAGGCTGGGATAAAGGTTGACTGCTTTAGTATTTGGCAGGTTTGGGGATGGTTTGACCGGCAGCTTATAAGATGCATCCCGGTTATAATTTTCCATTTCGACCACCTGTAAAGGCGCCTGGATTCCATCTTTTAGCCAGCCTTCCCCATTGATCATTTTCGCATACTCTCCTATTGTCATTCCGTGTACCACCGGGATAGGGTGCATTCCTACAAAACTCTTATGTTCAGGTTCGAGAACCGGCCCATCGATGTAATGCCCGTTTGGGTTAGGACGGTCAAAAACAATAACCTGAATATTATTTTCGGCAGCTGCTTCCATTACGTAATGTAGTGTCGAGATGTATGTGTAGAATCGGGCCCCCACATCCTGAAGATCAAAGATCAAAACATCAAGACCTGCAAGTTGTTGTGCAGAAGGTTTTTTGTTGTTTCCGTAGAGGGAAATTACCGGAAGCCCCGTGCGTGGATCCTTACCATCTTCAACTGCCTCGCCGGCATCGGCTGTGCCTCGAAAACCGTGTTCCGGAGCGAAGACTTTCCGAAGATCAACTCCAAGAGACAGCAGCGTGTCTACGAGATGCACATTTTTGGCTTCAGTGGGAATGATACTTGTCTGGTTGCCCACCAGACCGATTTTTTTACCTTCCAAAAAGGGCAAAAAAAAGGCGGTTCTTTCGGCGCCGAGTTTTAGTTCCTGCACAGCTTCAGCAGTTATCGAATCCTTACTGACTTCAGCAGGAACAGGAGAAGGTTTTCCCGGGTTGTTTCCGCAGGCCATAGCGGCAATAAATAGGAATAAAAATGTACTTTTGAAAAATCTTAAACTCATAGCTACTCTTGAATCTGGAATTCTTTATCGCCAAACGCCTCATAAGTTCGAAGCAGCACAAAAGTAGCATATCGGCCCCTATAATAAAAATAGCGATTGTGGCTATTGCCTTAGGGGTGATCATGATGCTGGTTGCCTTTGCGACAGGAATTGGCCTACAGCAAAAGATAAGGGAAAAAATGTCGGCTTTTACTGGCCATATTACCATTTCCAGCTACGATAACAATAATTCACAGGTGTCATTGATGCCAATTTCAACAGATCAGGATTTTTATCCCGAATTTACCGGGGTCGACGGGGTTGAGCATATTCAGGCAACAGCATACCTGGGCGGAGTGATTCGCACTGAAACCGATTTTGAAGGGATTATTGTAAAAGGGGTGGGAACCGATTTCAACTGGGAATATTTTGAGGATTTTCTTGTTGAAGGGGAAATGCCCGATGTGTCCGGAAGCCTCAATGATGAGGTTCTTATATCAAAATACACCGCAAACCGCCTGGGCCTGGAGGTTGGGGACAAAGCGATCACCTACTTTTTGCGGGACGAAAGCAGCAGAACTCCTTTGACAAGGGCTTTTGAGGTAAAAGGTATATACAATTCGGGGTTTCAGGAATTTGATGAGCTATATATGTTAGGCGACATACGGCACGTGCAACGTATTAACCGCTGGGAAAAAGATCAGGTGGGGAATTTTGAGGTTTTTCTTGAAGATTTCAGTCAACTGGAAGAGAAAGGACAGGAGATTTATGAAAACACCGGCTCCTTCCTTGATACGCGCACAATAAAGCAGCAGTATTACTCCATTTTTGAGTGGTTGTCGTTGTTTGACTTTAACATTGCACTTATTATTGGGATTATGATCCTGGTGGCAGGAATTAACATGATCACGGCTTTGCTGGTGCTTATTCTGGAACGAACGCAAATGATTGGGATCATGAAAGCGCTGGGAAGCAGCGACTGGATCATAAGAAAGATCTTTCTGTACAACGCCGGATATCTTATTCTTCTCGGGCTGTTCTGGGGGAACTTGATCGGCCTGGGCTTACTGTTTGCGCAAAAATACCTTAAACTCATCCCTCTTAATCCCGAAACTTATTATGTGACCGAAGCGCCTGTTTATCTGGGTTGGGAATATATTTTGGGAGTGAACCTGGGAACTCTGCTTCTATGTATGCTCATGTTGCTTATCCCCTCATTTATAATTACCAGGATCTCTCCCGTCAAAGCAATGAAGTTTGATTAGAAGCACCTTCCAAAAACGGCATTTTTGGCACCTCTTTTGAACTCTTTTAAAAGCTGCTTTTTTTCTTACCTTTGCAGCCGAAAAATTAAGACATGGAATACGCTGAAAATATATTAGGTACTATTGGAAATACGCCTCTCGTCAAGATGAATAAATTGACAGAAGGTATAGATGCACTGGTGCTGGCAAAATATGAGACTTTTAATCCGGGCAACTCGGTTAAGGACCGGATGGCAGTGAAAATGATCGAAGATGCCGAAGCTGCCGGACTTTTAAAGCCGGGAGGAACTATTATTGAAGGGACTTCAGGAAATACGGGAATGGGTCTTGCTCTTGCTGCTATTGTAAAAGGTTATAAGATGATTTGTGTCATGGCCGATAAGCAATCCAAGGAAAAAATTGACATTTTACGTGCCGTAGGCAGTGAGGTAGTCGTTTGTCCCACCGATGTGGCACCAGATGATCCTCAGTCTTACTATTCTACCTCCAAACGTCTTTCTGAAGAAACACCAAATTCCTGGTATGTCAACCAATATGACAATCTTTCGAATACCAAAGCTCATTATGAGAGTACAGGGCCTGAAATTTGGAGACAAACCGATGGTAAAGTTACTCATTTTGTTGTTGGAGTGGGAACGGGCGGTACCATCTCGGGGGTTGGAAAATACCTGAAGGAGCAGAATCCAAATGTGAAAATCTGGGGTGTGGATACTTATGGCTCAGTTTTTAAAAAGTACCACGAAACCGGAGAGTTTGATGAGAAGGAGATATATCCTTATGTGACAGAAGGGATTGGAGAAGATATTTTGCCTAAGAATGTTGACTTTGATATTATTGATGGCTTTACAAAAGTGACTGATAAAGATGCCGCTATCTACACCCAAAGACTTGCTAAGGAAGAAGGAATGTTCCTTGGGAATAGTGCAGGAGCTGCGATCAAGGGTTTACTTCAGCTAAAAGAGCATTTCAAAAAGGATGATGTAGTAGTAATTTTATTCCACGATCACGGCAGCCGTTATGTAGGGAAAATGTTCAATGATGACTGGATGCGAAAAATGGGATATATAGAGTAAGAACCGGGAGACAATATTCAGGAACCAGTACCTGGTAAAATAAAATAGTAAAGAGCTGTCTTTTTTAGACAGCTTTTTTTATTTCTCATACTGAAGCTTTTGTGATGATGCTTCAGATCTCTGGATCAGCCAGAAAATTAAGGCTCCGCCGAAGTACAGCAGTACATCGACCACATCCTGAGTATATCTTGTTGTAATTTCAGGAAGGTACCATTCAAAGTAAATAGAATAAAGTGCCGCGAGAGAAAAAGCAGAAAAAAGTGAAATTTTTAGATCTTTCCTTTTGCTGATCTTTCGGATCACGAAAAGACAAACACTCAAAACTATAGGCATGCACAGCAGGTCGTTAAGATAGGAGGAGAAGAAGGTGGGCAGTTGTAAAGGAAGATTAAGTACGATTAAATTTCCAAGGAAAATTCCAAAGCAAATAAAAAACAGCAGATAAATATTTCTCATATCAGAAAAAGAGCTGTAATAAATGCCAGGGCCCCGCCAATGATCATTACCGCTAACCAAACGTTGAATCCCACTTTTTTAAGTCCGCTCATGAATTTACTCTCATTTTTGGAAGGGGAGGTATTTTTATATTTTTCCGGATTCTGCCCGCCGGGCTCAGGCTGCTCTGGCTTCATATCTAATGATTTTTGAATAAGATAAAATTTTTACCGGAAACTTCTTGGGACAGCAGCCGGTTTAACCGGGAATTAAGAATCTTTATCTGCACAAAAGACACGGGACCACACAATTTTATTTCCCGGGGTTTCAATATGTGGCTGAGTTTATAAATTTTAGGGGAGGAGTGGTGGTGCTGCGGGAGAAAAATATATTTTAGTAGATTCAAAAAAACTGATCCTATGAAATTTACTTATCTGTTACCATTGTGCTTAATTGTCCTGCTTACAGGCTGTAAAGAAAATGAATCTGAAAATGTTACTGTCGTCCAGGAAGATGCACTAGGATATCTTGCTTTGGGCGATTCGTATACCATTGGAGAAAGTGTCGGGGTAGAGATGAGATGGCCGGTGCAACTCGTGGAAAGACTACAAAAAGAAGGTCTTGACATTGAAGATCCCAGAATAATTGCCACAACGGGCTGGACCACGCAGGATCTGCTAAGCGCCATGGAGGCTCAACTCAACAATGAGAAATTTGATCTTGTCTCTGTTTCAATAGGGGTTAATAATCAATACCAGGGAAAGTCTATAGAAGCTTATCGTGATGATCTTTACGAGATCTTCGAAAGAGCGATTTCACATTCCCAAAGTGGAGCAGAGGGAGTTTTTGCTGTAAGTATCCCCGATTATGGAGTTACTCCTTTCGGAGAGGAAAGAGCTGAGGAAATTGGAAAGGAACTTGATGAATTCAACAGGATTTTTGAAGAAGTAGCTTCAGAATTCAATGTGGATTTTTATGATATTACTCCAATTTCACGCAAGGCCGCCAATGAGCCTGAGCTTATTGCAGAAGATGACCTGCATCCAAGTGGGGAAATGTATCGCCAGTGGGTAGATCATTTTTATGAAGAAGTAAGGCAAAAAGTCGCTATAAAAAAATAACAGTATTTGTAAGGCTTCTCCTGCATTTTATTTAACTGATTCTTAGAGGTGTATGGAAAAATTCCATACTTTTATTTGATGCGGGAGGATTATTTACATTACCTATGGCAGTTTCAAAAATTCGATCTTCAGGAGATGAAAACTGTGGATGGGAATGCAGTTAGGGTTATTTCGCCCGGTCGGCATAATGAATTTTCCGGCCCCGATTTCTTTAATTCCCGGCTGCTCATTGGTAACCAGGAATGGGCAGGTAATGTGGAGATTCACCTCCGTTCCTCCGATTGGTACATGCATGGACATGAGACCGACCCGGCCTATGATAATGTAATTCTACATGTGGTGTGGATACATGATGTGGAAATTTTCCGAAAAGATAATTCCCCGCTTCCCGTTATGGAGGTACAGCAACTTGTTTCCCGGGAAAGTCTTAACAGTTATCAAAACCTTTGTACCGAGGGCTCTTCCAGATGGATCAACTGTGAACAGGATTTTCCTGTCATAGATGATTTTTTAATGAATAACTGGCTGGAAAGACTTTATGTGGAAAGGCTTGAAAAAAGATCTTCCCTTATAGAAGGGCTTTTAATCAAAATGGCCGGGGATTGGGAAGCAGTGCTTTTCCAAATGCTGGCAAAAAGTTTCGGGCTAAATATCAATGGAGAAGCTTTTCTTAGTATAGCAGCCTCCATTCCATTTTCGATTGTAAGGAAAGTTCGAGCAAATAAGGTCCATATGGAGGCACTATTGCTGGGGCAGGCGGGTATCCTAAACGGGAATTGCGAGGATCAACATTTTTTACGGTTAAGGGAGGTATACGTTTATTTAAAGCATAAATTTAATTTGTCCAATACCGGAGTAATGCCCGTAAAGTATTTTCGGCTAAGACCCGATAATTTTCCAGAACTTAGGTTAGTACAATTGGCAGTAGTTTATAGTGAACATCCTGCATTGTTTTCGAAACTTCTTAAATGGGAGGATCCACAGCAGGTGTATGATCTGTTTGAGGTAAGGTTGGATGAGTTCTGGAGTACACACTATACTTTTTCCAGCAGTCATTCTCCAAGGAAGAAGAAAATGAGCAGGAAATTTCTGGATCTCCTTATCATTAACACTGTAGTCCCCGTAAAATTTGCCTATTTAAGAAGTAAGGGGAAAGATGCTTTTGAAAAGATAGCACCATTAATTGAGGCAGTAGATGCAGAGCAGAACGAGGTCATTAAAAAATTCCATTCCTTAAGACCTTCTATTCCCACTGGTGCTTTAGAGTCGCAAGCTTTGTTGCAATTAAAAAAGGAATACTGCGATAAAAAAGCCTGTTTGAATTGTGCAGTAGGTTTAAAGATACTTCAACCGCAAGTCCAAATTTAATATCTTTGCTTTATGCAGCAATGGGTAAACCAGATAAGAAACTTTTTTGAGAGACATGGGTTCTATGTTTCCTCACGCTTTGCCGATAAGCTGGGAATGAGAGCAAAAAATGTCCGGCTTTTCTTTATCTACCTCTCATTTGCAACCTTTGGGATTGGTTTTGCCATTTATCTCACACTTGCCTTTCTCCTGAAATTCAAAGACATGATCTATTCTAAGAGGACTTCTGTTTTTGATCTATAAAAAAGATCCTGTCATATTATCTCTCATGGATTAACGTTTCGTTTGCAATTTAACTTCAGAAAATTTGAAAACGTTAATATTTTTAGCATCTTGCTTCGCCGAAAATTCCATTTAATATTATTTTAAAATTCTTATATGAGAAAGTCCATACTTTCATTATTTTTTTCTGTTTTCTTTTTGTCTTCCTATGCTCAGGAATTAGAGGTTGATGTCCAGATTGAAAACCCGTCAAAGGTGATCAATGACGGTTTTGTAGAGCTGGATGTGCGTGGGGGAACACCTCCTTATCAATATAAATGGTCCAACCAGCAAACACCTTTGGATGCTTCCAGGGCGGGAGCCCTTGTAGAAGGGGTAGAATATACGGTGACGATTACCGATGCAGCAAACAACTCTGTCACCAAAACAGTCAAAGTGCCTGCAGAAGCTATTACCGAGCATTTCAATGGAACCTTTGCGCCAATTGTGGCAAGCATGGGGAGCGTTTTGTTCTGGGATCCATTTTCGGCAATTGGAATTTACGACCCGGTTGTCTATGCCGATATTAAAAGAGTGGCAGCACCAAACTGGGAAGCTCGTGCCGAGGGTCGATTCGTTCTTAAGGAATGGCTTAAAGCCGAAGGCGAGCGTGTTGAAGAAGGGGAGCCAATTGCTATTGTGCTTCAGGATGGAGAGGAAGAAACCCAGGCTTATGCGAATGCAACCGGAACCCTAGAATATTTAGTGAAAGAGGGTGGGGTAATTTATAATTCAGAAAATGTAGAGCATGTCATAGAACAAGGGGCTCATTACCTTGCTGCAATAAGATATGACCAGCCCGTGCCATTGCTGCATCCTAACGGAGACCTGCAGCAAAAAGATATTCCTTTTATCGTAATATGGCTGGTTCTCGGAGCATTATTCTTTACAATAAGGATGGGCTTTATTAATATTAGAGGATTTAAACACGCTCTTGATCTTGCAAAAGGAAAATATGATGATCCAAATGCGCCGGGGCAGGTAACGCACTTTCAGGCGTTGGCTACGGCAGTTTCGGGTACAGTTGGACTTGGTAATATTGCCGGGGTTGCAGTAGCTATTTCTTTAGGTGGAGCCGGGGCAACAATGTGGATGATCCTTGCAGGTCTACTGGGAATGTCTTCAAAATTTGTGGAATGTACCCTGGGAGTAAAATATCGCTTTATTAACTCGGAAGGTCGTGTTTTTGGAGGTCCTATGAATTATCTTCGTTACGGTCTCGAAAAGAGAAACATGGGCGGTTTTGGTAAATTCCTGGCAGTTTTCTTTGCTATACTTGCGATTGGAGCCTCGTTTGGAGGTGGGAACATGTTCCAGGCGAACCAGTCTTTTGTCATTCTTGCAGGGGAGTTTCCTGCGCTTGTAGGAAATGGATTTCTTTTTGGGGTAGTTGTTGCTATCCTTGTAGGGATTGTAATTATTGGAGGGATAAGTAGTATTGCCAAAGTAACAGGAAAGGTAGTTCCTATTATGGCTGCAATATATATCCTTGGAGCTTTAGTGGTAATTGGAGTAAACATTGAAAATATTGGACCTGCATTTGCAGCCATCTGGGATGGTGCATTTAGCCCCAGTGCTTTAAAAGGTGGTGTAATTGGAGTTTTAATTGTAGGTTTCCAAAGAGCGGCATTCTCGAATGAGGCCGGAGTTGGATCGGCGGCTATTGCTCACTCAGCGGCCAAGACCCACCATCCGCCGTCTGAAGGTTTTGTGGCGCTTCTTGAACCATTCATTGATACCGTGGTGGTTTGTACCCTTACTGCCCTTGTACTTATTTTTACCGGAATGCATGAAGTTGAAGGAGTAGGAGGGGTAGAACTTACCTCTACGGCCTTTGGTAGTGTGATTTCATGGTTCCCTTACGTGCTTGCGGCTGCAGTATTTCTTTTCGCCTTCTCTACCATGATTTCCTGGTCTTACTATGGAATGAGAGCCTGGACTTACTTATTTGGGAAAAGCAAAAATATGGAGCTACTGTACAAAGCGCTTTTCCTTGTGTTTGTTGTAGTTGGAGCTTCCGTGAGTCTTGGAGCAGTTCTGGACTTTTCGGATATGATGATCCTGGCCATGTCCTTCCCTAACATTATAGGTCTTTACATAATGTCGGGTGAGGTGAGAAGAGATCTGAAAGAATACTCTCGAAAATTAAAAGCCGGTGAGCTTTTTCACAATCCTTCAAAGGAGCGGGTGAAAAAAGCTTCTTAGGCCGAACTAACATACATGAATAACTGGAGATCCCATTTTGTTTTCGATAGAAGTCAACAAAATGGGATTTTTGTTTTAGTTACTCTTATAGTTATCCTGCAGGCAGTATATTTCTTTTATCCTTTTTCTTCGGAAAATCCTCCCAATCCTGAAGAAGAGATAATTGCCAATCAGCTTCAGGAAACTATAGATTCCCTGAAACAGGATGCTGTGGAACTTGATTCACTTTCGGTAAAGTCTTTTAATCCCAACTATATTTCAGATTACAAGGGGTATATGCTGGGGATGTCTATAGCCGAAATTGACCGGCTTCACGAGCATAGGGAGCAGGATCATTGGGTCAATTCTGCTGAAGAATTTCAGGAGGTGACAGGTATTTCAGATTCTTTGCTGAAGATCCTCTCGCCATCATTTAAGTTTCCCGATTTCCGCGGAAAAACTTTCTCAGAAAACAGAGCGTCAAAAAAGGCATTTTCGGCACCTCTTTCCAAAGCCGATTTAAATTCGGCTACGGCTGAAGAATTACAGCAGGTCAATGGCATTGGGGAAAAACTTTCGGCCAGGATAGTGAACTATCGTAACAGCCTTGGAGGTTTTCGGGCCGGGGTACAGCTCAAAGATGTCTATGGTCTTTCTCCCGAGGTGGTGGAAAGGGTCTTGCAGCGGTTTGAAGTTCCAAAAATGGCTGTAGAAAAGTGGAACCTTAATGAGGTGAGTATTATCCAACTCACAGAGCTGCCATTCTTTAATTATGAGCAGGCACGGGCCGTGGTTAAATATCGTGAAGAGGTAGGGGAGATAAAAAGCATGGAGGAACTACAGCAGATTAAGAATTTTCCCTTCGAAAAATTAGACAGAATTGCACTATATTTGACGATCGACCAGGAAAACTGAGGTTTTCTCATTCCCATAAATAATTTTGGGTTATATAATATTCAGAAAATAATTTTATGAACAGTAGATATTTTACAGAAGAACACGAATTATTCCGCAAGAGCTTTCAGGAATTTTTACAGAAAGAGGTAGTGCCCAATATTGAGAAATGGGAAAAAACTGGAACCATTGAGCGTTTCATTTGGGAGAAATTTGGAGAGATGGGATATTTCGGTCTTAATTATTCCGAGAAATATGGCGGGCTGGACCTGGATATTTTCTATACAGTAATCTTTCTGGAGGAGTTGCAAAAGATCAACAGTGGTGGATTTGCCGCTGCTATGTGGGCTCATTCTTACCTTGCCATGACGCATGTGGCAAAAGAGGGAGATGAAGCAATCAAGGAAAAATACCTTACTCCAAGTATTAGCGGAGAAAAAATAGGATGTCTTTGTATCACCGAACCTGCGGGAGGGAGTGATGTTGCCGGCATGAGAACAACGGCAGTGAAAAAAGGAGATAAATATGTGATCAATGGATCAAAGACATTTATAACCAACGGTGTCTATTCAGATTATTTGGTGGTTGCGGCCAAGACTAATCCCGAGCTAAAGTCTAAAGGGATGAGCATTTTTATTATGGACCGCGACACGCCGGGTATCTCGGCTACCAAGCTTGATAAAATGGGTTGGAGAGCATCAGACACTGCAGAGATCGCCTTTGATAATGTAGAGATTCCCGCCTCAAATTTAATGGGAGAAGAAGGCAAAGGTTTCCCATACATTATGCAGCATTTTGCTTTTGAAAGGTTGATCATGGGTATCAACGCTCATGCCCGTGCAGAATTTGCACTTGATTACACCCTGCAGTACATGAAAGAAAGAGAGGCTTTTGGCCGAACTATAGATAAATTCCAGGCTTTGCGCCATACTTATGCCGAGATGGCCAGTGAAGTGGAAATGGCAAAAGAATTTAATTATTCCATTGCCGAGAGAATGCATCGTGGGGTATACGTGGTGAAAGAAGCCAGTATGTCGAAATTGCTTTCTACAAAAATTGCCGATGAGGTGATCTACAAGTGCCTGCAGTTCCTTGGAGGTTATGGGTATATGGAAGATTATCCTTTGGCGAGATTGTCTCGCGACAGCCGCTTAGGACCTATTGGGGGTGGTACTTCGGAGATCCTTCGTGAGATCATTGCCAAAATGGTTATCGACGGCAAGGAGTACAAGCCGGCAGCCAAGTAGTTTAAGGTTTCAGGTTTAAGGTTTTGGGCTATAGATTAAATTTTGAGAAGTCAAACATAAATCAGTCGCACAACCCGCAACAGAATTTCAGAAAATAAAATGAATTAAAATTGTGAGTTTGCAATTAACGATTATCTTTGCAGCTCGAAAATAATTTTTAAAGAAAGGAGGTGACACTATGTTAATTATACCAGTTAAAGACGGAGAGAATATTGATAGAGCGCTGAAGCGTTTTAAGCGTAAGTTTGATCGTACAGGAACAATGCGTCAGTTAAGAGCTCGTCAAGCATTTACAAAACCGTCAGTAGAACGTAGGGCTCAAATCCAAAAAGCTGCTTACATTCAGCATCTAAGAGATCAGGAAGAGATCTAGTATCAATTCCTAAGCCTGAGTTCTTAGGTATACAATTATAGCTGTTGATAGATAAAGTTTAATAACTTTGTTTGTCAACAGTTTTTTTATGCCTCAAAATCAATACACCCCCTTTTTTGAGTACCTGGAGCTTGAAAAGAATAATTCGGCTCACACTATAACCGCCTACCGGGCCGACCTCCTGTCGTTTTCTGATTTTATTTCTGCTACTTACAGCCAGAAAGATATTAAAGAGGTTAATTATTCCCAGGTGCGCAGCTGGATAGTGCAACTGGTGGAGCAGGGGCTATCCAACAACAGTATCAACCGTAAGATTTCTTCTCTAAAAGCCTATTATCGTTTTCTTCAAAAAACCAGGCAGTTGGAGGTATCTCCTTTAGCCACCCATCGTGCCTTAAAAACTTCCCGAAACCTGCAGGTGCCTTTTTCTGAAACCGAGATGGAGAAGGCCCTCCAGCAGATCCCGGCCGAAGGTTTTGAAGAGGTGAGAAATAAATTGATGGTAGAGCTTTTCTATTCCACGGGGATAAGACGCAGTGAGCTAATTGGAATAAAGCTGCAGGACCTTGATCTAACGGCGGGAATTTTGAAGGTGAGGGGTAAGGGTAACAAAGAAAGGTTTATTCCGCTTATAACTTCGGTTGTAGCAACAGTGCAGAATTATATTGAGGAAAGAAAAGGTGTGGAAAATGACATTTCACAGGGGTATTTATTTTTAACAGCAGCAGGCGTTAAAATGTATGATTCCCTTGTTTACCGAACAATTAATAATTACTTTAGAGGTATCTCGAGTAAGTTAAAAAAGAGCCCGCACATCCTGCGACACTCCTTTGCTACTCACTTATTGAACCAGGGTGCTCATTTAAATGCTGTTAAAGAACTTCTGGGACATTCCAGTCTCGCTGCCACTCAGGTTTATACCCATAACAGCATGGCCGAGCTTAATAAAGTCTACCAGAATGCGCATCCACGGAACAAGAAGAAGGGATCTTAGAATTGTCTAATTAAAACTTCTATTTTTATGAAAGTCAATGTACAGTCCGTGAATTTCCACGCCGATCAAAAACTAGTCAATTTTATTCAGAGAAAGCTGGACAAGCTGGAAAATCATTTTGACAATGTGATTTATGCCGATGTATATCTCAAAGTCGAAAAAGCCAGTGACAAGGAGAACAAGCTTACTGAAATTTTATTGAGCCTTCCCGGGGATGAGGTAATTTGTAAGAAGAGGGGTAGGAAGTTTGAAGTAGGTGTGGATGAATGTATTAGTTCATTAGGGAGACAACTTCAAAAACGAAAGCCAAAATTTAATGCGCAAGTAGCGTAAAATATTTTTCTCAAATGTTTTGAGAACAGAATTAAATTTATACATTTGCAGTCCGTTAGAAATAGCGGACTTTTTTTGTGAAAAAGTTAAGAGTTTCGCCGATGTAGCTCAGCTGGCTAGAGCAGCTGATTTGTAATCAGCAGGTCGTGGGTTCGAGTCCCTCCATCGGCTCTGAAAAACCGAATAAAGAACGGTTTTTAAAGTTCTTGAAATTTTGAATTAAAAAGCTTTGGTTGGTAAATTAATTTTCTTTTAATTTGCGGCTTCAAAAAACAAGCCATTCCAAAGCGATGGTTCTCTGAAATACTGAAAAAATTAATTGGGGAGATACTCAAGCGGCCAACGAGGGCAGACTGTAAATCTGCTGTTTTTAACTTCGCAGGTTCGAATCCTGCTCTCCCCACAAAAATTAAATTCCAATAACAAATTCCATATACCAAACTGGGATTTGGTGCTTGAGGCTGGAATTTAGGAATTGCGGGAGTAGCTCAGTTGGTAGAGCGTCAGCCTTCCAAGCTGAATGTCGCCGGTTCGAACCCGGTCTCCCGCTCTAAGTTTTTCTTTTAATTGTAAAGCTCGGATAATTTTGAGTTTTATTGAAAAGAAAAGCAGAGTGAGAATCCCAAAACTGGTTTTCTTCTCTAAATCTTTTTGTTGGTGAGTCTTAAATTGGCTGTTAAAGCAAATTAAAATAGATTGCCCGCATAAAGTCTTTTGCTGGTTTAAATATTGAATTTAGACCTTGTGGAAGTAAGGAGGAATCTGGTCTTCTTTTATAATAGAGATTATCACGCTACAAGGCGTGTTTTCCTGTTAGCAAAATTTGGACCTTGAGTCTCGAAACCTATAGTTGTCTCCCCCAAGAAATAGCTTTGTCGGAGGGGGCTTTTTTTGCCGACGTAGCTCAGGGGTAGAGCGTTTCCTTGGTAAGGAAGAGGTCACGGGTTCAATTCCCGTCGTTGGCTCTGAGATTTGTATAAAATTGAACACTAATATATAACTAAGATTAAATAAGTATTAATTATGGCAAAGGAAACTTACGATCGGTCCAAGCCGCACCTAAACATAGGTACAATTGGACACGTAGATCACGGAAAAACAACTTTAACAGCAGCGATTACTAAGGTAATGGCTGATGCCGGTTATTCAGAAGCTAGATCTTTTGATCAGATTGATAACGCACCGGAAGAAAAAGAAAGAGGTATTACTATTAACTCTTCACACGTTGAATACTCAACTGAGAAGCGTCACTACGCTCACGTTGACTGTCCTGGTCACGCCGATTACGTAAAGAACATGGTAACTGGTGCTGCTCAAATGGACGGTGCTATTCTTGTGGTTGCGGCTACAGATGGTCCTATGCCACAAACTCGTGAGCACATCCTTCTAGGACGCCAGGTTGGTATCCCAAGAATCGTTGTGTTCCTTAACAAAGTTGACCTTGTTGATGATGAGGAGCTTCTTGAACTAGTTGAAATGGAAGTAAGAGATCTGCTTTCTTTCTACGAATATGATGGAGATAATGGACCTGTAATTTCTGGATCTGCTCTTGGAGCACTTCAGGGAGAGCAGCAGTGGGTTGATACAGTTCTTAAGTTAATGGAAGCTGTTGATACATGGATCGAATTGCCAGAGCGCGATGTTGATAAGCCATTCCTTATGCCTATCGAAGATGTATTCTCTATTACTGGTCGTGGTACTGTTGCTACAGGACGTATCGAAACTGGTGTTGCAAACACTGGAGATCCAGTAGAGATTATTGGTATGGGTGCTGGAAAACTTACTTCTACTATTACAGGAGTTGAGATGTTCCGTAAGATTCTTGACAGAGGTGAAGCCGGTGATAACGTTGGTATCCTTCTAAGAGGTATTGAAAAGAGCCAGATTTCTCGTGGTATGGTAATTACCAAGCCAGGATCTGTAACTCCGCACGCTAAATTCAAAGCTGAGGTTTATATCCTTAAGAAAGAAGAAGGTGGACGTCACACTCCATTCCACAACAACTACCGACCACAGTTCTACGTTCGTACAACTGATGTTACAGGAACAATTAACCTTCCTGAAGGAGTTGAAATGGTAATGCCAGGTGATAACCTTACTATTACTGTTGATCTTATCCAGCCAATCGCAATGAACGTTGGTCTACGTTTCGCTATCCGTGAAGGTGGTAGAACTGTAGGTGCTGGTCAGGTAACTGAAATTCTAGACTAATACAGTCTTATATTATAAAGTTGAGGTATTCACTCTGGTGAATACCTTGACTTATATTTACGGGTTTAGCTCAGTTGGTAGAGCACTGGTCTCCAAAACCAGGTGTCGGGAGTTCGAGTCTCTCAACCCGTGCATAAAAAGAGGGGTGATTAAAACCTCTGTTTTATAACAATATTGATCAACTACATGGCCACCGAATTCTTTCCGAAGAAAGGGGTAGTAAAACGGGAGCCGGCGCTTAACTTCAAACTAAGCGAAAAAAAATTATACCATGGCAGGAATAGCAAATTACATTTCGGAGTCCTATAATGAATTGAAGAACCACGTTACCTGGCCAACCTGGGCAGAAGCTCAAAGGTTAACCGTAGTGGTAGCTGTCTTTTCTATAATTTTTGCATTATTGATTTGGGGTGTAGATACTGTGTTTAGTGGCGTGATAGAGCAATATTTTGAGTGGATTAAATCATAAACAATATTGCAATGGCAGAGGTGAAAGACAAAAAATGGTATGTAGTTCGTGCCGTAAGCGGACAGGAAAATAAAGTTAAGGAATATATTGAGCGGGAAATCGCTCATGAAGGCCTTGAAGATTTTATTGAAGAGGTTCTTGTTCCTACTGAAAAAGTCATTCAAATAAGAAATGGCAAGAAGGTAAATAAGGAGCGTGTTTACTTCCCTGGATATGTTATGATCTTAGCCAATATAGGCGGAGAGATCCCTCACATTATTAAATCTATCAACGGTGTTATCGGTTTTCTGGGCGAGACAAAAGGAGGAGATCCTGTGCCTTTGAGAAAATCTGAAGTTAACCGTATGCTTGGAAAAGTGGATGAACTTTCTGTTAAGGCAGATAACGTTGCAATTCCATTCACCATTGGTGAAACTATTAAAGTGATTGACGGTCCTTTCAACGGCTTTAACGGTACAGTTGAAAAGATCAATGAAGAGAAGCGTAAGCTTGAGGTGATGGTGAAGATCTTTGGTAGAAAGACCCCACTGGAGCTCAGCTACATGCAGGTAGAAAAAGTTTAATAAACTGTTACACTATATATTTTTGGATAGTTTTAGTATGCTTCCACTAACAAAACTATCATCTTAAAATTAATAAAATGGCAAAAGAAGTAAGTAAGGTTGTAAAGTTACAAGTTCGCGGAGGTGCTGCTAACCCATCACCACCAGTTGGACCAGCTTTAGGTGCTGCCGGAGTTAACATCATGGAGTTCTGTAAGCAATTTAACGGAAGAACCCAGGATAAGCAGGGAAAAGTATTGCCTGTTGCAATTACAGTTTATAAAGACAAGTCTTTTGACTTCGTTATTAAAACTCCACCGGCTGCAGTTCAAATTTTGGAAGCTGCGAAAGCTAAAAAGGGTTCTGGTGAGCCAAACCGTAAGAAAATAGCTAGTGTTTCTTGGGATCAGGTAAGAGCCATTGCTGAAGATAAAATGCAGGATCTAAATGCATTCACAGTTGAGTCTGCAATGAAGATGGTAGCTGGAACAGCAAGATCTATGGGAATTACTGTAAAAGGACAAGCACCTTTTTAATCCAAAAAGAAATTAAAAATGGCAAGATTGACTAAAAAGCAAAAGGAAGCACAGTCTAAGGTTGAAAAAGGTAAAACTTATTCGGTTGCAGAAGCTTCAGCTTTAATAAAAGACATTACCAATGTAAACTTTGATCCTTCTGTGGATATCGCCGTTCGTTTGAACGTAGATCCCCGTAAGGCGAATCAAATGGTGCGTGGCGTAGTTACTTTACCACACGGTACAGGTAAAGACGTAAAGGTTTTAGCTCTTGTGACTCCAGATAAGGAAGCAGAAGCTAAAGAAGCCGGTGCCGATTATGTTGGTTTAGATGAGTACCTTGATAAGATTAAAGGTGGCTGGACAGATGTGGATGTAATTATCACTATGCCTAGCGTTATGGGTAAATTAGGACCCCTTGGACGTATTTTAGGACCAAGAGGTTTAATGCCTAACCCAAAGACCGGTACTGTAACTATGGACGTGGCTAAGGCTGTTTCTGATGTTAAAGCCGGTAAGATCGATTTCAAAGTAGATAAGACAGGTATTGTACACGCTGGTATTGGAAAAGCATCTTTTGAGGCTGATAAAATAGCTGGAAACGCAAGAGAATTATTAACTACCCTGGTAAAATTGAAACCTACGGCTGCTAAAGGTATATACATTAAAAGTATACACATGTCTAGCACTATGAGTCCTAGTGTTGAAATTGATACTAAAAGGTTCACTGAGCAATAATATTATTGGATTATGACAAGAGAAGAAAAATCAAGAGTAATTGAAGATTTAACTGCCCAGTTAGCTGATAATACCACTATTTACCTAGCAGATATTTCAGGCTTGAACGCCTTAAATACATCAAACTTACGTAGAGCTTGTTTTAAAGCGAACGTAAAGCTTGCGGTAGTTAAGAACACCCTTTTGGCTAAAGCCATGGAAAGTTCAGATAAAGATTTTGGAGAACTTCCTTCAGTATTGAAAGGAAATACTTCCATCATGTTTTCTGAAACAGGAAATGGACCAGCCAAAGTAATTAAAGAATTTAGAAAAAAATCTGACAAACCTTTACTAAAAGGCGCGTTTATTGAAGAGGCTATCTTCATTGGAGATGATAAACTGGATACACTGGTTAGCATCAAATCTAAAGAAGAAGTTATTGGAGATATTGTTGGATTACTTCAATCACCTGCCAAAAATGTTATTTCGGCACTTAAGTCTGGTGGTGGTAAGATCGCAGGAATTCTTAAAACTCTTTCTGAAAAAGAAGGATAAACACGTACGCACTTTTTAACAAACATAAATTACATTACATTTTAAAAACGATAGAAAATGGCAGATTTAAAAGATTTCGCAGAACAATTGGTTAACTTAACAGTAAAAGAAGTTAATGAGTTAGCTGATATTTTGAAAGAAGAATACGGGATTGAGCCTGCTGCTGCAGCTGTAGCTGTTGCTGGTGGTGCTGCCGCTGGTGGTGAAGAAGCCGCAGAAGAGCAGTCTGAATTTGACGTAATCCTTAAAGCTCCGGGTGGATCAAAACTAGCCGTAGTGAAATTAGTAAAAGAACTTACCGGTCTTGGCTTGAAAGATGCTAAAGAATTGGTAGATAACGCTCCAAAACCTGTAAAGGAAGGAGTTTCTAAAGACGAAGCTGAAGCACTTAAAGCACAGTTAGAAGAAGCAGGAGCTGAGGTTGAGCTTAAGTAAGCTAAACCCACACACTAATATAGGTTTAGACCCGGAGATTAGGTTCTCTGAGGTCTAAACCATTTTGCGTATATAAACATTTCCTGTTTATTTCGCACACATTTTTTTATTTAACATAATTCCGTCCATTGATGTTAGCAACGCAAACTGAAAGATTGAGTTTCTCTTCTGTAAAGAACAGGCCTGCTTACCCAGACTTTTTGGATATCCAAATTAAGTCATTCCAGGACTTCTTTCAATTAGAAACGAAATCAGAAGAAAGAGGAAATGAAGGTTTATATAATACCTTCATGGAGAACTTTCCCATTACGGACACCCGTAACCAATTCGTACTAGAATTTTTAGACTATTTTGTGGACCCACCGCGATACTCCCTACAGGAGTGTATTGAGCGTGGATTGACCTATAGTGTGCCGCTTAAAGCACGGTTAAAGCTTTATTGTACAGACCCGGAACATGAAGATTTTGAAACTATTGTTCAGGATGTGTACCTTGGGACTATTCCTTACATGACCCCAAGCGGGACCTTTTGTATCAATGGAGCTGAGCGCGTAGTCGTTTCTCAGTTGCACCGGTCTCCCGGAGTATTCTTTGGACAATCCTTCCATGCAAACGGGACTAAACTTTATTCGGCCCGTGTAATTCCTTTTAAAGGATCCTGGATTGAATTCGCTACCGATATCAACAGCGTTATGTACGCGTATATCGATAGAAAGAAAAAATTACCTGTAACAACCCTTTTCCGCGCCATTGGTTTTGAGCGTGATAAAGACATTCTGGAGATCTTTGACCTTGCAGAAGAGGTTAAAGTTTCCAAAACCGGACTTAAGAAGGTCCTTGGACGCAGACTCGCTGCACGTGTATTGAATACCTGGTATGAAGATTTTGTAGATGAAGATACAGGTGAGGTAGTTTCAATTGAACGTAACGAGATTGTATTAGATCGTGATACTGTTCTTGAAAAAGATCATATAGAAGAGATCGTAGAAACCGGATCTAAAACCATTCTTCTTCACAAAGAAGATAATCAGACCGGGGATTACGCCATCATCCATAACACATTACAAAAAGATCCAACCAACTCTGAAAAGGAAGCGGTTGAACATATATACCGTCAACTTCGTAACGCAGAACCACCCGATGAGGAAACTGCCCGCGGAATTATTGACAAGTTGTTCTTTAGTGACCAGCGTTACAACCTTGGGGAAGTAGGGCGTTACAGAATGAACAAAAAGCTAGGTCTTGATATCGCTATGGATAAGCAGGTGCTTACCCGTGAGGATATCATTACTATCGTAAAATATCTTATTGAACTTATAAACTCAAAGGCAGAGGTTGATGATATTGACCACTTGTCTAACCGTCGTGTAAGAACAGTAGGAGAGCAGCTGTCTCAACAGTTTGGTGTAGGTCTTGCCCGTATGGCACGTACTATTCGTGAAAGGATGAACGTACGTGACAACGAGGTATTTACCCCAATAGATTTGATCAACGCGAAGACTTTGTCTTCTGTTATCAACTCTTTCTTTGGAACCAACCAGTTGTCTCAGTTCATGGATCAAACAAACCCACTGGCAGAGATCACTCACAAAAGAAGACTTTCGGCCTTAGGGCCAGGTGGTCTTTCCCGTGAGCGTGCAGGATTTGAGGTACGTGACGTTCACTATACCCACTATGGAAGACTATGTCCTATTGAAACTCCTGAAGGTCCAAACATTGGACTTATCTCTTCACTTTCGGCTTATGCTAAGGTGAATTCAATGGGATTCCTTGAGACTCCTTACCGCGAGGTAGTTAACGGTAAAGTAAATGTTACCGAGGAGCCAAGATATCTAAGTGCCGAAGAGGAAGAAGACAAGATGATCGCCCAGGCGAACATTGCAATGAGTGATGATGGTACTATTGAGGCTGAAAGAGTAATTGCGCGTGAAGAAGGTGATTTCCCTGTTGTTGATCCTACCCAGGTTCACTATATGGATGTTGCTCCAAACCAGATCGCTTCTATTTCTGCTTCTCTTATCCCATTTCTTGAGCACGATGATGCTAACCGGGCCTTGATGGGATCTAACATGATGCGCCAGGCAGTACCATTATTGAGAGTTGATTCTCCAATCGTAGGTACAGGACTGGAAAGACAGGTAGCTACAGATTCCCGTGTATTGATCAATGCTGAAGGAGATGGAACTGTAGAGTACGTTGATGCAAATCAAATCACCATTAAGTATGATAGAACTGAAGAGGAGCGAATGGTAAGCTTTGATTCAGATTCCAAGACTTATGAACTGGTAAAATTCAGAAAGACGAACCAGGGAACTTCTATCAACCTTAAGCCAATCGTAAGAGTAGGTGACAGGGTTGCGAAAGGACAGGTGCTTTGCCAGGGTTATGCTACCGAGGCAGGGGAACTTGCTCTTGGACGTAACATGAAGGTTGCCTTCATGCCATGGAAAGGTTACAACTTTGAGGATGCAATTGTGATCTCAGAAAATGTGGTGAGAAATGATATTTTCACCTCGATTCACATTGATGAATATTCTCTTGAAGTTAGAGATACCAAACTTGGTAACGAAGAATTAACTAATGACATTCCAAACGTTTCAGAAGAGGCTACAAAAGACCTTGATGAGCATGGTATGATTAGAATTGGTGCAGAAGTTAAGCCTGGAGATATACTTATTGGAAAGATCACTCCAAAAGGAGAGAGCGATCCAACTCCAGAAGAAAAACTTCTTAGAGCGATCTTTGGTGATAAAGCTGGAGATGTAAAAGATGCTTCTCTTAAAGCTTCGCCATCATTAAGAGGTGTGGTAATAGACAAGAAATTGTTTGCCCGTGCCATTAAAGATAAGCGTAAGAGAGCTCAGGATAAAGAAGATGTTGCGGCACTTGAGAAAAAATATGAAGCGAAATTTGCCATTTTAAAGTCTGAACTGGTAGATAAATTGTTCGCGATCATTGGTGGAAAAACTGCTCAGGGAGTGATGAACGACCTGGGTGAGGAGATCCTTCCAAAAGGTAAAAAGTATACTCAAAAAATGCTTAATGCAGTTGATGATTATGCTCACCTTACACAAGGTACGTGGACTACAGATGATCACCTTAACGCTTTGGTTGCCGATCTTCTTCACAACTACCGTATTAAGGAAAATGATATTCAGGGTAACTTAAGAAGAGAGAAATTCACTATTTCTGTAGGGGATGAACTTCCTTCTGGTATCATCAAACTTGCTAAAGTTTACATCGCTAAGAAACGTAAACTTAAAGTAGGGGATAAAATGGCAGGACGTCACGGGAACAAAGGTATTGTTGCACGTATCGTTCGCCAGGAAGATATGCCATTCCTTGAAGATGGAACGCCTGTTGATATCGTGTTGAACCCTCTTGGGGTACCATCACGTATGAACATTGGGCAGATTTATGAGACTGTGCTTGGATGGGCCGGACAAAAACTGGGTAGAAAATTTGCTACTCCAATTTTTGATGGTGCAACTATAGACCAGATCAATGAATTGACAGATGAAGCTGGAATCCCGAGATTTGGTCACACTTATCTTTATGATGGTGGAACCGGAGATCGCTTTGACCAGCCTGCAACTGTTGGAGTTATTTATATGCTTAAGTTAGGGCATATGATCGATGATAAGATGCACGCACGTTCAATCGGGCCATACTCATTGATCACACAGCAGCCGCTTGGAGGTAAAGCTCAATTTGGTGGACAACGTTTTGGAGAGATGGAAGTTTGGGCGCTTGAGGCATATGGTGCTTCTGCAACCTTGCGTGAGATCCTTACTGTGAAGTCTGATGATGTAATAGGAAGAGCCAAGACTTATGAAGCCATTGTAAAAGGTGAGCCAATGCCAGAACCTGGACTACCTGAATCTTTTAACGTGTTAATGCACGAATTGAAAGGTCTGGGATTAGATATTAGATTAGAAGAATAAAGCTTTGTTGTGCAGGGCCGCAACCCTGCACAGCATTTACAATAATTAGATAGCACCATTTATTATGGCTAGAAATAATGATAAGAATACAGTACAGAGGTTTAACAAGATCTCTATAGGTTTAGCTTCTCCTGAGTCGATTCTTGCCGAGTCACGCGGAGAGGTTTTAAAGCCTGAAACTATCAATTATCGTACGCACAAACCCGAAAGGGACGGGCTTTTCTGTGAGCGCATCTTTGGTCCTGTGAAGGATTATGAATGTGCCTGCGGTAAGTACAAGAGAATCCGCTACAAAGGGATCGTGTGTGATAGATGTGGTGTAGAGGTGACCGAAAAGAAAGTGCGTAGAGACCGCGTAGGACATATCAACCTTGTGGTTCCTGTAGCACACATCTGGTACTTCCGTTCTTTACCTAACAAAATTGGTTACCTGCTTGGTCTTCCGTCTAAGAAATTAGACATGATCATTTACTACGAAAGATACGTGGTAATTCAGCCGGGTATTGCCAAGAATGAAGATGGATCGCCGTTGAAGAAAATGGATTTCCTAACCGAAGAAGAGTACCTGAACATTCTGGATACCCTTCCGCAGGAAAACCTGTACCTTGATGAAAAGGATCCGAACAAATTTATCGCTAAAATGGGTGCAGAATGTCTTATTGATATCCTGCAGCGCATTGATCTTGATGAACTTTCATATGAATTAAGACATAAAGCGAATAACGAAACTTCGAAGCAACGTAAGACTGAAGCTCTTAAGAGACTTCAGGTTGTTGAGTCGCTTCGTGATGCCAATAAAAACCGCGAGAACCGTCCAGAGTGGATGATCATGAAGGTAATTCCAATCATTCCGCCGGAATTGCGTCCATTGGTGCCGCTTGATGGAGGACGTTTCGCAACTTCAGATTTGAACGATCTTTACCGTCGCGTAATTATTCGTAACAACCGTTTGAAGCGTTTAATGGAGATCAAAGCTCCTGAGGTGATCCTACGTAACGAAAAACGTATGCTTCAGGAATCTGTGGATTCGTTGTTCGACAACACCAGAAAATCTTCAGCAGTAAAAACCGATTCTAACAGGCCGTTAAAATCTCTTTCCGATTCCTTAAAAGGTAAGCAAGGGCGTTTCCGTCAAAACCTGCTTGGTAAACGTGTGGATTATTCAGCCCGTTCGGTAATTGTTGTTGGACCTGAGTTGAAGTTCTACGAATGTGGTCTTCCAAAAGACATGGCAGCCGAGCTTTACAAGCCTTTTGTGATAAGAAAGCTTATTGAAAGAGGTATTGTTAAGACAGTAAAATCTGCCAAGAAAATTATAGATAAGAAGGAACCTGTTGTTTGGGATATTCTTGAGAACGTGTTGAAAGGGCATCCTGTGTTGCTTAACCGGGCCCCAACCCTTCACAGACTTGGTATCCAGGCATTCCAGCCTAAACTTATTGAAGGTAAAGCGATCCAGTTACACCCGCTTGCGTGTACTGCATTTAACGCCGACTTTGATGGGGATCAAATGGCTGTTCACCTTCCACTTGGGCCAGAGGCTATCCTTGAGGCGCAGCTGTTGATGCTAGGTTCTCACAATATTTTGAACCCTGCAAACGGTTCTCCTGTTACTGTACCTTCTCAGGATATGGTGCTTGGTCTTTACTACATGACAAAGGCCAGAAAATCAACTGAAGAGAGAAAAGTTCAGGGTGAAGGCCTTACTTTCTATTCTGCTGAAGAGGTAGTTATTGCCTATAATCAGAAGAGAGTGGAGCTGAACGCTATCATTAAGATACGTACAAAAGATTATAACGAAGAAGGTAAACTGGTAAGCCAAATCATCGAATCAACTGTTGGTAGGGTGTTATTTAACCAGGCTGTGCCAGAAGTTGCAGGTTATGTGAATGAAGTACTTACCAAAAAGTCTCTTAGGGACATTATTGGTAATATTCTTAAAGTAACCAGTGTACCTGAAACTGCAGAATTCCTTGATGCCATTAAAGAAATGGGTTATGGATATGCATACCGCGGTGGTCTTTCCTTTAGCCTTGGGGATATTATTATTCCAGAGGAAAAGCAGAGCATGATCGATGATGCAAACCAGCAGGTAGAAGGCATCATTGGTAACTATAACATGGGTCTTATTACCAACAACGAACGTTATAACCAGGTTATTGACATCTGGACTTCTACGAACGCCGGCTTAACGGAATTAGCCATGAAGCGTATTCGTGAAGACCAGCAAGGATTTAACTCTGTGTTTATGATGCTTGACTCGGGAGCAAGGGGATCTAAAGAACAGATCCGTCAGTTAACCGGGATGCGTGGTTTGATGGCTAAGCCTAAGAAATCTACATCTGGAGGTGGAGAAATTATTGAAAACCCTATTCTTTCTAACTTTAAGGAAGGTCTTTCAATTCTTGAATACTTTATCTCTACTCACGGTGCACGTAAAGGTCTTGCCGATACGGCTCTTAAAACGGCCGATGCTGGTTACCTAACCCGTCGTCTTGTTGACGTTTCACAGGATGTGATCATCAACGAAGAAGATTGTGGTACGTTAAGAGGTGTTGATGTTTCTCCATTGAAGAAGAATGAAGAGATCGTTGAATCACTTGGAGAGCGTATTCTTGGTAGAACTGCCCTTCATGATGTATACGATCCATTAACAAATGAGCTTTTGGTAGCTTCGGGTGTTGAAATTGACGAAGATATCGTTAAGAAGATCACCAGTGCACCAATTGAAAGTGTAGAAGTACGATCTGCTCTTACATGTGAGGCCAAAAAGGGTATTTGTGTGAGATGTTACGGCCGTAACCTTGCTACCAATAAAACGGTACAAAGAGGTGAAGCGGTTGGAGTTGTAGCTGCCCAGTCTATTGGAGAACCGGGTACACAGCTTACACTACGTACCTTCCACGTGGGTGGTATTGCAGGAAACATTTCTGAAGAAAATAAATTGATCGCGAAGTTCCCGGGAATCGCTGAGATCGAAGACCTTAAAACTGTTAAAGGAGAAGCTCCTGACGGTAGCGAGGCTGAGATCGTGATTTCCAGGACTTCAGAATTAAAACTGAAAGATCCAAAATCTGGAATTGTTCTTAGTACAAGTAACATTCCTTATGGATCACAGATATTTATCAAGAACGGAGACAAAGTTTCCAAAGACGAGGTTGTTTGCCAGTGGGATCCTTATAACGGGGTGATCATTTCAGAATTTGCAGGTAAGATCAGGTACGAGAATATCGAGCAAGGGGTGACATACCAGGTTGAGATCGATGAGCAGACAGGATTCCAGGAAAAAGTAATTTCCGAGAGTCGTAACAAGAAACTTATTCCAACTCTACAGATCCTTGGTAAGAAAGACGAAGTAATTCGTTCTTACAACCTTCCTGTTGGAGCTCACCTTATGGTAGACAACGATGAGAAGATCAAGGTAGGTAAGATTTTGGTTAAGATCCCACGTAAATCTTCGAAGTCCGGGGATATTACAGGAGGTCTTCCAAGGGTAACCGAGCTTTTCGAAGCACGTAATCCATCTAATCCTGCTGTGGTAAGTGAGATTGACGGAGTTGTTTCCTTCGGAAAGATCAAACGTGGTAACCGTGAGATCATTATCGAATCTAAACTTGGTGAGGTTAAGAAGTATCTTGTGAAACTTTCCAACCAGATCCTTGTTCAGGAAAATGACTACGTGCGTGCCGGAATGCCATTATCTGATGGTTCTGTAACGCCTGAAGATATACTTTCTATCAAAGGACCAAGTGCTGTACAACAGTATCTTGTGAACGAAGTTCAGGAAGTATACCGTCTACAAGGGGTGAAGATCAATGATAAGCACTTTGAAGTAGTTGTGAGACAAATGATGCGTAAGGTTAGAATCGTTGATCCGGGAGATACTATTTTCCTTGAAAACCAATTGATTCACAAAGATGATTTCACTTTGGAGAACGATGAGATCTTTGGAATGAAGGTGGTAGAAGATGCAGGAGATTCAGAGAACCTTAAACCGGGACAACTTATTTCTCCAAGAGACCTTAGAGACGAAAACTCTATTCTTAGAAGAGAGGATAAGAATCTGGTTACCGCAAGGGACGTAGTTGCTGCAACAGCGACTCCGGTTCTACAGGGTATTACCCGTGCATCACTGCAAACCAAATCATTTATTTCTGCAGCGTCCTTCCAGGAAACTACGAAGGTACTTAACGAGGCAGCCGTAAGCGGTAAGGTTGATGAACTTGAAGGACTAAAAGAAAATGTTATTGTTGGACATAGAATCCCTGCCGGTACAGGTCTTAGGGAGTATGAGAATATCATTGTTGGTTCTAAAGAAGAATTTGACGAAATGCTTGAGAAAAAGCAGGAAGTAAATTATAACTAGCAGAAGAAAAGGCCGCAATAGCGGCCTTTTCTGTTTAAGAAAGAGAATCCCGACCCTCACGGTCGGGATTTTTTTGTACTTTTAATCCTATAAAAATTTAATAATGAGCGACGAAAACAACAATCCTAAAAAGTCCAAAAAAGGACAGATCAATATAGAACTTGATGAAAAAGTTGCCGAAGGCACCTATTCCAACCTGGCGATCATCAACCATTCCGTATCTGAATTTGTAGTGGATTTTGTAAGTATTATGCCGGGTACTCCAAAGAGCAAAGTAAAATCCCGTATAATTTTAACTCCGCAGCATGCGAAACGGCTGTTAAAAGCTTTGGGGGACAATGTGCAGCGTTTTGAGAAAGCTCATGGGGAGATCAAGGATTATGACCAGCCGCCAATTCCTTTAAACTTTGGGCCCACAGGACAGGCATAAATAAATAGAAATGATATTGAATGATATCTCTTATGTAGCTTTTTTGTGGCAGGCATTTATGTTTGGTTTTTTGGTTGCCTGGATGTATTTCCTATATGAGATTATTACTTCAGGTTTTAGAGGAAGAGAAGGAATGCTGTGGGGTCTCTTTGTGTTCTTTGTTCCGGTAATTGGACTGCTGGCTTATTTGGCCTATGGGAGAAGTACCAGAACAGTAAAGAATATATATCAAAAATGACTTTTTTTGAAGGATTTTAGTTTGCTGTTCTTTTTTGGCAAGTTTTCCTTCTGGAAGATTGCCGGTTTAGAATTGTTTAATCGGGATTCCGGGCAAGGAAAGAAATTAAGGATAAGGAATAAATGCTCCTCTAAAATAATGTTTTTAACGGAGTCAATATACCTGAAGTTCGCGCTTCAGGTTTTTATTTTTTAAGGTGTATGTAGTAATTCCAATATGACTTACATTTAAACGCATAATGTCATTAAAATAGAGCTTTGAAGAAACCTGCGTTTTATTTCTTGTTAATCATTTTCCTTTCAGGCTGTTCTACGACAGATACAGACAGGATAATAGTTTTAGAGGATCAATGGATGGAGGCTCTCGTAAAAAAGGATACTGTGGTCATTTCAGGAATTCTGGATCAAGCTTTTATTCTCAACGGCAGTAGCTCAATCAATGAAACCCGATCGCAGTATCTTGAGACCTCTGCTATGGCCGAAAGAAACCTGGAACCTCTGATTCTCAATAACCGGGAATATTCCGTTCACGGTAACACCGTTGTTTCCACCGGAAGCACTGAATTCACAGGTGCGTGGAAGGGAAATGAATTTTCTGTACCTGTTAGATACACCTTTGTGTGGATGAAGAAGAATGGAGAATGGAAAGCTATTTCGGCACATTTAAGTGAATTGGATTAATTATCTTCATTGCTGGCTATTTTTTCAGAAAGATAAAGTGTGATGAACAGAATAAGAACTGCAGCGGCTGAAATAAATAATTCAAAAAATATGGCAGTCAAACGAACAACTGCAACAGATGAGAATTTCATCTTGCTGGTAAATGATCTGGATAAAGAGCTGGCTGTAACCGATGGGGAAGACCATGCTTTTTACGATCAGTTTAATAAGCTGGATGCGATTAAACATGCCGTTGTTATTTTTGAAAATGATAGACCGGTTTCCTGTGGAGCCTTGAAGTACTACAGTAATGAAACTGCAGAGGTGAAAAGAATGTACACGTCACCCGATAATAGGGGAAAGGGTAACGCCGGCAAGGTTTTGGCAGAGTTGGAAGCCTGGGCAAAAGAACTCGGCTATAAACGCTGTGTTCTGGAGACCGGAATTAATCAGCCGGAAGCTATCCGGCTTTACTTCAAAAGCGGATATCAGAGAATTCCTAATTATGGACAGTACGCCGGAGTGGAAAAAAGCTATTGTTTTGGAAAATCTCTGGGAAACGTCGCGGATTCCAAGAAGAAAAACCATTGAGCATCAGAAAAATTTTAAAATTCTTCTATATTTATCCTACATAACATCATTCCATGGGAAACAGGATTACCTCCTATAAAGAATTTTACCATTTCTACCTTACAGAACATCAAAACAGAACCAGCCGGATTCTTCATTTTACAGGCACATTTCTCGTATTCGTGCTTTTGTTTCTCGCAATATTAGACGGCTGGGGCTGGGAATGGATCTTTTTGCCGCTGGTGGGATATGGCTTCGCCTGGGTAGGTCATGCCTTTTTTGAAAAGAACAAGCCTGCCACCTTCCAATATCCTTTTTGGAGCCTGATCTCCGACTTTAAATTATTTTTTGAAATTCTCTTCGGGAGCAAGAGCTTTGATTCCCGAAAGGATTAGTAAATGATCAAAAATTTTCTACTTCTTCTATTCGTTCTATTAAGTCTTTCTTCAGTGGGGCAGGAGAGATCTCTGTTACAGGGAAAGATATTAACGCCTGACGGTGAAATTTTCTCTATTAACATTGTCAACCTCACAAGTAAAACGGGAACAACTAACAATAGTAAAGGGGAATTTGAAATAGAAGTAGCAGTTAACGATACTCTTCTGTTTTCTTCGGTCCAGTATGAGCAACGGGAAATAGTAATAACCAAAGAGGTCCTAAAAAAGGCATTTTTGACGGTACTTCTTGTGGAGAAAATAGATGAGCTTAAGGAGGTAAGTATTAGCAATATTAGCCTTAGTGGAAATCTTGCTAAAGATATTGAAGATATTCCAACGCTTACCCAAGCAGATATCGGCTTTCCAATGTCCGATGTTCCCCCGCCAACTTCCATTGAGAGAAAGCTCACTACGGCGTCCTCCGGGATGGACTTACTTTTCAATACCCTAAAGGGGAAAATTAAAATGCTGAAAAAAGCTGCTGCCAATGAAGATCTTTCTCAGTTGGTTGATGCCGGGGAAGCTGCGCTACCGACTTCCTTTTTCGAGGAGCTTTTGATTCCGAAAGATAAAATAAGGGACTTTATATATTTCTGTGCAGAAGATCCCAATTTTCATACATATTTACCTGATGCCATGCGTCTTGAACTTGTAGCGTATTATCGGAAAAAGGCCCCGGAGTTCGTAAAGGAAAGAATATAATTTTTAATTAATCAATGAAGAGATCTCTAGCCCTTTTTCTATTTCTAATTTTTAATCTTTCCTCAATAGCGCAGGAAAAAACTTTGTTGCAGGGAAAGATTGTGGCGCCAGAGAAAGAAATTTCCGCTATTAATATCATCAATCTTACGAGCGAAAAGGGAACAACAAACAATAAGCGTGGGGAATTTGAATTAGAAGTGGCAGTTAACGATACAATTCTTTTTTCCTCGGTTCAATACGAGTCCCGGGAAATAGTGATAACAAGTGAGGTGCTAAAAAAGGCATTTTTACCTGTGCTTCTTGTAGAAAAAATCGATGAGTTACCGGAGGTAACTTTGAGCGACATTAACCTGAGCGGAAACCTGGCGAAAGATCTTGAAAACATTCCCACCTTAACCCAAGCTGATCTTGGTTTCCCAATGTCAGATAGGCCCAGGCCTACTTCTATTGAACGAAAGTTAAAAACGGCATCTAATGTGAGTACCTCTTCAAAATATAATCCTCCCGGGAATCTAAATGTAAGTCTCGACGGAATAATTAACAGCATCAACGGCAAAACAGCAATGCTTCAAAAAGCCGCTGCCAACGAAGATCTTTCGCAGATTGTAGATGCGGGAGTAGCGGCATTGCCACTTGCTTTTTTCACAGATTTGGATATTCCCGAAGATCGTATTAGGGACTTCGTTTATTTTTGTGCCGAAAATAGAAGATTCTCCACCCTTTTACCTGAAGCTAAGCGGTTTGAGCTTGTGGAGTTTTACCAGGCTAAAGCACTACAATTTGTAAAAGAGCGACTGTGAATCCACCTTTAGGGAAAAACATTAAGGTGCAAGAAGACTTTTCAAAAAATGTTATTTCTGAAAGGTTTTTCATCAAAACTTTAGAGTCTGGATATTAGGCCCCGGGCTTTTGGCTTTAAAGGTGAGATAATATAAAGTGAAAACTTTTTTACATCGATCCCGCCAGGTTCCTTCAGGAACATTTCTTCTGGGAAAACACGATTTGGTTCAGCTTGGAATTTCTTTTTCTCATCTTTTGTGTGGCGACATTTTACCAGATCCTTACCTCAAAGTTTAAAGTGGACAAGAAGCTGCTCCGGGCTTTGGTGGTGCTTTTCGCGCCGGATATTGGGATCATTCTATATTTCATCATTGGTAAGAGCGCCAAAGTGACAGAAGACGATTACCCTTCTAAAAAAGCATTTTTGAAGATGTTTTAAAACCCCGTAGCTTTTGCTTTCGTTTTTAGTTGTATGGCAAAGCCGGCATTTCGATTTATTTTGAAGTACATAATTTTATTTTAACTGCAATTACCGCCTCCACCTCAAATTTATCTACTTAAAACCTATTATTCTGTCACTTAAACGATTATATCAACAAAAAAGTAATAACTAATCATTTTTTCCTCTATATTGAAAGTATAATTCATTAAATCTTTCAATAATTGAAAATCTCTTATCTATTACTATTTATTGCAATTGGTTTATTCACTCTACCCGTTTTTGGGCAGTTTAGAGTAAAGCCTGTAGAGAAAAAACAACTTGACCCCAATGAATTAAGTGAAGAAGCCATTGACAGATTGAAGAATTCCCAAACGGTGTTCTTTTATCGTGCTGATGATGATCTAATAGAGCTGCGGAAGGCTCTTGAAGATGTCTGGACCATCTCCGACCTAATTCTTATACCTTTTTCTGAAGCCGGCAGTATAGATCTTACAGGGAAATCCTTTTTTGTTATTGAGGGATTAAGAAAAGTTGTCAAGCAATATGCTACGGTTGACAATTCCTATTTGTTTTTGCACTTGTACATGTCGCTTCCAGATAAAAACGGAAAAGAATTTGTTCAAAGTTTCGCGCGACTTGATCTTTTTCCTTCTGAAGAAGCTATGAGGGCGATGGCAACAATGAGCGAAAGTGAAATATTTGTTTATCTCTATGGTGACGCCGAAATAAATAACTGGACTCCCGGTTTCCTACGTAACTATTTCAGGAATATTAATGACCTTCTGGAAAAAGGAGAGGGGAAAGGGCTTTACAAGGGGATAGATGATGTTCCAGCCATTGCCCGTATGGCTAATAAAACCCTTTATATACCTGAATATGCCCTGGAGAAAAGGAGCAAAATGTTTGGGTTAGTAGCGGGTTCAGAGGATCCTGAAAAGCTTATGAAGAATTATCCCTATCCTCATGAATTTAAGACTGCCTGCCAAATAAGTGATGCGATAATTGCAGGGGAAGATTTTTATTACCTCGTGTACACGAGAAGTTCGTCAGAAAAATTTTTTACCGTTTTCCATAGTACAAGCGGGGAGATCGTTTTCAACGCTTACAAGCCAATGTCTTATAACCTAAAGAGTAAAGATCTAAAGGATGTGGCAAAGGCTGTAAAGAAGATGAAGAAAAAGGAAGGCTAGTAAATATTACAAAAAGTGCCTTCTAAAAAGCGATTTTTCATGGTCGATTTAAACCGAAGCTTTGGCTTCAGGCTTTTCGGTGAATAATAAAAATACGCGATTTTGAATTTTGATCCGCCTCTTTAGGAGTGTTAATATTATGAATATTAAATAATTATATTTTTATGTGCTTTTGTTAGATTATGTTGCTGAAAAATGGTTAATGATTGATGTTTTTCTGTTTAATTTAATTTTTAATACAAAAAACGCTTTGAATGGAATCATTCAAGATAAATAGTTTTTGGACTTAACTTAATCATATAGTAAAATGGAAAAACTCAAATGTCTTTGGCTCTTATTTCTTTTAGTATTCCTAGGTTGTACTGGTGAAAGTTCTGACGATGTTGATGAAAACCTCCCTGTAATTGCAACTGTAGAGGTTACTTTGATAACTGATCATTCTGCCCAAACCGGTGGTGAAATTATCTCTGAAGGAACAAGTCCTGTTACGGGCAAGGGAGTTTGTTGGAGCACGAACCAAAACCCTACAATAGATGACCAGTATGTTGTTGCTGACGGAGATGACACCCGCTTCACAATCGAACTTGTCAATTTGGAGCCGGAGACCAAATATTTTGTCAGGAGTTATGCCACAAATTCTACAGGTATTTCCTACGGTGATGCAGTCGAATTTGTGACCGGAGAACTTCAAATTAATGCTCCCTGTTCACCTGAAGCTAATACAATGGACCATCAGGGAATGTTGATGACTTTTAGAAAACCTTTAGCCGGTGAACAACATGGACATTTTGGTGATTACGGTGTCATTGCCAACGGGTCACGGGGAGATTTACGTGTGGATTTTAGCCATGTTCCAATGTCTGGGATTTATACAATAGTATCAGATTTTTCCCTGAATAAGACACTTAACGAATGTATGATTTCAGCTGTTGTAGATATGGGGACTCTTAATTCCTGGTGTACTTCGGGTCCCAGCGCCGGCGATTCAGTTTATGTAGTGAGGTTGGGAGAAGGTAGCTATTCCATTACTTTTTGTGATGTGGAATTTTCTTGTCTTGTTGGATATACAGATTATCACTTTACAACTGATGCTCAAATAACCAATTAAATTATATACTGTTCTCTACACAACTTTCCCCAGATCAAGAAGAGAAGATTTACCCTTTTCTAAAAAGCCATTTTTGAAGATCTTTTGAACCCGAAGTTCATGCTTCGGGTTTTTTATTGATTTATATATGATATCCTTACGGTCTTATTAGCTGTTTTTTGTTCTACGGGTACCTGAAAAGACCCTGGAAAAAAATGCCTCATTGATCCTTGAGGAGAAAGATATATTAGATAAAAATCTGAACCTTTAGAACCGGCATAATAAATTGAGGCAACCGGAGCAAAAGCTTTAGTTTTTCTTTTAAATTAAACTGTATATTTATTTGATCCAAGGAATTCTAAAACAGATGGGAATCATAAAATCCTTTTTCAGGCTTACCCGCATCTTCTGGATCATTTCAAGGCTGGTGCTTGGAGTTATATTCAGCTATTGCGTTATCTTTTTACTTGAAGGCGCAGATACCGCCGACTATATCTGGGCAGGTTTCTTTGCCCTTATTGGTTTATTACTTTTGTGGAACTTTGTAGCAGGATTATTTCTGGGTGGTGCTACCAAATGGCTTCGCATCATTAGTGGGATTGTTTTGGTTATACTCGCTTTAGCACTCCTTTATTCTACTGTAGATGTTTTTGGAATTGCCGAAGCCGCTGTTATTATGGTTTTACCCATTTGGTTATTTCTCGCGGGAGTTTTCGAAGTTATCAGCAGAGGCAGGAAGGATCTTAGCTCTCAAAAGTTTGATTTACCTGCTAATCTCTTATAACCGTTTTCCACAATAATAAAGAGTACCTACTTATACTCTTTAAAGATGAACATACTTATGGCAGAAAGAATTACTAACTACCGGGAGTTTTACAGGTTTTATCTCACCGAGCACCAAAACAGGACGAGCAGGATTCTGCATTTTAAAGGCACTTTTCTGGTGTTTGTATTGCTCTTTCTGGCCATTTTCAACGGCTGGGGCTGGGAATGGATTTTTTTGCCGTTAGTGGGCTACGGCTTCGACTGGTTGGGTCATGCTTTTTTTGAGAGGAACAAACTAGCCACATTTAAATACCCTTTTTGGAGTCTGATTTCAGATTTTAAATTGTTTTTTGAAACCTTTTTTGGTAAAAGAAGTTTTGATTCTAAAGATGATTAAAATTAAGGTACAGACATTTTAGAAATCGGTGAACTCCAATCCGCTCGTATTTCCAGCTTTTTTTATACCGAATTTAGCAAGACGCGAGGACAAGGTAGAAGGAGGAATCTGGAGTAGCTTAGCTGCACCTTTCTTACCCGATATTCTCCACCCGGTAAGATGAAGGGCCAGAAGAAGGTTCCTTTTTTCAAGTGCTGCCATTTCCTTATCGGTAAGAACACGATTATGTTCCCTCTTAAATACTGTTTTCTTCTCGATTTCATTACCAGAAAGGATCTGGGAAAAGTCAAGCCTTCCATCTTCAGAAATTATTACAGCTCTTTCTATTATATTTTGGAGTTCTCTAACATTGCCCGGCCAATGATGGGAAAGTAATTGCTGTTTTGAGGTTTCGCTCAAGGGTTCCAGGTTTGTAGCAGATTGTTTAGCCAGTCTTTCAATAAAGGCATTTGCCAATAAAATGATATCCTCACCCCGGTCCCTTAGAGGTGCTACCGGGATGGGAAATACATTGAGCCGGTAATAAAGATCTTCGCGAAAATTTCCTTTGGTCATTTCCTCAAAAAGATCACGATGGGTTGCGGCAATTATTCTTACATCCACTTTCTTTGTTCTGGAACTTCCGACCGGTTCAAATTCTCCTTCCTGTAGGACCCTTAGTAATTTTGACTGTAATTGTAAGGGTAATTCCCCAATTTCATCCAGAAAAATGGTGCCTTTATCGGCCAGGGAAAAGCGGCCTTCTCTCGAACTGTTTGCGCCAGTGAAGGCTCCCTTCACATGGCCGAAGAGTTCACTTTCAATAATTTCTGCAGGTAGTGCAGCGCAATTCAAGCTTACAAAAGAGTTATGATTTCTTTTGCTGTTCTTGAAAATAGCTTCAGCAACCAATTCCTTTCCGGTGCCTGTTTCTCCGGTGATTAGAACAGTGGAATCTGTTTTCGCCACTTTGGAAATAAGATCGAGAACCGATAATATCTGCGGACTTTTTCCAATAATATTACTATTAAAGTTTTCTTTCAATTTGTTCCGGAGAAGGTGGGTTTCAATATGGAGCTCTCTTATTTTTTCTTCTGCCTTCTCCTTTTCTTCAACATTTCTTATGAACAGAGAATAAAAGTGTTTTTGCTGAAATCTGTAACAGGACATGGAAACCTTTGAAGAAAATGTCTTTTTTGAGGCAGAAATACATCTTATCTTTCCTTGAATACGGGTGGTGCAAAAGGCTTTCTCCTCTAATTTCAACTTGGAAATTGCACTGAGGATCTTCTTGAAAGCCTCCGAATCCACAATTTTCTGAACCGAAAGATTATAGAAATTAACTCTAGAATAACCAAATTCTTTTTCTGCAGCGGTATTCGCTTGCGTGATGTTCAAATCACTATCCAGTTCCAGAATAGCTTCAGAAGTACCGTTCAGAATGCGGTCGAGTTTATGATTGCTTTCTTTTAGCTCCTGTTCTTTTTTGATCCTTCTCAACTCTGCTGCAGCGCGACCAGCAAAAATTTTAAATACGGCAAAGAATTCCGGTACCTCCTTCATGGGTTTGGAGTCCAGTGCTGCAAGATGACCTAATACCTGGCCGTCCATATCCCTAAGGGCAATCCCCAGATAGCTTACCGCATTTAGCTCCGCCAGGTCGGGATCCCTGGGAAATAAATTTATGAGGTTATTTGAGAAGTGGCAAATATCATTAGTTTCCAGGACCGGCTCACAGGGGGTATTTTCAACAGGGTAACAGTATTCCTTTACAAATTTACCATCAAGATAAAATGCCAGGGAGTCCAGCATATTTTTCTCTTTAAGAAATTGGGTAATCCAGACTCCCTTTACATGGAGGACTTCTGAAAGAATTTTTACCAGATACATAAAGAATTCCTCCCCGGTATACTCGGCTGTTCCTTCCAGGATTTGCTTGAGGGCAAACAGCTTTGAAGATTGAGCTTCCCTTTCTTTCATCGCTATGAATTTTACGGAAATTCGCTAACGAACTTTCACAAATTTACGAAGATTCGGGTGATGTAAGGATGTTAAAAATATTGTAAACACCTGTAAAATAAACATTTGGGTTGTTTGGTACAGGTTGTGACTTATGGTAGGTACATTAACTAAAACAAAAGTAAAATGGAAACAATGAAAAAACAGGTAAATGGATTCAAATCTGAAGACATTACAGCAACCGTGAATTTATTAAAGGAACAACCCGAATTAGCTAAATTTCAATTTAGGGCAGACAATAAATGGGTGACCGGCGGACACAACCGGAGTAGGATCCAATCATTCTATGGAGCCGGGCAGGAAGATAATTCAAGACAGGAAGCATTCGTTTTTGATAACGGTGAACCACCTATTCTTTTAGGAAGCAACGAAGGAGCAAATCCTGTGGAATTCATCCTACATGCTTTGGCTGGTTGTATGACCACAACAATGGTTTTACACGCCGCTGCCAGGGGTATGGAAGTAGAAAGCGTTGAATCTCATCTTGAAGGTGATCTGGATGTGCAGGGATTTTTAGGTCTAAATGATAAAGTTAGAAATGGATATCAAGATATAAGGGTAAAATTTGATATTAAAGGAAATCTTACCGAGGAACAAAGAATGGAGCTAATATCATACGCAAAGAATTCGCCCGTTTTCGATGTAGTTTCACATGGCGTACCTGTGGATGTTGGATTGGCTTAAGAATCTTTACCGGCAGGATACTACAGAGGCCAAGGGGATTCCTTTCAGGGCGGGGTGAATTTCTTAGGAGATTCTAAACTTAGAAAAGCCTTCCAAAAATGACTTTTTTGGAAGGCTTTTAATTGAATAGGTTTTCTTAAAATTCCGAAGTGAAGTGGAACTTCACGTTGGGATATTTTTGCTGTGCCATTTGTAGTGAAAAAGCAGAATCGGCAAGAAATACCAGTTGGCCCCGTTTATCAATGGCGAGAAACTTGGACTTTACTCTTTTAAAATCTTTGAATTCCTCGCTTTTTGGATCCTTGGGTTCCACCCAACATGCCTTGTGGACGTTCAGGTTTTCATAGGTGCATTTGGCGCCGTATTCGTGTTCCAGTCGGTATTGTATTACTTCAAACTGTAGTGCCCCAACCGTTCCAATCACTTTTCGGCCGTTCAATTCCAAGGTAAATAACTGGGCCACCCCTTCATCCATAAGCTGGTCGATCCCTTTTTCCAGCTGTTTGGACTTCATTGGATCGGCATTATTGATATAACGGAAATGTTCAGGAGAGAAGCTCGGGATACCTTTGTATCGCAATTCTTCTCCTTCAGTAAGCGTATCTCCAATTTTAAAATTCCCGGTATCGTGAAGCCCCACAATATCTCCGGGATAGGAAACGTCCACGATCTCCTTTCTTTCAGCAAAAAAGGCATTAGGACTGGAGAATTTCAGCTTTTTATTGTGCCTTACGTGCAGGTAAGGTTTGTTCCTTTCAAATTTTCCCGAAACAATCTTGATAAAGGCAAGTCGGTCCCTGTGCTTGGGATCCATGTTGGCATGAATCTTAAAAACAAAGCCGGTGAAATTATCTTCGGAAGGATTAACTTTTCGAATGTCACTGTCTTTTGGACGGGGAGGAGGTGCGATAGTAATAAAACAATCCAGCAATTCCCTTACTCCAAAATTGTTTAGGGCAGAACCAAAAAATACCGGTTGCAGGTTTCCTGCCAAATAAGCCTCCTTGTCAAAATCGGGATATACCCCGTGTACCAGTTCGAGCTCCTCTCTTAAAGTATCGGCAGCCTTTTTCCCTATAAGATCGTCCAGCTCCTTGGATTCGAGATTAGAGATCTCTACAGTCTCCTCGATATCTTTTCTTGGGTCTCCTGTAAAAAGATTTACGTTTTGTTCCCAAATATTGTAGATCCCTTTGAAATCGTAACCCATCCCGATAGGGAAGCTTAACGGAGTAACGGTAAGGTTAAGTTTTTGTTCGATCTCATCAAGGAGTTCAAAAGCATCTTTTCCTTCCCGGTCAAGTTTGTTTATAAAAACGATCATTGGAATATTGCGCATGCGACAAACCTCTACAAGTTTTTCGGTTTGTTCCTCAACCCCTTTTGCAACATCAATTACTACGATCACACTGTCAACAGCAGTAAGGGTTCGAAAAGTATCTTCGGCGAAATCCTTGTGTCCCGGGGTATCCAGAATATTGATCTTATTCTTTTTGTATTCAAAAGCAAGTACAGAAGTAGCAACCGAAATTCCCCGTTGGCGCTCTATCTCCATAAAGTCACTGGTCGCGCCTTTTTTGATCTTGTTGGATTTTACAGCCCCGGCTTCCTGGATTGCGCCTCCAAAAAGCAGCAGTTTTTCGGTTAGGGTAGTTTTCCCGGCATCGGGGTGGGAAATGATCCCAAAAGTCCTTCTTCTCTTGATCTCTTCTGAAAACTTCATACTTGTATTTAAGGCTGCAAAGATAATTATTTGATCGTGAATTTCGTACTAAGAAGAGACTCTCCTTTTCCGGCTTTTCTGGAGCCTTAAAAAGAGGTTTTCCCGATCGATTTTGTACATTTGAAGCTCAATTTTTACAATGAAAGAAGAACAAGTCATCCTGGTTAATGAAAATGATGAGCAAATTGGCCTTATGGCAAAAATGGAAGCTCATGAAAAAGCATTGCTGCATAGGGCCTTTTCAGTCTTTGTATTTAATGATAAGAACGAGCTCATGATCCAGCAGCGCGCACTGGGCAAGTATCATTCCCCCGGGCTGTGGACCAACACCTGTTGCAGTCACCAGCGGGAAGGAGAAACCAATATTGAGGCAGGTAAGCGTCGCCTGCAGGAAGAAATGGGATTCTCTACTGAATTAAAGGACACTATTTCTTTCATTTATAAAGCCCCCTTTGACAATGGTCTTACCGAACATGAATTCGACCATATTCTTGTAGGGTATTACAATGGTGAACCCAATCTTAACCCAGATGAGGCAAATGATTATAAATGGGTAAGTCTTGATGAGCTTAAAAAGGATATGAAAGAAAATCCAGAGATCTATACTGCCTGGTTCAAGATCATTTTTGATAAATATTACAAGCACATCCAGTAATGAAAGTAACGGTAAACCGACGGGCACATTTCAATGCAGCACATAGATTGCATAGAAAAGACTGGGATGAGGAGAAAAACCGCCAGGTTTTTGGAAAATGCAGTAATCCTCATTATCACGGCCACAACTATGAATTAATTGTTGCAGTCACAGGAGAAATTGATGAGCAAACAGGATTTGTGATGGATCTTAAGGATCTTAAGGAGTTAATCTATAATAAAATAGAAGTTCCTTTTGATCATAAAAACCTCAATGTAGAAGTGCCTGAATTTAAAGATCTAAACCCTACTGCCGAGAATATTTCTGTAGTGATATGGCGTAAATTAAGAGCAGAACTTGAGCCGCATCTTGATTTGGAAGTAACCTTGTATGAAACCCCACGAAACTTTGTTACCTACAAAGGAGAATAATTTTTTTCACAAAACTGTTTTTTGAATTGAGAAATAGTGTAAATTCGCACCTGAAAAATTACGCGAAAGATGGCCAATAGAAGAACATTAAAAAGGGATATGAATTATGTCTTTGGAGACATCATAGAGGCTGCTTACCTGCATCAGATAACCCATCCCGATGAAGATCCTGCCAAATCTGAAAAAGTTGTTGATGAGGCGATTTCATATTTTGACGAGTTGATTGGAAAGATGAACCAGAAAAATGTTGAGAACAAAAAGCAACATTTTAAAGGAATAGAAAAAGAGTTTGAGGCAAAAGCCAAAAACCTTGTAGAAAAAATAAACGCTTTATAATAATAAAGCAATTGCCGATGTAGCTCAGCTGGCTAGAGCAGCTGATTTGTAATCAGCAGGTCGTGGGTTCGAGTCCCTCCATCGGCTCTTAATTTAAAACCTCTCATTTTGAGAGGTTTTTTTATGCCTCATTCTGAGGGACGAGGAGCCTGTGCCGGGCACGCCTCTTATAGCGCTTGTCGAACGGGGTCCCTCGATTGGCTCTAAATAAAAAAGCTTCCTTTGTGGAAGCTTTTTTATTTATTTAAGTGCGGTACGGGAGACCTGATCTAATAGGAGGTAGTCTTTTCTTCTAGTCCAAAGAAGTCCCTCAATCGACCAAAAATGTTTTGTAAAAGGAAATCTTTTTAAAATTCAAATTTTCACACTTAAGAGTCAAGACATTTAAGTCTCAAGTCTCAAATCTCCTATCTAATGAAGCACATCCAGTTTTAGGGATTTAGAAGCTTCAGCCTGTACTTTCTGAAATTCCTCTTTATGATCCTTTATATCCCGATTCCAAAATGGTATCATTTCAGTTAACTTTTTTTGCCATTTTTCGGTCTCCATCTTTTCAGGAAAGACCAGGCCCAGCACTTCCAGCATAATTTTAACTGAGACCGATGCTCCGGGGGATGCTCCAAGTAATGCGGTAATGGCACCGTCTTTACTGTGCAGAACATCTGTTCCGAATTCTAAAGTTCCACCTTCCTCTTCATCTCTTTTAATTATCTGCACCCGCTGTCCTGCTACCTGCAGTTCCCAGTCTTCGGGTTTGGCATCCTTTAAAAAGACGCGCAGTTCCTCGATCCTGTCTTCATGCCCCATGCTTACCTGCTCAATAAGGTATTTTGTGAGGTCCAAATTGTGCCAGAAAACTCCCCACATCGATGGAAGGTTACTCAGGTTTAGAGATTTGACTAGATCTGTTTTTGATCCCTGTTTAAGAAATTTGGTGCTGAAACCTGCGAAAGGCCCAAACATCAACTCTTTTTTTCCATTGATGTACCGGGTGTCCAGGTGGGGAACAGACATTGGGGGCGAACCTACTTCTGCTTTGCTGTAGACTTTTCCGGTGTGTTGTTTTATTAAATCTTCGTTTTTACAAAATAGCCATTGCCCGCTGATAGGAAAACCACCATAGCCATCCTTCGCATCAATTTCTACTTTTTGAAGGAGAGGAAGTGCGCCTCCACCGGCACCTATAAAGACGTTTTGTGCATCAAAATAGGTTCGGTCCCCGGTTTTAAGATTCTTAACCTCTGCCAGCCATTGATCTTTTCTTCCGGGATCTATATCCAGTACTTGATGTTCTGTGAGGACAGGAACATTAAATTTTTCTTTAAGTACGCCAAAAAGTTTACGGGTAAGGGCTCCAAAATTAACACCGGTTCCCAGCTCCATTCTTGTTGCTGCCAGTTTCTCATCCTTTGACCTTTCCTTCATGATAAGAGGAAACCAGGATCTCATGGTCTCATGATCTTCAGTGTATTCCATGGTCTCAAACATGAAATGCGACTGCATGGCTTTAAACCTGTCTCTTAAAAATTCCACATTTTTTTCTCCGGGAACCCAGGCGTGGTGTGGAATGCTATTAATAAAGGCTTCAGGTTCATCAAGTATTCCCGCCTGTACAAGGAAAGACCAGAATTGTTTAGAGGTTTCGAACTCTTCAAAAATTCTAATGGCTTTACTAATATCTATACTTCCGTCCCCGGTGCGCGGGGTGTAATTCAATTCACAAAAAGCCGAATGACCAGTACCTGCATTGTTTTTGGCAGCCGAGCTTTCCAGTGCAACCTCATCCAGTTTTTCAAAAATTATAACGTTGAGATCGGGATCAAGGATCTTTAGCATTATAGCTAAAGTTGCACTCATTACACCTCCACCTACACATATGAAATCATATTCTCGATTAATCTCTCCAGGTTTGTTCATTTTTATTGCTTTTTCTCAAAATAAAGATTTCAGGAAATAAGCTTTACTAAGGAAGTATTAAACCTTTCCAAAAACAGAGACAAAAAAAATCCCGCCGGTTGGCGGGATGGGTAATTACAAGTTTTTGACAGGCTGGTTATTGGGAATTAGCTTCTTCCTGCACTTTTTCATTTTCCCGGCGTTCCTTCAGGAATTCTTTAAGATTCTTTCCATACCGGGACTCCTTTACTTTGGGACTAAGGGAAGAGTATATGGTGTCAAGATATTTAATATTAGCGTCAAACACTTCAGACATGGCCAGATAAGGGGCTATTTCAAGATCCTTATTATTGATAGCGAAATTCACGGTAAAAAGATACCTTCTTCTCAAGAGCCTGTCATATTCCACATTTGCTGAATCTAAAGAAGCCAGGTTATCCTCCTGCCGTGCCTTTACACTCTGTTGGATGAGTTCAAGATTTCGGGTATTAAAACGGTTTACCATTTTTTGGTACTCCAATAGCTTTTTTTGATTTTCGGAACCCTCCACGACCACATCATCTTCAAATTTCTTGAGAGTAGTGTTGATGGTCATTTCACCGGGCTCGGCAAAAAACAGGATGCGGTCGTCGTAAATATTATTGTCTTTCTTGTTTAGATAAAGATATAATACCTGCGGACTTTCTATGAAGGTTTCAAAAGCAAAGGTCTCGTTTCCCTTCATTACTACAGAATCAATAGTAACCAGGCTGGTGTCCTCCACCTTTTGAAGGTAAAGGGTTCCTTTTTTTAATCCCTGAACTTTCCCCTGGATCTTGAGATTTTTTTCTTCAGACGAGCAGGCCGCCAACATAGCAAGGGCGAGTAATAATAATCCTATTTTTTTCATTTTTTTCTTTTGGTAAAATGCGCGCAAATATGCTAAAAATTTCCTTTTTAACCTTGGCCCCCGGCAGCCAGTTGCATTAAAATTGTACTCAGGATAGCGCCGTATGTTCCTACTACATATCCAAAAACTGCTAAAAGCACACCCACAGTAGCAAGAGAAGGGTGAAAGGCAGCTGCAACTACAGGAGCAGAGGCTGCACCTCCAACGTTTGCCTGGCTTCCAACTGCGAGAAAAAAGTAAGGCGCTTTAATTAGTTTTGCAACAAGGATCAATAAGCCGGCGTGAATACTCATCCAAACCAGGCCTATTCCAATAAGCCCCGGATTGTCAAAGACCATCGTAAGATCCATTTTCATACCTATTGTGGCTACAAGAAAATAAATAAATACGCTCCCCAGTTTACTCGCTCCTGCGCCTTCATATTCCTTGGCCCGGGTGAATGACAGGATTATACCCACCGCAGTGGCGATAGATATCATCCAGAAAAAGGAAGAGGCAAAGGATGATAATGCCGATTTATTATCCCGAAAAGCTGCAAAATTAGAAGATAGATATTCAGAAATTCCATCGGCACTCCAGTGGGCAAAACCAACTGCTCCAAAGGCGAGGGCCAGCATGATCATAAGATCAGGAAGAGAGGGATTGCGGGTCACACTGTCGGCATAGGCGGTTACTTTTTTTCTTAGACTAACAATAGCCGAATTGTCGGCACGAAGCCATTCGTCAATTCGGTCGCTTTTACCAATTCCCATGAGCAGGATTGCCATCCATAGATTGGCTACCACAATGTCTACGAGAACCATTCCGCCGTAAAGATCGGGGTTGTATTCAAAGATCTCCAGCATGGCGGCCTGGTTTGCTCCGCCACCAATCCAGCTTCCTGCGAGGGTCGATAGTCCCCGCCATACAGCATCTGGGCCTACACCTCCAACAGTCTCGGGCGAGAAAGCAGAAATAATAAGAATAGCAATCGGGCCGCCAATAATAATACCTATAGTTCCTGTAAAGAACATGATAAGAGCTTTTGGTCCCAGGTTAAATATTGCCTTGAGATCAATACTTAGTGTCATCAACACCAGGGAAGCCGGGAGCAGATAACGACTTGCAACAAAGTACAAATTGGAAGTCTCGTCAGATATTATGTTGAGGGAGTTAAGAATCGCCGGGATGAGATAACACATCAACAGCGCCGGTACTACTTTATAAAATTTATACCAAAAACCTTCTTCTTTAGAAGAGGTGAAGAATACGAATCCTAACGCCAGCATTAATAGTCCAAGGACTATGGCGTCATTAGTAAAAATAGGGGGATTGTCCATAATTTTTCTTTAAAGGCCGGCAAAATACGACTTTTAGAAGTGTCTTAAAAATTTATTAAAACTGAGAGAGGTTAAATAATTGTTGTAAGCTTTTTGCCACTCCGTCTTCGGTATTGTGATGGGTTACCTGTTTGGCAATTGCAAGAATTTCCGGGCGCGCATTCCCAACCGCAATTCCCATTCCTGCTGCTTTTAGCATTTCAAAATCGTTGTAATTGTCGCCAAAAGCAATAGTTTCTTTTAGAGAGAAATTAAAATGTTTATCCAGTAAAAATTTTACAGCCGTAAGCTTTGATACATCTTTATTGGTGATTTCCAGGTAAGTGTCCTTGGACCGATACAAATGTAGTTGATCCTTAAACCTTTTAAAAAGGTGATTTTCAATAGCATTTATTTTATCTGTTTCCCCCATGCACATGATCTTATGAGCTCCTTTTTCTGAATTCTTCCAGTCCTCTAAAACAGCATTAGTCGATTTGATCTGGGGAGTAACTTTAGTATTGTTTTCCTCCCTTTTCGCCCATTGATCCATTTTGGGAACATACCAGTCGGTGTTATTATAAAGGCTGATATGACAATCCAGTTCAAGATTAAAATCGTGCAGATCTTTAATTATTGTCCACGGAATTTCCTTTGATCCCTCTGTTTTCCCATCAATATTTATTAAAGCTCCATTGTAGCAGATAAGTGGGTGATGAGTAATATCCAATTCTTCCTGAAGGTGCTTCATAGCCTGTGGCATTCGGGAAGAAATAAGGACTACCGGAATTCTTTCCCTGAGTTGCTCAAAAACCTTCAGCGTAAGCGGCGAGAGTTGTCGGTCCTTGTTGAGCAGGGTGCCGTCAATATCGGTAAAGATAATCTTATAGGTCATTTTAAGTTTTTTATAAATCCAGATATCCCTGGATCAATTGAAGGTGTAGAGACCGGTGGATTTAATTATAGGATTTTAAATTTTCAAGGTTTTTACCTTCAATTTTGTGAAGGATTTGGATCATGTTTTCGAGGATGACCCCGCATAATCCGGAACTTTCGGCTTTTAACACTTCATTCTAGGAAATTTTCACCGGCTCAAATTCGTCTTTTTAAAAATAATATTTCCTGTTAGTCTTTACAACCTTTCAAAAAAGGGAAAATTAGGCAGGATTTTTGAAATTCACTTAAAAATGTCCACCTTTTTCTATCTTTACGGACCAAAAAATAATAACACATGAAAATTTATTTACTTGCTGCGGCTTTGTTTATTTCTACCTTCACATTTGCTTCTGAAAATGACTGGGGCAGGACGGGCCACAGAGCTACAGGAGAAGTGGCAGAACAGCATTTATCCAAAAAAGCAAAAGCAAAGGTTAGAGAACTTCTTGACGGGATGAATTTGGCTTTTGTATCTACTTTTGGTGATGATATTAAAAGTGATCCAGCCTATAGAAAATACAACTCCTGGCATTATGTGAATCTTGAACCGGGAGAGACTGAATACTCTAAGGAAAAAGCCAATCCCGGTGGGGACCTGATCCATGCTATTAATTCTTCTATTAAGGTATTAAAAGATAAAAATGCCTCTAAAGAAGATAAAGAATTTGCCTTGAAAATGCTCGTGCATTTTGTGGGAGACCTACACCAGCCATTACACGCCGGGAGAGGAGAAGACAAAGGGGGTAATGATATACAGGTTAGATGGTTTGGAGATGGCTCAAACCTTCACAGAGTATGGGACAGTGAAATGATCAATGATTTTGACATGAGCTACACAGAACTTGCTTACAATACCGATGAGCTCTCTAAAGAACAAATACGTAATATTCAGAAGGGATCGATCCTGGACTGGATGTACGAGTCTAAAAAACTTGCCAACAAAGTTTATAATTCGGCTGAAACAGGCGAAAAATTAGGTTATAAATATATGTATGAATGGTTTCCTGTGGTTCATGACCAAATCCAGAAGGGAGGTCTAAGGTTAGCCAGTATTCTTAATGAAATTTATAAGTAAGATCTTTCTATAATATAAAAGAACCCGAATTTAAGAAATTCGGGTTCTTTTTTTTGTAAGATGTTGTTGGGGTGAATACTTTAACAAAAGATTAAGGATTTTAATATAATTTTAAAATTTTGTTGGATAAGATGCTAAAAATAAATAATTTGCATTGCCCTATTATCGAACTTAACATGTTGCAGAATTGAATGCAAATTACGCTTCTCTTTTTCTTGCTTTACTGATTTCAGGCTTTTCTTTTTCCCAATCTGAAGAAGATAATGCTTGTGATAGTATTCGTGATCTTCTGGATTTGTCTACTGAGGCTATGAATGATTATGAGTACAGCAAAGCCATTGACTACTCCCTGCGTTTAATAGAGCTGGCAGAAAAGGAAAAAGATTATTACAATCTTTACCACGGTCACAATAACCTGGGTATAACTTATGATGAGTTGTACGATACGATAAGAGCTAAAAATAATTACGAAAAAGCTTTAAAGTATGCCAAAATCGTAAAAAACGATACACTTCTCTGGTGGGCATATAATAACCTTGGGAATATGTATACTTCCAACAAGGCAACCGTAGAGGAGGGTTTTAGGTATTATGACAAAGCCATAAAAGCTGCATCCCACCTGGATGATCCCGATAGCAGGGCAACACCTCTCATGAACAAAGGATGGACCCATCTTTACATGAAAGAATATGATAAAGCCTATCCATACCTGGTGGAAGTTGAAAGACTTATTGGGAATGTAAAGGATCCTTACATCCAAAGTCAAATCGCTTCCCTCTTTGGGGACTATTATTCCGGGAAAGACAATTTTGAAAGATCTAAGGACTATTATGAAGAGTCCATAGCAATTGCCGAAAAAGATTCTCTTTACTACGAAGCTGTGACTGCCTACGATGGTTATGCCAAAGTTTTGTTCAAAAACAAGGAATTCGAAGAAGCTTACAAGGCTCTTGAAAAGTATATTGAATACGACGCCGAATTATACGAAAAGGAAAAACTGGAGCAAATGGAAGTTGCCCAGGCTCGTTTCGAAACCAATCAATACAGGGAGAACCTGGAAAGAGCAAGAAGAGAGCAGCAGTATAAAGATGAGGCGATAGAAAAATCTGAGCAGATTTTTTATATCATGCTCATTTCCTCGATTGTAATGCTCCTGTTTATTTTACTTCTTGTGAGAAATAATCGTGCAAGAAGACAACTAATTCTCGAGTTAAAGGGTAAGAATAGTGAATTACTGGCCGCAAAAGAGGAGGCTGAGCGATTATCAAGTTTAAAAAGCCGCTTTTTTTCTACGGTAAGCCACGAATTAAGAACTCCGCTCTACGGGGTGGTGGGTTTAACATCTTTGTTACTGGAAGATAATCAAAACAAAAAAATGGAAGAGGACCTTAAATCCTTGAAGTTTTCTGCCGATTACCTGCTCGCTTTAATTAACGATGTTCTTCAAATGAACAAAATGGAATCCAGGTTAGTTTCACTGGAGAATACTCCTTTCAACCTTAAGGGTCTTATGAAAGGTATCGTAAAATCCTTTGAATTTACAAGGCATCAAAATAATAACACGGTTGAATTAAACATTGATGACAATATCCCACGAATCCTTATTGGAGACTCCGTACGTCTTTCTCAAATCATCATGAACCTTGTCGGGAATGCAGTGAAATTCACCGAACGTGGTAAGGTTTGGATCAACGCCAGATTTATTCATTGTGAGAACGGGAAATGTCTTATTTATTTTGAAGTGGGGGATACCGGAACGGGAATCCCTGAAAATAAACAACAGGAGATATTTGAAGAGTTTTCCCAGTTAAAGGCAAACAATTATAATTATCAGGGTACAGGTTTAGGTCTACCTATTGTAAGGAACCTGCTTAAGTTGTTTGGGTCAGAAATTCACCTGGAAAGTAAGGAAGGCGAAGGATCAATATTTAGTTTTGAAATTTTGTTTGAAAAAGGAGAAACTGAAGAAACTGTTGCTCGATCTGGGGATGAGGATGTTTCCGAAGAGAGTGTGTTGAAAAAAGCCCTAATCGTAGATGATAACAGGATCAACCAGGTAGTAACCAGAAGAGTTCTTGAAAAACGTCATTTTAAATGTAAGGTAGCCGGGGACGGTTATGAGGCGATTGAAATGCTTAAAAAGGAAGATTTTGGGGTGGTATTGATGGACGTCAACATGCCAGGTCTAAGCGGAATGGAAACCACCCAAAAGATTCGGGAATTTAATCCCGATGTTCCTGTGATCGCCTTGACAGCAGTAGAGGTACAGGAAATGCGGGATGAGATCCTTGATTCCGGGATGAATGACATCATAATAAAACCATATGATATCCCCACTTTTTTTAATACGATCTTTAGGAATCTAAATACGCCGGTTGTTCCTGAGGCGGAATAGAGGGCAGGGAAACGATCCAAAAAACCTTCATTAAATTATATCTGGAAATCTTTGGTAGTTCAAAAGAACAAAACCTCTTAATGTTAAATAAAAAAACCGCCTCCCATATAAGCAGAGAGGCGGTTTTTCTTTTATAAATTACAAGACCTTATTTAATCATCTCAAAGCTTCGCTTAATAAATGATGTCAATTCTTCCCCTTTTAGAAGGTTCTGTGACAGTCTCGCCAGGTCAAGGGATTGTTTAATTAATCGTTCCTGTTTCTTTTCTGTTTTTGTATTAAGGATTTCAGTAACCAATGGATGGTTGGTATTCACCACCAAATTATACATCTCGGGCATTTTACCCATTCCAAACATTCCGCCGCCACCGGTTTGCTGCATTTCCTTCATGCGGCGCATGAATTCCGGCTGAGTGATAATAAGAGGAGCCGCATTGCTATCCATAGCCTCAAGTTGTACAGTATACTTCTCTTTTGGTACTACTTTCTCAAAATCTGCTTTGAGCTTTTCTTTTTCCTCTTCACTTAATTTGGAGATCTTCTCTTCGTCCTTCTTAATTAGGTTGTCAACATGATCTGCATCTACACGGGCAAAAGAAACTTTTTCCTCTCCCGATTCCAGTTTTTGAAGCAGGTGAGATACAATTGGAGAATCCAATAGTAAAACTTCATAACCTTTTTCTTTGGCTGCTTCTATGTAACTGTGCTGCTCATCCTGGTTGGAAGCGTAAAGAATTACCCTGTTGCCATCCTTGTCGGTCTGGTTGTCCTTGATCTTTTCAATAAACTCTTCAAAAGTGAAATATTTGTCGTCTACTGTTGGGTAAAGAGCAAAGTCTTTTGCTTTTTCAAAGAATTTATCTTCAGAAAGCATTCCGTATTCGATAACGATCTTGATGTCATTCCACTTTTTCTCAAAATCTTCACGGTTATTATTGAAAAGAGATTTCAGTTTATCTGCTACCTTACGGGTGATATAGCTGGAAATCTTTTTCACAGCTCCATCGGCCTGCAGGTAGGAACGGGACACGTTCAGCGGGATATCGGGTGAGTCTATTACTCCACGTAGCATGGTAAGGAATTCAGGAACTATACCTTCCACGTTGTCGGTCACAAAAACCTGGTTTTGGTACAGCTGAATCTTATCTTTCTGGATGTTCATATCCTGAGACATCTTTGGGAAATAGAGAATTCCTGTAAGATTAAAAGGATAATCCACGTTTAGGTGAATATGAAACAAAGGTTCTTCGAACTGCATAGGGTAAAGTTCCCTGTAGAAATCCTTATAATCCTTGTCTTCAAGATCTGTAGGTTGCTTGGTCCAGGCCGGGTTGGTATTATTGACAATATTATCTACCGTTTTAGTCTCTGGCTTGGCATCTTCGGGAGCATCTTCAGGAAGCTCCAAAGTTTCTTCACGAGTTCCAAATTTAATTGGGATAGGCATAAACTTGTTGTATTTCACAAGTAGCTCTTCAATCCTGTTCTCTTCAAGGAACTCTTTGTCATCTTCATTGATATGAAGAATAATGTCTGTACCGTGACTTTTTTTATCGGCTTCTTCAAGTGTGAATTCTGTAGTACCTTCACAGATCCAGTGAGCTGCAGGCTCATCTTTGATGGATTTGGTGAGGATCTCTACCTTGTTAGCCACCATAAAAGCTGAATAGAATCCAAGCCCGAAGTGACCTATGATTCCGCTGTCTTTGGCTGAATCTTTATACTTTTCAAGAAATTCTTCAGCACCCGAAAATGCTACCTGGTTGATGTATTTTTCAACCTCTTCCTTCGTCATTCCAATTCCCTGGTCGCTTATAATAAGCTGTTTCTTTTCCTTGTCGATCTTCACTTCGATGACAGGATTGCCATATTCTACCGTAGTCTCTCCAATGGTAGCGAGGTGCTTCAGCTTTAATGTAGCATCTGTGGCGTTAGAGATCAATTCTCGTAAAAAGATCTCGTGATCACTGTATAAAAACTTTTTAATTAAGGGAAAAATGTTTTCAACAGATACATTAATGTTTCCGGTTGCCATATATTTTAGTTTATTAAATTTTACGTTCCCACAGAGAAGTCAAAAAAAGTACCAACTAAACATCGCTGACAAACTGACAGCGAAAGTAATTTTGCAGCTTCTTTTACGACTACGCTAAAAGTCTTACCCTGAAAGCGAATTTAATTAACACGATATTGTTTAAATTTTAACCTATAAATTTAAACATAAGTTGTAAATTTGACTTAATTAATTAACACACAATGGCAAAAGCAAAGAAAATACAAGAGCAGGATGAGGTTTTAACTCAGGATCGTCTTATAGAAATGTATATGAATGATGTGCTGGAAAACGGAGAAGAGCCGGGAACGGTATACAAGTTTTGCAAGCAGCATAGGATTACTGAAACGGAGTTCTATGATTTCTTCGGAAGTTTTGAGGGGCTTAAAATGGGAATCTGGAAACGATTTTTTGAACATACCCTGGAAGTAATGCAGAGCAGCAAAGAATATGCTTCTTTCGACAATCGGGAGAAAATGCTCACACTTTACTATACCTTTTTTGAAATGTTAACTGCAAACCGCAGCTATGTACTTTTCACACTTCGAAAAGAGGAACCAATGCTGAAGAATGCAAGGCAGTTGAAGGGTCTTCGTCGTGAGGTGAAACACTATACTGCAGAACTTATTCGCGAGAGCAACCAGGAAAAACAAGGAAAACTACTAAAAAGATCGGAAACTATATTTTCTGAAGCTGCCTGGGTACAGTTAATGTTTCTTCTTAAGTTTTGGATGGATGACAATTCGCCACAATTTGAAAGTACAGACGTGGCTATAGAAAAATCTGTCAACACTGTTTTTGATCTGTTTGAAAATAGCCCTTTAGAGAGGGTGCTTGACCTGGGAAAATTCCTTTGGAAGGAAAAAATGGCCTAATCAGGTTTTCAACAGTACCCTTTTATGCCTGCGGTCGTTTTACCCCTACTATTTCGGCCCCGGGCTTTTATTTTAAAACAATATGAAAACAATAGATAAAATTCCTACGGGAAAGATAAGTCGTACCGGTAAAATGGTACAAACCGGGATCAGGGTAGGAGGTAATTACCTCAAATACTACTCAAAAAAGGCAATAAACAGCGATCTTTCCCGGGATCAACTTGACGAAAGTAATGCAGAAGATATTTACAATGGGCTAAAGAGTTTAAAAGGAAGCGCACTCAAGGTGGCGCAGATGCTTTCTATGGAAAAAAGCCTGCTCCCCAATGCGTATGTTGAAAAGTTTAGTCTTGCGCAATTCAGCGTGCCACCGCTCTCTGCTCCTTTGGTGAGGAAGACCTTTAAAAAATATCACGGGCAATATCCCGATGAACTTTTTGATACTTTTTCACTGGATTCTGTAAATGCTGCCAGTATAGGTCAGGTGCACCGAGCGACTAAAGATGGGAAAGAACTTGCGGTTAAGATCCAGTATCCGGGAGTGGCCGATAGTATAAGTTCAGATCTTGCCATGGTAAAACCCATTGCCATTAAGATGTTCAATTTGCAGGGAAAAGATTCCGAGAGATATTTTAAGGAGGTGGAAGGAAAGCTGCTGGAAGAGACAGATTATGTGCTCGAAGTGCAGCAAAGCATTGAGATCTCAGAAAAATGTAACCATATCCCTAATCTAAAATTTCCCAAATATTATCCGGAATTGTCAAGTGAAAAGATCATTACCATGGACTGGATGAATGGTCTTCATTTAAGCGATTTTGCAAAGCAGAATAAGGATAAAAAAAAGGCAAATAAATTGGGACAGGCGCTTTGGGATTTTTATATGTATCAAATGAATGTTCTAAGATCGGTACATGCCGATCCACATCCCGGGAATTTCTTAATAGATGAGAATGACAATTTAATAGCCATAGATTTCGGTTGCATTAAGCAGGTGCCGCAAGATTTTTACGATCCATACTTTGAGCTTGCCGATAAGGACAAGATCAATGATCCAGAAGTTTTTAATGCAAAACTGTTTGAACTGGAAATACTGAGGAAAGAGGATAGTCCAAAGGAAATTGCCTTCTTCTCGGAATTGTTCTACCAGATGCTTAGTTTATTTACTGCTCCTTTCCAGGGGGAGGAATTTGACTTTTCAGATGAAGGCTTCTGGACTTCGGTTACAACACTTAGTGAGAAGTACAGCAAGGATCAGGAGTTGAGGAAAATGAATGGTAACCGCGGAAGCAAGCATTTTCTTTATATCAACCGGACTTTCTTCGGGCTATACAATTTACTGCATGATCTGGGAGCAACAGTTAAGATCAATAACTTTAAGCAGTATTCCTGATTTTTAGGATCTTATTTTATTTCCAACCGGGACAAATTTGTTCCGGTTTTTTTATTCCTGTTATTATAACTCTAAATTCTTCTCGAAGCCTGTTAAAAATATTAAAGTGCTTTAGATCAGCGTGGTTAGATGTTACATTGAAGATTGTAGAATTAAATGAAGTTGAACTTAAAATATGATTATGAAAACTTTTAAAGGAATATTTATGGCAGTCTGCATGATCTTTGGAACTGCAGTTTATGCTCAGGATTTTGACACTTATGATATCGATACTGATGGAAGGCTCGACCGGACCGAATTTAGTGAAAGAAATAATGCCGGTTATGATAACTGGGATACCAACAGAGATGGAAATATAGATGACATTGAATTTTCAGAAAGAGCCTATGATAATATTGATCGTAATCGCGACAATTTTATAGATGAAAATGAATGGAACACAGGAATGGATACCGGAATGGGTGAATCCTTTGGAGAAGAAGATTACGACTTGTTTGATACCAACAGGGACGGTATGTTAGACACCGATGAATGGGATGAAGGTATGAACAATAATACCTGGTTTGACAGGTATGATTCAAATGAAGATGGCCTTATTGATAATGATGAGTGGAACATTAGTACATTTGATGACTGGGATGTAAATGATGACAATTTTGTTGATGAAGAAGAATTCAACGATTATGATGCATTTGAAAATTGGTAGGATGCAAAGCAGCCTAAAATGATAAAAGCCCGCAAGTTGCGGGCTTTTTCAATTTTCAGACTTTCCTAATTCTGAAGCTCAGGCGTGGTCTTCTCAATATTAGCTTCTGTTTGTTCCCTGTTCTTTACATACTTCTCAAGCCATTGATCCTGCTCCCAAAGTACGTGCAATACAGATTCTTTTGCACTGTACCCATGACTTTCTTTTGGCAACATAACCAGTCTGGCAGTTGCACCAAGACCTTTTAAGGCATTGAAATAGCGTTCACTCTGCATGGGGTAAGTTCCTGAGTTATTATCGGCTTCTCCATGGATAAGTAGTAGCGGGGTCTTCATTTTATCGGCATGCATAAAAGGAGACATATTGTAATAAACTTCCGGTGCTTCCCAGTAATTTCTCTCTTCGCTCTGGAACCCAAATGGGGTGAGCGTCCGGTTATAAGCACCGCTTCGGGCAATTCCGGCGGCAAAGAGATTGGAGTGGGAGAGAAGGTTAGCTGTCATAAAGGCGCCATAGCTATGCCCCCCTACAGCAACTCTGTCCCTGTCGATATAACCCATTTCGTCCACGGCATCAATAGCTGCTTTTCCATTAGCAACAAGTTGTTTTCTAAAGCTGTCATTTGGTTCATCCTCTCCTTCCCCTACTATAGGAAAAGAAGCGTCATCCAGAACCACATATCCGCGGTTTACCCAATAAACAGGAGAACCGTAATAAGGGAAGGTAAAATCATTTGCGTTAGAAGTATTTTGTCCGGCAGAAGCCTTGTCTTTAAATTCTCTTGGATATGCCCATACGATCATTGGAAGTTCTTCAGGATTTTCTTTATCATATCCGGCAGGTAAATACAAAGTAGCGTTGAGGTCAAGCCCGTCTTCTCTTTTGTAGGTAATCACTTCTTTGCTTACCTCTTCAAGACTTTTAAAAGGATTTTCAAAAGAAGTAACCCTGGTTAGATCCTCTTCATTATCTATATCACGTATAAAGTAGTTAGGATATTCGGTAGAAGCTTCAATTCTTACCAGGATCTCTCCTTCTTCCATGTCTATGGCTTCCACCAAAGTCTCTTTCCGGTCATTATAGCTGGACTGGTAAAGCCTTGTTGTTTCGCCGGTCTCAAGGTCAAGACGATCCACGAATGGGTATTGGCCTTCGGGAGTAAACCCGTCTCCCAGAAGGAAAGTGTTCTCATTTTCTATTTTTAGCACCTGTTGCCCGAATTTATTTTTTACTCTCACAAAGCTTCCGGGATCACTGTAGCGATCCTGGTAGTTACGATTAAAAAGTACCTTAGGATCCTGCCCCGGGTTGGATGGATCAAAGACATAGGTGCGGGTGTTACGATTGTTCCACCAATAGTCATTTGCTATTGCAGTATTTTCATCTCCCCAGATAATTCCGCTAAAACGGTCTTTGGTTTTAAGAATGGATTTTCCTTCCCCCTTAAAAGGAGCTTGTAAAAGGAAAACTTCATCCCGGTATTCAGCTTCTCTTTCGGGGTCACCACCATCAAGTGCTTCCACATAAACAAGAGTGGATGGTGAATCATTTCTCCAGCTAAGGTTTCTTCGGCCCTCTCTTTCTGCCATAAAACCCTTCGGAAGATCTTCTGTAAGAGGCACCTGGTTCACCTGGTTGACCAGTTTTCCATCTTTGGTGTAGATGTTAGTTTCTGAAGGAAAACGGTAATAAGGTACCAGGTAAGAAAATGGTTTTTTGATGTGGCTTACCATCACATAATTTCCATCGGGAGAAAAAGAAATGTCATCGTACATTTTAGGATCCAGCCATTTTGTAGTCTTTCCTTCGAGATTCACCTTCACCAGTTCGGCACGGGCTAATTGTTCGAAGTTGAATTCATCTGTGGGATTTTTTAGCAGGTCCTGATAAGTCCTGTTTTGAGCTTCTTTTCCATCACTTACTGAAACTGTTGGGCCGGTAGGTACAGAAGTTTCAGGATTGATCAATTTTTTACGGTCTTCGGGAAGCATCTTCACCAAAATAGCCGAATTGTCCCTGTACCAGTTTAGCACATCTCTCATGTTGGCATTAAGGGTGGGACCGGTAAGTCTTTTGGCAGTTGCAGCCTCAAGATCGGCTACCCAAAGTTCCACTCCTTCTGAAGTGGTATGGGTAAATGCCATTTTTGACTCATCTGGCGACCAGCTGAAGTTAGTAAGACGTGGGTTTTCAGGAAGTCCCTTGACCTGCGTAGGTTGATCTGCCTCCATTTTCTTTACTTCAATATTATTAAAGTAGGTTGCACGGCTGCTAATGTTTGTAACAGGATTGATCCTTAGACCTCCAAGACGCATTTCTTCCTCACTCAATTCGGCTATAGATTTGAACTGGTCGCGGTAAAGGAAGACGATCTTTTTGGCATCGCTATCGATCAATGTGGAAGGAGCAAGCGGAACATCAACGAGTTCCAGGATCTCCTGTGGTGGTTTTTGATAAGTAAGATTTTCCTGACCAAAAGTGGCTCCTGTGAAGCAAAGAAAGGAGAGCAAGCTTAAAAAGGCTTTTTTCATGGTTATAAAATTAGATTAGTGAGCACTGCACTGAGAAAATGTTAATCTTTCTTATATTGCGGCGCAACTTTTTATTAATTGCTTAAATTTAAAAGAAATAATTTATCAGAGCCTAAAAATTACTAAATGTATCAATCAAAGATAGCGGGTCTGGGATTTTACGTGCCCGAAAATGTGGTGACTAATGATGATCTTTCCAGGATTATGGATACCAATGATGAATGGATCCAGGAGAGAACAGGAATTAAAGAAAGGCGCCACATCAAGAAAGGAGATGGGAATTCTACTGCCGTGATGGGAGCCAAAGCCGCCAAAATAGCCATTGAACGCGCAAATATTTCAAAAGATGACATTGATCTCATTGTTTTTGCTACACTAAGCCCCGACTATTATTTTCCGGGAGGAGGTGTGCAAATTCAGGAAATGCTGGACATTGATACCTGCCCTGCATTGGATGTGAGAAACCAGTGTAGCGGATTCATCTACGGCCTTTCTGTAGCAGATCAATATATCAAGACCGGCATGTACAAAAATGTGCTGCTTATAGGTAGTGAAAACCACAGTGGAGGTTTGGACTTTACCTCCCGCGGTCGGGCTGTTTCAGTGATCTTTGGAGATGGGGCAGGAGCAGCGGTTATTACCCGTAGCGATCACAACGGGCAGGGAATTCTTTCCACTCACTTACATTCTGAAGGGAAACATGCGCTGGAATTATCTCTTAGAGGTCCAAGCACCATGCATTGGGTTCCCGAGATCATTGAGGAGAATCCACAGGGAGATGATATCATCTACTATCCATATATGAACGGGCAGTTTGTTTTTAAAAACGCTGTAGTCCGTTTTTCTGAGGTTATCAAAGAAGGACTGGATGCGAATGGCCTGGAGGTTAAGGATATTGATATGCTTATTCCGCACCAGGCGAATTTGAGGATTTCGCAGTTTATTCAGCAGAAGTTTAGCCTTGGTGATGATCAGGTTTATAACAACATTCAGCGGTATGGGAATACGACAGCTGCCTCTATTCCTATTGCTTTGACCGAAGCATGGGAAGAAGGAAAGATTAAAGAGGGAGATACTGTTGTATTAGCTGCTTTTGGTAGTGGTTTCACCTGGGCCAGTGCAGTTATAAAGTGGTAATTAAGAGGAGTCAAGACTCAAGAGTCAAGAACCAAGACTTTAAGATATCTCTTTAAATAGTCTAAAATGACAAAAATCCGCAACTTTTTAGCTGCGGATTTTTTTTGGCTAATTAAACATCATCATTAAAATATACCTCCTCCGGAGTTGGTATTATCATCTCTTTGTTTTCTGTCAAGGGCTTTGTTCTTTCCGCCGCCAAACCTGTAGGAAAAACCAAGATATACTGTTTGTGAATCCCCTTTAAAATTACCCTCTTGGGAATAAGGTACATCTGTAGTAAAGGTGAATTCCTGGGTGTCAAAAATGTCATTAATATTGAGGCTTAAAGTGGCTTTGTCGTTTAAGAAGCTATATCGGGCTCCCGCATTCACGAAATAGAATTCCTCTGGTTGTATCTGCAACATCTCGGAGCTGCTGCGGTACATTCCAAAAAGCTGGAGCGTAAGTTTCTTTGTCACGTTAAAGCTTTGGCTTAGTCTAAAGTTGTAAACGGTGCTCTCCACTTCCAGGTAGTCTTCTCCTACAAATCCTTTTTCGGTACTGCTGTACAGTTCAAAACTTGGGTTTAAGCTCCACCAGGAAAAAGGTTTATATCTTCCGCTCAATTCAGCTCCATAGGCGGTGTTGTCTTCCCAGTTCATAAAAGTTAGCAACAATCGGGAAGGATCTTCGGGATCTATTAATAAGACCTGGTTAATTTCATCTTCAATAAGTCTGTAAAATACTCCTCCGGTAAAACTTCCTTTTTTGAAGTTATGGGTGTAGTTGAGCTCTATCGAGTTGGTAAATTGTGGATCCAGTACGGGATTACCCACTGCAGTGATCCTGGGAGTAGAAAATTCCCTTACAGGATTCACTTGATTGAGACCTGGGCGGTCAACTCTTCTTCCATAGCTTATCTGCAGGGTTTTCATTTCATTGACTTTGTAAGAAAGAAAGGCTGAAGGATAAAGCGTAAAGTAATCTGTTTCATAAACAAGGTCCCCATCCAGGATGGCCTCAACATCATAGCTTTCTATCCTGGCCCCTAACTGGTATGACCATTTGTCCCAATTCTGTCCAAAAGTGGAATAGAAGGAATAGATATTATTGTCATAATCGTATAACGCATTATCCAGCATCTCGTTGGTGGTACGGTAGTCATTAGCACTTCTTCTCAATCTTGCTTCGGCTCCCAGCTCCAGTTTTGCAGTTTCAGAAAAGGGATTTTCATAATCCAGGTTAAACGTGGTGTTGGAAATATCTTCCTGCACGTCATCGCGATAAGAATCCAGGTTCTCTGCGCCACCCCCGGTATATTCAAACCGGGCTATCTCTTCTGAATCGGTCGTACTATGATCTGCTTCCAGAATTAGCTTATGACCTTCAGAATTGAACTCGTGGTTGTAAACAAAATTATAAGTGCGGGTTACATTATCATTTTCTATAAAGAAGTCCTGGTAAATATTTTCGGCAGCAGGATCGTCAAAAATAATATCCGCTTCTCCAAATGGTTCTCCAAGATAATAGTTTTGATTTGTGTAGAATGAGAAAGTGTTCTTGTCATCCAGGTAATAATCTACACCAACCTTAAAAAGGTAAGACTCGTTATCATTAAGGAAATGAATTTTTTCGGTATAGTTGTTCGTGAAATTTTGAATGACCCCAGTTTGCCCTCTCTTGCCGCCATTGGTTCCAAAGTTTCCAAAGAAATTGAGTTTTCCCTTGCGGTAGTTCATGTCCAGGGAGCCGGTGTAGCGGGTGTTTTCCCCTAAGGTTACCCCGGTGTTGAGATTTCCGTTAAAGCCCATATTCGAATTCTTGTGCAGGATGATGTTTATAATCCCGCTCATACCTTCGGGGTTATATTTGGCCGAAGGGTTGGTGATAAGTTCAATACTCTTGATCGAAGTGCTGGGAATTTGCTTAAGCAGTTGGGCCGCGGGAATATTGGTTGGCTTCCCGTCAATAAGGATCCTTACGTTTTCATTTCCCCGCATGGAAATATTACCATCTTGGTCCACGGCGAGGCTTGGAATATTGTTCATGATTTCACTGGCCGATGCGCCTGTAGTGGTAAGATCTTTCCCCACGTTTACTACTTTTCGATCTATTCGTTGTTCAATGGTAGATCTTTCGGCAACTACATCAACGCTCTCCAGTTGTGCAACTTCAGGTTCAAGGTAAATAGCACCTATTTTAATTTGTCGATTGCCGCCGGATACTTTCACCTCCTGCGAAAAAGTTTTGTAGCCCATGAACTGGGCTTTAAAAATATATATTCCGTCTTTCAGTTTCTCTACGGAAAAAGTTCCGTCGGTTGAGGTGACGGCTCCGGTGATCATTTCACCTTCCGGAGTTGTTACTGTAATGGTGGCATAGGGAATAGGTTCCTGAAGTTCTTTATCCATGACTTGTCCAGTTATGGTACCAAGTTCAGCGGGATCGGTGTTCGCGTATCCTGAAATGTTTCCAAGGAGTAGAATAAAAATTAAAATAAACTGTTTCATTTTTTGATTGTTTGATGATGATGATTGATTTAGCCTAATACCTTGTAATGCATAATAAAAGAAGCCATGTTTTCTCAATTTTGCTCTCCAGGTATATATAAAAGACTGCTCAAAAAACGTTTTGTTACAAAAAAGATGAGATTTTAAGCTTTTCGTAGGTTATTTCCTTCCAAAAAAGGCTTTATCAAGAAAAGAAAAACCCATGCACAGAGTGCATGGGTTTAGCATGGGGCTCCTTTAACACTAACCATCAATGTTTCTCAAATCACCCCAATGCGGGAAATATTTCTTACCTTAATGACTGCCTAACTACGAACATTGTTACACTAACTGAAAAAGAAATTTAAAATGGATAAAAAAACCCTCGTTTTGGGTGCGTCTACTAACCCTGCAAGATATGCCAACATCGCAATAAACAGACTTGTAAGAAATAACGTTCCTACAGTGGCTATAGGCTTAAGAAAGGGAGAAGTAGCGGGAGTAAAAATCGAGAATGAAAAATTGCCTTTTGAAAATGTGCATACGGTTACCTTGTATATTGGTCCCTCACGACAGCCCGAATATTATGACTACATCCTTTCTTCCTTACACCCCGAAAGAGTAATTTTTAACCCCGGCACAGAAAACCCTGAGTTTTACAAACTTCTTCAGGAAAATGGTATTGAGGTAGAAGTGGCGTGTACGCTTATATTACTTTCTACGAAGCAGTACTAGTCCCAGAAAAGTGAGGAGTCCATTGAGGATAAGGACAAAAAATCCGAATTCAAAACCAAACCAAACAAGGCTGTTGATGCTTATTACATAAGTGAGGATAGGAGAAAGAATGGCTATTACCGGCACAAGTTTGTCTTTCACCTTCATTTTTGTGAACAGACCGAAGCTGTATAAACCAAGTAATGGTCCGTAGGTGTATCCCGCAAACACAAAGAGTTTAGCGATCACACTTTCATCTCTTATGATGTATTTGAAGGCGATGATGACCAGGATCAATACGACAGAAACACCTATGTGAATTAGTTTTCTCACCTTTTCCTGCTTCTCGGGGCTGTACCTGGTCTCAATATCCAGAATGTCTATACTAAATGAAGTGGTGAGGGCAGTGAGCGCACTGTCTGCACTACTGTACGCGGCTGCGATCAATCCAAGGATAAAGAAGACTGCGATTCCCATTCCCAGTTCTCCCGAAGTTGCTATTACCGGGAAGAGATCATCCTTTGAGGCATCGAGACCATTAGCACGTGCATATTCGGTAAGTAAAACTCCCAGCGCCAGGAACAAAAGGTTGACGAATACCAGTACAATGGTAAACCAGAACATATTTTTTTGTGCATCACCCAGGTTGCGGCAGGTAAGGTTTTTTTGCATCATGTCCTGGTCAAGCCCTGTCATCACAATAGTTATAAAGGCACCCGAAATAAATTGCTTCCAAAAGAAGTCGGCACTTTTAAAGTCATCAAAAAAGAACATTTTTGACAGTTCACTGTTTGAGATGTGAGAGATCAATTCTCCGCCCTGTATTCCCAGGTCTTCTGAAACGTAATATATGCTTACTCCCACTGCTACCAACATGCAAAGGGTTTGAAGAGTATCGGTATAAACAATGGTTTTTATCCCCGACCTGAAGGTGTACAGCCAGATCAACAAAATGGTCATAATCACTGTTGCCCAGAAAGGAATCTCCAGGCTGTCAAAAAGGATGATCTGCAGTACATTCGCTACCAGGAACAGCCGGAAACTTGCTCCCACTACCCGGGAAAGTAAAAAGAAAGAGGCGCCGGTTTTATAGGAGTAAGTGCCAAATCTTCCTTCCAGATAGGTGTAAATAGAAGTTAGGTTCATCCTGTAATAGAGGGGGAGTAGCACCAGCCCAATCACTATATATCCCACTACATAACCCAATACTACTTGCATATAGCTAAACTGGCTCGCTTCCACCCAGCCGGGAACAGAGATAAAGGTCACCCCGCTCAGGGATGCTCCAATCATCCCGAAGGCCACTATATACCACGGGGATTGCCGGTTAGCTTTAAAAAAGGTGTTATTATCAGATTTTCTTCCGGTTATCCAGGAAATGAAAATAAGGGTAAGGAAATAACCGGCTATTAAAAGTAGTATGGAATAGGGCTGCATTTGTCAGAATTTCGGCGGCAAAATACGAAACTTCAGAATATCTGCAGCATGGGGAATGCGGCTTCTTTTTCTGGGAATTGTATTAAATAAGGAGTAATTTTGGGTTATGGAATTTTCTTCAAAATTATTGGAGGAAGCTGTGAATGAGATGTCCCAGCTTCCCGGGATTGGCAGGCGCACTGCCCTGCGATTGGTTTTACATCTATTAAAGCAGCCCGAGTCCCAGACGGTCGCATTAAGCAAAGCTTTAGTAGATCTCAAGACCGAAGTGAAATTCTGCAGGAACTGTCACAACATTAGTGATACCGAGCTATGTGAGATCTGTGCGAACAAAAACCGCCAGCAGGAAGTAGTTTGCGTGGTAGAAGACATTCGGGATGTAATGGCGATTGAGAACACAAGCCAGTACCGCGGGCTTTATCACGTTTTGGGTGGGAAGATCAATCCTATGGAAGGAGTTGGGCCTTCGCAGCTCACCATAAAATCCCTGGTTGAAAAGGCCCGAAAAGGGGAAATTGAGGAGATAATTTTTGCTCTAAGCAGTACGCTGGAAGGCGACACTACCAACTTTTACATTTTTAAACAGCTGGAAGGATTTGATGTCAAAACAAGTACTATTGCCCGTGGAATTTCTGTGGGGGATGAGCTGGAGTATGCAGATGAGGTTACCCTGGGGCGCAGTATAACCAATAGGATCCCTTTTGAAAATTCTCTTAAAAATTAACTTCAGCTGAAATTTTTGCCCTGAAATCTTCAAATATTTTTACTTCGAAGGATTCCTGAAGAAAAATTGTAATTTTACTCGGTAAATTAGCTCTGTTTCAGAAGCCAAAAAACATTGGAAAATGTCGGCTGCTGATTAATTATTATTAATTGCCGTAAATTTTTAATAATTTTGCAATCCAATTTATGTATAACACCTTCGAAATAAGAATATGGCAAGATTTGAACTAAAATTACCCAAGATGGGGGAAAGTGTTGCGGAAGCAACCATTACAAATTGGTTAAAAGAGGTTGGAGATACCATTGAAGCCGATGAGGCGGTTCTGGAAATTGCCACAGATAAGGTCGACAGCGAGGTGCCGAGTGAAGTTGATGGAGTACTGGTAGAAAAGCTGTTCAATGAAGATGACGTGGTGCAGGTGGGACAAACCATTGCTATTATTGAAGCTGAAGGGGAAGAGGCAGCAAACGCCACTCCTGTGGCCGACCAGGAAGTGCCTTCACCCGAGATCGAAGAGGCCGTTGCCGCAGCAGATCAAAGGGTAGAAGAAGCGAAAAGTATAAGTTCTTCAGATTATGCCGACAGTAACCGGTTCTATTCGCCCCTGGTAAAGAACATTGCGAAGGAAGAAGGAGTTTCATTTGATGAGCTTGAGCAGATTGAAGGCAGCGGAAAAGACGGAAGGGTAACTAAAAATGACATTTTAGGATATCTTGAATCCAGGTCTGCTCAGCCAAAACAACAACAATCACAACAACAGCAACAAACTTCTGCGCCAAAGCAGGCAACGCCGCAACCGGCTAAAACTCCTGTGAGCGTGAGTGGCGAAGATGAGATCATCGAGATGTCCCGTATGGGCAAGATGATCGCGCATCATATGGTGGAAAGCACCCAGACTTCGGCTCACGTGCAGTCTTTTATAGAAGTAGATGTTACTAACATCTGGAACTGGAGAAAGAAGAATAAAGATGCGTTCGAAAAAAGAGAGGGAGAGAAGCTTACTTTTACCCCGATTTTTATGGAAGCTGTAGCCAAGGCTATTAAAGATTTCCCATTGATCAACATTTCTGTTGACGGGGATAAGATCATTAAGCGTAAAAATATTAACCTGGGGATGGCAGCAGCTTTACCCGATGGAAATTTAATTGTGCCTGTGATTAAGAATGCCGATCAACTTAATCTTGTTGGAATGGCAAAGGCAGTGAACGATCTTGCCGGCCGTGCCCGTCTTAACAAGCTTAAGCCAGATGATATCCAGGGTGGTACTTACACCGTTACCAACGTGGGAACTTTTGGAAGTATCATGGGAACACCTATTATAAATCAGCCGCAGGTTGGGATCCTTGCCCTTGGTGCTATAAGAAAAGTACCGGCCGTGATCGAAACTCCCGAGGGGGATTTCATTGGGATTAGATACAAGATGTTCCTTTCTCACAGCTATGATCACCGCGTTGTGAATGGCGCTTTAGGAGGACAATTTGTTCAGAGAGTAGCCCAGTACCTTGAAAAATTTGATAAAAACAGAGACATTTAAATACAGTCTCAAAAATGATAAAAAGCCATGACCCTTCCGGTTGTGGCTTTCTTTTTTAGCTGTTTCCTGCTAAAGTTTCGGGAAATAGTATCTTTACCAAAACCTGAATTAATATGGAGTTGAAGCTGAATAAGCCCTTGTGTTTTTTTGATCTTGAAGCCACTGGTACAAATGTGGCTAAAGACAGGATAGTAGAAATTTCGATCCTTAAGATCTTTCCTAATGGAAATCGTGAAAGTAAAACCTGGCTTGTAAATCCCACTGTGCCAATCTCCAGGGAGGTAGTGGCTGTGCACGGCATTACCAACGAAAAAGTGGCCAACGAACCCACTTTTAAAGAGCTTGCTCCTGCGGTTTACGAAATGATCAAGGGCTGCGATCTTGCGGGTTACAACTCAAACCGTTATGATATCCCTCTTTTAGCTGAAGAAATGCTGCGGGCAGGAGTGGACTTTGATATGAAGAATTCCCTCGCTGTTGATGTGCAGACCATCTTTCATAAGATGGAACAACGAACCCTTTCTGCCGCCTATAAATTCTACTGCGGAAAGGATCTCGAAGGAGCACATGGTGCCGAAGTTGATACCATGGCGACTTTTGAAGTCTTAAAGTCTCAACTTGATCGTTACGAAGACCAGCTTCAAAATGATGTGAAGTGGCTTTCCGCATTTACCTCGAGAAAAGAATGTGCAGATATTGCAGGGCTTATTGTTTTTGACAAAAAAGGAAGAGAAGTCTTTAGCTTTGGGAAACATAAAGGAAAATCTGTTGAAGATATTCTCGACCAGGAACCGGGATATTTCGGATGGTTCCAAAATGCCGATTTCCCGCTGTATACTAAAAAGGTACTTACCGCAATAAAGTTGAGAAAACTCAACACTAAGCTTAAATAAAATTTACCGTCGATGAAGATCCTCTGTATAGGCCGTAATTATACCGATCATATTGCCGAACTTCAGAATGAAAGACCCGATGAGCCGGTGATCTTTTTAAAACCCGATTCGGCGGTGCTTCTTAAGAAGCAGCCATTTTTTATTCCCGAGTTTTCCAATGATGTGCACTACGAGGTAGAGCTCCTGGTAAGGATCAACAAGATTGGAAAACATATTCAAAAAAAATTCGCTCATAAATATTACGATGAGGTAGGGTTGGGAATAGATTTCACTGCCCGGGATTTACAAGCTAAGCTTAAGGAAAAAGGTCTACCATGGGAGAAGGCGAAAGGATTTGACGGCTCTGCCGTTATTGGAGAAAAATGGATTCCGAAAACCCATTTTAGTGACCTTAATGATATAAGTTTTAGCCTTGAAAAGAACGGAAATTTAGTGCAGCAGGGAAGAACTTCACATATGTTATGGAAAATTGACGAAATAATTGAATATATTTCACGCTATTTTACGCTCAAGATAGGAGATGTAATCTTCACAGGAACTCCCGCAGGAGTGGGGCCGGTTGAATTAAATGATAACCTGAGCGGATTTATAGAAGACCAACAAATATTCTCAATACAGGTAAAATAATGAGGAACTACAACTTAGAAAGCGTTGAAGAAATGGCCGGCGGGGACCAGGACTTTGTAAAGGTCGTGGTGCAGACATTTCTGGAAGAAATTCCGCCAGATCTTGAAGCAATGAATCAGGCGATTATAGAAGATAATCCGCAGCAGGCTTACCAGTATGCTCACAAGATGAAACCCAATTTCCAGATGTTCGGGCTGGGTGTGATGCCACAAATCAAGGTCCTGGAGGGTTGGGCTAAAGCCGGTGATAGCAAAGAAGGTGTAAACGAAGCTGCCCGCATCATCACAGATAAGTACAAAAAAGCCGAAAAAGAACTCAAGGAAGATTTTGACCTGTAATGACTGCAGAGATCATAACTATTGGGGATGAGATCCTTATTGGGCAAATTGTAGACTCCAACTCGGCTTTTATTGCCAAGGAGCTTAATCTTATTGGGATCTCTGTCTATCAAATCACATCTGTCCAGGATGAAAAGCAGCATATTCTAAATGCTTTGCAGGAGGCTTCCAAAAGGGCAGATATTGTCATCCTTACCGGCGGGCTGGGCCCAACTAAAGATGATGTCACAAAATACACTTTTGCCGAATTTTTTCAAGACGAGCTAAAGCTTAACCAGGAAGTTCTGCAGCATGTTGAGGCGCTTTTTGCAAAGTATAAAAAAACATCAATATCCGATCTTAACCGTGAGCAGGCCATGGTGCCCTCAAAAGCAACTGTGCTTCATAATAAATATGGTACTGCCCCGGGAATGTGGATGGAGAAGGAGGGCAAAGTTTATATTTCCCTTCCCGGAGTGCCCTATGAGATGAAAAACCTCGTGGAGGTGGAGGTAATTCCACGCCTGCGGGAAAGATTCCACCGGCCTTTTATCTACCATAAGACCATTCTTACAAAAGGAGAAGGTGAAAGTGCAATTGCCAATAAACTTGCCTCTTTTGAAGATAAACTCCCTTCTCATATCAAGCTTGCTTACCTCCCCGGTCTTGGTCGTGTGCGCTTAAGACTCTCTGGAAAAGGGGAGATTGAGGAGGAGTTGATCAATTCTGTTGAAAAGCAGGTTTCTGGTCTTTATGAACTGTTGGAGGATATTATTTCTGATGAACAGGAGGAGGATGAAAAAATTGCGGTACAGATAAGTAAGTTACTCACTTCCCAAAAGAAATTTTTATCGGCAGCAGAAAGTTGTACAGGTGGCGCACTGGCTGCCGAATTTACTACCCATCCCGGCGCTTCGGCTTGTTTTAAAGGCGGCATTGTCTCATATTCGACCCAGATCAAGGTGGAAACTTTGGGAGTGAGACAGGAGCTCATAGATAAACATAGTGTGGTAAGTCACGAGGTGGTCGAGGCTATGGCCAAAAATGTCAAAAAGATGTTTAAAACCGACTACGCTTTGTCTACGACCGGTAATGCCGGACCTACAAAAGGAGACAGTGATGCTGAAGTCGGGACGGTTTACATTGGTCTTGCCACTCCGGAAAAAGTTTACTCCAAAAAGTTTATTTTTGGCAATACCAGGGACCAGGTGGTTAAAAAATCTGTTCAAAAAGCCTTTGAAATGATATTGAAGGAAATTTCTGAAGCTTAAGAGATTTTTTCTGCCTTTTAAGTCTTACAGGAACTTTCGGGAGGCTGGGAATGAAAATTAATGTCAGTAAAACTTCCGAAGCGACAAAAGAAAGAAGATCATTAAGGTGTCAAAAGTGGCATTTTCAGAAGCTTTTTCAGGAAAAGTAAATAAAGAGCAGCTTCAGAAAAATATTTTTATTCTCTATTGGCTATTAGGTAAAAAAATCGTTAATTTGCAGCCTGTTTTGAAATAACGAGTTAAAGTATAGAGCAATGTCAAGAGTTTGTGAACTTACAGGTAAGAAAGCAATGGTTGGAAACAACGTTTCCCACGCGATGAACAAGACAAAACGTAAATTTGACGCCAATTTGGTTAAAAAACGTTTTTATATCCCTGAGGAAGATAAATGGATCACTTTAAAAGTATCTACTTCTGCAATTAAGACAATTAATAAAAAAGGAATTGCTGCAGTAATTAAAGATGCCCGTGCAAAAGGCTTTTTAACCAAGTAATCCTAACATTTAAGACGCAGTAAAATGGCAAAGAAAGGTAACAGAGTTCAGGTTATATTAGAGTGTACAGAGCACAAAGCAACGGGAAAACCCGGTACTTCAAGATATATTACTACAAAAAACAAAAAGAACACGCCAGATAGAATGGAGCTGAAGAAATTCAACCCAATTCTAAAGAAAATGACGGTTCATAAAGAAATTAAATAAGCATAAGTCATGGCAAAGAAATCAGTAGCAACATTACAGACAGGATCAAAGAGGCTAACTAAAGCCATTAGAATGGTTAAATCTCCAAAGACCGGTGCCTATACTTTTGTTGAAGGAATTATGGCTCCTGAAATGGTAAATGACTTCCTTAATAAGAAATAAGTTATTTTCAAAATATTTTGAAGGCCGTCCCGATACGCATCGGGACGGCTTTTTGTTTTTGTGTATATTTACCCTCGGCATGTTGCCCGTGGGTATTTTGCCATTTTTATAAATATTAAGACCACACCACATAATGAGTTTATTTAAAAAGATCTTCTCCCGTGAGAAAAAGGAGACCCTGGACAAAGGCCTCGAAAAATCAAAAACCGATTTCTTTTCCAAATTGGGGAAAGCAGTCGCCGGTAAATCCAAAGTTGATGATGAGGTGCTGGATGACCTGGAAGACGTGCTGGTGAGCAGCGACGTGGGTGTGGGAACTACAGTGAAGATCATTAACCGAATAGAAGCTCGTGTGGCCCGGGACAGGTTTCTTGGAACAGATGAACTTAACAAGATCCTTAGGGAAGAGATCGCGGCTTTAATGGCCGAAACAAATTCGGGCGAAGCAACAGATTTCTATGTGCCCACAAATAAAAAGCCTTACGTGATCATGGTCGTAGGTGTGAATGGGGTGGGCAAAACTACTACCATTGGAAAACTTGCCTACCAGTTCAAAAAAGAAGGTAAAAAAGTAGTGCTTGGTGCAGCCGATACTTTTAGGGCAGCTGCTATTGATCAACTTCAGGTTTGGGCAGACAGGGTGGATGTTCCTATTGTAAAACAAAGTATGGGAAGTGATCCTGCATCTGTAGCTTTTGACTCTGTGCAAAGTGCCGTAAAACAAGATGCCGATGTAGTTATCATTGATACTGCCGGGCGTCTTCACAATAAAGTAAACCTAATGAATGAGCTTACCAAGGTGAAAAGAGTGATGCAAAAGGTGGTGGACGATGCGCCGCATGAAGTTCTCCTGGTTCTTGATGGTTCTACGGGACAAAATGCCTTTGAGCAGGCAAAACAGTTTACTGCAGCTACCGAGGTGACTTCCCTGGCCGTGACTAAACTTGATGGCACAGCAAAAGGTGGCGTTGTGATAGGAATTAGTGACCAGTTCCAGATCCCCGTAAAATACATAGGGGTGGGAGAGGGCATTGAAGACCTGCAGGTTTTCAACAAATATGAATTTGTGGATTCCTTTTTTAAATAATCTTTCCGATTAAACCATAACTCATGAAGCAAATTTTCATTCCTTTTTTGGTATTTCTTATGGCCACTTCCTGCAAAGTTCAGAAAGAAGAGGAGGCAGCTGTAAAAGAACCTGCCGTTTTGTGGGAGCGACAGGATGAAACTGCCCAGCTTAAAGAACAGGCGCAGCATGAGAATGAAAGGATGAGGTTTAAGCTTATCAATTCAAAGACTTTAGATAAGAACGAGATATGGCGTCCTTTTGAGAAGGAGCTTTCTGCTTTTTCTGCGGAAAAATATGAATCCCTGAAGCCGGTTATTTTCGAAAGAAGCATCCCCGAACTACAACGTGCTATCCAGAGCGGAAAGCTGAGCTACACAGATCTCACACTTTTCTACATTTATCGCATCAGGGAATTTGAGAGCAATAATGAAATGTCGCTCAACGCAGTGATCGCTCTTAACCCCGATGTAGTTGCCGAGGCAAGAAAGCTTGATGAAAAAGGAGTTCCTGAAGGCAGGGAAAATACAATATATGGTATGCCTATACTGTTGAAAGACAATGTCAATACCGACAATATGAGCACTACCGCCGGAGCTTTGATCCTGGCTGAAAATAAACCTTCCAAAAATGCCTTTATTGTCGACCGATTAAAAGAAAATAATGCACTCATCCTGGGAAAAGCAAATTTGAGCGAATGGGCATATTACTTTTGTGATGGCTGTCCCTTGGGATACAGCGCAGTAGGCGGGCAAACTTTAAATCCTTACGGAAGAAAGAAATTTGAAACAGGAGGTTCCAGCTCAGGTAGTGGGGTTGCGGTGGCCGCAAATTATGCTGTAGCTGCAGTTGGAACTGAAACCGCAGGCTCCATACTTTCTCCGGCTTCGAAGAATTCTGTGGTAGGATTAAAACCAACGGTTGGACTGCTAAGCCGAACCGGAATAATCCCTATTTCGGGCACGCTTGACACTCCGGGACCTATGACAAAATACGTCATTGATAACGCTATTTTACTCAACGCCCTTACCGGAAAAGACTCAGAAGATCCTGCCTCTGTAAGCGGAGGAAAAAACTATGTAAAAGCCCTGACTCCCGATGGTCTTCGCGGAAAGCGGATTGGCGTCATGAAATCCCTTTTGACAGATTCTTTATACAACAATGCTGTGGAGGCAATGAAAGAGAGCGGTGCCACTGTTGTGGAATTCGAAGAGGAGCAGGTTTCTCTCGATAATTTTCTAACCTTGCTCAACGCCGATATGAAAAAGGATCTGCCGGCCTATCTTTCTAAATATGCCGGAAAAGAAGTGACTTATAATAATGTGGAAGCGATTGTGAAGTACAACCTTGAAGACAGCCTTATTAGAGCTCCTTATGGACAGCAGCTTTTTGATGCCATAGTGGCCGATACTACCAGTGCCGAAGAGCTGGAAAGGATCTCTGCACAGCTTCAGGAGAGCGGTAGGAAGTTCTTTGATGAGCCAATGGAAAGATACGACCTTGATGCAGTTGCTTCAATTAATAATTACCATGCGGCTTACGCTGCCGTGGCAAAATATCCGGCATTGGCAGTTCCTGCAGGTTTTGAATCTTCTGGGGAACCTAAAAGTATTACCTTCATTGCAAAACCCTTTGAAGAAGATAAACTTTTAAATATCGGGAACAGTTTTGAACAGTTGAATTACTTAAGAAAACCACCGGGGAATTACAGATAATATGTCGTACAGAAACCTGGTGATCCTTACCAAGATCATCCTTATTTACAGTATTTTTTATATCGTCATGAAGACGGTCATCATATTTGGCGGCGCCTGGCTATGGCCAAACCTGCTCCTTATGCTTCCTTACCTTATTCTGGGGATCATTGCAGCAATCCAGGTGAAACGGGAAGCCTATTCCTGGTGGCTGATGGGCATTGGCGCAGCAGTGATCATTCTCACCCGGGTTTATGAAACCTCTTTTAGTATCTGGGTGCAGCAACAGGTTATTTCGTAGGTTGCTGCGGAAGATATTTCCTTTAATTAAACCGAAGCCATTCAGATAATTACCTCACGGTTTTTTGTGCAGTGTTTTTAAAAATTTTCTTCAACGAAAGTTTAAGGGGTTTAAATGAGCGCTATTAGACCTGAAATCTGGCATTTAATTCCTCCACAATCCTTTCTATCTTCTTATTCTTAGCTTCTTTATCCAGAATAACTGCGGGAGCCTGTCTTACCTCACAATCAATAATACCACAGCGTTCACAGGTAACTCCAACCTCGCGCCGGTTAATAGTTGGATCTTCCAAAAACTTAAGCTTCCGCTCCAGTTGCTTATTGATCAATAAACCTATACTTATACTTCTATACTGGTTGTTTCGAAAAGGATCTTTAGTTGCAGACGAGATCACTAGATAAGTTTTCCCATGACTGGGATAATGAGAAATTTGAAGCCCAAACTCATGAGGTTTCTTACTTTTACTTATTTCTTTTAAACCTCTCAAAGACACCCATCGCCTGCAATAATGCTCATTGGTTTCATTGGCCCGCGGGGAATGCTGATGTGATAAATGAAGTTCCTTGTTCAGGTAAAATTGTTCTGTGCCTGCCTTATGAGTAAACCTTAAAAAGAATAAATTTTTAATATTAAACGCTTTGGGCAGGATATTGGTCAATCGCTGGTAAAATGTTTCTGGTGAAGCGTTGAAGCCTTCCAGCATTTGAAGAAAAAGAGCTTCATCAAAAGTCTCTTTTTCAAAAATAGTTTCTAGTTGTGAAGTCAAATCATCTTTAGGAATGACTAGTGCGCCGGCAAAATAAGAGGCATAGAAATTATTAAGTACCTGGTCAAACCTCTGGAATTTGATCCAGGGAAAAGTATGAAGCCTGTCTTTTATTTCCAGGTAATTATATGCAATTTCTTTTGCGAAAATAAAAGTGCGTTGGGATTCATCGATCCCGTTCGCGAGCAACAGCGTATTGGTTTGAGGCACAAGTAAAGATCGCAGGTTTCCTAAAGCTTCATTTTTACTTAATTCACTATCGTTGATGATGTAACCGTATTCTTCAGTCAGGATCTCCTCCAGATCTTTTGATGTAAGAGACCTTGTTAATTCTACCTGATAGGCTTTTGAGAATTTTAAAACCTGTTGTTCTAAATCATCAAAATAATTGTTATTCGCTTCCTGAAAAGAACGTACAGCAGCCAGAAAGAAGCTTTCCTTGCTAAAGCTGTAATGGTGTGCAATTTCAATAATAGTACTTATAAATGCAGTCACTTTTGTAGGTGCATTGGCGACTATATCTATTAAATTACTTTCCTTAATGCCAAAGAGATCCAATGGGATTTCTTTTAGAATTTTGGACTGTAATAGTTCCCCAATTGGAGCTAAATTTTTATCCAGCCTTAAAGAGACCATTTGATCATAGGGAACTTCCAGTTTATCTGAAAGCAAAGCTATTTTATCTGGTTTAGGGTATTTTTTTCCGTTTTCAATTTCATTTAAATAAGACTTTGATAAACCGGAAAGTTTCGACAGTCCGAATAAAGACAAATTCTTCTCAGTCCTTATCTGCTTTAGCTTCAGGCCAAAAATTAATTTGATGTAATCTTCTTCCATAATTCAAATATAGGCATTTTCGCGAATCTTAATATTTTGCGAATATTTGGTTTTAGCGAACGTTCGCTTGTTTTTTAGAAAACTTTCCTTTAATATTGTCATGTAAAACACTAAAACCATGGAAACCAAAACTTTAAAAATACCTAGTTTAAAATTCTCAAGGGATGCGAAGAATTATTATCCGGAAATCCTGACAGATGATGCCTTAACTTTTATAGCGGCACTTCATGAAAGATTTAATGGAGAAAGACTTTTTCTCTTGGAAAAAAGAGTAAACCAGCAAAAAGTTTTTGATGAAGGAAAATTACCTGAATTCTCACCAGAGACTAAATCAATTAGGGAAAGTGACTGGAGTGCGGACAAAATCCCTGAAGATTTACAGGACAGACGGGTCGAAATCACAGGACCTGCAGACAGAAAGATGGTAATAAATGCTCTAAATTCCGGAGCCAGGACATTTATGGCAGACCTGGAGGACAGCACTGCGCCTACATGGCAAAATGTTATTGAAGGTCAACAAAATCTTATAGATGCCAATAAAAAGACAATTTCACTGGTAGATTCAGATCGGGGTAAATCTTATAGCCTTAATCAGGAGACTGCAGTCTTGATGCTTAGACCCAGAGGTTTACATTTAAATGAAAGACATATTATAATCAATGACGAAGAAACTTCAGGTAGCCTGGTTGATTTCGGTTTATACGTGTTCCACAACACCCAAACCTTGTTGAAGAATAATACCGCCCCTTACTTCTATCTTCCAAAGTTGGAGCACTATATGGAAGCACGCTGGTGGAACGAAGTGTTTACTTTCGCCCAGGAATACCTGGAAGTGCCTAAAGGGACATTTAAGGCCACCGTTCTTGTTGAAACCATTACTGCAAGTTTTCAGTTGGACGAGATCATATACGAACTTAAAGATCATATTGTAGGCCTTAATTGTGGACGATGGGATTACATATTTTCGTACATCAAAAAATTCAGAAACCACCCAGACTTTGTAGTGCCAAACCGGGACCAGGTTACCATGACCACTCCTTTCATGGAGGCGTATTCCAAGCTAGTTATTCAACGCTGCCATAAACGTGGCATCCATGCTATTGGCGGTATGGCTGCTCAAATTCCTATTAAAAATGATGAAAAGGCCAACGCAGCTGCTATAGAAAAAGTAAGAAAAGATAAAGAGCGTGAAGTTAAAAATGGTCATGACGGTACATGGGTTGCTCATCCTGCATTAGTTGAAGTAGCTATGGCGGAGTTCAACAAGCATATGCCAACCCCAAATCAATTACACGTCACTCGTGAAGACATCAATATTTCCGAAGAAGACCTTGTGGAAATACCGAAAGGTACTGTTACAGAAGCCGGGATAAGAAAAAACATCAATGTCGGGATTCTATATATGGAAGCCTGGTTAAGAGGTTATGGTGCTGTAGCGCTATATAACCTAATGGAAGATGCAGCTACTGCCGAGATTTCAAGAACACAGGTTTGGCAATGGTTAAAGCACGAAGTCGTACTGGAAGACGGACGCAAATTCAATACGGAATTGTACATATATCTTTTGAATGATGAGGTCGAAAAAATCTTAAAAGAATACGGAGGGACCTCTAACTACAACAACCGCTATAAACTTGCTATAGAGCTTTTTGACAAATTAGTTCTCTCAGAAAAATTTGAAGAGTTCTTAACCCTCCCGGCATATCAATACCTATAAAAAACAATCCTGCGATTGCGGCAACAATCAACAGGATCTAATTATTAATAATAAATAACATCTAACAAAATTATGAAAAATCAACCACAAACAAATTACAGCTCTGCATTAGAGGCTGTAAAAAACCTAAAAGAAAAGTATGGAGAAACATGGAATTCAATAAATCCTGAAAGCGCAGCCAGGATGGTTACCCAAAACAGGTTTAGAACAGGATTGGATATTGCGAGATATACAGCGGCCATTATGAGAAATGATATGGCAGAGTATGATGAAGATCCATCTCAATACACCCAGTCTTTGGGTAGCTGGCATGGTTTTGTGGCGCAGCAAAATATGATAGCTGTCAAAAAGCATCACAAAACTGCCAGTAAGAAATACCTGTATCTTTCCGGTTGGATGGTTGCTGCGTTGCGTTCAGAATTTGGACCGCTGCCAGATCAATCTATGCACGAAAAAACTGCTGTTCCTTCCTTAATAAATGAAATTTATGATTTTTTACGTCAGGCAGATGCTATTGAGTTAAACGATCTCTTTAAAAGACTTGAGAAAGGAGAAGATGTACAGGATCAAATTGATAATTTTGAAACACACGTAGTTCCTATTATTGCCGATATTGACGCCGGTTTCGGGAATGAAGAAGCGACCTATTTATTAGCTAAAAAAATGATCCAGGCCGGGGCTTGTGCCATTCAGATAGAAAATCAGGTTTCTGATGCCAAACAATGTGGACATCAGGACGGAAAAGTTACCGTGCCTCATGAAGATTTTATTGCCAAATTAAATGCCATTAGATATGCATTTATTGAATTAGGTGTGGAAGACGGTATTATAGTAGCAAGAACAGATTCTGAAGGTGCCGGTTTAACTCAAAAGCTTCCGGTAAGTCAGGAGCCGGGGGATCTGGCATCTCAGTATTTAGCCTTTATAGAAGCTGAAGAAATTGAAATCAACGATGCCAAAGAAGATGACGTTCTTCTAAAAAGAGACGGGAAATTAATGCGTCCCGTGCGACTGGCTAATGGTTTGTTCAAATTTAAAGATGGTTCAAACATAGACAGGGTGGTGTTAGACTGTATAACAAGTCTTCGAAATGGAGCAGATCTTCTATGGATCGAGACTCCCACTCCCAATGTCAAACAGATCGCCCACATGGTGAACCGGGTAAAAGAAGTTGTGCCCAACGCCAAGCTGGTTTACAATAACTCTCCATCCTTTAACTGGACCTTAAACTTTCGTCACCAGGCTTATGATGATATGTTTGCAGAGGGTGAAAATATGACCGGTTATGACAGGAATAATTTGATGTGTTCGGAATATGATGATACCGAATTATGCTTTAGAGCAGATAAAAAGATTAAAACTTTCCAGATCGATGCTGCAAGAGAAGCAGGGGTTTTCCACCACTTGATCACGTTGCCAACCTATCATACAACGGCCCTTCACATGAATGACCTAACAGCAGGTTATTTTTCTGAAGAAGGCATGTTAGCCTATGTAAAAGGGGTTCAAAGACAGGAAATTCGTAAGGGCGTTTCCTGTGTCAAACATCAGCGTATGGCAGGTTCCGATCTTGGAGATGATCATAAGAGCTTCTTTGCCGGAGAAAAAGCTTTAAAAGCGGGAGGCGAAAAAAATACAAGTAATCAGTTCAAAGAACATGAAACTGTTACTGAACGGGAGCCTGTTCTCGATAAATAATTTAATAAAATTGATTAATAAATGCGATATCCAGGTATATCGCATTTATTATTTTAGAGCATCTTATAAATAGAAATAAAAATAATGAAAGGCAGAAAACTACTTATGATTCCCGGTCCTATAGAATTTGAACCGGAAGTTTTACAGGCCATGGGAATACCAACTCAAAGCCATGTTGCACCAGATTTTATAGAGACTTTCGGGAACAGCCTTGAGCTCATGCGAGAAGTATGGAAGTCTCCAAAAGGCCAACCCTTCATCGTCGCCGGAACCGGCACTCTGGCTATGGATATGGCAGCCGCCAATCTCGTGGAACAAGGGGATCGTGTGTTGGTGATTTCCACAGGATACTTTGGTCACCGTTTTAAAGATATCATGGATCGCTATGGTGCTGAAACTACCATTCTGGAAGCTCCAATAGGTGATGTTGTAAGCCTCGAAGCAATTGAAAAAGAGCTTCAATCCAAACAATACAAAGCTTTGACCATTACTCATGTTGATACCTCTACCGGAGTGTTGGTAGAGCCAAAGCCTATAGCGCAATTAGCGAAAAAATATAACACTCTAAGTATCTTAGATGGGGTGTGCTCGGTTGCGGGTGAAGAGATTGATCAGGATGAATGGGGGCTTGATGTTGTTTTAACAGGTTCTCAAAAGGCTATTGGTGTACCTCCCGGGCTCGCTCTTTTAATAGCCTCACAGAAAGCGATGGAGGTCTGGAAAAAAAGAAAAATGCCTGTATCTAATTATTATGCCGACTGGAATAATTGGTTGCCCATAATGAAAGCTTATGAAGAAAGAAGACCTTCTTATTTTGGAACACCTGCAGTCAATTTAATTGTTGCCTTAGAAGCAAGCCTTAAGATCATAGCTGCAGAAGGCGTAGAGGAAAGGGTAAAAAGACATCAAATTTTGGCAAAAGCATTTCGTGAAGGGGTCTCTTCCTTAGATCTAGAAATTTTACCTGAAAGAAATGAAATAGCCGCTAATACGCTTACTGCTGTCTATTACCCGGAAGGGATGGATGGCACGGCGTTACTTTCCAAAGTAGCCGAGAGTGATGTGATACTCGCGGGAGGATTACTTTCAGAAATAAAAACCAATTACTTTAGGATCGGCCATATGGGCTCTGTATCTGCAAATGATCTTATTGCGGTTTTGGGTGCATTGGAACGTGCCTTATCAGAACTGGGTCACGATATAAATTCAGGGAAAAGTTTGCAGGCTTTTCAAAATGTGCTTTTAGGATCTAATTAATTGAGACGCAGAGTTTTTTATAAAAATATTGGAAAAGTAGCCTTTAAATGAAAAACAAAAAATTCTATCCTGCCGAAGTTTTCCTGAATGATAAATGGAAAAAACCTGAAGACGCTTTTGTTTCTGTTTTTGACCGGTCCTTTATGTTCGGGGATGGGATCTATGAGGTGACACCTTTTTACAGCGGAAAACCTTTTCGGCTGCAGGATCATTTGGCAAGGGTGAGATATTGCCTTAAGGAAATGAATATTGATTTTGATGCTTCTATCCTTGAAAAGTTGATGCTGGAAGCGGTAAGGCGATCCTCTTTTTCTTCGGAAGATGCTGCGGTTTACCTGCAGATCTCCCGCGGAAAAGCACCTCGTTCTCACTTCATTCCCGAAGATGCAGAGCCAACTTTATTGCTTTACGCTTTCCGGGTGGATCTTACTAACTTTAAAGACAGGTTCTGGAAAGTAATCGCTTCAGAAGATCTCCGCTGGCACAGGTGCGACATCAAGTCGACAGCATTACTGGCCAATACTATGGCGAATGATGCCGCCATCTCCGCCGGTTATGATGAAAACCTTTTATTCCGCAACGGCGTTTTCACTGAAGGCTCCCACACCACGATTTTCTTCGTAAAAAATGGAGTTGTCTATACCCATCCCGAAGGCCGGCAGATCCTCTCTGGCATTACGAGGAAGGTGATGATAGACCTATGTCGTGAGCTGGAAATTCCTTTAAAAGAAGAGGCTTTTCCAGTAGCGGGACTACCAGATGTAGATGAGATCTTTCTCACCGGCACCACTACTCAGGTCGCTCCTGTGTCCTCTGTGACCCTAGAAGGTAAAGAAGTATTTACCTCTCAAAAAGGTGAAATTACAAGACTCCTGCAGGAGGAATTTATTAAAAGGACAAGGAGATAGGAACTCAAAAAGGGTCACCCAGCATCTATTTCAGGGTCTTCCAAATCAGATGCTGAAACAAGTTCAGCATGACGAGCACATGAAGAGCGTCACCCTGAATTTATTTCAGAGTTTTAATCTGGGATAGTAGTTCCGCAGGAGGAAAAAATTTCGCTAAACGGGAATTTTAAAAGCTTAAACCCTTGAATGTTAGATTTGTCATTTTAGGTTGTATCTTTGCACCCGCTTTGAAAGACCTTATTTTCTGAAACCTCCTTGGTTTTAGAAACTTGCGAGGTTTGACAGGTGAAAATATATAGTATGAGAACAAAGTCATTAAAAAAGAACAGGATCAATGTGGTCACCCTTGGCTGCAGCAAGAACGTCTATGATAGTGAGATCCTTATGGGGCAGCTTAAGGCGAACAACAAGGATGTGGTGCATGAGCAGGAAGGAAATATAGTGGTGATCAACACCTGTGGTTTTATTGACAACGCAAAAGAACAGTCTGTAAATACCATTTTAGAATACGTAGAATTAAAGGAACAGGGAGAAGTGGATAAGGTTTTTGTGACCGGTTGTCTTAGTGAACGCTACAAGCCAGATCTTGTAAAAGAGATCCCTAACGTTGACCAATACTTCGGAACTACCGAGCTGCCCGAACTTCTTGCTGCCCTGGAAGCCGATTATAAGCATGAACTAATAGGGGAACGTCTTACCACAACTCCGAAGAATTATGCTTACCTCAAGATCGCTGAAGGTTGCGACAGGCCGTGTTCATTTTGTGCCATACCTTTGATGCGCGGAAAACATAAATCCACTCCAATTGAAAATCTTGTGGAAGAGGCGCGTAAACTTGCTGCTCAGGGAGTGAAAGAACTGATCCTTATTGCGCAGGATCTTACTTACTATGGGCTTGACCTCTATAAAAAAAGAAACCTCGCTGAACTTCTTGAGAACCTGGTAAAGGTGGAGGGAATTGAATGGATCAGGTTACATTATGCTTTTCCAACTGGTTTCCCAATGGATGTTTTGGACCTGATGAAAAGGGAGTCAAAGGTTTGTAACTATCTTGATATTCCGTTGCAGCATATTTCTGATGATCTTCTGAAATCAATGCGACGCGGAACCACTCATGAGAAAACAACAAACTTACTGAAGGAATTCCGTAACAGGGTGCCCGAAATGGCAATTAGAACCACTCTTATTGTTGGGTATCCCGGAGAAACTGAAGCTCATTTTGAAGAGCTGAAGCAGTGGGTAAAAGACATGCGTTTTGAACGTCTTGGTTGTTTTACTTATTCTCATGAAGAGAATACACATGCTTATAACCTTGAAGATGATGTGCCACAGGAGGTGAAGCAGGAGAGAGCCAATGAGATCATGGAAATTCAGTCGCAGATCTCCTGGGAACTGAATCAGCAGAAAATTGGAAAGACCTTTAGGGTGGTTATCGACCGCAAAGAAGGCGAAAATTATGTGGGAAGAACCGAGCACGATTCCCCCGATGTGGATAATGAAGTTTTGATCGACGCGACCAAGATCTACCTTAAAACCGGAGATTTCTACGATGTTAAAATAACAGATGCCGCCGATTTTGACCTTTTTGGAGAACCGGTGAATGCGAACGTGGAAAAGCCAAAGAGGAAGGTACTTTTTAATCAGTAGGCAGTACGCAGTTTATTAGTTGGCAGTAAAATATATTTTTTATCAAACCTCACAGGTTTTCAAAACCTGTGAGGTTTTTTTCTGAATTAGGTCAACTCCTTCAGAGTTCCAAACCCAGAAAGGGTTCTTCCGCAACCCTGTCAGCGGCTTATAGCCCTGACAGCGGTTTCATTAAAAAACCCTGCAGGTTTGTAAATATCTCAATACTCAAAACTAACTTCTCAATACTTTCTAAGCCACGGTGATCTCATCTGTCAAATAAACTTCCTGTACACTTTGAAGGATCTCAACTCCGTCTTTTAGAGGCCTTTGAAATGCTTTTCTTCCCATAATGAGTCCGCAGCCGCCGGCGCGTTTATTGATGACCGCCGTTTTTACTGCCGCCTTAAAATCTGAATCTCCCTCGGAGCCACCACCGGAGTTGATTAACCCAATTTTCCCCATATAGCAATTAGCAACCTGCAACCGGCAAAGGTCGATAGGATGATCTGTGGAAAGACTCTCGTACATTTCTTTTGAATGCTTTCCAAAGTTGATGTCCTGGAATCCAAAGTTGGTTTCGGGAAGTTTTTGTTTAATCACATCGGCTTTAATGGTTACTCCGATGTGGTTCGCCTGTCCGGTAAGATCGGCAGCCGAATGGTAATCTTTTCCGTCCTTTTTAAAAGCTGAATTCCGGGTGTAGCACCAAAGAATAGTTGCCATTCCCAGCTGGTGGGCTTCTTCAAACGCTGCAGCTATTTCCTGGATCTGTCGGGTACTTTCTTCACTTCCAAAGTAAATGGTAGCGCCAATTGCAGTGGCACCCATGTCCCACGCCTCGCGAACACTTCCAAAGGGGATCTGGTCGTATTTGGTGGGATAAGTAAGCAGCTCATTGTGATTGATTTTCACAACAAAGGGAATTTTGTGTGCATACTTTCGCGCGTGTAATGCAAGACCGCCAAAGGTTGATGCTACACCGTTACAGCCTGCTTCCAGGGCAAGTTTGATGATATTTTCGGGATCAAAATAATCCTGGTTCTTATAAAAAGAAGCAGCCGCGCTGTGTTCTATTCCCTGGTCAACAGGTAAAATGTTGAGGTAACCTGTTCCTCCAAGTGCACCATGGTTGTAAAGTTGGGAAATACTTTTGAGGACCTGTGGATTGCGGTCACTTTCAGCAAAATTGTCAACCGTATGAGGGCCGGGAATAGTTAATCTTTCTTTAGAAATCTTTTCACTGCGGTGTTCTAGCAGGTAGGAAGCTTCATCTCCAAGAAGCTCGGTGATCTTTTTTAGATTACTCATAAAAATGTGGTTTGACGGGTTGGTTTAAAACGTATAAGGCTGAAGTTAAGATTTTTACATTTAATCTTAAGCAGCTACATCTTAAAAAATGTATAAAATCAATGGTACTTGTAGAAGATGCCTTCGTCAAAAGGGGTCCATAAACAAGCGGGTAGACCAGCTTCTTTTAAACCATTATTAACCCAGGTATTACAGGTGTAAAAAGAGTTGAGGGACCTTTTTGCATAAAAGAAGGCGTCGTTTTGATTGTAATGCAAATCGGGAACCGGTCTCACATTTCCAGAAAAATCCTTCTGGAAGCTCCATTTTACATAATCCACAAGTGTTCGGTATTCCTCTTCTGTTACTCTGATAGGCACAGTAGGCTGATCGAAACGGGGAGGGGATTCAAATTCTACATGCATAGCCGAGGGGGTTGGCAGGAAAACGGCCTGCATGGCTGTGGGAAAGGTAAGGTCACTCCATTCCGGTGTGTTCCGGTAAAACTCCAGATCTCCCCAGCCAAAAGAAATGTAATCGTAATTTCCCTTTTTAGAGAGGATATATGTGGAATCGATCATTTGCTCCCAATCCATGACGTTATTTTCTACCGGAAAGATAAAATCTGTATGAGCCCCGTTCGTTCGCAGGTAGATAGTAATATCTCCACCAGCCTGCCTGTCTGTATTCACAGGAATGGCCGAACCTATTAATGCCGCCACGAAGTACAGCAGCAAAAGCATTAAAAAAGCCAGCAGGCCTTTGGCGAAGAATTTTATTACCCGAACGATCATTTTTTAGGATTTCATGAGGAGGAGATCTTTAAGTGCAGTTTTGAATATTGCGATCTCTCCGAGGGTGTTGTACGGGGCCAGCCCAATCCTTATCCAACCCCCGGTTTCCATCACCGGGAAAACTTCGGCCATGGTAGAGGCGTAGAAGTGACCATCGGCAATACACAGATTAAATTTTTCAGCAAAAAATTTTGTGGCCTCCCGGGAGTGAATGCCTTTAATTTTGAAAGCAAAAGTGGGAGTTTTGTTCACCTCATTTCCGGCACGATAAAGAGTTACTTCAGGGATTGAATTCAGGAAACTTTGCAGTTCTGTCATTAGCTCTTCTTCATGGCTTTTTATGGCTTGCATTCCCGAACTAAGTTTTTGTCGACGTGAATTTCCGCTGCCAAGGTTCTCGATAAAGCTTATGGCGCCGCAAAGTCCGGCGATCCCTTCATGATTTTGGGTGCCGGTTTCAAGCTTATAGGGAATCTGGCTTGGAGCGGGTTTAAGTTTCGCGATTTCCAGTTGTTCAAAAAGTTCTTCTTTAATTGCAGCGATTCCCAGGTGTGGTCCAAAGAACTTATAGGCAGAGCAAAAGAGAATGTCGCTTCCCAGCTCTTGTTTATCTACGAGAAAATGAGGTACTGCGTGTACTGCATCTGCAATAGTGATGGCATTTACCTTTTTAGCCGTTTCAAAGATCTTTTTTGCATCACTTATGGTTCCTGTAAGATTGGAGGATAGGCCAATGGCCACCACCCGGGTATTCTTGTTGATGAGGCTGTCAAGATCGCTAAGATCGAGCACCAGTTTTTCCTTGTCAACAGGAATCCATTTCACAGTTGCACCGGTCTCTTTTGCCAGGTAGATCCATGGGTCGACATTGGCACGGTGGTCCAGTTGGGTTACTAAAATTTCATCCCCTTCCTGCAACAGAGTTCGCAAACTGTTTGCAACCTGAAATGCCAGGCTGGTCATGTTTTGACCAAACGCCACTTCTTTTGCAGAACAATTAAGTAGATCTCCCACTGCTTCTTTTGCCTCTTCGAGTAAAGCATCTGTCTTTTGGCTTGTGGAAAAAGTTCCATGGAGATTGGCCATTCCGGTTTCTATATATTCCAACATTCGATCTATGCAGGATTGCACCATTTGGGTGCCGCCGGGGCCGTCAAAATAAATTGGAAAAACCTGCTCCTTATTTTTAAAATTTAAAGCAGGAAACTGCGCCCTTACTTCTTCAACCGGGAATTTATTTTTTTGCATCTTTCTTTTTTCTTTTATGGTCAATATAAATATAAATGGCATAGAGAGCGGCTCCTATCCCACCTATCCAGTAGAGGCCATTTTCCAGCTTATCAATATCGGTGGAAAAATAACCTACCGCAAGTGACAGCGGGATCATTCCTGCGTAAGTGGCGAGGATGAACTTTTTATAGCTCATTCTAAAGATTCCTGCAATAAAGCTTATCGCATCATTTGAAAAGAACGGTGAAACCCTAAAAAGTATTACAGTTCCAAAACTGTAGTTTTTAATCCAAAACTTCATCTTTTCATATTTCTTTTCGCTGATAAATACATTCTGAAATCTTTTTCCGATAAAATAACCAAGGGTAGAGGCAATTCCCACTCCCACCAGGTTGATCAAAATTCCCCACCAGAATCCATAGGCCAGTACCCCTACAATTATGGGCAGCCAGGAGGGAAATATGATGAGGAACATTTGCAGAATTGTAAAGACAATAATAGCCAGGGGACCCAGGGCTCCAAACTGCTGCACGTACTCCTGGATACGTTGCTCATCTTCGCTAAGCAGGACATTCCAGGCTTCCTGTAATGATTTTTGAAAAGGAGGATAATTAAAGTACAGGATCACCAGGATAGCCAAAATGCCAAAACTTATAATAAAGGAAGCATACTTTTTAAGAAATGATTTGCCCAAACCAGAAGTTAGTTTGAGTACAAGTTAGAAAAAAAAATCAGCAGCCCGGAAACAGTCTGATAATAAAAATATTAATCTAAAATTTAAATTAAGGTGACATTAAAAAGGCTTGAAAATAGCATTTTTGAGTACTCATATATTCTTAGTTTTTGTCGATTTAGATGTATGTAGTAAGGTTGTCCTTTCGGGCAACCTTTTTACTTATTGATAATTTCGGGGTAACATTAAATTAACATTGATTCTTGTTCTTTGCTGTGACAAAAATTAAGAAATCATGAGAATTAGAACCGGCTGGTTAACAGCCATAAGCCTATTTCTTTCCATTCATTTTTATGGTCAGGATATTACAGAGAACAAATTTGGAAAAGGCCTTATTAACGTGGTAGCTCAGGATAGCTCCTACAGTATGAAGATGGGCTTGAGAATGCAGACTCTCTTTACTTCTGATTGGGTGATTACCGAAGATGATGGTTTTGGAACAGGAGAATCTGCTTTCCTTATACGACGGGCCCGTCTTAAGTTTGACGGTTTTGCTTATTCACCCCGTTTAAAATATAAATTACAGCTTGGTTTGTCCAACAGGGACATTTCGGGAGCTTCAGGTTTTACCAGTGATGCACCAAGGTACATTCTTGACGCGGTGGTAATGTGGAATTTTTACGGAAATTTTGAATTATGGGCCGGCCAGACAAAATTGCCTGGAAACAGAGAGCAGTTGATCTCTTCAGGAAGCCTTGAAACTGTAGATCGTTCCCTGGTTAACAGCCGTTTTAATCTTGGGCGTGATCTTGGGATACAGCTACATCATGAAACATCTCTTGGCGGGGATTTTATCATGAGAGAAGCCTTATCTATCGCCCAGGGCGAAGGTCGCAACGTGACCACCGGTAACCTTGGTGGCTATCAATATACTGCAAGACTGGAATTCCTGCCTATGGGAAATTTCGAAGACTACGCAGGAGCCGACTTTGCCAGGGAAGACAATCCTAAACTGGCTGTGGGGTTTTCCTATGACTATAATGACAATGCTGTTAGAACCAGATCTAATGCGGGGAACTACATGTTCATTGAAAATGGCTTTTTTGAAGCCGATATCTCTACCATTTTTGTGGATGCGATGTTTAAGTACCAGGGATTTTCTGCAATGGGAGAATATGCGTACCGCGATGCCAATGACATTTTTGCAAGGGATACAGATGGCAGTTTAACAGGTGATGCTGTAAATGCCGGTAGTGGAATTAACCTGCAGGCCGGTTATTTATTCAGGAATAACCTGCAGCTGGTGGGAAGATATACCAATATTGATCTTAAAGATGAAGTGACTCAGGCCGTAGAGAACCAATACACTCTTGCCCTCTCTAAATATTTTGTGGGCCATAAACTCAAAGTGCAGACCGATCTTAGCTATACCGATATGAATTTGGGGCTGGATGATGGTCTTATGTATAGATTACAACTTGAATTACAATTATAACAAAGACAAATTATGAAAAAGCTTATTTTATTAACAGCAATAACAATTTCCCTTGCTTCCTGCGGAAATACCAAAAAAGAAGACGGTGGAAATGGAACTGCCATAGCTATTGATGGTTCCAGTACAGTTTATCCTATTACCGAAGCTATAGCCGAAGAATATCGTGCCGAAGCACCTGATACCGATGTTACCATTGGAGTTTCGGGTACCGGTGGAGGATTTCAAAAATTTGGCAGGGGAGAAATTGCGATCACCAATGCCTCCCGTCCTATCAAGGAGGATGAAAAAGCCATTGCAGAAGGAAATAATATAGATTTTGTTGAACTTGAAGTTGCTTATGACGGACTTGCTGTTGTGGTAAACCCAGAGAATGACTGGGTGCAATGCTTGACTGTAGAACAACTTAAAAAGATTTGGGAGCCAGGAGCACAGGGAACTATTACCCGTTGGAACCAGATCGATCCTTCTTGGCCAGATGAAGAAATTCACCTTTTTGGTCCCGGAGTAGCTTCAGGTACTTTTGATTACTTCACAGAAGCAATTGTTGGAGAGAGCGGAAGCAGCCGTGGAGATTATACGGCAAGTGAAGACGACAATGTTTTGGTGCAGGGAGTTTCTGGAGATAAATATGGTCTTGGGTTCTTTGGACTGGCTTATTACGAGGAGAATTCAGATAAATTGAGAATGGTAGCTGTAGACGGAGGAGAAGGATGTATTGAACCATCTGCCCAAACTGTAAGTGAAGGCACTTACGCACCGCTTTCCCGTCCACTCTTTATCTACGTAAACAGTTCTTCCCTGGAAAATCCTGCAGTGGTAGATTTCGTGGAGTTTTATCTTGAAGAGGCTCCGCAATTACTTAAAGATGTTGGATATATTCCACTTACTACAGAAGAATACCAGAGAGAGAGGGAGAAATTCGCTGCTTTCGTTAAAGAAAATAATGCTCAGGAATAACATTTTTGGGACCTAATGCCTTCGGGAACATGAGGAAAATAAAAGAAAGAGTTATTGAAAAAGGATTACAGGCCAGTGCTCTGGTCACCATTGCGGTGACTGTGGGCATTATCCTTGTTCTTTCAATTGAGGCAATAAGGTTTTTTAGTGAGGTGTCTATAGTTGATTTTCTTACAGATACTCAATGGACTCCTCTTTATACCGATAAACATTTCGGAATTCTGCCTTTACTTTCGGGAACCCTTCTTACCTCTTTTATAGCCATACTTTTTGCGGTTCCAATAGGACTTTCAATAAGTATCTATATAAGTGAATACGCACCGCGAAGTTTTAGGAAGACGATCAAACCTCTTCTGGAATTACTTGCGGCCGTACCCACTGTAGTTTATGGATTCTTTGCTCTTACTGTAGTGACTCCGTTCCTCCAGTCATTTATTCCATCGCTTTCGGGTTTTAACTCTCTTTCGGCGGGACTGGTAATGGGAATTATGATCATTCCTTTTATCTCTTCTTTAAGTGAGGACGCGCTACACGCCGTTCCAAATTCCCTTAGGGAAGCGGCCTATGGAATGGGTTCCACCAAGCTTCAGAATTCATTCAGGGTGCTGGTGCCTGCAGCTTCTTCGGGAATAGTGGTATCAATAATCCTGGCAATTTCAAGGGCTATTGGAGAGACCATGATCGTGGCCATTGCGGCAGGTCAACAACCACGACTTACCTTTGACCCCACTGTGCCGGTGGAGACCATTACTGCCTATATTGTACAGGTGAGTCTGGGAGACGTACAGCATGGTTCTTTGGAATACCGAACAATTTTTGCTGCGGGTATTACACTTTTCATTTTCACCTTCCTGCTCAACACTATTAGTTACAGGATCAGGAAAAAATTCAGGGAGAAATATGAATAATATTAAAAAAAACAGACTACTTGATCAGGTTTTTAAGTTTTGGGGGATTGCCTGTACTTTTCTGGGATTAATCTTACTTACGATCTTTATAGGTTCCATATTTGTGGACGGTATACAAAGGATTGACTGGGATTTTATTACCAGTCTGCCCTCCAGGAAGGCTGAGAGAGCCGGAATTTTCACGGCGCTTATGGGAAGTGTCTGGATCCTCGTCCTAACGACGATCATAGCACTGCCCGTTGGAATTGCAGCTGCGATCTATCTTGAGGAATATGCTAAAGAAAGTAAGATGGCGTCATTACTTGAAGTAAACATTTCCAATCTTGCGGGCGTACCCTCCATTATTTACGGATTATTAGGTCTTGAAGTTTTTGTAAGAATACTTGAAATGGGAGCCAGTATCCTGGCGGGAAGTTTTACGCTTGCGCTGTTAATTCTTCCTATTGTGATCGTTTCTACCAGGGAATCTATAAAGGCAGTTCCCAAGTCCATTAGAGATGCTTCTTATGCTCTTGGAGCTTCAAAGTGGCAGACTATCTCTCAACAGCTTTTACCGGCTTCTTTTGGCGGGATCCTCACCGGGATCATTCTGGCTTTGTCCAGAGCGGTTGGAGAAACAGCACCTTTGATCGTGATTGGAGCTTTGGCATACGTGCCATTCGCGCCAGCGTCGCCTTTGGATGAATTTTCGGTATTACCCATACAGATCTTTAACTGGATCTCCCGACCGCAACACGGCTTTGAAGTCAATGCGGCGGCAGCCATCATTATCCTCTTGTTGATTACCTTTGTTATGAACGGGATCGCGGTGTACTTCAGGAACAGGTGGCAGAGTAAATTAAAATAAGATGAAAGAAAAAAAAGACACAATAGATAAATCTCTAAAAAGAAAACACAAACTTCAGGCTAAGGAGGTAAAGGTTTTTTATGATGATTTCAAGGCGATAAAAGGTATTGACATGAACATTAGGGCAAATAAAATTACCGCCTTTATAGGGCCTTCCGGATGTGGGAAATCAACTTTTCTCAGGCTTTTTAACCGTATGAATGACTATGTGGATGGTTTTAGAATGGAAGGGGAAATTCTCATTGACGGGGAAAATATTTATAAGAAGAAAGTCAATGTTGAACAGCTAAGGAAACAGGTTGGAATGGTTTTTCAAAAGCCAAATCCTTTTCCTAAATCCATCTATGAAAATGTGGCATATGGACTTAAGATCCAGGGTATAAAGGATAAGAATTATCTAAGAGACAAAGTTGAAGATTCTCTTAAGCAGGTGGGCTTGTGGAGTGAGGTAGAAAATGATCTTAACAAATCTGCCCTGGCATTGTCGGGTGGGCAGCAACAACGTTTGTGCATCGCCCGCACTCTGGCTGTAGAACCTTCTATTATTCTAATGGATGAACCAACCTCTGCCTTAGACCCTATTTCCACTGCAAAGATCGAGGAACTAATTTATGAGCTAAAGGAAAAATATACAATTGTAATTGTTACCCATAACATGCAGCAGGCGGGAAGATTAAGTGATTACACTGCTTTTTTCTATATGGGAGAACTAATAGAATACGATAAATCTAAAAAGCTATTTACCAACCCCGAAAAACAGCAAACCGAGAATTATATTACCGGTAGGTTCGGATAAATGATACATCATGATAAGTTTAGATCAAAATAGAGAGGCATTAAATTCGGCCGGGCTTGAAATGCTGGAGCTTTGTAAAAAGCAGCTGGAAAATGCACAGGAAGCATTCTTCAATCACGATAGTGATCTTGCCGAAGAAGTGATGCATACAGAAAACAGGGTCAACGCGCTTGATCTTAAAATCGACCGCGACTGTGAACGCTTTATCGCACTTCACAACCCTGTGGCCGGCGACTTACGCTTTGTTTTAGCATTAAGAAAAATTAATTTTGACCTGGAGCGTGTTGGCGACCATGCTTATGGGATCTCCAATTATATAGTCAAGATCGACACGAAAATTGAACCCAGGTTGTTGGAAAGGATGCGGGTTCAGGAGATGTTCACCACGGGTCTATCCATGCTTGAGGACATCACCCTGGCGTATACTAATTCAGACACTAAAGTGGCCCGTAAAGTATTTAAGAAAGATAAAATCCTCAATGAGATAAATATGAGATCTTTCGAAATTATTTCTGAAGAAGTAAAGGCAAATCCTCAAGTCATCGATCAGGTCATGTTGTTATTTTCAGTAATAAAAAAGGTAGAGAGGATAGGAGATCTTATCACCAATATTGCTGAAGAGATCATTTTCTTCAGGGAGGCTGAAGTTCTTAAACACCGCAAGAAAAAAGGTGGGAAGAAGAAAGATTCTTAATAAGGATCAGCCCCCGGGATTTTGGACCCTAAAGCTATTCTCAATAATAAAAAATGCCCGGAAGTTCCGGGCATTTTTTATTTAGTAAGTTCATATGTACTATTCCATTTCCTCATTCAGAAGAACAGGTTTCCCAAATCCCAGTTCCTCAAGGCGCTCTAATTGTGTCGCTGCATCTCCTACAATGAGGTAATACATCTTGTTCGGGTTCACGTATTTTTGAGCAAGTGCTTTAATTTGGGGTACTGTTATATTTCTCACCGTTTCTTCCTGCTGCAGTGCATAATCCTTAGGCTTGTTAAAATTGCTTATTTCGCGGAGCATTTGCAGTTTTGAGCCAAGGGTTTCAAATTTCCTCGCATTACTTTTAATCATAAAGCCTTTTGTTACCTCCAGGTCCTGATCATTGAAATTTTCGGGATAATCTTCAAGAATTTCCTTTATTAGATCTACGGCTTCAAAAGTGATATTAGATCGCACTCCGCTGGAAATAAGGAAGGGACCGGTAATGGTGCTGCCGTCAAACCCCGAACGAATTCCATAGGTATAACCTTTTCCTTCCCTAAGTTCCTGGGTGAGTTGTGAGGCAAAACTACCACCCCCAAGTCTGTAATTCATCACAGTAGCCGGGAAAAAGTCTTCATCTGTTTGGGCTAAAGCAGGATAGCCTATATGTAAAACCGATTGCTTAGCTCCGGGAACATCATAAAAGTACACTTGGGATTCGGCCGGGGGAGTCACTTCAGCAAGATCTTCAAAAATGACATTTTTGACACTCCAATCTTCAGTAAGCTTTTCAACTTCAGCAATGGCCGCCTCCTGGTCAATATCTCCAACAATCAGGAAGGAGGCGAGGTCTGGGGACAAGTTTTTATTGTAATAATTCTTAAGATCCTCGAGCGAGATCTGGGCTACAGATTCTTCGGTTCCAAGATTATTGTGAGATAAAATGTGGTCTTTTCCAAATATGAGTTTCTTAAATTCATCTGAAGCGATGTTATTTGGAGAAGCTTTTTCCTGCTGAATGCGGCTTATAACCTGTTGTTTTACCAAAGAGAATTCCTCTTCATCCCATCTTGGTTCAAGAAGTATCTCCCTTACAAGATCCATGGTCTCATCAAAATTCTTAGCCAGGGTACTGCCGCTTATGATCATTTTCTCATCTGTGGCGTCTACACGAATATTTGCACCTAAAAGTTCAATGGCTTCTTCGAGTTCCTGCGGAGTCCTGTTTTTGGTTCCTTTAGTAAGCAAGTTGGCCAGTAAATTCGAAACTCCTATTTTGGAAGGATCTTCCAGCAACATTCCCCCTTTGATCTCGAGCATGAATTGCACAAGAGGGACTTCAGAATTTGTGATCCCGTAGATCGCAAGACCTTTTTCAAGTTTGTCCTCCCAAATTTCAGGAACTTTTACTTGAGGGGAATCTCCATAAGGAGGTTCCACAGTGCGGTCAAAACTGGAGGGAGTTCTTTGGTAAGTCACCTCCTCTTCAAGATCGAATTCCTGCTCGGCTCCCATTACGATCTCCTCTTCTTCAACTTCAGCAGGTTTTGAGCCTTCAAGCGCAAGTTCCACCTGTCCTTTCGGAACAAAACTAGTGGCTACAAAAGGCTTATTCTGAATGTATTTCTTGTAGACCCTCATCACATCCTGCGGAGTAACGGCAAGGATGTATTCAATCTCCTTGTTAATCATATCGGGATCATTGGCAAAAATCTCATACTGTGCCAGCTGGAAACCTTTTCCCAGTACGCTTGAAAGGCTGTTGTAAAAGGAGGTTTCCTGTCCCGCTTTAATTCGTTTTAGATCTTTTTCTGAAATTCCTTCCTTTTCAAACTTTTTGAATGTTTCTTCAATTGCCGATTGTACCTTGTCAAGATCGGTCCCGTCATAAGCCCTAACCTGTAACATGAATTGCCCTGCCAGTTCGGAGTTGTAGTTGTACATCCTAACGTTGGGTGTCAATTTTTTATCCGCAACCAACTCTTTATAGAAAGGAGCATTCTTACCTTCAGCAAGGTAATTTGCCAGTACATCCAGTGCATAAGAATCTTTGTCATAGGAAGGAACCGAAGGCCAGGCCATTGTCAATTCGGGTAGCCTCGCAAAGTTATCTTCGAAATATAACTTCTTTGTCTGCTCAAGGCCTGCAGGTCTTTTGTCAAGATCTTTCACTTCTGGACCTCTTTCAATTTCTCCAAAGTACTTCTCAACCCATTCTTTTGCCTGGTCTGTATTAAAGTCTCCGGCTATGGTGAGCACAACATTATTAGGAACGTACCAGCGGTTAAAGAATTCCTTTACATCTGCAAGCGTTGCATTTTGCAAGTCTTCAAGAGAACCTATCACCTGCCAGCTATAAGGATGACCTTCTGGATAAAGATTTTTGTCGATCACATACTGAGTGTGACCATAAGGCCGGTTATCAACAGCCTGCCTTTTCTCATTTTTTACTACCTGCTTTTCTTTTGCAAGTACAGGCTCTGTAACTGTATTTATAAAATAACCAAGTTTATCGGCTTCTGCCCAGATCATCTTTTCAAGAGCGTCATTGGGAACCGTTTGAAAATAATTTGTACGGTCACGACTGGTAGAACCGTTGGCCCCACTTCCCCCAATACGGGCGCTGAGTTTATCCAGACCACCTTTTCCAAGGTTTTCAGATTCGAGGAACAACAGGTGCTCAAAAAGGTGTGCAAAGCCTGTTCTTCCTTCCTTTTCGCGGGCAGAACCTACATGGCTGGTAAGAGCTACAGCAACTACAGGGTCAGATCGGTCTACGTGAAAAATAACTTTTAACCCGTTATCAAGGGTAAAGGTTTCAAAATCCACTTCAAAACCGGTAGCTTCAGCCGTTTGCTGTGCCAGGGCACTTCCGGTGAAAACCGAAACCAGAAATACCAGGAAATAAAATTTTAAAGATGTTCTCATTCAGAATCTATTCAGAATTAAATTATTAAATAGGTGACGTATGCGACATAGCAGATAACAAAAACCGCGCCTTCCCACCGCTCCACTTTCCGGCCACGACCGGTGAAGACGAAGATAAAGAGCAATAGTCCTGTTAGGATATTAATCATAATATCGAAGAGGGAGTCGGGGTTTATTCCAAGAGGCACAATGGTTCCCGATATTCCCAGGATGAGGAAAATGTTAAAGATGTTCGACCCGACTACGTTCCCAATCGCGATATCTACATTTTTCTTTCGCACCGCGATTATAGAGGTTGCCAGCTCGGGTAGGGAAGTTCCTATTGAAACCACGGTCAAACCAATAACCCTTTCAGAAAGGCCTATAACTTCGGCTATACTAACGGCGCTGGTCACAATTAATCTTCCGCCAATTATCAATCCCACTAATCCAAGGATAATAAAAAGCACAGCTTTCCCTGTGCTGTAATCCTTTGTCTCCATCTCTTCATCTGCGCCACCGCTTTTGGCAACAACAAGATTATAAACGAGAAAAATAAGGAAGAAAAGCAGGAGAATGATCCCGTCACTTCTGGAAATAAAGTTTTCGGCTGTACCGTCAAGTAAAATATCTGATGCTACCACCAGCACGCAAATAGCAGCAAGTAAGCTCAGAGGAATTTCTATCCAGGTAGTATTACTTTTTACGGTTAAGGGATAAATAAGGGCAGAAATACCCAGTATCCCAAGAACGTTGAAAATGTTACTTCCCAGGACATTTCCAAGGACCATGTCTGTACTTCCTGTAGTGGCGGCAAAGACATTCACCACCAGCTCGGGAGCCGAGGTTCCAAAAGCAACAATGGTTAAACCTATAACAATGCTGGGCACACCCCATCGTGCAGCCAGACTTGAAGCAGCATCAACAAGAGCATTTGCTCCATATATAAGAGCGACAAAGCCGCCCAGTAACAAAAGAATATCTACAAGCATAAGAGTTATTTAGTGGCGTAATTTTTAATTTCACTATTGTCAACAAAGAAAATGGAGTTCACCAAAAGGAGTTTCCCATTCTGCCAAAATGCGCGGAATAATGGATTATCTACCAGGTAAATAAAACTTCCCTCTCCCATTGGCTCTACTCCAAATGTGAGGGAGTTTTTAATTTTTTCCTTTGCATTATTACCAACAAATCCAGCAACTATATTGGGAGAATCTTCAAGATATCCAACATTGTAGCCTTCGCTAAGTAAGCTGTAGCTATCATTACTAAGTTTAAGACTTAGATAATTGTCTTCATATCCAAAGGCCATGGGATGTGTTTTATCCATTTTGGTTTCAATAATACTGCCCGTAATAAGATCTTTAATTTCTTCTCTTTCTCGTTGGGCATAAGGCACTAGATTCGGTTTTGAGATGGTGTCCGCTTCTTCTTTGTCGCTAAACTTTAGATTAAAGTCCTCTTCTCCTGCAAAAGTTTTTATGGCGCGACCTATGGCGATCACTTTACCACCCCCACGAACCCAGGAAGTAAGACGATCCAGACCTTTTTCATCAAATAGATCGGAATAGTTACCCGAGGGTAGGATTATTACATCCAGTTTTGAAAGATCAATATCACCAAAGTAACGGGTGTCGATGGAGGTAACAGGATAATTAAGGTCCTGTTCAAAAAAGTACCAAAGCTCCCCCTGATTAAGGGAAGAAGTGCCTTCTCCTCTTAAAAGACCAATTCGGGGTTTATTTATAGCCTTCACCTGGGAGGAGCCAAGATCTGGTCCCGAAGTTGAAAAACCTGTGGCAGCGGCGGTAAGCTCTCTTTCATATTTATTGGCCAAATCAACCAGTAGCTCATCAAGATTTTCAACTTTATTGTTATCGATCCTGTTTATGATAAGGCTTCCGGGAGCAAAATTCTTCCCTGAATTTTCTAAAGCTGTTTCAGTAAATCTAACCCTGATTCCTTCTTTTAGAAGCGCAGTTAGAAATCTTGCATCTTTCATGCTATTCCACTCGGTGATGTAAGCTGTAGCGGTTTTAGAAGCCTGGTTAATAATTTCGGCTTCATCTTTTGACGTAAGGGTTGGGACAGAGGAGCCGGTGGAAATGGCCTCTAATCCATACGCGTATGGAAGGCTCCAGGCGGTAATATCATAAGTTAGAGAATCTGAAAGTTTTGCTGAAGGTTCAAAAAGAACTTTCACCATTTTACCTTTAGGTTGTGCAGTACTTACGACCAGCGTGTTCTCGTCGGCCTTAATCCTGCTGTTTTTCTTTTTAAGAGGATCATAACCTTTGATATTTCCCGGTTGTGGCATGGCATAGGAAATCTCGTGGCGATCCAGTAATTCCTTCAACAGGTCCAGCTTATCTTCATGTCCTGTAAGAACATAATTGACAGCCCCTTTTTCTGGATTATTGTAGAATTTGGCAAATTCAGAATTCAGCCTGTCCACATTTTGAGCAGCAATTTCTACTGTTGAGAGTCCCGTAGTGTGGTGATGCTCAATTCTGTCCACCAGGTTAAGTTCATAACCATGATCTGTTTGTATTGCAAGTCCTGTATGTCCCGCTTGTTCATAGGTCATTCCAATAGCACCCAAATATGTGGGGTAAGTGTCGCCATAGCTCGGGTAAAGAAGATCAAACCTCTCTTTGGTAAAATAAAGCCAACCCTGTTCATCGAAATACTTTGCATGATTCTTTCCTATTTCGGTTTGGAATTCCCTTTGAAAAGGAGTGATCACTTCATGCAAAGGTTCTGCTGCGGGAGCGAAGTAATATGGATCGTTCCTGCCCTGTTCATGAAAATCTACATGGATATGAGGTAACCAATCGTTGTATATATCTAAACGCTGTCGGGTTTCTGCCTGTGTTGCCCATGCCCAGTCCCGATTAAGGTCGAATAGGTAGTGGTTGGGTCTTCCACCCGGCCATGGCTCGTTATGTTCCACAGCCATAGGTTCGGAATTATTGGGAGTGGACTTCACCTGCTTATACCAGTTAACATAGCGGTCCCTGCCGTCAGGATTTACTGCGGGATCCATAATGACCACCAGATCCTTAAGCCATTCCTGCTTTTGAGTGATAAGCTCATAAAGGGTTTTCATTGCAGCCTCTGTACTGGAAGTTTCATTTCCATGCACGTTATAACTTAACCAAACAATGCCTTTTTCGGCCGGTGAAGCATTAGAATCTGTACTTATACCCGCATTTTGAAGATGATTTTTTCGAATTTCCTCCAGGTTTTGCAGGTTTTCTTCAGTAGAAATTACGGCATAGGTGAGGGGTCTTCCTTCATAGGTTTCCCCGTATTTTTGGAATTTTACAAGGGGTGAATTTTCAGCCACATGTTCAAAATATTCAACCACTTTATGATGGCGGGTGAAGCTGGTACCAAGAGGATAACCTAAAAATTCTTCTGGGGATTGCTGAGCAAATGCAAATTGGAAACTTACAAAAAGTGCAGTAAGTAAGACCGGTAATTTTCTCATAAGGGGAACTTTTCCATGTTAATTTTAGATGGTAAATATAAAACTTTATCTCTGTCAATATCTTTTTATTGATTTTACCACCACCGCTCTTAATTGTATATTTGCCAAAACTCCTTTCAATGCAGAAAAACTCTCTTTCGTATCGGGATACTAATTTTTTTACCCCCCTGGTGAACGACTATCTGGATCAAAAAGAGAATGTAGAGCAGTTTTATGGTTTATTTCCCACCCTTGAAAACTTCGGAAAACAGATCCTTTCCAAAAAAGATAATTACGACAATCATGGCGGTAACGAAAAACGTGCTGTTCTCGTAAAGGTCCTGAAGGAGCAATACCAAAATATTAAGCTTACCGAAGCCACTGCAGGAAATATTGAACTATTAAAAGATGACACAACTTTTACTGTCACTACAGGCCACCAGCTAAACCTTTTTACAGGTCCACTATATTTCCTTTACAAGATCGTCACTGCAATTAATCTTGCTGCCGACCTTAAAAAGGAATATCCAGATTATAATTTTGTGCCGGTTTACTGGATGGCGACCGAAGATCATGATTTTGAAGAGATCAGTTTTTTTAATCTCCACGGAAAGAAATTTCAGTGGAATCCCCCACAGAATAATAAGTCGGGAGGACCCGTTGGAGAACTGCCTACTGAAGGTTTAAATGATGTCTTTGAACTTTTTTCAGCTGAAATTGGCAACAGCAAAAATGCGAAACAGCTGAAGGAATGGTTCCAAAAAGCTTATTTAGAGCACGACAATCTTGCCGATGCTACCCGTTATCTCGCAAATGAGCTTTTTAAAGATGAGGGACTTGTGATCCTTGACGCCCATGATTCTAATTTGAAAAAATTGTATAGCCCATATATTGAGCAGGAGCTTTTTGAGCAGGTTTCTTTTAAAACCGCTCAGCAAAAAACCGAAGCTTTAGAAAAAGAAGGGTATGGGGTACAGGTAAATCCTAGAGAAGTAAATCTTTTTTACCTGGAAGAAGGACTTCGGGAGCGAATCATTGAAAAAGACGGGAAATTCTTTGTACATGAACAGGAGATCACCTGGACCAGAGAAGAACTGCAGGAGTTGATCAAGGAACATCCTGAAAGATTTAGTCCCAATGTGCTTTTACGCCCTCTATATGAAGAAGTGATCCTTCCCAACCTGTGTTACATTGGGGGAGGCGGAGAGCTGGCCTATTGGTTTCAGCTAAAAAAACTGTTTGAAAAAACAAATGTTACTTTTCCCGTTCTCTTACTTCGGAATTCTGCTTTGCTTCAAACAGAAAAACAGGACAAAAAAAGGAAAAAACTGAATATTACTTTACCCGAACTTTTCCTGAAGTCACACGAATTGATCAACAGGAAAGTCCGCCAGATTTCAAATATTGATATTGACTTTTCCCCTCAAAAAGAGCATTTGGTGCAACAATTTCAGGGAATGTACGAACTGGCAGAAAAGACAGATAAAACATTTATAAACGCGGTAAAAGCCCAGGAGGTAAAACAATTAAAAGGCCTTGACCACCTGGAAAAACGATTATTAAAAGCGCAGAAGAGAAAACTGGAAGATGAGGTTTCCCGAATAGCTGCCTTGCAGCAGGATTTATTTCCCGGACAGGGGCTACAGGAACGGCATCATAATTTCTCTGAGTTTTACCTGGAATACGGTGATACTCTTATACCAAATCTCCTGCAGTCTTTAAGGCCACTAGAATTAAAATTTGATATTCTTTCGTTATGACGAAAATGCATAAAATAGACATCGACCTGGTTGAAATGACCCTCGATGTAATGAAATATACAGTTGACCGTATCTCTAATGTCACGCCCGAACTGGGTGCTCCTAAAAGAGAGGAGGAGTTACTGGAAATGGTTGGGGAGACAATCACCCCTAAAGGAATTGGAGGAGAAGTAGCTTTTAAAATGTTCAGGGATATTCTGGTGAAAGCTACAGTGCCTATCGATCACCCCCGCCACCTCGCTTTTGTGCCTGCAGCGCCTACCAGGGCGGCCATCATGTTTGACCTTGTAACTTCGGCGTCAAGTATCCACGGTGCTTACTGGATGGAAGGTGCCGGCGGAATTTTCTGTGAAAATCAGGCGATGAAATGGCTGGTTTCCCTTACGGGGTTGCCAAAAGGATCATTTGGAGTATTCACCAGTGGAGGTACGGCCGCAAATCTTTCGGGGATGGTGGCAGCACGTGAGGCCTGGAGAAAGAAAGATTCCGGTAATATTGGAGTAAAGGCTTTATTGCTCACCTCCAATGGTGCGCATTCATCAATACAGGCAATGGCAAAAGTTATGGATGCCGATGTAGTCATGATCGACTGCCCAGATGAAAACCTTAGGGGAAATACCTTACAATTGGCTATTGACGAGCTGGAAGAAAAGGACCGAAAAAGGCTTTTTGCAGTGGTAGCTACCGGCGGGACTACAAATGCCGGGATCATTGATGAACTCGATTCTATCGCTGATGTTTGTGAAAAAGAAGATCTATGGTTTCACGTAGATGCTGCATACGGTGGCGGCGCCCTTGCTGCGCCCTCTGTACGTCATCTTTTTAATGGGATTGAAAGAGCAGACAGTATTACAATTGATCCTCATAAATGGCTTTTTTCCCCCTATGACTGTGGTGCAGTGATTTATAAGGACATGGAACTTGCAGCCGAAGCGCATTCCCAAAAAGGTTCTTACCTGGAGATCTTTAAGGATGAAGGAGCCCAGGGATTCAACCCGGCAGATTACCAGATTCAGCTTACCCGAAGAATTCGTGGGATGCCTTTATGGTTCTCACTGGCAATGCACGGAACAGATAAGTACACCAATGCCATAGAAAAGGGAATTAAGCTTGCCAAGATCGCTGCAAAAAAGATCGAAGAAGATGAGAACCTGGAACTGGTGCGGCCGGCCAGCCTTTCGGTTGTTCTTTTCCGAAGAAAAGGCTGGACTCCCGATGATTATAGGGATTGGACCTACCGCAACCACAAAAACGGAATTGCGCTGGTAACACCAACAAAATGGAAGGGAGAAGACGGTTATGAAACCATTTCCCGTTTCTGTTTCATTAATCCTGAAACTACCGAAAAAGATATTGATATAATTCTGGAAACAATGAAATAGTCGTTTCTGGTTCAGGATTTAAAATTTAAAATCCGGGATTGGTAGATTAACCAATCCTGGGTTTTTTCTTGTATCTACAATTAGTAATGAGAAAAATTATGAGGTTACCAGTTGATTTTCTCCTATTTCCACAGTAGAACCTTCGGTAAGGATCACCGAGCGCGGGTTTTGTTCGTTAAGAAGGTTAAAAGCAGGATCAAATTGCCGGGAAAAATCTATATCAACAGCATACTCCTCCACAGTGTAAAGATGCCAGTCAACATGATCTAACTGGTATTCAAAAGTTTTTTCTCCTGCCTTGAGGTATCCGTATGGTCGATCCAGAAGAAAAGCAGCTTCGGTATTTGTATCGTATGGAGCGGCCAGGTGACTACTTCTCACCTGGAAATTCTGGTTCATTTTATTGTATTGCCAGGAATACTTTACCACTAAAGATTCTTCCGTTTCCTTAATAGTTCCTGTAGCCTGGAGAGAGGTGTAGTTGGTTTTGAAGATGGTATTGGTCAAAGCTGCGGCCCCTGGCTGGTCAAAGATCCTTTTAATAACTACCACTCCTTTTCTCCATTTGGCACCGTCAAATCGCTTCACATAAATTTGTAGATCAATTTCTTCAAAATCCTTCAGCAAGGGTAATTTTACACCGCTAACCTTCAGTTTTTGCACCTGAAATCCTACCAGACTTATAAGGCATTCTCCATTGTAGAAATCAAGTTTTGTATGATCTGGCAGATATTTTTCAACGACTTCAGCAGAAATAGTATAAGTAATTAATGCAACTTTTCTGAATTCAGAAGAAATAGAGAGTTTCATGCTGGAATGTAATAGGATTCTTTCAAAAATATTAAAAGCATGAGAATCAGTCGTCAGGTTTGGGAAAAGTTTAAAAAGCTAACCTCTCAAAAATGCCATTTTGAAGACTCCTTAACTTCCGGTTGGCTTCAGCAGAAATGAAATTAAATTAATCTATTTCGAATTCCAGTCTCATAGTGACAGAAGCTGTTTTCTTTTTATCGGCAGTGTTATATGCGCCGCCCCAGGTAAAATCTTCCCCACTGTTTTGTCCAATGATCTGGAAGACCCCAAGGTCGGCACTTCTAAGGGAGCCCAGATCACTCCCGCTGTTCTCGGCTATTTTTTCGGCTCTTAGGCGTGCATCTTCTGTTGCTGCAGAGATCATTTGGATCTTCAGGTCAGACAATTTGGTGTAGTAATAGCGTGGGGGCGTGGAGTTAAGTTGTACACCTTTTTGCAAAAGTTCGGTTATTTCCCGCGATACCTGTTCAACCTTTGGAACATCTTTAGATTCGATCTTTACGGTTTGCTGCAGTAGATATCCTTTAAAAATATTACCTACGTAATTACCATCCTGGTATTGAGCTTCGGTTTGTTCAATAGTCTGCACCGAGTTAAAAACAAAATTATCCTCCTCAATCCCTTTAGAGATCAAATATTCTTTTACAGTTTCCTTGTCTTCATTTAGCCTTTCAAAAGCTGTTTGCAGCTCCAGGTTCATTTGGGAAAAGGTTCCTTCCCACACAATAAGGTCTGAGGTAAAATCTTCACTTCCAGACCCGGTGACCGAGATAACTCCCGGTGGAGTTGCTCTTTTTACATAAGAACTACCCAAAATATATGCAGCCAGTACAATAGCAGCAGAAAAAACAATAGCAGCAATGTGTTTCATAGAGCCAGATATGAAAGGGAAATTTATTTAAAGATATAAAATAAGTGTATGCAGGGTCAAATTTTACCTCAAATTCCTATTTTTGCGCATGCACAACAACGTCCTCATATTAGATTTTGGTTCGCAATACACACAGTTGATCGCCCGCAGGGTTAGAGAACTGAATATTTACTGCGAAATCCACCCTTTCAATAAGATTCCTACAGATCTTTCAACTTTTAAAGCGGTAATTCTTTCGGGAAGTCCTTTTTCTGTTAGAGCAGAAGATGCGCCTCATCCCGATCTTTCCAAGATTAGGAAGAAGTTACCTATTCTAGCGGTATGTTACGGCGCCCAGTATCTCGCTCATTTTAACGGCGGAAAAGTGGAAGCTTCAGAAATAAGAGAATACGGTCGCGCAAACCTTTCGGTGATCAAAGACAACGAAGGTTTGTTTGAAGATATAACTGAAAATTCCCAGGTTTGGATGAGCCATAGCGATACCATCAAGGAATTACCTGAAAACGGAATTCGCCTTGCAAGTACGCCAGACGTTCTGAATGCCGCTTACCGCATTGATGGTGAGGAGACATACGCTATTCAATTCCATCCGGAAGTTTATCACTCCACAGATGGAAAGCAACTGCTCGAGAACTTCCTGGTAAAGATCGCCAAAGTAGCGCAGGAATGGACTCCCGAGGCTTTTGTAGATATGACCGTAGATGATCTAAAAAAGCAAATTGGCGATGATAAAGTAGTGCTGGGTCTTAGCGGTGGGGTAGATTCTACCGTTGCTGCTGTTCTTCTTCACAAAGCCATTGGTAAAAATCTTTACTGCATTTTCGTAAATAATGGTCTTCTTAGAAAAGATGAGTTTGAAAGTGTACTGGACCAGTATAAGCACATGGGGCTTAACGTAAGAGGGGTAGATGCTTCGGCACGTTTTTTGGAAGCTCTGGCAGGTATCTCCGATCCTGAAGGAAAACGAAAGGCGATAGGAAAAACTTTTATTGATGTATTTGATGATGAGGCTCATCGTATCCAGGATGTGAAATTTCTTGCGCAGGGAACGATTTATCCCGACGTTATTGAATCTGTTTCTGTGAATGGTCCTTCGGTCACCATAAAATCTCACCACAACGTGGGAGGTTTACCGGCTTATATGAAGCTAAAGGTAGTTGAGCCGCTTCGAATGTTATTTAAAGATGAGGTGAGGCGAGTGGGAGCAGAGCTGGAAATTGACAAAGAATTATTAGGTAGGCATCCTTTCCCGGGTCCAGGATTAGCAATTAGGATACTTGGGGATATCACCCCCGAGAAAGTTCGTATTTTACAGGAGGTAGATGCCATCTTTATAAATGGACTTAAAGAATGGATGTTATACGACAAGGTATGGCAGGCTGGTGCTATCCTTTTACCGGTTAATTCGGTAGGGGTAATGGGAGATGAAAGAACCTATGAGAAAGTTGTTGCCTTGCGTGCAGTTGAATCCACAGATGGAATGACGGCAGACTGGGTGAACCTGCCTTACGACTTTTTACAAAAAACATCTAACACAATAATAAACAGAGTGAAAGGCGTTAATAGGGTAGTGTATGACATAAGCTCCAAACCACCCGCCACTATTGAGTGGGAATAAAAAAAGATATATGAAACAAATTGCAGTTTTTTTCCTGTTTTTTCAAATGTTTGCCGTCCAGGCTTTTGCACAGCAGTACAAATATCACATAGTTAAGAAAGGAGAAACTACACAGGAGATTGCCCGGCAATACAATATTTCTGAAGAAACCCTTTTTAAATACAACCCCGATGCCCGCCGCGGAATAACGCCGGAAGGGAAGTTGGTAGTGCCTGTTAATTCAGGGTCAGTAGAAAATGTTCAGACTTCAGGAGGAGACGATCAACAATTTGAAATTCATCGGGTAAAAAGGAAAGAAACCCTGTTTAGCCTGTCTCAGCAGTACAACGTAAGTATTGAGGCCATCAAAAAGTATAATAAGCATCTTTATTCCAGTGAACTTCGCAGGGGAGAACGCATCAGGATCCCAAAACAATCCGCTAAAGTTGAGGTCCAAACCAGCACACCGCCACGTTCTAATCCATTAGACCTTAGTGTCAAGGAGCATGTAGTGCTTCCGCAGGAAACCCTCTACGGTATTTCCCGGAAATACAACATCACCATTGCCGATCTACAAAGATTAAATCCAAGCATGGAGAACCTGCAGCCTGGTATGGTGATCAAGGTTCGTAACGGGGATGTGGAGAAAGTTGTGGATGTGGAAGGAAACCTCTTTAAATATTACCAGGTACAGCCGCAGGAAACTTTGTTTAGTCTTACGCGTCGCTTTGGAATAAGCCGGGATTCCCTTGAATCGTTAAATCCCGCATTAACCGATGGTTTAAAATCGGGCATGGTTTTACGAATTCCCAACATTGAGCTTGCTGAAGGAGTAGGGGAATATGTTGTTGAAGAATACGTGAACCTGGAGCGCAAGATCAATAACTATGAGACTAAAAAGCTGGTGGTGATGTTGCCATTCAATAAGAACAAGCTTGTAGTAAACGATACTTCCAACAATTTTCCTGAAAGGATCAAGAAAGACCAGGTAATGCAACTCTCACTGGATTTTTACAGCGGAGTACTTATGGCTATTGATTCTGCCAAGGCAAAGGGAATTTCTTCAAATGTTACTTTTTTGGATACCGAAGGGAATCCGGGGAAGGTAAATGTGCTTTTAAATACTCATAACTTCAATGATGTAGATGCCGTAATTGGACCTCTTTTGCAGTCTACGGTAGAAACCGTTGCACGTTCAATGGAAAACCGGAATATTCCTGTGATCTCTCCCCTTACCAAAAGAGAGACTGCCTCTCTTAATAATTTCCTGCAGGCACGTCCTACAGATGAAATGCTGAGTGAGGCGATGATCACTTATGTTTCAGAACATTCTGCAGGCAAGAACCTAATCATTATTGCCGATGGAAGTGCTTCAGAAAAAAGAAGAAGACTTTCTTCTGCCTTTCCTTCAGCACGGGTCATCACTCCTTCAGAAGGTGGATATCTCAATCAGGGACAGGTGGCAGGAGCTTTAGATAAAACCAGGCCAAATTGGGTTATACTGGAATCCAGTAAGATTGGTGTATTGAGCAATGCGACCTCATACCTCAACTCCCTGGCCGATAGTTATAAGATCACACTTTTGACCACCGACAGAAATAAATCTTTTGAAAGTGATAATATTTCCAACAATCACCTGGGAAAATTGAACTTCCATTATCCATCGATTGATCGCGCTTTTGATCCCGAAAAGAACCGGAATTTCATTAAAAAGTATATTGAGAAATACGGCGTTACGCCTTCAGCAGCTGCGGTAAGAGGTTTTGACGTAACTTATGATGTACTGCTAAGGCTGGCATCTGCCGGGAATCTTTATGAGTCGATCAAAAAAGATGGAACTACACAATACGTTGAGAATAAATTCAATTATGAGCAAAGGCCAAATGGGGGGTACATCAACAATTCGGTTTATATTCTTGCCTACGACCGCAACCTTAATTTAAATGTAGTGCGGTAATGACTTCAAAAGTGACATATTTAGGGGAGCTTAGGACCAAATGTGAACATTTGCAAAGCAAAAGCAGTTTCATTACAGATGCGCCCATTGATAATCAGGGAAAAGGGGAAGCCTTTTCTCCAACAGATACTGTCGCCACGGCCCTGGGTAGTTGTATGTTTACGATCATGGGGATCAAGGCCCGGGACCTGGGAATAAATATTGAAGGCGCAACTGCCGGAATAACTAAAAGTATGGCTGCAGACCCACGGAGAATAGCAGGCATAGAAGTTGTGCTAACATTCCCGGCTTCCTATGACGAGAAGCACAGGAAGATCCTTGAGCGGGCAGCAAAGACCTGTCCCGTTCTCTACAGTTTACACCCCGATATTGTTCTGGATATTAGTTTTCACTATAAGCATGAAAATAAAGATTTTTAACGGTCTCCTATTCCTGTTGATTTCCTTTGGGTTACAGGCTCAAATGGAAGAGGAGAAATTGAAATGGGGAGCAAATTCCCTTACCTGGGAAAATTTCAAAGCCACGCCAGATCCAAATAGTCCCTTCACTGCCAATACAAGCTCGGGAATCTCTTATTCCTGGTCCCTCAAAAGTTCTGTTTTAGGAAAAGAATATAAATATGAAGTGCATTCTTTTTTTAATCCTGAAGAATCCTGGGTCAAAAATAGCGGCTCAATCCACCTTTTAGCTCATGAGCAGTTGCATTTTGATATTACAGAACTTCACGCACGAAAGTTGCGTAAAGCTCTTTCAGAATTCGATTTTAAGAAAACCAGGGAAGTAAAGCCTGCTTTGCAGGCAATTTATCAAAAAGTAGAAATAGAACGGGCTTCTATGCAGAATAAATTCGATCTTGAAACCAAACACAGCATGGAAGAAGCCGCCCAGCTTGAGTGGCAGGAGTATATTAAAAAAGAACTGGAAAAGCTGGAAAATTTTTCTTCCTAAAGATTAGCAACTTCTGCTTTAGCTTCATTGAATTCCAATAGCATGTCTTGCAGGATCTTTGCTGCAGGTTTGATATCGTGGATCAAGCCCGAAATTTGGCCAATTTCCAATTCCCCTTCTTCCAGATCCCCTTCAAACATTCCTTTTTTAGCTCTTGCTCTTCCCAGGAGCTCTATTAATTGATCTTTGGTAGGATTTTTAGAATAGAGTTCGGTTACCTGCTCAAAAAAGTGATTTTTAAGCAGTCTTACCGGAGCCAGTTCTTTTAGAGTGAGCACAGTATCCCCTTCTTTGGCTTTCACAACCATTTCCTTAAAATGGGGATGAGAAGAAGCTTCGTTACTTGCAACAAATCTGCTTCCTACCTGTACCGCATCTGCTCCCAGGACCATGGCAGCAAGCATTCCACGACCGGTAGCGATTCCGCCGGCGGCTATTAATGGGATCTTGATCTGTTCCTTAACCATTGGGATGAGTGTAAAGGTGGTAGTTTCATCTCTTCCATTATGACCACCGGCCTCAAAACCTTCGGCAACAACTGCATCGACTCCGGCGGCTTCAGCTTTAAGAGCAAATTTTACGCTGCTCACCACATGCACTACTTTTATACCTTTTTCCTGAAGATAGGAGGTCCAGGTTTTAGGATTTCCCGCCGAGGTAAAGACAATTGGCACCTTCTCTTCAATGATAATCTCCATGATCTGTTCCAGATTTGGATATAGCATGGGGACATTTACGGCAAAAGGAAAGGAAGTCGCTTTTTTACATTTTTGGATATGCTCCCGCAGCACTTCGGGATACATTGAGCCTGCACCAATTATACCCAGTCCTCCTTCATTGCTCACGGCACTGGCCAGTTTCCAGCCGCTTGCCCAGATCATTCCCGCCTGGATTATTGGATATTTAATTTTGAAGAGTTGAGTAATTCTGTTGTTGGTCATATATGGAGATTATAACCCTTCTGGGGTTTGAAATCCTGGAAGGGTTGAAAAAGTTCTTTCGCGAATTTAAGAAATAACTCCCGATCCTATTAACTCATCATCAAGATGCCAGGCAACAAACTGGCCTTCTGTAATGGAAGCCTGGGGCTCCTCAAAAACTATATAAAGGCCACTGCCGGTTTGATGAAGGGTGGCTTTCTGTAAGGGTTGTCGGTAACGAATTCGGGCGAGTACCTGCATCTCCTGGTCTTCTTTCAGTTTTAAATCCTCACGCACCCAATGGGTCTCGTCGGGCGAGACAAAGAGCGCACGCCGGTAAATCCCTGGGTGATCTTTTCCCTGGCCAGTATAAATAACATTTTGCTCCACATCTGTCTCGATCACAAAAAGAGGTTCTGGTGTACCTCCAACTGCAAGTCCTTTGCGTTGGCCTTTAGTGAAATAATGGGCCCCCTGGTGCTCCCCAACTTTTTTTCCTTCTGAAGGAGAATAGGTATATTTTTTCGATAGGTATTCCAGTTCCTCTTGTTTATTCCTGAATTCCCGTGCTTCAGGTTTGTACTTTGCCTCGGAAGCCGAAACCTCCACAATATCTCCCTCCTTAGGCTGAAGCTTTTGCTGAAGAAATTCGGGAAGCCGAACTTTTCCTATAAAACAAAGGCCCTGAGAATCTTTTTTTTCCGCAGTAATGAGGTCTTGCCCGGCAGCTATTTGTCGCACTTCACTTTTTTGAAGCTCCCCAATGGGAAAAAGAGTTTTTGCCAGTTGTTCCTGAGAGAGCTGGCAAAGAAAGTATGACTGATCTTTATTTTTGTCTTTTCCTGAAAGGAGACGATAAACGGGTTCACCATTTACAGTGATTTCTCCTTTGCGGCAGTAATGACCGGTAGCGACAAAATCGGCACCCAAAGATAGGGCGATCTTCATGAACACGTCGAATTTTATTTCGCGGTTACAAAGAACATCCGGGTTGGGAGTACGGCCTCGCTCGTATTCATTAAACATGTAATCCACGATTCGCTCCTTGTATTCGGTACTAAGGTCCACGGTTTGGAAGGGAATCCCCAGTTTATCGGCTACAAGCATGGCATCGTTGGAATCATCAAGCCAGGGGCATTCTTTAGAAATCGTTACCCCTTCATCGTGCCAGTTCTTCATAAAAAGGCCAATTACTTCATATCCCTGCTCTTTTAAAAGATAGGCTGCCACACTCGAATCGACACCGCCCGATAAACCTACAACTACTCTTTTCATATGCTTTCTCCCGCCTTTTTAAGGCTTAAAATGAGGTGCAAAAATACAGAAAATTTGCCACTTTTGGGAAGCTAGGAATGTATGGTGGGAATGACCTGAATTAAAAAAGGCGGACTAAGCCGCCTTTTTAAAATATTCTAAAGCAATTTAGATCTGCCTGTTAAAGGTAAGGATTGCGGGAACCCCCATCACCGATGTGGTGAAGGTAAAGCTGTTAGCGTTTTGGAATTTGACTGTTCCCTCTATAGCTTCCAGGTTGGGAACATAAATGGTGTAGCTATCACCGGAATTTTTTTCCCAGGTACCGGTGCTTGACTCAAGGGCACATTCGTTCTCGGCATCATAGAGTTCCCACTCTGCTGTACCATTCCCCATAAGATCAAGAGTTGAAGGTTGTGGGCAATTTAAGTTAATAACAGGAGGATTGACACTTACTAAGGTCCAGGTTCCAACTATACTGTTGTCTGCGGTGTTGTCATCATCATCACTACAGGATGCAAATAACAAAAGTGCAAATGCTGAAAATAAAAACAAATACTTCTTCATATTGGTCAATTTTAGGTTTTAAGTAAATATATCAAAAGTCTGCTAAGAAAAAGATTAGTTAGAATTCTTTTTCTTCCTTAAGGTTTCCGTTCTCATAATATCTCCAGGTGCCATGGTGTTTATTGTTGCGATAAATGCCTTCAATCATTAATTCTCCTTTGCCATTGAAAATCTTAGCAGGTCCATGAAGCTCCCCGTTTTCATAATAGAGATCTTCGAGTACAATACCTTTTTCTGAGTATAGCTTCCGGGGGCCGTGTAATTCTCCATAATTATAGTTAGCCTCCTCGGCGAGTTGTCCTTCATCGTAATAAACCTTTTTTGGACCGTGAAGTTCTCCTTCTTCATAATTTTCGGTCATCATCACCTCATCAGAATTTTTGTGATAATAGGTCCAAACTCCTACTCGTTTTTGATCATAAATTTCCCCTTCGCTAATAATTTTTCCATTTTGAGAGAGGTATTTTGCCGTAGCCCGGTCAGATTCGGCATTAAAGTCCATGATAGCGACAGGTTGTTTCAATCCTTCTTGATAAAATTTAAACAATCCTATTTTCTTTCCGTGTTTAAATTCTCCTTCAAATTTTAGTTGTGATTTGTTGTCATTAAAATATTCTTTCCAGTATCCATGCCTCCTCTCTTCTGGGTCGTGCCTATTTATATCTTCCTGTGCCCATCCCGTGATCACTTGCATAACCAGGAAACATGTGAGGGTAAAACTCTTTAATTTGTTCATTCTTTTTGTTTAATAAAAATTAACTAAACTTAAACATTATTGTCGTTTGTAATGATCTAACTTTGAAACTGTAACGCTAAATTAAAACTTATGAAACATTTATTGAATTTAAATCGTATAGCAGCAGGTCTATTTTTTCTGCTAGCTTTTACTGGCTGCAGTGATGATGATGACAATGGTACAACTCCACCGGTCGTTGAAACAAACACCATAGCAGATTTTGTTGCCGCAAATGATGACTACTCTTCCCTGGAGGCAGCACTCGAGGTGACCGGTCTTACTTCAACGCTTGACGGAACAGAAAATTATACCGTCTTTGCACCCGATAATGATGCATTTGCTGCTTTCCTGGCAGATAACGGATTTTCTGAACTATCTGAAGTTCCTGTCGCTTTGCTTACCCAGGTACTCCTTAATCATGTTCAAATGGGGGAAATAATGGCAGCCGATCTTTCTACCGGTTATATACCGAGTATGGCTACCAGAACTGGATCTGATGATAACCTATCTATGTACATAAGTACTGAAAATGGCGTAATGATTAATGGTGTAGCTACAGTTACTGCCGCAAATATTGAGGTAGACAATGGGGTTATCCATGCTGTAGATGAAGTTATAGGCTTGCCAACTATTGTGACTTTTGCACTGGCAGACCCTACTTTTGACACTTTGGTGGCAGCTCTTACACGTGAAGACGACTTAACCTTTGTAAGTACTTTAATGATGACAGATTCTCCGGCTCCTTTTACAGTCTTTGCACCTACAAATGATGCTTTTGTTGATTTGTTGGCGGAGTTGGAGATGAATTCTCTGGGAGATATTCCTACAGATGTGCTTGCTTCAACTTTAAGTTACCACGTTGTAACCGAGGCTAATGTGAGATCTGGAGATATTATGGACGATATGGAAGTCTCTACTCTTGCGGATCAAATGTTTACAATTAATACCGAAAACGGGGCACAAATTACAGATGCCAATGGTAGAATAGCAGATATTATCGTAGTTGATGTACAGGCGAACAATGGAGTGATTCATGTAGTTGATACAGTGTTGCTGCCTTCTATGGAATAGGTTAGATGATTAATAGTGGTTGGTTAAATTAGAAGAGCCCGGAAATTTCCGGGCTCTTCTTTTTATTTTTCGAAAAGGAAATATTATTTCTTTCCTTTCTTTTGCTGTTCTGCCTGTTCCATCATCTCCTGCATTTTGCGGGCAAATTTCCCCTGTTTCTTAGGCTTCTTCTTATTTTCCTGAATTCTCGCGTGTATCTTCTCCTCATCAAGGATAAAATGTTTAATAAAGAGCATGATTCCAATAGTAATAAGGTTTGAAACCAAATAATACAGAGATAACCCACTCGCAAAGTTGTTAAAGAAGATCAACATAAAGAGGGGGGAAAGATACATAATGAACTTCATGTTGGGCATTCCCGGCTGTTGGGCATTCTGCATAGTTTGTCCGGTTGTCATCATCATATAAATGAAGATAGCAATGGACGCAAGAATAGGGAATAAACTTACATGATCTCCATAGAAAGGAATGTAAAAAGGCAATTCGGCTATCTTGTCATAACTTGAAAGGTCATCGGCCCACAAGAAATCCTTTTGTCTCAGCTGGAAGGCACTTGGGAAAAACATGAATAAGGCATAAAACACCGGCATTTGCATCAACGCAGGGAGACAACCGCTCATAGGACTGGCACCGGCCTTGCTGTAAAGCTTCATGGTTTCCTGCTGCTTTTTCATTGCGTTGTCCTTATACTTCTCATTCAGCTCATTAATTTCGGGTCTTAAAACCTTCATTTTGGCCTGGGACAAATACTGTTTGTATTGAACAGGGGAAAGCACCAGTTTAATTGCAATGGTCATAACGATAATTGCTAACCCATACCCCATATAATTGGTGATAAAGGAGAAGAAAGGAATGAACACGTACTTGTTGATCCAGCCAAAGATTCCCCATCCTAGTGGTATGATTTCGTCCAGATTCCTGTCATAGTCGTTTAGGATCTGGTAATCACTTGGTCCATAGTACCAGTTCATGTTGTAATTAAGCTCCCCACCATTAAGCTGCAGCGGCAGGGTAGAAGCAAAGGCTTTAGTGTATAAAGTATCTACTTCCTCATCTTCTACAAGGTCTTCGGCCTTAAACTTTCCGGTTTCAAAAGGAGTATCGGTAAGAAGGATTGAGGTGAAGAAATGCTGCTTATAGGCAACGTAGGAAATATCATTTTCTTCCTCTTCTCCATCGTTCACCTCGTCATCGTCACCGCCATCATACTCGTAAACAAGTTTGGTATAACGGTTTTCGTAGGTTATACTTTTCGCATGCCGGTAGCCTTTAAGTTTCCAGTCAAGCAGGACAGGATCTGATGGATTGAGGACGTCGCTAAGACCCTGTGAGCGGATGGTGAAATCCATCATGTATTCTCCCGGTTTCAGAACGTATCGATATTCAAGGAATTCTTGCGGAGAGACCTTTAACTTCATGGAGACAACAGTATTTTCTACATTTTTGGTCACTGTAGGTTCAAAGTAAAGATCTTTTGTATTTAATACCCTTCCATCACTTGTTGTAAATGTGAGATTTAAAGAGGCATTATTGTCCTTAATAAGATAAACAGGAATCGAATCAAAGGTCTTGTAGTTCTTCATCTTTGCTTCGGAAAGATAACCGCCTTTGTTTGAAAAGCTCAATGCAAGAACGTCGTTCTCAACCGAAGTTTCATTCTCTGTAGCCGAAGGTAAAGTGGCCGAATATCCAAAAGCACCCAACCTGCTGGCTGCACGAGCAACGGCTGCAGAATCTGCCTCCTGTATTATTTCAGATTGTGCCAGGCCCTCTTGTTCATCTGGAGTAACTACAACTTCGTCTGTAGCCGGTTCCTCCACAACTTCTGGAGCAGAAGGATTCATGTACAACATCCATAACAGGATCCCTCCAATTAAAAGGAAACCTATAAGAGAATTAATATCAAATTTTTTTTCTTCCATTCTAAAAAATAATAAATGCGGACCGTTCCGCCGTCATTGCCAGTCAAAATTGTGACCAAACAGGACTATTGTGCCAGGCTGGCATTCTTTTTTTTCTGTGAGTATTCTTTTGCAGCTTTAATAAAGGCTATAAAAAGCGGGTGTGGCGAAGCCACTGTACTTTTATATTCAGGGTGATACTGTACGCCAACAAACCAGGGGTGATCTTCAACTTCAATGATCTCAACCAGGTTTGTTTTCGGGTTTACTCCTGTGCTTTTCAAACCGTGTGACTCCATTTGGGGAGCATAACGGTTGTTGTATTCATAACGGTGACGGTGTCTTTCAAAGATCTGGCTTTTACCATAAACTTCTCTGGCAATAGAATTTTCCTTCAAAGAACACTCCCAGGATCCCAGTCGCATACTCCCGCCCATATGAGTGACTTCTTTTTGCTCCTCCATAAGATCAATGACGGGATGTGGAGTAGTAGAATCCATTTCGGTTGAATTCGCATTTTTCAATTGCAGCACATTGCGCGCAAATTCAATCACTGCCATTTGCATTCCCAGGCAAATTCCCAAAAAGGGTAACTTGTTTTCTCTCGCAAAACGTACAGCATCTATTTTACCCTCGATGCCCCGTTCCCCAAAACCGGGGGCTACCAAAACTCCATCCAGGTGAGATATCTTATTTTTAATTGTGCTCTCGTTGATAAATTCCGAATGTATGCTTTCAATGTTTACTTTCACCTCATTGGCAGCACCTGCGTGAATAAAGGCTTCAAGTATAGATTTATAAGAATCTTGGAGTTCCACATACTTTCCTATAAGCCCTATGGTGACTTCGTGTTTTGGGTTCTTGTGCCTCTTTAAAAATTCATTCCACTGCGTAAGATCTGGAGTGGTGTCATCGGGTAGATTTAATTTCTTCAGCGTAACTGTGTCCAGACCTTCTTCCAGCATCATATTTGGTACGTCATAAATCGTGGACGCATCAATGGATTGGATAACTGCTTCTTGCTTCACGTTACAAAACAAGGCCAACTTTCGTCTTATATCATCAGAGAGTTCATGTTCTGTACGGCAAACCAGGATATCGGCTCTAAGTCCGCTTTCCATGAGAGTTTTAACACTGTGCTGGGTGGGCTTTGTTTTGAGTTCGCCGGCAGCCGAAAGATAAGGAACAAGCGTGAGGTGAATCACCAGTGCATTGTCATCTCCCAATTCCCATTTTAACTGTCGCACTGCTTCAATATACGGTAGAGATTCAATATCCCCCACGGTACCACCAATCTCGGTAATTACAATGTCGTACTCATGATTTTTACCTAAAAGCTGAACGCGCTCTTTGATCTCATTAGTAATATGAGGAATAACCTGTACTGTTTTTCCCAAAAATTCCCCGCGGCGCTCTTTTTCAATTACACTTTGGTAAATACGGCCCGTGGTAACGTTGTTTGCCTGGGAGGTATTTACATTGAGGAATCTTTCATAATGCCCCAGGTCAAGATCTGTCTCGGCACCATCTTCGGTCACATAGCACTCGCCGTGTTCGTAAGGGTTTAAAGTTCCGGGGTCAACATTGATGTAGGGATCCAGTTTCTGAATAGTGGTTTTGTACCCGCGCGCTTGCAGTAATTTTGCCAGGGAAGCAGCAATAATGCCTTTTCCAAGCGAAGAGGAAACGCCGCCGGTGACAAAAATATACTTGGTTTCAGCCATTTTGAGAGGTGTTTATGCGTCTTTTTATTCAGGGCGCTAAATTACAAAGAAGAAAAGAAAAAGAAACCATTTGCTGGAGAATATGTTAGCAAAACTTTAAGGGTTTAGAAGCGTTCAAAAAGGCCTCAAAATCACTTACCTGGGATATTTCCTTCTAATTGTCCTAAGAATGTCTTCCATCCCGTTGACTTTTATATCCAGCACCTGTTGAAGTTGATCTCCAGTTTTTCCTTTGGGAAATCCCTGCTGCCTGAACCAAACCAGGTAAAATTCAGGTAGTTCTGAAAGGTAACGGCCCTTGTATTTTCCAAAATGCATCTTTGCATGGGCGAGGTCTAACAGAGCTTTATAATCGGGTTTGGGATCCATGTGGCTAAGGTCTCAAAAATGTCAACATAAGAAAGTTTTTTTCCGAAGTTTTTCAGGTAAAAACTTCAGGAATAAAAAGGTTAAAATCTTGATAATTCAAACCTGCATTTCGGGTGGTTAAAGACCTTTTCAGTAATTTCAGCCAAACTTCAAACAATGGCAGTAATAGGATCGATCATAAAAGGACTTATACAGGCACGGGATGCCGTGACTTCTCAACCAAAACCCGATGAAGCCCAGGTTGAGGTGCTAAGAAGCCTGCTTAAAAAGGCAGAAAACACGGCCTTTGGTAAGCATTATAAATTTGATGAGATCCTTGAATCTGATAACATAAAGGCAGAATTTTCGAGCCGAATTCCCATTTTTGATTATAATAAGATCAATGAAGAATGGTGGAGCAGGATGCATGAAGGGGAAGAAAATATTACGTGGCCCGGGAAACCTCCCTATTTTGCCTTGAGCTCGGGTACGACCGGAAAGTCGAGCAAAAGGATTCCCGTTACCGAAGATATGGTAGAAGCAATTCGCCAAACGGGGATAAAACAGGTAGGTTCCCTCGCGAATTATGATCTACCCTCAGATTTTTTTCAGAAAGAGATCTTGATGCTGGGCAGTTCTACAGATCTTAATAAGGTTGAGGATCATGAGGAAGGGGAAATAAGCGGAATTAGCGCGAGTAATATTCCTTTTTGGTTCAGGAATTTCTATAAGCCAGGAGTTGAAATTTCTGAGATTGAAGATTGGGATAAGCGGGTTTTAGAGATCGCTAAAGAGGCTAAGAACTGGGATATAGGTGCCATGTCGGGTATTCCCTCATGGACCGAATTGATGATCAAGAAGATACTGGAATTCCACAATGCCAGGAACATTCATGAGATTTGGCCAAACCTGCTGGTATATACCACTGGAGGAGTAGCTTTTGAACCTTATGAAAAGGCTTTTGAAAAACTGGTTGCCTCCCCGTTGGTGGTGATAGATACTTACCTGGCTTCTGAAGGTTTTTTGGCTTTCCAGGCGCGTCCCGAAACGCATTCTATGCAGCTGGTGGTCGACAATGGGATCTATTTTGAATTTGTTCCTTTTAAACCTGAATATATAACTGAAGATGGATCTGTAAAACCTGAAGCGCCGGTAGTGCCTTTGGATAAAGTAGAACCCGAAAAAGATTACGTACTCTTGATAAGCACGGTTTCGGGCGCCTGGCGTTACGTTATTGGCGACACCGTGAAATTCACAGATGTTGAGCGCCTGGAGATACGAATAACAGGTAGGACTAAATTCTTTTTGAATGTGGTGGGATCTCAATTATCTGTCAATAAGATGAATGAGGCAGTAAAAGAGATGGAGGAGAAATTCAATATTACAATTCCCGAATTTACAGTGGCAGCCGTAAAAAAGAACGGTGAATACATTCATAAATGGTACCTGGGAACTGAAGCAGAAATTGATGAAAAGAAACTGGCAGAATCACTCGACAAAGCCCTGCAGGATGCTAATAAGAATTATGGTGTTGCCCGAAGTAAAGCCTTAAAAGGGGTGGAAGTGGTAAAGGTTCCACCAAAGGTATTCACTGAATGGAGCGCCGCCAATAAAAAGAAAGGCGGACAGGTAAAAATGGAAAAAGTAATGAAAGAAGAGAAATTTGCTGAGTGGGAAGAGTTCGTCAGGAACTACAAATAATAAACGCGATATATAATCTACAATAGATTAGCTTTCCTCTTTTTCAGCTTCTTCCAGCTCTTCTTCCAGTTTGTTCACCAGGACCAGGATCTCTTCAGGAGAGAGATACAGGCGGGCGATCCTTTCCTTGTAGGAATCTGAAAGATGAGAGTGATTTAAAATAAAATCCTTTGTTGCCAGGATATAATCTCCCATTCCGCTGTTTACGGCATAGGTGTCGGCAGTACGTTCTGCTTCCTTTATATAGTTGTCTGAAGTTATATACCTCATTCCGAAAATGACCAATCCCATAGCCGATTTATCCCGGTAGTCCATTATATGCCCAAGTTCGTGTCCAAGCCAGCCAATAAGAACATCAGGGGGAACATCGGCCATGGAAAATTCTTCTTTTTCGATTAAGAATCTACTGCTAATAAAGATGTGATAGCTGCGATCTTTTTTCCCCTTGAAAAGATTCGCAACCTTTGGTTGGGCCTGCATAAAAGATTTTTTTATGTTGTCTTTGTACTTGAATTCGATTTCAACATCTTTAAGTTCGGGGTAGTAGGAAAGAGCAATTTTTGCCTCGTCCAGTATACTTTCAGGAATGATTTTGTTGCCCTGGTAAATGATCTTTTCTTCTTCCATATCTTTTTTTGCAGCACAGCTCCAGTTCCCTGCCAGCAAAGGCAGCATGATAAATAAAGCTAATTTTGTTCTCAATGATCTGTGCATATTTCTTATTTGTACCTGCTTCCATAAATTAGAAATTCTCAAATTGAATTCTTTGAAACTTTTCATAAAAAATGGGGTGTTAGGTTGATTTTAAGTAATTTGAGGAAGCCATAAAAAACAACGACTATGCCAGAACTACCCGAAATTTCTCTTTTCAAAGATTATCTCAACGCCACTTCGCTTAATAAAAAGATCACAGCTATTGAATTTCTACACACGGGTAGCCTGCAATCCCCAAAAGAAGAATTCATTAAGGCATTTAAAGGGAAGAAATTTAAAAATGGTATTAGGCTGGGAAAGTACTTACTCATTGAAACTACCGGCGATAAGGCCCTGGTGATGCATTTTGGAATGACAGGAAAAATTGAGTACTACAAGAACCAGGATCCTCCTAAATATTCCCGCGTAGTTTTTTCATTTGAAGATAATGATCACCTGGCTTATTTATCCCAGAGGAAATTAGGGAAGCTTTTTATTGCTGAAGGTCTGGAAGATTTCAGGGAGAGTCAGGAACTTGGAAAGGATGCATTGGAATTAACCGAAAAAGAATTTCTTGAGTTGCTGGAAGATAAAACCGGAAGCATTAAAGGAGTCCTTACAGACCAGCATGTTCTCGCCGGAATTGGGAACTTATATTCAGACGAAATGCTGTACCAGTCTAAAATACATCCAAAGACAAAGACAAATGCGATTTCAGAAAAGGATAAAAAACAGCTTTTTAAGCAGATGAAAAAAGTGCTGGAAAAAGCTATAGAGAAAGAAGGGGTGCGGGAGGATTTCCCGAACTCTTACCTTATTAAGCATAGGAAAGGAGGCAAGGATTGCCCGGCTTGTAAAGGAAAGATAAAACAAATAAAAGTTTCGGGAAGGAGTACTTATTTTTGCCCATCCTGTCAAAAAGAGGAAAAATGAAGTTATATATAGGGTGTTCCGGATGGAATTACAGGGACTGGAGAGGAAAATTCTATCCTGAAAAACTCGCTCAAAAGAATTGGCTGGACCATTATTCAGGAGAATTTAATACTGTCGAAATAAACAGCACTTTTTATAGATTTCCGCAGGACAAAACTGTTGAAAAGTGGCGGGATACTGTGCCCGAAGATTTTAAGTTTACGCTCAAAGGCAGTCGCTATATTACCCACATGAAAAAGCTGAATGACGTAGAGGAAAGTGTGGGGAACTTTAATACTACTTCAGGCATTATGGGCCATAAGCTTGGAAATTTACTGTGGCAGTTGCCACCCAGCGTACACCGCAATGATGAAAGGCTGCTGGATTTTATTAAGCTTTTCGATAAAAGCGTAAATAATGTCATTGAATTTCGACACGAGAGCTGGTATGATGAAGAGGTTTATGCTTTGTTGAGAAAGCAAAATGTGATTTTCTGTGCTATTTCCAGCCCCCGTTTTCCTGAAGAAATGATCACAACTTCAGAAACTGGTTACCTGCGCTTCCACGGAAAAGGTAAAAAATGGTATGATTACTATTATTCTGAAGATGAATTACAGGAATGGGCGCACATGATAAGGAATTCGGGTTTAAAGGAGATCTATATTTATTTTAATAATGACATCCACGCCAATGCCCCCGAAAATGCCAAACAACTTCTGAAGATGTTGGAGGATTAAACTTTCAGCTCCATTCCATCCTGCGTGGGAATAAGCTCCACACCCTCTTCAAGTGATTTTATCTGCTTCTTGCTTTCTTCAGGAGAAGTTTCAAAGAACCATTCACCGTAGTGGCAAAAGGCAATCTTTTTTGTATGCGGACTTAGCAGTCGAATAAGATCGGGTACTCCTGTGTGACCAAAAATTCGATCTTTCTTCCGGTTTATTCTGCCGCTTTTATGGATGAAAGTAGCTTCAGTGATCACAAGGTCCAGTGGAGGCAAATCTTTAAGGTTAGCTTTTTCTATCCAGGCGACGTCGCCTGTAATGAAGATCCTTTTTTGCCCTTTTTGGATGATGTATCCGAGAGACTTCAGTCTTAAAGCGTGAATTACCGGAATAGGAGTGAAGCTGTAACCTTCCAGTTCAAATTTTTCGGAAATCACCTGTAGCTTTGGAATGAGTTCATGAGCTTCGGGCCCAAAAAGGGGAATATTAGGATCGAATTTTTCTTTATTAGGAACAAAGAAGGCATGGTCCGGGTGAAAATGCGTAAAGACTATGGCTTCAGGTTTGTATTCCATATAATCTGGTTCGCCAACATCTATAAGGATCTTGTCGTCGAGCAGGAAACCTGTGTGATTTACATGATTTTCAGCTTTGGGTTCAATTTTTCCGCGGGTGCCCAGGATCTTGATCTTCATAAGTAAACTTTAAATTCCGAAGGGAAAAGTATCGGGGATCTTGCTGCCTTCGGGTTTAAGGTGAAGGGGATGGACTCCCTGCGTCCTGTCGATGTACAGAAAAGCATCATATCTTTTTGACATTTTTGAGGGGACATAATTGCCGCGCTCCTGGTGAGGATCGTACACCACCCCCACGGCACGATGGCCTATTTTATCCTTCAGCTTTTTGGAGAGGTCGCTTCCTTCCTCAAAGAGCAGTAACTTATTCTCTGCGCCCAAAGTGTGTAACATTTTTTCTATACTGCCATCAATAGCTTTTGGCAGATCCATGTTCTTTATGGGAGCCCCCCAGAATTCACCTGCTATTACAGATCCTTCATACGAGCCGAAACCTACTAGGACCACCCCGTCTTTTTTGTGTTGCTGTCGCACCAATTGGCCCACATTGTGCAATCCCGATGCGGCCATATTTGTGGCGCGGGCATCTCCAATATGGGTGTTGTGCTCCCAAACAATTACTTTGGCGTCTTCTCCATGATAATTTACCAGAGTATTAAGGGTTTCTACCATGTGACTATCCCTAACATTCCAGGAAGAATGGTCAAATTTTGCCATGGCTTCATAGTATTTTTCAGCATTTTTAAGGACCAGGGAATTGAGCTCTGCATTGAGCCCTGCTTCGGGTTCGTTTTCATATTGTGATTTTTTTTGACGAACCTCCTTAAGCAGTTGAACCACTTCACTGCGGCACTTTTGATTTAACCCCCGGTAAGCTGTCACGTAAGAATCATTTTGCCTGTAAGGCTCAAAACAGTCGGCTGTAAGTCTGGCCAGGGCAGCAACTTCGGGATCTTCCTTTTCCAGGTAGTTGACGATGATTTCCATGGATTCCCAAAGGCTATATACGTCCAGCCCGTAAAAGCCAATTTTTTTCTTTGGGTCAAGATTTTTATTGTGGTTCCTCAGCCATTCCGCGAAAGCGGCAATTTCCCAGTTTGCCCACATCCAGGTTGGCCAGCGCTTAAAGTTATTAAGGACTTTAGAAATTTGAGAAGGAGTATCGGGGAAATTTTTGATCCATCGATTGATCTCAAAACAATCGGGCCAGTCTCCCTCAACGGCGACAAAGGAAAATCCTTTCTCCTTAATGAGCCTTTTTGAAATTTCTGCCCTCCATGTATAATATTCATGAGTGCCGTGAGTGGCCTCGCCCAACAGCACATATTTAGAATCTCCAATTTTGTCCAGCAGGGGATCAAGATCCTTTGCATTTTCAAGAGGTTTGATATACTCCTTTCCTTTTTCATTTTCCAGATTCATGATAGATCATTTTAAGATATTATAATGTACGAAATTCAATGACTAAAAATTAGATAATGAGCAGAGGCTTTAGAAAAGTTTAAGTTGATATTAGTTTTTTTTAAGGACCTTTTAATTAATTTAGAGTGTATGCAGACAGCTCAAATTGTAATTGGTTTATCTATTATCCTTTTCACCTATCTTGACTTTTTTCACACCACACTTTCCGGTAATGGTTTTGGTATTTTTTCAAGAATTGTAAATCAGATCCTCAACCGGATTATGATTCAAAACCGCACCCGTACCATTTTTAAGTTTTCGGGTATAACACATCTTTTAATGACAACTTTCCTGTGGATGTTGTTATTGTTTATTGGAACTTATACGGTATTTAGCGCCGGAGAGGAAATGGTAGTGAATGGTACCACAGGCTTACCGGCCACACATCCAGAAAGATTTTATTATACCGGGTATGTCCTTTCGACGTTGGGAATTGGAGACTTCGTTCCCGGGAATGATACAAGCAGGATCCTTACCGGTATTTTGTCCTTTTCGGGATTTATTTTGATCACCACTGGATTGACTTATCTTCTAAGTGTGATCAATGCTGTGCTGTCTAAAAAGCAGCTGGCTTTCCTTATTTCTACCATGGGAAAGGATGTGGAAGAGATCTTTCAATTTTATAAGCAGCAAGAGGACCTTGAGAACCTGGTTTCCAATGCAAGTGGTCTAAGACAGCAAATTTTGCAGAATGCAAGTAGTTACCTGGCTTTTCCAATGGTAAATTATTTTTTATCCAAACAACATGAATCTGCTCTGGTCGTACAGCTTGCGAGGCTATATGAAGTTCTTATGATCATTAAACTGGATTGGAAAAAAGATTCTGTACAGCACAAAAAAATAACTGCCTTACTAAATGGAATAGAAAAATACCTGGAACTGGGACTGGAGGATCCAGATGCCGCCACTCACAGTGAGGAGGAATTAAAAACTTACAGGAGTCACTGGATGAAATATGGGTATTACTTTGAGAATCACCTGGAAATGGACCGGCAATTTACTTCCAGTTTAAAATACGCGGGATGGAACTGGAAAGAAGTTTACCGGTTAAAAACAGTTTCCCAAGAATAAATCCTTTTATATCTTTTTCTTCTACTTTAAGAATATATTATAGATCTATAATTGCAGTATTAATAACTTGGACTTGAAGAGGATTAGCTAAATTGCTCTTTTGTATTATTATTTTTTATACTGCTATAAAATACAATTGAATATTTGGAACCTTCCTTAAGTACTTTTTTAAGAGATATTGGAAAACTTCTTCACATTCCTGCAGGTCTGGCCATTTTGTCTTTACCCGTAATAATCTCTTACTCCGAATGGTTTGCCTTAGGGCCTTTCGCGGGAATGGCGTTAGTAAGTGTGGGAACAGGACAACTGTTTTTCTATCTTTTTAAAGCCGAGAAGGAAACCAGTAAAGGTCTTTCGGTCATACTTGTGGCCTTGGCCTGGTTGCTCATTTCTTTGTTTGGAATAATTCCCTTCTATGGTATCGCCTTGACAGCACCTCCGGGAGTTTACGCTCAGCTGCCTGTTTTTGAAGTGCTGGTAAACAGTATGTTTGAATCAGTCTCCGGGTTCACCGGGACCGGCCTAACGATGTTAGATGATCCTTCCGAAATTCCCTATAGCCTGCAGTGGTGGCGTAGCTTTTCTGAATGGATAGGGGGAATTGGAGTGATAATGCTGGCTTCCCTTCTTCTTAAGCTTAATCATGATGATGAACGACTATACCACGCGGAAACCAGGCATTGGGAAATTAAGGATGCCCCCGTAACGGCTACCATTCAGAAAATCTGGTGGATATATATCGGATATACTCTGGTTTCAATTCTACTTTATTATTTCTCCGGAATGCCTTTTTGGGAAGCTTTAAATCACGGAATGACAGCTCTTGGAACAGGTGGCTTCTCTGTCACCTCCAACAGTTTTACAGATTATACTACACAGATAAAAGCCTTGACCATCCTAATAATGGTCATGGGAGCGATTGCTTTTAAAATTCATTACTTACTGGTTTTTCAATTTGATCTAAAAAGATTTCTAAAACAAACTCAGCTTCACTACTTTTTTTTCTTTCTGGTGGCAGCATTTTGTCTCCTTTTGTGGATCTATCCAGAGCTAAGTATTATTGATTTACTATTTCAGGCAACTTCTGCACTTGCCACTTGTGGATTGAACACCGTAGAACTTGGACTATGGCCAATGGCTCCGGCTTTTGTGCTAGTAATATTAATGTTGCTGGGTGCTAATGCCGGATCAACAGGTGGTGGTATTAAAACAGTAAGATTCGCATGGTTTGCCAAAGGTATCTGGCGGAGCATTAAGCAGGTATGGTTTCCTGAAGAAAAGGAAGCCAAAGTCACCTTTGATGGAGAAATGAAAGAACCCAGGGAGATGAGGAATAACATTCAACAGGCTGCAAATGTTCTTTTTCTATGGGTGATCACCCTTACCTTTGGAACCTTCTTTCTCTCTTTATCAGTGGGGGATGATTATACATTCTACCAGATCCTTTTTGATACTGCTTCAGCTTTGAGCAATGTAGGATTGAGTACAGGATTAACCGGGGCAGGAATGCCCGAAAATGCGAAATATCTTCTTTCTTTATTGATGTGGTTGGGACGGCTTGAAATTATGGCCATAGTTATTCTGATTATTTCCCCATTTTATTTATTGAAAAGCAAAGTAGCTGTAAAAAGAAAAGAAAAGTCTGTACTCCAGAATTGAAAAAAAGCCTGCTTAGAAAGTATTTCCAGGCAGGCTCTGAGCTTTGTTCTTAGGGAAGTGTCTAGTTGGTCAATTCTTCCCGAAGTCTCTCCTGAAGTTCGGCGTCATTTTGTAACTGATTTCCAATTTGTTCATAACGCTCTACCGAAAGTCCGCCATCTTTGATCATATCTTCGATCTCCTTGCGGAATTCTGCCTGCATTTCGTTTAGATCCTTTATGATAGTGTTGTATTTTTTCTCTTCTTCCTTGGTGAGTTCAACTTCAGCCGCAGGATCCATTTGAGCCTGGTGAATAGTATTAAATCTGGTAACCTCCATGCCTTCTTCTGCGATCGCTTCACTCAATTGCTTCTGAGCTTCCTGATTTATCATGCGCATCTTTTGAAAGGTTACGGCAAATTGACCTATTTCCTCGTCTGACACATTGGTTTGAGCCATTAAGCTGGAACTGCCAATTATCATGAGAAATAATAAGCCGAACATTTTCATCTTACTTAAGATCATATCGTTTAATTTAGGTTTTTTACAAACCTAAAGGTAATGATCCAAAAAGGCAAAGAAGTTGGCTTTTTTCAACTCAAAATGGAGAAAGTTCCCACTTTTGGATTAAAAATGACACAAAAAACTCCTTTTTTGAAAATTTATTCTTTTTCTATTAAAGCAGAGAGATCAAGCTTCACTTGTCCCCGGGTAAGATCTTCGAAATCTTCCCTTTTTCTAATTAAGTGGGCTGCGCCATTGTACCACAATACTTCAGGGGGGCGATATCGGGAGTTAAAATTGCTTGACATGGAATAACAGTAGGCTCCTGCATTATCAAAGGCCAGAATATCTCCTTCTTTAATTTCTGAAATTCTGCGGTTATTGGCGAAAGTGTCGGTTTCACAAATGTAGCCAACCACAGAGTAAAATCTTTCTTTCCCACCGGGATTGGAAATGTTATGAATTTCGTGGCGGGAGCCATAGAACATGGGGCGAATTAAATGGTTAAAGCCACTATCCACTCCTGCAAAAACAGTTGAGGTAGTTTGTTTAATCACATTTACCCGCGCCAGGAATTTTCCTGCCTCACTCACTAAAAATTTCCCCGGTTCGAAAGCAAGGGTAAGGTCACGACCATATTCTTTACAAAAGGATTTGAACCTGGAAGTGAGTTTTTCGCCGAGTTCTTCAATATTGGTTTCAATATCCCCTTCTTTATAAGGCACTTTAAATCCACTTCCAAAATCAATGAACTCAAGATCTTTAAAATGACGGGCTGTGTCAAAAAGAATTTCTGAAGCATATAAGAATACTTCGATATCTAAAATATCACTTCCGGTATGCATGTGGATCCCATTGATGTGCATCCCCGTATTCTCTACAATGCGCAGGAGGTGCGGGATCTGATGTATTGAAATTCCGAATTTGGAATCTATATGGCCCACAGAAATATTGGTGTTGCCACCTGCCATCACATGAGGATTGATTCTTATACAAACCGGTACCGAGGGATGTTTTGTTCCAAACTGCTCAAGGATGGAGAGATTGTCAATATTGATCTGTACCCCCATTGCCGATACTTTCTCAATTTCCTCAAGGGAAACTCCGTTGGGGGTATAGATAATCTTGGAAGGTTCCACACCGGCTTCCAGTCCTAATTTCACTTCCTGGATAGACACAGTATCAAGTCCGGCACCTAATTCTTTAAACAAACCGAGGATTGAAATATTGGAAAGGGCTTTAACGGCGTAGTGAATCCGAAGGTTTTCTATCTTATTGAAAGCAGAGGTAAGGCGATTGTACTGTGAAATGATCTTTTCGGAATCATATACATATACAGGGCTACCGAATTCTTCCGCAATATTTAAAAGGTCCTGGTTGTTCATTTTTATTTATTAAAGGCGCAAAAGTAAAAGGGTTTTTCGGTATTCCTGCACTGCATATTGAAAATTAACCAATTCTAACTAAATGTTATTTTTCAGGGGATATTGAAAGAAAATTTTGGTGACCTCACTTGTCCAGTGAGGAAGAATTTTTGTAATTTACAGGTTGTAAACCAATTATTTATGGTCTCACGGCTTGCATTATTTCCATTACAAAGTGTCGTATTTCCGGGTGAAAAATTGCCTTTGCACATTTTTGAAAAACGCTATGTACAGTTAATTGAAGATTGTGAAAGTACCGGGATGCACTTTGGTATTCCCATATATTTTAATGACCATTTGGAATATGGAACAGAGATGCAGCTTACAAAAGTTATGAAGCGCTATGATACTGGTGCCAAAGATATTATATGTATAGGTCTTCGGGTCTTCAGGTTAAAGAAATTTGATTATAAAGAAGCCGGTAAATTATATGCAGGAGGAGATGTTGAATTTTTAAAAGATCGTGGGGAATCTACCGGGGCTTTAAAACAGCAATTACTGGATCTCATTTATGAACTGTATGAACACCTGGAAGTGCCCCGTCCTATAATAGACATCTCCGGTTTTACGAGTTACACCCTCGCTCATAAAATTGGTCTTTCCCTGGAGCAGGAATATTCTTTGCTAAAGCTAACTTCAGAAAAAGCCAGGCAGGAATATTTGATCAATCACCTTCTTATTACTATTCCAATTGTTCAGGAGATGAACCGCACCAAACAAGTCATTGAACTTAACGGTCATTTCAGAAATTATGACCCGCTTGATTTCACAGAATTCAGGTTAAGAACTAAAAAGTGAGGAAAATCTTTGTTTTATGTGCCAGCATTAAAAAGATTGGCAGAATCCTCTAACATTTGCTACTTTTGTGAACCTTAACGAATACTGAAGAAACACCTTATTATGAACATACACGAATATCAGGGAAAAGAAATTTTAAGCAGTTTTGGGGTCCGCATACAACGTGGGATTGTTGCTCAGGATGCAAAAGAGGCAGTTGAAGCTGCAAAAAAACTTACAGAACAAACCGGTACAGGATGGCATGTTATTAAGGCCCAGGTACATGCAGGTGGACGTGGAAAAGGTGGCGGAGTTAAACTTGCCAAAAATCTCCAGGAAGTTGAAGAAATTGCAGGGCAAATAATCGGGATGAACCTGGTAACGCCACAAACTTCTGCTGAAGGTAAAAAAGTACATCAGGTATTGGTGGCCGAGGATGTTTATTATCCTGGGGACAATGAGCCCGAAGAATATTATATGTCTGTTCTTCTTAACCGTGCTACAGGTAAGAATATGATCATGTATTCTACAGAAGGTGGTATGGACATAGAAACTGTTGCCGAAGAAACACCACATTTGATATTCAATGAAGAGGTGGATCCTGCAGTAGGATTGCTGCCATTCCAGGCGAGAAGAATTGCCTTCAACCTTGGATTAAGCGGAAATGCTTTTAAAGAAATGACCAAATTCGTGATGTCTCTTTATGAGGCCTTCACAAAATCTGATTCTTCTCTTTTCGAGATCAATCCGGTCCTTAAAACCAGCGATGATAAGATCATGGCTGTTGATGCTAAAGTTACTCTTGATGATAATGCGCTTTTTCGTCATAAAGATTACGCCGAAATGCGTGATGAGCGTGAGGAGAGCCCGGTAGAAGTAGAAGCCCGTGCAGTAGGTCTTAACTACGTTGACCTTGATGGGAATGTTGGATGTATGGTAAATGGTGCCGGACTTGCAATGGCTACCATGGACCTTATTAAACAGGCCGGTGGGGAACCTGCGAACTTCCTTGATGTTGGAGGTACTGCCGATGCAAAGAGAGTTGAAGAAGCATTCCGTCTTATCTTGAAAGATGATAAAGTAAAAGCTATATTGGTAAACATATTTGGAGGAATTGTAAGATGTGACCGTGTTGCACAGGGAATTGTTGATGCTTACAAAAACCTTGGGGATACTATTAATGTACCTATTATTGTTCGTCTCCAGGGAACTAACGCAGATATTGCCAAGGAACTAATTGATAACAGCGGACTTGATGTGTACAGTGCTGTTGAATTCCAGGAAGCAGCAGATAAAGTGCAGGAAGTATTGGCTTAATACTCTTTAAAACATAAAATAGAAAAACCCCGGAAAGCTCCGGGGTTTTTCTATTTATGGCAGTAGAGTAGAAGATTGGAAGCTCCCTAATACCTATTGTTGAATACCTGTGTCATTACCCTGTTGACATATTCGTAACCTGGTCTTAAATTCCACCTCAATTTTTGCGAATTAGATAAACATTCCTCAACATTTTGATAACCTCGTTTTTTTCTCAGGACAACTGGTTTGAGATAATTTTACCCCGAAATCAAAAACTAAAAACCAGAGTTATGAAAACAATTAAATCTTTCCTGTTTACACTAATCATGTTTATCTCCTTTTCAAGTATTGCGGCGACTTCTTTAAGTATGACGGCTGGAAAAGATCCTTTTAGCGAAGAAATTTCCAGGATGCTTTCCCGTTCATCCCTTATTATTGAGAAAGATTTTACAATTAAGGTGTGGTTCATCCTTAATGACAGTAAGGAAATTGAAATAAGATCCATTTCCTCATCAAATGAAAGAGCAAATAAATTTTTGAGAGCACGTCTAAGTGGTCAACAATTGAAAGGTGCGAATTGGGACTCTAACAAGGTGTATGAATTACCGGTAAGGGTAAAGGCCATTCGATAATTCAGGTTTCGAGAAACTGTTAAAGTTAAGTTAAGCAAAAAGCCGACTGTAACAATCGGAAATTGCTTACAGTCTTTATGGTATAACATCAATCAATTAATATTAATTTTTAAAACGAACGATTATGAAACGCTTTAGACTTTTATTAGCTGCTTTTGCATTAACTGTATCAACTGCAACTCTTGCAAACACCAATTTCGATTTTGAAGAAAGAAACAGATCAATTAGCGATCAAATAGAACAAATGCTTTTAGATTCCGGTTTAGTCATTGAAGAAGAATTTACAGTGCGGGTTATCTTTAAAGTAAATGAAGATAGAAAAATTGAGATCAGTTTGATTGATTCTCCAAACGAGGAAGTAAATTCTTTCCTTAAAAAAAGATTGGAGAACCAAAAGCTTTACGGTAACACCTGGCGTTCTGAGAAGATCTATGAATTACCGGTAAAAGTGCAGACAAGCAGGTAAGCTACAGCACATTGGTAAAAAACCCGGCTAATCACCGGGTTTTTTTATGACCTTACAATTTAAAATTAAAAATTACTGTTAAAGTTTTCTGTGTGTTGTAACAATTACCTCTTTATGAAGTCTTTATAGTAAATCATCAATAATCAAATCGCATCTATTAATTTAAAAACGAACGTCATGAAAAATTTAAAACTGTTGTTAGTAGTATTTGCAATGATCATTTCTTCAACTGTATCAGCCAGGGAGATTAAAAGTCTTGCAAATCCAGATTCAGTATCTGTTGAAATTGAAAAAATTCTTGAAAATGTGAAATTAGCCAACGAGTGTGAACCACTTGAAGTAACAGTTTTCTTTTCAGTTTCTGAAGATCAAAAGATCCAGAGCTTATCGGTTTCTTCTCCTCACGGGGAAGTGAATGAGTACATTCAGAAGCAATTGTCCAACAGATTGCTTCCTGCCGAATCCTGGATGAAAGGCAGAATTTATGAACTCACTGTTGTAAAGAAAGTGAGTTAGGTTAAGCTGACCTTAAAAAACAACCCGGAAGTAATCACTCCGGGTTTTTTGTTTATAGATGTAAACCACATTCGGTTTTAGGGCTGTTGTTCCAGCGGCCGCTTCTTTCTTCTCCCGGTGCAGTACAGGGAGAGCAGCCAATCGAACTGTAACCTTTGGAAACCAGAGGGTGGAAAGGGAGTTCATGTTTTGCAATAAAATCATCCCGCTCTTTCTTTGTGACGTCCAGCAGCGGGTAGAACTTGAGGATTTCTCCCCGGTTTTCGAAAATGTCAAGTGTGGAACGGTGGTCGCTTTGCCATTCCATCAAGCCGCTTACCCAAACAGTATATTTTGCCTTGATTAAATCCAGGGGCTTCACCTTGTTTATGTGACAACAGAAATCGGGGTTTTTTTTCCATGTCTCATCAGTTCTTGTAAAGTCGTGTTCCTCTTTTATAGCACTAATAGATTTCACCCGAAGACCGTAAAGCTCAGACAACTTTTTCCTGTACTTAAGGGTTTCTTCAAAATGGTAGCCGGTATCAATAAAATATATAAGTTGATCGCGGTTAACCTCCGAAAATAGTTTTAAAAGAAAAGCAGAGGTAGCAGCAAAGGAGCTGGTAAGCATTATTTCGGTAAGACTAAAATCCTTGTAGAGTTCTTCTATTCTCTCATGTAGGTTAAGATTCCGGTATTTTTTATTGAGCGAGGCAACTTCAGAAGCCGTGACGATTCTCTTCTCGGCAATTACTTCCATGGGCTACTTTTTTTCTTCTTTTTTGGGCATAGGTCCACGTTTGTAGATCACTAAACCATTGAGGAAATTCCGTAGAAATTGATCCCCACATTCCATATATTTTGGATGGTCTTCACTTCGAAAAATAGCTCCAATCTCACTTTTGGTGACTTTGAAATCCACGAGAGAGCAAATATGAACAATATCCTCATCCCGTAGTTTTAAAGCAACTCTCAGTTTCTTGAAGATGTCATTATTAGATAGAGGCATAGGTGAGTTTTAAGCTGTAAAAATACATAAGCCTAATGAATTAAGGAAGTTTCAAAAGCAAAGTAAAAGCGTTTCTGTAAAAACCTTATCAATAAAGACATAATGACAGTTTAAAAGGGTTTAACGCCGACAAAATGACGTATTTTATGAACTGGTATTTAATTTGACTGGTAAAATTTGAAAAATAAAATTGTATAACTTAAAAATATTTAGCTATGAACCTTGTAAAACGAAACACAGACAACTGGCTTCCATCTATTTTTGACGACATGTTCAAAACCGACTGGATGGACAATGGAAACTCTGGAATGAACCGCATTGGAACCAGCGTACCTGCTGTAAACATTTCTGAAGACGATGATACTTTTCATCTCGAACTTGCCGCTCCCGGTATGACTAAAAAAGATTTTAACCTGGAGTTGGATAATGGAGTTCTTACCATTTCTTCTGAAGTAAAAAAAGAAGATGAGAAAAAGGAGAATGGTGGAAGATTTACCCGTCGGGAATTTAGCTACAGTAGCTTTAAACGTGCTTTCAGTCTTCCTGAAACAGTAGATCCCGAAAAGATCTCTGCACAGTACAAAGAGGGAGTATTAAAAATTGAGCTTCCAAAACGTGAAGATGCTAAGGTACAGGCCAAACGAATGATTGATATCAAATAATGTAAGGTTTTGCAAAGTGTAAAAAACGTTCCTTTACGGGAGCGTTTTTTTTTGTTTGGACTAAGCAGTAAGGAAGGGTAGGTTATATACCTCGACCTAAATGTGGAGGTAATTTAATAAGCATTCTAACCTGGTAGGTATTTTTTTGGATTTTGGAAGGACTTCAGCTTAATTATTGCCAAAAAAGGCGTTTTTTGAGATATTTCATTTGAGCAATTCTGTATTGTTTATAGTACCAGGGCATGATGAAGATCATACTCTAATTACATTGAATCTTCTAAATTAGTTGCACAACTATATCGTTTTGGGGGATGACGATAAAGATCGGGTCATTCCACTACGCAATATCAAATTTAAACAGATGAAAAGTTTACTTTTAGGTAATGAAGCACTTGCTCAGGGTAGTATCGACGCAGGTCTATCCGGTGTTTATGCATATCCCGGCACCCCTTCAACTGAAATAACCGAATACATTCAAAAGTCCAAACTTGCTAAAGAATTAAAGATACACACCACCTGGTCTGTTAACGAAAAAACGGCCATGGAAGCAGCTTTGGGAATGTCCTATGTTGGCAAGAGATCCATGGTGGTTATGAAACATGTAGGTTTGAATGTAGCTTCAGATGTTTTTATGAATATGGCTGTTTCCGGAATCAATGGTGGACTTGTTGTCGTAGTGGCCGATGATCCTTCTATGCATTCTTCGCAGAATGAACAGGATTCCCGGTTCTATGGAAAATTTGCAATGATTCCAATCCTTGAACCATCAAATCAGCAGGAAGCCTATAATATGATGTTTTATGCCTTTGATCTCTCGGAAGAATTGAAATTACCTGTATTGTTAAGGTTGGTTACCCGCTTATCGCATTCCCGTGCAGGTATTGAAGTAAAGGAAAGACGTGATCCAAATGATATCAATTTACCATCAGATACCTCGCGGTTTGCTCTGCTTCCCATGAATGCCAGAAAGCAGTTTGATCTGTTGGTCAATAAACAGGAAACTCTTATTGAATATTCAGAAAAATCTGACCTTAACAGCCTGAAAAAAGGTAAAAGCAGGGGAGTAGGAATTATAGCTTGTGGAATAGCTTATAATTATGTGATGGAAAATCTGGGAGATGATGACTCAGATTATTCTATTTTAAAAGTCACGCAATACCCTTTACCCAAAGAAAAAGTAAAAGCATTATACAACCACTGTGAAAAAATCCTGGTTGTGGAAGACGGATACCCCATAGTGGAAGAATTGCTTCACAACTATTTTGATGATAACGATAAAATAAAAGGAAAATTATCGGGCGATCTGCCGCGAACGGGAGAACTGAACCCTAAGCTAGTGGGGAAATCCCTGGGGCTTTTTCAAAACGAGATAGCCCCTATCCCTTCGGTGGTAACTCCAAGACCTCCACAACTTTGTGAAGGTTGTGGTCATACAGACCTCTTTAACGCTATTAATGAATTAATACCAGAAATAGGGAATAAAAACGTTTTTGGAGACATTGGATGTTATGCATTGGGAGCTTTACCGCCTTTAGGTACTATAAACACACTTATAGATATGGGAGCCTCTATTACAATGGCAAAAGGCGCCGCAGATGCGGGTTTGGAGAATGCTCTTGCAGTTATAGGAGATTCCACCTTCACACATTCGGGCATGACGGGACTTCTGGATGCGGTTTATGAAAATACACCAGTTACGATCATCATTTCAGATAACTCGGCTGTTGCTATGACAGGAGCTCAGGAATCTTCTGCAGTAGGCCGATTGCACAAAATTTGTTTAGGTATTGGGGTTCATCCCGATCATCTTAAAACTATAGTACCCTTAAAAAAGAACCACGAAGAAAACGTGGAAGTCTTGCGAAAGGAATTAAAATACAAAGGTGTTTCGGTCATTATTTCTGAAAGGCCCTGCGTTAGATTATCAAGGGATCAAAAAGAGCAAATTAAGGCCAGAATTGCGTCACTCAACTAAAGTATCTCACTTAGAACAAATTAAACAGATGAAAACAAATATAATATTATCGGGTGTTGGTGGTCAGGGGATCCTTACCATCGCTGCGGTTTTGGATACTGCTGCTTTAAGCGAGAACTTGTTCATTAAACAATCTGAAGTTCACGGGATGAGCCAACGTGGCGGTGCTGTACAATCCCATGTAAGAATATCGGACAAGCAAATATTTTCTGATCTCATTCCTGAAGGAAAAGCTGATTTGATCTTATCGGTAGAACCCATGGAAGCTTTGAGATATATGCCTTTTTTGAAGAAGGATGGCTGGCTGGTTACAGATTCGGAGGCTTTTATTAATACTTCCAATTACCCTGAAAAAAAAGATCTTTTTGACCAGATAAAGAAGCATCCCAATCACGTCATTATAAACGCTACAGAAATTGCCAAAGCCATTGGTAATTCAAAAGTGGCCAATATCGTTTTATTGGGAGCTGCATCAGCGATAATTCCATTATCAGAAAACAGCATGATCGAAGCCATTAAAAAGTTGTTTCAGAATAAAAGTGAAAAGATCATCAAGCTAAACCTTGAAGCTTTTGCTGAAGGAAAAAAAGTAGCTGAAGGAATAACCAATCTGGCTAATTCTTAGAGTAGATATAATAGTTCTTTATAAAAAAAGTATCGGGAAAAAGGCTTGGTTTTATTCCCGATACTTTTTTCGCTTAGCACCTAAAAAAACGATCAGGAGATTTGCATTTTAGAATTCTGGAGCACTTTTTTTATTGCTTTGGATAAGATAATGACTCCTTTTTCAATTTGATCTTTGGGCATATTAGAAAAGGAAAGTCGCAACCTGTCATCCTTTTGACTGGCAGGATCAAAGGTTCTTCCGGTTACAAATACTACTCCTTTGGCAACACTTTCTTTAAATATGTCTGTTGATCTAATGTGTGGGGGTAATTTTAGCCAGACGTAAAAACCACCTTTGGGTTCATTCCAGGTGACTTCTTCAGGCATGTAAGTTTTTAAATATTTTTGAAGCATATTCTTTCGTTCCAGATACTCACTCCTCAAAAATGTCAAATAAGGTTCCAGTTTATTTTGTGCTAGAAATTCATTGGCCAGTATCTGCATAAAACTGGAAGTACAGGCATCTAGAGCCTGTTTAACCGTTTCAGCTTTTTCGAAGATCTCTTCAGAAGAAAGCATGTAACCCAACCTAAAACCCGGACCCAGTATTTTTGAAAATGATCCCGTATAGATGATTTCTACATCTTTAACGCCATAAGATTTCATGGCTCTAGTCAGAGATTTCTCTTCCCCGTTGAAATAGAGATCACTGTAAGCATCGTCTTCAACAAGAATAATTCCTGTACCCGATAAAACTTCCAGGAGTTCTCTTTTCTTTTCAGGTGTGTAAATAATGCCTGCCGGGTTATGATAATTGGGTGTTACATATAGGAACTTCGGCTTCCGGTCCAAGGATTCGATCTTACTTTTTAAGGCTTCGATGTTGATGCCATTCACGTCGATAGGTATGCTGTGTATCTCGGCTCCAAAAGTTTCAAAGACCGTTAAAGCTCCAACGAAACAAGGATTTTCTGTAAGTATAATATCTCCTTCATTGACAAATTCCTGAGTGATTATCGATATCGCTTGCAGGGAACCTGTAGTGATCAAAATTTTATTATCATCAACTGCCAATCCCTTGTTTTTTAAATAGCTTTCCAGGGACCTGATCAAAGGAGGATAACCGGAAGTGGGACCATATTGAAAACACAACTTTTTGACATCCTCAGGTAAAGAATTATAGATCTCATCAATTTGCTTTACCGGAAAAAGATCATTGTTGGGCATACCACCTGCAAAGGAGATCAGGTTTTTGCCGGAAGCTTGTTTCATCAATTGTTTAACGTCCTCTGAATGCATGGAATTGACTGCTTTCGAAAATGCATACATAGCCTAAAAAGTTTTGACTGTTCTATCAAATTAACTAATATCTAATCAAACAGATGCTGATGAATATCAGTTAAAATCTTCTTTCAATTCTCTTTCTTTACTAATATTATATTATTTTTTTTATGCTTCATCCCAAATTAATTCATCCTAAAAGCATCGTTGTTGTTGGGGGGTCTGATAATATTCATAGTCCTGGTGGCCGAGTTTTGAAAAACCTGCTCGACCATCAATTCGAAGGGAACTTATTTGTGGTCAATCCCAAACAGGACGTGGTGCAGGGGGTGAGATCTTATAATGACATCAATGATTTGCCTGAAGTAGATTTGGCGATAATCGCCATTGCTGCAAAATATGTTGTTGAAGCCGTTAAAGTTCTTACTCAAAAGAAGAACACAAAGGGCTTTATTATCTTCTCGGCAGGCTTCAGTGAAAAAGATGAAGCCGGTGCAAAGCTGGAAAGGGAAATTGTCGGGTTGATCAATGAAGCGGGCGGGAGTTTATTGGGTCCTAACAATATTGGATTAATAAACAAGCATTACACAGGAGTTTTTACAACGCCCATCCCAAAACTGGATGAGAATGGTGTTGACTTTATATCAGGTTCCGGTGCGACGGCAGTTTTTATTATTGAAGCAGCAAAGAGCATGGGGCTAACATTTTCTAGCTTGTATACCGTTGGAAACAGTGCTCAAATAGGAGTGGAGGAGATTCTGGAATATTTGGACCGCTCTTTTGACAAAGAAACAAGTTCAAGAGTAAAACTGCTTTACATTGAAAGCATCAAGAACCCGCTTAAATTCCTGGAACATACAGCCTCCCTTATAGGTAAGGGTTGTAAAATTGCGGCAATTAAGGCCGGAAGTTCGGAGGAAGGAAACAGGGCGGCTTCTTCACATACAGGAGCTATAGCCAATTCAGATGTTTTTGTAGATACATTGTTTAAAAAAGCCGGTATTTTACGTTGCTACGGCAGGAACGAACTCATTACTGTTGCCGGAATACTTCAGCAAAAGGAATCTGAAGGAAAGAATATAGCCATTATTACCCATGCCGGCGGGCCTGCTGTAATGCTGACAGATGTATTATCAAAGAATGGATTAAAGATCCCACATTTAGAAGGTAAAGAAAGCAAAGCCTTATTGGATAAATTATTTGATGGATCAACTGTATCCAATCCTATTGATTTTCTAGCGACCGGTAATGCTGGGCAGTTAGATGCCATTATTGAGTACTGTGAGAACTCGACCCAAATTGATGCGATAACTGTGATCTTCGGGAGTCCCGGTTTAACCGCTGTGGATGATGTATATGCAGTACTGGATAAAAAAATCAACACTTCTAAAAAGCCGATTTACGCCGTATTGCCTTCAGTAGTGAATGTGAAGAATGAGATCAGGGAATTTATTAAAAAAGGAAATATCGCATTCCATGATGAGGTATTATTTGGACAGGCCTTATCCAAAGTTTATAATCAAACACCGGTGCGTAAAAAAACTAAAAATCCTGTCCTACAATTTTCTACAAAAATCCGAAAGTTAATAAATGCACTTCCTGACGGGTACTTGCCTACAGAAGTTGCAATTAGTTTGTTGGAAACTGCAGGAGTGAAATTTGCCGTTCCACTTCAGGCAAGGAATCAAGCAGAGCTAAACAATATTTCAAATTCTGTTACTTACCCAGTAGTTCTAAAAGTTGAAGGGCCGTTGCATAAATCTGATGTTGGCGGAGTTATCCTGAATGTTTCAAACGAAGTCGAATTACATGATAATTTCCACAAGTTGATGCAAATCGAAGGAGCAACTTCTGTCATGATCCAGCCTATGATCAAGGGAATGGAATTGTTCATAGGAGCGAAAAAAGAAACAAATTATCCTCATGTCATTTTATGCGGATTGGGAGGCATCTTTGTTGAGGTTTTAAAGGATATTAGTGCTGCAATGACTCCTGTTTCAGACGAAGAGGCTTTACAAATGATAACAGATCTAAAAGCAGCACCCATTTTAAAAGGAATTAGAGGTCAGGCCGGTATCAACATCAAATTGTTTGCTGACACCATTGTAAAAATTTCAGATCTCCTGACTCTTGTGCCCGAAATTGCAGAATTGGACCTCAATCCTCTTATGGCTACTCAGAATGATTTAACTGCTGTGGATGTAAGAATTCGTTTAGAAAGATCGGTTAAGAAGCTACAGCCTAATCAAATAAATGAGATCGCATAAGCTGATGTATCAAAATTATAATAACCCTCCATTTTTGAGTTTTTTATTGGGCTAAAGCCCAGGATTGATTACACCTTGAGCTTCCGCCTGAAGGCGGAGGTAATTCATATCTACAGGCTCTCATCCATTCACAAGAACTCCTGGTCTGTCCATGATTTCCTCCGGATTTATCTGAAGGTAAGAGGATCCTGTATCAAAAAGGGCTTTAGCCCCACACCTCTCAAAAATGCCATTTTTTGGTGTCCTTTTTTTGTTTAAAGGCTATTGAAGAGAACTTTTTATGCCTCTTTTTGAAGGGGAGGTAATTCATGTCTACAGGCTCTCATCCATTCACAAGAAATCCTGGTCTATCCATGAATTGCCTCCGAATTTATCCGGAGGATTTAGAATTAAAATGTCATTAGGGCTTTAGCCCAATCCTTTTCTTTAATCTATTTATCCAAAAGGATCCACCGGTTGCCGGCACTCTGAATGAGGTACTTTGTTCCCGGATCAATACTAGTCACTGTTGAATTTGTGGTAATATCAAACAGGTCGTTACTGCCTATAAAATCCAGAATCTTTTTTGAGTTTCCGGGCCAGTTGATAAGGTAAATTAGTCGGCCTTTATTAGTAGCGGCGTCGGGAATTACAACGCTGCTCACCTGGTTATTGATGCGAAGGGAGTAAGTTTCTTCGGGAATTATAAAAGCTCCGGTATTAGAGGCAGTGGAGGAATAGGTGCCGGAGTATGGATATTTCCAGCTCACAATGCCACTTGCATCTGTCATTAAAACCTGGTCATGGGAACCTCTCACATCCGGCAACACGTAATCATTTCCTGTTGTTCCTATGCCTACTCTCCCCGAAAAGTAGCCTGCATATACCTTTTTTGGATCATTCCCATAGGCCGTGCTGTATATGCCATAGACAAAGCCATTCCCCTGTACTGTTCCAATTTCGTTGTAGATTCCATAGTGGTTTTTTGTGGACCCAAATGTCTTACCTACATCATTATAGATCCCGTAGATCTCTTCATTTGTATTCTGATTCACCTCATTAAAAATGCCGTAGTGAATACCAATTCCATTGGCACTAACAGAGCTTTTTATTCCATACTTTTTATCGGCTGTTGCAGTATTATTACTGGTTACAATGCCGTAAGTAACATTTTTTGCTGTCGAACTTGCGTTGTCAACTTCAAGGCCGGTACGTATTAAATGATCTTCCTTATCATCAATTATCACCTTCAGTTTAACATTTTGGGAAGAGCCGCCAATGCTAACATTACCTTTTCTAAAGACCGCATCCTCTGGACTGGTGGAGGGAGATGTTGTTCCAATTTTGTAAAAATCTGATGTAGCTTTTCTTCCCACACTTTCCCAGGCTACCAGGGAGGAATTCCACCAATAAAATCCTGTTGGGAATTCCAATTTTTGAGAGGTGAGGAAGATCAGCATCCCGTGTTGAGCTTCCGTTGGATTAGTGGCTGGAAAATTTGACATTCGCGGGATAAGAATGCCATCTGTATTTTCCGGCGAAGCCGGATCTTCAATGCTTATATCCAGTTGGGCTTTTGGGTCATGGGTATTGATCCCTACCTGCGCATTTGTTTTAAAAGAAATCAAGAGGAGTACGATCCCCAATAACAAAAGTTTGTACACGAGTGCATTTTTTTTCTCGGGGAGACACCAATAAAAATCAATATACTTAAATATCTTCCTGTTTTACAGCACTCTATAAAAATTTTAACACATTAAGAGGTTTCCTGTACTTTTTCCTGCAGCATCTTGATTTCATCACGCAATTTTGCCGCTGTCATAAAATCCAGCTCTTTAGCCGCCGATTCCATGGCCTTTCTTTTTTCCCTGATCCTTTTTTCAAGTTGTGGTTTACTAAAGAATTCTGTTTCAGCCTCTGCGGCTTTTAGATCGGGAGCAACCTCATACACATAGGGCTCTGGTTTTTTACGCACCAGCATATTCTCAAAAGACTTTTTAAGCGCGGTGGGAGTGATGTTGTTGACTTCGTTGTACTTCAGCTGTTTCTCACGCCTGTACTCCGTCTGGTCAATAGTCTTTTGCATACTATCTGTAATTTTATCAGCATACAAAATGGCTTTTCCTTCCAGGTGGCGTGCAGCCCGGCCAATTGTCTGCGTAAGGGAACGGTTGCTCCTTAAGAAACCTTCTTTATCGGCATCGAGAATTGCCACCAGGGAAACTTCCGGAAGGTCAAGTCCTTCCCGTAACAAGTTTACTCCAACCAGCACGTCAAAAAGCCCTTTTCGAAGGTCCTGCATAATTTCCACCCGCTCTAATGTATCGACATCGCTATGTATGTAGCGACAGCGAATATCAATTCTGGTAAGGTATTTCGTTAGCTCTTCGGCCATTCGTTTTGTAAGGGTCGTAACTAAAATCCTCTGGTCTTTGTCGATCCTCACCTGCATTTCCTCAATGAGATCGTCTATCTGGTTGAGACTGGGTCGCACTTCAATTACAGGATCCAGTAAACCGGTAGGTCTAATTACCTGTTCAATATACATTCCCTCTGTCTTCTGAAGTTCATAATCTGCCGGAGTAGCACTTACGTAAATCACCTGATTCTGAAGTATTTCAAACTCCTCAAATTTAAGCGGACGGTTATCCATTGCTGCCGGAAGCCGGAAACCGTAATCGACCAGAGTTTCTTTTCTGGATCTGTCCCCTCCGTACATCGCATGTACCTGCGGGATAGTAACGTGACTTTCATCCACTACCATAAGGAAATCGTCGGGGAAATAATCCAGTAAACAGAAAGGTCTTGTGCCCGGTAGACGACCATCCAGGTACCTCGAGTAGTTCTCAATTCCAGAACAGTAGCCCAATTCCCTTATCATTTCAAGATCGAAATTTGTGCGCTCGTCAAGACGTTTTGCCTCCAAATGTTTTCCTATGTCCTGGAAGTAATCTACTTGTTTTACCAAATCATCCTGGATCTGCCGTATAGCTCCCTGGAGTACATCGGGCGAAGTCACGAACATGTTCGCAGGATAGATATTAAGACGTTCATATTTCTCTATAACCTCGTTTGTAGCCGGGTCAAAAGCTTCAATCTCTTCTATCTCATCTCCAAAAAAGTGAATTCTGAAGGCATTATCTGCATAACTTGGATAGACATCTACAGTATCTCCTTTAATTCGGAAGTTCCCGTGGTTGAATTCAGCTTCGGTCCTTGAATAAAGACTTTGCACAAGCTTATGAAGCAGCTGTGTTCGTGAGATCACCATATCTTTTTCAATGGAAACAACGTTCTTCTTGAACTCAACCGGGTTCCCAATACCGTAAAGACAGGAAACCGAAGCTACCACTATCACATCTCTCCTTCCGGAGAGGAGGGAAGAGGTGGTGCTGAGACGCATTTTCTCAATTTCTTCGTTTATCGAAAGATCCTTTTCAATATAAGTTCCCGAGGAGGGTATAAAAGCTTCCGGCTGATAGTAGTCGTAGTAACTTACGAAATATTCTACCGCATTATCAGGGAAGAACTGCTTAAATTCAGAATAAAGCTGGGCGGCCAGGGTCTTGTTATGTGCAAGTACAAGAGTAGGTTTTTGAACCTCTTCGATTACGTTGGCGACTGTAAAGGTTTTCCCCGATCCTGTTACTCCAAGAAGTGTCTGGTATCGTTCATTGTTTTCAATTCCGCTAACCAGTTGCTTTATAGCCTGCGGCTGATCTCCCGTGGGCTTAAAATCTGACTTTACTTTAAATTTCATAGGATTTTTTGCTGACTTGCAAAAATAACCAATTTTAAAGCTACCAACAAATATTGCCTGCTCCTAAGAAGTTTAATATCAGGCCGGTTAAAGATCCCTCTTCTTCAGCAGTAAATAAGAGAGGTAAACGATGATAACTATCCACAGGATCACAATTAAAAGTTGATACCAGTGAATGGAATAGTCCTTCGTGATCTCCGATCCCAATTGAGTGGCTGCAGACTGTACTGCGTTAAGCCTGGTAAAAGGCTCCTTAACAAGCAAAGCCATAGATTCCAGCGGAAAAAATTGTGCAATATTTTCGGCAATATTAGAATCCCTGAAGATCTTATACTCCATAACTCCCCTTAAGATGCTCTCAAGGATCCACCAAATGAACAGGAAGCCCAGCGCAAAAGCCGATCTTTTCACGAAAATTCCCAGGAACATACAAAAAGCAAAGAACCCTGTTAGCTTAATAAAATAGGCCAGCAGGTATTCCATATCAGAAAAGATGATGTTCATCTCTGTATAATCTGAAAAAGACAGGCCAAGTATCAAAGAAACTATGAACAGGAAAAGAGTCGATAACAGTGCGAAAGAAACAACAGTAAGGAATTTTGAAAGGATGAACTCCTTTTTACTTAAGCCGTCGATAAGATTTTGCTTTATTGTACGGTTACTGTATTCGTTGGACATCATAGAAACGATCACAATGGCCAGGAATAACTTAAGAGTAGCAGCAATATAGCTGTTGAAATGCCATATGTAAGGGAAATTAAAGATTCCCTGGTCTGCCAGCCTGAAGTTGACATTTCCAAAGTTAAATTCTATAGATGCTATGAGCGCAATAAAAGTAATAAGGATAAAGTAGGTAGTGACCAAAACCCGCGAAGATTTACTATAGCGTAGTTTGTGATATTCTATGTTAAGTAATCGTAGCATTAGGCAGAAATTTGGTTAGTTAACAGTAGGAATTGTTCCTCGAGGCTTTCCTTACGTTTCACGAGTTGTGAAAGGATTAATCCGTTTTCAAAAAGGTAGGTGTTGAGAGCTTCAGGTTCTAAAGGTTCTTCCAGGAAGGCAGTGATAAGCTCTCCTTTTTGGATCACCTTCCCAAATGCGGGATGGGAATCTAGAAGTGCCAGTAGTTTCTCTTCATTTGATGCCTTTAGTTCGAAAAAGCCAAAACTTGCATTCATTTGGTCTACAGGTCCGCTGTACAATTTCTCACCTTTGCGAATGATCACTACATGAGTACAAACTTTTTCTACCTCGTCCAGCAAGTGAGAGGCAAGTAAAATGGTAGTTCCTGTAGATGCGATCCTGGTTATGATCTCCCTTATTTGATGTATTCCCTGGGGATCGAGGCCGTTGGTGGGTTCATCCAGAATAAGAATTTCGGGATCATTGAGTAGAGCAGAGGCAATGGCGAGCCGTTGTTTCATACCCAAAGAAAAAGTGCGAAATTTGCTGTACCTTCTGTCTAATAGGCCAACTAATTCAAGTTTTTCATCAATATTATTTGGAGCCACATTTTTGATCTTACATACGAGCTCCAGGTTTTGGGCGGCCGTCATGTAAGGATAAAAATTAGGACGTTCAATGATAGCTCCTACCTTCTTAAGGGCCTGGTGGGTGCTTTGTGTGCCATCGAACCACTGGAAGTCGCCGCTGGTTTTATTCACTACGTTTAAAACGATACCAAGGGTAGTAGATTTTCCACTTCCGTTAGGACCAAGGATGCCATAAACGTTACCTTTTTCAATGGAGAAAGAAAGATCCTTGACCGCAGTAACGGGACCAAATCTTTTGGTGAGATTGTTAAGACGAAGAATTGTACTCAAAATAAACCGGTTTTAACATTTGACGCCTAAGTTAACGTTTTGTTACAGGCCGAAAGAAAAAGAAGTCTTATTTTTGAGGAAATTCAGGGTATGCAGGAAAAATTAATGTCAAAGAAAAAACCATCCTTTCCGGTAAATGACCGGTTCCATAAATACCTCGCAAAATATAACCGAAATACTAAAATTCCCGTCTTTTACGATGATCTGCTGAGGTTTTCGGGTTCGATTGTAGTTTATGATCAACATGATGAAGATACCTTTTGGGTGCGTTGCTATTATCCCGATTATGAAAGGGATGATATTGACAACAGCCTCAAACAGGTATATACCATCCTGCATTCCGATGGGAGTGACGATTCGCTCGAATTTCTTAATGTGGATGCAATTGACTACTGCACCTTTGGAAATTCAAAACCTTTTCGTGTAAAGATCAGAAATATTCTCAACGACAGTTTCACCTATTTTTACGTTAAAAAAGCAGATGCCTCTCGTATTTACGGACTTGAATTTGAGCATATACTTTCCCCGCACAGGATTAATTTCCTGGTGTACCGGGATACCTTAATTGAGGAGCATATTGCAGGGATCCCGGGCGATGTCTTTATTGAAGATGAACTGCCAATGTGTGATGACCGGGCGAAAACGCAAATTGCGAAACAATTCGTGAAATTCAATGAGCGCTGTACGATCCGGCTTTTGGGAGATATGCGATCCTACAATTACGTGATCATTCCCACCCACGATTTTGATCACGTGGAGTATCAAATAAGAGCTATCGATTTTGATCAGCAATGCTTTGAAGGAAGTTTAAAAGTATACAGGCCGCAATTCTTTAAGGAAAACTTAAAGATGGTACAACTGGTGCAGGAGAAGCTGCAGGAATCCTCTATAGAGCAATATAGGAGGGAAGAACGTTCTCTGCTGGCCAAAAGGATCATCAACGCACAATCCCGTTACAAAGAATTAATGCGCTGTATCCTTAACGACCAGATATCAAATGAGTCCAACGTGAAACAACTGCGCAAAGAGCTCTATGATTTCTCCAGCGATATGAAATTCAAAAGGGCACGCTCCATGGGGCAAATCATAAGAACAGCTCTTGATTTCGTAAAAAGGAATTATGAAGATGTGAATATGAAAAGACTTATTTAAATGATTAAGGTTTAATTATTAAGGAATAATAAAAAAGGAAGGGTCTCAAAAATGACATTTTTGAGACCCTTCCTTTTTTAGTCTTGGCTCTTGGCTCTTTTTCTAGCTTTTCTGTTCCTTATTAAAGTAAACCAGGTAGTAATACATCTGCCTTTCCTCGTCCCAGCCTTTTTCCACGAACTTTTCAGCCGACTCAGGATTGATGAAGTCCATTTTGATCTGGATGTTTGTGTCGAGGTTGATGACGTTCTTGATCGACTTACGGGCAGAAGTTACCGCCGTGTTTGAAATAGGAAAACTGGTAAGATCCTCGATCTTGTATTTTGGTGCTTTTTCGGTCTTATAATTCTGAAATTCGGGCAAAAGGGCAGGGTTGTCAATAACTGAATTCAGAAATGCAGTTTCTTCAAAGTCATCATTTTTTGCGAAATAATCCACACTTCGGTTCATGAACATCACTTCTTCCTTTTTATCTTCGGCGGGAAGAACTACATCTTTGGCAAAATTCTGGCAGAATTTCAGGTATTTTTTGGTGTGAAAATTATCATCGGCCATGACATCAACTCCGAGGAAATTCTCCAGCCAGTATTTGGTATCATACCTGTTGGAATCGACCGAAAGAATTTTAAAACCTTCTTCACGGTTTTTGTTGAAGATAAGAGCTCCTTTATCCAGCTTGTTCAGGTTGATCCCCTGCTGAATGATCATTTCCAGTATGCTCTCTTTTTCCTGGAACTGAAGGAAATCATGCTTTAATTCAGATTTAAAAATCCCAATTGCAGTAGTTTTTTCATTGTCGAGCATCATGTTGTCGAAAAATACAACATACACCTCGCCGCTTTTGATGTGCGGGTGGGCCGACTGTTCAAAAAGCAGTGTTGTGATCTTTTTTGACTGTTCGTGGATTGCCTGCGGGTTATCAAATATCTTTCCGGCAATCTCGAACAATGGGTTGAATTCCACATCCACGTCATTAGAAAACTGAAAATAATTCTCCTCTTTATCACGAAACGGCTTGAGAAAATACTCTTTTACAAGGGGAGTGATCTCATCATTAAGGTGAAAGGGTTGTGCGGAAAGGAAAATGTTCTCGTTCCGGCTTTTGTTGCCAACTCTGTGAATAGAAAGAGAGTCAATGTGAGCGTTATATAAATTGATCATATTGAAAAGGTGCGGTTAAGTTACCGGATTAATAAAGGCGGAAAAATAGAAAAATTTAAGCTAGTTCCAATTCTCGTCGAAAGAAAGATCGTCGTAATCGTCTACATCAAAATCATCATCATAGTCAAGACTAAGATCGTCTTCTTCGGCCTGGAATTCTTTCTCTGGAGCGGCGGTAGGTAGCTGCCCATGGACAAACAGCAGGTTTGGGTAATCCATTTGAGGATCGGGTTCTGCGATCTCTGCAAGTTCCACAAGGAAAGTCCACATGCTAAAGAAATCGTATACGTAAATAAGCTTAGTTTGGGTTTCAGAAACCACGCTGTCAAGGGTCGTTTCGTTCATTAACCTTACAGAGCCTGTGCCTTCGGTCACATCGAACTGTGAAATTTCTTCCCCCTGGTTCCATTCGTCATCACTTATGTAGAAAGAAGCCATCTCGGTGCCGTCAAATCCAAAGGATTGCAGTATGGTATTGTGTAAATCTTCGAGGGTGTTTTCCGACATAATTTCTATGTCACGGAATACATCTTCTTCGGCATCAAGGATAATTCTAAATCTATACAGCATAAGTCAAAAAAATTGGATTGCAAAGATACATTTTTAGATGAGAAATTTTAGCTAACGACTAAATCTATGCAGGGTAAAAGTCATTGCAGTGAGCAGGAAAAAAGCTCCTACCTGGTGAGCGACTCCAAGCCACAAAGGAACAGCATAAATGAGCGTGAGCACGCCGAGAAGGAACTGTAGAAAGACCAGTCCCACAAGCCATTGCACTCCTCTTTGCTGCGGAAGGGTGAGTTGCAAATTTCGCGATCTGTACCAGATATAAAGGATTATTGCAACCACAACATACGCCAGGTAACGGTGTACGAACTGCACGCCACTTTTTCCTTCAATAAAATTCCTCCAGAGAGGATTCTGTTCTATATAAACTGTTTCATGTACCCATTCCCCGCCGGTCATCCAGGGCCAGAAATTATGGATCCAACCGGCATCTAAACCGGCTACAAAAGCTCCCCATATTATTTGAAGTAGTAAAATGATCATTCCCACCCATACGAGGTTCCTGAAGCTCGTGTTAATTTGTTTTTTCTTTGGATAGATCAGGTCCATAGCCACCCAGAAGCAGTATGCAAAAGTGACAAAGGCAGTGGTCAAATGTGCTGCTAGTCTATAGTGACTAACAGAAGGCATATCTACCAGGCCGCTTTTTACCATATACCAACCCAGAAATCCCTGGAAACCTCCCAAAAATAATAGCACTAAAGATTTGTAGATCGTAGGCTTAGTAAGCTGTTTTGTGAAGAGAAAATAAAGAAATGGAATAATAAAAACCAGGCCAATAAGACGACCAATGAGCCTGTGTAACCATTCCCAGAAGTAAATGCCCTTAAAATCCTCAAGGGTAAAGTGGTAATGCAGTTTTTGATATTCGGGGAACTGCTTGTAAAATTCAAATTCGGCGACCCATTGCTCCTCTGTGAGGGGAGGAATAGTGCCAGTGATCAATTTATAATCCGAAATGGAAAGTCCGGAGTTGGTAAGACGTGTGATCCCTCCAACTACAACCATTACAAAAATCAAGAAACAGCCGGTAAACAGCCAGTAAACTACCTTTTTATTGTCTTTCATAGGGGTGCATGTGAAAGTATAGCATAAACTAATTGGGAGATAAACCTATTTCTTTGCCTTTTTGAAGCATATATTCTTTGGCAGCATCATATTCATTAGGGATCACCCCCTCTAAAATAGCTTCTTTGATGGCATCTTTTATTATTCCAATTTCCCGGGAAGGTTTAAGATCAAAAGTTTCCATGATCTCTTCTCCCGATACCGGGGGTTGAAAATTTCGAACGTGGTCGCGTTCCTCAACTTCTTTTATCTTTTGTCTAACGACTTTAAAGTTGTTGTGATATTTGCGGTACCTACGGGGATTCTTGGTAGTTATATCGGCTTCGCACAGTGTCATTAGATCTTCAATGTCTTCTCCTGCGTCGAATATGAGCCTGCGAACGGCCGAATCTGTCACATCCTGTGAAAGAACTATAGGCCGTGAACTCATATACACCATCTTCTGCACGAACTTCATCTTTTCATTCAATGGCATCCTTAGTCTCTTGAAAAGCCTGTAAACCATTTTAGAGCCTACAAACTCATGGCCATGGAAGGTCCATCCCAGTTTTTCGTCAAATTTCTTGGTGGGAGCTTTTCCTATATCGTGGAGTAATGCAGCCCAACGCAACCAAAGGTCGTCTGTATTTTCTGATATATTATCTACCACCTCCAGCGTGTGCCAAAAGTTATCTTTGTGCCGCTGACCTTCAATTTCATCTATGCCTTCCAACGCTGTAAGCTCTGGCAGGATCAATCTCAAAAGGCCCGTTTTATGAAGATGACTAAAACCTACCGAAGGTTTCTTCGATAATAAGATCTTGTTTATTTCCTCTACTATTCTTTCACGGGAAATGATTTTCAGTCGGCTCCTGTTGCGAATAATAGCCTGCAGGGAATCCTTCTCAATCCTGAATTGTAGTTGAGAAGCAAATCGCACAGCTCTCAGCATTCTCAAAGGATCATCAGAATAAGTAATGTCGGGATCCAGCGGAGTGCGAATAAGGCCGGCATTGAGGTCCTGCAATCCGTTGAATGGGTCAAGGAGACTTCCGTAGGTTTCCTCATTAAGGCTTAATGCAAGAGCATTTATTGTAAAATCCCTTCGGTTCTGGTCATCTTCAAGAGTACCTTGCTGCACATTTGGATTTCTACTTTCTTCACTATAACTTTCCTTACGGGCCCCAACAAATTCTATCTCCATATCATAAGCCCGAAGCATAGCCGTCCCATAGGTTTTAAAAACCTGCACCTTGGGTTTATGCGGAAGAAGTGAAGAGACTTTTTGGGCAAGTTCAATCCCACTGCCAACCGTCACAATATCTATATCCTTGTGCTCTCCCCGTTGCAGAATGTAATCTCTTACAAATCCGCCAATCACATAGCTCTCAAGCTCCAGTTCTTTTGCTGCCAGAGAAATTACTTTAAAGATGTTGTTGGTTAATGCCTGTTTATAGTTGTTCACTTCTCTTTTCTTTTTCTTTTCTTTTCTTTTTCTTTTCTTTTCTTTTCTTTTTTTGGCCACGAATTCACGAATAATTTCTATAAAATAATACGTCGATGGTCAAGCAAATCTTTATGAAAATTGGCTAAAATTGCCAATCGGCAATTCGAAACTTTCAGATAGTTAATACACTGAGCAAAAAATTTATCATGCAAAGTTTCCACCGCTTTAATCTCTAATATTATTTTTTCGTCCACCACAAAATCAGCATAGAACTTATGTGGGAGAATGATATCTTTATAAGAAACGGAAAACTCTTTTTCTCGTGTAAAATGAATTTTTCTGTTTTTGAGTTCATACTCTAAAGCATCCTTGTAAACTATTTCCGAAAAACCACTCCCAAGATTGTTGTATATTTCGAACAGCGCACCTACAACAGCATAACTCTCATCTTTATATAAAATATTGGCCATATATTTTACGATTCAGTTTTACACATCCCAGTGAGAGCTACTAATTATTCGTGTATTCGTGGCCCTTTTGACTTTTTTTACTACTTTATTTACGAATCACTTTAACTTTTCCGTCGTTGCTAAGCTTAATTATAGCCGAAGGTTTAGGGGTCTTAATAGACTGTTGCAAATTTACCACATAGTCCACACCTTTTAAAATTCCTGCATTAATCTGTCCAAACACTTCAGGGGTAGGATCACCGCTAATGTTTGCCGAAGTAGAAACCAATGGTCGTTTTAATTTTTTTATCAGTTTTTGACAAAATTCATCTTTGGTTACTCTTATCCCAAGGGTGTTATCTTTTCCAACAAGATTTTCGGCAACTCTAATGGGTTTGTCGTAGATAATCGTGGTGGGTTTAGCGGCATATTTGAGGATATCATAAGCTACCTCAGGAACTTCCTCCACGAACTGGTTGAGCATTTTAAAATCTGAAACCAGGCAAATCAACGCTTTTTCCTCGCTTCTTTTCTTAAGGGCGAAAATTTTGTCTATTGCGTCTGCGTTGGTGGCATCACAGCCTATCCCCCAAACCGTATCTGTAGGATATAAAATGATTCCACCTCTCTTAAGGACGGCTAAGGCATTGTTGAGTTCTTCAGTGTAGTCTACCATTTAAAGCATTTTTATAGGCTTCCAGAGTTTTTCCGGCCATGATGCGGCTGGTAAAGTGCTTAAACAGTTTTTCCCTGGAAATTTTTGCAAAGTTCGGGATTACCTGTGGATTTTCAAGCAAAAACAACAGGTTTTCACCTAATCCTTTATGATCGTATGGATCATTCAAAAGACCATTAATTTTATTTTCAATGACTTCTGGTATTCCTCCAACATTTGTGCTCACTACCGGCACATTGTAATAAAAAGATTCATAGATCACCTGCGGAATTCCTTCACTTTCTGAAGTGAGCAGCATCATGCCAAACTGTGGAATAAATGCTGAAGCTTCAGGAACATATCCTGTAAAAAATATATGCTCTTCCAATTCCAGATCCCGAACCAATTTTTTAAGTGCTATAGTATTATGACTGAAGTTACCCACCTGGAAAAAAAATAGATTTTTCTGCTTCTTTTGGTTAACCAGGTAGTCGGCAGTTCTTACAAGAGTTTCCAGGTTTTTGGCTTCTATATGGTTTGCGATGCTTCCAATTATAACTGCATCATGGGGAAGATTATATTTTTTCGCTATCCAAAAAGGCGGATTTTTGTCCTTGTTTTTCAATCGGGTCCCGTGATAAATTACCTCCAGGCGTTCATGGCAGTCAAGGACCTCTAAACTTATTTCCCTGGTAGCTTGAGAAACACAAAGGATCTTTTTAATTTTCGGATAATTGTATTTGTACAGGGTTTGCCGTCGGGAACGGATTGGAAAAGAGGTTTTTTTACTGAAGATAAAAGGAGGGAGATCTTTAAATTTATCTATAGCCACAGCCAATGCAAGAGCTTTGGGGTCGTGAATATGAATAAGATCAATATTCTCTTTCTTGCAGATAAAAATTATTTTTAACGCATATCTAAAATCGAAATTTGTAAAGACAGGAGAGGTATAATGCTTGAGATTTCGCTTTATAAGACTCTGCTCAAAAAGGCTTCCTTTCCTGCACAGAATAATATTGAAAACTTCGGGATGGTTTTCAGCCATCTCCAGGCAAAGGTTTTCAATATGTTTTTCACCGCCGCCCCAATTTCTTACTGCCGATAAATGAAGGATTCTCATAAAACTTTTTCTGTACTCGTCTTTTCAATGGCTATAATTGCGAAGGTAAAATAAATCTAGTCAAGTAGAGATGGATGCAAAATAGGTAGTTACGTTGCTATTTTTGGCAGGTATGAAGCTTTGATTCTCAATCTTTATTTTAGGAAGTGTATATTTTAGTTATAAAGATGTATCGAAAAATAATTACCCTCAAATTTTAAAGTGATAGAAAGAAGCCTATATTCTCTGAAGTTTAAAGTTAATGCAAACTCAAAAAGCTAACTTTGCTTAAAAGTTCGGGAAATAATATGAAAGTAATCATAGATGAAGCATATTCTTCTTATAAAGAAGAAATTTTTCAGGCTCTTGACAATTTTGACAACGAGGGACGTAAAATTGGCCCGGGCAAAAGAAATATTGTAAAGGCAATATCACTAAATGAAAAGGAGCTGAATATCAAGGCTTTCAAAGTTCCCAATGCTGTAAATAAAATAGCCTATCGTTTCTTCAGAAAATCAAAAGCAGAAAGATCTTTTATATATGCTCAGGAACTTTTAAAGAGAGGAATCAACACCCCGGCTCCCGTTGCTTATGCAGAAGAAGTGACTTCTGTGGCCTTTCTAAAAAGTTTTTATGTAAGTGAGCAACTCGATTATGATCTTACTTTCAGAGATTTAAATTTGGAAAAGAAAGGGCATGAAGAAATCCTGCGGGCTTTTACCCGTTTCACATTTGAGCTGCATGAAAAAAGAATAGAATTCTTAGATCATTCCCCCGGAAATACCTTAATCCAGATCCATGAAAATACTTTTAAATTTTACCTGGTTGATCTCAACAGGATGAATTTTAAAAGGTTAAGTTTCACTGAAAGAATGCAGAATTTTAAACGTTTAACAAGGGAAAGAGCGATTTACGAGATTATGGCAGATGAATATGCCAAACAATCAGAGCGATCTTCATCTGAAGTTTTTGATCAAATGTGGCATTTTAATCAAAGCTTTTTTACAAAACGTGATAAAAAAGAAATGATAAAGAAAAAATTTAAAAAGGAATAAAGAGCTTAAAGAATTAAATCCGGGCCTAAAAATCAAAGTCACCGTTTTACCTGAAGAATTAGAAAAAGCCTTTTTTTCAAAGTCTGTTTCAGCAACATTTAAATGCGAAACCCAATCCATAAATTCAACTAAAGATTCCGGTTTCCTAAATACCAGGGTTTCCTACCATTGAAAATCGAGAGGTAGCAAATAACATTTTAAAAGAACATCTTAGTTTTTATCTAGTCGTTCTTCTATCCAATTCAAAATATAATTCAATATTTTATCATTTGCCATATCCAAACTTTGGAATGTGATGAAGAGTTTACTCTGGTTTTTTCTATACCACTTCAATTTTAACTTGGTTAGCCATAGCTTTTTATACGATCGAAAGTATGTTAATTGTGAAAAATTCCGAAAATGATAAGTACCATTTTTGATCTCCAAATGCTCAGATAAAGAAGATAAAAGAAATTGATCTTGATTTCTAAACCTGTATTGTATATTCTTTCTAAGTAGGGTATCTTCTTTAAAGAAGTTTGTAAGTGTTGACCTTCTCACGCTAACCGGCGTGTGGAAACGTCTAACGTATTTATTCATTTGAGCCAGTTTGGCGCTGTTTTGTTGTAATGTCTTGAAACTGATCTTATCTTTTTTTTGCGGAATATTTAAAAAAGACAAAACTTCACGGTAGGATTTTCTTAATGTTTTATTTTCATTAAAATGTTGCCATTTACCTCGTATAATTGGTTCTCCATTAATGAAGAAATCACTTACCGATACTTCTTTCATTATAAAAGTATCATCATTAAAAATAATGAAATGCTCAGATAAGTTGGGTATTTTGAATAACATCGATATAATAGAGCACGAGTTGAAGGAGGGTAGATATTCCTCAAATCCGCTAAAAATAATTTTATGATCAACCAGTTCCAGGTTTATACCATTTTTTTGAGCTAATGATTTTAAGGAATCAAAAGATTCAGGCGATTGATCATCGGTTACTAAAAAAATATTTTTAATAAATGGAGCAAACTTGATTATAGATTTAATTGCAATGTCAATTTCTCCAATCGAATTGTACCGTTTCAGATGATTTTCAGAAGAGAAATTTATTTTAGATTCAGAATAAACATTTATTTTTTCCTGCCAGTTTTTATCATTTCCATCCACCCAGGTTATAACGGCATCAACCTGAATATTTTCTAGAGGTTCTGTCATGTGATATGATTTTAATCCAAGTATTCAGATTTTAATTTAGAAAGAAATCATAATTTCCTTCTAAACATCCTGTTCATTTTCCTCCTTCTAAGGAAGGGGAGACGACGTCTTTCCGGTACACCATGTTCGGCAATATACTGTTCCACGGCATCAACCATTCTTTCGGCAGATTTGCCATCACTGTAAGGATGATAGCTTGAAATGATCTCTTTTCGCTCTTCCCGATAAGGATCTTGTTGCAGATTTTTTTCTACTGCCTGCTGCAGTTGGGAAGCATCTTTAATGTCGCTCCACAAAATGTTTTCAGAGTTATTCTTAAAGGTGACTACTGGCTTGTCGAGTAACAGAAATTCGTAAACTACAGACGAAGTATCGCTTATAAGCAAATCTGCCATCAGCAGGAATTTCACAATATTTGGTTCCTCTTCAAAAATGATATTCTTATTGTCGGCTGCCAGCTTCCGGAATTGCTGTATCAATTCGGCGGCCATCTTATCGTGGAACTTTATCAGGATGAGGTAGTCTTTTTCTTGAGCCAGTTTTTCAAGCTCCTTCAATAAAAACGAAGCTGAGGTGAGCGATGGGGAAAAGGTTGGAGCATAAAGTATCATTTTTGACGCTTTATGTTTTTCAAGTAGAGTGGCCTTATCAGAGTTGTACTTATCATGTTTCTTTCCGTAAATATCAAGTTTTGGCCAACCTGTTTCAACTACTTCAAAGTTGCGGTGCCTTCTCTTCATTCTATTAAAACGGCGCGTGAAGAATGGCCCTTGGGTAAGGTAAAGATCGAAATAATGGCGAATTTTAAAATGACCTTTTTTTTCTCCTGCCAGCCCATGGAAGATTTGCGTTTTTACACCCCGCACGTAATGTGGCACTTCATTTCCAGGACAGAAGATGGCGTCACTTTCATAGGATACCAACTTTTCAAGATCAAAGGTGTGCGGTTCATCTTTAAAGGGAAAGCTTTCTTTAAGATTTTCTGTTAGAAACCAGAGGTAATCGCAATTCCTCTGTTTAAGCACCTTCATTATTGGTTCAAGGATTCCAAAGGCGTAAGGATATTGACAAAAGAGGACAACTTTCATTTTTAAAAGAGGTTATTTGCAGCTTCAAGATCTTCTTTAAAATCTACTTCCATGCACCGGAAATCTGAAATATCAACGGCGTTCACCTGCATGTTATTTTCTGCAATAGCCTTTTCAATTCCGCGCTCAAAATAGTCGTTGTCATCGCAGTTCTCAAGTTGCTCCAGCAGTACCGGCATATCTTGTTTTGTTACAAAATTAATACCCACAGCTTCCCCAAGACCATTTTTTACTTGCTTGGAAAGTTCATCAATTTTGCCATTTTTCAGGGTGTATTTGACTTCTTCCTCGGCAACACGAGAAGTGTTGACAGCAACAAAAGAATGGCTGGCTTCTATTTCCCTGTTCAATACAGAAAAGAGTTCGGAATCAAAGATAACATCTCCATTGATCCAAAGAACATCTTCATTTCTATACTTTTTAAGTGCCTTTAAAAGGCTCTTTGAGGTGTTGGTGGCATCGAAGAACTGGTTGTAGATATAAGTGAGGTCGGGAAAACGTTCCATGATGAGGTCTTTTTTAAAGCCTACAACAACAGAAATATCATGTTCATTGAAATATTCAGAAAAGTTCTCAACCTGTTTTTCCATGATGCTTTTTCCTCCTTTTAAAGGTGTGAGGGGCTTCGGGAAAGGATTTCCTAATCTTGAACCTATACCTGCGGCTAAAATGACAATTTTCATAAGTACTTTTCTTCAGATTTTTTCAAAATCACCTTCTGTAAAAAAGGATTCAGTTTGGCGAAGATAAGGTTTGGCTCCAGCAGTTCATAAAAACCTGCAGCATTTTTTGTGATCTCCTTGGTTGACAAGCCTTTAAATGCTTCTTTTCGAAAGTCTTTCAAATGTACCGAAACATTCCTGTCTCCATCTTCGTAAATTCCCCAGTAATTTTTTTTTACAGAAGGAGAATGTATGGAAAACGAGGGAATCTTTAAGGCTTTGGCAATGTTGGCTGCACCGCCTTCGTTCCCCATAAAAAGATCACAGGTGGCACAATTGGCAATGAAATCCTGCAGTTCCAGGGCATAAAGCTTTAAAAATATTCTGGATCTGGTGACAGGATTACAAAGATTGTAAATTTCAAGAGCATCTTTTTCCTGGCAGGGGGAGTAATTGAATAAAATTTGACAATTTTCTACCTGCGCCACCACCTTATCTAATAAAGCGGCCATATAAGAAGACGGGTAACTTTTATTTTTTGAGCTTCCAAGCACGCCGCACATGATCAAAGGTTTTTCAAAAGAAATTCCTCCTGCTTTTAATTTTACTGCGGCTTTTTGCTTCTGCAGGTTGTCCAGGTATATCTTTGGTCGCGAATGTTTCGGAAAATCTTTTTGAAGTCCCTGTAGAAACTGCATCCGGTCTTCTATAGCCAATCCTGCAGATGTAGCCGGCTCGTTAACAGGTGTAAAGGTTTTAGTGTAGAAATAACTTGTGTATTTCTTATGATAACCCAGCCTACAGCTGGCTCCTGTAAACAGCGATATGATTCCCGTGCTTATTTTGGAGTAGATATCGATCACATGAGTGTAGCCTTCTTTCCTGATCTGCTTTCCAAAAAACAGAAACTTGACCGGATTTTTATTAAGAGCTGGATCATAAATAACCAGTTTATTGATATAAGGATTATTTTGAACGACCGGCCGGGTGTGAGGCTGAATAAGATAATGCAGTTCTGCTTCAGGATATTTCTTCCGAAGGGCTTCAAACAGGATAGAGGACGTAAGTACATCCCCTATCATTTTCTGCTGAATCACAAGTATCTTCATAGCTCCTGTTGGAGGTTGTTTGAGCATCTAAATAATCGTAATTCTGAATTTATTTCAGAATCTTATTACCTAAGCCGGTTAGAGCCTGAAAAATTTCAGGTTGAGATTAAACCGCACTTTCAAACAGTCTTTCTATTGTATTATAAGGTATCAACAATCTAAACTGCTACATTGTGTTCTCTCAAAGCATCATTTAGAGAAGTTTTCTTATTGGTGCTCTCCTTTCGCTTTCCAATGATCAAAGCGCATGGCACCTGGTATTCTCCCGCCGGAAATTTCTTGGTGTAGCTTCCGGGTATCACTACAGAACGCGCAGGCACAATTCCTTTCATCTCAACCGGCTCATCTCCAGTAACGTCTATAATCTTGGTGGATGCAGTTAGAACTACATTAGCTCCAAGAACTGCTTCTTTTTCCACTTTTACACCTTCAACAACGATACTTCTGGATCCTAAAAAGGCATTATCTTCAATAATTACCGGCGCCGCCTGTAAGGGTTCCAATACGCCGCCAATACCAACGCCGCCGCTCAAATGCACATTTTTGCCAATTTGGGCGCAGCTTCCAACAGTTGCCCAGGTGTCTACCATCGTACCTTCATCAACATAAGCTCCAATGTTCACGTAACTTGGCATCATAATGACTCCGCTGGAAATATAAGCCCCATGTCTTGCTACTGCATTGGGAACTACTCTTATTCCTTTTTCTTTATAACCTCTTTTTAGTGGAATTTTATCATGATACTCAAAAATTCCTGCTTCCAGGGTTTCCATTTTCTGAATAGGGAAATATAGTACTACAGCCTTTTTCACCCATTCATTCACCTGCCAGCCATCGGTTACAGGTTCGGCAACCCGTAGTTTTCCTTCGTCGAGCAAATCAATTACTTCCCTAATGGCATTTGTAGTTTCAGTTTTATTGAGAAGATCCCTGTCGTCCCACGCTTTTTCTATGATCCCTTTAAGATGTTCCATTTTGAAAATTTTATTTCTTTTAATTAAATATCCTTCCACTTAAGAAGTGAAATTTAAGCAGAAAAACCTGCTGAAAATGACCTTTTACAGAGGTTTTTTATGCAGGCTGCCTGTTGTGCGAAGGTAATACATTTAACTCAGATTAGCTGAAGGCTTGAGTATCGCGGCGGATGTAACCCATTTTTAGGTTCACGAATTAACCCGTATCTTTGCCGCCGAATTATGGGCAGAATACTGGCAATAGATTACGGCACAAAACGCACCGGAATTGCAGTTACCGATGAGCTACAGATCATAGCTTCGGGATTAACTACAGTTCCTACGGCCGAACTGCTGCCTTTTTTAAAAAAATATTTTTCTGATGAAAATGTTGAACTTGTCCTCTTGGGAGAGCCTAAACAAATGGACAATACTGCGTCTCACAGTGAAGTGAGCATTCAGGAATTCCTGAAGAAGTTCATAGAAAATTTTCCCGAAATGAAACTCGAAAGAGTAGATGAACGTTTCACCTCTAAAATGGCATTCCAGTCCATGATCGACAGCGGACTCAAAAAAAAGCAGCGACAAAATAAAGCCCTTGTAGATGAGATAAGCGCAACTATTATACTGCAGTCATACCTTTATAAGTGATTTTATATTGAATATGGTATATTGAATTCAATATAAAAAGATGATGAAGGAAGAAATCAAGAAAAGATCAAATCTTTTTGCTCACAAATGTGTTAAACTGGCAGTTGAGTTGCCAAAGAATAAGCTGGGAATTCATATTGAAGGACAATTAATTAGGAGGTTCTACCTCTGTTGCGGCCAATTACAGGGCAGCATGTCTTGGTCAGTCAAAAAGAGCATTTATTTCCAAGTTAGGAATAGTAATTGAGGAAGCAGATGAGTGTATTTTCTGGCTTGAATTTTTGAGAGATGAGGGTATGGCAAAACATGTTGATTTTAATGAGGCGCTAAAGGAAGCTAAAGAATTGACTTCAATTTTTATTGCTTCCCGAATTACGGCTCTGAAGAACCTGAAGTAGTTTTTAAAAAAATATAGATTATAAATTATTCAATATAAAATATACAATATTTATTAAAGAATGGTATTACCAATTACAGCATACGGAGATCCGGTATTAAGAAAGAAAGCCAAAGATATTCCGGAGGATTACCCCAAGTTGAAAGAGCTTTTGGATAATATGTGGGAGACCATGTATGGCGCATATGGAGTTGGGCTCGCAGCTCCACAGGTAGGGCTGCCAATTAGAATATTTCTTGTAGACACCTCTCCTTTTGCTGAAGACGTAGAGCTTTCTGAAGAAGAACAAAAGGAATTGGCGTCTTTAAAAAAGGTGTTTATCAATGCAAAAATTGTGGAGGAGACTGGGGACGAATGGGCTTTTAATGAAGGCTGTTTAAGCATTCCTGAAGTGAGAGAAGACGTTTTTAGGAAACCCGAGATCAAAATTGAATATTTTGACGAAGATTTTAATAAACACGTGGAGGAGTATAAAGGCATCGCGGCGCGTGTGATCCAGCATGAATACGACCATATAGAAGGTATTTTATTTACAGATAAGCTAAGTAGTCTTAAAAAGAGACTTATTAAAGGCAAACTTTCCAACATTTCTAAGGGAAAGATTCAGGTTGATTACCGCATGAAATTCCCCGAACTTAAAAAAGGCCGTTAATTAGTTTTGTTTTCTAGGCAGGAGGTAAGATATTTGCCTTCCAAAAAATAAAAAATATGAAGTTAGATAAAGTGTTGTCAATTTCCGGCAAACCGGGATTGTATGAACTTAAAGCACAAACCCGCGGAGGTTTTGTAGCTGAATCTATGTTAGACGGAAAAAAGATCTCTGTAAACATGCGTCACAATGTAAGCTTGTTGAGTGAGATCGCCATATATACCTATACTGAAGAAATCCCGTTGCGTGAGGTTTTCCAGAAGATCTATGATAAGGAGAACGGGGGAGAGGCAATAAGCCACAAGGAATCCAAGGCAAAACTGGAGGAGTACTTTAGTGAAGTACTGCCCGATTATGATGAGGATCGTGTATATGTAAGCGACATCAAAAAGATCATCCAGTGGTACAATCTTTTGGTGAGTAAAGGTTATACCGACTTTAGTAAGCCAGATGAAAAAGCTTCGGAAGAAACAGCCGAAACCGAAAAAGCTACAAAAGACTCCGGTGGCGAAGAATAATAGCCTTGCAGGAATTATAAATAAAAAACCAACTGTTCTCAGTTGGTTTTTTATTTGAGTAAAACTTACCTTTCCTTTCTTAAAGATCATGAAAATGAATTCACGACAAGAACAGCTCAAAGCATTTGACAGGCTACTCACAATAATGGATGAATTGCGGGAGCAATGTCCCTGGGATCGCAAGCAAACTCTGGAAAGTCTGCGGCACCTTACCATCGAAGAAACTTATGAATTGGGAGATGCCATTCTCGACAATGACTTGCAGGAGGTGAAAAAGGAGCTGGGAGATCTTTTACTGCACATCGTCTTCTATTCAAAAATTGGGAGCGAGACTAAGGATTTTGATATCGCAGACGTTGCAAATAGTATCTCTGAAAAATTAATTAGCCGCCATCCCCACATCTACAGCGACACAAAAGTGAACGATGAGGAAGATGTGAAGAGAAACTGGGAACAGCTAAAACTAAAAGAAGGCAAAAAGAGTGTCCTGGAAGGCGTACCTGCATCTTTGCCGGCCCTAGTGAAAGCCAGCAGGATCCAGGATAAAGTTGCAGGGGTTGGATTTGACTGGGAGGAGCCACAACAGGTATTCGAAAAGCTACAGGAGGAGCTGGAAGAACTCCAACATGAGATCAACTCAGAAAATCAACAAAAGATAGAGGAGGAGTTTGGGGATGTGATGTTCAGTATGATCAATTACGCCCGATTCCTAAAAGTAAATCCCGAAGATGCCCTGGAGCGTACGAACAAGAAATTTATTAAACGGTTCCAGTACCTGGAAAGTAAAGCTAAGGAGCAAAATAAGAGCCTTAAAGATATGACCCTGGCCGAAATGGATGTCTACTGGGAAGAAGCCAAGCAGAGATAAGCAGGTTTAAGTAACGAACATAAAAAAACACCTCTCAAAAATGTCATTTTTCAAGAGGTGTTTTTCTTTTACTAATGTCCGTTTAGATCTTATTGATCGTAAAGGGATTTTACTTTTTCCAGCTTCTCTTTCCAGATCTTTAATTGATCCTTCTGGTTTTGAATGTTCTTGTGAACATCCTGTACCAGTGGATTCTTGTCATCTACATTTGAGAAGAACTGCAGGTTGTTCTCCAGCTGCCTTATTTCTGCCTTTGTTTCCTCAATTTTTTTGGTAAGGAAATAATGCTCATTATTCAGTTTTCTGGAATCATCAGAATTTTCAAGAGCCTGTACTTTATTCTCGTACTTAAGCATCTCACTTTGTTTCTTATCCAGGTCGAGCTTATCAAAAGCCTGATCAAGGGCTTTGTTGAACTTTCCTTCTATATAACGCTTGGTGTGCGGGACACGTCCAAGTTTTTTCCACTCTTCAATAAAGTTCTTAATGGTAGGAAGATCTTGTTTACGATCGCCGGATAGTTCTACATTTTTCAGTTTTTCCAGGAGCTCCTTCTTTTGATCAAAGGCTTCATTTTCTTCCTGGTTCTCTTCGTTTCTCGAAGCATGAAGCCTGTCGAAATAATGATTACAGGCGGCCTTGAATTTTTTCCAGATCTTGTCGCTGTCCTTCCGGGGAACATGTCCAATGTTTTTCCAGTCGTTCTGGATCTTTTTCATAAGCGGCGTAGTGGCCTTAAAATCGTCGCTATCCTTATGCTCTTCGGCTAACTTAACGAGTTCCTGTTTTTTCTCCAGGTTCTCGTATTGCTCTTTTTTCTGGTTCTTATAAAAAGCATTTTTATTGCGATTAAAGCTACGTACGGTCTCCTTGAATTTCTTCCAGGTCTCGTCATTCACATGACGTGGCACTTTTCCCGCATTGAAAAAGGCTTCCCGTAAGGCTTCAACTTCGGTGATCTTTTGTTGCCACTGCCTGTGAGACTTATAACTTTCTGAAGCTATTTCTTTTATTTGCTCAATGATCTGCTGCTTTTTTTCAAGATTTTTCTCAAAATCCTTTTCCATCTGCGCAAAAAATTCCTGCCTTTTGTCATGGATCTGTTTAGTGGCATCACTAAACTTTTGCCAAATGTCATCCCGGTATTCTTTCTCTACCGGTCCCAGATCTTCCTTCCACATCTTGTGGAGCATTTGTAACTCCCGGAAAGCACGGTTAGTATCGGCTTCCTGTGTAAGTTCCTCTGCGCGGGTAATGATCTTTAATTTCTGCTCCAGGTTGTGCTTGAAATCCAAATCCCGAAACTCCCTGTTGAGGTGCAGAAAATCATAAAAATTCTCTACGTGATGGTGATAAGTATTCCAAACAGTGTTGTACTTGTCTCTTGGGATGGGACCTGCCGTTTTCCAGCGATCCTGCAAATCCTTGAAGTGCTTGTAGGTAGTATTGATGTTCTCTTCCACATCGATCAAGCCTTTTAACTCCTCAATTATTTCCAGTCTTCTCTCGAGGTTCTTGTTGAGGTCCTGCTTGAGTTGCTGGTAATATTTATTTCGTTTTTCCTTGTAATCAAAATACAGGGAATTAAATCTCTTTTTTAGAGGGGTGGAGTAGTGGAAGTCAATGATATTTCCGCCATCAGCAAGAAATTCTTCCTTTTTTTCTTCTATCTCCTCATCTAGCTTAGCATTGAACTCGGCACGTATCTCTTCCACGTGCTCTTTGATAGCCTGTACCTTTTCATTCTTAAGAAGTTTTTCCAGCTCATCGGCCAGGGCTTCCTTGCTCATCGCATGGTAATCCTTCTTCTCGATCCCGTGGCGTTCTCCTGCAGTCTCGTCTTCCCTTTCTTCGGCTACAGATTCTTCCATTTCGCTTTGTGCATCGCGGGCTTTCTTTGGCGCAGGACTTTCTTCCTCTTCACTTTCTTCGGAAGATTCCTTCTCTACCTTTTCGTCTGAAGTACCCGGACTGGAGGAGTCAAAAAATGGATTTTTGGCCTCAGATTTTTCACCCGATGTCTTCTCCTCATTTTCTTTCTCCTTAGAAGCTGAAGCTGCTTTCTCTGCGTCCTCATCATCTGTCTCCAAAGCTGCTTCGGGAGAAGTGGCAGGTTCGGCCGATTTCTTATCTTCGGTCGACTGTGCTTCATCTACCATAGCTTCTTCAATAGAATCTTTATCTTTTGTTTTGTCTGAAGTTTTCACTTCCGAAACAGGTTTTTTTGAAGGAGATGCTGTAGTTTCTTTTTTCTGAGAAGCCGTTTGTCCTTCCTCCTCCTCATCATCACTATCCATAGCCGCTTCTGCAGAGGTGCCGGGTTCGGCATTTCTCTTTTCTTCGGCAGATTTTCCTTCATCTACCATAGCATCGGCAATGTGGTCTTTATCTTCCTTTTCTTCGGAAGGTTTTTCAGCTGTTTCTTCTGTCTTTTTCACAGGATTTTCGGCTTGCGAATTCAAGTCATTATTCTCTTTCTCCGGCTGCTCCTGTTTAAACAGTTTATCTTTCTCAGACATATCTTTCAATGTTAGGGTTCACTATTCAGTAATAAACGTGAAAGATAACAACTCCCCGCGTACCTAACAAGGGATTGCGGCTATTTATAAATGGAAAAATGAGCTGAAGCAGCTATCTCCTGTTCCATATTTCCCAGGCTTTCAAAGCCTGAAGTTCCAGCATTTTCTGCCCGTTAAGCACGGTGGCCCCACGAGATTCGGCCAGCTGCATCAATGCGGTTTTTGAAGGGTTGTAGATTAGGTCGAAAAGCAGGTGCCGCGAACCTATATGCTGCACAGGAAGGGCCGGAAATTCTTCGATTTTTGGATGGGTGCCCAGTGGCGTAGTATTGACGATCACCGTATATGTTGCAAGAATTTCTTTAGAAAGATTTTCATAAGAAATGGCATTTTTGGAAGGTGACCGGGAAACAAATCTTGTGTTTATGTTCAAAGACTTCAGGGCGTAATCAATTGCTTTGGAAGCACCGCCGGTACCGAGGATAAGTGCATTTTGATGATGTGGCTTCAGGTGAGGTTTAAGGGCTTCAGTAAAGCCGAAATAATCGGTGTTGTAGCCAGTTAACCTGCCATCTTCGTTGATCTTAATAGTGTTTACAGCACCTATTTCCCGGGCCACCGGGTCCAGAGCATCCAAAAATGGGAAAATGACCTCCTTGTATGGAATGGTTACATTAAGGCCTTTGAGTTCGGGGTTGTTGGTAACAACTTCTGGAAATTCCTTGATGTCCTGCAGATCGAAATTTTCATAAACAGCGGCAATACCTTCCCGATCAAATTTTTCAGAAAAAAACTTCCGCGAGAAAGAATAAGAAATGTTGCGACCTACCAGCCCAAATTTATGCATAAGATTTTCTGTTTTTAAGTTCGGCAATGGCCAGCCAAAGAACCAGGAGAGTTCCCGCTATTATAAAGAAAATTGCAATCCAGGTACTAAGCTCATCGAGTTGCGGAATATACCTGTCGTAATTATCTATGATCTTGTTACCTTTTTGGTCAAGTAGAAAAACACCTTCGGTATCCCTACGGAATTCAGCTTCTTTCCAGGGCCACACAACTCCCAGGGAACCCGTGATAAAGCCAATGATAACTGCAAATGTGGCGTTTTTATAGTGCTTCAGCAGGTAGCCTAAGATATGGGATAGAGAGACGAGCCCCGTAATTGACCCGGCTGTAAATACGAGCAACACCTCAAGCAGGCGCAACCTGTCTTCATTATTGAGAAACGAAAAATCCAGCTGAAAAATTTCAGATAAAGTGAGGTAAAGAGCGTTTACAGAATCTACCAGGAGCAGTACGTAATTGCCCAAAAGAATAAGAATAAAGGAACCTGATAGACCGGGTAACGTCATCCCCGAGACCCCGACAATTCCGCAGAAAAATACAAACCACAGGTTGTCATTTTGCGCGGCAGGTTCAAGAAAACTAATGCTCACCCCGGCAATGATACCGAGTAGCATAAAACCTATATTACGTTGGTTCCACTCCTCGAAATCCTTGCTTATGTAGTAGATCGAGCCCAGGATCATCCCAAAAAAGGAGGCCCAGACGTAGAGTTCATAGTGTGTGATTAAGTAATCCAGCAAAAGGGATACAGAAAAATAACTTATCACCATCCCCAGGATGAGCAGGGAAAGAAAGCGACCGTTTGTGTAATACCACAGGCTGCGAAACCTTCCGTTTACAATAAGTTTGAGGGAATTTATATTGAAGCGCCGCAGGGAAAAAATGAATTCCTCGTAAAAACCTCCAACAAATGCGACCATTCCTCCGGAAACTCCGGGGACTTTATTTGCGGCACCCATCAAGATGCCTTTGATGACCAGAAATACTTTATCGCTATACGTTCGGGTTTGCTGCATTTTCCTGCACCGGCTTTTTTTCTGCGAGGCCCTCTAAGATAAGAATAAGGGCAAACCCTGCAAGCATAAGAACCATTGCCGGTAGGGTATGAGGTTCTGCTTCAAAATTCCACGGCATTACAGATTCGTCTCTAAGGGTAATTATCTTATCCCCAATTCTTACTGTTTCCAGTTGCAGCTTCCATGGCCAGATCTTGTTTAAAGAACCGGCAATAAAACCTGTCAACGTAGCGAGGGTAAGGGTGCTGTAATTCGCGAAAAGCCATTTGAGCAGTCGGGAAAAGGAAAGCAGTCCAAAAATAGCTCCAAGTCCTACAATGCCCAGGATCTTCAGGTCAAATTCGTGAGCGGCTTCACTAACAGTTTTATATGCGCCTAATAGCACCAAAATAAACGCTCCCGAAATTCCCGGCAGTATCATGGCGCAAATTGCGATTGCCCCGGCAAAGAATAGATAGAGATCACTTGCGGCTGCGGTTAGCGGAGGCAGGGAAGTAATGTAAAGAGCCACCCCGGCACCAATGACCAGAAAGAGAAAGACATTAAAAGTCCATTTCTTGATCTGTTTGGCCACATAGTACACACTTGCCAGGACCAATCCAAAAAAGAAAGACCAGATGAGGATTGGATGTTCTTCAAGCAAATAATTGGTAAGGCGCATCACCGTAAAGATGCTGAACAGAATACCGCCTAACAGAGCTACAATGAAGTTCCCGTTGAGCTCTGTCCACATGGCTTTGAAGCCGTCCTTCTTCCAGGTCTGCAAAAGCCCGATCTTTACACCGCTAATGGTAGAAATGAGCTCTTCATATATGCCCGAAATAAAAGCTATGGTACCACCGGAAACTCCGGGAACCACATCTGCGGCTCCCATAGCCATTCCTTTTGCCGTAAGAATAAGGTAATCTTTAAAACTTCTACGCATTGTCTAATTTTGAAGTGCGCAAAGTTAAAGAATTAACTGCAAGATTTAAGGTGCATTTTTATTTTCTCCTTCACCGATTTTCTCGCGAAAATTGAAGGGAAAAGCTCCTCAATGATGATATAATATTCAGAATCCATCTTGAGTGCATTATTGAGGTGTGTATTACCCTTTTCAGGTTCGTGTAGCATAAAATACAGGCCGGCAAGACGGTATTCTATCTCGGCTGTTTCAGGATAGAATTCTACAGCCTGTAACAGGTTTTGTACTGCAGCTTCAAACTCTCCAAGGTTAATAAGAACATCGCATCGTTTGACCCAGGTTTCCAATTCGTAGTTTCCCAGTTCAAGAGTCCTGCGGTAACCTCTTTCGGCCTCCTCAAGTTGCTCTAATTTGTTATTGATGCGGGCATACCTTTTCCAGTACAATACATTTTCGCTGTCAATGTTGATAGCTTTATTGATATAGTAAAGGGCTTTACGATGGTTTCCTTTTTTGTAAAAGAAGTCGGTGATGGCAATCCATCCTTTATCCAACAAGGGATCTTCATGAACCGTTTGGCGGTAATTCTTTAACGCCAATTCATCCAGTCCCAGTTTTTCGTAGCATTTTCCAATCCTTAAATAAGCAAAGGAGGTTGGGTCATCGAGATCCATTGTAATGGTATAGTTCTCAATGGCTTCATTATACCTCCCCAGTTTTTCCAGCACCTTTCCTTTTTCAAGGTATGCGCCTATAAAAGTATCGTCACTAATGATCGCAAATTCATAGGCAGATAATGCCTTTACATAATTTTTAAGATCGAAATATTGTTTTCCCAGCTGGTGCCAACCCACTTCAGAGTATGGGTTCCCGTCCAGGAAGTTGGTAAGATAATCTATGGCTCCCTGTTTCTGTTCAAGAAAATCAAAACAATACATGATGTTGTACAGGGCCGAGTAATCTTCCTCATCGGCTTCCAGGCACTTCATGAAGTTCTGTTTTGCATTTTCAAAATCTTCCAGGAACAGGTACTCCATTCCCAGCAGGGAATAGACATCGGCTTCATCATACGTCATTTCGAGAGCGACCTCAAGCATGTGAATAGCTTCCTGGTGCTGGTCCTTTTTGGATAGTATATTGGCCTTTTGGATATAGACTTCCTCGTTGGAGGGTTCCAGATCATAGATTTCATTCAGTATTTCTTCGGCCTGGTCAAGCTTGTCTTCAAATACAAGGATCTCTACCCTGAGTAATTTAAGGTTTACCGAGGTAGGGTGTTGTGAAAGTCCCAGTCTAACAGCTTTCTTGGCAAGGGCAATTTTTCCATTCTCTAAATAGAAATGAATTATACTTTCAAACTCCTCGGAGTCAAAAAATAAGACATCATTTGTCTTCAGCATCGATTCAAAACGAGTAAGGGAGAAATTGTTTTCTTCGTTATGGCTTAATAGCATAAGCAGTTTTTACTGATTTCTACAGTATTAAAGTTATAAATGTTCTACAGCGACTGTGGTAAAGTACAAATTTGTTGTTAACAAAGTAATTAACACCACAGGTTTACTGCAATAAAGAGTCTAATGTTTCAATAATTATGCCGCAACCTTTTTTTATCTCTTCCATTGTGATTGTTAGCGGTGGAGTGATCCTTACGGCCCTTCCTTCGAAAAGTAACCAGAACAAAATTAGGCCTTTATTCTGAGCCTTAATCACCAATTCGTTCACTATTTCTTCTGAAGTCAAGATTGGTGCCAGCATTAATCCGCGACCCCGAATTTCTGAAATCAAAGGGTGCACCAATAATTTCCTGAATAATTGCTCTTTTTGAAGGGTTTGTTCAATAAGATCACTTTCTGTCAATTCCTGAAGCGTCGCCAATGCTGCTGCTGCTATAACGGGGTTCCCTCCAAAAGTAGTAATATGGCCCATTTTGGGATTGTCACTCAAAGTATCCATTATTGCTGAAGAGGATGTAAAGGCTCCTATCGGCATTCCGCCACCCATACCTTTTCCCATCACAACAATATCGGGCACCATATCAAAATTCTCAAATCCAAAGAGTTTGCCGGTACGGCCAAAACCCGGCTGAATTTCATCCAGAATAAGCAGAGCGCCTACTTCTTCACACCTGGCTTTTACTTTTTTGAGGTAATCATTTTGCGGCTGAATAAATCCCGCCCCACCCTGAATACTTTCCAGGATCACTCCCGCGGTATGTTCTGTGATATTCTGCAGGTCTTCCTCACTGTTGAACTCTATCCACGAAACGTCTCCAATTAACGGGCGAAATGGTTTTTGGCGCTCCTCAAAGGTCATTAGACTTAAAGATCCCATGGTATTTCCATGATAGGCGCTTTTTGCCGCAATTATTCCGGTTCTTCCCGTATAACGGCGGGCCAGTTTTAAGGCGCCTTCAATAGCTTCGGTACCCGAATTTGTAAGGTATGTTTTTTCCAATGGTGCAGGGAGTTGAGAGGCCAGCAACTTACATAGGTCAACTGCCGGGCCTTGTGCATATTCCCCATACACCATTACGTGAAGGTATTTTTCTGCCTGCTGCTTTATTGCATTTACAACCCTGGGATGGCAGTGACCAAGAGTGCAGGCTGAAACGCCTGCCACAAAGTCCAGGTAACTTTTTCCAGCGGGATCATAAATGTAAGAACCGGAAGCATGGGAAACCTCCAGCGCCAACGGAAAAGGCGATGTTTGCGCCTGATATTTCAAAAAATCCTGTTTCAAATCTTTATTCTTTTTTGGGAAATTTTCCTGCGGCAGGGGAGATGGTATCCTGCTTTTTTATCATGCGTGGCATTTGGCCCGAACCCGGTTGCACAGTGTCCTGAACGGGAAGACTGTCGATTTCCTCCTGCCTTAAAAGTGGTTCTGGTTGAGCAGCTTTTTTGTTGGTGCCGGAAATTGTGTCAGAAGGTCTTTCCTGAAGATCTGTTTCTTTTAAACGACTTTTCTCGTTGAGCAGCGGCCCGTTTTCGGGTTCGTTGTCGAAAAAGTTCTCTTCTTCTTCGGGCAGCGGAATTCCTTCAATTTTCACCGCCTCATAATGGGGATCGTCAGCGAAGAGATCCTCTACAGAAAGGGGGCGTTCTTCACCCCGCCAGTTAAAACCTTTGAGGGTGCGGTCCCTCTCGGGCAATTCACTTTCGGGGTAGAGAATTCCATCGATTTGATTATAATAAAAAACATCTGTTACCTGCTGCTCTTCAAGGAAAACTGAAATCGAGCTGGAAAGGGTTTTATTGATCCCAATCAACTCTCCGGGATCATCCCTCATGTAATAGAGCGTCTCGGTATTCTTGACCAAATCCACCTGCTCCAAACTGTTGTCATTGAATTTGCCGTACATCTGTAATCCCTTCAGCTGATTGTAACCACTAATGCTGTCCTTTTGAATCATAAAAGCATTGTCGAAAACCTTGAGCGAATCCATTTCTTCGGTCTCTACATTGGTGAGCAAATGAATGGTGTCTCCCGTGAGCTGGTTGTTCTCTGACCAGATCACCGGTTGCCCTAGCATTTGTGTAAGCCCGGTTCTTTCCCGCACATGAATGGAATCACTCTTGCCGCTCATGTTGCTTTTAAACATACGAACATCATAAAATCCCCGTATCACCCTGTCCTCTGCTTTTCCTGTGACCATCAAAGTATCGGCGTGGATGTAGATCGAATCCTGTTCCTGTGCGCTTACGGCTACGGCGCGTTTGGTTATGAATACCGAATCTTTCTCCCGGAAAACTTCGGCATAATGTCCGCGAATTACACTTTCATTTATGGTGTCTGTAACTTTGATATTATTGGTAGCCGAAGCAAAATTTGTGTTTCGGTTAAAGTACAGGCTATCCCCCTCTAAAATGCGGTTTTCATAGTCAATTCTGGAATTCTTTACAAAATAGCCTGTGTCCCCGCGGGTGTCATAGTAACCTCTTTCAGCATAAATTGTGGACTGGTCACTCTTGATGGTAGTGGGGCCATAGAAATAAGCACCTCCGGTTTCAGAATAAAAGTCGAGGTGGTTTGAAGTGAGCACATAATCGGGATTGGTGATTACTACTTCAGATGCGAAGGTGTATTTTTCATCTTCCAGATAGTACCTTCCAATTCGGCTTTTTAGAACACTGGCAGTATCACGTATTGTTCCTCCACTGCGGTAATAAGCCTGTTGTTTTTCCCGATCAAAGAAAAGCGTATCTGTTTCCAGGCTCGTTTGCGGGTTGCGCATGAAAACATTTCCGCTGGCAAATGCAAAACGTGTATTTCCGTTGTATTCTGCATACTGGCTGGTCATGGTGATGGTATCCCCCTGCTCCATACGTACATTTCCATAGGCCTTAAAGAAGTTCTCTTCGGCATAATGAATCGCCTGGTCTGCCCAGACCTCGATTCCCTGGTGGATGAAATGCACCTGTTCGTTCACTTTGCTAAGGATAAAAGCCCCTGGATATTTTTCCTCATTCTTTAAGGTGCGCTCACTCTCGTACCTAATCTTCTTACCCTCCTGGGCATAACTATTTGGTCCCAATGTAAAAAGGACTGCGAAAAGGCATAAGATCTGGACGTACTTCACCAAAAGAAATTTGCTTCAAAAGTAGTGAATTCTGAAGGAAATTGGCGGCAGCGGGAAATCTTTTAAGGATGGGATTATCAGCTTCTTCTATAGCAGTAAATTTTTCCTGAAAAGAAAGTTTACAGCACTAAGTGCGGGCGCTTATAAGCTGAGGCATTCCTTTTTATTTTCCTTTTTAAAAGAACCAATTATTAACAGAAAGGCCGCAATTGTAACCGAAACATCTGCCATATTAAAAACACCGGTATGAAGAGGTCCTAATTTTAGAAACATAAAATCTGTTACCGAATTATACAGGACACGATCAATAATATTCCCTATTCCTCCTCCAATGAAAAATGTAAATGCAACGAAATTAAGCTTTGAAATATTTTCACTTTTGTACAAATAATAACATAAGTAAATCAACACGAGAACTGGCATTAGCTGAAAAATGAATAGCTTGACAGTAGGATGAAAATTTGATCCGAAGCTTAATGCAGCCCCTGTATTTTCAACTTTTGTTAAAATGAAATTATCCTTAACTACTTCAATTCTTTCGTGAGGATTTATATTTTCCCGAACTTCTTTTTTTGTGATTTGATCACAGCTAATATTGGAAATTATTAGGATTAGCCCGACTAAGATCGTTGTTAATCGTCTTGTATGCATCTGGTTTATATTGAGCTTGTCAATTTCTATTTATTTCCCCTTGTAACCTAAACAATATCTCGCTTAAGGTCTGAGTCTTTTTGAATTTTAGCATCTAAATTACTCCCGTAATTTCCTCGTCCTTAATCAAATTTGTTCAACAAAATCTTTAAAGACTTTTTTATGATGTTCAAGATCCAAATTGGGAGACAATGATACCCTGGCGATATAATCTTTATCGTCTTCTTTGGTCGTTCCCTGTGTTGATGTCGCAGGAATAGTCCAGTAACATCCTTTTAACTGTCCATAGCTCACACAATACTTGCTCTCATTCGGGATTTCATTGATCATCATATCGATCAATTTTTGATTCAATTTCCTTTTATAAGCTTCTCTTTCTTCATCTGTTTCTCCTTTTGTTGGAAGATCCAATGAAAATACAGAGGGAGTAAATCCTGCCTGAGCCAATTCTTCCGAAACAAAATTGATCTTCGCCGTTGGTAAGGTCTCCCTGATGAAGTTTACAAATTCACGGGTATTTCTGTAAGCATCTTTAATCCTTTGATTCATTGAAGGCAATTGCTCTGCTAATAATTGAACCTGAAGCCCTGTAGCCTCGTTATCACAAAGTACCAGGTGCTTTTCGATCTTCTCCAATAAGGCTTCGGCCTTATCATTAACTACACAATAACCGGCAGTACATTTTCCTCCACTTGGAAATTTTGATCCACTAACATAGGAAATTGTTCTTATGTTGGAGAGTATTCCATCTTTAGCCAGAAATTGAACGTTGGGACAAAAGGTTTGATCTAAAATGAAAACCGGATCAATGGCAACTTCACCTGTTGCACTTTTACGTGCTTTACTTAAAACATCTTTCAATTTTTCCAGATCTGGAACTTCGACTCTTGGATTTGTTGGAATTTCGGCGATGATATAAGGGACAGCATTTTCTTTAGCGATCCTGTCCAATACAGTGTCAATACTTTGAACCATATCATTGTCACCATCAACAGGCAGGTCCACTACTTCAACATTATCAATACATGCAGCAACCCGTCTTGCCTGGTCGTTCGTTCCACCGTAACAATTTGGGGGAACAATAAATTTGATGTCTTTGCCTTTATGCTTTTCAAGTGCATCATCAATAAGGCCCATCATGATAGCATACTGGATAGATAATCCACTAGAAGCAAGTAAAGCCTTTGTGTTGGTGCCGGTGATCTTTTTAATTGACTCTATAACCTTAACCTTATTTGCCTCAATAGTATTTTCCTGCCGGTTAGCAGTAGATTTTCCTACTAACTGCTGCAAGGCAGAAAATGAATCGGCAGGGGTCATTGCAATAGTTTCTCTTCTCCTTACATGCTGTATTTCTGAAATATAGCTCTCATTTTGCTCGCCATTTACCAGTAAAATGCTTCCCAGGTGAGAGTGGACACTAATAAAAAAGTCGACATGTGAATTAAGCTCAACTTTACCTATTTCATCCTGCGGGGAGATGTAAATAGTACTTCCGTCATATCCCGATATTTCTTCCAGGTTCTCAACTTTCTTTAATTCAAAATTATAACCGTAAACACGCTTTAGGGCTTCAGGATCAAAAAATTCGGGTAATTCTCCTGTATAACATATCTGGGTATTCTTGTTTTCCAACAGGTTCTTTCTAAGGACCGCCAGAACGGGAACCGTCCTTGATGAGATACTAATGACATTTTCCGGCTTTAGGCCATTTAATTCTGCAATTGTCCATTCGAGAATTGAAGATAACGGATGACCCAACCGGATATAATCAAAGGCGGTTGGTAACTCACTTAGTGCTGATGTTTCAGAATTATTGGAACTATACAAATATTCAAACCGGTCTAAAAATTGAGTTTTTGCCAGCTTTTCATCATAAATGTCCAATCGATGGGTTGTTAGCCTCAACCAGTCAGTAGGCATATTTTCTAAGACATTTTCAATATAATTCAGCACTTTATTCTCTTTCATAGCTTTAATTTTTGACAGGCCGGCAAGATAAAGGAATTAGGTCTATTTTTTAAATTTTACAGCTGTATTGTTGGGCTATTTCTAAGATCCAAAATAATTTTTGAAGTTGTGAAACTGAAGGACCTTGATAGGCTTGAAGAGATTAATGCTAAACTTAAAGCTGAGTTTGTTTTTTGTAAGTATGTTTCCTGTTCGGAAAGAGAATTCTTAAGATTTTACTTCAGGTTCACCTGAATTTTGATCAACGAAGTGGTAATATTTCAGAATTTATTAAAATTTCTGAAACTTTTCTTAGCTAGAATAAGGTTTTGGGATTACCTTCAAGCTGCTGCACGTCTTCAGCGGCAAAAATAAGGTGTTCCAAAAATGCCTTTTTTGGAGTCCTCTTCAGAACAGAATTTACACTTCGGCGGGTCTACCTTTTTTTTCTCCAAACCTGTCCAGTTCCCTGATCTCTTCTTTGTAATCTGACGGGAGGAGCAGGGATTTTATGAAGTAATCCATTTTAAAATTTCGGCTCGCTTTGTAGGCAGTCAAAGCCGGTGGGATGACTGCATTGGGTTTTAGGTCGAGCAACTCCTTTACCCTCGAAGGACAAACCAACTCCTGTACCTGCATGAGAAACCAGTAACGAACTGGACCGAGATGCTTGCGATACTGCAAGTAGAGATCTACACTGTATTCGCCTTTTTCTAGGTCGCGGTACAAATGTTCTTTCCGGTCGGGCAGCCAGTCCCTGTAGTTTACCGGAAGATCCTTGATTCCCATTTCCAGGCCAATACGGTAAAAAACATTAAAGACTTCCTCTTTTTCGGCTTCAGTAAGTTTGTGTTCCAGCAGTTCATAGGCACGAATGGAATACCCAATGAGCATATACAGCACATCGCGGTAAGCCCATTGGGGGATTTGGCTGCCGCGCTTGTTCTCCACATTAGCATGCACAGTATTGATGCTGTTAATCGCCGCCAGCGCATCCTTTTTTGGCAGGAAAACGATCTGCCTCGCATAAGATACGGTGGAGAACAACCTCCCCAGAGGATCGGCAGGGAGTCTTCCGGTAAAGTAGAGCCAGTCCACGGCCTTGTTGAGAGCAAATTCGGCAGAGGCACCGGCAAAAATGAAAAGAATGGTATCACTCTTTCCCCATATCTTACGCACTATCGAATCTTCATCAACAAAATATTCCATTAGCTTAAACTTTTCATTTTAGAAGGATTATGCAATAATCCCGCCATTGCCAGTCCAAATTTTGCTCTTTCAGCAGTAGGTCTTCAGCTAATTTACAGACCGTACATTTCCCCCAGGTCGCTCACCCCAAGTGTAAACCAGAAGATCACCAGTGCAAAGACTAACAGAGCGGCAAAAGGAATTGAAATACCAAACTTCCGCCTAAAAAACCTTTCTACGGGAGGGAAGAAAAGCAGCGAAAACAAGACATAAGTGAGCCCTGGGACAGGATGGATCAAAATGAGGTTCAGAATTCCAAGGGTAAAAATGATCAATCCCAGAAACCAGCTCACAGTTTCGGATATACTAATTCTATTTTTCATAATGATTGATTGTAATAAATTAACTACCGGCGAATGGCGTTCCGAAAATGCCCACGGCAAGTTCGGCCCAGACCAGGAAAAGTACCCCAAGTACAATAGCCGCATAAATGATACGCTTTTCTGTAGTTCTTACTTTTTTGAAGATAAGATCAATAATGAATGCGGTGCCAAAGAGTAAAATTCCCATAACAACAAAGTCCAGAAGTCCCCAATCAACTTCCGAAGTGAAGATCATCCCTACCAACGGCAGGAGTAAAATTAAGGCTGCAGTAAGCATTAGTCCTGTAAGTCTTGTAATTTTCATAATGATTGTTTTTAAAGGTTGATATTTAGGTTTAGGTAAAACTGAATAATAAAGGAAAAAGAAAAACAACAATGAGCAGCCATATCACATAAACAGGTATGTAACCGGCTATGGAGCGCTCCAGTTGAGCAGAGGTTCCTTTTCCTGAAGCTGTTTTATAAAGGTTGGTAGCCACCAGCAATAGATGCGTGAGGATCAAAATATTTGCGCCCATCACGGCCAGCCTGTTGGGCGTAATTCCCCACGCTGCAATACGGAACATGATTGCCGAAAGAGCTATACCGTTTACAATGATGGTAACTACAGAAAGCAGGAACAACATCCATTTCTCAAGGTGGGTATTTTCTGAAGCCCCCGCGACCGAAAAGAAGATGATCGCCATTACCCCGATGAGCAGCACATTGAAAACCAGCAAAAAGTCTCTGTCATTGTAAGGATCTCCTCCTGCAAAAAGCATGGCTGCCAGATAGATCACCAGCATGACGAGCACCAGCGGACAAAAGATCCTGGCGATCACCGGTGAAACCTTTCCCACCAGTTGCGGGTTCTTCTGAATTAGATAGTTACCTATGATGGGTGCCGCGGGGAGCCCAAATATTACTACATTCCTGAAATAGAAATCTTCAATATTTAAACCGATAGCCGAAAATAAACCTATGGTTACCCCGGTCATAATTCCGCCGGCAATGAGGATAAGGCCAGTAATGATCAACAGGTCGCCATTGTAGCTTAAAAATGAAAGTCGGCGCGAGTTGTTACTAAGATCATTTCCCACAAAAGCTGAACCCAGGAGTATCCAAAGCAATAAAGGCAGGTGGATACAAATGAGAATAAAAATATCATTTTCGGGAGAGGAGGCAGGGTAGAGATTGATATAGAGGAGGCAGGCGATGAAAACAGCTCCAATTGTTACAATCCTCTTTAGGTTGAGCTCACTTTTCCAGGCAAAATAGGCCGTAAGCAACGGAAGGAAAATAAAACCAATATTCCGTGGATAAAAGAAGTCCTCGCTTACTCCTAAGAGATGCGGGATTTTGGCTATAAGACCGGCCAAAAGGGCAGAAGAAAGAACGAACAGGATCTCCTTACGGCTTCCCCAGCTTACTTCTTCTTTCTCAAAATTAAGTCTCTCATACCAGAATTGCGCCAGCGAACTTCCCTGGATCTCGGTATAAACCGAATTGAAATCCCGCCTGAATTCGCTTTTGTTGCTCCGGTAATACCTTTCCAATTGCCCCGGATCATTAATTGCAGCTAAGATGTTTTCTTTCATGACTTCGGGTTTTAGGTCTAATTCCACAGAGTTCCGGCGAGTCCGAAAACACTTCCCAGCCAAAGAATGACCACATATCCCACCAGGCTCAGAACAATGCCAAGCCCCCTGTAGATGCCTCCTTCTCGCCTCATTAGGTGCATGAAATCGGCAAAAGCACCTCCAATTCCCCCGGCAATAGAGGTCACCACAATTGGCCGTATTTTCCAGTATTTTGGCCATTCGGGATCGGGATTGTCTACCCCCATTACAAAAAGGGTAATGAGGACAAAAGCGAAGGCTGCCCCTATGAGGATCCTCCTTGACAGGGCTGCGGTAAAGCTGTTCTTAAATAGATGTGTGCTGGATTCCATAATGAGTTAATTAAGTGAATGTTATAATTTTAAAGAGTACTTTGAAATTCAAAGTAGATGTATAAAAAAATTATTTTTGTGACTTTATTAAATTTTCCAGTGCTGCCAGGTGTTCCTCAAAAGCTTTTCTTCCCTGTTTTGTCATGGTGTATCTCGTATTAGGTTTTCTATCGATGAAAGACTTTGTCACAGCAACAAATTTTTCTTTTTCAAGAGCTTTTAAATGACTTGCCAGGTTCCCATCGGTCACGTTGAGATAATCTTTTAGCGATGAGAAATCCAGCGTATCATTTACAGCCAGGGCAGACATAATTCCCAGCCTAATCCTGCTCTCAAATGCCTTATGCAAACCATCTATAGATATTTTCACCTTTCGTACTTATAGTTCACATAGATCCCATAAATAATATGCATCACCCCAAATCCAAAGGCCCAAAACAGGAGACTATATTCGGTAAAGAAGGCTCCAAACAATCCGAGCACCATTTGAATAAAACCCAGATATTTTACATCCTCATAAGTGAACTTACTTGCATTGTATAGACCTATCCCGTAAAATATCAGTGTAACCGGGGCCATCAACATGATGAGCCCTTTTGCTAAAAAGACCAGGGCTAGCAAACCACCGGCCACAAGGGGAACCGCCATATTAGCCAGCATCCTTTTGGCGGCAGGATTCCACACTCTTTCCCCTTTCCTTCTGGCTTTGTTTACCGAAAATGCCACGGCAGTGGAGACTGCGAGGAGGAGCACCACTGTCCCTATGAGCAGCAGGTCCCACACGTTCTCGCCTGAAGGTATCCCGTAAACCAGTGCTTCGGTATCATCAAAGATATTGAAGGCCAGGTAAGCTCCTGCCAAAGCGTAGAGCCCTGCCAGGACCCCCGATATTCCGCTAAGAGAGAGGAACTTGGTGGAGCGTTCCATAATGGATCGTATCTCCCTAAGGTCCTGCATGTAATCTTCTTCTTTTCTCTTCATTTAGAAAGTACTTTGCAATTCAAAGTTAATAATTTAATTTTTGTGTGCAAAAATTTTTTTTGGTGCAGTAAAAAATAATGCCCATGGTGCAAAACTTTTTTTCTACTCGATCAGAAGATCTTGACGTTAATTTTCCAGAAGCTAATTTGAATTTCATGTTTTCAATTCATTTTCCGGCTCCTTTTGGGCAGGGGTAAAACAGAAAATGGCACTGGATCGATTTGTAAAACCTATATAATTTATGTTCATCCCTTTTCTATTGATGAGGTAGCTATTTCTCTTCAGGAAAAATAACCATAATTACAAGCCAATCATCAACCTGAACTTGTTTCAGGTTCTAAAATGAGGTGGAAAGATCAATCTAAGATTTTGAAATAAATTCAGAATGATGTTTGATAGCCAAATGTCTCAATTAGAGATGAAGAAGGTTTTCTTTCTAATAACAAAAAAAGGTGTTGCTCTCGCAACACCTTTTAAAAATGACATTTTTGGAACCTCTTAAAGCTCGATGGTCTGAAGCCTGTCGGGACCTACAGACACGATCTTTATCGGGATCTCAAGTTCTTTTTCAATAAATGATATGTACTCTTTAAGCTCTTGTGGCAATTCATCTGGTGATGAAAGCTGAGTAAGATCTTTTTCCCAACCTTTAAAATGTGTGTATATAGGAGTTACATTTTCATGCTCTATATTATATGGTAGGTGAGTGATCTCTTCTCCACGATAATTATAGGCGGTACATATTTTAAGAGTGTCAAAGCCACTCAAAACATCAGCTTTCATCATGATAAGCTGAGTAACCCCGCTTACCTGCACGGCATATTTAAGGGCCACCATGTCAAGCCATCCGCAGCGGCGGGCTCTTCCTGTAGTTGCGCCAAATTCTTTTCCCACACGTCCCATAGTTTCACCGTCTTCATCAAAAAGCTCGGTAGGGAAGGGGCCGCTACCTACACGGGTCGTGTAAGCTTTAAAAATCCCGAAGACTTCCTTGATCTGTCCTGGAGCTACACCCAAACCGGTACAGGCTCCTGCCGCTGTAGTATTGGAAGAAGTAACGAAAGGATAGGTTCCAAAGTCGATATCGAGCAATGATCCCTGTGCACCTTCGGCCAGGATGGATTTTCCGTTTTTCTGAGCCTGGTACAAATATTCCTCGCTGTCTATGAACTGCAGGGATTTAAGGGTTTCGATTGCCTTAAAGAATTCCGATTCCAGCTCCCCCAGGTCGTATTGTATATCAACATTGTAGAAGCTTATCATAGCTTCATGCTTATCGGCAAGGTTGCGGTATTTTTCTTTCCAGTCGCTTAGCTCAAGGTCGCCAACACGAATTCCATTCCTGCCGGTCTTGTCCATATAAGTTGGACCAATTCCTTTAAGGGTGGAACCAATTTTCGCTTTTCCTTTTGAAGCTTCACTTGCTGCATCCAGCAAGCGATGCGTAGGCAGGATCAAATGTGCTTTCCTGGAAATGATAAGTTTTTTCGTGTAATCAACTCCCGACTTGGTTAAGTTGTCAAGTTCCCTCTTGAAGATTACCGGGTCTATTACAACGCCGTTCCCAACAAGATTAATAGCATTTGCATGAAAGATGCCCGAGGGAATTGTGTGAAGCACGTGTTTTTGGCCATCAAACTCTAAAGTATGTCCTGCGTTTGGGCCTCCCTGGAAGCGGGCGATGATGTCATATTGTTTGGTAAATACATCTACTATTTTTCCTTTTCCTTCATCTCCCCATTGTAATCCAAGAAGTAAGTCTACTGCCATAAAATTCAGGTTATTCGGTTGTTTTTTTGTTTCCGTAAAAATATAAAGAATGTGTGCTTATTTCGATATCAAAGACCTCCTCAATGGTTTGTTTGATCGACTGAATACGTGGATCGCAAAATTCTATTACTTCCCCGGTGTCGGTTAAGATAATATGATCGTGATTACGGTCAAAATAAGATTTTTCGTACTGAGCCTGATTGTTTCCAAACTGATGTTTTCGCACAAGGCCACATTCCAGAAGAAGTTCAATGGTATTATACAGAGTCGCCCGGCTTACCCTGTACTTTTTATTTTTCATTTTGATGTACAGAGACTCTATGTCAAAATGTTCATCACTGTTATAGATCTCCTGCAGAATGGCAAAACGTTCGGGAGTTTTGCGATGTCCTTTCTCCTCCAGGTATTTTGTAAAGACATTTTTTACAACAGCCTGGTCGTTTTTACTAATAGATTTCTTGCTCATATTATGGGTGCAAAGGTATAAGATTATTCACGTGAGACCTTATCTATACCGTTTATTTTTTTAAGGTGCTCCATTAATTTTTTAAGGATAATGTTATTCTTAACGACCACGGTTATCCTGCCGGTAAATATCCCGTCTCTACTGTCAAAATTAATGTTTTTAATGTTGACATTCATATTACTGGAGATTTCCCGGGTCACATCGTTAACAAGTCCAATGTTGTCTATACCCGTCAATTTTATAACTACCTTAAACTCTTCCTGCGTTGAATCTTTCCACTTTGCCTGTATAATCCTGTAGGCAAAATTACTCTGTAGCTGTATGGCATTGGGACAATCTTTTTTGTGGACTTTTATACCTTCACTTACCGTTATAAATCCAAAGACATTGTCTCCGGGAATGGGATTACAACAGTTCGCAAGTTTATAATCAAGCACCTCTTCATCACGACCAAAAACAAGTTGATCATATTTTGCCGTGATTTCATCTCTGTCAATATCCTCAACAGTATTGGGTTTTCTTATCTTGTTTTTAAAGAAACTTACCAGGGCATTACTTCTGGAAGCGGCATAGTCTTTTAATTTTTGGTTATCAATAATACCGGCTCCAACCCTGTAAAATAGATCCAGGCTTGTCTTTAATTTGAAAAATATGACCAGCTCGTTTACCGTTTTCTCATTGAACGGTATCTTTTGTGCCCGCAGTTTTCTTGTGAGAATAGCCTTCCCTTCTTCGGCAATATCCTTTTTTTCCTCTTTAAGAGAAGATTTGATCTTGGCGCGGGCCCGTGCCGTAGTTGCATAATCCAGCCAGTTGGAATTGGGTTTGGCTTTTTCTGAAGTTATTATCTCCACCTGGTCCCCGCTGTTAAGCGTAGTACTAAGTGGAACCAATTTCCCATTAACTCGTGCTCCCCGGGTACGTAATCCAACTTCTGTGTGAATACTGAAAGCAAAATCCAACGGGGTCGCTCCCTTGGGAAGAGATTTTAATTCCCCCTGTGGCGTAAAAACGAAAATCTCCTTTGAATAGAGGTTAAGTTTAAATTGTTCTACAAAATCTACAGCATTGACTTCTGAATTTTCCAGTGCCTCCTGAAGTTTGTTCACCCATTCCTCCAGTCCATCTTCCCCGTTTCCCTGTTTATATTTATAATGGGCCGCATAACCTTTCTCGGCGATCTCATTCATGCGTTCACTTCTAATTTGCACCTCTACCCATCGGCCTTTTGGTCCCATTACGGTTATGTGCAGGGCTTCATATCCGGTAGATTTTGGAGAGGATATCCAGTCCCGAAGACGGGTTGGATTAGGTCGAAAGTGGTCTGTAACTATAGAATAGATCTTCCAGGCCAGGAACTTTTCATTGGCAGGATCACTGCCATAGATAATCCTAACGGCAAATTTATCGTAGACCTCATCAAAAGTGACATTTTGATTCTTCATTTTTCGCCTGATGGAGAAAATGGATTTAGGCCGTCCCTTGATGGTGTACTTCATGTTTTCTTTATCCAGGGAGTCCTTGATCACCTGGGTAAATTCATCAATATATTTATCCTGCTGTTCTTTACTCTCTCGTATTTTTTGCAGGATTTCGTTGTACACTTCCGGTTCTGTATATTTAAGACCCAGGTCCTCAAGTTCGGTTTTGATGTTGTACAGGCCAATCCGGTGGGCGAGGGGAGCGTAGATATAGAGGGTTTCTGAAGCTATTTTCTCCTGCTTGTCTGTGCGCATGGAATCCATCGTCTGCATATTATGCAGGCGGTCGGCGATCTTGATGATTATTACCCTTACGTCATCGTTCAGGGTAAGCAGCATCTTTCTGAAGTTCTCTGCCTGTAAAGAAACATCCTTGTCGTGCTCAAGGTGTGAGATCTTGGTCAAACCATCAACAATACGAGCTACAGTCTCTCCAAACATGCTTCTAATGTCCTCAAGAGAATAGCTGGTATCTTCAACCACATCGTGAAGCAGGGCAGCAGCAATAGAGGTCGCATCTAATCCAATTTCTGAAGCCACGATCTTGGCCACAGCAATAGGATGAAAAATATAAGCCTCCCCCGATTTTCTTCGCTGGTCCTTATGAGCGTCTACCGCCACATCAAAAGCCTTCCGAATTAATTTTTTGTCTTCTTCGGATAGAGTTTGGTAGCTAATGCGCAGCAGTTTCTTGTATTGCTGGGCAATCTCCTTGTTTTCTTTTTCTATAGCAGCTTCCGTCATCATGAATTAAAATTACAATTAAGATTGAAAAAAGGCAATTTAATTAGCCCAGCAAATTCCTGAAACGTTTGTACAGTGGTGGATGAGAATAATGTACAAAAACATATGCGGGGTGCGGGGTAAGATTGCTCAGGCTGTTTTTTGACAGTTTCTTTAAACCAGTAATCAAAGGTTGTGCCTTATACGTATGCTTTGCAAAATTATCGGCCTGGTATTCAAACTTTCGGGAGAGGTAGTTCATGATGATCCCTGTAATTTCCGAAATTGGGCTGTACAGGATCCCAAAGGCAACAAGACCAATATGAAAACCAGGTTTTTCCACACCCAGTGCTGCTGAAAGGAGCGGGTTTCCAATAAAAAGGGAAAGGATCCAGAGGGTTAGTCCGGTGGTAAGTATACTAATGATGAGGTTGATGATAATGTGGTTTTTCTTGTAATGTCCCACTTCATGGGCCAGTACTGCTACAATCTCCTCTTCTTCAAGATCATTAATAAGAGTATCATAGAGGGTCACCCTCTTCTCATTCCCAAAGCCTGAAAAATAAGCGTTTGCTTTCGTACTTCTTTTAGAACCGTCGATCACAAAGATCTTCTCCAGGGTAAATCCTTCTTTTTGTGCATAAGCTTCAATCTTATCCCGAAGAGAACCTTCAGGAAGGGGAGTCTGCTTATTGAATAACGGAACTATAAGCCTTGCGTAAAACATGTTTAGGAAAATGCTAAAAAGTGCTACGAGTATCCATGCATACCACCAAAAATCATCTTCCGCAAATTGATAGAACCACACAATAAGTGCAAGAATTCCGCCACCAAGTATGATCATCATTCCCCAGCTTTTTAATTTGTCAAAAAAGAATGTTTTAGGAGTTGTTTTATTAAATCCAAACCGTTCTTCAATTACAAAAGTGTGGTACCAGGAGAAGGGAAGTGAAAGCAGGTCGCTTCCAATCATGATGATCCCAAAAAAAATAAGCGCAATCACTATGGCATTATCTGAAACCGATCTCGCAATATCATCAACAAAATCAAAGCCATCAAGGAAAAGAAAAAGTAAAAGAACGACTACAGAAAATGTTGAGGAAACAATCCCGAATTTGTAGTTCGCCTTCTTATATCGCTGTGATTTTTCATACTCTTCTTCATCAAACACATCCTGTAGGGTATCGGGCACAGGATCATTATAATGCTTTGCATTCAATGCATCCAGCACCTTGTCAATTAGAAAATCTATAAGAATTATTCCAACTATGATGAAAAAGAGAGTACTTGCGGTCAATTTTTTATTATTTTAAAAAGCTAATATAAGCAGAATCTGTCTTGGAGAGGCAAGAAGAAAAAGTGTTCAGTGGTCACTGCTCAGTGATCAGAAAAATTTGCCACGAATTCACAAATTATTTTTTTCGCAACCCGCAACCCGCAACCCGCAACCCGCAACAATAAATCTTGAATTTAAATTTAAAACCCGGAATCACGCTTCAGCGCCTTTGCCTCTTAGCCAGTTAACTTGTTCCGGGATGCCTGAAAGGCGCAGGCGGAGGAGCAATTGAGTTAACGATCATTATCCTGTAGTTCTCATGGTAGCAGGATGTCTGGAATTAATTAAATTTTTCTTAAACCGTCCCCTCCTCCGGAGGGGTGCCTGGAAGGCGGGGTGGGTTTTGCTTCATGAAAAATTCTCTAAAATATAAATTTTCAGGTGTTCCATTACCAGTTCAACATCCGTCATAACTTCAGTTGTTGTTATTCTCCACACCTGAAGTCCCAGGTTCTTCAAGTAAGTTTCCCGGCGTTCATCATATTGGTGCTTGTTATTATGACTGGAACCGTCAATTTCTATAACTAAACCAAGGCCTTTAATATAAAAGTCTACGATGTAATTACCTATTACTCTCTGCCGGTCGAAATCAATTTTGTAGAATTTTCCCTTATGAACCTGTTGCCAAATGACAATTTCAGGAAGATTACCCATTTTACGTAAAGCTCTTGCTCTGCCTCTTAAGTTTTTTCTGCAGGTAGGAAAGCAAGTTGCTTGGGTCTAATTGGAATAGAATCAATGAAGGTTAGAATATGTTCGTTACTTCCCACCCCGTCCTTCGGCCACCCCTCCGAGGGAGGGGGCTTTTCAGAAGAAATATTTGATTTCCTTTTAGCCATATCCTAAGATAGTTTTTTTGGTTTTGAATCAGAGATGTCTGAAATAATGGAGAAACCAGTGTCAAGAATCAAGATTTTTAAATGAATTAAGTATTGAATGAAGTGGCCAGAGAACAGAAAAAACACTAGGCCACGAATCCACGAATTATCTTTTTCGCAACCCACAACCCACAACCCACAACCCACAACCCACAACCCACAACCCGCAACCTGCAACCTGCAACAAAAAATTTTAAATTTAAATTTTGAACCCGGAATAGCGCTTCAGCGCCTTTGCCTCTTCGCTTCAAAGATCAAGATCCCCGCTGCTACCGATACATTCATGGAGTCTATTTCCCCTTCCATGGGAATAACAATATTCTTGGTTGTATTTTCCAGCCATTCGTCACTTAGTCCCGTGGCTTCGGTGCCTACAACAATAGCGCTGCCACCGGTGAAATCTGCAGTGTGGTATGGAACAGACGCCTGTAATGCAGCTCCAAAAATGGCTATTTTATGCTGCTTTAAAAATTCAATAATTTCTGAAGTAGTGCCGGTAGCGATCCTGTTGGTGAAGATGCATCCTACACTGCTGCGTATGATGTTTGGGTTAAAGATATCAGTTTTGGGATTCGCTATTAGTACAGCATCTATCGCAGCGGCATCGGCTGTTCGAAGTAAAGCTCCTATATTCCCCGGTTTTTCGGGCGCTTCGGCAACCAGGATAAGCGGATTCTCATTCCTGAATTTCAGCTTGTCCAAGGAAAGTTCTTTAGTTGCTACAATAGCCATTACGCCTTCGGTACTTCCGCGGTAAGCGATCTTCTCATAAACTTCCGCAGAAAGTTTAGTAAGTTCAACTTCCGAAGTCTCGGGATACAGTTCTTTAAGTTTTTCCGCAGGAAAAAGATCGGCATTGTAATAGATTTCCAGCACTTTATAACCGCCCTTTAGAGCCAGGCTAATTTCCCGGACCCCTTCTACAACAAAGGCATTTTCCTTTTTTCGCGCGCGGGCCTTCTCCTGTAGCTGGAGGATCCTTTTTACCGCGGAATTTTGCAAACTGCTTACGAATTTGTGCATGGGGCAAAGATAGAAAACTTGAGGTTGAACGCCGGATTTTCTCCCGGACACCGTTGCTGATTTTTAAAAATGGAAAAAAAGAGGTAAATTATCTAAAAATCAGCGCTATGGAAAAGAAGAATAAAAAGAAGCAGTCTCTCGTTATTAAAGATGCTTTTAGGGTCCTTAGTTTCATATTTGCTGCAATTATGATTAGCGCCTGTAGTAAAAAGGTGGTTTTTCCTGTTTCTGAGGTTGTGCCTGCGGCCGAGGCTGTTGTAAAGGTGGAAAAGGATGACAACAAAAATTATGAGATCGACCTGGAGGTGAGCAATCTTGCAAGCCCCAACAGGCTTACTCCCTCGCGCCGGTATTATGTCGTCTGGATGGTAACTAAAAAGCACGGTACCATAAATATTGGGAATCTCAAAATTAACCGTAAGAATAATGGGGAATTACAAACCAGTACCGCATACGAGCCTATTCGTATTTTTATTACCGCCGAAGACGATGATAAACCGGTCCTGCCTTCTACACAGGTAGTGCTCAATTCGGAAGAATTTCAGGTATAAAAAAAGGTTGTCAAAAAAGATTTAAATCGCCTCATTCTGAATTTAATTCAGAATCTAATTACCTGCATTAGTGGCTAATTAGAACCTGAAACAAGTTCAGGTTGACGGGAATCAGCTTTTTTGACAACCTCTCCTCTTAAAATGGCATTTTCGGGAACTATTTCTTTTCCTGTTGTCCGTATTTGTCGGTATATCTTTTTGCAAGTTCTGTCTGGTGACTTTCGAGACTAATCTCACGGCCCTGGATGAAAGCCTGCGAAACCTTGTTGGTGCGCATATCAAGCGCGTCACCTTCACTAATGAACAGCGTGGCGTCTTTTCCTGCTTCAAGGGTTCCAAGGCTGTCATCAATCCCAAGGATCTTTGCAGTATTGGAAGTGATCATTTTTAAAGCTTCCTCTTTATCGGCACCATACCCGGTTACTGTACCTGCGTAAAATGGCAAATTGCGGCTGTTCATTCTCTCCATGCCGCCGCTGGTTTCAAGTCCTACTAAGATTCCTTCCTTGTTAAGCAGGTAAGCAAGTTTGTAGGGTAGATCATAATCCTGATCTTCCATTTGAGGGGTCTCATGCACGCGAGCTACCAAAACCGGCATATTTGCAGCCTTGACTTCATCGGCAATTTTAAAGGAATCGTATCCTCCTACCAGTACTACTTTGTCCAGTCCGTGCTCCTGCTTAAAAGCTATTGCATCTATAATCTCCTTTTCTGAATCTGCATGAAGATAGATTCTCTTGTTGCCGTTAAAAACATCCTCCATTGCCTTAAATGGAAGGTTTGCTTCTTCCATCGGCCCTGCCAGATATGCTTTTGCATTCCTGAAAAAGGTGTTTAGTTCCTCAAGATCTTTTGCGTAATCATCATTAGGTTTGATCCCAGGATCCTCTCCTTCCCACCACCGGCCTCTGCGAACGCTGTTTGGCCAATTGATGTGTAAGCCGTCATCTTCTTTCAAAACTGCATCTTCCCAGTTCCATGCATCGAATTGTACGATTGAAGAGGTGCCCGAAATTCTTCCTCCTCGAGGAGTGATCTGTGCAACCAGGACGCCGTTGGGACGCATACTTTCCACTACCTGACTTTCGGCATTGTACGCAATCAAACTGCGAACGTGCGGTAAAAGTTCTCCCAGTTCATCTTCGTCATCAGATTGTACCACGGCATCGATCTCTACCAGACCAAGGGTGGAATTTGGCGCTATGAAGCCGGGATAAACGTGCTTTCCTTTTGCATCAATGATCTTCCCGGGATATTGCCGGTTGGTAGAACTCACATCGCTCACTGTGGTGAGTTTTCCGTTTTCAAATATGATGACGCTGTTCTCGATTACTTCCCCGTTGCCAATATGGGCAGTGCCACCTATTATGCTTATCGCCTCATCTTGTGGTGGCGCCGGAGTTTGTTGTGCGATCGCCGTGCCTGTAAAAAAGAGCAGTACCGGCAAAATATATTTATTCAAATTTTTCATACTTCGAAATTTTAAAGAGTGTCACAGTGCATTTCTTCTTTCTTGGAATCTTTTACCGGCTGCGTCTTTAAACCGTTGTTCTTGGCTTTTAGCATTTGAGAAGTTAGGAGGTTTTTCTGCTTCTCAACTTCCTGGCGCAGTTCTTCATCCCTTTCGATATCAAAATACACCACTCCTTCAATGAGGGTTTTTTCAGGTTTTGCGTAAACTGATAGGGGATGGGCATTCCAAAGAACTAGATCTGCATCTTTACCTTCTTTGATACTTCCCACGCGGTCATCAATGTGAAGTAGTTTGGCCGGATTCAGCGTTACAAATTTCCATGCTTCCTCTTCCGAAATATCTCCGTACTTCACACTTTTTGCCGCTTCCTGATTCAATCTTCTACTCATCTCGGCGTCATCACTGTTTATGGCAACTGTCACTCCGGCGTTGTGCATAATTGCAGCATTTTGTGGAATCGCATCCTTTACTTCATATTTGTAAGCCCACCAGTCGGAGAAAGTTGATCCTCCTACTCCGTGCTCGGCCATTTTATCGGCTACCTTATAACCTTCCAAAATGTGTGTAAAGGTGTTGATGTTAAAGCCAAATTCCTCTGCCACTTTCATTAACATGTTAATCTCACTTTGTACGTAAGAGTGGGCAGTTACTTTACGCTCGCCGTTAAGGATCTCCAGGATGGTCTCCATTTCAATATCCTTGCGATAAGGTTTGCCGCTCTTTTTAAGCTCTTCATATTCGCGGGCGCGGGTGAAATAATCAACGAATACCTGTTCCACTCCCATTCGCGTTTGTGGAAAACGTGAATTGCTGTCCCAGTTGGCCTGCTTTACGTTCTCTCCCAGAGCAAACTTGATGAACTTGGGTGAATTTTCTATTAGCATTTCCTTCGGACTAACTCCCCACTTCATTTTCAGGATTGCCGATTGTCCGCCTATGGGGTTAGCAGAGCCATGAAGCAGTTGCATTGTAGTCACTCCCCCGGCAAGGTTGCGGTAAATTCCAATATCATCGGGATCTACCACGTCTTCCATTTGAACTTCGGCAGAGGAATTGTGTCCCGCTTCGTTTACGGCCGATGCCGCAAGGTGAGAATGCTCATCAACGATTCCGGTGGTGAGGTGTTTTCCAGTAGCATCGATCACAGTCGCACCGCGGGCGCCAAGGTTTCTTCCTACTTCAGCAATTTTTCCGTTACGCACCAGTACATCTGTATTTTCCATGATCCCCTGTTCTTCATTCGTCCAAACAGTGGCATTTTTGAAAAGGATGTCCTGTTGCTTCGGAAGCTCTTGAAATCCATAGGCCATGTTCGGGAAAGTTACCGGCAGAACTTCAGGATATTCTGTAGCTTTTTCATCTTTTTTATCTGAAGCTGCAGCAGTTTGAATTGCAGTAAAAGTGGTTTCTGTACCATCTCCTAAAATGGCTTTTCCGCTGAAGTTTTTTGGATCGTCGGCAATTCTTGCGCTCAGTCTTGTGTATTCAGCTTTAGTCGTATCGGGAGCTGAAAGCAGGATGTTCACCCAATTGTTCTTGTAGTTGATCTTAGAACCAACTTTGCTGCTGTTAGTGGTGACTTCAGCTTGAGGCTTTGTTGGTTCTCCCGAGATCTTCATCTCGTAAGTATTATTTCCAACTTCCAGCTTGTAAGTTCCGTTGAGATTTACGAGGTCGATATCTTCATAGACTTCCCTGTTTCCCTGCACCCAGTTTTCGTAAATGGTAGTTTCTTTATCAAAGTAATCTCCCGAAGTCACAATGAAATTCGCCCAGGCCCCTTCTTTTAATGTTCCCAGTTGATTTTCGTGACCTATGAGTTTTGCAGGTACTGTGGTAAGCGCTGCAAGGGCATCTTTTTTATCCAGCCCGTAAGCCACTGCCTTGATTAGGTTCTCCCTAAAGTTCTTTTCGGCATCATAAGTAGTAATGGTGTAAGGAACCTTCTTTTCCGAAAGCATTTTGAGATTTGCAGGTGCCTGATTCCATTCTTTCATATCTCCAAGAGTAGCATATCCTGCCATGTAAGGATCTTCCATGTCGAACGGCTCCGGGAAATTTAAAGGAACTATGAAAGTTGCATTCGTTGCTTTAATTGCGTCAAGTCGTTCAAATTCTTTTCCGCTGCCAAGAATGACGTACTGCACTCCCACTTCGTCTCCAATCTTATCGGCACGCAATTCATCCAGTAAATTGTCTGTCTTAAAGATCTGCAACAGGTTCTTGTTCTCATTAAAAGCTTCAAGTGCAAGATCTTTATTGTCTGCATTGCCTTTCGCATACCAGTCGGCATCAAGGTAAGCCTGTCTCAGCAAAGCCATGGCTCCCATTTTTGAAGAAGGATAGACTTGTTTCGATTTTGCACTTTTTTCAAAGGAAAAATACTGAGCCGATTCCTGGTCGAGTATTCTGTCTCCTTCAGTTCCTTCAGAATTAAGCGCTACCAGCATTCCGGTACCGCGCACAATTCCGTCAGGCATGTGGGTATTGACCACTCCAAAACCAAGTTTCCTTAGCTTCTCGGCTTCTTCTTTGTTGTACTTGAAGTTTTCCAAAGCCGAAGTTTCCGGCCTCAAATGATCATTCCAGTAATAACCTTCACGACCAGGGTCATACTGCGGATTCCCGCCGTATGGGCTGCCCGAACTGCCTTTAGGCTTTTCAATTCCAAAATTGGTATAGAGATCAATAAATGATGGGTAAACGGTTTTCCCTTTAAGATCGATCACCACTGCATTTGCGGGAACTTTAATGTTGTTTCCAACAGCCGTGACTTTTCCATTGCGTATGGCTAGCATGCCATTTTCAATGAAATTTGTTGGGTCAACATAAATATTGGCGTTCTTAAGAACAGTAAAGTTGGTATTCTCCTGGGCCTTAACGGCGTCGTTCTTTGGAAAATACTCCTGCGCCTGCACCCCGGTTACGGCACTAAGCAGCAGGCAAAACAATAATCTGATTTTCATAAAATAGTTTAGGATTGGAATTTTGAGTGAGTAAGTTAATAAAAAATTAAAAATGAAAGAGGCTCTATAATTGCCCCCGGCTTTTATGATAGTTCACCAGTAGCGCCACTACATAGCTGTAGCTTTTCATACCTTCGGGCTGATTGTTAGCTACTAAAAAAGAATCATAAATTGACATGAACATGGGTTCGAACGGATTTTTATGACCTTCCCAGAATTCCCTTACTTCCCGGTAGTTCTCCTTCACTCCAAAATTTAATTTTTCTACCAGCTCCTCGGTAAGCTCAGGGTCCCGGCGATAAAGTTCACTAAGGCAGTAACTCAAGGCAAAAGTATAGCCGGAGTAATTAAAATATTTATCGGGATGGTTCATGGTGGTGAGACAGGCCAGAAAGTTGGCTTCATTTTCTTTTGCAAAACCCAGCTGGTGGCCTATTTCATGACTGGCCGTTGTCGGGATCTTGTAGGGTACTATCTGCGTATTCACCTGGCCTTCGTTGGTGATAGGGTTGAGGTAGCCGTTAAATCCCATATATGTAAGAGGTATGCTGTAAACCGATCTTTTAAGGCTCGGTATTTCATAGTCCAGCTCAGGAAAATCATCTTCAATATTTTCATAGCCCAGGATCGAAAGCTCCAGGATCTGCGACTTTGAGTAGGGAATATCTACTTTAACCGAATCATTACCGGTTATGGATAAATGAAATTCATTTGAGGTGGCAATAAGGTCCCGGGTGAGTTCTATAAGTTCTTCGGTGGTGTATTCATTATCTATTTTTAAAGCGGCATGCAGGGGCAACCGGTAATAGTTGAACCCCCAGAAGAGGTTAAAAGAAAAATAGATTAGGGAAATCATTGCTACAGAATTAAGGATCCATCGTTTTGGATCGCGAAATCTTTGATTAATTCTAAAATACAACCAGCGTATGGTCATAATCACCAGTAAAGCATACAGGAAATCTCCTAATGAAAAGGGCAAAAAGCCGATGGTTCTTCGCAGTAGGGCAGAGGTAACAGGGTAAATCCCGTTACTATACCATTTCTCTACCAGCAAAGGATTATTAGCCAATATCCTGTTCAACAGGATTTGCAGGGGGAGAAAAATCGCCAGGACAATTGCTATTTTTTGCTTCACCTCTCAAAAATAGCTTATTTTAAAATGAAGATGCTAGAGACAAGAGCCAAGAATTTTGTAAAAAGAAGTTGTTGCCAATCGCCAGTTCTTATTCAGAGCACTTAAAACATAGTTAGCCGGCAAAAAATGCTGTAAGAGTAAAGGAAGAATATTATAAACCGGAAAGGAATTTAGAAATAGCTGAAAAATATAGTTCTTTAGCATCAAGCCACCCGTAGTGGCCGGTATTAGGGAGCAGTACTAAACGCGACCCGGGTAGTAGTTGATGTGCCTGGTGTGAAAGCTCAGGATTGACCACATCATTTTCCCCGTGAAGGATCAACACAGGTTTTTGGAAATTCTGCAAACCTGATTTCGCGTCAAAATTTCTTTGTCTCATGTCATTCCACAGCAAAGAGTTTATGGTTCTATTGCCCTGAGTAAGCCGTTTAGCTATAACAGGAATATGTTTTTTGTTGTATACATAAGCATGTGCAAGAAATTCCGCTCGTTTAAGCTGGGTAGCCCGGGTGGTATCTCCACTCGCGATCTTCTCGCTGTAGAAACGCAGGGAATCTCTTTCTGTTGCTGTCAATGCAGCTGTTATATCGAACTGTGAGAACAAAGTAAGGTCCATCCCTCCAGAGGATGATTGTATCATGGCCTTCACTCTTTCAGGAAATTTTGCAGCATAGGCGTAAGCCAGCATTCCGCCAAACGAGTGCCCTAAAATGATCCATTCCTCGAGTTCCAGGTGCTTTCTAAGGAGCTCCAGGTCATTCACCAGGAGATCTATGTTCATGGAAGAAGCATCGATTTTTGCCATTTTTGAATGTCCCGTTCCGCGCTGGTCGTAAAGAATGACCTTATTATTGGCTGAAAGTTCTTTTGCCAGCGGTATAAAGCCTTCGCTGCTCATTCCGGGTCCGCCGTTGATAATGAGCAGCGGTGATCCGGTCCCAAAAATGCGATAATGTAGCAGGTTTCCATCGGCCTCCATAAATTGACTTTCCTGGGCCCATGAAAGCTGCGGAAGCAGAAGGGAAAAGAAAATAATAGGTCTTAAAAATGTCATTTTTGAGAGATATTTATGAGCTTTAGGCTCCAATATAAATATTATCTTATAATCTGAAGTTTTTAAGACCACTCAAGCTTCTACTACGCATTTTCTTTTTTCCCGATTGCATCACTTATATTTGTGTACAAACAAAAAAAATACAACAATGAATGACGAAATAAGAGCTTTGGAGCCAAAGCCACTCTGGAATAAATTTGCTGACCTTAATGCTGTGCCCAGACCTTCCAAAAAGGAGGAAAGGGTGATAGAATTCATCAAGAAATTTGGAAATGATCTGGGTCTGGAAACTGAAGTAGATGAAGTAGGGAACGTGATCATTAGAAAACCGGCAACTCCAGGCATGGAGAATAAAAAAGCAGTGGTTTTGCAGTCTCATCTCGATATGGTGCATCAAAAGAACAATGATATAGATTTTGATTTTGAAAATCAGGGAATCGATATGTACGTTGATGGCGACTGGGTTCGTGCTAGAGGAACAACTTTGGGAGCCGACAACGGTCTTGGAGTAGCTACTATGATGGCCATCCTGGAAAGCAAAGATATTGAGCATCCTCCTCTCGAGGCACTGTTTACAATTGATGAAGAAACCGGCATGACCGGAGCCATGGGATTGCAACCCGGTGTTCTTAACGGAGATATTCTGCTGAATCTCGATACTGAAGAAGATAACGAAATAGGTATAGGTTGTGCCGGCGGAGTGGATATCACCGCCTCCAGAACATACCGGGAAGAGCCTGTTCCCGAGGATACTATTGCTTATAAAGTAGTTGTAAAAGGTTTGCAGGGAGGACATTCGGGAATGGATATCATCAAAGGCCTTGGAAATGCCAATAAATTAATGAACCGAATCCTCTTCGAAGGCTTTGAAAAATTCGGAATGAGGATCGCAGAGATCAATGGCGGCGGACTCCGCAATGCAATCCCGAGGGAAAGTGAAGCTGTTGTGGTTGTAGAGAAGATCCAGGAGAAGGATTTTACTTCAGAAATAGGTAAGCTTATTCAGGAGATTCAGCAGGAATACAAGTCGCTGGAGCCAAAGTTGCTCATAGAAGTTTCTGAAACTGAAGCACCAGAAAATGTGATGGAGCTGGGAGTTCAGGAGTTACTTCTAAAGTCTATCTACTCCGCTCACAATGGGGTGTACAGGATGAGTCCAGATATTGAGGGGCTTGTTGAAACTTCCAACAATGTAGCCCGGGTGACTGTCAAAAATGGGCAAATTGAAATTCTTTGTTTGACCCGCTCTTCTGTTGATTCGTCCAAAGATGACCTTGCTAACAGCCTGCGGGCAGGATTCGAACTGGCAGGATTGGAGGTAGAGCTTTCGGGCGCATATCCCGGCTGGAGCCCGAATATGGATTCTCCAATCCTAAAAGTCCTTGATGAATTGTACAGAAAGATGAATACAGATGAACCCGATATCGCAGCCTGTCATGCGGGTCTTGAATGCGGGATCTTAGGAAAGAATTATCCCGAAATGGACATGATCTCCTTTGGTCCAACAATTCGTGGAGCTCACTCTCCAGATGAAAGAGCGAGTATTTCTTCGGCACAGAAGTACTGGAAATACGTGCTGGAAGTCTTAAAAAATATTCCGGAGAAGAAATAATTCTTCTGGAGCATAAACTAAAAGACCTTCCAAAATTGAATTTTTGGAAGGTCTTTTAAATTTTTACAGGTCTATTTTTTATTCCTGGACTCCTACCAGCTCAACTTCAAAAATTAGGTCGGCAGATGGAGGGATGACCGGGGGAGCACCGCGGTCTCCATATCCTAAATGAGAAGGAATGAATAAAACTGCTTTATCTCCAACCTGCATTTGCTGTACTCCTTCTTTAAAACCGGGAATCATAGGTGCATCTTTGCTGTATAGCATAGGCATAGGAGCATAACCTCCCATTTGCTGCCTTCTTTCATTAAGCGTTCCCGCTTCTTCGGCTATTTCAGCGATATTCGTGTCAAAAAGATCACCAGAGCTTAGATAGCCTTTATAGTTAACCAGAACAGTGTCTCCCTGTTGTGGTTGAGGACCTTCTCCTTCTTCAAGGATAGTGTACTTAAGACCACTTTCAAGCTCTTTTGCCTGCGCCTTTATCTCTTCATAACGCTTAAAGTTAGCAGTGCGCTTCTCTTCCATCTCCTTGTTCTTAGCCTCGGCTTCAGCTTTAAATACCTGTAATTCTTCAGAAAGAACTTCTGAAGCATTAAAGTTTTTGGCGTCTTTACCTTTGCGAATGATTTTCACTTCCTGCATTACCACATCTTCTAAAGGACGATCGTTAGGTCCTGTTTCGAGTTTTCCAATGGCATCAATTACATCCTGACCTTTTACTACCTCACCAAAAACGGTGTGAAGTCCATTTAACCAGGGAGTTTCTTTAAGGGTGATAAAAAACTGGCTTCCGTTTGAATTGGGTCCAGAGTTAGCCATGGAAAGTATTCCTGCGGAATTATGAGTTAAAGTATCTACGATCTCGTTTGGAAATTTGTACCCGGGGCCACCGGTTCCGGTTCCCTCGGGATCACCTCCCTGGATCATGAAATCACCAATAACGCGGTGAAAAACAAGCCCATCATAAAAAGGCTTATCACGGTACTGCTCATCGGCCATGGTGCTTTCCCCTTCGGCAAGGGAAACAAAACTGGCAACGGTCATTGGCGTTGCTTCATAGTATAGTTCTGCTACAAAAGGTCCTTTGTTAGTTTTAAATTCGGCGTACATACCGTCTTCAAGTTCGGGGTATTCTTCATTGCAGGAAGTAAAGGCAAAAAGGGCACTGCAAAAAAGCAAAAAACTGATTTTTTTCATTTCTGAATTATTGATTTAGTTGTTATTAATCTGGTTGGTTTCAGGTTCTTCTGAAATATCGATAAGGGTCACGGTGGAGATCACCGGCACATCTTTTCCTATTCTGTTCTTGTCGCCGTAATACCCAAATGCTTTGTGAGAAGGAAAGAGAAAGGTAACTGTTTCACCTTCTTTCATGAGTTTAAGTCCCTGCCGCAGTCCACTAAAAAGCTGTTCTTTGTCAATGGTATAAGTACGGGGAGCGATCTCTTCATCACTATAGATATTCTGGCCGTCAAGAGTCTTAAGGTTATAGTCGAATTCTACCACTTCACCAAACTGGGGAGTCCTGGTTGAGGTAGTATCTTTTGTGTTGTAGTAGTACCAGAAGCCGTTGGGTGAAGATAAATATTCTCTAGTGGAATCTTTCTCAATGATCTTTTGAATTTGGGATTCCTCTTCGGCCACGATCTTTCGATTGCGTTCTACAGCTTCATTTATATAGGAACCCGACTTTTGAGTTACCGGCCTTCTGGCTTCAGGCGATTTACAGGAAAATAGCAGCAGGCCTGCCAACAACATTAAAAATTTCACTTTCATAGTGCCAGGTTCTTTTTATAGGTGGGCAAGATACTAATAAATTTATCAACTGTCTCTTGCAGAGAGAGATCGCTTTTACCTCCCGCGGCATTAATATGACCGCCGCCATCAAAGTAACGCCGGGCAAAATCATTGACTGAAAATGTGCCTTTTGAACGAAAAGATATCTTGACGATCTTTTCGGCTTCATTTTCTATGAAGATTGCAGCAAAGACGATTCCTTCCAAAGAAAGCCCGTAGTTTACGAAGCCTTCGGTATCTCCTTTTTTGAAGTTATGCCTGTCCAATTCCTCCTGTGACAGGGTGATATATGCGGTTCTCAAACCTTCAACTACTTTAAGATTTTGTAAGGCACAACCCAATAATTGCAATTGCCCGTAAGAACTTGTATCAAATATGTTCTCGTGGATGGAAGTATTGTCTGCGCCTTTATCAATGAGATCGGCGATCACGCGGTGCGTGAGGCTGGTCGTAGAGCGGTACCTAAAGGATCCGGTATCGGTCATGATCCCGGTGTAGAGACAGGTGGCTATTTGCGGAGTGATCTTTTCGTCTAAACCTATATTCTCAATGAAGTGGTACACCATTTGGCAGGTGGAGCACATGCTAACATCACTATAAGTAACCTCGGCATAGTCATCGGGTTGCTGGTGATGATCTATCATGATAAAAGAAGCCTTTGCTCCCTTGAGAGGTTTATACATTTCTCCTGCCCGTGAAAGGTGGTTGAAATCAAGGGTGAAGATAACATCTGCTTCAGCAATATAATCATCACATTTTTTAGGATCCCTGTCGTAGATTAGCACCTCATCCTGGTAAGGCATCCATTTCAGGAAATTTGGATAATCATTAGGTGCTATTAGTTGAACATAGTGGTCCAGGTGCTCAAGCAGGATTTTAAGCGCCAGGGTAGAACCCATAGCATCACCATCGGGTCCTTTATGAGGGACGATGACTATTTTTTTGTTCCCCTCAAGCAACTCCTTTACCCGTGAAATATCTTTATTTGTCATAGAGGGCGAAGATACCGAATATTTGAAGATTCGAAAAGTTTGAACCGATTCCAAAAATGACATTTTTAAGAGCCTTTCTTTATGATAAATTGAATAAAAGGCTAAGCACCTTGTAAATGGCATTGTTTTGACTATTTTTGCACCCGAATTAAAAAATTGAACAAATGGCAGGAAATAGAACTTTCACCATGATTAAGCCCGATGCAGTTGAAAAAGGACACATTGGAGCTATTTTAGAGCAGATCACTGCTTCAGGATTTAGAATTGTTGCGATGAAGCTAACGCAAATGACCAGTCGTGATGCCGAAAAATTCTACGAAGTGCACAGTGAGCGTCCATTTTACGGGGAATTGGTTGAATTTATGAGCCGCGGGCCAATTGTTGCCGCTATTCTTGAAAAAGAGAACGCTGTTGAAGATTTTAGAACTCTTATTGGGGCTACAAATCCTGAAGATGCTGCCGAAGGTACCATTAGAAAAAAATACGCTGCTTCTGTAGGTGAAAATGCCGTTCATGGAAGTGATAGCGATGAGAATGCACAATTAGAAGGTGCTTTCCATTTTGCCGGAAGGGAAATGTTCTAAGACCTTTTCAAAAATGATATTGAAAAACCACCTTTTTGGGTGGTTTTTTATTTTCCGTAAGTCCCGCCTTTATCTACTTTTCCTGTCATGGGAACAAAACGTACGGGCAGCAAATTTTTTTCCTCAAAGGTGTTTTTGCCGGTCTTGTACAGCATGACCAATTTCTGGTTTAGCCGTCCCACGGGAGCTAAAAGACGCCCCCCAACTTTTAATTGCTCTTTTAAAGGTTTCGGAATGGTCGGTGGCGCGGCCGTCAAAAAAATAGCATCAAAAGGAGCGACTTCTTCCCAACCCGAGTACCCGTCACCGTGTTTTGTAGTGATATTGTCATAGTTTGTCTTTGCCAGGTTTTCTTTGGCTACATCTGCCAGCCATTTAATGATCTCAATGCTATACACATGATTTACGAGTCTGGAGATTACAGCGGCATTGTAGCCACAACCGGTACCGACTTCCAATACTTTTTCATCTTTTTTCAACTGTAACTGTTCGGCCATGTAAGCTACAATGTACGGCTGACTTATGGTTTGGTTTTTTCCTATAGGAAGCGGCCTGTCTTCATAGATGCTATCCTGTTGGTCTTCGGGAACAAAAAGAGAACGATCAACCTCTATCATTGCCTGGAGCACCCTGGGGTCTGAAATGCCGCGGCCTTTCAATTGATGCTCTATCATATCTTGTTTGGTAGCCATTTTTCCTTATCTCACAGTGGCTTAATAAGTTAGTGAAAAATAGCCTTTTTGGAAAGAATTAAGGAATTTCTTTTGAGAGGAAACACGACAACGAAAAAGGGAAGTCTGCAGTTATAGAGCTGGCAATTTTACTCAGGGCTCAGTGTTAGGTGATCAGTGATCAGAAAATGTGGTTAACAAAATATTTAACTCAATATAATTGGGATATAAACTATAGTCTTCCTGGGAGAAGTCTTTCCTGGAACTATTTATATACTAAACCATGAATTCCTAGCGCAGGATGAGTTTTTTTATAAGCTCCTTTCCCAGCTCTTCGTTGAGCATTTTTACAATCTTTTCTTTTCCGTAGCTTAACTCTTCGCGAAGCACAGAAGAACTAAGCTGTACATGAAGAGTGTCGCGATCTAATTTGATAGAGGTGGTGTATTTTTCTATGGCAGGACCCATCTGGCTGTTCCAAACCTCCCGAACGTGCACCTTATCCAGGCCTTTTTGCAGTTTGTTGTCGCTCACAAATTCCTGGAGAGCTTCACTTATGCTAATATGATCGTTAATTCTCTTTGCCATAGTTTCCAGAGTAGGGGGTAAATCGTTTGTAAGTGTAGATGATCCCATCGGGATTTAGAACCACCAGTTTGTCTTCTTCGGAAGTAAGTAAGGTTTCCTTCCAGTTTGCGTAGGGAGTAGAATAGTACAAATTAATACTGTCATTTTCAAGCTTTACCCGAAAGATTTCTTCATCATTTGAAGTAATAAAACCGCCATCAATTTGTGGACGGACTTTTTTACGGAAGCCAGAAGTACTGTCTACCTTTATATAATCTACTATTTCGGAATATTTGAATTCTTTTGTGATTCCTTCAGGCAGTTCTGCCTTTGTGATTTCCCAGTATCCGTTGAGGTTGTCGATCTTTTCCTGAGGGGATTTATTGCATGATATTAAGTTGATCCCCAAAAAGAGAATGAAAATGGCCTTTTTCACAGGTTAAACATTTTATAGGTTTGTCCGGTTCCTTTTACAACTTTTTCGGTGCGGTCGTCGTGGGTGTCGCTAATGAAGATCTGTCCCAGCTCATCTGTAGCAACCAGGTCTACAATATGAGCTACTCGGTTCTCATCCAGCTTGTCAAATATATCGTCCATTAGCAGGATAGGGGAGACTTTACTCAATTCTTTTATAAAATCGAACTGTGCAAGTTTTAAAGCAATAAGAAAAGACTTTTGCTGTCCCTGGGAACCAAATTTTTTGATGGGATGGCCCTCAATTTCAAAAATAAGATCATCCTTATGAGTGCCCACGCCAGTATATTGCAGGGCCATGTCTTTCTGAAGATTCTGTTCAAGCTGATTTCTAAAATCTCCATCATCCAGCTGACTTTTATAGCTGATGGTAACCTCTTCCCGGCCATTGCTAATAACCGCATATCGCTTCTGAAATATTGGAATAAAGATTTCAAGAAAAGCCTTTCGTTTTTTGTGCAGGTTATTTCCCAGTTCTTCCAGCTGCATATCATAAACTGAAAGTGTGTCGCGGTCAAAGCTGTTGTTGGCCGCAAAATACTTCAGCAGGGAATTGCGCTGGGCGAGGATCTTTCCGTAGTCAATTAGGCTATTGAGATATTTGTTGTCACTTTGTGAAATGACACCGTCGAGAAACTTGCGCCGGGTTTCACTGCCTTCAATGATAAGGTCACGATCTGCCGGGGAAATTATCACCGTAGGAATAAAACCAATATGTTCGCTGAATCTCTCGTAAGGTTTGTTATTGCGCTTAATAACTTTCTTTTGTCCGCGTTTGGCGCTTACAATAATTTGTTCTTCTCTCTCCTGCTTCTCAAAAATGCCGTCCACAACAAAAAAATCGGCGTCGTGTTTTATGTTTTGGCTGGTAATAGGATTGAAATAGCTTTTTCCGAAGGAAAGATGATAAATACTGTCTAAAACATTCGTTTTTCCCATTCCATTATTTCCTACTATACAATTGATCTTGGGGTCAAAATCAAAATCGGCCGCGTCAAAATTCTTATAGTTGAGTAAAGAAAGGGTTTTGAGAAACATAAGATACTGCTATTCAGAAGAATAAATACATAAACCGGATGCGGCTTTAGACAGTGCAAATTAGCATAAATAAACAATTTATTTCCCTTTTAGTTTTAAAGAAATATTCTATTTTTGCCCTTCATTTAACGTTTATTTATGGCAACGTACAAGAAAAGAGGATATAAGCCCAATAACAAGGAAGAGCGACAAACTGCTGTTGAAGAAGAATCGACAACTGCAGAAGTATTTAATACGCTTGATGAAGGGGCCAGTAAGACCGAAGCATGGGTAGCTCGCAACCAAAAATATATTTTTATAATTATTGGAGTTGCTGCTGCGGCGATCCTTGGATATCTTGCTTATGAAGAATTCATCCAGGAACCTAAAGAAGCCGAAGCTGCCAATGAGATGTTCATGGCACAGCAGTATTTTGACAATGCCCTGCAGGCATCTGGCGCACAAAGTGATTCTCTTTTCAACCTGGCTTTGACAGGAGGACAGGGTAAATACGGTTTTGAAGATATTATTGAGAATTACGGTTCTACAGATGCGGGTAATTTAGCTCATTATTACGCGGGTATGGCTTACCTTCATACCAACCAGTACCAACAGGCGATCGAAGCTCTTGATGATTATGAGAGTGACGACCAGATCCTTGCTCCTCTTGCAAAAGGCGGAATTGGAGATGCATTCCTGCAGCTCGATCAGCCGGAAGAAGCTCTTGGATATTACGAAGAGGCTGCCACAATGAGAGACAATAATTTCACTACTCCTAAATTTCTTATGAAAGCTGCAGTTACAGCAATCAAACTTGGGGATGGTGCAACTGCTGTAAAATATCTTGAGAGAATACAGAATGAGTATCCCGATTCTGTTGAAGCAAACAAAGTAGCGGTTTATCTGGGACAGGCACAGGCAATGCAAGAGTAAAAAATACTATGGCAACAGAAGGAAAAAATCTTTCAAATTACGATAAGAACAAAATCCCAAACGCGAAGGAATTCAGGTTTGGGATTGTTGTTTCTGAATGGAACGAGAATATCACAGAGAACATGTGCCAGGGCGCTATAAAGGTGCTTCTGGAAAATGAGGTGTTGGAGAGAAAAATTGTTCGCTGGAATGTTCCCGGAAGTTTTGAATTGATCTACGGGTGTAAAAAAATGCAGGAGTCCTACGACATGCTCGATGCTATTATTGCCATTGGCAGTGTGATCGAGGGGGAAACCAAACATTTTGATTTTGTTTGTGATGCTGTATCCCAGGGGATCAAAGATCTCAATGTGCAAAGTGATATTCCTGTGATCTTTTGTGTTTTGACAGATCACAATATGCAGCAGGCCATCGACCGCTCGGGAGGAAAGCACGGAAATAAAGGTGCAGAGGCAGCTGTAGCGGCTATTAAAATGGCACAACTTCGAAAAGATTCCCGGTTATAATCCTTCTTTTATCAAGGCACTGTTTTTGTGTTGTTGAGTTTGCTCGCCTAATCTTCGGAAATTTTGAGCATTTTGAGTAAATTTGATGTTTCCGGGAAATAAAGAACAGTAATGCTTAAACTCAACATTTTTTCAGCTCGAAAGAAAAACAACCGGTATAACTATACGCCGCGTTACTACAAAGGTAAGGACACCGGAAATGTTTTTAATTTTGATTCCAAATTCAATAAGTATAGAGAAGCTACCAATGCCATAGATTTTGGCAGCCAATGGAAGCAGGCTCGTGAAAATAGCCGTCACCGTGGAAACAGGGAGATCAATAAGACGGTACTCATAATTATTGCCATCCTGGTTCTTATTTTCCTTTGGTTCATAGACTTTGATTTATCAATATTTAGCAATCCTTATTAAATGACAGATGTTATTCATCTCCTGCCCGACCATGTCGCCAATCAAATAGCAGCAGGTGAAGTGGTACAGAGGCCGGCTTCGGTAATTAAGGAGCTACTCGAAAACTCCATCGATGCAGGTGGCACCAACATTAAAATTTTAGTTAAGGAAGCAGGAAAGACGCTCATCCAGGTTACCGATAATGGGAATGGAATGAGTGTTACCGATGCCCGACTCTGTTTTGAGCGACATGCAACTTCCAAAATAAATACAGCCGAGGATCTTTTTAGTCTTAAAACTAAAGGCTTTCGAGGGGAAGCCCTTGCGTCTATTGCGGCGATTGCCCATGTGGAACTCAAATCGCGGCAGGAAGATGATGAAGTAGGAACCTGTATAAAAATAGAGGGTAGTGAGGTCGTGTCGCAGGAAGTTTGCGTAACTCCGGTAGGAACCACAATTTGTGTAAAGAACCTTTTTTACAATATCCCTGCCCGCAGAAACTTTCTTAAAAGTGATACTGTAGAATTACGACATGTTATTGATGAATTCCAAAGAGTAGCCCTAGCGCATCCATCAATCCAGTTTTCTCTTTTTCATAATGGAAGTGAATTATTCCAATTGCCCGAAGCCAATTACCGGCAACGCATAGTCAATATTTTTGGCGGGAAGACCAATGAAAAATTGGTGCCTGTAGAAGAGGATACCGCAATAGTGAAAATCCACGGATATGTGGGTAAACCTGAATTTGCCAAAAAAGGCAGGGGCGAGCAATTCTTTTTTGTAAATGAAAGGTTTATTAAAAGTCCATACCTCAATCATGCCGTAACTGCGGCTTTTGAAGGACTGTTAAAAGATAGAGCTTATCCAAGTTACTTCCTGTACCTGGATGTTGATCCAAAGAGTATCGACATCAATATTCATCCCACAAAGACAGAGATCAAATTTGATGATGAGCATGCGCTTTATACCATTTTGCGCAGTTCAATAAAACATAGCCTGGGGCAATTTAATGTTGCGCCTGTTCTGGACTTTGACAGGGATTCCAGCCTGGATACCCCTTATGAGTTTTCTCAAAAAGGAATAACCCCTCCCAAAGTAGAGGTGGACCCAAATTTTAACCCTTTTCGCACAGAAAGATCGGGAGGCGGATATAACTCCTCAAATTTCCGTAGAGAAAAAGCTGCAGGTAGCTGGCAAAGTCTCTATAATGGTTTACAGGGGGAAGGGAATGAAACTGCTTCAGGAATTACCCAGGTGGAATTTGAAAGCGATGAGGTCACCGGTAATCTATTTGGATTGGGAGATGCAGGAGAAACCGGAAGTACTACATTTCAGCTAAACAAAAAGTATATAGTTACTACCTTAAAAAGCGGAATTCTGGTAATCGATCAACAACGGGCACACACCAGGATCCTTTATGAGGAATTACTTAGGAATATTACAGTTACTTCGGCGGTTAGTCAACAGTTGTTGTTTCCGTTAAAAATTCAGTTTTCTACCAATGAAATGGAGCTTCTCAAGGAGATCAAGGATTCCCTGGAGCAAGCGGGATTTATATTTTCCGAAGTAAAAAAAGATTCAGTAGAAATTAGTGGAATCCCTACTTTAATTTCAGAAAGTGAGGTGGAGATCTTGTTGGAACAGCTGCTTTTGGACCTGGAAAATGAAGTACCGGGATCGGGTTTTTCACAAGTAGACACACTTTCAAAATCCCTCGCAAGGGGAATGGCAGTAAAGTCGGGTACAGTTTTAAACAGTGCAGAACAACAGAATATTGTAAATAGTCTTTTCGCCTGTAAAGAATCTACTTTATCGCCGTTTAATAAACCTGTATTTATTACCTTAACTGTAGACGAATTAGATAAAAAGTTCATGTAAATGGGAAGAATGACCGAAACCGTAAAGGTTCTTTTAATTATTAATGTCATAGTTTATATAGGGAGCCAGGTTTTGGGAGATAAGGCCTATGAGCTGTTTTCCTTATGGTTCATTGAAAATGATAATTTCCAATTTTGGCAGGTGATCACCCATATGTTTATGCATGACCCCAGCAGCATATTTCATATATTATTCAATATGTATGCATTATGGGCATTTGGAAGTCCCATTGAACAGGTGCTGGGAAAGAACAGGTTCCTGTTTTTCTATTTTTCGGCAGGAATAGGGGCGGCCATAATCCATACCCTGGTAAATTATTATCATTTCCAGGCGGGATACAGTGCCCTGCTGGATGCCGGACTTGGTGCAGGAGAGGTAGAGCAATATTTGCGTGAATCTTATGCTTCAATAGTCAGGAACGGCCAGTTTAGTATTCCACAGGGTGTGGACCAAAATGTTTTGAGGACCATGTTCCAAACCTATATTACCCCGGCAGTAGGAGCATCGGGCGCAATATATGGTATATTGGTAGCGTTTGGGATGATGTTTCCTAATGTAGAGCTGTTTCTGCTGTTTGTACCGGTACCTATTAAGGCAAAGTTTTTTATTCCGGCATTAATTGCACTTGACCTCTTTTCCGGGTTGACTGGATATTCTATATTTGGAGGAGGGATCGCTCACTTTGCACATATTGGAGGAGCCCTGTTTGGATTTATAATGATGTGGTACTGGAAAAAGAACCAGTTCAACCAAAACCGTTGGGATTAATGAGGAGAAATAATAATATAAGAGCAAAGATCGAGATGGCTACAGTGAGCGAAAAGCTCATTGCTGTCAATGTTCTTGCTTTTGTGCTGTTTTTCTTTTTTAAAACCCTGGCTTTTCTGTTCAATTTTGAAACAGACTTTATTTTAGAGTGGCTGGTTTTTCCTAAAGAACCGGGAGAATTCCTTTTTAAGCCTTGGTCCATCATAACGTACGCCTTTCTTCATAGTGGGATATGGCATTTGCTGTCAAACATGTTGATCCTGTATTTTTCGGGAATTTATTTTCTCAATTACTTTTCTCCAAAAAAACTACTGAACTTTTACTTCCTGGGAGGTATTTTTGGTGCCCTGGTTTACATGGCGAGTTATAATTTGTTTCCCGCTTTCCAGGGAACAGGAAGATCTTATCTTATAGGAGCCTCTGCGGCTGTTATGGCCATCTTGGTGGGTATTGCAACTCATATTCCTCACATGAGGGTTAGACTTATATTGCTTGGTAGTATCAAGCTTTGGTGGATAGCGGCTTTTCTGGTGGTTCTGGATGTTATTCAAATCCCTATCTCCAATCCCGGAGGCCACCTGGCTCACCTGGGAGGAGCAGGCTTTGGTTATCTCTATGCCAAACAATTGGGAAAAGGCAATAATATTGCCGCAGGATTTGAAAAGTTCCTCGACTGGGTAGGTTCTCTTTTTTCTTTTAACAGTGCTCAAAGGAATAAGAGCAATCTTAAGACTGTACACAAAAAGCAATCTACAGGGAATACTTCAACCGGGTATAATACTCGCGCACGAAATAAAAGAGAGGAACAGGAAAAAATAGATGCCATCTTAGACAAGATCAGTAAAAGTGGTTATGACAGCCTTACTAAACAGGAAAAGGATTATTTATTCAACGCAGGAAAAGACAATTGATGAAAGGTCTCAACTGGTTTGACAGGTTCTTATTCTTGCTTAACATACTTTTCGCAGTTGCACTTTTGTTTGCTTATTTACTGCCTTTCATTCCTCCCAGTAGCTTTGCCCTGCTTTCGGTCTTTAGCCTGGGTGTACCACTCTTGATCATTATCAATATTATTTGCCTGCTGTTCTGGTTGTTTAGATTAAAGCCTCAGGCGCTTCTTTCTTTTTTGGTCCTTTTGATAGGTTTTAACCACGTTACTTCGGTATATGAAATTTCTTCAGATGAAGATGGGCTGGTGGATGACAATGTGCTAAAGATCCTTACCTATAACGTGCGGCAGTTCAATCAATATGGCTGGGCAGAAGATGTTGATATTCCGCAGAAGATAGCAGCTTTTATAAAAAAGGAGGATGCAGATGTGGTGGCAATGCAGGAGTACTATAAAGGAGAGTTAGATATTGCCAACAGCTTCCCTCACAAGTATATAAAACTAAAAGAAAATAATGCCGAGTTTGGTCTGGCAATATTTTCAAAATTTCCTATTATAAATTCCGGTTCACTTGACTTCCCCACAAAGAGTAATAATAATGCTGCATTTGCCGATATTGTTAAAAACGGGGATACTATTAGGGTGGTAAATGTTCATTTCCAGTCATTCGGAATTAAGCCTGATCTGGGAACTATTGAGAAGGAGCATTCCAAAAAAGTGTTTCTTGGTATGGGACAAACCTTTGTGAGACAGGAGCGACAAATGAGACTTGTTAAAGATATTGTGCTCTCCAGCCCATATCCCACTATAATACTTGGAGATTTTAATAATACGGCTTATTCATACATTTACCAGGAGCTTAGGGATATTGGGCATAATGATGCCTATAAAGAAGCGGGAAATGGCTTTGGAAAGACCTTTGAGCTATACGGGATATTTCCGCTTCGCATCGATTTTATTCTGCCAGATGAATCTTTGGAGATCCTCACTTTTAGTAATTATGAGGTGCCATATTCAGATCATTTTCCAATCACTGCTACTCTTAGACTAGGGGAATGAAATTTCCTGTCGCTGTAGATAGTTCAATGCATTTGGACCTTCATTAAAGATGAGATCCACGATACTCAAATCATTTAGATAGCCATATTTTTCCTGAAATACCTGGTTATACGGTTCGAAGGATTGAATTTGATTATTTTTGGCTTCAATAAGAAAACGTGCGTCTTTTACTTCTAAAGGTGTTTTAATATATTCCCGGGCTTTTTGATAGGATAATTCCATTTGCAAACACTCCATAGCCAGATGAAGGCTCTGGTAATTAAAATCCATTAAAAAGTCGAACTTTTGATGGTATAGCGGGTAGAATTCATCTTCATAAAATTCAAAGAAGGGGGAGGTACGGTAAACGGTTTCTATTGATTTCCAATGTTGTTTTTGCCATGGAAAATCATTTTCAATTTTTAAATCTCGGTACTTTTGATGGCCAGATTTATCACCGGTATGCTTAATAGGGATATTAAGCAATAATTTACCGTTTGCGCCATAGATGTACATGCGGTTACGGTAGGTCTGTTTCTGATAATTATCTTCGTTCTCAAAAATAATTTTTTCTGCATTGACCATTGCTACAAATTGAGAAACAGGTCCAAAGTAGGAGGGATGTAACAGGAGCTTCTGCATCAAAAATGTTATTTTTTGGTCTTCTTTTTTCTGAAGAAACTATATCCAAATAATCCAACTAACACTACCAGAAAGTAAGGCAAGTAAGAAACAGGTTCTCCCTGGCCGCCTACTGTTGTGAACATCCTATCCCATCTAATCTTACTAAGGCCTGAAGCATTGGGATCAAGACTTAACCAAATGAAAACCGGTTTTCCTACTATGTGGTTTTCGGGAACATATCCCCAGTAACGGCTGTCTTCACTATTATGGCGGTTGTCCCCCATCATAAAGTAATAATCCTGCTCAAAGGTATAGGAATCCAATTCTTCGCCATTGAGCAGAACCTGGTCTCCACTAAATGTGAGTTTTCTCTGTCTATCCATTTCCAGGCCTTCATAGGTTTCGATAATCTGCCTGTAAAAACCTGCCGTTTCGGGAGTGATCTCTACGGTAGCTCCTTTTTTAGGAATATATATTGGACCTAAATTATCCTGGTTCCAGTTGAACCTTTTGTTATTTGGGAAGATACCTGCGTCTTTCTGTCCCAAAGGATTAACGATCCTTTCGATTGATGCTACATTAGGATGATTCTTAAGTCTTTCGTAAGTTTCTTCGGTTAGGGCCTGGATATAGAATTGATTGGTGTTTGGATCGTGGTAAAAAGCATCCGTAATGTCGTACATCTTGTACAGGGTATAAGGATCAAATCCCTGGCCTTTTGTAGTTCCTGTGTATGAATACTGCGGCTTGGCGCGGTCAGGCAATTCCAGGGGTTGATGATCTATATAGATCCTGCCGTCAATGATCTCCAGAGAGTCTCCGGGAAGACCAACTGCTCTTTTTACATAATTAGATTTTTTGTCTACCGGTTTATCGTAACGCTCTCCGGAAGTGTCTCTAAACTGGCGCACGGTATCCACCGGCCAGTTGAAAACCACGATATCGTTGCGATCTATATCCTGAAAGCCTGGTATCCTAAAATAGGGAATATGAGGCCTGTTCCAATAGGATTTTATTCCAAGAACAGGAATGGTGTCATGAACCATAGGAAACGCTACCGAGGTAATTGGGGTGCGGGCTCCGTAATGGAATTTACTCACAAACAGGTAATCTCCCACAAGTAAAGTTTTCTCAAGGGAGGAGGTGGGAATTGTAAAAGGCTGCATCACATAAGTGTGAACTATGGTTGCAGCGACAATGGCAAACAAAATCGAACTTATCCATTCACCTGCAGCACTACCCGGTTGGAGGCTTCGGTTCTCACGGTATTTTACATCACTTACGTAATTAAGATAATAGATGTAAAACCCACAGGTGATCACCGCCAGTACCGTATCTGTAGTGGAAGTTCGGCCAAAGCTGCGTACTGTCTCCACCCAAATAACAGGAAACATGATAAGATTCACAATAGGGATGAATAGCAGGAGAACCCACCACCATGGCCGGTTAATGATCTTCATCAAAATAACGGCGTTATATACAGGTATAGCTGCTTCCCAGGCTTTGCGTCCTGCTTTTTTGTAGAGTCTCCAGGTTCCTGCGAAATGAATTAGCTGAATTAGAGCGACAAACAGGATCCAGTTTGTAAAAGTCATGAGCGTAGTTTATTTATTGGTATACCGTATGGCTATTCTGTTACATTAAACAGCACATCTTTCATGCTGTAAACCCCTTTTTTATCCTGAAGCCACTCGGCAGCTATAATAGCGCCCAGTGCAAAACCATCGCGGGAGTGAGCTATATGTTCAATTTTAATCGTGTCAACTTCAGAATTATAGGAAATTGTGTGGGTGCCTGGAACATTCTCAATTCTTTTAGCGGTAACAGGAATTTCATTGTCCGCCGCTTTATCCAGCTGCCATCCGGTTTTTTCTGAATTTTCCATGATCTGTTCTGCCAGAGTAATGGCGGTACCACTTGGAGCATCCAGTTTTTGAGTGTGGTGGATCTCTTCAATAGCAACTTTATATTCAGGAAATTTGTTCATTAGCTTAGCCAGATTCCTGTTCAATTCAAAAAACAGGTTTACACCCAAGCTAAAGTTGGAGGCGTAAATAAAAGCAGCCTCATTTTCATTGCATATTTCCACGGCCTTATCATACTGTTTTAACCAGCCTGTAGTTCCCGAAACTACCGGAACCTGTTTTTCAAAGCAGGTCGTAATGTTCTTAAAAGCAGCATCGGGCACACTAAAATCAATGGCGACATCTGCTTTTTGAAGATCTGCTTTTTCAACGTCGTCACTTATCTTTAGAACAATCTCGTGACCACGTTCTACAGCCAATCTTTCAATGGTCTTACCCATTTTTCCGTAGCCTAAAAGAGCTATTTTCATTAAAAATTAAAATTTAAAGTAAGGCCATAACCTGTAGTGCCGGTAAATTGATCGTAATCCAGGTTTGGCCGGAGTGAAAGATCTTCACTCACATTGAATTGTTGCAGGTGAGCGTCGACGTTTGCATCAATTATATTAAGTGCGTAAAGTCCCAGGGTCACCATTACAGAAACCTCTTTATTTCGTTGGTAAAAACGTTGGGCTTCAATAAGGGCACTTGTCGAAACCCTTTGTTGCCCATTCTCATCATAAAACTCGTCATCGGTATTTCCTGCAAGCCTGCTTTTATAAGCGCTGCGATACCGGTCATATTGCCGGTCATTTTCAAGATAGAAATATACTCCCACTCCTAAAGCAGTGTAAACAATAGGGATTTTCCAGTATTTCCCGTTGTAGGCCTGTCCCAAACCCGGAAGTACTGCCGAATAAAACGCGGCGCGGGCAGGGGAGAGTGGATCGTAAGGTTTATACGCAGGTTCCTCAATGACCAGCTGCGGGTCTATGAGCAGGGAATCGTCCTGTGCAGAAAGCTTCAGGAAAAACAGGAAAAATATAATGGGTAGTATGAGATTTTTAATCTTCACCCTGTATGATCTTTTTAATACGATTTAGGTCTTCTTCAGAAGTAAAGGGAATAATTAGCTTTCCATTTCCCTTTTTTGACACCTTTACATCCACCTTTGCTCCAAGTTTTTCTGAAAACTCTTTGATGCTTTTTTTGACATCCCTGGAAACTGCGGGAGTGGAGGTTGTGGTTTTCGGTTCCGGTTTTCCTTCCTGAAGATTTCTTACCAGTTTTTCGGTCTCTCTAACAGAAAGGGAGTTAGCGAGAATTTTTTCATAGACCTCCAGCTGGACCTGTGGATCTTCAATATTGATGAGTGCTCTTCCATGCCCCATACTAAGAAAGCCGTCGCGCATTCCCGTCTGTACAATGGGATCGAGTTTTAGCAACCTTAGATAATTGGCAATAGTGGACCTGTTTTTTCCAATACGTTCACTTAACTGCTCCTGGGTAAGATTAATCTCATCAATGAGCCTTTGGTATGAAAGTGAAATTTCGATGGGGTCGAGATCCTGCCTCTGTATATTTTCAACAAGAGCCATTTCCAGAGATTCCTGGTCATTGGCAATCCTGATATACGCGGGAATTGTTTCCAGTCCAACAAGTTTGGAAGCCCTAAAACGTCTTTCTCCCGATACCAGCTGGTACTTGTTGTAATCCAGCTTTCTTACCGTAATAGGCTGGATGACTCCCAATTCCCTAATGGAAGATGCCAGCTCGCGCAAAGACTCTTCATTAAAACTCGTTCGGGGTTGAAAAGGGTTTACCTCAATGGCGTCCAGCTCCAATTCCACAATATGCCCCACCAGCTTATCGGCATTCTTATCTTCAGCCGATTTAATATCATTTTGAGGATCCTTCAGCAATGCTGAAAGTCCCCGTCCCAAAGCTTGTTTCTTTGTCGCCTTCGCCATCTTCTCCTATGAGTTTTTCTTTATGATCTCGTGTGCCAGGCTAAGGTAATTACTCGCACCCTTACTACCGGCATCATAGTTTATTATACTTTCCCCGTAGCTGGGGGCTTCACTTAAACGTACATTTCGCTGAATGATTGTCTTAAATACCATCTCGTCAAAATGCTTCTGAACTTCTTCTACCACCTGGTTGGACAGTCTTAAACGTGAATCATACATGGTTAATAGTAAGCCTTCAATATCCAACCTGGCATTGTGGATCTTTTGGACACTTTTTATCGTATTAAGCAGCTTTCCCAAACCCTCCAGAGCAAAGTACTCACACTGAATTGGTATAATTACAGAGTCGGCGGCTGTAAGGGCATTTAGAGTTAAAAGACCCAGAGAGGGCGCACAATCGATAATAACATAATCATATTTCTCCCGAAGGTGTCCAATGGCTTTTTTAAGCATGTATTCCCGCTCTTCCTGGTCAACCAGTTCAATTTCTATAGCAACAAGGTCAATATGCGCGGGGATGATATCAAGATTGGGAGATTCTGTTTTCATGATGGCTTCTTCGGCCTTGCAGGAATGCTCCAGTAACTGGTAAGTGCCCAGCTCGACTGTCTCCACATCTATTCCCAATCCCGAAGTGGCATTCGCCTGAGGATCGGCATCGATGAGCAAAACTTTTTTTTCCAACACCCCTAGGGATGCAGCCAGGTTTACCGAAGTTGTAGTTTTCCCTACACCTCCTTTTTGATTTGCAACGGCAATGATCTTACCCATTCAATTATTTTGGATTTAAAGGGTAAAAATACAATTTATTATAGGTTTACGAAAGGTAATTTGTTAACAGGTTTTTAGCATAATGAGCTATAAAAAAACCCTCCAAAAATGTCATTTTTAAAGGGTCTTAGAAAGCTGATTTTAAGGAGGATTTTCTCTAAAAATACTGCTGTGTTAATTACTTTTTTTAGACTTTATCATTTGCTCCAGCATATCCCACATTTCCTCCGGAATTGCTTCAAGGAGATTGAACTGTCCTGCGCCTTTAAGCCATTCTCCTCCGTCGATGGTAATTACTTCCCCGTTTACATAAGCTGAAAAATCTGAAACAAGATAAGCAGCAAGATTAGCCAGTTCCTGGTGTTCGCCAACCCGTTTGAGAGGAACCTTTTTTGCAAGGTCAAACTTCTCTTTAAGGTCACCCGGCAGTAACCTGTCCCATGCACCTTTAGTTGGAAAAGGCCCGGGAGCAATAGCATTCATTCTTATGCCATATTTTGCCCATTCCACGGCCAGAGATCTGGTCATTGCCAGCACCCCGGCTTTAGCCGTGGCACTTGGCACTACATAAGCAGAGCCTGTCCAGGCGTAAGTAGTGACAATGTTTAAAACCGTTTTATTTTTTTCTCCTTTGTCTATCCAATGCTTTCCAAAAGCTAATGTACAGTTCTTGCTGCCTTTTAAAACTATATCAATAATGGTATCAAAGGCATTGGCACTTAGCCGTTCTGTGGGAGAAATGAAGTTTCCGGCAGCGTTGTTCAGCAAGATATCCACAGAACCAAATTTTTCAACGGTTTGCTGCAGCATTTTTTCAACCTGATCATAATGCCTAACGTCGCACTGAAGGGGCAGGCATTCCCCCTTTGTTTCTTCTTCAAGCTCCTTAGCAGTGTTCTGAAGTTTTTCCAGGTTTCTTGAGGTAATGGCAACTTTAGCGCCCAGTTCCAAAAAATATTTGGTCATGGCCTTACCAAGGCCGCTACCGCCCCCGGTTACAACTATGTTTTTTCCTTTGAGAGCATCGTCCCTAAGCATTTTTTCTGTGTAGTTCATATAATAATAATTTTAAAAAATTTAAGGATAATTCTTAATGTTTAGTTAATATTTTTATAAGCAAGCAAAAAAGCCTAAACTTTAAGTAAACTTTTTACGAAATCTAAGATAAATCGTTTAATTCTTATAACATATGCAAATCTTCAACTCTTTTAAAAAAGTCTTCAGTTTTTTTTCTTTTTCTGTTTTCCTAATTACCCTTTCCTCTTGTGAATTCAGAGCAGAAGAGAAAGAACAAAGACCTGCCGAAGAAATAAAAGTTTCACAAACAATGGAGGCCGAATTGACGCCGCCTCCCCTGGTTCCCAAGCCTACGGCCGAAAGGGCTGCCAAGAAGCTGGTGGTGGAAATGGAGGTTATTGAAAAGGAAATGCAGATGACCGATGGTGTATCTTATGTTTACTGGACCTTTGATGGGTCTGTTCCCGGTAGTTTTATAAGAACGAAAGTAGGAGATGAAATAGAATTCCATCTTAAAAATCATCCCGATAGTAAGTTGCCGCACAATATTGACTTACATGCGGTTAACGGTCCCGGGGGAGGAGCAGAATCTTCTTTTGTCGCGCCCGGTCATGAAGTGGTTTTTAATTTCAAAGTATTAAATCCTGGATTGTATGTTTATCACTGCGCTACCGCTCCTGTAGGCATGCATATAGCAAACGGGATGTATGGGTTGATCCTGGTGGAGCCCGAAGAAGGTCTGCCACCGGTTGACAAGGAATATTATGTAATGCAGGGAGATTTTTATACCGAAGGAGATTTTGGAGAACCCGGGCTTCAGCCTTTCGACATGAAAAAAGCTATTGAAGAAGACGCCGATTATGTAGTGTTCAATGGCCACGTTGGCGCATTAACCGGAGAAGGGAAACTTCATGCAGAAGTAGGAGAGACCGTGAGACTTTATGTAGGTAATGGAGGTCCAAACCTGGTTTCTTCGTTCCATGTGATTGGGGAGATCTTTGACAAAGTTTACATAGAAGGTGGGGCTGCAATAAATGAAAACGTACAAACAACTTTAATTCCTGCCGGTGGTGCCGCTATTGTAGAATTTGAAGTTGAGGTGCCCGGCGAATATATACTTGTAGATCATTCAATTTTCAGGGCTTTTAATAAAGGAGCTCTTGGTGTACTTGAAGCTACCGGACCCGAAAATGAAATTGTTTTTGCAGGGAAAACCCAGGAAGGAATATACCTGCCCGAAGGAGGAGAAATACAGAGTATGCCAATTTCTGAAGAAGAGATCGCTGCATCCCGGCCACCTGAAAATCTTTCAAAACAGGAAAAAATAGAAATGGGTAAAAATGTATACGGAAGAACCTGTGTGGCATGTCATCAAGCCAACGGACAGGGAATACCTAACGCTTTTCCACCGTTAGCAAATTCAGACTACCTTAACGCGGATGTAGATCGTGCTATTGATGTAGTGCTCCATGGTTTGACCGGAGAGATCGAGGTCAATGGAGAGACCTATAATAGTGTAATGACCGCCCAGAATATCACTGACAGAGAAGCTGCTGCTGTTCTTACCTATATTTACAACAATTGGGGTAACAATGGAACTGAAGTGACCGAAGAAATGGTAAAATCTCAGAGAAGATCGAAATAACAATTATCAATTAGCAATGATCAATAAACAAGAAGAGCAATCTGCATTTAAGCCGGTTGCTCTTTTTCTGTTCAAAAAAAATAATTTGTTTTACGTTATGGACGGTTTGTATAGATTTTAAACCTTAAACCTTACTCAATAAGTATTTCCAATAGTTGAATGGCTGCCTCGCTTATTTTTGTGCCCGGGCCAAATACCGCAACTGCACCGGCATCGAAAAGGTATTGATAATCCTGGGAGGGGATCACTCCGCCCACGATCACCATGATATCATCCCTTCCATATTTCTTTAGTTCTTCGATCACCTGCGGCACTAAAGTCTTATGACCTGCAGCCAGGGAAGAAACCCCCAGGATATGTACGTCATTTTCTACAGCTTGTTTTGCAGCCTCGGCAGGGGTTTGAAACAGCGGACCTATATCCACATCAAAACCTACATCGGCATAACCTGTGGCCACAACTTTTGCGCCGCGGTCATGACCATCCTGTCCCATTTTGGCGATCATGATCCTTGGCCGGCGGCCTTCCTGCTCGGCAAATTGATTAGCCATTTCTCTTGCCTTTTTAAAAGCAGAGTCGTCTTTTATCTCTTTTGAATACACGCCGCTAAATGATTTTATTTGTGCTTTATACCTGCCGAAAGCTTCTTCAAGGGCATCACTTATCTCTCCAAGAGTGGCTCTCTTCCTTGCAGCATCTACAGACAGTGCCAATAAATTTTCTTCACCAGATTTTGCTGCAGAAGTTAATTTTTCCAGGGCAGAGCTTACTTCTTCCTGGTTCCTTTCTTCTCTTAATTGTTTTAAGCGCTCTACTTGTTGCCTGCGTACAGTTTGGTTATCCACTTCCAGGGTTACTATAGGATCTTCTTTTTCCCTGCGGAATTTGTTGACCCCCACAATGATGTCCTGTGAACTGTCTATTCGGGCCTGTTTAATTGCCGCTGCTTCTTCTATCCTTAGCTTTGGGATACCTTCTTCAATTGCTTTGGTCATGCCGCCCAGGTTTTCTACTTCTTCAATAAGTTCCCAGGCTTTGTGAGCAATTTTATCGGTTAAAGCTTCAACATAATAACTTCCTGCCCATGGATCAACAGTTTTTGTGATCTGGGTTTCCTGTTGCAGGTGTAACTGCGTATTTCTTGCTATCCTCGCAGAGAAATCAGTTGGTAAAGCAATGGCTTCATCTAAGGCGTTTGTGTGTAAACTTTGAGTGCCCCCAAAGGCTGCCGCTGCGGCTTCAATGGAGGTGCGGGCTACGTTATTAAAAGGATCCTGCTCGGTAAGGCTCCAGCCACTGGTTTGGCAGTGGGTCCTTAGTGCGAGAGATTTTTCATTCTTGGGATTGAACTGCTTTACCATTTTTGCCCAAAGTGCTCTTGCAGCTCGCATTTTTGCGATTTCGGCAAAATGATCCAGTCCTATTCCCCAGAAAAAGGAAAGTCTTGGAGCAAAGCTGTCGATATCCATCCCGGCTTTAAGGCCTTTGCGAATATATTCCAGGCCGTCCGCAAGGGTATATGCCAGTTCTATTTCGCTAGTGGCACCGGCTTCCTGCATGTGATATCCCGAAATACTTATGCTATTGAAGCGAGGCATGTTCCTGGAAGTATACTCAAAAATGTCCGAAATGATCTTCATAGAAGGAGTAGGAGGGTAGATGTAGGTGTTTCGTACCATAAACTCCTTCAAAATGTCATTTTGAATAGTTCCTGAAAGTTGTTCGGGCTTTACGCCCTGTTCTTCGGCTGCTACTATATAGAAAGCCAAAATGGGCAATACGGCACCGTTCATAGTCATGGAGACCGACATCTTGTCCAGCGGGATCTGGTCAAACAGGATCTTCATGTCTTCCACCGAATCTATGGCAACTCCTGCTTTCCCAACATCACCCACAACTCTTTCATGGTCACTGTCATATCCTCTGTGAGTGGGGAGATCAAAGGCTACAGAAAGTCCTTTTTGACCGGCAGCAAGATTCCTGCGGTAGAAGGCGTTGCTTTCTTCAGCCGTTGAGAATCCGGCGTACTGGCGAATGGTCCAGGGACGGGTAACATACATTGTGCTGTATGGCCCTCGTAAATATGGCGGAATACCCGCAGCAAATTTTAAATGAGGCAGATCTTGAAAGGAATAAGAATTTTCAGGTTTAACTGAGTTTTCTACCTTAGTTTTTAGCTTTAAATGCTGAAGATCCTTTCTGCTCATATTCTATTTTTCGCTGTTAATACTTTCCTCTTCCTTAAGTCTTTTTTGTTCTGTTTTTTCTGACAATCTTTTCTCAATTACTGGCTGCAGCAAAGTTTTTCGCGGCTTTTGCTTGACGAAAGGATACAGCTCCAATTCATCTTTCATCTTATCCTGTGGGTTTGGATATTTATTCGTACCAACCAGTACCAGCTTCCCGGCATCAAACTCTTCCTGCTCCCTGGCCGCACTTTCAGAAATCTTTTTTTGAATGATTCCTTGCTTTAACTGAGTAACAAATCCTCCACCATTTTCAATGTTCTTGAAAATGTCTAAAGCCTTGTCTGCCATTTCGTGGGTAAGCGTTTCGATATAATAACTGCCCTCTGCTGGATTGGCGACTTTTTCAAAATAACTTTCGTGCTTAAGTACCAGTAGCTGGTTACGGGCAATTCGGCTCCCAAAGTCGTTGTTCTTGTGATAAATGGCATCATAGGCCATATTACAAACGCTGTTTGCTCCGCCTAGTACTGCACTCATACATTCGGTAGTGGTGCGCAGCAGGTTGACATTAAAATCGTATAAGGTTTTGTTACGACGGGACGGCTGTGCAAGTATGTCACATTCGGTTTCAAAGTCGTACTCGCTGCTTAGCGTTGAAAAAAGAAGTCTAAGGGCCCGTAGTTTGGCGATCTCGAAAAAGTAATTTGGCCCCACCGAAACAACGAACTGGAATTTGGCCTTTTTTGACACTTCAGGTTTTTGGGCAATGTGATTGAAGTATTCATTTACATGTGCCAATGCGTAGGCCAATTGCTGCGGAATTGTCGCCCCGGCATTTTGATAAAGCGCCATGTCAACTGAAAGAAACGATTTCAAATTTTGACATTTTTGGAGCAGGGTATCGAACACTTTGTGATCTTCCTTAATGTCTTTATACCAGTTGCCGCTGCGTGCAAGATTTCCTATGATATCAAACTGAAGGAAAACCCGGGATTCTGGCGTTAACTGCTCATCCAAACGAAGAAAAAAATCTTCCGAAGCAAATTCAGGCTTCAGGTAGACCGGAAACAAGGATAGATTAAGGTTCGAAAAAAGGTCTTTTACATCAACCTCTTCTGACGGAAGAATGAACCAGATGCTTTCTGCTCCTTTCTTGAGAGCCTCAAGTGCCTTTTTATTTGCTTTTTCAGCAGAAGTGACATAAATCTGCTCGGTGATATTCCATTTAAGCGGAGTGCTTAATTGTACGGGTTCGGGAGATTCATCGGGGTGGTAAAATGGTTTTACATTAATCCCATCAAGCGATTTCCAAACCAGCGTTTCATTATAATCGGCACCTTTCAGATCATATTGTATCTTCTGTTTCCACTGTTTGGCCGATACTTCTTCAAATTCCTTGAATAAATTCTCTGTCATATTCATAAAATTAAAAGGACCTCAAAATCGAATTTTTAGAAACTATTCTTCTGCCTCCTTATACTCAATGATAAAGATCTCTTCATTATCCCTTTTCATAAAATATTCCCGCCGGGCAAATTTCTCAAGTTCAAGGGAATCGTTGAGATTTTCCATAATGGCCTGGTCACCCGAGATCTCGTTGAGGTAATATTCCCTGTTCTTTTTTAGATCCTCGATTTCAAGATCGAGTTCACGGTGAATAAGCCAGGAGTTGCTGTCCAGGAAGAGCATCCAAAAACTAAAGGCCAATAGCACCAACGTATATTTATTGGCGATGATGCGTACCCATCTATTATTGCGGATGTCTTTCCATTTCATATCCCGAAATATACAAAATTACAGTAAACGCTGGCGTATGATCGTTTGAACAATATCAACAGCCACAGTGTTGTAACGATTTGTAGGAATAATAATATCGGCAAACTCCTTTGTAGGTTCTATAAACTGCTGGTGCATGGGTTTCAAGGTTGTTTGGTAGCGGTTTAGGACCTCTTCCAGATCACGACCTCTTTCGGCGATGTCGCGTTTGAGACGACGAATGAGCCGCTCATCACTATCGGCATGCACGTAGATCTTTATATCGAACATTTCCCTAATATCGGGATGGGTAAGGATAAGGATTCCTTCCACAATGATCACCTTGCGCGGCTCGATAGTAATAGTTTCTGAAGTGCGGTTGTGCTGCTTAAAGGAATAAACCGGCTGCTGAATATTCTTTCCTGCTTTTAGATCTTTTAGATGGGACACCAGAAGATCAAAATCTATCGATTTAGGGTGGTCAAAATTTATTTTAGTACGCTGCTCATAGCTAAGATGGCTGGTGTCCTGGTAGTAAGAATCCTGGGATATAACGTCTACTTCTTCGTTTTTCAGCTCTTCGATGATCTGATTAACTACAGTTGTTTTTCCGCTACCGGTGCCACCGGCGATTCCAATGATCAACATATTCTAAATTTTCGGCAAAGGTAATTATTTACCGTTGTAAAAAATATGTTTTATTTTGTTATGGCAGCTACTTCCTCTTCTGTCACAGGCTCTCTCAAACTGTTGCCCCAGGCATTGTTGATGTAGTTCATCACATCGGCAACTTCACGATCGCTAAGCCCCAGTTGAGGCATGAGGTTGTCATATTCCTCCCCGTTAACTTCAATTGGGCCGCGAAGTCCATATTTTACCGCATGTATGGATTCTTTCCGCTTCTCTGCAAGCCAGTTTGAGTTCTGCAGGGGTGGAAATACGCCTTTAATTCCCTCACCACTTGAGAGATGGCAGGAAGCGCAAAAGTTGTTATAGAGCTGTGCTCCCCTGGAAATACTCTCTTTCATTTCGGGTGCAAATTCCTGCTGTGAGATCGCTGTTGTTTTCTCTTCGGATTTATTCTTGCAGCTCAAGATCAATACAAGCAGGCAAGCCATTAAAAGTTTCTTCATTACGACTGCTTCGGAAGAATTCTAACTATACCTTTACCTTCAACTGAAACGTAAATGTCTCCGGCAGGCGATTGAATTATATCCCGTACGCGGCCTATTTGTTCCAGGATCTTCTCCCGTGCAATTACAGTTTTGCCATCAAGTTTTAAATGTTCAACATACTGGAATTTAAGAGAGCCTACCAAAAGGTCTCCCTGTAGTTCGGGATATTTATTTGAGGTTACGTGCACAAAACCACTTGGAGCAATAGAAGGAACCCAATAATAAAGCGGATCTTCAAAATCTGGTCCTGAAGTTTCATCTGTAAAGGAAGTTCCATCGTAGTTAATTCCGTAGCTTACCAGGGGCCAACCGTAGTTAGCTCCTTTTTTTATAGCATTGATCTCATCACCTCCCTGTGGACCATGTTCATGCACCCAAACCTCGCCGGTCTCTTCATTGTAGATCATACCCTGTGGATTTCTATGTCCATAAGAATAAACTGCTTCTACTGCATTTTCCCTTCCCACAAAAGGATTGTCTTGCGGGATGCTGCCGTCAAGGTTGAGCCTGTAAACCTTTCCGCCGTCACGGGTGAGGTCCTGTGGATTCACATCGCGGTCCCCACGGTCCCCAATACTGAAGAATAAATGCCCCTGCCCGTCAAAAGAAATGCGGGAACCAAAATGTTGTCCACGGGTGGAGTTGGGAGTGGCTTTATAAAGAACTTCCTTATTAATAAGTTCATTGTTCTCAAGTTTTGCACGCATTAAAGCAGTGTTTCCGCCTTCACCTTCACCTTCTTCAGAGGAGTAAGTGAAATAGATCCAGCCGTCACTCTCATAATTAGGACCTACGGCTACATCAAGAAATCCTCCCTGGCCACGGTTGTAAACCTGAGGAGCTCCTTTTACCTGTTGCTTTTGACCGTTGTGAAAGTGGATAAGATCTCCGTTTTTCTCTGTGATGAGCATGCTGCCATCGGGCAGGAAGTCCATCCCCCAGGCGATCTCAAGATCGGGCACTACCACTTCATATTCATATTCTTCTGTGGTCAATTCCTCTTCGGGAATGGTAACAGGAGAATTTTGTACTACAGTATCGTTTTCTGTTACCTGTTCGATATTTTCGGCTTGTTTGCCATTTTCTCCGCAGGCGACAAGGCTAAGGCCAAGACTAAGTATAAAAAGCTTTTTCATCTTAAAAATGTTATCATGGATTGAGACCCTCGCAAAAAGGGAAATTCAAAGATAATAAGAATTTAATGAAGATTCTAAAGCACAGATTTGGGTAAAAATATATTCAGACCGTTCAAAAAATTCTTACTAATAAATTGTTAAATGTGTTAATTGTTTTAGTTTTGGAAATTTTAGGTGCAGGAATATTAAAAACTCTACTTCAATTGCTCATGAGGTTTCCCAAAAATTTAAAATCAGGCTTTACGTCAATTCTGGTTTGTCTTTTTCTCTCCCAAAGCCTCACAGCCCAGGAGGTCAAAACATATTCCTGGTTTGATGAAGCCGTAGGAGTAACTAACACAAGTTTGTATAACGGCGTGCAATACGTTGAACAACACCGTAACATTAATGAAAATCATAAGTTTTTCCTTAGCAGGGATTTCATATTGGGTACGCTTTATTACGACGGGCAGCCATATTTTTCCCAGCTTTTAAAATACAATGTCTTTGATGAAGTGCTCATTGTGAATTCAAAGGAATCTTTATTTCAGCTTATTAATAATAAAGTCGACGGTTTTGAATTGGGAGGTCACAAGTTTATAAATGTCAGGAGCGGGTCTCATTCAAGAGTACAAGGTTTTTACGAGGTGCTTTTTGAAAATGAGCAAATATTAGTCCTAAAGGAACATTCCCGATATATGAATGAATTAAAGGACAGGAAATTTGTTCATTATGAATTTAAGCCGCAGAATAAGGATTACGAGATAAAGTACAACAACGAGTACTATGAAATAAGCTCTCGAAGAGATGTAATGAAGATTTTTTCCGGCCTCAAAAAGGAAATCAGGGACATATATTCTTCAGAGAGAGCTTTAAGAAGATCCAATCCAGATGAATTTATGATCAGCCTATTCAAGGAAATTTCTCAACTAATTCAAAAACAAAATATTGAAATATGAGGAGGAAATTACTTCTTATGATGTTTCTCCTGACTTTTCAGTTGATCACAGCACAATCCGATACTTCTGTTACTCTAAACTTACAAAACACACCAGTCCCCGACGCCCTAGAGGAAATTGAAAGACAAACAGGTCTTCACTTCTTTTTTATTGAAGAATGGGTAAGTGATCTTACTATCTCTGGAAACTTTGAACAGGTTGCAGTGGAAAAGGTCTTGGAACAGATCTTTGAAAACACCCTTATAAATTATTTCTTTATGCAGGGCGAAAGGGTTGTTCTTATTCGTAATGTGCTCATTTATGGTGAATTGCCGGAAGGATATTTTGAAATTCAGAATGCAGTTGTGCAAGCCTATGAAAGTGAGGAGGAGGCTACACCTGTTTTCTCGGGAGCCAAAAAAGCCAGTGAAAGCAAAGAGCTGGGAACTGTGCGTATTGGAAAAGAGACCCGGGAAAACCGCAGGAAATTCTTCACTTTAAGCGGAAAGATCACAGATAAGGAGACGGGCGATCCTTTATCTGGGGTAGCTCTTGTAGTAGAAGGGAAACCAAATCTTGGAGCTGTAACCGATGTGGAAGGGAATTATGAAATTAGACTTCCTGCCGGGGAAAATATTCTGGAATCAAAGTCCATTATGACCGAGTCTTATAAGAAAAGGGTTATTGTATTCAATGATGGTCAAATGGACATTGCCCTTGGAGAAAGTCTCGAGATGTTGGGAGAGGTAATGTTGGATGCCAATGCCCGCAGCAATGTAAAAGAGGCAAATACGGGAGTGGAACAGATCAACGTACGGGAGATAAAAAATATTCCTCTTGTACTGGGGGAACGCGATATTCTTAAAGTGGCCACAACCTTACCGGGTATATCGACTGCAGGGGAAGGCTCTTCAGGATTTAATGTTCGAGGCGGAAAGGCAGATCAAAACCTGATCTTATTAGATGATGCGGTGATTTATAACCCCTCTCACTTCTTTGGATTATTTTCAGCTTTAAACCCTTTTACTTCGGGAGATGTGAAGATTTACAAGGGTAACATGCCCGCAGAATACGGTGGACGTCTATCTTCGGTTTTCGATATTAGAACAAGGGATGCAAGCACACAGAAGTTTGGGGGGGAGGCTTCTATAGGTCCTGTTACCGGTAACCTTACTCTGGAAATGCCGGTTATTAAAGACAAGGCAGGATTGATGGTGGGAGGACGTAGTACCTATTCAGACTGGATCCTGCGATCCTTGGATGAGGAGTCTCTTAAGAACAGTACAGCTACATTTTTTGATGTAATTGCCAAATACAACCATATAATTAATAATAAAAATGAATTTGAGGCGACAGGCTATTTTAGCCGGGACAAGTTTAGTATCACATCAGATTCTTTGTTCAGCTATAACAACAGACTTGCTACTCTAAGGTATAACCGCAGCCTGAATGAAAAGAACCGCGGAAGTATCATTCTAAGTAATAGCGATTATCAATTCAACATTGATTATGCAGGTTATTTGGGGAATAATAATTTTTCCTCGGGTTACAGGATCAATGAAACGGAATTAAAAATAAACCTGACTCACCTTTACAGTGCTGCACATCGATTTGATTACGGGGTTTCCTCAAAGCTTTACATAGTGAGTCCGGGAGACGTGGAACCACTGGATGAGGAATCTGTGGTGCAGGCGCTTTCTATTCCGCAGGAAAAAGGCGTCGAGTCGGCAGCATATTTTACCGATAATTTTACGGTAAATGAAAAGTTGCTTATCAATACAGGAGTAAGATATTCCTTTTATGCTGCCGTTGGAGAAGGAATAGTGAATGTATACGAGAAAGGTGTTCCAAAAAGTGAGGCCAGCCTTATTGACCGGGAAGAATATGGTGCCAATGAAGTAATGGAAACCTATGGAGGTCTTGAAGGAAGAATTTCTGCCCGGTATTTTCTACTTCCCAACCTATCGGCAAAGGCGAGTTTTAACAACACCTACCAATACATTCATACGCTTACCAATAATACCACAATGTCACCCACAGATACTTACAAATTGTCTGATGCTAACATTGAACCTCAAAGGGGAAACCAATATACCCTTGGCTTGTACAAAAATTTTGATAGCAACCTCTACGAGCTTAGCGTTGAAGGATACTATAAGACTACCAGGAACACTCTCGATTTTAAAGTTGGGGCGCAGCTTTTTTTAAATGAAGACATTGAAACCGAAGTCCTGCAGGGAAAAGGAAGAGCTTATGGTATTGAATTCTTACTCAAGAAATCCAGGGGAGCACTTAACGGCTGGGTTGGTTACAGTTATAACAGGTCGCTTTTAAAACTCGATGGAGACTTTAATGAAGAACAGGTAAATGGCGGGGAATACTTTCCTTCCAATTTTGATAAACCGCATGACTTCAGTTTTGTAGGTAATTACAAGATGACCAAGAGGTTTAGTTTTTCTGCCAATTTCGTGTATCAAACAGGGCGGCCTGTTACCTTTCCTGTTGGGAAATACATATTTAACGGGTCCGAATATGTGCACTACAGCGATAGAAACGAATTCCGTATTCCAGATTATTACCGTTTGGATCTGAGCCTAAACATTGAAGGAAACCACAAGATCGCGAAACTGGCTCATAGCTTCTGGAATATTTCGGTTTATAACGTGCTTGGAAGGAATAATCCTTACTCGGTCTTTTTCATAACCGAAGGCGGAGAGGTGAAGGCTCTGCAGAGCTCCATATTTTCCATTCCGGTACCAACCATTACCTATAACTTGAAATTCTAATGCGGAAAAATAAAATTACATTAGGAATGAAGATCGGGAAATTTACTAAATTAACTTTAGTGCTGTTGTCTGTCTTATGGGTACAATCCTGTATCGAACCTTACGAGTTTGAGGCAGAGACTTTTGAAAGTGCTTTGGTGGTGGATGGAAGGATTACAAATCAATTAAAGAGACACAGCGTAAGCCTCACCAGAACTTACAGGTTTGAAGAGAATGACCCAACAGCCGAAAGTAATGCACGGGTAAGCGTGCTGACCGGCCAACAAGAGTATCTCTTTGAAGAAACAGAGCCCGGACTTTATCTCTCCAGTGAGGAATTTAGAGCCTCACCTGGTTCTGAATATCAGTTAAAGATCGAGACAGCAGGAGGGAAATTATATGAATCTGAACCGGAAATGCTTACAAAAGAGTCTCAAATAGAAGAAATTACCGCCACAAAAGTAATAAACAACCAAGGGGAGACAGGAGTTGCGCTTCAGGTGTACAGCAATGAATTACCTGGAGAGGCGTCCTTCTTCAGATATGAATATGAGGAGGATTTCAAGATCCAGTCTCCTATGACTGCAGGTTATAATCTGGAGATTGTAGATGGAGAAATAACCATGATTCCCAAGGTCGAACAAGAGTATATCTGTTTTGGGCAGGACCAATCTATAGATATAAATGTTGTGAATACCTCTTCCTTTAGTCAAAATAGAGTTGATGGTCATGTGATCAAATTTTTTGAAAGGGAGGATCCAAAAATTGCCCACCGCTACAGTATGCTTGTAAAACAGTTTGTGATTTCGCAGCAGGCTTACGCCTTTTACAACACCTTGAAGGAGCTTTCGCAATCGGAGAGCCTGTTTTCACAGAACCAGCCTGGTTTTCTAAATGGGAATATTTACTCTGTGAGTAATCCAGATGAGCCTGTTATTGGTTTCTTTAGTGTTGCTTCTGAAACTTCAAAAAGGACTTTTTTTAGCTTTGAAGAATTCTTTGATCCTACAGAAGGGAAAGGCTCTTTGGCGAAGAATTGTATAATTCAAAGACCTGAATTATCAAAATTAATCCAACTGGTGGAAGATGGAAGTGTAAAATTCCTTGAGCGAATACAGGCTCCTGCAGCACCCGATGATGAAGGTTCCGGTCCTTACCGGGTGGTCCCAACACGATGTATGGATTGCACAGTCTATGGAACAAATGAGGTACCGGAGTTCTGGGAGGAATAAACGAAGAGATAAGCAGTTAATGATGAAAACAAAAAATATTCTACTCTTGGGCCTGCTTTTTTTTCTGCCTTTTATTTGCAGTGGTCAAATTGTGATCCAGGACAAAGAAAAAATTGCCGTTGTAAATGAGAGTCCGCAGGAAAAAGTGTTTGTTCATTTCAACAGCTCCTTTCTTCTGGCCGGGGAGTACCTGTATTACAAGATTTACGTTCTTGACCATCAAACTCTGGTACCCGGTGACCTTAGCAGCGTAGCGTATGTAGAACTGCGAGGTAAGGATGGAGAAGTTATTTTTAGGCATAAAATTGCCCTTGAAAATGGTACAGGCGAAGGGGATTTTTTTATTTCTACCAATGTTCTTTCCGGAAATTATAAGTTATTCGGCTACACCCGTTGGATGCTGAATGGGGAATTGAATAACTTCTTCCAGGCCGATGTAGTCATAGTAAATCCATACACCAGGAATAATGAAGGGCTTTTAGCTTCTGTCGATAAAGAAGGGTCGGCGGGAATGCTTAAGGATACTTTAAAAAGTACTTCAACTATTGCAAACAGGCCCGGTAATTCCAAAAACCTCCCGACTTACGGTAAAAGAGAGCGGGTGGCGTTGAACATAGACGGAATGCAAGAAATGGATCCTAAAGGTAATTACTCGGTTTCGGTCAGGAAGCTTCATAATATTCAGGTTCCAAAAATGGTAGTTTCAGAAGATATTTCGGGAAAAGGCAAATTTTTCAAAATTGAGCCGGGGAAAAGATTTTATCTTCCGGAATTAAGAGGTGAACTCTTTTCAGGAAAACTTAGAGATGCAAAAGGTAATCAACAAACTTCTGTAGAAAACAAAAAAGTAGCACTTTCCATTCCCGGACAAAATTTTATCTTTAAGATCGCCAGGACCAATGCCAATGGGGAATTCTTCTTTAATGTGGAGAAGCAAAACCTGGCCGAAGAAGTGATCCTTCAGGTTTTAAACGAAGAAAAAGGAAAGTTTAAGATTGTTATAGATCCTCATCCTGAATTACAGATTGCAGATCTTGACTTCGGAAATTTTCAGCTAACCCGTGATATGGAAGATCTGCTCGTTGAGGAAAGTATTTATAACCAGATCGAGAATGGATATTTTTCTATAAAGCCTGATACGGTGAAGCTTCCTGAACAGGAATTGCCCTTTTACGGAAAAAGGATATTGACCTATGATCTCGACGATTATACGCGATTCAATACTCTTAAGGAGACTTTTGTCGAGATTGTGCGTGAAATTACCACCTCGGGCGACATGTTGAGGATTAGAGGCTACAACTCCCTTGTGGATTCCAGGATGCCACCTTTGTTGATCGTTGACGGAGTTATAATACAGGATCATTCGAAATTTATTAATTTTCCTGCCCGTCGTATTCAGAGTATTGGGGTATTGCGCGATAAATATTTTTATGGACCTGAAGTTTTCCAAGGAATAATCAATGTGGAAACAGTAGAGAAAGATTTCCTCGAAAAAAATGGTAAAGATTTCTTTAAGACTCATTTGATGAGGCCGCAACCAGAAAAAGAATATTTTCAACAAAAGTATAGCGAAGGGCAAAGGAATGAACGCATTCCAGACTTTAGAAGACAATTATTATGGAACCCGGTTTTCGATCCTGAAAGCAGAAGCATCGAGTTTTACACTTCAGATGTTGAAGGGGAATTTGAAATAGTTCTTGAAGGATTCACTTCTGCCGGGAAAGGGGTGACTTTGAAGGAGAAAATTGAAGTGAAATAATATTCTGATCTCAAGATTGTTTACTCATTTGGATAACTTCCTTAACTTTAGGTGCCTTCCTCTAAAATACCCGGGTGTAAGTGCGGCATTAAAGACTTAAAAAACCATTTGAGAAGCTTATTCTTCAATAAGAGGAAGAGATAAGCAGGTTAAAAGTCTTCGGAAATAATAGATATCTTTATGATCTAAATTTTTCTTTTTCCATGTTCGATTTTCTGCAGCAAAAAGTCAATGAAACTATCTCAATTAGTGAGGAGGAATTTGAATATGCTAAAACGCTATTCCTTCCGAAGAAACTGCGAAAAAGACGTTTTTTATTTGAAGAGGGGGAACCTTGTATTTATACCACTTTTGTCGAAAAAGGTCTTCTAAGGAGCTATACAATTGATGAAAAGGGAAGTGAGCACATTTTGCAGTTTGCCATGCAGGGCTGGTGGAGTGGGGATCTCTACAGTTTTTTAACCGGAGAACCTTCAGAATATAATATTGAAGCTTTGGAGGATAGTGAATTGCTGCTCATTACCAAAGAGTCCTGGGATCAACTGCTTAAAGAAGTTCCTGCCTTTGAACGTTACTTTCGAATCCTCATACAAAATAATCTTATCGCCACGCAACGCCGGTTGATGGGCACCTTTAGTGCTACGGCCGAGGAGCGCTATCAAAAAATGCTCAAAGAATTCCCCGATGTTATTCAGCGGGTGCCGCTTCATATGATTGCTTCCTATCTTGGGGTAACACGGGAGACTCTTAGCCGTATTCGCAGCCAGATCACTTCAGGCTCGTAAAAAACCTCTTGAAAAAGCCATTTTTGGCACCTCTCCTTCCGAAGAAAATCCAAACCATTGTATATCAGTAATTTTTATTGAAACCGTGACATAGATCACATTCATTTATTATCATAGGTCATTGGCCACGGGAAACTGTGCTTGTAAATTTGTCCTGTAATTAATCATTAACATATAAAACACAGAATATGGCAAGTACAAAATGGAATATTGATCCAACTCACAGTGAAGTGACTTTTAAAGTTAAGCACCTAATGATCTCAACTGTTACCGGGAAATTCAAGGTTTTTGAAGGATCGGGCGAGAGTGAAGGAGAGGAATTTAAAAAGGTTAATGACATTGAGTTTAAGGCAGATGTAAAATCTATAGACACCAGCAATGATCAAAGAGATGAGCACCTTAGATCTGGGGATTTCTTTGAGGTGGAAAACCATCCTTACCTTGTTTTTAAAGCCGACAGTTTCAATGTGAATGACGATACAGTTGAAGGACAGCTTACAATTAAGGACGTAACAAAAACTGTCTCTTTTGATGTTGAATATGGAGGGGAAGTTGTAGATCCTTACGGACAAACCAAAGCCGGACTTACTGTATCGGGGAAAATTAGCCGAAAAGAATTCGGTTTGACCTATCATGCAGTTACCGAAGCAGGAAACGTGGTTTTGGGAGACCAGATCAAAATAAATGTTGAGGTACAGTTCGTAAAAGTAGCATAAGTTCACATCGCAGAGGGAGAAAACTTCTTTCTGAAAGAAATTAGTAAGATGGGGAAGAAGACAGTGGCAATTATTGGAGAAAGCGGGGAATTTTGTCCTGCTTTGTTAAAAGCAGCTGTGCAGCAGGACTTGCGCCTGCTGTTCATCTCCCGCGATGAAACAAAAAAATCAATATTAAAGAACCGGCTGCGGGATTTGGATGTACCGGCCGAAGTTGAATTCACAACTTGTGAAAAAGAAGGTTGCTGGGAGGCCGATGCTATCGTTTTTATCCAACCCTGGGATATCGAACCCAAACTTTTAGAAAGGATAAAGCAGGTTTCCACGCAAAAAATTGTTCTGGTAATCTCTCATTACGGGAAGTTGGGGAATGAAAAACTATGTTTTCAGGACTTGCTGCTCTATTCCAGGGTGGTAGAGTTGGAAATAATAGATTCAGATTTTCATATTTTTGGGAGGAACAAAGAAGCAAAAGAAGCCGTGCAGAAATTTTTTGAAACTGCAGGTTATCATCGAAAAGAGTAATTATGGAAGTAAAAATTTGGTCGGACGTTAGATGTCCTTTCTGTTACATTGGCAAAAGAAAATTTGAGGCTGCGCTGGAGCAATTTCCCGAAAAAGATAAGGTAAAGATCACCTGGAAAAGTTTTCAGTTAGACCCGACGCTGGAAACACGTGCAGATATGAATTCTATCGATTATTTCGTCGAAGCAAAAGGTGTTTCCAAAGAGCAGGCGAGACAAATGTTTAGCGGGGCTACTCAAATGGCTAAGGAAGTGGGGCTGGATTTTAACCTCGAAGATTCTGTGCTGGCAAATTCTTTTAGAGCGCATAAGTTGATCCAGATGGCTAAATCTGAAGGTTTGGGCGACGAAATAGAAGAAGCTTTGTTTAAAGCACATTTTGAAGATGCAAAAAATATTGATAATCCCGAAGTTCTGGTTGAAATAGCTGCTTCTATTGGGATGGATGCTGTTGAAGTGAAACAGATGCTTGAATCTGATGATTTTGATTATGAGGTTAAGCAGGATGAAATGGAGGCGAGAAATATTGGGGTAACAGGCGTTCCCTTCTTTGTCTTTAATGATCGCTACGCTGTTTCGGGAGCACAACCCACAGAAGCTTTTTTACAGACCCTCGAAAAGGCAATGAATGACAAACAATAAATCCATTAACAATTAAACCCAACAAAATGAAACAAATATTTTCTTTTCTATTTATCGCTTTTTTAAGCACAACTATTTCTGCTCAAACCACCTGGAAAGCCGATAAGGCCCACTCTCAGGTTTCTTTCGGGATCACTCACCTTGGAATTTCGGAAGTGGAAGGCCGTTTCAATGAATTTGATGCTACTATAGAAACTTCAAAAGAAGATCTTAGTGATGCAAAATATACGGTAGAAATTCAGGTGCCTTCTATTGACACCGGAGTTGAAAAAAGAGACAGTCACTTAAAAAGTGGCGACTTTTTTGATGCTGAAAAGTATCCAAAAATGACATTTGTGAGTACTTCTTCAAAAAAAGTGGGAGAAGGGAAATATAAAGTAAAGGGAGATCTGACTTTCCACGGAATCACAAAACCTGTAACGCTTGATGTTTGGCATCGGGGCACCATTACAAATCAAAATGGGGAACTAGTTTCCGGGTTCGAGATTACTGGCGATGTGAGTAGATCGGATTTTAACCTGGGACCAGATTTTCCTGAAGCTGTCTTGAGCGACAAAGTGGTCATCGACGTTGACGCTGAATTCAAGAAGCAATAGATTTTAGAAAAATAGTGTGTCTGAAATGACATTTTTGAAGCCCCGCAGTTGCGGGGTTTTTACTATCTGATAAAAATTTACTGATTAAAATAAATAATACTTTTTTGAGGTAAATTCGCCCAGGCTAAAAAATTTCAAAAAAGAAGTAGAATTGAACCGGAAACTAAAGTTCTTTCTTATATTTGCAGCCGCTTACAAGTTAATGTAAGTTATCAACGTTAGTTGATCTCGGGGTGTAGCGTAGCCCGGTTATCGCGCCTGCTTTGGGAGCAGGAGGCCGCAGGTTCGAATCCTGCCACCCCGA
>NZ_JAPONB010000004.1 GCF_026676115.1 Salinimicrobium sp. TH3 | reverse complement strand
TTTAAACCCTTCATCATGTATTTGATGAAGGGTTTTTTTATGCCCTAAAACCACCCCGGCCTGCGGCCACCCCTCCTCAGAGAGGAGGGGAACACTACAAAAGTTAAATCTGGAAACGAATCTCAACTCCCCTCCCTTCCAGGGAGGGGCAGGCGTCGCAAAGCGGAGGCGGGGAGGGTTTTCTTTCCCCAGAGATTATGGATAACCAAGAACTATTAGGTTCCATGCAACACCCCGACCTTCGGCCACCCCTCCTCAGAGAGGAGGGGAACACTTAAGCAACAAGTTGAATTGGAAACGAATTTCAGCTCCCCTCCATTCCAGGGAGGGGAAGTCCGCCAATTGGCGGACGGGGAGGGTCTGCTTTCCGGAAAAAATTAAAAGGAAGCATTTTTCAGCTCCTCCTCCCAGGTAGGCGTGTTCGAAGGACGTCCCAAGTTCACAATCTAGACCTCACAGGTTTCAAAAACCTTTGAGGTCTATTCTATGGGTGGAAACAATAATTTGCAGTATGTTCCAACTTTACAGGATTCAAAATGTTGAATCTGGAATAAAAGAAAACCGGCACTGTCCCCCAAACAGTACCGGCTTTCAACTATCTCTTAAAAAGAGATTTCTGTTATTTTTTTCCTCCTACCTCAAACTCATGGTAGTAACCACTCGCGATTGAATCAGGCCATTCAGCTATAAAGGCATATTTTCCGGGTTTTAACAATGCCTGAAAATACGTGGTTCCTCCAGCAGACAGTTCTTGAGCACCGCCTAAGAAAGTAAATCCTGCCGGTGCCGGAGTCATCATTCCTTCGTTTAGGGCTCCAAGATTATTCATCCAGAACATCCAGGAATTTAATTGTGCTAAATTCTCTTCAGTTCCTTCATCAAATCTTACCAGATGTACATCTGCAGTAAGTCCAACCTCATTGTTTACAGCAAAGGTATGTAACCCGGGACGGTTAATTTCGTTATCTATTACATAGCCATTGTTAGTTGTTATATCAATTGTAATATCTGGCTTTGGTTCTTTTTCCTTAGCTTTTTCTGTGGTAACCGTCAATTGCTTTACCATTCCGGTAGTTTCATTTACAGGAAAAGAATGAAATACTCCTCCCGGTTTCTCAAATCCACCACCAGGCATCTTTATGTAGCATTCCATAATGTAATTTCCTGGTGGTAAATTTATTGAGGTTACCGCAGTCTGGCCAGGATCAATTATACCTGATCCTCCATAATTTAATGTCTGACTAAACCAGTCCGGAAAATCTGGAATAGCCTCTGGGTTATTGGTTAATTCCCATAACCACTCGTTAAACGGGATGGTTAACTCTGTACTATAGCGTTCAAGAGTTATATTTTCTGGGACTTTTACAAGGAGAAAAAAGTGAGGTGCAGCGGAATTATTAGTGTATTCAAAAGTATTCCATCCCGAAGGGATCTCATCGGGTGCAATAAAGTTCATTCCTGTAGAGGTTATCTTCACTGTGTTCATAGATTTTACACTGGCGTTTGCAATTTCAAGATTGGCTGTATCTAGTTCCTCCTTTTCACATCCCATTGTAAAAGCTGCTAATAAAAAGAAGAGGAACATTTTGCCAAATAAATGTTTGGTAAATAATTGTAGTTCTTTCATGATCTTATATTTTTAATGGTTAATGACTTAAAGGTAAGTTGAGAACCGGGGTTTTTGAGCCGGCAGTGTATACTCCGGGTGATCTGTTTTATAACCGGTCATCCTTCTATCCGCAGTCCGGATGGTACAATTTATACCTTTACAACTACCAGTAGTAAATTCACCTTACTCATATTACATTCTTTTTTGTAATTTAAATTGCAATCTATTCCTATGATACGAGCGGTAATTGTTGATGATGAAGTAAGTGCAGTTAAAAGTCTGCAATGGGAGATCAATGCCTTTTGTCCCTGGATAGAAGTTTGTGCTACTTATTTGGCCCCGTTGGAGGCTGTTAAAGGAATTGATCTCATTAAGCCCGATTGTGTTTTTCTGGATATTGAAATGCCACAAATGGATGGATTTCAGTTATTGCACAGTCTGAAGTTTCGGAATTTTGAATTGATCTTCACCACCGCATATGACAATTATGCTTTGCAGGCTTTCAAAGAAAATGCAGTGGATTATCTTCTAAAACCCATAGATTCCGACGATCTAAAAATTGCTGCGGAAAGAGTTCTGGATAGAAAGAAGAACAACAGGCTTGGAGAACAACTCCGGAATATCATGCAGGATATGAGGAAACAACCTGCTTCTAAAAAGATCCCACTTTCTTTTGTGGATAAAACAATATATGTTTCCAGTGAGGATATCATGTACTGCAAATCGGACGGAAACTATACGGAAGTCTATATGGAAGGCGGAAAGAAGGAAGTGCTTTCGAAAAAGATCAAAGAGGTAGAGGCATTAATAGATAACCCTTCCTTTTACAGGTCCCATCACTCTTTTCTGGTGAATCTCAATTGCGTATCAGAATTTATAAAAAGTGACGGACAATATTTGATCCTTAGGGACGGGTCCAACATCCCTGTTTCCCGTTCAAAAAAAGCTCATTTACTCGAACTTCTTGGAACCTGAAGCTTTGGAAGAACTTATAGATATTATACGTCAACCTTTTCAAAGCGGCCTGCTCACTTTCTTCGCAGGAGTTCTTTCTATTTTGGCGGTATACCATTTCCTATTGTATTTTCAGCAAAAGATAAGGTCCTATTTTTTTTACAGCCTTTATCTCTTCCTGGTCTTGTTTTCAATCTTTAGGTTTAGTAGTGGAAGATATCATGAAATATACATCACCTATTTCAGTGAATTTATGTACCTGCTTACAGAGATCACTTTTGTAGTTTATTTTTTCTTCGCCTACAGCTTTCTGGAAATGAAAAGGAATGAACCGCGCTGGAATAAATATGTTATGGGTGCTAACTGGATTTTTTTAGGAATTGCCATTCTAATACACCTTATCTCATATATTGTTGGTGGCTCCCATTTAAGATATTTAGGTTATAATTTCTTTCTTATTTATATGCCTATCCTGGCTGTTCTCTCCTATTATCCCATTCTAAAAAAGCCAATCCCACTTAGGTCCTATCTCATTATTGGTTCTTTGATCCTTTTTCTCGGCTGGTTGGGACCTGTACTGGTTTATCAACTCAACATGGGAAGGGATAATTTTAGGATAGCTTCGGGATTTTTTCTTCTTGCAGGTATTTTTGAGAATCTGTTTTTTTCTTTGGGACTGGGGCATAAGCAGAAGTTGCTTTTACAGGAAAACAGGCAGGCAAAGCTTGAGCTAATAAGACAAAATGAAGAAAATGAAAAGCTCAGATCAAAGGTGCAGCAAAAGCTGGAAGCCAATGTGGAAATCCTAAGCAAACAGGTAGAAAGGGATAAGATTGAGAAATTGACGGCTCAATATGAGCGCGAACTGGCAGAGCTAAAAGTCAACTTCCTGCGTAGTCAAATGAATCCGCACTTTATCTTTAATTCCCTTAACAGCATTAAACTATATATTATTAATAATGAGAAGGAGAATGCAGTTTACTATCTGAATAAATTTTCCAAATTCATCAGGAAAGTTCTGGATGCTACCAGGGAGAAAATAAGTTCTTTGGCAGAAGAAATGGAAACCATCCAGTTATATGTAAACATCGAGAACATCAGGTTCAATAATGAGATCGATTTTAAGGTTAATGTTGAAGAGGGATTAGACCTGCAGGGAATAAAGGTGCCTTCCCTTATCCTACAGCCCTTTGTTGAAAATGCCATTTGGCATGGACTTTCTCTTGTAGACCAAAAACAGCTGGCAATTCTTGTAAAAAGGGAAAGTGAGACCGAAATAAAAATAGCAATTGAAGACAATGGCATTGGAATGAAGAGATCAAAGGAAATAAACCGGCAAAAATTCCATCAAAGAAGATCTGTAGGCCTGCAGATCACTAAAGAAAGGCTGCAAACATTTTTTAAGGGTTATCAAGGGAGCTACTCTCTAACCTATGCCGAACTACATCCGGGAAAAGAAAACCCGGGAACACGTGTGGAATTAAGGATTCCTCTTAGTTAGGAGAGAAGTTAATTTTACTGCTCAATAATATCCCGGAACTCTAAAAAGAATCTTTCCAGGGCATCCATTTTTTCGGCTAGCCATGCTTGCACGGTGGGCCAATCTTTCTTATTATGGATATTTACACCATTTTTAGTGACGTAAACACGGGAGATAATTTTTCTATTGTCAAGTTCATATGCTTCAGCTAAAACAGCGCCTGGCAAATATTCGTTTTTCAAAATTGCCTCGAGGCTTTGCAATTTTTCAAAGTAATACAACCTCATTATCTCATCTGTAGCATCAAGGTCTATGGAAACTTCAGCAAGTTTGCGGGTAAAAGTGAACTTTAGGGAGAAATCTTTGATTTTGGTGTTGTACAAAAGCCACTTTCGGGGATAATTTTTTCCGAAGCTAATCCAGAATTCCTGACGTACCTTTTTACTTTCTTCCCTGCTGTACATATTTAAAGAAAGTAAGCAAGTAATATTCCTGCAATGACCACCCCGAGTTTGGTTGCATTAAAACTATGGTTTTTTGAAGCTTCAAAAAGGATGGTAGTCGAAACATGAAGAAAAATACCAATTACCATGGCATTGATATAGGAAGAATAAGCCTCAGAAATGGCAAAATTCTCATTGATCCAGCTTCCCAGAGGTGTCATCAAGCCAAATATACCCAGAAAAAGAAAGGCTTTAAATTTCCCTATTTTTGAGTGGAATAGAAAAGCAGCAAGTATAGCTGCTACAGGAATTTTATGGATTACAACGCCGTGAAGTAAATCACTACTGTTATTTAGCGGGAAACCCTCCAGTAAGGCGTGCATTGACAAACTGAAAAGCAAAAGAAAGGGAAATTTTGCCGATTTCCTGTCGTGGTGCATATGACCGTGCTCCACACCCTTGGAAAGAAATTCAAGGAAAATTTGCAATAGCAGGCCTACCATTATAAAGACTCCTACTTTGTCATAACCGGAACTGTAAACCTCAGGTAACATTTCAAAAACCGTTACCGCGAGTAAAAAGGCACCACTAAAAGAAAGCAATAACTGGAATCCAGTTGAAGAAGAAGGCTTAAGAAATAGAGATATCACATATCCTATTACTACCGCTAGCAATGGCAGTATATATAACATTATCTAAAGACAAGTATTAGACGATCGGATTGTATTTCATCATAAGGGTTTAGATGATAATCCCCAAAGGTGTGTACAAGTTCAATCCCCGCAATATCAAAATAATAAAGAAACTTCTCAAGGGTAAGTGCCTTTACCTTCTCGGTATAGGCATGTTCCTCTCCCTCATCTTCAAATTCTATATCTTTCAGGATATAACCGTCCTCTACTTTTCGGGAAATATGGAAATCAATTCCTTTTACGGTCTTCACTTCTGAAGAGACCAGGTTATTGATCACTTTTTTTACATTCATAAAATCAATGACTCCCCAACCACCTTCTTTAATTTCTTCTTTTATGGCAAGGATACTTTCCAAGTTCTCTCTTTCGTCCTCAAAATATCCCAGACTCGTAAAAAGGTTGAATACAGCATCGTATTTTTCTCCCATAGGCTTGCACATACAGTGAACGTGAAATTTGAGATTTTCATTTTCAAACTGTCTGGCATATGAAATGCTATTTTCAGAAAGATCTACTCCTGTAACACTGTAACCAAGTTTATTTAAATAAACTGCATGTCTTCCTTTACCGCAGGCAAGATCCAGAATACTGGCGTCTTTAGGAAGTTTTAAGAAACGTACAAGGTTCTGCATGAATTCCTGAGCTTCTTCGTCACCGCGGTTCCTGTATAAAATATGATAATAAGGAGTGTCAAACCATGAAGAAAACCACTTATTTGCTGCTAATTCCATATCCTGCAAAATTAATGTATTTTTGCGTCTCACAGAAAATTACAAATGGGAAATAATTTTAAAATGGTTGCCAAAACTCTTTTTGGCTTTGAACCATTACTTGCCAAAGAATTAAGGAATTTAGGAGCGATAGACGTGAAGGAAGGGGTGCGGTCTGTTTCTTTTTACGGGGACAAAGGTTTTATGTACAAAGCAAATCTTTCTTTACGTACTGCTATAAAGGTTTTAAAGCCTATTACCACGTTTAAAGTTTTTTCTGAAGAGGATCTTTATCGCGAGATCAATAATATTTCCTGGGAAAATTTTTTGGATGCCAATCAAACCCTGGCAATTGACGCTACAGTACATTCTGAAAAATTTACCCATTCAAAGTATGTGGCATTAAAATCTAAAGATGCCATAGTAGACAGATTTAGAGATCGAACAGGGGAGAGGCCTGGAATTGATCTGGACTACCCGTCGCTGCGAATCAACATCCATATTGAAAAAGAATTTTGTACGGTTTCTCTTGATAGTTCCGGGCAGTCTTTACATAAACGCGGTTATAAATCGGCTACCAATATAGCACCTATAAATGAAGTCCTGGCGGCAGGAATGTTGTTGCATTCTGGTTGGGATGGACAGTGTGATTTTATGGATCCTATGTGCGGTAGTGGTACCATTTTAATTGAAGCTGCTATGATCGCCTGTAATATCCCTCCAAATCTTAACAGGAAAGAATTTGGTTTTGAAAAGTGGAAGGACTGGGATGAAGATCTTTTTGAAAAGATACAGGAATCTGTCCTAAAGAAGGCGCGGGATTTTCATTTCACTATAAAGGGTTATGATAAAGCACCTTCGGCTGTTCAAAAAGCCAAGGATAATATTCAAAATGCAAATCTTTCGGAATTTATAACTGTAGAACACGAGGATTTCTTTAAGACTGAAAAACAAACCCAAAGACATTTACACATGGTTTTCAATCCGCCATACGGGGAACGCCTCGAAATAAATATGCCTGAATTTTACAAAGCCATTGGAGATACTCTTAAACAAAGCTATCCCGGCACGCATGCCTGGTTCATAACTTCAAATCTTGAAGCAATCAAACATGTAGGACTTAGACCGTCAAGAAAGATCAAATTATTCAATGGTTCTCTGGAATCAAAACTGCTTAAATACGAGATCTACGAAGGTTCTAAAAAAGCGAAAAAACAGGAGGATTGATCTACCTTTTATAAAGAGGGATCAAATAGGAAATGGAGTAGCCATAACCCACTCCAAGGCTACTGCCGTCATAAGTACGATTAAATCCGGGGATATAGAGGTTGTCGAAATTTCCCGGTTTAGTCTCATTGATCTTTTTCTTAAGCTCTACATGGGTGCTAAGATAGAGGTTGTTTAAAACCTCCACTTTCACTCCTAATTGTAGTTCTGCCCATCCCGCAGTTAGATTATTGTACTCACGGGATTCTGCTCTTACATCGGGACCAAAATAGGGATTCCTGTTATAAATTGAGAATTCCCGAAGTTCACTGGAGAAAGTAGCGAACCCATAGCGCACTCCAAAATAAATGAGGTTTTGCATCCCGGTCCAGTTTTCGTAAAAATTGTAGTCTGCACCCAGCTTCATATAAGTTCCTTTGGCAGAAGCAGTAACATTGGGTTCGGAAATTACATTTTGTTCATTTCCAAATTCCCCTGTCAGGTAAATTTGGTCATACAACCGGTAATCCCCTTTGATCTCAAGGCCCTGATAGTCTTCCTCTAAAAAGGTTCTCAATGGTTTGGAGAGGTCGAACCCCACTCGTAGCCCGTATTTTTCTCTTGCATCAACAGTGTCTCTAACCACTTCCTGTTGGGCAAAAATTGCAGAAGAATGAAACCCAAAACTAATGAGTAAAATATATATGAGCTTCTGTTTCATTTTCAACGCTTTCTTGTATAATAGTTTCTGAAATTATCCAGTTATCCTCATCTGCATTAACTGCCACATCAAGGCTGTTATAATTTATTTTGTATCCGCAGGCACGATTGAGGTATTCAGGATCCGGAGAGTATGTGAAAGATACTATATCTTCATTTTCTTCATCACTATTGGAATTGGTGGTGAAGATATATTCGGTAAAGTTTTCGTTGGTCCTTAACGGTATACTAACGGTGTTTACTGTTTCTGGTCCCAGTAATACTTCTTCCTTACCGCTGGCTCGAACCGTTAAGTTTGGAACTGCTTTTAATCGGGTAGGATCCAGAGGGTCGTAAAATTCAATTACCAAAAGAGGAGTGGTCTCGGTACCTTCGGGACAAATATCATCTCGTTGACATCCCAAGGTCAAGACAAAAATACTTCCTAAAAAAAGCCATTTTTGGAACCTGTTCATAATCTTCTTTCTAAGCAAACCACATTCTCAACATGAAAAGTTTGTGGAAACATATCTACTGCCTGAGTTCTTGTTACTTTATAATGTTCGTCCAGCAGGGCAAGGTCCCTTGCCTGGGTGGCCGAATTACAGCTTACGTAAACAATTCGCTGAGGCAAGATACCAATTATTTGTGCAACCACATCCTTGTGCATTCCGTCACGTGGTGGATCGGTGATCAAAACATCGGGATGACCATGCTCCTTCACAAATTGCGCGGTAAACACTTTCTTCATGTCCCCAACATAAAATTCGGTGTTGGAAATATTGTTGTTTCGGGCGTTTTCTTTAGCATCTTCAATAGCTTCTGGCACTGCTTCAACACCTACAACTTTTCCCGCTTTTGCAGCTACGAACTGTGCAATTGTACCTGTGCCTGTATAAAGGTCGTAAACCAGTTCATTTCCGGTTAAACCGGCAAAATCCCGGGTGATCTTGTAAAGTTCGTATGCCTGGGAAGAATTTGTTTGATAAAAAGATTTTGCGTTGATCTTGAACTTAAGACCTTCCATCTCCTCAAAAATATGATCCTCACCTTTATAGCAAATAACTTCCTGATCGTAAATAGTATCATTTCCTTTGGGATTAATGACGTACTGAAGGCTGGTGATTTCCGGAAATTCTTCAGCAACAAAATCAAGAAGCAATTCTCTCTTCTCTTTGTTTTCTTCAAAAAACTGAAGTAACACCATGATCTCTCCGGTGGAAGAGGTCCTTATCATCAAGGTACGAAGCATTCCTCTTTGATCCCGGGTATTGAAAAACGGAATATCATTTTCAACTGCAAATTTTTTAATGCTGTTGCGAATCCCGTTGCTTGGAGCCTGTTGCAGATGACATTCTTTAATATCAAGGATTTTATCCCACATTCCGGGAATGTGGAATCCAAGCGCATTCCTGTCCTGGATATCTTTGCCACTTTGTATCTCTTCCTGCGTTAGCCAGCGGCTGTCGCTAAAGGAAAATTCCATTTTATTACGGTAAAAGTAAATTTCTTTACTGCCAAGAATTGGAGTGACTTCAGGTAATTCAATTTTTCCCAGGCGGGTAAGATTATTTAAAACCTCCTTTTGCTTATAAAACAACTGGTGTTCATACCCCATGAACTGCCATTTGCAGCCTCCACAAACACTAAAGTGAATGCAGGGCGGTTCTACTCTTTTATCTGAAAATTCATGGATTTTAGTGGCTGTACCCTCGTAATAAGCACGTTTCTTTCTGGTGGTCTGCACATCAACCACATCTCCCGGTACCGCATTTCCAATGAATATCACCTTGCCATCTGGAGCCTTCGCTATGCTTTTTCCTTTTGCACCTGCATCTATGACTTCCAGGTTTTTAAATTCTTTGTTTTTGTTCTTTCTCGCCATGGCGCAAAAATAGGATAAAAGCTAAGAATTATTGGGCGTAAGCCTTAAAAAATCAGGAAACATTTAGTAATTTGCGACTTCTGAATTCAGGATGATTTCTCTCCTCAAAATACCCGGTTTTACTGGTGTTTTTGAAAAGCAGGAATTTATTTTTTAGTAATTGTAAAAAAAATTAGAATGAAGGTTTCAGAAAAAATTTCTTCCCGGGAGGCGATAGAATTAGAAGACAAATATGGTGCTCATAATTATCACCCGCTTCCGGTAGTACTGGAAAAAGGAGAAGGTGTGTACGTATGGGATGTGGAAGGAAAAAAATACTACGATTTTCTTTCAGCTTATTCGGCTGTTAACCAGGGCCATTGTCATCCAAGGATCGTAGGGGCAATGACAGAGCAGGCTCAAAAACTTACCCTTACTTCAAGAGCTTTCCATAATGACATTTTAGGGAAGTATGAAAAGTATGCCTCAGAATATTTTGATTTTGATAAGCTACTTCCAATGAACACAGGGGCCGAGGCTGTGGAAACTGCCATTAAGATCGCACGTAAGTGGGCCTATGAGAAAAAAGGGGTAGAGGAAACTGAAGCGCAGATCGTGGTATGTGAAAATAACTTCCACGGAAGGACCACTACTATTATCTCTTTCTCAAATGACGAAGGAGCACGTAAGAACTTTGGACCTTACACTCCCGGATTCCTCAAGATACCTTATAACGATGTGGAGGCGCTGGAAGAAGTGCTTAAAAGCAATAGCAATATCGCCGGATTCCTTGTAGAACCAATACAGGGTGAAGCCGGAGTATATGTTCCTTCGGAAGGATTTCTTACCCGCGCAAAAGAGCTTTGTGAGAAGCACAATGTACTTTTCATAGCCGATGAAGTGCAGACGGGAATTGCCCGTACCGGAAAACTTCTCGCAGTTGAGCACGAAAATGTTAAACCAGATATCCTTATCCTTGGAAAAGCGATTTCTGGCGGAGTTTATCCTGTTTCGGCAGTACTTGCGAATGATGATGTGATGAACGTGATACAGCCGGGACAGCACGGTTCCACCTTTGGAGGAAATCCTGTGGCCTGTGCAGTAGCAATGGCTGCCCTGGATGTTATAAAAGACGAGAAACTTGCTGAAAATGCCGAAAAACTCGGAAATCTTTTCAGAAGAAAACTTGACGATTATATCCGCAGTTCAAATATTGTAAACCTGGTGAGAGGTAAAGGTTTGTTGAACGCTATCGTGATCAATGATTCCGAAGACAGTTCTACAGCCTGGGATATTTGTATGAAGCTTAAGGAAAATGGTTTGTTGGCAAAACCTACGCACGGTAACATCATTAGATTCGCTCCGCCGTTGGTAATGAACGAAGAGCAATTGTTAGATTGTGTTGATATCATCACAAAGACACTTAATGAATTCGAGAAATAATTCCTGAAGAGCATTAATAAAAAAGAGGGGCGAAAAATTCTATTTTTCGCCCCTCTTTTTTATTTAAAGTTTAAAGCTCCAGGTTCCAGGTTCCAGGTTCTGAACACTGAGCACCGAATACTGACCACTTAAAACTACTGATTTTGGTAAACTTCCATAGATTCCATCATCATTTCCTGCATTCCATCCCAACCATAGATTGCGACAAGCACAATGTTTAGAATCAGGTAAATTGCCGAAAGTACAATACCAATAATGGCAAGGATCCTCCCGGTCTTTACGTTGTTGTAACCTGAATATGTATCTGGTGCGGCCATATAGGTTTCTTTTGCCGATTTTGCGAGCACAAGGGCAACGATTCCAAAGATAAGACCAATGATTCCCCAGCAACAGCAGGTGAGGATAGAAAGAATTCCGAAAATTAAGATTAGAGTTGAATTGGGTAAAGTTGGTTTTTCCATAATGTATGTTGGTTAGTTAATCAAAAAACTCATTTTATAAAAATAGGCACCAATAATGATCAAGGCGTTCAGCAAAATAAGGGCGACTTTAACATACCAGTCACCCTTAAATTTCAGAAATAAATTTGTTAAGAGAAAAAGGAGCAGGATAAGAATGGTATAAATGGCAGGAAACATTTTAAAGGCTGCGGCAAACTCTCCCTGGAAAACCAGAACAAGTGCTCTCTGGGCTCCACAACCAAGACAATCAACGCCAAAAAGCTGCTTATTTAAACAGGGAAGCATAAATTCTTCCATAGAAGCTAAAAGTTATTATTATAGACAGAAATCTTTTTAATTACTCTTTTATCGTCCATACTCATTACCTTCACTAAATACACGCCATTTGACCAGAGCCGGGTGGCAATTTCTACAGATCTTTTATTGTCAAAACTGGTGCGGTACAACAGTCTTTTTCCCTGCAGGTCAAAAATACCAACCGCTTTTACCGGGAATTGGTCGTTGCTAATAATTTGTAGTTCTCCCAAATGGTTATTTTGAACTATACTAAATTTTTCGGGCACTGCTTCATCTTCAATAAATATCGTGGGCAATTCTTCCTGCGGAATTTTCTCTGCAAAAGCAATCTTGAAGCGCCCGTGATAAGTTCCCGGTTGCAGCTCTAAAGTTAAAGGTTCTTTTTTAATAGAAAAATAATCATTTGTTTGAGTGTCTACAATGAAAAGTTCGTTAACTGAAGTATTTTCGAAATTTTCCTGTGAAAATGTCACTTTTGATAGCTGGGCTTTAACCTGCAGGAAGAGCGGGATCTCTTCGGTAATGTCAAATGGTCGAACGTCAATGACAAAACTGTTCTCACCGTGGAGCCAACCTGCATCGGTAGGAGCAAGTTGAAAAGCTTCGGCATCCATTCCTGCATCAATTCCTTTGGTGGCTTCATTCCAAAAGGCCACACTTAGATTTCTTTCATATTGATCATTGACAGAAACTTTAAGTTGTATTCGTGGAAGGACAGTGATTTTTTCCAGGTGCGTATGTTTTTTCTCGGTTATACTTGCTGTCCCGGTGCCCGGTTGGTTTTTTTCTAATCGTGCTTTTCTATGAGAGTTTCTAAAGATAATATTCCCTGTTTCAGCTCCCTGAACCATAAATCCCTGACCTGTGGGAAGGAACCTGCGATCAAAATCTTTTCCCTTGCCTTCTTCTGTTCCATTTATTTTCTTAAGAACGGGAGGTTCATAAATACCATTTGTGCAAGGATCTACCGGACTAAAAGCGCCATAACCTCCTACATAATCCTCTAAATAATGAGAAGTACCATTCTCTTTAGAATCCCAGAAATAAGCAATACCTGTGGTGACATTACGCCGGGACAGGTTTCCATAGCATGTGGTGTTTAGAGTGCCATTTCCAGAATTTTCAAGCAGGAAAAGGCTTAGATCAAAAATTGAGGGATAAGGATTTCCTACCAGGATATAAACATCCCCTGCAGTTGGGATTTCTATTCGACCCGAATTTGGCTTTCCTCGAAAATCATAGCGCTGTGCACTGCCGGGATTATTTTCTCTGCCATTAATGGAAGTGGGATCATTACCTTCTGTGCCTTTCATGGTAAAACCATATCCCGGAGGAATAATTGTATTGCCACCCACAAAATTCCATTGAGAGTAACTGTTGCCGTTAAAGGTATAGATCCAGCTGGTGGAGATAGTAAGAGGATTTGCCGCTCCATTAAAGGCGGTGGTAAGCTGAGTCGGCCGGCTATTAATTTCTGAAACAGGGGAATGCAACAGCGAGATCCCAAAAAGGCCATTTGCGGGATCAATTACAGGGGAACTCCAGTAATTATAGTCATAAGCATTGGTGCTACCTTCAGAAAATACTGATATGCTCCCGTCACCGGAATTAGCTTTATTTTGCCCTTCTCCCTGAATTAATTGAGCTCCCGAACGTAAATAAATGGATGATTCCTTCCCCTGTGCAGGATTTTTACCCAACCTAAGATCATTCTGTACAAAGAGAAGATCGCCATTGATATATAAATACGTGACCTCTTGCCCGTTATTGGAAGGAGCCACACTAAGTTGCCCTAAAACAGATTGAAAAATAAATAATGATACCGTAACTAACAAAAATCCTCTCATTTTACCGAAATTTGCAGCATAAGTAATCAAGTTACTATTCTTTTTTTGATTTTAACCATCTGTAAAACAATTTATTATGAAAAAGCCTTCTTCTCAATTCATTAATTCAATGCTAATACTAATAGGTGGTGCTATACTTATTTTTCAAATTGCAGGAGAGGAAAGAAATGTTTACATGATGATCCTGGGAATAGTATTCCTAATGTATGGCCTCTATAACGCCACAAATTTTTGGGTTGAAACAAAGGATGATCATAAAAAGGAGAAGGAAGAAGAAAATAACAACAACTCGTTATAATCATGTTCAAAACCGGGGATAAAGTCGCAGTGCTTGATGAAGATCTTGAGGGGAAGGTAATTTCTGTTAATGGTGCCGAAGTAGCAATTGAAACTTCTGAAGGTTTTTTAATGTCTTTTGACGAGAAGGATTTGGTGAGGATTGGAGCATCTTTGCCCGATATTCTCCCGCCCGAGGTAGAAAATTTTTCGGAAGTAATTAAGGAAAAAGAGTCTTTTAAGAAAAGCAAATCAACTCGCGTAAAGCCTAAGGAACGCAATCAACCTCCTATGGAAGTGGATTTGCACATAGGTAAACTGGTGCCAAAATCTGGCGGACTTTCAAATTTTGAGATTCTTAATATTCAAATGAACACCGCAAAGAGACAACTGGAATTTGCAATGAGCAAACGTATCCAGAAAGTGGTTTTTATTCATGGAGTTGGGGAAGGGGTTTTAAAAGCCGAACTGGAAACCCTTTTCAACAGGTATGAAAATTTAAAATTTTACGATGCCGATTACCAAAAGTACGGGCTGGGAGCTACCGAGGTTTATTTTTATCAGAATTATTGATTGTCTTCCTCTTTGTTTTCCTCACCATCTGTGGGTTCAATGAGTATATTCTCAGTTGGGGAAGTGATCACGCCAAGCTCATAATCCTGCAGGCGAATCTGCTCTCCGTCTCCTCCCTGGTTCACAAGTGTAAGATTGTTGATGGTTACCAGGTACCTAAAGCTTCTTGAAATGCGATTCTCTCTAACTCCTTCTACCGTAAAAGAATCTGTTATATCTGGATTAAGATAGTGAGCTAAGCCTTCTTCATTTTGATCATCGGCAGGATTTAAGTTAAGGTTCCAGTCCTCATTCCTTGTGGGTACTCCGTCGTTATCATCATCTGCATCAAGATAGTCGGGGATACCGTCGTTATCGGAGTCTCCATAGGTATTTACAGTATTTTCGGCTTCTATCTCTCTTTCTACACGGGTAAGAACATTATCCCCGTCATCATCTACGTCCTGGTAATTTGGTATTCCATCCCCGTCGGTATCCAATCCAGATTCCATCCCTTCCTCTGCAGAGGGAACTCCGTCTCCATCATGGTCGGTGGCATTAGCAAGAGTAGAGGTTATCACAACTTCACCTCCTGTGGTGCTCCTGTATTCCTCGGTTACCTGGGGTGAGACCGGCGGAATCTCGTTGCAGAAATAACTTTTCTGTACTTCCCCGTCAAAAACCCTGTAGATAACCTGGTTTGTAGTTTCGTTTAAAGGGATCTTGAGCTGGCCTTCTTCTGTTAAAAAAAACTGCAGGGTAGGAGTGCTAAGATCAAACCTAAAAGCAATGGCTTCATTAACACCTGTGTTATTGAGTTTATAAAGCACCTGTGATTGTGTATCTCCACACCAGTTGAGCTGTGGATCCTCAAAATTAAAGTCGGTCACAATGATTTCCCCGTCATTACACGAACTTAGCAGTAGGGCTGCAAAAACAAGGCTAACATATTTTTTCATAGGACGGGTTTTCAGCAAAATTAAAAGTAATATATAATTTAAAAGAGATAAGCCTAAATTATTTTAATTCTGTTATTTTTGTGGACCATGAGAAAAGTCTACTTTGATAACGCCGCAACCACGCAAATTCGCGAGGAAGTGGTAGACCGCATGGCCCAGGTGATGCGGGAGGTCTATGGAAATCCTTCCTCAACCCATGCATTTGGTCGCAGTGCGAAAACCCTTATAGAACAAGCCCGAAAAACGGTGGCGAAGACGCTTAATGTGGCAGCTTCGGAAATTATCTTCACCTCGGGTGGCACAGAAGCCGATAATCTTATTTTGAATTCGGCCGTTAGAGATCTGGAAGTGAAGCGTATCATTACTTCTAAGATTGAACATCATGCGGTGCTGTACACCCTGAATAAGCTGCATGAAGTTTTTGGCACAGAAATTCTTTATGTTAACCTTGATGACTGCGGAAGAGTAGACCTGCAGCATCTTGAGGAGTTACTTCAGGCTTCTGAAGAGAAAACTTTAGTAAGCCTGATGCATGTAAATAATGAAGTGGGAAATCTTCTGGACATCAAGAAAACAGGCGATTTATGTAAGAAATACAATGCGCTGTTCCATTCGGACACCGTACAGTCCATTGGCCATTATGAACTCGATCTTTCCAGTATACAAGTTGATTTTACTGCGGTTAGTGCCCATAAATTCCATGGCCCAAAAGGTGTGGGGTTTGCTTATATAAGAAAGAACAGCGGCCTGCAGCCACTAATTTTTGGAGGTGAGCAGGAGCGAGGGTTCCGTGCCGGAACCGAGGCTGTGCATAACATTGTTGGTCTTGAAGAAGCCTTAAAGCTGGCTTATGAAAACCTGGAAGAAGAAAAAGAATATGTTACCTCTCTAAAAAAGTATTTTATTGACCTTCTAAAAAAGGAGATTCCCGAGGCAAAATTTAACGGCGAATGTGATGATTTTGATAATAGTACTTATACCCTTATCAACGTTTGTTTGCCAATGACTCAGGAGAAAGCCTTAATGTTGTTGTTTCAGTTAGATCTACACGGTATCGCATGCTCCAAAGGAAGTGCCTGTCAAAGCGGAAGCAATCAGGGCTCACACGTCCTTAGCGCCTTTCTTTCTGAAGATGATTTGAAAAAGCCTTCCCTTAGGTTTTCTTTTTCGAGGTATAATACCAAAGAAGAAGCGGAATACGTAGTGACGGTTCTAAAGGAGTTTATTGAGAAATAAAAGCGGGTATTACCCGCAAATTTCAAATTTCAAGCACCAGGTTTTCACTTGGAACTTCTTCCTGAGTGACATTTTCTTAGGTTACCCACACCCACCTACGGCTACCCATCCGGTGGAGGAGAAAAAATAAGAAACTTTAAAGTTTGAACCCTATTCTCAAATTATAGATCCGTGGGGTAAGATAATTAGGAACTGCATACTGCGTTTTTGTATAAGCATCCCTCACAAAAGTATTGGTGATTGAATTCTGGGTATCGAAAATATTAAAGATCTCGAGACCTATGAAAACTTCTCTAAAGCTTTTTAAAAAATCTTCCCTGGATCTGTCACTTTTGACCAGGTAGAAAAGTCCCAGGTCTGCCCGTTTGTAATCGGGGAGGCGCGATTGGTAAAGATAAGGATCGGCGTAGGCAGGAGAGCCACCAGGCAAACCGGTGTTGTAAACCAGGTTTAGATACATCCTGAGATTTTGCATGGTAGGTACATAATCCTGAAATAACAAGCCAAACTTTAATCGTTGATCTGTTGGCCGGGCAATGAAACCTTTATTATCAATATTCTCCTTTGTCTTGAGATAACCGAAGCTAAGCCAGCTTTCTGTTCCGGGAACAAACTCTCCGTTGAGCCTGAGATCAAGACCATAAGCGTAGGCTTCAGCATTATTCTCGGCAGCATATCGTATCCTAACATTTTCAAGAGTATAGGGATTGACATGGTCCATATCCTTATAGTAGATTTCAGAAGTTAGCTTAAATGGCCTTTCGAAGGTTTTAAAGCTGAATTCATTTCCCAAGACAAGGTGCAATGCCTGCTGCGCTTCCACTTCAGGATTAAGGCTTCCGGAGTGACTGCGCAGTTCCCTGTAAAAAGGTGGTTGGTGGTATATTCCCCCGGCCAGGCGAAAGAGCAAATCAGCCTTCCAATCAGGCTTAAAGGCAAACTGTAGTCTGGGGCTTATTACGGTCTTAGGATCAACAGAATACCCTTCAGAAGAAACTATCCACGTATGACTTCTTATTCCGGCATTAAACCATAATTCATGTTCATTCACATCCCTGCGGTGGCTCCATTGCAGGTGAGTCTGAAATCGATCTATTTGGGTTTCGTTAAATCCTCTTATTGATGTGAAAGGTTCAAGAGGAGCATCAAAAGGTTCGTATGGCTGATTGTTTTTGAAATTTGGCAGGGGAGGCCGCAGTGCAAATCCTGCAGAATCTATGATCTCGTATTCCCTTATCCTGTCACGAATGTCTTCATGAGTGTACTTGATTCCATAGTTTAAGTTATGGTCTTTAATATTAACATTACCAGTATGTTTAATATTTAAAATAAGAGCATCCAGTTTGTTTCTCGCATGGGTGAGCTGTTCTCCCACACCTTCAGAAAATTCGACTTTACCAAAGTCTTTTTCCCCTATATTCATATTGACTTCCCCGAGCCGGTACTGCGCGATAATATCATAATATTCCTTTTCCCGGGTATGATAAGCGGAAGTCATTAGTTGGGCAGTGAAATTTTTATTGATGTTGTACGAGGCTTTGACTGCTCCAAAAAGGGTTTCAAAGACATCTTCTTCTCTACCGGTGTAATGTATGATTAGGGCGCGGGGGTCCTGGAGGGTTCCAAAGTTGGTTTGCCGGGTTAAAGGTTGAGAACTGTAATCATTTAATGAAGCGTTTCCTAAAAAGCTTATTTCAAACCTGGAGCTAAAACGGTTGATTAAATTTAATTGAGCATCGGCAAAAAGAGGTTCAAAATTGGTTTCAGTTTCCCTTGCTTTTACCAGAAGGCTGTTATCGCGAAACCTTATCCCTGCAAGAGCACTGAATTTTTCATTATTAGAAACTCCTTCCGCAGTAAGGTTTACCCCAAGGAGGCTGACATCCAGTGAGGCTTTGAAATCCACAGGGCGACGATAGGTAATATCAAGAACCGAAGAAAGCTTATCACCATATTTGGCCTGGAAACCTCCTGACGAAAAATGTACCTTGCGAATAAGATCGGGATTGACAAAGCTTAAGCCTTCCTGTTGCCCAGAACGAATAAGGAAGGGTCTGTAGACCTCAATTCCATTCACATACACCAGATTTTCGTCGTAATTTCCTCCACGTACGGAATACTGGGTGCTGAGTTCATTGTTGGAGCTCACCCCGGGAAGGGTTTTGAGTAAGTTCTCCACCCCGGCATTGGCTCCGGGAAGGTTGCGTATGGTTTCGGGAGCGATATTGGTGATCCCGCGAAACTCTTCATTTCTTTCCCGGAGAACTACTTCTCCAATTTGTTCAACCTTGCTGCTTAAAACCGGATTAAATTCCAGGATTTCTCCTGCTCTTAAAAAGGTCTTGAAAATGACATTTTTGAAACCAATATGTGCAACCGTTAGCTCGATTTCCCGGTTTGCGGGAAGCTCTAATTGGTAGAAGCCGTTATTGTTACTCGCTACACCGTTGGTATTCCAGGAGATTGTTGCACCGGAGACAGGCTGTAGGTTTTCATCGAGAATAATTCCCTGTATAACTGCGGTTTGTGACCATAAGCTGAATGAGAAAAGCAGGCAGCACAGTACAAAAGGAATAAGTTTTCTCAACCGAAGATCTATTTTCTAAAGAAGGTACTTTCAAATATAGTGGTATTTCCTACATTATCAATTACTTCGATCTTCAATTGGTTTTTGGTTTCGGTTATGACATTGTCCGAGAAATCGTGTGTGAGCAGGTTTTGCTTGTATTCATATTCCATAAGAATGAATTTCCCATTCACAGTAGCCCTATAGCTGCTAATGCCCGATAGATCATCGGATATTTTCACCTTGATATCTTTGTTTCCAGAGATCCACTGCCCATCCTTAAAATTGACCGGTACAACCCTGGGAGCCTGGGTATCCCGGGCCAGGGTATAGGTGCCAAAACTTCGGGTCCTGGTTGTAAATCTCTCCCCGTCTTTTGTGGTGGTAGAATAACTGGGATTTCCCCATTTGTTAAGTTGTGCAATAAACATTTGTTCCCGGTCTTCGGGTTTATATTTACTCACATCAAAACCAATACTTATGTTAGTATGAAGGGGGATCACATCCTCATGCAGGTTAATTTTTTCGTCTTCAAAAGAAATATCAAGATAAGCATCCTGGTAAAGGCTGTTTTTAGGAATGTATACGTCAATGCCATTACTTTCGAACTGTGCCCCGGTATTTGCCGGTACAAAGAATTCGGTAGTGTTTGATGGATCTTCTATTATATCGTTCCTGTGTTTTCCTTCAATGGGAATATTTACAATTCGCTCATTTCCTGCAAAGTCACTTACCTTTATGGTATAATTATAAGAAAGGCTGTCCTTGACGTTCAAAAACCCCTGATTATTTACTTCCCTGTAGATGCTTAGGGGGTTCGAAGGTTCAACAAACAGCTTCTGGATTCGGCTGTTGTTCTGGGTGTAGTAACCATAATCAATCAACTGGTTGAGGTGACGGGTTTCGCTAAAAGAAAACCTTTCAAAATTTGCCTGAAAAAGAGTTTCTCCGTTTGCCCCGGTTTCTATCCGATAAACCCCGTTGCGGTTTGGAGCTGCATTAAGTTGATCTACGGTATTGATCCCGAAGCCAATTTCACCACAAGCCTCGATTGCCTCTGCCTTAAATGACCCATCCTGCTGCGGAATCAATCTTAGTTTCTGTCTTTGGGCAGAACCATTTACATGAGCATTTTCTCCTTTGGGATAAGCATAAACCCCCGAAACGATTGGCGCTCGTGTGTCTTCTATCTCGATTCCAAACATAAAGGGATTCATTGGTCGTTGCTCCCCATCTCTTATCTCGAAATGCAGGTGAGGGCCGCCGCTTCCGCCTGTATTTCCACTACTTGCAACCAATTCCCCTCTTTCTACAGGTAATTCTGAAGCATTTGGATAAACTTCAACTTCATAACTCTCATTTTGATACTGCAGCTTTTTGATATAAGCTTCTATTTCTGGAGAAAAGTTCTTCAGGTGGGCATATACTGTGGTATAGCCGTTGGGGTGCTGGATGTAAAGCGCTTTCCCATATCCATAGTGCGCAACGTTAATTCGACTCACATAGCCTTCCGCAGAAGCATAAACGGGGAGCCCTTCCCGTTGCTGGGTTTTGATATCCAACCCGCTGTGAAAATGGTTGGAGCGCAATTCCCCAAAGGTTCCCGCCAACGCCAACGGCACCTGCAAGGGGTCGTCGAAATAATCTGTTGGTACCATGGGAGCCTGGGCAGTTACCGTTAAGCTCAATAAGAATAGGAGAGGGGCAATGAACCTTGTCATGTAGATTTAAATTTTTACTTTTTAATAGCGGGTTAAAGATACCAAACCAACGTCAAAAATTAAACCCTTATTTTTGAGGAGGTTAAAATTATTTTAAAAGCTGTATCTAAAATAGAGTTCAAAATATTGGGATATATCGGCAGGTATATTAACTTTGTGAGGGTAAGCAGCAGGTTTAGCTTTGATGAGTGATTTAACAGAAATAGTTGACAATCTTGAAGGTAAGATTGAGAAGTTGCTTCAGAATTATAAAAAACTGGAGCAGAGACAACAAAACCTTCAGGAGGAATTAACTACTCTTAGGTCCGAAAAACAGGAATTACAGGAAAGCCTGGAAGCCTCTAATAATCGGGTTCAAACGCTCAAAGCCGCCAATGCGTTGCTTGGCAGTAATGATTATAAAAAAGAAACCAAGCTTAAAATAAATAGCTTGATCAGGGAAATTGATCAATGTATTGTTCACCTCTCTGAATAGAAGAATAAAAAAAATGTCAAACCAGCTTAAAATAAAGATATCAATTGCAGACAGGGTTTATCCCATGACCATTCTTCCTGAACAGGAAGAGGGTTTACGTAAGGCTGCCAAAAAGATTGAATTTATGATTAAGCAATTTGAGCAAAGTTATGCAGTTAGGGATAAGCAGGATGTACTGGCAATGTGTGCTTTACAATTTGCTGCCCAAACTGAGCAAAAATCAATTGACACCAGCAGCGATGTAGTCTTAGCTGAAGATAAATTGAAAGCGCTTAATGATTTGCTCGACAAGCATTTGGTTTAACTGTTCTTTGAATTATAATATAAAGGTTACTGCCTGTATTAGTTAATTTATTTTGATAAACTCAACACCAATTCTTTAAAAAGGGTGAGTTTAAGTTGTAAAAGCAAGCCGCCTTTGAGCGGATCCTTGATCAGCTTGTTAGCCCTAAACGTGATTTAAAGAGTTTATACAAATCGACAACTAGTACAGGCTTTTTTTTTACATAAAAACTAACTAATGGATACACTAGCTATAGCGATTATTATTATTTCACTTGTCCTTGGACTTGCAATTGGTTTTGGGATAGCAAAATATCTCGAAAAGAAAAATGCATCCAGGATCATTCAAAGAGCAAAGAAGTCGGCCTCGGGAATTTTAAAAGAGGCTAAACAGGAAGCCGAAGGAATTAAAAAAGACAAGATCCTGCAGGCTAAGGAAAAATTTATTGAACTTAAGTCTGAACATGAAAAGGTAATCCTTTCCCGCGATAAGAAGATCGCAGATGCCGAGAAGAGGGTAAGGGATAAGGAATCTCAGGTCTCCAGCGAACTCGCAAAAAATAAAAACCTGAATAAGGATCTGGAAGAAAAGATCGCGGATTACAATCACCGCAGTGAAGTTCTTGAAAAGAAACAGGAAGATGTTGACAAACTCCACAACAGCAAAGTTCAGCAGCTTGAAGTGATCTCCGGTCTCTCTGCCGAAGATGCGAAAGCACAACTTATTGAATCATTAAAAGATACTGCCAAGGCCGATGCCATGGCACTGGTGCAGGATACCATTGAAGAGGCGAAACTAACAGCTCAGCAGGAAGCTAAAAAGATCATCGTAAATACCATACAGCGCATAGGAACCGAAGAAGCTATAGATAACTGCGTTTCAGTTTTCAACCTGGAGAGTGACGATGTAAAAGGACGAATTATTGGTAGGGAAGGAAGAAACATTCGCGCCATTGAAGCTGCCACCGGAGTAGAGATCATTGTGGATGATACTCCTGAAGCAATTATTCTTTCATGTTTTGATTCAGTTAGAAGGGAAGTAGCACGTTTATCTCTTCATAAACTGGTAACTGACGGGAGGATCCACCCTGCACGTATTGAGGAGGTAGTAAAGAAAACTACCAAACAAATCGAAGAAGAGATCATAGAAGTTGGAAAGCGTACGGTAATTGATCTTGGGATCCATGGATTACATCCCGAATTGATCAGGATCGTAGGTCGTATGAAATATCGTTCCTCTTATGGACAAAACCTTCTGCAACACTCAAGAGAAGTAGCCAAGCTTTGTGGCGTTATGGCTGCAGAATTAGGATTAAATGCAAAACTTGCTAAAAGAGCAGGATTATTACATGATATTGGAAAAGTGCCGGATTCTGAAACTGAAGTACCTCACGCAATCCTGGGAATGCAATGGGCTGAGAAATTCGGTGAAAAACCTGAAGTATGTAATGCCATTGGAGCTCACCATGACGAGATCGAAATGACTTCTTTGCTTTCTCCTATCGTACAGGTTTGTGATGCCATAAGTGGTGCAAGACCGGGTGCAAGAAGACAGGTTCTTGATTCTTACATTCAAAGATTAAAAGATCTTGAAGACATCGCCTTTGGATTTGGAGGTGTGAAGAAAGCCTATGCCATCCAGGCAGGTAGGGAATTAAGGGTGATTGTGGAAAGTGAAAAAGTGAGCGATGAAAAAGCAGCAAACCTTTCCTTTGAAATCTCTCAAAAGATCCAGACAGATATGACCTATCCCGGGCAGGTGAAGATCACCGTGATAAGGGAAACACGAGCGGTAAACATCGCCAAGTAATTCAGAACATAAAAAGATTAGCTCCCGTTTCTCAAAAGAAACGGGAGTTTTTTATTTGGACCAATTAGTTTTCGTAAATTAATACTACGAACCGTCTACCATGCGAAAAAAAAATGTTCTGAGATTCCTTTTTCTGGCAGTACTGCTTTACCCCATTTTTAGCCTGTTTAAAGTCGTTGGAGATCTCAATGGAGCTGAGCTGCAGGAAGCGCTTGATTCGCTATTACACTACCAAATAAGTATCTGGGTGAGCTGGCTTGTACTGGTTTCGGCTTCTGTTTATTTCAAGTGGACTAGGCAGAAGAACTTCTTTTTCTTTTTCACCTATGCCTTTCTGGTCGTAGCTTTTGCCTTTCTTGGATATATGAGCCAGGAGTTGGTGATAGAATATGATTTACCCAATAAATTTAGGGATAATTACTCTTTTGGGGTGTTACAGGCATTGCAGCATATAATTTCTTCAGTAGTGCTAACCGCTTTTCTTCAGGCAGCAGTATGGTGGTTTACCCGAAGGTGGCACCGAAGTTAGTTATTACTTAAGAGAATGAGTTCGGAGTCCAGAGCTGAAGTGGCTCCATGGGGTGTCGAAAATGCCTTTTTTTAGAGGTCCTTGGAATTAATAATTTTTCCGCCTTTCTTAATGATATCCTTCCGAATGCTCTCGAATTCCTTTGGGAGAAGGGGAACGGCTGCATTTTCAATCAAAGTGGCATTAAAACCTTGTTTAAGGGCATCTAGCAGGGAGAAATAGACGCATATATCTGCAGCAAGACCGCAAAAGTAGAGATCGCCAGCACCTTTTTGTTTAAGGTAACCACTAAGGCCTGTGCTTTTCTTACGACCATTGTCATAAAATCCACTATAGCTGTCTATTTCGGGATCCATACCCTTTCTAAAAATGGCTTCTACAGGATTTGTTTCCAGAGCGGGATGAAGTTCTGCTCCTTTTGTTCCCTGCACACAATGCGGGGGCCAGAGTTTTTGTTCCAGTCCGTTAAGTTCTATGACTTCAAATTCTTTTTTCCCGGGATGGTTTACCGCAAAACTTTTGTGATTCGCCGGGTGCCAGTCCTGGGTTGCTACGACCAGCTCAAAATGGGGTAGAATATCGTTGATTACAGGAATGATCCTGTCTCCGTTTTTCACTTCGAGCGCACCTCCTGACATAAAATCAATTTGTGCATCCACAATGATTAACGTTTTCATGATCTTTTATTTTTATGTTCCTCAATTAAATCATTTCGTTCATCTCTGAGTTTTTCACTAATTCCCACTTTATAGATATGTGGGTTATTGAATCTGTGATATTCGGGCGGAAGTTTTGCCAGTCTTTCTTTGCTGAAATCTTTAATTTCCTTAATGCTGATATGCTTATTGGATCTTTTTTGATCTTCCATTACGAGGCTTAGAAGTTCCTCCTTTTCTACATCTCCAATAAACCTGAATTTTAAAGGATCAAAAGGATGGTACATCATCTCAGGATTTTTCTCGCCTGCTATGCACACCACGTCACCTCCCAGGAAGTTTCCGGAGTCATCGAGAAGGCGAAGCACTTGCTTGCGGTGTGGTAAGGTCACTTTTGAAATGGTTTCCGAAAGTTTTATTCTGGGTTTATCTTTGAAAAATGACAATTTATAGACCCCGTCGAGCGCGGCATCGGGTTTTCCTGTCACCAGGCTGGTTCCCACACCAAAAATGTCAATAGGAGCTTCCTGGTCCAGTAAGCTTTTGATCACATGTTCGTCCAGTTGATTGGAAGCAGAAATTTTCACGTAATCGAGTCCTGCTTTGTCCAGCATTTCTCTTGATTTCCGGGCCAGGTAAGCGAGGTCACCGCTGTCAAGACGGATTCCCTTTAGTTTATGGCCTTGGCTTTCCATTTCCTTGCCCACTTGGATGGCGTTGGGAAGTCCACTTTTCAAGGTATCATAGGTGTCGACAAGTAAAATGGTGTTTTTGGGATGGGTTTCTGCAAAATCCCTGAAGGCATCCAGTTCATGTTCATAGCTTTGAATAAAGGAATGGGCCATGGTCCCGGAGACCGGGAAATTAAAATCCCTACCTGCCCGGGTATTACTAGTAGCTTCAAATCCTCCAATTACAGCTGCCCTACTGGCATGATAGCCACCAAACCCCTGTGCCCTTCTAAGGCCAAAATCAATTAAGGTTCTGCCTTTTGCCTGGATGGCCATTCTCGATGCTTTTGTGGCAATGAGAGTTTGAAAGTTTAGAATATTCAGCAGTAGAGTTTCTATGATCTGTGCTTCAATGATATTTGCTTCCACCTTAAGCACCGGTGCTCCCGGAAAAACCACGTCTCCTTCTCTCATGCTGTAGATCTTTCCGCGAAAGCGGAAATCCTTCAGGTAATTCAGGTAGTCTTTAGAAAAATCCTGGGTATTTAAATATTCGAGATCCTTATCTGAAAATTTAAAATTTTCCAGTAGATCCAGTAGGGTTTCAAGACCTGCAAATACTGCAAAACCGCCATTAAACGGTAGTTTCCTGAAGAAGTAGTCGAAAACTGCAGTCTTTTCAGCTTCTCCTTTACTAAAATACACCTGTCCCATGGTGAGCTGATACTGGTCTGTGTAAGTACCGCTAATATCTATCATTCTACCGTTCTTTGTTTTTATGTGTTTGCTTTCTATAATTCTTCCTGGGCTTCCAGGTACTGGTCTTGTTTATGCCAGTCAAACCTGTAGGAAAGTCCGCCGGCTACCTGCCAACGGGAGGGAGTATCTTTGAAATTGATAAGTCCTGAAATATCTGCCTGGAAATTTTTATGAAAAAGATAAGCGAGACCTCCGCGGGCAATTTCATCACTGTAAATGTCACTTATGATGGTTTGGAACTCTCCAAACATGGCGAATTTTTTGGAAAAGGAATGTGTAAGGGTGGCAATACCCGAATAGGTTGGAAATTCTTCTCCAATTTGGTCACCAATAACGTTTAGAACTAAAACCCAGGGTCCCCAGTTGTTTTGGGTGATCACCGCTGCACGAGGTGAGAATTTTCCCTGCCCCTCGTACAGGTAGGGATTGTCCCCAAAAGAGAAATTTGCTCCTCCATAAACAGCTACTGCAGGAATAAAAATACTCCAGTCAAAACGTTGATTTGCTTTCCAGCTGTAAAGGTTTGGTTTTTTTGCTTTTGCATTTTTGTTGGGATCGTAAATAAGGTATTTTACCCCAATGGTATTGGAATCAAAATTGCTTATTCCATAATTTTGAGTTTCTGCTCCTACCATGTAGCTGGTGGTTTGGTCCAGAAAAGATCCCATAAGGTTGATTTCCAGTTCTTCAAAGAACAATCCGAATCTTAGAGCATAATCTACTCCCCAAAGTTCAGTTTCAGTTTGCAGCAATTCGTGATCATCGTTTCCAAACTTCCCCCCGGCTTCCAGTTGTAAGACATTAGGTCCTACAGCAAAGGCCCCCTGGGAATTTCCGGGACGGTTGGAGTTGATAGTTTCTGTATATTGTGCTGTGGCTAAAAAACTTCCGCAGAGAAAAAAAATTAAAAAAGTCGCGTAGATTCTCATATTCGGGCTGATTGGTTACGATCAAATATAGAGATTTTATCATTTTTTTCGGCTGCAGCAATGGTTTTCTTTGAGCAGAATGGTAATTTTACCAAAATTTTTGGAATGCACGAAGCTTCATTTTCCCAGGTATTAAGAGTAGTTCTTATTGTCCTGCTTATATACTTTGGATTAAAAATTATAATGCGCTGGCTGGGTCCTCTCCTTTTACGATGGATGTTGAAGAAGATAGGAAGGAAATTTGAGCAGCGGTTTAACCAATCCGATCCCAGGACCCAACAGCCCCGGGAAGGAGAAGTGAATATTGAAGGCAAGCCCAAGAAAACTCCAAAATCAAACAATGACGTGGGAGAGTATATCGATTATGAAGAAATTGACTAATTTCCGCTCCAAAATCCTCTTCCTATGAATTTTTCCCTTAAGAAAGTTCTTCCTCATATTTTAGTTGTTCTGGGGTTTATCGCTATTTCCTTAGCATACTTTTACCCTGTACTTCAGGGAAAGGAGATATTTCAAAGTGATATTGCGCAGTATATTGGAATGGCGCGGCAACAAAATGAATTTAGGGTAGAAACAGGGGAGGAGCCTTACTGGACAGATGCTGCCTTTGGAGGAATGCCTACCTACCAGTTAGGAGCTAATTACCCGCACAATTATGTAAAGGAACTGGACAGGGCCTTACGATTTCTACCACGCCCGGCCGACTATCTTTTCCTGTATTTTATTGGAATTTATATCCTCTTCCTGGTCCTGAAGACAGATTACAGGTTAGCATTCCTGGGAGCCCTGGCGTTTGGTTTTTCAACATATCTCATCATTATTCTGGGAGTGGGGCATAATGCCAAAGCCCATGCAATAGCTTATATGCCATGGGTAATTGGGGGAATCCTTCTGTGCTTCAGGCGCAAATATATTCCCGGATTCTTATTGCTCGCTTTTGGAATGGCGCTGGAGATAAGTGCAAATCACTTTCAAATGACCTTTTACCTGCTCCTGCTGGTGATCGTCATTGGAATTGTCTACCTCATAAATGCCTTTAAGAAAAAGGAATTACCACAGTTTTTTAAAGCCCTTGGACTTATGGTTGTCGCCGTACTCCTGGCTATTGGCGCCAATGCAACTAATTTAATGGCTACCCAGGAATATGCCGACTTTAGTACCCGGGGCGACACAGGACTCACAATCACTCCTGATGGTGCTGCGGAAAAAACTGAAGGCCTTGATTATAATTATATAACCGAATACAGCTACGGAATCCTGGAAAGTTTCAATCTTTTCATCCCAAGATTTATGGGCGGTTCCAGTGCCGAGAATGTAGGGACAGATTCAGCCATTTATAATCAACTGTTGCAGTTGGGCGCTAATCCGGTGCAGGCCGCGCAATTTGCCGAAGCAGCACCTACTTACTGGGGAGATCAACCCTTTGTTGGAGCGCCGGCCTATATAGGAGCAACTGTTCTTTTCCTTTTTGTTTTTGCACTTTTCCTTGTTGGAGGAAAACTAAAGTGGTGGGTCGTTGGCGGTTCTCTGCTTGCCCTTCTGCTTTCATGGGGAAAGAACTTTGGGATTCTTACAGATTTCTTTATAAACTATGTGCCTCTTTACAACAAGTTTAGAGCAGTGTCTTCCGTTCAGGTACTACTGGAATTGTGTATTCCGGTACTTGCAATTGCGGGTCTGTCGCGATTGTTCTTTAGGGAAGAAAGTGATGACAGAAAAATTTATGCCCTTACGTGGGCGACAATAATTACCGGCGGTATTGCTTTACTATTCCTATTATTTAAAGGAATGTTATTTAGCTTTACAGGTGCCAGTGACGGAGTTTTGATTCAGCAGTTGGGACCAGAGTTTGTTCGGGCATTAAAGGAAGACCGAAGAGCTGTTTTTACAGCTGATACTATTAGGTCTTTAGTTCTCGTGCTGCTTACTGCAGCAGTACTGTGGTTCTATATAAAACAAAAATTCACCCGGAATATTGCCTTTTTGGCACTTGGTGCTCTCATTCTTTTTGACCTTGTTGGCGTTGGTAAAAGGTATGTTGACAGTGAAGATTTTGTGCGCTCGAGCGTGGTGAATCAGCCATTTCAGCCTACAGGAGCAGACCGGGAGATCATGAAAGATGATGCTCATTACCGAGTATTCGATCTAAGCGGAAGTCCTTTCAATACCGCCCGAACCTCATTTTTCCATAATTCGGTAGGAGGTTATCACGCTGCCAAACCGGGCAGGATGCAGGAGCTTTATGATTTTTACTTATCGCAGAACAACCTGCAGGTGCTCAATATGCTGAACACAAAATATTTCATTATTCCAACTGAAGATGGAACGGTGGCGCAGGTAAATCCCGAAACAAACGGAAATGCCTGGTTTATACAGGAGGTGAAACTGGTGGATAATGCGAACGAGGCAATAAAGGCACTGGATGGGATCAACACCAAAAAAGTCGCGGTAGTAGACAATAAATTTGCAGATCAACTTCCAAAAAATCAGTTTGCAGTAGATACTACTGCTCAAATTGATTTGATATCATATCAACCGAATGAACTGGTATATAAATCTTCTTCTGAAAATGGAGGAATGGCAGTTTTTTCTGAAATATATTACCCTCACGGATGGCAGGCTTATATTGATGGGAAGGAAGTCCCGCATTTTAGGGCGAATTATGTTTTACGGGCAATGATGGTACCGGCTGGTCAGCACGAGATCACCTTTAGGTTTGAACCACAGGTAGTGAAAACCGGAAGCTCCATTGCACTGGCAAGTTCTATACTGCTGGGTCTTTTACTGGTTGGCGGTATTGTTTGGGGCATAAGACGAAGATAATTTGTCATTTTAAGCAGGGCTATGAAAAAAGTACTTATAGTTACTTATTACTGGCCCCCGGCCGGTGGCCCGGGGGTACAGCGATGGCTTAAATTCGTGAAATATCTTCCGGAAAATGGGATTGACCCCATAGTTTATGCTCCAAAAAATCCTCATTACCCTCTTAAAGATGCTTCTCTTGAAGCTGAAATACCTTCAGGAATAAAGGTGCTTAAAAAGGGCATTTTTGAGCCCTATGCTTTTGCTGGTTTATTATCCAAAAAAGATACTGAAACTATCAGCTCCGGAATTATTCCGAAGGAACAAAAGCAGGGATTCCTGCAAAAGTTGATGCTGTTCATCCGCGGAAACTTTTTTATTCCCGATGCCCGAAAGTTCTGGATCAAACCTTCAGTAAAAAATCTTTCAGAATACCTGAAGGAGCATGAGATCGATACCATTATTACCACCGGACCTCCTCACAGTATGCACCTCATAGGTTTACAGCTGAAAAAAGAAATGGGAGTGAAGTGGATAGCCGATTTTCGGGATCCATGGACGCAAATTGGCTACCACAGCAAATTAAAGCTCCTTTCCAGATCCCAAAAAAAACATGAAGGGCTGGAAAAAGAGGTGCTGCAAACTGCAGATAAAATTATCACCACCAGTTTTACCACCCGGGAGGAATTCGCGTCAAAAACCAATCGGCCAATTGAAGTGATCACTAATGGTTACGATACAGAGCAGGTGGATAAAGTTCGAATGGATGAAAAATTTAGCATTGCTCATATTGGATCTTTGCTTTCGGGAAGAAACCCTGAAAACCTTTGGCAGGCACTTTCAGAATTAATTCGCGAAAATGAAGATTTTGCCAGGGTTTTTCAGCTTAAATTGGTTGGAGCAGTGGGAGAGCCGGTACTGGAGAGTATTAAGAAAGCCGGTTTAAAGGATTGGCTCGTTTTAAAGAATTATGTTTCTCATTTGGAAGCCTTGCAATTACAAAGGAGTGCGCAGCTGCTCCTGTTGATCGAGATCGACAGTGAAGAAACCAGGGGAATTATTCCGGGGAAATTATTTGAATACATGGTAAGTGAAAGACCAATACTTGCTGTAGGTCCGGAGAAGGCCGATATTCAAAAGATCATTCAGGAAACCAATACAGGATCGTATTTTCTGTACTCTCAAAAAGGGCAAATTAAAGCCTTTCTTCAGGAAAAGTATGAGCTGTTTAAAAAGGGGGAATTGAGATCTTTTCCAATTGGGCTTCAACAATACAGCAGGCGGGCCCTGGCAAAGAAGCTGGCAAATCAAATAAAGCAGCTTTAATGGGGATCATCATTAGCCAGTCGGCCAAAAACCTCACTACCACTTATGTGGGATTTGGAATAGGAGCTATCAACACGCTGTTCCTTTACACAAATTTCCTTACACCTGAATATTACGGATTAGTAGGTTTCCTGCTATCGGCCGCAAATCTTATCTGGCCACTTATGGCTTTTGGGGTGCACAACACCCTTGTGAAGTTTTACAGCTCTTATGATTCGGATGAAGAGAAGGATAAGCTGCTAAGCGTTATTCTTCTTTTACCGCTGGGGATCTCGCTCATTCTCGGTCTTATTGGTTATTTTTCTTATGATCTGTTGCTCAATTATTTTTCTGAAGGGGACGGGCTGGTAAAGCCTTACATCTGGCTCATTTTTGTCATAGCGTTGGCGACTTCATATTTCGAGATCTTTTTTGCCTGGGCCAAGGTATATTATAAAAGTGTGTTCGGGAATTTCATGAAAGAGGTGTTCCACCGGGTTTGTATTTCCCTGCTGTTGCTGGCAGTTTACTTCAGTTACATTTCCATTGAAAATTTCATTTATGCTGTTGGCGTTGTTTTCATTTTGCGCCTAATATTCATGATGTTTTATGCCTTCAGCTTATATTTCCCGAAGCTTAGTTTTTCTTTTCCGCATAACAGATCTTTTATTCTGAAATATTCGGCTTTGATCCTCATCGCGGGATCGGTGGCCATGGTGTTGCTTGATCTGGATAAGGTGATGATAGAAAGATTCCTTCCCATAGAAATGGTGGCGGTGTACGGGATTGCGGTTTATATTTCTTCTGTAATCGCTGTGCCTTCAAGAGCAATGCACCAAATCACTTATCCCATGACGGCTTCTTTGCTCAACAAAAGAGATAAAAAAGGACTTCTGGACCTTTATGAAAAGAGTTCCCTGAACCTTTTAATTATTAGCGGACTCATTTTTTTGTTGATCATCACCAACATTTCCCAGCTTTATGCTCTAATTCCCGCGGAATACCAGATTAGTTACTCGATTGTAATCTTAATTAGTTGCGTGAAACTCTATGATAATTTACTGGGAAATAATAACAGTATACTTTTTAATTCAGATTACTACCGGCTGGTACTGGCAATAGGCGTTTTTCTAGCCGTCCTTGCCTTTGTACTGAATATTGTTCTAATTCCTGTTTTTGAGCTCTTAGGAGCTGCGCTGGCCACCTTTCTTGCTTTTGCCTGCTACAATACTGTTAAGCTGGTGATGGTGCTGAAGAAATTCCGTATTCATCCTTTTACAAAGGAAACCGCATATAGCCTTTTTCTGATTTTATTATTTTCCCTGGGATTTTATTTCTGGAATTTCCAGTGGCATCCGGTGGTGAATATAGTTTTGAAGTCGGGAATCATAGCTCTTCTTTACGTCCTGGTCATTTATATGCTGAAGCTTTCTCCGGAAATAAATAAGATTATCAACCAAAGTTTCAGGTTCCTGAAGCGGTAAAGTTTACCCCAGAGCGGTCTTACAGAAATATTATTTTTTTTAAAAAAAGATCCCCGGCGCACTTGCAACCGGGGATCAATCAACTAACCAACCAAAACTAAATATTAATTTCCTCCTCTGGAACTTCTTGTTCCTCTTGTCGAGGAAGGGGATTCCTCTACGGTTGCAGAGTTCACGGTCGCAGATCGCTGTGTTCTGCTTTGTGCCTGCACCTGTCTTGCGGGAGTAGCGTTTACAGAAGAGCTTCTGCTTTTTTGCTGTGCGCTGCTTTGAGCAGGAACATTTGCCGCTCTACTTTGCCGAACAACCCGTTGCTGTACTGCAGGAGTTTCCACTCTTGAATTTCTACTTCCAAATTCTGCTCTTTGAGGAGTAGTTGTGCTGCGTCGTACCTCCCTTTCTTCCCTGGAATGAGAAGTCGAAGCTGCTGCCCGTGGAGCCGCGTTATGGGTTCTAATATCCCTTTGATCTTCTACTCTTCTTCCTCTTTGGTAAGAAGTAACTTTCTCTCCGGGTCTATAATAGCTCTTTTGAAAAGAGTTGTTGTTATAATAGTTATTGTGGTAATACTTCTTGTATGAATTGTACCTCATCCTGTTTGGTTCATAATACAGGCGGTATGGTTCATTGTAAACCACAGCAAAGTGGGAATTGGGTCTCATGTAGTAATCGTGCCATGGGCGATAAACGTAATGAACATTCCTGCTATTGATATAACCCGAAGTATGCGTGAACTGGCGATAAGGATTATAATTGACAAACATATTCCCAATCCTGTTCACCATTCCAAAGGCATTATATCTAATTTGAACACGTCCAGCCTTAATGATCCTTCCATAGTAGTCATAATAAACCGGGACATTCTCAATTTGTATCACGGCTCCAAAATCATCATATTGTACGAAGGGACCGTAGTTGTAACCGGAATTAAAGCTATAGTTAACATGAGGCGGGATACGGTTGAAGTTTTTTCGGGAATTAAAAAAGAAATCAAACTGGCCGTCAGGGAAAACGGCAAATTCAACCCCTCTTTCCACAAAAATAAAAGCATCTTCATAACCTCGACGCTCAAAGTTCTCCCCGGCTGAAGGAGCAGCTTTGGTAGAAAATCCAACCACCAGTAAAGTCAATAAGAGGTAAAAATTTTTCATAATAGGGGGATTTAGAGATTAAACTATTGTACCGTTTTGCCAGTACATTTAATTACATTCAAACTACGTGCCAAAAATTAGAAAACCCCGTGAGCATTAAGCTATACGGGGTTTCCAAACTAACCAACCAAAAATTATTAATTACAATAAATTATAAAAACATTACTCTTGCAATTACTAAATTTAATTCAAAGGCTATGCCAAGAATCGTTATTTAAAGTTTTCCATTGTTAAATAATGGGTGTCTAAAATGATATTTTCACAACTTCTCTTCCAGGAAGGGTGCGGTGTAGGATTTCTTGTTTTTTGCTACTTCTTCGGGAGTGCCGGCTGCTATAAGCTGGCCACCGGCTTCACCACCTTCTAGGCCTAAGTCGATGACATGATCTGCACATTTAACCAGGTCCATATTATGTTCTATTACGATGACCGAATGGCCTTTTGCCAGTAGCGCATTAAAGGATTTCAATAACTTCTGAATATCATGAAAGTGTAAACCGGTGGTGGGTTCATCAAAAATAAAAAGTGCTTTTTCTTTTGAATTTCCTTTCACGAGAAAGGAAGCCAGCTTTATCCTTTGGGCTTCCCCGCCAGAAAGAGTGGAGGAGCTTTGCCCCAATTGTACATAACCTAATCCTACGTCCTGCAGGGGTTTTAACTTTGAAGTGATCTTATCCTCCCCATTGTCGGCAAAGAAAGCTACAGCATCATCAATGGTCAGGTTAAGGATATCATCAATATTTTTATCTGCAAATTTCACCTCCAGGATCTCTTTTTTGAAGCGCTTTCCATTGCAGGTTTCACAAAGGAGATGTACATCGGCCATGAATTGCATTTCAATAGTCACTTCTCCTTCCCCTTTGCAGGTTTCGCATCTACCGCCATCCACATTGAAGGAAAAATGTTTTGGTTTATAACCTCTAATATCACTCAGCTTTTGATTAGAAAATAAATTCCTGATGTCGTCATAGGCCTTAATGTAGGTCACAGGATTTGACCGTGAGGAACGCCCAATAGGATTTTGATCAACAAATTCTACTGAAGTAATATTACTGAATTTCCCTTCTATCCTGGTGAACTGGCCGGCCTTTTCCCCGTAACCGCTAATTTCTTTAGTCATAGCAGGATAAAGGATTCGCTTGATCAGCGTACTTTTCCCGCTTCCTGAAACTCCCGTTACGGCGGTAAAAACACCCAGGGGGAATCTCACATCAATATTTTTTAAGTTGTTCTCCCTGGCCCCAATGACATCAATAAAATATTTGTAATCCCGTCTTTTGGACGGCACCTCAATTTGGAGGGTGTTGTTTAGATATTGAGAGGTTAGAGAATTAGATAACAGGATATCACTATAAGTTCCGGAGGCGACAACCTCTCCGCCGTTGGTCCCGGCTTCGGGTCCAATATCGATGATCTCATCGGCAGCTTTCATAATATCTTCATCGTGCTCTACGACAATCACGGTATTACCCAGATCCCGAAGAGATTTTAAAACTTCAATAAGTTTTAATGTATCCCGGGGATGCAAACCAATGGAAGGTTCATCGAGGATGTACATGGAACCCACCAGGCTGCTTCCTAATGAAGTGGCAAGGTTGATCCTTTGGGATTCCCCTCCCGACAGGGTATTGGACTTACGGTTGAGGGTAAGGTAAGTCAATCCCACTTTGGAAAGGAATCCAAGCCTGTTCCTTATTTCGGTTAAAAGTCTTTTGGCAATGGCAGCATCAGATTCACTAAGCTGCAGCTGGTCAAAAAATTCTGAAACTTTATCAATAGGCATTTCTACCAGCTGGGTAATGTTAGTTCCTCCTACCTTTACGTAATTGGCTTCTGGCCTTAGTCTTTTACCTTTACAAACAGAACATCTTGTTTTTCCGCGATAGCGGGAAAGCATTACTCGGTTCTGAATCTTGTAAGCTTTGGATTCCAGGAAAGCAAAGAATTGATTTAAACCTTCAAAATATTGATTTCCATTCCAAATTAGATCCTTTTGCTCCTGGGTCAATTCAAAATAAGGTTTATGAATAGGAAAATTGAATTTATGGCTATTGTTCACCAGTTGATCACGATACCAGCTCATACTTTCCCCGCGCCAGGGGAAAATAGCATTTTCATAAACAGATAAACCGGTATTAGGAATTACAAGATCTTCATCAATTCCAATGACATCGCCGTAACCTTCACATTTTGGGCATGCACCATAAGGATTATTAAAGCTGAATAAATGCACGTTAGGCTCCAGAAAGGTCATGCCGTCCAATTCAAATTTATTGCTGAACTGTCGCATCTTTTTATCTGAAAGATTTTCAATGAACAGTTCACCTTTCCCTTCAAAAAAAGCAGTTTGGATGGCATCTGCCAGGCGGTTCAGGAAATCCTCTTCATCTTTGGTGACGATCCTGTCCACTACCAGGAAAAGGTCTTTTTCTTCTATCTTAGAGAGGTCCGTTTCATCGATCCTAAGTACTTCATCTTTAAATTTAATCCGGCTGTAGCCTTGTTGAAGGAGGACCTTCAGTTTTTCCTCGGGGGTGCGGCTTTGCTCAACATGAACAGGTGCTAAAAGCAGCATTTTTGAACCTTCAGGAAAAGTCTTTACATAATTGATAACATCGGTCACCGTATCCTTCTTTACCTCGTCACCAGAAACAGGGGAGTAGGTTTTTCCAATACGGGCAAAAAGCAGTTTAAGGTAGTCGTAAATTTCAGTTGAAGTCCCTACGGTAGAACGGGGGTTTGTGGAATTTACCTTTTGTTCAATAGCAATGGCCGGGGCAATACCCTTAATTGAGTCTACTAATGGCTTATTTAGCCTGCCAAGAAATTGCCGGGCGTAGGAGGAAAGGCTTTCCACATAGCGACGCTGGCCTTCAGCATATAAGGTGTCAAAGGCCAGTGAAGATTTCCCCGATCCCGAAAGGCCGGTAAGGACCACCAGCTTATTCCGCGGGATTACGACATTTATGTTCTTTAAGTTATGGAGGCGGGCTCCTTTTATAATTATATTCTCTTTTGGATCTACTCCTGAGATATCTACTTGCATACCTAAATTTCTGTTGAATTTGCAAAGGTACTTAATCTTCAAATTTTTCAGCTTGCGGGTGGGGGAATATAACTTAGTGATAATTAAATTGTTAAAAACATTAACCTTTTATTTGTTTAAGTGAAAATTTTCCTGTTATATTTGCTGTTAATAATCTTAAATCAAAATTTGCCTATTGCATAAAGTTACTTTGAACTTGTAATAACTAACCGTCAGGCTACCCCAACAGCCTGGAAAAGTAACTCTTATGAATAACGCCGAGGCAAACGACGCTTTTCTTGTGAAAAGCTATATGGAAGGAGACGAGCAGTCACTTTCTATTCTAATCAACCGACATCAACAAAGAATTTATAGTTTTATCTTTTCCAAGGTCTTTGACAAAGACATTGCTGAAGATATTTTCCAGGATACCTTCATTAAGGTAATCAGAACCTTAAAAAGAGGGAAGTACAATGAAGAAGGTAAATTTCTACCCTGGGTGATGCGAATTTCTCATAACCTTGTAATTGACCATTTCAGGAAAAACAAGAGAATGCCCAAGTTCGAGAATAGCGGGGATTTCAATATTTTTTCTGTTTTATGTGACTCCGGTTTAAATGCCGAAAAGCAGATCATCAAGGACCAGATCGAGGCAGATGTACAGGAGTTGATCAAGGAACTACCCGAAGATCAACTTGAAGTTCTTGTAATGAGGATCTATAAAGACATGAGTTTTAAAGAAATTTCAGAAAGAACAGGAGTGAGTATTAATACCGCTTTGGGACGAATGAGATACGCTTTGATAAACCTGCGAAAAGTTATAGAAAAACACAATTTAGTTTTAACTAATTAGTACAATAAGATTAAAGTCTGGCCGTTATTAAGTTACAATCTTAAATAACCAATAATGGCAAAACTTTACTCTCGAAAAAAATTGAAAACAATGTCCCCAAAAAAGGAAACAATTAATTTCCTTTTGAACTACTCTAAGGCTTTAAAAATAAGCACTTATAAAAAGCTGGAATTTGAATCAATTTTGAATTAACCTAAAAAAGACCTGCTAACCGCGGGTCTTTTTTTTATGATATTCTTCCAGAACTTTTTTGCGCCCGATGGTTTTTGTAATAATATCTTTTTCAAGGTCCCAGCCCCTGGCCGGAGAGTATTCCCGCCCGTACCAGATTATTTGCAGGTGAAGTTCATTCCATAACTCCCTTGGAAAAAGCCTTTTTGCATCCTTCTCTGTTTGCACTACATTTTTGCCATTTGAAAGATTCCACCTGTACATGAGTCGGTGGATATGAGTGTCTACCGGGAAGGAAGGGATATTAAAAGCCTGGGACATTACAACGCTGGCGGTTTTATGCCCTACAGCAGGAAGCTCTTCCAGGGCATCGATATCTGCCGGAACTTCCCCGTCATACTTATCAATAAGGATTCGGGAAAGCCCGTAGATCCCTTTAGCTTTCATAGGGGACAATCCCACAGGTTTAATGATCTCTCTAATCTCATCTTCAGAAAGTTTGGCCATAGCAAAAGGATTATCTGCTTTGGCGAATAGGAGGGGCGTGATCTGGTTCACACGAACATCTGTGCTTTGTGCCGAAAGTAAAACAGCGATCAAGAGCGTGTAAGGATCTTTATGGTCTAAAGGGATTGGAACATTGGGGTAAATTTCGGCTAAGGTGTCTATGACGAATTGAACTTTTTCCTTCTTGGTCATTAATATGTAACTTTGAAACAAAAGTACTAATTATGACAACACTTCAACCCGGCGATAAGGCGCCAAAATTCTCTGCTAAAGATCAGGATGGAAATGAACACAAACTGGAAGATTATAAAGGCAAAAAACTTGTAGTGTTCTTTTATCCTAAAGCCAGTACTCCAGGTTGTACTGCCGAAGCCTGTAACCTAAGGGATAATTATGAAACTTTTCAGAATAAAGGCTATGAAATTTTGGGTGTGAGCGCCGATTCTCCCAAACGACAGCAAAATTTTAAAGAAAAAAATAACCTTCCTTTTCCTTTATTGGCTGATGAAGCCAAGGAAGTTATAAATGCCTTTAAAGTTTGGGGACCCAAAAAGTTTATGGGAAAAGAATATGATGGCATTCACCGTACCACCTTCGTAATTGATGAGAACGGAGTAATCTCTGATGTAATTTCGAAAGTAAAAACCAAAGAACATGCAGGACAGATCCTGTGAAGGTTTAAGGTTCCAGGTTTAAGGTTTGAATTTTAAGGGGATATTTTTCAATGAATCAACGGCAAAGGATCTTTAATAAAGATCTGGAAAAACAAATGGAATCTAATCACTATCCTGGTTCTTGCCTCTTGCCTCTTGGCTCTTGCAGCGGAGCGGTCTTTTATTTTTTCCAGATCTTCTGAAGGGTAGCAGTTGAATCACAATTTTCGAAGAGCATTTCCAGTTCTCCTGAAACAGAGTTTCCTGTAACCATATAGGTTTTGCAGGAATCCAGATCTGTATTGCTTCGGCCGAAGTCGATATCTCCCTTTTTAAGAACCCCGGTAATGGAGGCTGTATCTATTTGCAGCCTCTCCATTTCAGCTTTTGCTTCTTCAGAATAAGCCCTTTCTTTTAACCTGATATTTTTGAGTACCCGGGCATCCGGTCCATAGGCGCAGGAAGTTTTTTTTCCACTTAAAAAAAATGCCAGTATGACTAAACCAATGGCAAAACCTCCAAGGTAATAACCGAGTCTGTGAATAAATTTCATTGAGAATTAAAAAATAAGGAGGTTGATATCCCTGTAAGAGAGATCAAACCAGTCTGCAATAGATTTGTTGGTTAAAATTCCGTGGTAAAAGTACAAACCATTTCGGAGACCTCTGTCAAATCTTAAAGTATTTTCAAGTCCGCCCTGTTCGGCAATATGCAAAAGATAAGGTGTGAAAATGTTACTGATGGAAAGGGAAGCTGTGCGGGCATAGCGGGAAGGAATATTAGGAACGCAATAATGTACCACCCCGCTTTTTACAAAGGTGGGTTTATCGTGAGTGGTGACCTCACTGGTTTCAAAGCAACCTCCCATATCAATGCTTACATCAATCACCACGGCACCTTTTTTCATGTGCTCTATCATGGTTTCGGTCACTAAGATTGGTGAACGGTTTATTCCCCGCACTGCACCAATGACCACATCACTTCTTTTTAAAGCTTTGATAAGATTTTTTGGCTGGATGGTGGAGGTGTGCAACGGCCTGCCCAAATTAGCCTGGACAGCCCTTAACCTTGTGAGGGAGTTGTCGAATATCTTAATATTTGCACCAAGTCCCAAAGCTGAACGGGCAGCGAATTCCCCAACTGTCCCAGCACCCAAAATTGTAACTTCAATGGGGGGTACTCCGCTTATATTACCAAACATGAGACCATTCCCAGCAGGATTGTTGCTCATAATTTCGGAAGCAATAAGAATAGAGGCTGTCCCGGCAATTTCACTAAGTGCCCTTACCGCGGGATAAGTGCCATCGTCATCTTTAATAAATTCAAAAGCAAGGGCGGTGATCCTTTTGTAAGCAAGTTTTTGAAAATAACTTTTCTTCTGGGTTTTTAACTGCAGTGCAGATATAATGGTGGTCTGCGGGTTTACAAGATCCAGCTCCTCCAGTGTAGGCGGCTCTACTTTAAGGATCATGGGACAGGTAAAGACCTTTTTAGTGTCTTTGGTGATTTCGGCTCCTGCCTCTGAATAATCCTTATCACTGAATTTCGCTCCTTCTCCTGCACCCGATTCTATTAGCACCCGGTGACCGTGAGCTGTCATTGCAGCAACAGCATCGGGACTAAGGCAAACCCTCTTTTCCTGGTAGGCGTTTTCTTTGGGGATGCCAATAAACAACTGGCCTTTGTGTTTGTAGACTTCAAGGGTTTCTTCCTGCGGAATCAATTGTTCCCGGGTAAAAGGAGATACATGTTCTGTCATAATTAACTGATCACAAAGATAAAACTACGACATTTTTAGAGAGTGGGAGAATTAGAGTTTGACGTAATAATCTTCCTGGACTTCATTGGCCGAATCTGAACCTTCCCTGAAATCTTTTATTTCTTGATACTCTTTATCTGAAAAAGGAGAAAAAGGCGAAATGTTTTCGCGTTCGATCTCAGTTAGGTCTATACCATAAACCCGGTCGAAAATTTTTATTCTTATCAAATAAACTATAGAGAGTATTATTATGAAAAAAGGAGCAAGGAAAATTAATTGATTTACATCAATAACGCCCTCGCCATAAAAATCTTCATAAATAGCAGAAACTAATTGGTAAGCATACATGACTATGGGAACTAAGATGACATGATACCACCAATGTTTGCAGGTGAAGAACCATATGAGAAGTAAAAAAAGCGGGGTAATTTTTCCTATAAAGGTCCAAGCAGCAGTTAAAACATCCAAATAATATTTACTCTCATAGGTAAAAAAAGAATTTTCCCAAACAGGGCCGCTTGGGAAAATTTCATATGAATAGAATAAATATGGTGAAAATGCTATGCAAATGGCAATTATACTACCCGTTAGTAGGAACGCGGATGAGCCTCGTATCAACAGCGGTTTTTTTAACTTCATTTTTATTGTCGTTATCTGTGTTGGAAGTTACAAAGAAAGTTGCTCCAAAGATAGAAACGGCTAGTAAAAGGGCTTTAATTTTCATGATATAGTTTTTTAAAGGTTGTGTATGTTTCGATTTGTTGATACAAACCTAGGTAAAACTAAACCGCTAATAGTTAGAGCATTATTCGTACTTTTGCCGCTTTTTTGAAGGAAAAATCTTCAAACTCTTAAAATATTGTATTAAAAAAAATACAGTTAAAATAATTCTTCTTTCGTTCAATGACTTCCGTATAATACAAATACGGCAAGAAAAACCCGAAAACGAAGGAAAATTCGTACAGGGATTTTCTAACAGCCTTTAGAATAAATTCTTTAAAATTAACAAAACTTTAACTTCCTAACATCTTTTTCCACTACTAAAATTTCCACTTTTTGATGCTCCTCCTCAATAAAATTTTCAATTTTTTGAGGCCATTCTATAAAATTCCAGTTCCCGGAATCCAAATATTCTTCAAATCCCATGTCCCAGGCTTCAGATTCATCTTTTATTCGGTAAAAATCAAAATGATTTACGGTACCGTTTTCGGTTTCATAAACATTAACGAGGGAGAAAGTTGGGCTGGCACCAGTATCCACGGCACCTAAGGCCTTCAGGAGTGCTTTTATTAATGTCGTTTTTCCCGCTCCCATTTCACCATAAAATAAAAGGGTTTTGCTTTTGGAATTTTCCAGAAGCTCACGGGCAACAGTTTCAATTTCAGATAGGAGGTATTTTACTTCCATTCAAAAACATTAAGATTTGGGGTGATAAAGATAGTTAAATTCTTGTTACCTAGGAGATAACACACTAAAGGGTATGATCATTTCCTCCATCGAGACACCGCCATGTTGAAAAGTATTGCGGTAATAACTTACATAATGATTGTAATTATTAGGGTAGGCAAAGAAGAGGTCTCCTTTGGCAAAAATGAAAGAACTACTCATATTAATAGTCGGTAAATGAATTGTTTTAGGATTGGGTGCCGCCAAAACATCTTTTTCCTCGTAAGTGAGGCTCTTTCCTGTTTTATATCTCAAGTTGAGACTTGTCTGTTTATCTCCAATAACTTTAGATGGATTTTTCACATTAATAGTTCCATGGTCTGTGGTAAGTATTAATTTAAATCCGAGGTTCTGGGCCTGCTGGATGATCTCCAGGAGTGGGGAGTTCTTAAACCAACTTTGGGTAAGAGACCGATAGGCCTTATTAGTGGAAGCCAGTTCTTTTATAACTTCCATTTCGGTTTTAGAATGGGAAAGCATATCTACAAAGTTGTAAACCACTACTGTGAGGTCATTATCTTTCTGGCTCCTAAAATTATCTACCAGCTTTTTACCTGCTTTGAGACTACTAATTTTATGGTATTCATGCTTGATATTATTTCCCAGCCGCTTGAGCTGTGCCTGTAGAAATTCGGCTTCATGAAGATTTTTACCACCTTCCTCTGTGTCATTCTTCCACAGGTTTGGATAAAGTTTTTCCATCTCACTGGGCATGAGTCCGGAGAAAATCGCATTACGGGCATATTGTGTTGCCGTTGGCAAAATGCTGTAAAATGGCATTTCCTTCTCCTTTTTATAGTAATTGTTTACTACAGGTTCAAACGCCCTCCACTGGTCATACCTAAGATTATCTATCACCACCAGGAGCGTAGGTTGTTCTTTGCTTAGCTCGGGTAGTATTTTTTCTTTGAACAGGGTGTGGGACATGACGGGAGCATCTGCATTTTTTTCAAACCACTTAGGGTAATTCTTATCTATAAATTTGCAAAACTGAAGATTGGCTTCGGTTTTTTGGGATTCCAGAATTTCAAACATTCCGCTGTCTTCAATATTCTCAAGTTCCAGTTCCCAATAGATCAGTTTTTGATAAAGTTCTGCCCATCCTTCATAGGAGTTGATCATTGCCATGTCCATTGCGATCTTTCTGAATTCCTGCTGATAGCTGGAAGTAGTTTTTTCTGAAATCAGACGGGAATGATCGAGATTCTTTTTTAAGCTTAGAAGGATCTGGTTGGGGTTAACAGGTTTTATTAGGTAATCGGCTATTTTGGAGCCTATGGCTTCTTCCATAATATATTCCTCCTCACTCTTGGTGATCATAACCACGGGTACGTTAGCCTGTTTTTCTTTAATTTCTGAAAGCGTTTCCAGGCCCGAAAGTCCCGGCATATTTTCGTCCAGGAAAATTATATCAAAATTCTCCTTTTCAATTTCTTCCAAGGCTTCGGTCCCGCTTTGGCAGGTGTATACTTTATAATTCTTGCTTTCCAGAAAAAGAATGTGGGGTTTAAGAAGGTCGATCTCGTCATCTACCCATAATATTTTGATATCGTTCATATATGTATCTTTGTTGACATTAATAATTAAAAGACCAGGCTTGCTTCCAGGAAACAAACTCAAGATTTTAAACGACCCAATTTACGGATTTATTACCATACCCAATGAGCTGCTCTTTGATATTATGGAGCATAAGTATTTTCAAAGACTGCGGCGAATTTCCCAAATGGGACTGTCTTACCTGGTATATCCCGGTGCACATCATACGCGTTTTCACCATGCTCTTGGCTGTCTTCATTTAATGCAAAAAGCCGTGAGGGTATTGAGGCTTAAGGGGGTAGAAATCTCGGCGGAAGAGGAGGAGGCACTGCAAATTGCTATCCTGCTCCACGATATAGGGCACGGCCCATTCTCTCATGCGATGGAACACAGCATTGTTGAGGGGGTGAGCCATGAGACCATTTCATTCCTTTTTATGGAAGAAATGAACCGTCAGTTTAACCAAAGATTAACTATGGCCATTGAGATTTTCCGCGGAAAATATCCACGGAAATTTCTTTGTCAGCTTATCTCCAGTCAGCTCGACATGGACCGAATGGACTACCTGAAGCGCGATAGTTTTTACACTGGGGTGGCCGAAGGGAATATTAACAGTGAGCGACTTATTAGCATGCTTACAGTGGTGAACAATGAGTTGATGGTGGAGGAAAAAGGGATTTATTCGGTAGAAAAATTCCTTTTGGCCCGCCGGCTTATGTACTGGCAGGTCTATCTGCATAAAACCGGTGTTGTGGCCGAACAGCTTTTGATAAGGATGCTTCAGCGGGCGAAGGAACTTGTGAATTCAGGCCGTACTTTATTTACAAGCACTGCTCTCAATCACTTTTTACAGCAACAGGTAACTGCCGAAAATTTTTCAGAAGACACCTTACACATATTTGCGAGGCTTGACGATTACGATATACTTTCAGCAATGAAAGAATGGGCACATGATGAAGATTTTGTGCTAAGTAAATTGTGTCAAATGATCATCAACCGGGACCTGCTAAAGATCAAACTAAAGAAAAAACCTATCTCTGGAGAAAAACTGGAAAGCCATCTTCAAAAAGCTATGTCGCGTTATAATATTAGCAGGGAAGAGGCCGGGTATTTCGTTTTTAGTGGAGATATAAGCAATCTGGCATACAAACGGGAGGATGAAAAGATCCATATCCTGTTTAAAAGTGGAAAAATTACCGACGTTATTAAAGCTTCAGATCACTTTAACCTTAAAGCTCTTTCGAAGCCGGTGACGAAATTTTATATCTGCTACCCGAAACCTAAAGATTAACTCATTTTTTTTACTTTTGCCAGAATGAAGTTTACAGCAACCCAAATAGCAGGTATCCTCGACGGGGAGATAGAAGGAAATCCCGGGGCAGAGGTCGACCGGCTTGCAAAGATTGAAGAAGGAACTGCCGGGTCTATTACCTTTTTGGCCAATCCTAAATATACCTCCTTTATTTATTCTACCAAAGCTACTATTACAATAGTGAGCAATAATTTTAAGGCAGAAGATGAATTGTCTACTACCCTTATTAAAGTAAAGGATCCTTATACGGCATTTTCAAAGCTGCTGGAATATTATAATCAGGTGAAATTGAACAAATCGGGAATTGAGCAGCCTAGCTTTATTTCAGATTCGGTTACTTACGGTGATAATCTTTACCTGGGCGCATTTTCATACCTGGGAGAGCAGGTGAAAATTGGTGATAATGTCAAGATTTTTCCTAATACATACATAGGAGATAATGTCAAGATAGGGGATAACGTTACTATTTTTCCCGGAGCAAAGATTTATTCTGAAACTATTATAGGTAATAACTGTATTCTTCATGGAGGTGTAATTATTGGGGCCGACGGTTTTGGTTTTTCGCCCAACCAGGAAGGGGTTTACTCAAAAGTGCCGCAAATAGGCAATGTTATTATTGAAGATAATGTGGATATTGGTGCCGGTACTACTATTGACCGGGCTACACTTGGATCTACTATAATCAGGAACGGGGTGAAACTGGACAACCAGATCCAGATCGCTCATAATGTAGAAGTGGGAGAGAATACTGCAATTGCAGCCCAAACCGGAATTGCCGGCTCAACTAAAATTGGAAAAAATTGTCTCATTGGGGGACAGGTGGGTATAGCCGGGCATATTCAAATTGGGAATGGAGTGAAAATTCAGGCGCAATCGGGGATAGGTCGTAATATCAAGGATAACGAAATGATCCAGGGTTCTCCTGCCTTTGGCTATAATGACTACAACAAGGCTTACGTACATTTCAGAAATTTACCCAAAATAGAAGACCGCTTAACCAAACTAGAAAAAAAACAATCAAATAATGGCTAAACAGCGCACCATAAGTAAAGAAGTTTCTTTACAGGGAGTGGGGCTTCATACAGGAAATGAAGTCACTCTTACATTTAAACCGGCTCAAAATAATACCGGTTACTGTTTTGTAAGAACAGATATTGAAGGGAATCCGATGGTGGAAGCCGATGTCAATTACGTTGTCAACACACAAAGAGGAACAAACCTTGAAAAAGAGGGAGTCACAATTCAAACTTCAGAACATGTACTTGCAGCCTGTGTGGGTCTTGAGATTGACAATATCATCATTGAACTTGATGCTGCCGAACCTCCTATTATGGATGGTTCTTCCAAATATTTTGTAAAAGCGCTTGAAGAAGCAGGTATAGAAGAGCAGGAATGCGACAGGGAAGAATTTGTGGTTACAGAGGTTATTCGTTACCACGATGAAAAATCCGGAAGTGAAATTCTTGTAATGCCTTCAGATGAATACCAGGTCACCGCAATGGTCGATTTTGGAACAAAGGTCCTGGGAACTCAAAATGCTTCCCTTCAAAAATTATCCGATTTTAAATCGGAAATCTCAAATGCCCGCACTTTCAGTTTTCTTCATGAACTTGAAACTCTTTTGGAGCATGGTCTTATAAAAGGAGGGGATTTGAATAATGCTATTGTTTATGTAGACAAGGAATTGAGTCCTGAGACTATGGACAAACTGCGGGTGGCATTCAAAAAAGACAATATCGCTGTAAAACCGAATGGCATTTTAGATAATCTTACTTTGCATTATCCCAATGAAGCGGCACGGCACAAACTTCTTGACGTCATAGGAGATTTGGCGTTAATAGGCACGCGTATACGTGGAAAAGTAATTGCCAATAAACCGGGTCATTATGTGAATACGCAATTCGCCAAAAAGCTTTCTAAGATCATTAAGGCCGAGAAGAGGAATAATGTGCCTAAATATGATCTTGATAAAGAGCCTTTAATGGATATTAATGAGATCATGAATATCCTGCCTCACAGGCCGCCATTTATTTTGGTAGACAAGATCATTGAGTTGACAAGCGATACAGTTGTAGGGGTCAAAAATGTCACTATGAACGAGCCTTTTTTCGTAGGGCACTTCCCGGGAAAACCTGTAATGCCTGGAGTACTTCAAGTGGAGGCAATGGCGCAGACTGGTGGTATTCTCGCTCTTAAATCTGTTCCCGATCCTGAGAATTATCTCACCTTTTTTATGAAAATAGACAATGTCAAGTTCAAGAGGCAGGTGGTTCCCGGCGATACACTTGTTTTTAAACTGGAACTATTGTCTCCTATTAGAAGAGGGATATGCCAAATGCAGGGTTACGCATATGTGAATGGAAAGCTGGTGACCGAAGCCATTTTAATGGCACAAATTGTAAAACAAAAATAAAGATTATGAATCAACCCTTAGCATACGTTCATCCCGGAGCCAAGATTGCAAAAAATGTAGTGATTGAGCCTTTTACCACTATCCACAATAATGTGGTGATTGGGGAAGGTACCTGGATTGGTTCCAATGTTACTATAATGGAAGGGGCCAGGATTGGCAAGAATTGCAATATTTTTCCAGGTGCAGTAATTTCTGCCGTTCCACAGGACAAAAAATTCAATGACGAAGACACTCTTACAGAAATAGGCGATAATACCACTATTCGGGAATGTGTGACCATCAATCGAGGGACTACAGACAGGATGAAAACCAAGATTGGTAGCAACTGCTGGATCATGGCCTATTGTCATATCGCCCATGATTGTGTGGTGGGTGACAACTGTATCTTTTCGAACAACAGTACCCTGGCCGGTCATATTAATGTTGGAGATTATGTTATTCTAGCAGGAATGGCTGCCATACAACAGTTTTGTAGTATAGGAAGTCATGCTTTTGTCACAGGCGGATCCCTTGTGCGAAAAGATGTTCCTCCATTCGTAAAAGCGGGAAGAGAACCTCTATCTTACGTGGGAGTAAATTCAATTGGTTTAAGACGTCGCGGGTTTACTACCGAAAAAATCCGGGAGATCCAGAATATTTACAGGATATTGTACCAAAAGAATTACAATAACAGTCAGGCAGTAGCTATCATCGAAGCCGAAATGGAAGCAACTTCCGAAAGAGATGATATTTTAGAGTTTATCAAAAATTCCCAGAGAGGGATAATGAAAGGTTATATAAGTTCAAATTAATAAGTAGGAAAAATGGCAAGTACAAGTGATATTAGAAATGGATTGTGTATAAGATACAACCATGACATTTTCAAGGTTATAGAGTTTCTTCACGTGAAGCCGGGAAAAGGTCCTGCTTTTGTAAGAACAAAATTGAAAAGTGTAACTACAGGAAAAGTGATTGATAACACCTTTTCTGCCGGTCATAAGATCGAGGATGTAAGGGTTGAAACTCATAAATTCCAGTTCCTGTATAATGATGGGGAATTTTACCATTTCATGAATACAGAAGATTATACGCAGATAAGACTTACCGAAAATGCACTTGATGCACCGGGACTTCTTAAAGAAGGAGAAGTGGTAACTATTCTTATCAACACAGAGGATCAAATGCCACTATCGGTAGAGATGCCTGCCAGTGTGATCCTGGAAGTTACCCACACCGAACCTGGAGTTAAAGGAAATACTGCAACAAACGCCACCAAGCCTGCAACAGTAGAAACAGGAGCCGAGGTGAATGTTCCGCTTTTCATCAACGAAGGAGATAAGATCAAGATCGAAACAGAAAAAGGAACTTACAAAGAAAGAATAAAAGAGTGATCAGTGATCGTCAGTGATCAAATAAATTTCACATCTCAAATCTCAAATCTAATATCTCATATCTAACATGAAGTTTCCGCAGCAACATACCCTTGAGCAGATCGCCACTATTATTTCTTCGGAATTTGTGGGACCCGCAGATTTTCCTGTTTCAGGAATGAATGAAATCCATGTGGTGACGCCGGGAGATATTGTTTTTGTGGATCATCCAAAGTATTACGACAAGGCGCTTAATTCGGCAGCCACGATCATACTTATTAATAAGGAAGTGGATTGTCCCGAAGGAAAAGCGCTGTTGATATCAGACGATCCTTTCAGAGATTTCAATAAACTCACAAAATATTTCAAACCCTTCGAAAAAGCTACCTCAAATGTGGCAGCTTCCGCAGAAATTGGAGAAGGAACTGTAGTGCAGCCAACGGCTTTTGTGGGGAACAATGTGAAAATTGGTAAGAATTGTCTTATTCATGCTAACGTAAGTATTTACGATAATACTGTCATTGGTGATAATGTTACCATTCACGCGGGAACTGTTTTGGGCGGTGATGCTTTTTACTATAAGAAACGTCCAGAGGGTTATGATAAACTTATTTCGGGAGGAAGAGTGGTGATCAAAGACAATGTTGATATTGGTGCTAATTGTACAATAGATAAGGGAGTAACAGGTGACACCACTATTGGAAAAGGCACTAAACTGGATAATCTAATTCAGGTGGGGCACGATACAGTGATTGGAGAAAATTGTCTTATCGCCTCACAAGTAGGAATTGCCGGTGCTGTAATCATTGAAGACGAAGTGACAATTTGGGGACAGGTAGGATTCCGTAGTGGAATTGTAGTTAAAAAAGGAGGTGTGATGATGGGGCAGGCCGGGATCACCAAATCAACAAAAGAAAATACCGTATATTCGGGAAATCCTGCGATGGAATCCCGGGAGTGGCTTAAAGAGTTGGCGCTTTTGCGCCGATTGCCTAAATTAATGGAAAAATTAAAAAGTTGATATGGAACCAAAAGATTGCGTTGCAAAATTTTATTCTTCAGATTTTTACAAGAATCCTAATTCCGTAAAGGAATATCTTCACCCCCAAGCACAATTGTTCTGGAACAGTAGCGCAGGTTTTCACAAGCTGGGCTTTTCAGAAATTGCCGAGATGTCAAAAGAGCTCGCAAAGTCTTTTGATCACCTTAAGGCCGATATTAGTCATTTGCTTAGCGAGGAAGATACAGTTAGTATTAGATTTACTTATTATGTGAGTACTGTTGAGAATCCCGACGAGGAACTTCCTATGGCACATTTTATTGCCATTTGGGAAATGAAGGACGGCAAAATGTTCAAGGGCCATCAAATAAGTCAGCAGGCCGATGACAGCCCTGAAAATCTGGATTCTTTCCTTCCAATTAATTAATAAAAACCCTTTAGGTTTCTTTTATAAAAACCTAATTTTGCAACAGAAAAATCAAATAATCAACTATGAGCGTTTTAGTCAATAAAGATTCAAAAATAATTGTTCAAGGATTTACCGGGAGTGAAGGTACTTTTCACGCCGGCCAAATGATAGAATATGGAACGAATGTGGTAGGTGGTGTGACTCCTGGAAAAGGAGGACAAAAACACCTGGAAAAGCCTGTTTTCAATACAGTATCCGATGCGGTTAAAGAAACAGGAGCCGATGTTTCAATTATTTTTGTACCACCGGCATTTGCAGCCGATGCTATAATGGAAGCTGCAGATGCAGGGATCAAAGTAATCATTACAATTACTGAAGGTATCCCGGTTGCCGATATGATTAAAACTGCCGACTATATTAAAGATAAAGATTGTCGTCTTGTAGGACCCAACTGCCCTGGAGTGATAACTCCGGAAGAAGCAAAAGTAGGGATCATGCCCGGTTTTGTATTCAAAAAAGGAAAAGTAGGAATTGTTTCAAAATCCGGGACTCTTACTTACGAAGCAGCCGATCAGGTTGTGAAACAGGGGCTTGGAATCACTACTGCAATTGGTATTGGTGGAGACCCAATTATTGGAACTACTACAAAAGAAGCAGTAGAGTTGTTAATGAACGATGATGAAACTGAATGTATCGTAATGATCGGTGAAATTGGTGGACAACTTGAAGCCGATGCTGCAAGATGGGTGAAGGAAAACGGTAACAGGAAGCCCGTAATTGGATTTATCGCCGGGGAAACTGCACCAAAAGGACGTACCATGGGACACGCAGGTGCTATAGTTGGTGGAAGTGAAGATACAGCCCAGGCTAAAAAAGCCATTTTAAAGGAGAATGGGATCCACGTTGTGGACTCTCCTGCAGAGATTGGTAAAAAAGTAAAAGAAGTAATGGGATAAGAACTTCCTTTTTTTAGATAATTTAAACCTCCGTAACCTGTCAAAAAAGGCAGATTTCGGAGGTTTTTCAGTCTTAACCGCTTCTTTTGTTATATTTGAATCATTAATAACCCACACCAGGAAAACATAAATTTTAATATGAAATTACTAGAAGGAAAAAATGCTATCATCACCGGTGCCAGTAGAGGTATAGGGAAAGGAATAGCCGAAGTTTTTGCAAAACATGGGGCTAATGTTGCTTTTACATATAGCTCTTCTGCAGAAGCTGCAAATCAACTCGAGAAAGAACTTCAGGAACTTGGAGTCAAAGCAAAAGGATATAAATCTGATGCTGCCGATTTTATGCAAGCTGAAGAACTTATAAAAAATGTACAGCAGGATTTCGGAAGTATTGATATCCTTGTCAATAATGCCGGGATTACAAAAGATAACCTGCTAATGCGAATGAGTGAAGAGGATTTTGATAAGGTGATCGAAGTAAACCTGAAATCTGTTTTCAATATGACCAAAGCCGTGCAAAGGACTATGTTAAAACAGCGTCATGGAAGCATTATAAACATGAGTAGCGTGGTAGGCGTAAAAGGAAATGCAGGGCAGGCAAATTATGCGGCTTCAAAAGCAGGGATGATTGGCTTCTCCAAATCCATGGCTTTAGAACTTGGATCCCGTAACATACGTACCAACGTAATTGCCCCCGGATTTATTGAAACCGAAATGACCGGAAAACTTGATGAAAAAGTTGTGGAAGGCTGGAGAGAGGCGATTCCGTTAAAACGAGGTGGTACGCCAGAGGATATTGCGAACACATGTGTTTTCCTCGCCAGTGATCTTAGCGCCTATATTACAGGGCAGGTTATCAATGTAGATGGAGGTATGCTTACCTAAAAATATTGAGAGGCTGTCTTCGTCACTTATGTCATTCTCAATTCATTTCAGAATCTTTATAATTTGGAATCGGAATAAAGAGAATCTGAAACGAGTTCAGGTTGACGTAATAGTTTTTTAGACAGCCTCTTTCTTTTCTTAAACAAAAACCGAATGCCGGCAACTACGATCTTTCTTCTCATTGGGGCTTTTCTCCTGTCGCTGGCACTGGCATTGTTTCTGTATTTTTATAAGGCCAAGGGACGACGCTCCAAAAATGCCATTTTTGCCTCCTTACGTTTTATTGCAATATTCTCCCTTCTTTTACTGCTTATCAATCCAGAGATCAACAGGATCGAGTACTACAATGAAAAACCCAATTTGATACTTGTAGTAGATAATTCCAGTTCAATTAGTGAATTTGGAGCAGGGGAGGAAGTGAAAACTTTGTTCAACCGCCTGACGACTGATCCCAAACTTAAAGAAAATTTTGAAATAGAAACTTTTTCCTTCGGAAGATATCTAAGACCTGCCGATTCTGTCGATTTTAATGATTCCCAAACCAACCTTACAGCCGTTTTCAATGATCTTTCCACCCTTTACGAAGGGCGGGTAGCTCCAGTTGTGCTTATTTCAGATGGAAATCAAACCTTGGGTGAGGAGTTTACTTTTGCAGCGCAGCGATTAAGTCAGCCGGTTCTTCCGGTTGTTGTTGGGGACACAATGCGATATCAGGATCTAAGTATTTCCAGGATCAATGTCAATAAATATGCTTTTCTGAATAATCGTTTTCCGGTTGAAATCATGCTGAATTATTCAGGAGATACTTCTGTAGCGACAAGGCTGGAGATTCGAAAAGGAAATACAGTAGTTCATTCGCAACAACTATCTTTTTCTTCCGAAGATAATTCCCAAGTTGTTAGGGTAGAGCTTCCTGCCAATGCTGTAGGTATTCAAAATTTTGAGGTGCGGGTAAGAGAGCTACCGGCCGAAAAGAACATTGTCAATAATACCAGAGAATTTGCGATGGAAGTGATCGATGAGCGAACAAAAGTTCTTATCGCATATTCCTTTTTACACCCCGACCTTGGAGCCTTTAAAAAAGCCATCGAAAGCAACCAGCAAAGGGAAGTTGAATTAAAACCAATTCCTGAAGTTTCAGATCTTGCCAAATACCAGCTCGTGATGCTGTACCAGCCCGATGCAAGGTTTAGAAGTGTGATGGAAGAGCTCAACTCTCAAAACCGGAACTATTTTCTTATCACCGGCCCAAAAACAGACTGGAAATTCCTGAACCAACAACAGGAACTTTTTCAACAGGAAATTACCAATCAACCGGAAGAATATTTCCCGGTTTGGAACGAGAATTTCAAAGCTTTTCAAACAGAGGATATTGGCTTTTCAGATTTTCCACCTTTGGAGGGGAATTTTGGAAATCTCAATGCGACCGAAGCTCTTGATGTGCTGCTATACAGGGAGGTGCAGGGGGTAGAGACCACAATGCCTCTCCTGGGAGTGACAACTGCCGGAGAATCAAAAACAGGGTTTTTATTTGGGGCAGACATCTGGCGATGGAGAGGATCTAGCTTCAGGGAGAACGGTTCATTTCAAAAATTTGATGATCTTATTGGGAAGTTCGTACATTTTTTGGCTTCAGGAAACAGGCAGGATAGATTGGTGGTAAAACATGAACCTCTTTACAATGAAAGTGAAGAAATTATTATTACGGCAGATTATTTTGATCAAAGCTATGAATTTGACCGCAGGGCTGCACTTGAATTACAAATTAAAAATAAAGAAACGGGGGAGCAGAGGCAAATTCCCTTTTTGCTGAATGACAGCTCCTTTGAAGTAGATCTAAGCAGTCTCTCGGGTGGAGATTATGATTTTACTGTAAATGTTGAAGGGGAGACTCTGTCCCGCTCCGGAAGCTTCAGGATTCTGGATTTTGATGTGGAAAAACAGTTTGCCCGGGCCAACCTGGAAGGCCTGCAGCATATTGCAAAACAAAAGGGACAGGATATTTATTTTCTTCAGGATTTTGAGAGGCTTAAGAATGACCTTTTATCGGCCGATTCTTATGCTACGATCCAAAAAAGCCGCAAAAAGGACGTATCTTTGATCGACTGGAAATATTTGCTGGGAATCATTGTTTTAGCACTAAGTGCAGAATGGTTTTTAAGGAAATATTACGGCCTTATTTAACTTTTATATTTTTAATTACTATGGACAAATTGCCCAAAATTGGCCTGCCAATTCTTTTTGCAGGAATTATTCTTATTATTCTTATCGCCAAATCTACAGTCACTATTAATTCCGGGGAAGCGGGAGTGCTTTACCAGACCTTTGGAGGTGGTGTTGTAATAGATGAACCACCATTAGGTGAAGGTTTTCACTTTGTAGCTCCATGGAATAAGGTCTTTGTTTACGAGGTACGTCAACAATCCCTTGATGAAAAAATGCAGGTACTTTCTTCCAACGGTCTTGAAATTAAACTTGATGCTTCAATTTGGTATGAGCCAGATTATGAAGATCTTGGTTTGCTTCACAAAGAGAGGGGTGAGCAATATGTGCAAAGGGTCTTACAACCTGCTGTACGCTCTGCTGCCAGGGCAGTTGTGGGAAGATATAATCCCGAGCAGCTTTATGCCAGCAAAAGAGAAGCTATACAACAGGAGATTTTTGAAGAAACTCAAAAGCTACTTAAGAATCAATATGTACAAATTAATGAGGTGCTGGTGCGTGACGTTTCTCTACCCTCTACAATTAAAGAGGCTATTGAACGCAAGCTACGCCAGGAACAGGAATCTCTTGAATATGAGTTTCGTTTAACAAAGGCCACTCAGGAAGCTGAGAGACAGCGTATTGATGCTGAAGGTAAGGCGCGTGCAAACGAAATTTTGGATGCTTCTTTGACTCCGTTGGTACTTCGGGAAAAAGGTATCCAGGCAACGATAGAACTTGCAAAATCACCAAATGCTAAGGTTGTTGTAATTGGTTCCGGAGATGACGGAATGCCATTGATCCTTGGGAATAATTAATTTTTTTAAAAATTCCTGCTGGAAATTGAAATAAAAATTTATTTTTGTGTCACACAATGAAAGCACAACAACTACATCATCATCATTCTCATTCATTCGCTCTTGCGAGGTGAGATTGATATGTGTATAAACCATATTTCTAAAACCCGTTTGAGCAGCTCAAGCGGGTTTTTTTATTCCCTTTGGTCTGCCCGAACATAAACTTAACCAAATGAACAATATTAGAATTGCAGTACAAAAGTCGGGTCGACTACACGATGATTCTCTAAAACTTTTAAAAGATGCAGGTATTTCCATTGATAACGGGAGAGAACAGCTTAAAGCGGCTTCAGGAAATTTTCCTCTTGAAGTGTTTTATCTCCGCAATGGCGATATTCCGCAGTATTTAAGAGATGGCGTGGTGGATGCGGCCATCATAGGTGAAAATGTCTTAGTGGAAAAAGGAGGAGATATTATAATGGCAGAAAAGCTTGGCTTTTCAAAATGCCGTGTCTCTCTTGCTGTACCCAAATCGGCAAAATATTCAGGAGTTCAGGATCTTCAGGGAGCAAGGATCGCCACATCCTATCCCAATACGGTAAAAGATTACCTCTCTAAAAAGGGAATTACAGCCGATCTTCATATTATTAATGGTTCTGTGGAAATTGCACCAAACATTGGCCTGGCCGATGCTATTTGTGATATTGTATCCAGCGGGAGCACTCTTTTCAAGAACAACCTAAAAGAGGTGGAGGTAATGCTCAAAAGTGAAGCAGTACTGGCAGTGTCGCCACAGATCTCTTCAGAAAGAAATGAGATCCTTAAAAAGCTTCAGTTTCGCATCAAGTCAGTGCTTCGTGCACGCAACTCAAAGTATATTTTAATGAATGTCCCTAATTTGAAGCTCGATGCAGTAGTGAAGCTACTTCCGGGGATGAGAAGTCCTACGGTTCTGCCTTTGGCCGAAGAAGGCTGGAGCTCACTTCACACAGTAATTTCAGAAGAGAGATTCTGGGAGGTGATCGATGAGTTAAAGCAGAATGGAGCCGAAGGTATTCTCGTTGCACCTATTGAAAAAATGGTACTATAAAAGTCGAACAAATGAAGAAATTTTTTGATCCTGAAAGCACTGAATGGAACTCCATTCTGGAACGACCCACACAAACGGTTGAAGATATTGAAAAAGTAGTGGAACAAATCTTCGGAGAAGTGAAAGAGCAGGGTGATGAAGCTGTGAAGAAATACTCCAAACTGTTTGATGGAAACATTTCGCCAAACCTTAAAGTAAGCGAAACCGAAATAAGTAACGCGTTATTGCAAGTCCCGGCAGAATTGAAGGCTGCCATTGATCTGGCTAAAGAAAATATAAGGAAGTTCCATGCCGCCCAAATAACAGAAAGAGTAGCTGTTGAAACCGTTGACGGGGTGAATTGCTGGCAGGAAAAACGACCAATACAAAAAGTTGGCCTGTACATACCGGGAGGTACAGCTCCTTTATTCTCTACCATATTAATGCTTGCAGTCCCGGCACAAATTGCAGGATGTAAAGAAGTGAGCCTTTGCACACCTCCTGCAAAAGATGGTTCTATCAATCCCGTGATCCTTTATACAGCCAAACTTTGCGGCATAGAAAAGATCTACAAAGTTGGAGGTATACAGGCAGTGGCAGCAATGACTTTTGGTACTGAAAGTATAGGCAAAGTCTACAAAATTTTTGGACCCGGAAATCAGTATGTAACCGTAGCAAAGCAAATGGCTACCAAATATAATGTGGCTATTGACATGCCTGCAGGACCATCAGAACTGCTCATAGTGGCCGATGATACTGCCGATGCAGCATTTGTAGCTTCCGATCTGCTTTCGCAGGCCGAGCATGGAGCCGATAGTCAGGTGGTGCTGGTATCACTCTCCAGGCAGCTTTTGGAAGAGGTTGAAAAGGAAATTGCCTCACAAATTGAAGAACTTCCGCGGAAGGAGATCGCAAAGGCAGCAATAGAGCACTCCAGGTTTATCTACATGAGTTCTGCTGAAAAAGCATTGGAACTTATAGACGAATATGCACCGGAACATTTTATCATCTGTACCGAAAATTCTGATTTTTTCGTGGAAGGAATAAACAATGCGGGATCTGTTTTTATTGGTAATTACACGCCTGAAAGTGCCGGTGATTATGCTTCGGGTACAAACCATACTCTACCAACGAACGGTTATGCAAAGCAATACAGCGGAGTCAACCTTGACAGCTTTACCAAGGCAATTACTTTCCAGAAGATCTCTGCGGAAGGAATTAAAAAGATTGGAAACTCCATCGAGTTAATGGCAGAAGCCGAAGGTTTACAGGCCCACAAAAATGCGGTTACTCTAAGGTTGAACAAGCTTAAAACTTCTGGTAATGAATAGGGATTTTAACCTGGAACGCCTGGTGCGGGCGAATGTCCTGAAAATGAAGCCGTATTCTTCGGCAAGGGACGAGTATAAAACAGACGGCCGAAAAATGACCTTTTTGGATGCTAATGAGAATCCCTTTGAAAATGGAGTGAATCGTTATCCCGATCCGCAGCAAGGGAAGGTAAAGGAGGTGCTTGCCTCTCAAAAAGGAGTTCCGGTTAGTAAAATTTTGCTTGGGAACGGAAGTGATGAAGTCCTGGATCTAATCTTCAGAGCATTTTGTCAGCCGCAGGTGGATAATGTGATCTCATTACCGCCAACCTACGGGATGTACAAGGTTCTGGCAGGGCTTAACGAAATCGAAGACAGGGAAGTGGTTTTGACTTTAGGTTTTCAGCCTGATGTAGAAGCAATTCTTCAAAAAACTGATGAGCAAACGAAATTGATCTTCCTTTGCTCCCCAAACAACCCCACAGGAAATTCATTTTCTGAATCTTCAGTAGAAAAAATTCTCAAAAGCTTTAATGGTCTGGTCATTATTGATGAGGCGTACATTGATTTTTCTACCGAAAGAAGCTGGCTGGAACGGCTTCAGGAGTTTCCTAATCTGGTGATTACACAAACCCTCTCAAAGGCTTATGGTCTTGCGGGAATCAGATTAGGAATTTGCTATGCTTCCGAAGAGATCATTAGCGTACTCAACAAGATAAAACCGCCTTACAATGTAAATGAGCTTACGCAGCAAAGGGCCCTAAAACGACTATCAGGACCCGAGGAGGTAAACAGGGAAGTGCAAACCATTCTGCAGGAAAGAGAATTACTGCGCACTAACCTCTCAAAAATGCCATTTGTGAAGGAAATTTTTCCTTCAGATGCTAATTTCCTGCTGGTGCGGGTGGAAGATGCCGGTGAAAAATATGAGGAGCTGCTGGAAGCAGGAGTGGTAGTGCGCAACCGAAGCAATCAGCAATTATGTGAAAACACGCTGAGATTTACAGTAGGAACGCCAGAAGAGAATAAAGAATTACTTAAGAAATTAACTCAGCTTACAGCATGAAAAAGGTACTTTTTATAGATCGTGACGGAACAATAGTTCTGGAACCCAATGATTACCAGCTCGATCATTTTGAAAAACTGGAATTTTACCCCGGAGCTTTTTACTACCTGGCTAAAATTGTCAAGGAACTGGATTATGAACTGGTCATGGTAACCAATCAGGACGGTTTGGGAACTGGCTCCTTTCCGGAAGATACTTTTTGGCCGGTGCAGAATTTTATCCTCAGGGCTTTCGAGAATGAAGGAGTGAAATTCTCTGAAATTGTGATTGACCGCACTTTTCCTGAAGATAATGCACCAACAAGGAAGCCCGGCACCGGACTTCTGAAAGCATATTTTGACTCTGAAAAGTATGATCTGGCCAATTCATTTGTGCTTGGCGACCGGCTTACAGATATGGAGCTGGCAAAGAACCTGGGCGCAAAAGGAATATTTATTACAGGACATGAAGAGCTGGGAAGTGAGGAGCTCTCGGTAAAGAAGGAGGAACTTCAAAAAAATATCAGGCTGGAGACAAACAGCTGGAAAGATATCTATGAGTTTTTAAAACTCGAGGAGCGCACAGCCTGCATCGTGAGAAAGACTAATGAAACTGATATTTCCATTTCTCTGAACCTTGACGGCACCGGAAAAAGTAAAATAAACACCGGGATCAAATTTTTTGATCATATGCTCGACCAGATCGCCCGTCACGGACAAATGGATCTTGAGATCACTGTGAAAGGAGATCTGGAGGTAGATGAACATCACACCATTGAAGATACAGCAATTGCGTTAGGGGAAGTCTTTTCTCAAGCCTTAGGCAATAAGCTTGGCATTGAACGCTATGGCTTTGCACTGCCAATGGATGATTGCCTGGCGCAGGTGGCTATAGATTTTGGCGGAAGGAACTGGTTGGTCTGGGAAGCCGATTTCAAAAGGGAGATGATAGGGGCTATGCCTACAGAAATGTTTTACCATTTCTTCAAATCCTTTACCGATGGAGCAAAGGCAAACCTGAATATCAAAGCCGAAGGCACAAACGAGCACCACAAAATAGAAGCAATTTTTAAAGCTTTTGCCAAAGCAATTAAAGTAGCGGTAAAAAGAGATCCGGATAAAATGATCCTGCCGTCAACTAAGGGAATGCTTTAGTAGACGTGAGATGTTAGATATGAGATATGAGACTTTAGAATTGAGATATGAGTATTGAGAATAAAATAGAATCTGAGAAAATAGTGATTATTGACTACGGAGCCGGAAATATACAAAGTATAAAATTTGCTTTGGAGAGACTCGGTTATGAAGGACTTTTAAGTGATAATGTTGAAGAGATAAAATCTGCAGATAAAGTAATTTTTCCGGGAGTGGGAGAGGCCAGTTCTGCAATGAAAAAACTGAAAAGCACAGGACTGGATAAATTGATTCCGCAGTTGAAACAGCCTGTATTGGGAATTTGCCTGGGAATGCAGTTAATGTGCAATCGATCTGAAGAAGGAGAAACTGAAGGTCTCGGAGTTTTCGATGTGGATGTGATCCATTTTGAAAAAACCTTAAAAGTTCCTCATATAGGCTGGAACAGGATTAAAGACCTGAAAACTGGCCTTTTTGAAGGGATAGCAGAACAGGAATTTGTTTACCTCGTTCATAGTTTTTACGCTCCTGTTTGTTCCGAAACCATAGCTAAATGTGACTACGGAGTCAATTATTCCTCTGCTTTAAAAAAAGACAATTTCTACGGTGTACAATTCCATCCTGAAAAGAGTAGCAGTGCAGGAGAGAAAATTCTGGAAAATTTTCTAAAGTTAGATTTACGAGGTTAGAAGTACGAAATGAAGTAAGATTTACGAAGCTAGAAGTACGATGGATAATAAGAAGAAAATGAAGGATATAAAATCAAGAACAAAGGAATTTGCTGTTAATTGTTGGAAGTTTTGCAGCAAGATTCCCCATTCACGGGAATATAACGCATATGTCAATCAGCTACTTAGGAGTTCAAGTTCTGTAGGAGCAAATTACCGAGCAGCCCAAAGGGCTAAATCAACAGCTGATTTCATTAATAAACTAAAAATAGTAGAGGAAGAGGCAGATGAAAGTATGTATTTTCTGGAGCTTTTCATTGAAATTCTTGATAAAGATATTCAGGAGGTAAAGCTTCTACATTCGGAAGCGAATGAAATAGTTTCTATTGTAGTAGCTTCAATAAACACAGCTAAAAGAAATCAACAGGAGAGATAAAACTTCTAAAATCTAACTTCTAAAATCTAACTTCAAATGAGAATAATTCCAGCTATAGATATCATTGACGGAAAGTGCGTAAGGCTTTCTCAGGGTGATTATAATTCAAAGAAAATATATAATGAGAATCCGCTGGAGGTGGCGAAAATGTTTCAGGATCACGGAATAAAATATCTGCACCTGGTGGATCTCGATGGCGCCAAATCAAAGCATATTGTCAATCATAAGGTTCTTGAAAATATCGCTACAGGAACTGATTTAAAGATAGACTTTGGCGGCGGATTAAAATCTGATAAGGATCTCGAGATAGCTTTTAACAGCGGAGCTTTCCAGATCACCGGCGGAAGTATTGCTGTGAAGGATCGGGAAATTTTTCTGTCCTGGCTTGAAAGATATGGCAGTGAAAAGATCATTTTAGGGGCAGATGCAAAAGATGAAAAGGTAGCAGTAAGCGGCTGGCTGGAAGAATCCAAAGAAGATTTGGTTCCATTTATAAAAAGTTATTCTAAGAATGGAGTAAAATATGTGATCTGTACCGACATTGCTAAAGATGGAATGTTGGAAGGTCCTTCTTTTGAGCTGTACCAAAAGATCCTGGAGAAAATTCCCGGCATTAAACTGATTGCCTCAGGAGGAATTGCAGAATTTGATGACCTTCCGAGACTTCAGGAGATAGGTTGTGAAGGGGCGATTCTTGGAAAGGCGATCTACGAGAATAAGATAAGTTTGAAACAACTGGAGAAATTCATAGGATGAAATTCCAAATTCCAATCTCCAGGTAATATTACGAGATAGGAATAGTGAATATAATCTCACATCTCATATCTCAAATCTAATATCTAAGAAATGTTAACAAAAAGAATAATTCCCTGCCTCGATATAAAAGACGGAAGAACGGTAAAAGGAGTAAATTTCGTGAGTTTACGGGATGCTGGAGATCCGGTTGAACTGGCTGAAGCCTATTCGAAGTCGGGTGCAGATGAGTTGGTTTTTCTCGATATCACCGCTACAGAAGAAAAACGAAAAACCCTGGCAGAACTTGTACGGAAGGTAGCCGCCAGGGTAAACATTCCTTTCACCGTTGGCGGCGGAATTTCTTCAGTGGAAGATGTCGACCTGCTTTTACAAAACGGAGCCGACAAAGTTGCAATTAATTCGGCTGCAGTAAAGAATCCGGAGTTGATCAATCAACTGGCAGCCAAATTTGGCAGGCAGTGTATTGTTGTGGCAATAGATGCAAAGCAGATAAGGGGAAAATGGCTGGTGCACCTTGTGGCTGGAAAAGTCCCGACAGAAATTGACCTTTTTGACTGGGTAAAGGAAGTTGAGGAGCGTGGTGCAGGGGAGATCCTGTTTACCTCGATGGATCATGACGGCACTAAGGCAGGTTTTGCCAATGAAGCCCTGGAGAAAATTTCAAAAATGGTAAGTATCCCTGTTATTGCTTCGGGTGGAGCTGGTACTAGGGAACACTTCTGTGATGCTTTTACAAAAGGAAAAGCTGATGCTGCATTGGCTGCAAGTGTTTTCCACTTTAAGGAAATAGAAATAAAAGATCTGAAGCAGGAGATGAAGGAAAAGGGGATTGAAGTTAGGATCTAGTTACTGGTGATTAGTGATTAGTTAATTGGGGTTTGTTTAAAAAATTGGGTTTTAATTGAAGTTGCGGGTAGCCGGTGAAGGGTTGGTACTTGGAAAACTGGGGAGTAATCTGCGGAGATCTGTGAGATTTGCGGGAAAAGAAACTGTTGCACGTTGCAAGTCGCAAGTTATTATGGGAATTTGGAATTTGGTGCCTGGTGCTTGGTTCAAAAGGAGGTCCCAACTTCGCTCGGCCTGACAACAGGATAGTTATGATAAATAAATAATGAAATGGAAATAGATTTTAGTAAAGATAAAGACGGTTTAGTACCTGCGATCATTCAGGATGCAGAGACGAAGAATGTGTTGATGCTGGGCTATATGAATGAAGCAGCATTAAAAAAGACCAAAGAGTTAGGAAAAGTGACATTTTTCAGCAGGAGCAAGCAAAGACTATGGACAAAAGGGGAAGAAAGCGGAAACTTTCTGACTCTTGTGGACATGAAACTAGATTGTGATAATGATACACTGCTTGTCCTGGTAAATCCTCAGGGACCAACCTGCCATAAAGGAACCGATACTTGCTGGGGAGAAAAAAATACTTCAGAAATACTATTTTTGACTCAGCTGGAAGAGGTGATCGCTGACAGAAGATCAAATCCCGAAAATGAGAAGAGCTATGTGGCTTCTCTTTTTAAAAGTGGTATCAATAAGATCGCCCAAAAAGTAGGAGAGGAGGCTGTGGAAGTGGTGATTGAATCCAAGGATAATAACGATGATCTGTTTCTAAACGAAAGTGCCGACTTGCTGTTTCACTATCTTATCCTCCTGCAGGCTAAAGGATACAATTTGAAAGACGTTACAGGAATATTGAGGGATAGACACAGTAAAAAATAAAAAGAGCCTGTGACGGTTTGTCACAGGCTCTATCTGTTTTATTTAAAAGTTTTTACTTCGAGTCTTCGGAATTTGTCTCTTTTTTGGCTTTTTCAACCTTTATAGTCAATTCCTTTTTCTCTTCATCAAGATCCATATAGACTTTATCACCTTCAGCAATGTGAGAGGTAATAATCTCTTCTGCCAGCGCATCCTCGATATACTTCTGGATTGCACGGTTTAGTGGTCTCGCACCGTATTGCTTATCAAAACCTTTTTCGGCAATATATTTTTTAGCTTCAGGACTTAACTCAAGGTCATATCCCAGAGCTCCAATTCTACCAAAAAGTTTTTCAAGTTCGATATCGATGATCTTAAAAATATCTTCCTGTTCAAGAGGATTGAATATCACAACGTCATCAACACGGTTAAGGAATTCGGGTGCAAATGCTTTTTTAAGGGCGCTTTCGATCACACTACGGGCATTATCGTCTGCCTGAGAAGTTCTTGCAGCTGTACCAAATCCTACTCCCTGTCCAAAATCCTTCAGCTTTCTTGCTCCAATGTTAGAGGTCATAATAATGATCGTATTTCTAAAGTCGATCTTACGACCAAGACTGTCAGTCAAATATCCATCATCAAGCACCTGTAATAACATGTTAAATACGTCTGGGTGAGCTTTCTCAACCTCGTCTAACAGGATTACAGCATAAGGTTTACGTCTCACCTTCTCGGTAAGCTGTCCCCCTTCTTCGTAACCTACATATCCAGGAGGTGCACCAATCAATCTACTCACTGCAAATTTCTCCATGTATTCACTCATGTCGATACGTATTAGCGCATCTTCATTGTCGAACAGTTCACGGGAAAGGATCTTTGCCAGCTGGGTTTTACCAACCCCTGTTTGACCAAGAAAAATAAAGGAACCAATTGGCTTGTTTGGGTCTTTAAGCCCCGCACGGTTACGTTGGATGGCTTTTACAACTTTTCCTACAGCTTCATCCTGGCCAATTACTTTGCCTTTGATCAACTCCGGTAATTTGTAAAGTTTATTGATCTCTGTCTGTGCAATTCTGTTTACAGGAACACCGGTCATCATAGATACTACATCGGCGACATTGTCTTCGGTCACCGTCTCGCGGTGCATTTTCGACTCTTCTTCCCATTTTGTCTGGGCTTTTGCCAGTTCCTTTTCTATGTTCTTTTCATCGTCACGCAGTTTGGCAGCCTCTTCATATTTCTGTTTTTTAACAACAGTATTTTTTAGCTCCCTTACTTCTTCAAGCTTGCGTTCCAGTTCAAGAATCTGTTTTGGAACATCGATATTGGTTATATGCACTCTCGACCCTGCTTCATCCAGGGCATCAATGGCCTTGTCTGGGAGGAACCTATCTGTCATATACCGGCTGGTAAGCTTCACACATGCCTGTATGGCTTCGTCTGTATAAGTTACGTTATGGTGTTCTTCGTATTTATCCTTAATGTTGTTAAGGATCTCGATAGTTTCTTCAATGGTTGTAGGCTCTACAATTACCTTTTGAAAACGTCTTTCAAGAGCCCCATCTTTTTCAATATACTGCCTGTACTCATCTAGTGTAGTGGCACCAATACATTGTATTTCACCTCGGGCGAGGGCAGGTTTGAACATATTGCTGGCATCCAGGCTTCCGGTTGCGCCACCTGCACCAACAATGGTATGGATCTCATCAATGAAAAGGATGATGTCATCATTCTTTTCAAGCTCGTTCATAACGGCTTTCATTCTTTCCTCGAACTGCCCGCGGTACTTTGTGCCTGCCACTAAACTGGCAAGATCAAGTGTTACCACACGTTTGTCAAAAAGGATCCTTGAAACCTTTCTTTTTACAATTCGAAGGGCAAGACCTTCAGCAATTGCCGATTTACCAACACCCGGTTCTCCAATAAGAAGTGGATTGTTCTTCTTTCTTCGGCTTAATATCTGCGAAACTCGTTCAATCTCTTTCTCACGACCTACAACAGGATCCAGTTTATCCAGCTCTGCAAGGGCAGTTAAATCCCTTCCGAAGTTATCTAAAACAGGAGTTTTTGACTTCTTGGTAGATTTTCCAGGCGTTCCTGCGAAAGGATTGCTCTTTCCGGAATCATCTGAAGTTGCATCTTCATCTGAAAAAGATTCAGAAGTAGGAGAATCTATATAATCGTCATCGTTGGTGATCATATATTTGAACTGGTCTTTAACCCCGTCGTAGTCCACCTTAAGCTTATTTAAAAGCTTTGTTGTAGGATCATTTTCATTCCTTAAAATACATAACAACAAGTGCGCAGTATTTATAGAAGTGCTTTGGAAAAGCTTGGCTTCCAAAAATGTGGTTTTTAAAGCTCTTTCTGCCTGGCGGGTTAAGTGAAGATTTCTCTTCTCATTAGATTCTACGGCCACATCTGGGTTGGCAGGGCTAAGGATCTCTACTTTTCTTCTTAAGTGAGTGAGATCGACATCCAGGGCATGAAGTATATTAATGGCTTTGCCATCTCCATCCCTTAGAAGACCCAGCATTAAATGCTCTGTGCCTATAAAGTCATGTCCAAGCCTCAAGGCTTCTTCTTTGCTATAGGCAATCACATCTTTTACTCTTGGTGAAAAATTATCATCCATTTTAATTCCTTTCTCTCTGATTATTTATATCAAGGTTTCAAAAACCATACCCGATTGTATCTATTGTCTTCTTCTGAAGTAAAGCTAATTGACGAATTTGGTTTAATAAAACAAAGCAGAATGTAATGAACTTATTAACCAAGCACAACTAAAAATTTGTTAATAAAATACAAGAAAACCTCAATGAATAGTGTACCCGGCTAGCCTAAAATGCGTAAATTGGCACGTTAGATTTTTGAACCAAAATAATAGAATATTTATGGCTGAAGGAGAAAAGTTAATTCCTATCAATATTGAAGATGAAATGAAGTCGGCTTACATTGATTATTCAATGTCGGTCATTGTGTCACGTGCCCTGCCAGACGTGCGTGACGGGTTGAAACCGGTTCACCGCCGGGTATTATATGGAATGTATGAATTGGGAGTGCTTTCCAACAGAGCTCACAAAAAATCTGCTAGAATTGTAGGGGAAGTATTAGGTAAGTTTCACCCACACGGGGATTCTTCTGTTTACGACACTATGGTACGTATGGCCCAGGAATGGAGTTTACGTTATATGCTGGTAGACGGGCAGGGTAACTTTGGTTCGGTTGATGGCGATAGCCCTGCTGCTATGCGATATACCGAGGCAAGGATGCGCAAAATAAGTGAAGATATGTTGGCCGATATTGATAAGGAAACGGTCGATATGCAGCTTAACTTTGATGACACTATTCATGAACCTTCAGTGTTACCCACACGTATCCCTAACCTTTTAGTGAATGGAGCCAGTGGTATTGCAGTTGGTATGGCTACCAATATGCCGCCTCACAACCTTTCGGAAGTTGTGGACGGTGTGATAGCATACATTCACAATCATGATATTGAGGTAGATGAACTTATAGAGCATGTAAAGGCTCCCGATTTTCCAACCGGGGGAACAATTTACGGGTATGATGGAGTTCGGGAAGCTTTTAAAACCGGGCGTGGAAGAGTAGTTATAAGAGCTAAGGCTCATACCGAAGAGGTTGCAGGTAAGGAGGCAATTATCGTTACAGAGATCCCTTACCAGGTCAACAAGGCTGAAATGATCAAAAAAACAGCTGAACTTGTAAATGACAAGAAGATCGAGGGTATTTCTCTTATAAGAGATGAGTCTGACCGTAATGGAATGCGAATAGTGTATATCCTTAAAAGAGATGCTATTCCAAACATCGTTCTTAACCTCCTTTACAAACATACTTCGCTTCAAAACTCATTTAGTGTCAACAACATTGCGCTGGTAAAAGGACGTCCCCAAATGCTCAATTTGAAGGATATGATCTACCATTTTGTTGAGCACAGGCATGAAGTTGTGGTTCGACGAACAGAGTATGAACTTCGCAAAGCCGAGGAGCGTGCACATATATTGGAAGGATTAATCATTGCATCAGATAATATTGATGAGGTAATTGCATTAATAAGGGCTTCCAGTAATGCCGATGAAGCACGGACAAAATTAATTGAACGTTTCGAACTTTCTGAGGTCCAGGCAAAGGCTATCGTAGAAATGCGTTTGAGACAACTTACAGGTCTTGAGCAGGATAAACTACGTGCAGAGTATGAAGAGATCATGAAGACCATTGAGGATCTTAAGGACATTCTTGCCCGAAAGGAAAGAAGAATGGATGTGATCAAGGAGGAATTGCTGGAGGTCAAAGAAAAATATGGAGATGAAAGACGTTCCAACATTGAATATGCCGGTGGAGATTTAAGTATGGAAGACATGATCCCGGATGAACAGGTGGTAATTACTATTTCACATGCGGGGTATATTAAACGTACATCATTAACAGAATATAAAACGCAAAATCGGGGAGGAGTTGGACAAAAAGGTTCTACAACCCGAAATGAAGATTTCCTGGAGAACCTCTTTATAGGTACCAATCACCAGTACATGTTATTTTTTACTGAAAAAGGTAAGTGTTTCTGGATGAGGGTGTTTGAGATCCCAGAAGGAAGTAAAACTTCAAAAGGTAGAGCAATCCAGAACCTGATCAATCTTGAGCCGGATGATAAGCTAAAAGCTTTTATTTGTACAAAAGACCTTAAGGACGAGAAGTATATAAATAGTCATTATGTAATGATGGCTACCAAGAAAGGGCAGGTGAAAAAGACTTCTCTTGAACAATACTCAAGGCCGAGGACTAACGGGATCAATGCAATTACAATTCGTGAGGGGGATGAGCTTCTTGAAGCAAGATTGACCACCGGTGCAAGTCAGGTGATGTTGGCTCTTAAGAGCGGTAAAGCCATTCGTTTTGATGAGAGCAAAACCAGGCCCATGGGAAGGAACGCATCTGGAGTTCGGGGAATTACTCTCGCAGATGATAATGATGAGGTTGTAGGAATGATTACCGTAGAGAACCCAATGGAAGAGACTATACTTGTGGTTTCAGAAAATGGATATGGTAAACGTACCTATATAGATGACCCCGAAGATGGGGAACCAACCTACAGAATTACCAACCGTGGAGGTAAGGGTGTGAAAACCATTTCAATTACAGCCAAGACCGGGAACCTTGTTGCCATTAAGAATGTGACCGATCTTGATGATCTTATGATCATCAATAAGTCTGGATTGGCCATTAGAACATCTGTGTCAAACTTAAGAGTAATGGGCCGCGCCACACAAGGGGTAAGGTTAATTAACTTAAAGAATAATGACTCTATTGCTGCAGTGGCAAAAGTGATAAACGAGGAGGAAGATGTTGAGGATGTAGCTGGAGATGCAACCCCCGAGATCACTGATCAAAATGATGATGGCACAACTATTGCAAACGATAGTGAGGAATAAATTTTAATCAAAACCAAAAAAGATGAAAACCAGAGTATTTACGGCGGCACTTGCTATGTTTACTGTCGTATCATTTGCCCAAAAAAAAGAAATCAAAAGAGCCGGTAAGGCAGTTGAAAAAGGAGAATTCCAGGAAGCTAAAAATTATCTTCAGGAGGCAGAAGCAAAATTGGCTGATGCCGATAATGATGAGAAAGCCGATTTCTACCTTTACAAAGGATATGCATTAGTAGGAAATGGTGAAAATGTTCCTACTGCCGATCTTATGGCTGCGGCCGAAGCGATGAAAAAAGCTAAGGAGCTTGGCCAGGAACAGGCGGAGCAGGGAATGTCTACTGTAAGTAATGCATTAGTGAATGCTGCCATTACAGATCAAAATGCTCAAAACTTTGCTGAAGCTTCTAAGAAACTTGAAGCAAGCTACAGGATGAGTAACCGCGATACAGTATATCTGTATTATGCAGCTTCTAATGCTGTGAACTCAAAAGATTATGATGAAGCCTTAAGATATTATAAGGAGCTTCAGGATCTAGGATTTACAGGAGAAGAAATTGTTTATACTGCAGTAAATAAAGAAACAGGTGAAGAGGAGAGAATGGCTTCAAAAGAGCAAAGAGATCTTTTCGTAAAATCTGGAACATATATTAATCCACAGGAAAAGAAGGAAGAATCCAAAGAAGGAGAAATTGCTAAGAACATTGCTTTGATCTACATCGAAAAAGGTGAAAAAGAGAAAGCTGTTGCTGCAATGGAAAAAGCAAAAGAGGCTAATCCTAATGACGCCACTCTTATGCAGGCAGAAGCCGATATGTACTACCAAATGGGAGACATGGAGAAATACCGTGAGATCCTTGAGGAAGTTGTAAGACAAAATCCCGATAATGCTACACTTTACTATAACATGGGAGTAAGTTCTGCAGAACTTGGAGAAAATGATCGTGCGATTGAGTACTACAAGAAAGCTATAGAACTTGACCCCGAAATGTCAAATGCCAGAATTAATATCGCTTATATTATTCTTTCCAAAGAAGCTCCTTTAGTAGAGCAAATGAATAGCCTTGGTATGAGCAAAGCTGATCAAAAGAAATATGAGGAACTTGCTGAAGAGCGTCAGGGAATCTATAAAGAAGCTCTTCCACACCTTGAAAAGGTAATGGTTAAAGATCCAACAAACATTGAAGCTGCAAGAACGATGATGAATATCTATTATCAGATCAATGAACCTGAAAAGGCAGAAGAAATGAAAGTAAAGATTGCTGAGCTTGAAACTTCAAATGCAGAGGCTACTCCAAAGCAGTAGTTTGGAATAGCAATAAAGAAAAAGCCCGTTCAATTTTTGAACGGGCTTTTTTTATATGATCTTTTTGATCACTCTTAATTTGTGAGTGTGCTTTCGCAGTTCCGAATTATAAATTCCTGAATGATCTATGCGATCCAGCCGCACTTTACCATCGGCATGGATTATATAGTTGTCCCTCATCATGATCCCAACATGATTAATTACCCCGTCGGGTCCATCGAAAAACGCCAGGTCTCCTGGTTCACTTTCCTCAATAAAGCTAAGAGATTCTCCCTGTCTGGCTTGATCTGCAGCATTTCTGGATAATTTACAACCATTGAGTTTATAAACCATTTGAGTGAAGCCACTCGCATCAATTCCCATGGGTGTTTTTCCGCCCCAAAGAAATGGAGCATTGAGATATAAAAATGCGGTCTCGATCAGCTTTTCTTTTGCCTGGTTTCCCATAGACACCAAACCTGAATGCTGATGCCCTAAAAGCTCAACCCCATTTAATACAGAGCCCAGGGGTATAGGTATTAAACGGTCAGACTCCATAACAAACTCCATAAGATCGGCCGAAAGCTCGAGCGCATTATTCGTCAGGTTTTCAAAATCTACTTCAGTTATTTTCTGAAGTTGATTATTTTCAATCCAGGCTTCAAGAGCTTCAAAAGAAGTTCTTATCCTTGACCATTTTGCTCTTTCTTCCAGGACTTTAAAAGTCTCCCCATAAAGCAGCTGGCTAACCATTTCGGCAGTATGTGCAGGTTCTGCTCTAAGGCCAACCGTGCCTAAATTACAAATGGCATATTGCATTCAAAAGTGTGCTTTGAAAAAAAGATTTATGGACGCTCAATGATCATAGCCGAAGCTCCACCACCACCATTACAAACAGCAGCAGCGCCTATTTTTCCATTATTTTGCTTAAGAACATTAAGCAACGTAACGATTATACGGGCACCGGAACATCCCAGCGGATGTCCTAAAGAAACAGCTCCTCCGTTTACGTTCACATTCTTATCTTCCAGTTCCAGGATCTTCATATTCACCAGGCCTACAACAGAGAAGGCCTCGTTAAACTCAAAGAAGTCCACCTTGTCAATAGAAACGCCTGCTTTATCAAGAGCTTTTGGAAGTGCTTTGGCCGGGGCTGTGGTAAACCAAATAGGGTCTGTAGCGGCATCTGCGAAGCCTTTGATGCTTGCTAATATTTCCATTCCCAGTTCTTCGGCTTTTTCCCTACTCATAAGCACAAGGGCAGCTGCACCATCATTAATAGTTGAAGCATTAGCGGCAGTAACAGTACCTTCCTTGCTAAAAGCAGGTCGTAAGGAAGCTATTTTGTCCATTTTCACATTCTTGTACTCCTCATCTTCCTTAACGATAACAGGATCCCCTTTTCTCTGTGGTACCTCAACCGGCACAATTTCTTCATCAAATTTACCTTCTTCCCAAGCTTTTCGGGATCTTTCATAGGACTGAATGGCAAATTTATCCTGCTCTTCCCGGGAGTAATTATTTTCTTTAGCGCAATGATCTGCAGCTACTCCCATGGCATTATGGTCGTAGGCATCCACAAGTCCATCTTTTTGCATTCCGTCAACCATTTGAGCGGGGCCAAATTTTTGTCCGTTTCTTAGGTGTAAGTAATGTGGAATAAGACTCATGTTCTCCATTCCTCCTGCAACCACGATATTGGCGTCTCCATTGGCTATAGCCTGTGCTGCCTGCATGACTGCTTTCATTCCACTGGCGCAAACTTTATTCACAGTTGTACATGGAACACTGGTAGGTATACCGGCACCAAGAGCTGCCTGTCTTGCTGGAGCCTGTCCTACACCGGCCTGCACTACGTTACCCATAAGCACTTCATCAACCATTTCGGGTTTAAGATTGATCTTATCGAGAGCTCCTTTTATTGCTGTTGATCCCAGTTTGGTAGCGGGAACGGTGGATAAGCTGCCAAGGAAACTTCCTATTGGAGTTCTTACTGCGCTTACTATAACTACTTCCTTATTCATGGTTTAGAGGATTAAGATTTTACATTTGCGAATTTAATCATTTTAAAAGGAACAAACCAATGCCTACAGTTCAGCCGGGATTTTTTAGTACTTTTGATAAGATATTCTCCCTGTATGAAATCGTTTATAAACAGTCTTTATAAAAATCAGGACCTTTTTTATAAGGTTTTTTTATTCCTCCTTACTACTGTGATCATAGTTTACATGTTTCCGAAGGGAGGCAAGTTTAAATATGAGATCCCAAAAGGTAAACCATGGCAGTATGAAAACCTTTATGCGCCTTTTGATTTTGCCATCTTAAAGACTCCCGAAGAACTCTCTGCAGAAAAGGAGGAGATCAACAAAAGCCATGTTCCCTACTACGATTATAATGCAGAAGCTGTTGAAGAAGTAGAGGCTGCACTGGAAGGACAATTTGTACGTATTTTTCCCGATACACTTACGCGCAGGGAAAATATGCGGCTTAAAGAGTTCATTCAAAATACTTTTGAGGAGATATATGATGCAGGAGTCCTGCAGGAGATAGTGCCCCTTAGTCCAGATCAACTGGTGTACCTGCGGGAAGGAAATGAGGTGACAGAGGTGACCTACAAAAGCATATTAAAGCAAAGCCAGTTAAGGGATTTTCTTAATCGAAAAATAGATCAGGCACAGTTACAAAATTATCGGGAAGAGTTGATTGGGTTGTTCTTTGATACCGTAAAGCCCAATGTATCTTATAATGAAGCGCTTACTCAAAATGATCTGGAAAGTCGTTATAACCAGATTTCCTATACCCGCGGGAATGTAGAGCGGGGGACCATTATTGTCGCCAAAGGAGAAGTAGTGGAAGGAGACAAGTTACAGGTCCTCAATTCTCTCAAAGCCGAGTATGAATCACAGGTGTGGAGCGAAGCCAACTACAACTGGGTAATTGTTGGATACACCCTGCTTGTTTTCCTCGCCCTGCTCATGTTGATGCTCTTTATTAGAAAATATCGCTATGATATCTTTCAGAATAATATAAAAGTAACCTTCATCTATTTTAACGTTACCCTCATGGTACTGCTTACTGTATTGATCATACGTTTTAATGTGGCGTATGTATATGTGGTTCCTTTGTGTGTTTTACCGTTAACCATTAAAGGGTTCTTTGATTCCCGCCTTGGGCTTTTTACGCACGTTATCACCGTCTTATTGCTCGGATTTATTGTGCCCGACAGCTACGAGTATATGTTCCTCCAAATCATTGCAGGGATCGTGACCATTCTCACAGTTTCCGAATTATATAAAAGAGCCAATCTTTTTATTACGGTTGGACAGATCACATTGGTGTATATAGTTTCCTATTTTGCTTTTACGGTAATCCAGGAAGGTTCGATCTACGAAGTGGAATCTGAAACTTTTCTCATGTTCCTGTTGGGGGGGCTGGCAACTCTTTTTGTGCAGCCGCTAATCTATGCTTACGAAAAGATCTTTGGTTTGATCTCCGATATGTCGCTGCTGGAGCTTTCAGACACAAATACAAAACTGCTCAAGGAACTTTCAGATAAAGCTCCGGGAACTTTTCACCATTCGCTTAACGTGGCCAACCTGGCAGAGGCAGCAGCCAATGAGATAAATGCGAATGCGATGCTTGTAAGGGTAGGAGCACTTTACCATGATATCGGGAAAATGCGCAATCCTACTTATTTTACCGAAAACCAGACAACATCTGTCAATTCTCATGATGAACTTTCCCCTAAAGAAAGTGCCGACATTATCATTGAACACGTAATAAATGGAATTGAAATTGCTAAAAAGAGAAATCTGCCAGATAGGGTGATTGATTTCATCAGGACACATCATGGTACTACTACAGTGTATTATTTTCTGAAAAAGGCAATGGATAATGACCAGCACGTAAATGAGGATGATTTTAGGTATCCCGGTCCCATGCCCTTTAGTAAGGAAACGGCCATCTTGATGATGTGTGATAGTGTAGAGGCAGCCAGCAGGAGTATTAAAGAACCTACGGCTAAAACCATAGATGAGTTTGTTGAAAAGATCATCAACAAACAAATGGAAGATGGACAGTTCCTTAATTCAAATGTGACATTTATGGAAATTCAGCAGGTGAAAAAGATCCTTAAGCGGAAGCTAAAAAACATTTACCACCTAAGGATCGAATATCCGGAATAGGATTTACCAAACTTTTACAATGTCCACCTCGCCGTCTCTAAAATTGAAGGAGTCACCGGCTTTCTTACCTTCCATTTCTTTATAAATTGGAGCATCTGTAGAGATCGCGTAGACTTTACTTCCACTTTCCATGTCTATTTCACCTAAGGGCACAGAGACAAAATAATATCCGCTTTTGGTTTCTACCACACTTCCTGGCCGTACGACCTCACTGCGGTGTTCTCTATCCAGGTTGGCCAGAGTTTCTTTCATGCTGCGCACCCTGTCAAGGTAAGCGGCATTTTTTTCATATTCGGTGAGCATTTCGCCTTTGTTTCCATACTCATCAAAATCGGGATGGAATTTATGCTGCTCATTCTGGCCGGTAATAGTATTCATTTTCTCATTATACTGGTCAATTCTTTCATTGACCATATCAAGACATTTGTTGAATAATTCTTCTTTGTTTATGCTCATTTTGTTGCGTTTTCTTTAAAATTAGCCAACGCAATATTCAAAAAAGAACAATTAGCAAAAGTTTAATAAATACGGGATTTTCCAGTACAGCAGGTTATACGACCGAAAGTCTGTCGAGGAGTTGGATATTGCTCTGCAGCCTTTCCTTAACCAGGTTCATCATTCTTTTATTAAGAGCAGAAGAGTTGGTTATGTAGAAGCGGTATTCCTCAATGGTGAATTGACCAATGATCATCCCTTTTAAGCTGTTTCGGAATTTTATGTCCTTCTGAATAGCGTTTTCAATGTACGCCATTCGTTTTTCTACATTCATTTCGTAAAAACCATTTTTATATTTCTGCACATAGTTCCTGAAGGCTTCCAGTAAAAGGTCATTTTGAAGCAGGATCACCGGGCGCAGGGTTCTATTCTGGAATTGTTCTTCGGGAAGGGTGGAAGCGTTCACTATTGCAGACTCGATGTAGGGTCTTAACTCCAGTAGACTTTTTTCACGATCTTTCATAACGGGGCTTTTTCTTAAAGATAATAAAACAAGGAAATCTCTGTAATTCCTTTATTTAAGAATTATAAACTTGTTGTGAACAATTTAAGCTTCAGTTAAAATCCCATTAATAATTTCTCCCCGTACCATGTTCTTTTTACCTTTAGAAAAAGACCTTTTTATGATCCTTTCAAAAAATCCGTATACAGGGGAAACTATTGAAGAACATAGGGAATCCTCTTCAGAAGATATTGACAACGCACTGGAAAAGGCCACAGCGGTATTCCATGAATGGAAAACCACCTCATTTTCATTTCGCTCAAAGCTTATGCTGAATGCTGCGGAAGAACTCAGGAAAAACAAGCAGGAATATGCAGAAGTGATCACAAAAGAAATGGGTAAGCCAATAAAGCAATCTATTGCTGAAATTGAAAAATGTGCCTGGGTATGTGAGTATTATGCAGAAAATGCTGAAAAACAGCTTGCTCCTGAAGTTATTGAGACCGATGCAGCTAATAGCTATGTGAATTATGCCCCTTTAGGTGTGGTGCTGGCAATTATGCCATGGAATTACCCTTTTTGGCAGGTATTCCGTTTTGCGGCACCGGCTTTAATGGCAGGTAACGTGGGAGTGCTAAAACACGCCAGCAATGTTATGATGTGCGGGAAGAATCTTGAAAAAGTGTTTATTAGAGCAGGATTTCCCGAAGGTTGTTTCCAAAACCTTACAATTGGCAGTAAGAAAGTGGAAGAAGTACTGCAGGACAAAAGGGTCAAAGCTGTAACCCTCACGGGTAGTGAAGGGGCAGGGAGTGCTGTTGCCGCGACGGCTGGCAGGCAAATCAAAAAATCTGTACTGGAACTGGGGGGAAGTAATCCACTGGTGGTGTTCGACGATGCAGACCTGGAGGAGGCGGTCGGGACCTGTGTCCAGGCACGTTTCCAAAATACAGGACAAAGTTGTATTGCAGGAAAACGTCTTTTGTTACAGGAAAGTATTGCCGAAAAATTCACAGATCTATTTCTGAAAAAAGTGAAGGATTTAAAGATCGGTGACCCTATAGATGAAGATACCTTTATAGGAGTGCAGGCCAGAGAAGATCTTGCCGAAGATTTGGAAAAACAGGTGAAGGATTCGGTGAAGATGGGTGCTAAGATCTTAACAGGAGGGGAGCGGAAAATGGCATTTTACGCACCTACTGTTTTAAAAGATGTAACACCTCAAATGCCGGTATTTAAAGAGGAAACATTTGGTCCTGCAATAGGAATTACTACATTTAAAACAGAAGAGGAAGCAGTAGACCTTATTAATGCCACTCAATTTGGCCTTGGTGTTTCGCTGTTTACCACCAGTAAGGAAAGGGCTCAAAAACTTATTCCTCAAATTGAGGATGGGGCCGTTTTTGTCAATGAACTGGTAAAAAGCGATCCCCGCCTGCCTTTTGGAGGTACTAAGAAATCTGGATATGGCAGGGAGCTTTCCAACTTCGGGATTAGAGAGTTTGTGAATATTCAGACGGTTTATTTTAAATAGAAATTATGTCAAGGCAAAATATAGCGGTAACTACAGATTGTGTGATATTTTACAGGAGTAAGCAGGATCCTAAAGTGTTATTGGTCAAGCGAAAAAAAGATCCTTTTAAAGACAAATGGGCTCTCCCGGGAGGGTTTCTCGAAGATGAGGAACCATTGGAAGATGGAGCAAAGAGAGAGCTTGAAGAAGAAACAGGTCTAAAAATCAAAAAATTAAAACAGCTGCACACTTTTGGTGCTCCGGGAAGAGATCCCAGGGGCAGGACCATTAGTATCACATTCTGGGGAGAGGTGACTTCTAAAGAGAAAGTGGAAGGAAATGATGATGCCGCCGAAGCCCACTGGTTTTCTATTACAGATCTTCCCGAACTTGCTTTTGACCATTCAGAAATTCTAAAGGTGGCCAGGGAGGAATATTTTCGGAAGAATGCTTAACTTTATTTTTCCTTTTAAATAACCCCTATGAGATTTCATACCCGTAAATGGATAAAACCCCAGGATCTTAATCCCAACGGCACCTTGTTTGGCGGCCGGCTTTTAGAATGGATTGACGAGGAAGCCGCCCTTTATGCTATAATTCAACTGGAAAATCCGCGTACCGTAACAAAATTCGTGAGTGAAATTGACTTCAAAAGTTCCGCCAGGGAAGGTGATATTATTGAGATAGGTATGGATGTGGTAAAATTTGGGACTGCTTCCATTACCCTGCGATGCGAAGTTCGCAATAAGATGACCCGGGAAGTAATAATTTCTATTGAAAGGATCGTAATGGTTTCTCTTGATGAAAAGGGACGGGCAAAACCTCACGGGAAAACAGAGATCGAATTTGTGAAAGACCGTCTTAAAGATTAACTATTCTTTGCCTTCTGCTTTTTCTTTTCTGTCTTTTTCCTCTTCTTTTTCAATTTGTTTTTCTGCCTCCTGCATTTCATTTTGACTGGCAGGTGTTGCAGTTTGTACAGCCCTTACTCCCGGCTCCAAACTCAATTTGGCATAAAGTGGAAAGTGGTCGGATTTCACATCATTACCCACTTCCATTTTCACCAGTCTAAATTCATCTGAAACAAATAAATGATCCAGGGGCCACCTCATAAGCCAGCTATTTGCGTTATAAGTGTTATAGAAGCCCCTTCCTTTGCGGGGGTCCAGTAATCCACTCACCTCTTGGAAAAGCTGTGTACTTTCAGACCAGGCCACATCATTAAAATCCCCTGTAACAATTACAGGAAGCTTCGATTCTTTTGCCATTTTTGCCACTAACATCATTTGTGCATCTCTGTCTGTTGAAGAAGCATCATGTGGAGGCATGGGTGGTGTGGGATGAATAACATGCAGCTGAATTAATTCTTTGGAAGGTAAAATCACCTTTGTATGCATAGAGGGAATGCTGTCTTCCAACAGAAATTTTATTTGAGGGTCTACCAGTTCCAACCTGGAGTACACCAGCATTCCGTAGGTATTATCAAGCGGCATCTCCATACGGTACTCGTAATCAAAATCTTTAAGTAATTTACGTAATTCATTTCGCCACAAGGAATTGGTTTCAGTAAAAACTAGAAGATCGGGATCCTGCCTAAAGATTTCTTCTACAACTTTGTCGTAATGCTCATTTTTCTGCAGCACATTAGTAGCCAGAATACTAATACTGCTTGCCGGCACAGCAGCTGTGTTTTTTCTAACCTGCTGGTCTGCAAACGGAGTGTAGGGATATATTTTAACCAGTTGCAGTAAGAAACATCCTGCCAGTACAAATATAAAAGTATAGTCTCTCCAGTTACGCAGATCAAACCTGAAGAAGTAGACTACAAGAGCCACCAGCGTGAGAATGGTAAGCTGTACATGGGGAAAATCAAACATCCTCATCCACCAGTAATCGGTAGCGACAAAAGGAAAAAGAGATAGAACAACAGCAATAATACCAAACGCCTGAAGAAAACCTTTTATTGACATGGAATAAAAATGAGTTTGATAAGATTTTTAAATATTGATCTAAAGTATGTTTTTAGTACCTAAAACGAGGACAAAACTCCAAATCTTTAAATTTTTTTAAGAGTAATTGAGTATTTATCTGCTTAACTTATTGAGCCATTGATAATGAAGGGAACAGTGTTCTTCTTTAACTAACCAAAATAAATAATTATGAATAAACTTAAGGAACTAAATTCTCACAATTCAGTACCACGAAAAGGTGTTTCCTGGAGGGCGATATTTGCAGGCGTTATTTGTACTTTTTCCATAGTTTTTCTTTTTAACCTGCTCGGACTTTCTTTGGGATTTGGTAGCATAGAACCTATGGAAAAGAGTAGTCCTTTTAGCGGCGTGGGAACTTTAAGTCTTGTTTGGTGGGCTGTTTCAAATCTTCTGGCACTTTTTGTAGGAGCATTTGTTGCTGCGAGAGTAGGAGTGTCTTTCTATCAGAAAAGTGGAATTATCCAGGGAATAATGACCTGGGCCTTATATTTAATTCTGTCTCTCTGGCTGGTAACTTCAGCTGTGGGTGGAGTCATTTCGGGAGTGGGAAATACCATTGGAAACGTTGTGTCCTGGGCAAATGAGCAACAGGAGCTAAGCCAAAGTCAACAACTGAGTGAGCAACACGAAAAAGAGTTGGAGGTTAGCCTTAACAAGGCTAAAGAAAAATTTTATATGTTACTTGAGGAAGCTCAAAAACCGTATTCAGACCCTCAAGAAGCAGAAAACGAAGTGGAAGAGAAAATGGATAATTCAGGGCAGCAAGCTATGAGAGATTTTGGAAGCTCTGCGCAATTAGATGCCAAAATAGAGCAGATATTTAATGAGGCAAAAAACATCTTTGATAACAAGTGGGAAGCCCTGGATAAAGAAGCACTTGTAAATATATTAACTTCAAGGACCAATTTCAGTGAAAAAGAAGCCAAACAAACTGTTAGTAGCTACGCGGCAGAATATGAAAATCTGCGGAAGCAATCGATGGAATTTCTTGAAAACATGAAGCAGGAAGCAGAGAAAACGGCCGGTACTATTTCTGATGCTATGGCCGATGCTGCTCTCTATCTGTTTATTGCCCTCTTACTGGGAGCTATCGTTGGTGCGCTGGGAGGAGCCGCCGGGGTCAAAAGTTTGCGAAGCGATTACATGGAGGGCCACTATCTAAACTCCTCTGAAGATTCTCAAGACACCGATTATGAAGGCAGAACTTAGAGCACCAAATCAACAATTAATATTAAAGGAGATAATAGCTCAGACTTAAGATGATCTGTAGAAAGCAACTACTTTTAAGATTCCTGCTTTCTAAGATTAATATCCTTTTTAATTTAGCTGCAGAGGTTTAAGAGCTTTTAAAATGTCGTCGCCCGAAGGAGATTCAAAAAGTTGAAGATCAAAATAAGGAATGGCTGCTATGAGGTGGTCAAATATATCTGCTGTTACCGCTTCATAAAATTCCCAGCGTTTGTCTGCACTAAAACAGTAGATTTCAATGGGGATTCCCTGTGTGGTAGGAGGAAGATGGCGCACCATCATGGTCATTTCCTGGTGTATTTTAGGATGCGCTTTTAAATATGACAACGCATATTGCCTAAAGATTCCAAGGTTTGTTTGATGCCTTCCATTAATAAGATGTTTTTTATTGATGCCCATTTCTTTATTATAGGCATTGATCTCTTCCTGTCGTTCTTTAATGTAAGGACCAATTAAGCCGAATTCTTCAAATTTTGCAATATCCTCATCATTTACAAATCTTATTGAATTTTGTTTGATGTTTATTGAGCGTTTGATACGCCGCCCGGGAGATTCCTGCATCCCGCGCCAGTTATGAAAAGAGTCTGAAATAAGATAATAAGTGGGAATTGTAGTATAAGTATTATCCCAGTTCTGAACCCTTACTGTCGCAAGATTGATCTCTGTAACAAACCCATCTGCCCCATATTTGCTGAAAGTGATCCAGTCTCCAATTCTTACAATGTCATTCACAGAAACCTGTATAGATGCTACGAACCCAAGAATGGTATCTTTAAAGATGAATAAGATAATTGCTGAAGCGGCTCCCAAAGAAATAAGAAATCCAAGCACAGATTTCTCGGTAATTTCAGAAAAGATAAAAATAAGGCCGATAGACCAAAAAATGATCATTAGAACCTGCGCATAGCTTTCCAGGGGTTTGTCGTGGTAACGCTCATGCCGCTTCATGAAATTTGTAGTGGTGCGCACCAAACTTCGCCCTATTAGCACAGTGAGGAGAATAATATAAATATCGACCAGCTTTTCAAATATCCCTAATAACTTTGGGTAATCTTCAAACACTATAGGAACCGTCAAAATGAGCAATAAGAGGGGGAAAATATTGCTTATATACCTCGGGAAATTACTTTTTACAAGATAGTCGTCAAAGGTGGTTTTAGTCTGGTTTGTGAACTTTTGAAAAGAGGTTAGAACCAGTCTTTTGGTAATAAAGTGAATTACAAACCAAAGAACTCCAACGACTACAATATTAATAAGCATGTTTAGAAAATGGGCAACATCTGCATCCATTCCCTGCGCCATGAAGTAATCGGCTAAAAAGTTCCCAACCTCCCTTACTTGTTCTCTCATTTTCTAGAGATATTTTTTCTCTACATAAAAAGGTCCCAATGGTAGTACTGAGCTTATACAGACAATCATTAGAGTCTTAAGCTTCCACTGTAATGGCCTGTACAAAAGTAAAGCTCCAAAGATGTATGCTACAAATAAAAGACCATGAGCCATCCCAACTATACGTACCATTTCGGGAGAATCCCAGATGTACTTGAGAGGCATTGCAATTAACAATAGCACCAAAAAAGATATTCCTTCAAAAATGCTGATCCATTTAAAAATTTTCACTTGTGAATCTAACGACATAACTGTTCTTTTAAGGCTGCAAATATACTTTAAATGACCTGAATTAAGGACTGGAATTTCGCGAAATTTATTACAATTAAATTGGGTTTTTTAAGGGCTTGTTCTGTGATTATTAATTACATAAGGGAATAAGAAATAAAGATCTGGGAATTCCCAATTGTGCTTTCTTCTAATAGAGTGTAATTTCTTAATTTGCGGAAGATTCAGAAACAAGAATATGAGCAAAAAAATACTTGTCACCGGTGGGTTGGGATTTATAGGATCGCATACCGTGGTGGCACTTCAGGAAAAAGGTTATGAGGTGGTAATTATTGATAACCTTTCAAATTCTTCCCTGGAAGTTTTAGGAGGAATTACCAAAATCACCCGAATTTCTCCTGAGTTCGAAAATTTAGACCTTAGGGACAAACAAGCTGTAAATCATTTTTTTGATAAGTATCCCAACATTGAAGGTGTAATACATTTTGCGGCTTCTAAAGCAGTAGGGGAAAGTGTTCAAAATCCTTTGCTCTATTATGAGAATAATTTAAATACGTTAGTCTATTTATTGCAGCAATTGAAGGAAAGAGAGGCGCCAAAGTTCATTTTTAGTTCCTCCTGTACAGTCTACGGCCAGGCAGATGAATTACCAATTACAGAGAGTGCTCCTGTAAAAAAAGCAGAATCTCCTTATGGGAATACAAAGCAAATAGGGGAAGAGATCATTTCTGACACCTGTAAAGTTGTACCGCATTTAAAAGCAATTTCCCTAAGGTATTTTAATCCTATCGGGGCACATCCTTCTGCTAATATTGGAGAATTACCAATTGGTACTCCTCAAAATCTGGTGCCGTTTATCACTCAGACAGCAGCCGGGAAAAGGGATGAACTTTCGGTTTTTGGGAATGATTATCCAACCCCGGATGGTACCTGTATTAGAGATTATATACATGTTATGGATCTTGCACGTGCTCACGTAGTAGCGTTGGAACGTTTGCTCGATGATGAACACAACGGTAATTACGAAGTGTTCAATCTTGGAACCGGAAAAGGAAATTCTGTACTGGAGGCAATCAAAGCATTTGAAAAAGTTTCGGGACAAAAACTGCAATACAGGTTCGTTGACAGGAGGGAAGGAGATATAATTGTAGCCTATGCAGATACTACGAAGGCTAATGATGTACTTAAATGGAAAGCCGAATATACTATAGAAGATGCTATGGAAAGTGCCTGGAAATGGCAACAAAAACTTGAAGAAAAAAGTAAGAGTGAAGAGTAGAGAAACTGTCTAAAACATAAGCTTAAAGGCTAATTCAAACTTTGTGAAACCTCTCTTTGAGAGGTTTTTTCGATTCCAATCTCTCACATTGGAACCATTGAGGGGATTTATATTTTAGACAGTTTTTATTATTGTTAGTTCACAATGAAAGCATGGATTACACCAGGTAACCAACCTATCAAGGTAAGTACAATGCTTATCAACAGCGTTGTTCCCACTCCATGGTTTAGGTATACGGCTAAAGGCGGTAAAAGGATATTCAAAATTATTGTTAGCATGTTTTTATTTTTTGGTTATATCACCAAATTAATAATTAAAAATCATTTTGTATCAGGATAATTTTGGTTTAGCTTCAATTTAACAGCCAAATTATCAATATCTTAAGATGTTTATAATACGGCAAAGGACATTGGGTTTCTTTAATCTCTTTTAATATACAAGGAAATTTTTTCCTTAGGAATAAACTATCTTCGCAGAAAATTAGAGCAATGACTTTTAAAGAACTGGGAGTATCAGACGACATTATCAAAGGGCTTAATGAGTTGGGAATTATCCACCCTACAAAAATACAGGAGGCTGCCATTCCTATACTTACAGAAGGAGGGGTTGATTTTGTAGGACAGGCACAAACCGGTACAGGGAAAACAGCAGCCTTTGGTCTACCCATTCTTGCACAAATTGATCCTGAAAAAGATCACATCCAGGCTTTGATCCTTTCTCCCACAAGGGAACTTGGGCAGCAAATTGCACGACAACTTTTCAAATTCACGAAATATTCAGAAAAGGTTTTTACTGAAGCTGTCTATGGAGGAGAAAAGATAGATATACAGATCGCCCGTCTTAACCGGCCCACCCAGATTGTGGTAGCTACCCCGGGAAGGTTAATTGACCTAATGAAACGCAAGGCAATTGATATTCGAAAGATAAAAACTTTGGTGCTGGATGAAGCCGATGAAATGCTTAGCATGGGTTTTAAAAATGATCTCACCCAGATCCTGGAAGGAACAGATTCTAAAGACAGGAATGTGTGGTTGTTTTCAGCAACAATTCCACAGGAGCTAAACGAGATCATAAATAAATATGTAAATAAAGGTGCACGACGGGTGGCTATTGATAAACAGGATGCAGTCAATACTGCGATTGAACATCAATTTGTGGCAGGAGATGATAACAGCAAACTTGATACCCTTGCATATTTTCTAAAAAGCCAGGGCAAGAAACGTGGTATTATCTTTACCAAAACTAAATCGGCAGCAAGGATCCTGTCCAAGCAACTGGCAGCAAAGAATTATGAGGTTGGATTGCTGGAAGGTGATATGCTTCAAAAGGACCGGGATAAGGTAATGAGAGCCTTTAAAGGTGACAACTTGCGACTTTTGGTGTCTACAGATGTGGCTGCGAGAGGAATTGATGTGGCAAATCTTGCATTTGTTGTTCACTACCAGCTACCAGATCAAACCGAATACTACACCCACCGAAGCGGCCGTACAGCCAGAGCAGGGAAAACCGGATTGTCTTTAGCGCTTGTAAACCAGTACGAAATCAAAAAATTACGTCAATTTGAGCGGGAGTTGAATATCAAGTTCACCCAAATTAGATAGGGTAGGTAACAGATTTCAGTAACTTTTTGGTAATCCCTAAGATAGTTTAGTTGATTTTGCAGCATTAACAACAGCAATAAAGACAACGAAAGCCTCAGGTAAACTGCAAAATCTTAACCATAAAAAAATCCCGCATTTCTGATCTTTCAAAAATGCGGGATTTTTTGCTTTAATTATTAAGGACTTCTCCCTGTATTATTTTAAACTATTTTGAAGATTACCAGGGCATATCCATAGAACCTTATATATCTAAGAAGCCCAAAAAGTAAATAGTATCTAAATTTATAATTAATTATACCTGCTGCTACACTGGTAATAGAAAAGGGAATTGGCAATAAAGCCCCAACTACAATAAGGAAGCCACCCCACTTTTCTGTATTTTTGATATGTTTTGCCATTTTTGTTTCCATGGCATCATGTACCGCCGGGATTTTTGTGATCGCCTTACCCATCCAGTAAGAAATGATCCCGCCAAGATAGGAAGCAGTAGCCAGCAGACTCAGGTAAAAGATTGGCATGGCCGATTTTCCGGACCAGGCAATAAATAATTCCGGAGGAACCAGACCCAGAAAAATAGATTCCGAAGCAAGAAAAACCGCTAAAATTCCAAGTGGAGAATATGTCTCGGTCACTGTGACCAGGATGCTGTTGATATTCACCACGTATTCATTAATGGCAAACAGGGCTGCAAGAAAAAGAATAACAGGTAAAATGGCCTTTTTAAGACTCTTACCTACAAACTTGTAAAATCCTGTATAGTTATAATATTGGTGAAGTAATTTCCAGCGGGGTTTTTTATTCAAGACGGCGACATTTTTCTTTTTCATACTTGTTTCCTCTATTAAATAGCTTTTCTAATAATATATTCAATTATTGAGCCATTCTAACAAAACAAATTATTAATTCTCTTCGGCATAAGCCATTAGCTGGTTGCTGTATTCCCTAAGTTCAATTGCATTGATCTTATTTTTGGCTTCAGCCATAAGCGACAGTAGGTAATCCAGACTTTCGGCCGGGTCAAAGTCACCGTTGCTCTCCGGTTCTTCTTCAAATCCTTCAACAGGCTCATCCTCAGGAATTGGAATGTTGAAAGATTCATAAGTTTCAATGTGCTCATAAGTAAGTCTTATTACCTTTGCCAAAAGAGGACTGTTTTCTTCTACGGCGTATGGCCTCAACTCCTTTAAGTCTTCAACAATAGTATTGGTGATAATACCATTGCGCATTAGATCGCGTTGTATTTTATTCAGAAGTTTTTGTGCCTTAGGATTTTCCAACGTGTACTGTATTTTAATATGGTTAAACTAAATTTTCCTGAAAAGCCTTATTTTAAGCTATCTTAGGAAGGTGTGCAAAGATAATTGATTCTCTTTGTAATTAATGGTAGCAGGATTAAAGATTTTTACTTCAGAAGTTAAAATTTTTCAGCCACTGTTAACACTGATTAATTAACAAAGTCTTAATGCTCCTGAATCTGTATTTGCACTACATATTTGCTAGTTTTAGGCTAGAAAAATAATATAAAAATGAAGAATTTAGAAAATAAAGTCGCATTTGTGACAGGAGGAAGCAAAGGAATTGGCTATGGTATCGCAGCCGCTCTGTCTCAAATGGGAGTGAGGGTAGGTATCACCAGCAGGCATCGTGATGAGGCCGAGAAGGCGGCCAAAGAGATTACGCAAAACGGAAAAGGGGAAGTTATTGGAATTGAAGCCGATGTTCGCAAATTTGAAAGCCAGCAGGCTGCAATTAAACAGCTGGTAGATAAGTGGGGACAGCTTGATATTGTGGTTGCCAACGCAGGGGTAGGTCATTTCGGCTCTATTGAAGAGCTTACACCCGAACAATGGCAGCAAACCATTGACACTAACCTCACAGGAGTTTTTTACAGCCTCAAAGCTTCGATTCCTAATCTTAAGAAAAGTAAAGGTTACATCTTTACGATTTCCAGTCTTGCAGGGACTAACTTCTTTGCGGGTGGTTCTGCCTATAACGCCAGCAAATTTGGAGTGACAGGATTTACACAGGCCGCTATGCTTGACTTGCGGGATCATGATATCAAGGTCACTACTATAATGCCGGGTTCTGTAGCTACGCATTTTAATGACCACACGCCAGGTGATCAAGATGCCTGGAAAATTCAGAGCGAAGATATTGGAGAGCTGGTTGTAGACCTGTTGAAAATGAACCAGAGAGCTTTACCGAGTAAAATTGAGATAAGACCAACAAAGCCTCCAAAAAAATAACTAAAGTATTTAAAGTTCTAAAAAGGAGGTTCTTAAGCCTCCTTTTTTGGATTTTTAAGATGAACAGATTTTGCCAGGTCAACAATTTTATCTGCAATCCCGAGCCACGCTTCCTCTTGAAGAAAGTGGCGGGACCTTAATGTGTGGACCTCTTTTAGTCCTGCTACTTCTTTTATTTCTTTTCCATAGGTTTCGAGTTGCAATGAAGGATCACTGGCTCCCCAGATCGCCTGTACCGGATATTCTTTACTTTGAACGGCTTTGTAGCACAAGTCCCTAAACGCCTCTGAACTATCATAGTTTCTCATAAGCTTCAAAAAGGCCTTTCCATGATCTTCTCTTTTTAAAAGATCAACATAAGCATTAATTTCTGAAAGACTTATATTGGAGGAATTAATGACTCCCATTTGTTTAAACATTACCGGCCAGGTGAGATGACTCATCATCTTTAACTCAGCCTCGCCTAAAACCCTTTTTTCAAAGGGTCGCATAACCACCGGTTTCTTGAAATTTACCACATCCACCCAGGTATTGAGGATGGTTAGGGACATTATCCTGTTTGCGTGTCTTGCAGCAAGAGCAAAACCAATTGGTCCCCCTACGTCATGTACCACCAGGTGAAATTTTTTCAGTTTTAAAACTTTTGCAGCTTTATATATGAAATCTGCAAGATTAGAAAAGGAATAATCAAATCTTTCGGGGCGATCGCTTAAGCCAAAACCCGGCATGTCTATGCTTACTCCTTTGTAACCTTTCTTTTCGAGGGACCTCAAGACCTTTCGATAAAGAAAAGAAGAAGTGGGAACCCCGTGCAGACAAAGTGCCGGTTCCCCACGACCGTATTTCAAGGCAAAGGTTTTAATTCCATCTACCTCAAAATAGGTGCCCGAAGCTTCATGCTCCTCTATAACTTTAGATACAGATTTTTCTTTATTGGCCATAGGCAAAGGATCATTTTTGAAGTAAATGGAGGAGTTCTCTCGCCGCTTTTTCTGAGGACGCAGGATTCTGTCCCGTCACCAGTTTTCCATCTACTTTCACATAAGAGCTCCAGTCCTCTCCTTTACTGTAATTTGCACCCAGTTGGTTCATCTTGTCCTCAACAAGAAAAGGTACTACATTAGTTAATCCCACTGCATCTTCTTCGGAATTTGCAAATCCTGTAACATTTTTTCTGCGAACCAAAGGCTCTTTATGATCTTCAACATTAGCAAGTACACCCGGGGCATGACATACAAAAGCCATAGGTTTCATTTGTTCATTAAAAGCTTCTATGAGAGAGATAGACTTTAAATCGTTTGCAAGATCCCATAGTGGTCCGTGCCCGCCGGGATAAAAGACTCCGTCAAATTCTGAAGCATTCATATCCTCCAGTTTTTTGGTTGAGGCAAGCTTATTTTGAAGCTCCTTATCCTTATCAAATCTTTTTGTGGCTTCAGTTTGGGCATCCTCTGTGGTGCTGGATGGGTCTATGGGAGGTTGTCCTCCTTTGGGAGAAGCCAGGGTGATCTCTGCACCGGCATCTGAAAGAACGTAGTAAGGAGCAGCGAACTCTTCTACCCAAAATCCGGTTTTTTTACCTGTGTCTCCTAATTTATCGTGAGAAGTTAAGACCATTAAAATTTTCATAGTATTATTTTTTTAAATATTTATTATGATTGAAAAGTCCTGTTTCTACAGGCTTTTTTCGTGGATCTTAAAATTACAACGCGCTCCCAGTACAGCCAAAGCTGAGATACTAATTAAAGGTTAAATTCTCTTTCCTGTCTAATTTTTACGATCAATTCCACTCTTACTATACCAAAGCCACGTAGTTTTGCAGGAAACTTTTTTCTTTGAATCTTTACCGGCAACTGCAATCTTTTTTTAAACTTTTAAAGACAGCCGAATTCTCCAGAGGAATTCGTTTTGCCGTTGCAGCTATTATTCCCTTGCTGGTCACAGCTCAAATGGGGGAAATTAGGTTGGGAATTGCCATGGCAGTAGGAGTTTTACTTACCTCACCCAGTGATGTGCCTGGCAGCTTACGGCGAAGAGTAATAGGTATATCCTTTTCTATTGCAATTGCTGTCCTTGCAACTGTAATTACAGGGTTTTCTCTAGCATATTCGATCTTTTTTATTCCCCTGTTGATTCTTCAGATCTTTCATTACTCCATGATTTCGGTTTTTGGATTTAGAGCCTCTCTCATCTCCTTTTCGGGATTACTTGCTGTAGTGCTTAGTATGGCACAGGTTGCTGCGGAAGGCGGTGTACTGCTCCACGCACTTTGGATAGGAGTGGGGGGACTGTGGTACCTTCTGTTCACTCTTTTGTTCCATTACCTGTTGCGCCGAAGAGAAACCGACCAGCTCCTGGGAGAAATCTTTGAACTTACAGCTCAATATCTGGAGATTCGCTCCCGGCTTATGGGCCTAAAATGTGATAATAGAGAGGAACTTGAGAAGGAAGTGTTTACTCTACAGACAACTATTAATGAGAAACACGAGATCCTTAGGGAAATGGTTATAACCCGCAGGAAGAATTTTGGTCGCTCTGGAATGGTGAGGAAGAGACTGCTCATTTTTATGGAACTGGTTGATATCCTGGAATTGGGAATGGCCAACCCTGTCAATTCTTCGAAAATGAGTAAACTTTTTGTCTCTCAGGAAGATAAAATCAAACTTATACAGGATTGGAATGAGATAATGGCTGCTCATTTAAGGATTTTAGCGCAAGGCTCCCGTCGTAAATTCAATAAAACTGAAGAAGAACGATTAAAGGCTAAGAGACAGGAGACATGGAAAACCTACCGGGAGCTGGAAGTTTCGGGAGACGCTTCAGGCAGTAATGAAATGCTTCTGGTTTTTAAGAATTTCCTGGTTTTTAAGGAAAAGCAATATCAAAAGTTGCTTTCAATTAAGAGGCTCATGGAGGAATGGAAAGGCAACGAAAAATTAAAACTTAAAAGAAAAGACGCTGCAAAATTCCTTACTACACCAGATTATAATTTTAAGACCCTTCAGGATAACCTGGATCTCAAGTCTCCGATCTTCAGGCATTCCGTACGATTAACCGTGGTAATGGTGTTAGGATATTTTTTGGGGGAATTATTTGCAGTACAAAATGCTTACTGGATCCTCTTAACCATTGTAGTGATCATGCGCCCCGGATATGCCCTTACCCGGGATAGATTTAAACAAAGACTTTACGGAACTCTCATTGGGGGTGCTGTCGCAGTCTCTCTGGTTTTTCTCATAAGAAGCCAGGTGGTTTACGGGATCCTGGCAGTTATAAGCCTGGTCCTGGCACATTCCATGATACAGCGCAATTATAAAACAGCTGCAGCTTTTATTACGCTCAATGTAGTATTTGTCTACAGCCTGCTGCGACCTAATGTATTACAGGTTATTGAATACCGGGTACTGGATACCATTGTGGGTGCAGGACTGGCTTTTATTGGGGCAAAGTTTCTTTGGCCAACCTGGGAGCATTCTATCATCCAGAATTTTATAAAAGGGAGTATAAAATCAAACCTGGAATTTATTAAGGAGGTTGAAGCTTTTTACAACAACAAATCCACCTTACCTGCTTCTTACAAAATTGCCCGAAAAAATGCATTTCTAGCCATGGGAGACTTTAATGCGGCTTTTCAACGTATGGCACAGGAATCAAAGACAGATAAAATTACCCTGGAAGAAACCTTCAGGATCGTTTCTCTCAATCAGGAGTTTCTGTCGGCTGTAGTTTCCCTGGGAACATTTATAAGGTCTCAGGCCACTACTAAAGCTTCAGCTCATTTTGCCAATTACATATCTGCAATTAAGACAAATCTCCAGGCTTCACTAGAGAACCATAAAATTCCAACAACAGAAGGTAATTCAGAAGAAATTAACAAAGCAGCACTTTTTTATGATAACCTGTACCAGGAATTGCTGAATGTTGAAAAAGATGAAGTCCATGAAAAGGAAGAGATATGGGAAAAATTGCAAGAGGTGCAAATTCTTATGGACCGGCTTAAATGGTTACTTGAGATAAGTGAAAGTCTCAGGAAAATATTGGCGAAGAAAGCATAAAGCCACCCTTTGGAGGTGGCCTGAAAAAATTACTCGAGATGTAATATAAATAACAACTACTTTTTAGAGTGCTGCTGTTTTCCTGATTTTTGATCGGATTTTTGATCACTCTTTTTTGCAGAATCCTGCTTTTGATTTGGTTTTTTTTGTTCTTGAGCCATAGCTATAAGTTTTTGATTAATAACATTATTAAAGTTACAATACATTGAGTTACAATTATTTGTGCGCATGTTTTTTTAACCTTTCTTTTATAGTTAAAATTTTCAGTACTAAATCCTCTTAAAAGGTTTGTTGGCTTTGAATAGCTATTTAGTAATTTTACCAAAGAAGCAACTTTATGGATCATCAGGAAATTATTAAACAGATCGAGGCTCAAAAGCAACTTCCCAACCTTAGGTTCAAGATCAAGGAAAAGGCTGAAGCATTTACTCACAACCTGTTCTACACTTTGTTTGATCGGGACACTCCAGTGGGGTACAATCTTGATAAACTGGCAGTAGACTTTAAAGAACTTGGGGACCTGGTATGCTGGGAACCCGGCAAGCCCTGTTCTGAGATATGGGAGGACTATTGTAGTAAACTACCTCACCTGCTCGAAAAAATAAATCTGGATGCTGTTGCGATAGCAAATAATGATCCTGCAGCAAATTCTGTAGAGGAGGTTTATCTTTCTTATCCCGGGTTTTTTGCTATTGCAATTTATCGTCTGAGTCACGAGCTTTACAAGATGAACCTGCCCCTGGTTCCCCGCCTTATGACAGAATGTGCTCATCAATTGTCTGGGACAGATATAAATCCCGGGGCACAGATTGGTGATTCCTTTTTTATTGATCACGCCACCGGGGTAGTGATTGGGGAAACCACTATCATAAAGAACAATGTGAAACTCTATCAGGGAGTTACTTTAGGTGCTTTATATGTAGCCCGTGGACTACGCAACAAAAAGAGACATCCAACTATAGAAGATAATGTTACTATTTATGCCAACGCTACCATCCTGGGCGGGAATACTGTGATTGGAGCGAACAGTATTATAGGTGGGAATGCCTGGCTTACGAGCTCTGTTCCTGCTAATTCCTTTGTCACCCATGACCCGGTGATCAAAATAAAAAATCTTCAAAAATGAATCGAACGGTATTAGATCTTATTGGAAATACGCCGCTGGTGCGGGCACAAAAACTTATAGATAACCCAAATGTGGAATTGTATTTTAAGCTTGAGGGGCAAAATCCAGGAGGTAGTGTAAAGGACAGGCCTGCTTATAATATGATCAAGAATGCCCTGGAGAGAGGAGACATTACTTCTGAAACCAAATTAATCGAAGCTACCAGCGGAAATACGGGGATAGCCCTCGCCATGGTAGCACGGTTACTTAAGCTGGATATTGAATTGGTAATGCCCGAGAATTCTACTGCAGAAAGAGTGCAGACCATGCGTGCTTATGGGGCTAAGGTGATCCTTACAAGTGCCGATGGTGGTATTGAAGGATCAAGGGATTATGCTGAAGCCAGGATGAAAGAAGGAAATTACTTTATGCTTAACCAGTTTGGAAATGATGATAACTGGAAAGCCCATTACGCTACTACAGGTCCCGAAATATGGAGGGATACCAATAAAAATATCACCCACTTTGTCTCTTCAATGGGGACTACCGGAACCATTATGGGTACTTCTACCTTTCTAAAGGAGCAGAACAGGGATATCCAAATCGTAGGAGTACAACCCGATAATGAAGCCCGAATTCCCGGCATTAGGAAATGGCCAAAAGAGTATTTGCCCAGTATCTTTGATGAACAAAAAGTAGACAGGATCCTCGAAGTGACTGAAGCCGAAGCCAGGACGATGACGTCAAGACTGGCCGAAGAAGAAGGAATATTTGCCGGGATGAGTAGTGGTGGTGCTGCAGCGGCAGCTATTAGGCTTTGTAACGAATTGAAAAGTGGGGTAGTTGTAAGTATAGTTTGTGACAGAGGGGATCGTTATCTTTCTTCAGATCTTTTTGATAAAAAGTAAGAGACTGCCTAAAATCCAGTCTATTAGCTCCCGGAATTATTCCTTTCAAGGTCGAGGTTTGAAAAGAGGAGTCTCAGAAATGGCTTTTTAGGCGTCTCTTTTTTTTGATCTTTTATTGATTTTGGGCTATAGAATGCCGGTTGTTTTGTCTGTTAATACGCAGTCTTTGGGTTTTTTGACCATCACTTATTTTTACCCTATAAAATTCTTTATCAATGTCCCAGCCTTTGGAATAGGCAATATACTTTGTGCCTTTAATAACTGCATCTTTATTTGTCCTAAGAATTTCAAGACGGGCATCTTCAGGAAGTCTTACATCTTTGAATTTTTGGTTAGTGGAGATAAGTTCTCCCTGGTCGTCAAAAAGCGCAACTAAAAAACCTTTTCTGCTTTTAAAATAGACTTCAAATTTCACGATATCAGCATCTTTATTGTCAAGCGCCAATTTTTTGGCATCAAAATTTGCTTTCATAAAGGCTAAAGGATCTTGCTGAAATTCTCCCACTTTTTTCTCGGGGATTATAATTTCCAAATAATTAGTATCTGGATCAAGTTGCATCGATACAGGGCGATACTCAATCTTTGCTTCCTCCAAGAGGATCTGTGAATGACCTGTGGCAATAAAACCAAACAGGAACAATCCTAAAATTAAATTTTTCATAGCACACAGTTTATTGATTAATATCTTATAAAGTTACTATGAAGAAATGTGATCAAATACTATCCAGGTAGCACATCGTGTTAAATTTTAAGGAGCTTAAGCCCCGTTATTACTAGCCTTCTGTAGCAGTAGGTCTAAATTAATGAGTCGAACTTTGCTCCTGCCAAGAGTAATAATACCTTCATTTTTAAACTGCTGTAAATGACGGTTTACCACAGCTCGGGTTGATCCTATAAGGTTTGCGAGTTCTTCGTTAGAAAGGTCGTTGATTAATTCCAGTTCAAGGGATTCTAAATTGACGTTGCTCAAGATAAGCCTGGCAAGCCTGGTTGGAATATCTACCAGAGTGACATTAGTGGCATATTCCTCAAGAACTCTCATTTGATGACTCAGGTAGGGCAGGAGGTTCCTGTTGATCCCGGGGTGTTTTTGAATCCATTCCTTCATGCGCTGCATGGGAAGAGATAAAAGGACAACCCTGTCCAGGGTTTCGTAATAAACATCGTGTTCACACCCGTCCAGTAAACAAAGGATATCAAAAGCATCTGCTTTTTCCAAAAGAAAAAAGGTGAATTCCCTGCCCGAATGTTTTTCGACCTGATAGACCTTTAACCTGCCTGAAACTATAAAATGAAAATAGTGAGAGGTGCGCTGCAAATGTATGCTACACGTATTGTCTGGCCACACTACTTCATCCATTTCCAAAAGGAGTTTATGAAGTTCGTCCTCAGGTAGATCCTTTAACAGCTTATTACTCTTTAGAGCTTCAAAAAATACTGCATGCTTTTTTTTACTCCACATAATCAACAGCATTAATTTTCACGAAAAGGAATAAAATTCAAAGTTAAATATTTAAAAATGAGGCTACTGTTAAACAGGATAATTTTTTTGTAAGGATTTTATTGCCAATTTTTTTGGCTGAACTTTAATTTCAGCTATTTTTGCAAAATTGCAATTGATAGAAAATTTATAAATGGCGCAGGATACATTCGGGATCGTAGAAAAAAAAGTAGATAAGGAACTGTACGGATATCAGCAGGAAGATATCGATAAAATATTCAAGGTGCTTGAAGCACATCCCGAGCGTTATAACCTCCTGTATCAATTACCCACAGGCGGTGGTAAAACAGTGATCTTTTCACAGATTGTGCGGGAATATATCCAGAGGACCAATAAGAAGGTACTCATCTTAACCCACCGTATCGAACTCTGTAAACAAACCTCAAAAATGCTTACGGGGTTTGGAGTACATAATAAAATTATCAATTCTACCATAAAGGAATTACCAGACCAGGATGAATACATGTGCTTTGTTGCCATGGTTGAGACCCTTAATAACCGGCTTAATGACGAAAAGGTGGAACTGTATAACCTGGGGATGGTAATCATTGATGAGGCCCATTACAATTCCTTTAGAAAACTTTTTAAGTTTTTCAATAAGTGTTTTATTCTTGGTGTGACTGCCACTCCGCTTAGTTCCAATATTAAGCTACCCATGAAAGACAATTACCGGGAGCTTATTGTGGGGGATTCTATTAGCAGTCTAATTTCAAAAGGATTTCTGGCCAAGGCTAACACTTATAGCTTTGATGTTGGGCTTTCTACACTTAAGGTGGGGATCAATGGAGATTATACTGTAAAATCTTCCGAAGAACTGTATTCGAATTTTAGTATGCAGGAAAAACTTCTGGATGCTTATATGGAGAAATCCCAGGGTAAGAAAACCCTTATCTTCAACAACGGGATTAATACCTCCAAAGAGGTTTATGAAACCTTCCGAAATGCCGGATACGATGTTAGACATCTCGACAATACCACCAGCAAGCAGGACAGAAAAGAGATCTTACGTTGGTTCAGGAAAAAACCAGATGCCATTCTTACATCTGTGAGTATTCTTACGACCGGTTTTGATGAACCTACCGTGGAATCGATCATATTGAACAGGGCGACAAAATCTCTTACGCTTTATTACCAAATGATTGGGCGGGGATCGAGAATACTTCCGGGGAAAAGTGAATTTACGGTTATTGACCTTGGAAACAACGCGGCGCGTTTTGGACTTTGGAGCGCCCCTATAGATTGGAAGCAGATCTTTAGGTCGCCAGATTACTTCCTGGAAAATCTAATAAGTGATGAAGAAATTGAGCAGAATTTCCGTTACGAAATGCCAAAAGAGCTTCGAAATAAATTCGCGAACAGCAAGGATGTTTCTTTTGATGTGGATGAGGAGTATGACGACATTATCAAAAAAGGACTTAAATCAAAAGCAGTTCTGGAACGTTCTCTTGAGCAGCATGCCAATATGTGCGTGGAGAATAGTGAAGATGTTTTTGATGCGCGGCTCCTGGCAAAGGAACTGGAGGAAGATATCGCCTATAGAATTAGAAAGTATTCTTATTGTATTAGCAACAGCACGAAAAACTACCGTGATTGGCTAAAAGAGGATTATATGCGTAAGCTAAGGCTGAAGATTAATCAGGCGGAATTTTAATCTCCTAAAATATTACCGTCTTAAAAATGACATTTTATATGGGATGTCAAAAATGCCATTTTTGACATCTTGAGAAGACAGCAGCTCCCAGAGTTGAAGTAATATTACGGTTAAGGTTGTGATCTCCTCAATTTTTGCATCATGAGTCAGGACAATGGGGAAGTCAAAATATAAATTCTGTATCGGGTTGGATAAAAAAGGTCAATTATCGATCCTCAATTTCTATACATACCTTGATAAGGATTTTCTTTTGTCATTGTCTTGATTCGGCTTAATTATTTTTCTTGAACAAGCCTTTGATCTTTTTAAACAGACCCTTTTTTTCCTCTTTTTGGGCCTTACGGGGGCTGTCGGCTTTTGTAAAGAGTCGTTCCAGGAAGTTGTCCCTTTTTTCGGGTTCACAGTTGAGCATCATTTGAACAGTAGAAGATGGCGTACCAAATTTTGCCTGAGTAATATGATTAAACTGGGGATCTGCATTCATTTTCTGCATTAGAAGGGCGAAGGCCGGTAGAGCAGAGTTTGCGCCCTGTCCCACATAGGTAGAAGGAAAGCCAATACGGGCGTCATCTGTGCCGGCCCAGGTCACCGACACCAGTTCGGGAGTGATTCCAACGAACCACCCATCCCGGTTGTTTTGGGTGGTTCCTGTCTTTCCTGCGATATCATTAGGTAAATTGTATTTGTGTCTCAATCTTGAAGCTGTTCCCTCGTTTACAGTCCCTTTCATCATCTCTATCATAATTTCCCGTGTAGTGTTGGAAAAAGCAGCTTGGGGAGCAACTTGTGGCTCAAAGCTGGCAATTACATTTCCATATTTATCCTCAATTCTTGTGAGGTAGTAAGGTTTCACCGGTTTTCCCCGGTTCACGTAACTGGAAAAAGAGCTGGCAAGTTCGGCTACATTCATTTCGGCCGTTCCAAGTGCAATAGAAGGGTAGGCGGGAAGATCTTTTGGAAACATCATCTTTTTAGCCTGGGAAAGTACATTTTCCAGCCCTACATCAAAAAGGACTTTTACTGCTATGGTATTAACAGATTGTGCCAAAGCTGTGGCCATGGGATAATTCATGTAAGGATCTTCTTCCTTACTTCCCGAATTGGAAGGGGTCCACCCACCCTCATAAGTTACCTCCCGAATAGAATAATATGTACAGGGGTCAATTCCCGCTTCAACTGCTGCTGTGTAGACCACAGGTTTAAATGTAGAACCAATTTGCCTGCGGCTTTGGGTAACATGATCATATTTGAAATATTCATGATTTATTCCTCCCACCCAACTTTTCACAGCTCCGGTTGTAGGTTCCATATTGACCATACCCATATTAAGGAACTTCATATAATGCTGCAGGCTGTCGGCAATACTGGCAGAAATCAACTTTTTTTGTCCCCAGTCAAAGAGCTCCATATCGGTTTTACGGTGAAGGGAGTCCAGAATTTTCTCTTTGCTCCAACCGGCATCGGCCAGGCTTTTGTATTGTTTGCTCTTCTGCAGTGCTTCCTCAAGGAGATCCTTCCGTTTCCAGGGTGCATTTTTTCCGTAGGCTTTTTCAAATTGATTTTGAAGGGCAGCCATATGTTCCTGCATGGCTTCTTCAGCAAGAACCTGCATCTCATAATCTATTGTGGTATGAAGCTGCAGTCCATCCCTATAAAGATTGTATGGCTCTCCATTTTCTTTTTTAAGGGTATCTAAAATATTCGACACATCCTTCTTAAGCTGGGAGCGGAAGTAAGGTGCGACTCCGCCATTATTACTAAAGAACTGGTAGTTGAGGTCCAGGGGCTTGACTCTGGCCTTTACATATTCTTCTGAAGGCAAATAGCCATACTTGTTCATTTGTGAAAGGACAACATTCCTTCTTTCCAGGCTGCGTTTGGGGAAAAGTCGGGGGTTGTAGTAATGAGAAGCTTTTAAAGAACCTACCAAAGTAGCAGCTTCTTCCAGCTCAAGCTCCTTTGTGCCGGTATTAAAAAATTTCATGGCAGCACTCTCGATACCGTAAGTATTATCACTAAAAGGCACGGTGTTAAAGTAAAGGCCAATGATCTCTTCCTTGGTATAAATATCCTCAAGGCGTTCGGCAATTATTGCTTCTCTAACCTTGTTCACAACTATGCTTAAGTGTCCATAATCATTTCTCCCAAAAAGATTTTTTGCAAGCTGCAAGGTAATGGTGCTTCCACCTCCAGACGATTTATCTCCCATAAGAATGGTCTTGAAAAATACGCGGAGAAGACTGCGGTTATCAATACCTGTGTGCTCGTAAAACCTGACATCTTCGGTAGCAACAAGGGCATCAATGAGATGTTGAGGCAATTCCTCGTAGAGGACAGGTTGCCTGTCAAAAATGTAATATTTTCCTATTAATTTCCCTTCAGAAGAAAAAACCTCGGTAGCTTCATTTTGTTTAAGGTCCTTTAGTTCCCGGGGACTGGGTACTTTTCCCCACCAACCCCAATAGATGATCAGGAAAAAGAATCCGAAGACGAGAAAAAGTCCTAGTAACGAACTTAACACCCATTTTTTGACAGGTGTTAATTTCACATTTTTATATTTCATAGAATAAGTGTCAGTCAAATAAACGAAGACTTACAAAAACAGTTCCGAATGTTTAAAAAACTTTAGGATTTGAAATTTCCCAAAACCCTGCTAATGTTTTAAAAGGAAAGTTTAAAACATTTTTGCTGCGGGAGAAATTTTATAATTTTAAAGAAATGAAAAGAATGGGCCATAATAAAACAGTCATCCTCATTACATCGGGGCTTTTACTCTTTGCAGCAGGGTTCCTTTTTACATTTAAAGGGGAAGCTGAAAGGTATCGTTCGGGAATCGCAACTGCAGTCAAAGTTGAACAAACCTGGAAATTACCCTCCCTCTTGAAGGAAGTCTCTGGAATTGCTTTTTTGGAACCGGGAAAAATTGCCTGTGTACAGGATGAAAGAGGCAGTATTTTCATTTATAACCTGAAGGAATCAAATATTGAGAAGGAGATTAAATTTGCAGGCAAAGGAGATTATGAGGGAATAGCTATCAAAGAGGATGTGGCTTATGTTCTGGAAAGCAATGGCATGATATATAAAATTTCAGATTTTTTGAAAACTGCAAAAGTGGAAACCTTTCAAACTTTCTTCAACTCAAAGAATGACATGGAGGGGCTGTTCTATGACAAGTCTAAGGACCGGCTTTTAATTGCTGTTAAGAGCAAGGATCCAAACTCTGAGGACCAAAAAGGTATATATGCTGCTCAATTACCTTCTTTGCAGGTGGACGAAAAACCTGTTTTCAAACTAACTTTTAAGGAGGAAATTTTTGATGATATTCGTGAAAAGGATATTGGAGAAACCTTCTTTCCTTCGGAAGTAGCAATAAATCCTTCAAGTGGAGAAGTTTTAATACTTGAGGCACGGGAACCGCGGTTACTTATTTTAGACCCAGCAGGGGTTCCAAAAAAACTTTACCGGCTTAACCGGAAGTTATTTCCACAGCCGGAGGGTCTTACCTATGACACTTCTGGTAATCTGTATATTTCCAATGAGGGAAAACCAGCGACTATACACCGCGTAACTTTAACCCCCAATTAATTTTATGGCTGATAGTATCGAAACCCCTTCAGTTAGACAAAGTAAAGCACCATTATACATTTCTCTATTTATTATAGTCGCTCTGGTGTTGAGCTATTTCTTTATTCCCCAGGTTCAGGAATTTCTTAGTACCGGCTGGAATGTTCTCACCAGTGGCGATGAACAGCGTACCCGTGAATGGGTATCGCAATTCGGTTGGTTTGGACCGGTTGTGATAGTGATCACCATGATCCTGCAAATGTTTCTGATTGTTATTCCCACTCCTCTCCTTATGGTGGTGACCATCCTTGCTTATGGTCCCTGGATTGGAGCCGCAATTCTTTTTGTTGCCGTTTTTTTTGCTTCCAGTATAGGATATTTTATTGGCCGCTATTTTGGACCGGTGATCGTTGAAAAGCTTATAGGCCATAAATCTGAAAAAAAGATATCAGATTTCATTGAGGACTATGGCTTCTGGACCGTTATTGTAGTGCGGCTTAGCCCTTTTCTCTCTAATGATGCAATTAGTTTTGTTGGAGGAGTTTTAAAGATGGGCTATTGGAAATTTATTGGTGCGACAATGATTGGTATTTCTCCCCTTATTATCTTTATAGCTTATCTTGGAGGGGATTATGAACGGCTTAAGACAGGACTTATCTGGACTTCTATAATAAGTTTAATATTATTCATTGCTTTTGTGTGGTGGGATAAAAAGGTGAGAAAGGATAGAGCTTAGGAAGTATTACCCGTTTGTTTAAAGCAACTGAAACCACTTTTTACAACTTGGTTTTCCAAATTTTTGGACATGCTATTTTAGTTAATTCATTGAAATTAATTTAAAGATAATCGTGAGTTTATTCTTATTAAACGATTATTTACCTTATTAATTATCATAAATTTACTACAGAGTTTATTGATAATTTTCCTTTCCCCGCATTTGATCTATTTATGATTTGCCCTTATCACCTCTTTTCCTCTATTTGAATTCTTAGTTTACTGTATAATAATCTCAAAAAAATAAGCTATGAAAAATTTTCATTTCAATTTCGGAAGACTCATTTTACTGCTTTTGAGTATTACCTTGGGAAGCTGTAATGTCTATCACTCAGCTCCGGGTACTGTTAATGAAGCTGTAGAATCAGAGAATCGAGTGAGATTAGTTACAAAAGACAATAAATCTTTTGAGTTAAAAAGCTTGCGACAGGAGGGAGAAAAACTGGTGGGGACCACCGGGAAAAATTCTGAAACTGCTAAAATGTTGAATGGCCGGAAACAGAAACTGGCAGGTAAAAATGTTGAAATAGTTTTTCAGCGAGATGAAGTTATGGCTGTTTACCTAAAGAATAAAAAAATGTCCAGATTGGTGAATTATGGTGTACCTGTTATTGGTACCGCGGGACTTATTGGAGTGACATCCTCGAATTTTAAACCGGATGTTGGTTTTTAATTAAAAGAAAAACTGTTTGAAGATCCTGCTGATATGATGGGTAAGTTAGCAGAGATCTTCAAACAGTTTAATTGATAAAATTATATGGGTTTTCTAAAGTCTCTGCGCCACAGCCTGAACTTCATCTAATACTCTTAGGAGATTTTCACCCCAAAGTTTTGCGATCTCTTCCCGGGTGTATCCTCTTTTTAGTAACTCCAGAGTAACGTTCAATGACTGGGAAGCGTCGCTCCATCCTTCAATGCCGCCGCCGCCGTCAAAATCTGAACTTATTCCCACATGGTCAATGCCTATTTTTTCTACCAGGTAATCTACATGATCTACAAAATCTGTAACATCTACCGGCGGAACTTTCTCTTTTACCTTTTGAATTTTAGGCTGCGCCAGTTTTCTCACCCTGCGGAAGTCATCATAATAAGCTTCGCGTTTTTTCTCATCCAATTGCCTTACTTCGGCCCAGGGTAGGAGCTTAAAGCCTACTTTTTCTCCTACTTCTGTATAGACCTTATTTACAGCAGCATCGTATGCATTATGCTTTTGGGTATTGAGATAAGAATCGAAAGCCACCGTTTGAATTACTCCGCCGTTCTCCTTTAGCCATTGCAGTTGCTCATCATCCAGGTTACGGCTGTGATCACATAAACCTCTGGCCGATGAATGGGAGGCGATCAAAGGAGCTTGTGATAGCTCGATCATTTGTCGCATAGATTCCTTGGAAGGGTGGGAGATATCTATCATCATTCCAAGGCGGTTCATTTCTTTTACTACTTCTTTTCCTAATTCGCTTAATCCTCCATGCAACCAATCATCCCCGGCTTCCCCGGTGTTTGAATCACAAAGTTGACTATGGCCGTTATGAGATAAAGACATGTAACGGGCTCCAAGATCATAGAACTTTTCAACGTTATTAATATCTGTGCCAATAGGATAACCATTTTCCACCCCAATCATAGCTACCTTTTTGCCCTGGGAAACCAAATCCCGTACTTCCTCACTCGTAGTAGCCAAACCTATTTGATTTGGTGCAATTTCCTTCACCAGGCGGTGAATAGCTTCAAATTTGGACATAGCATTATCATGGGCATTTTTATAACCTGCTGCATTCAACTCTTCCTGTCCTGTATAAACAATGAGCCAGGTGACATCTATGCCTCCTTTTTCCATTTTTGGCAGGTTTACCTGGGTTTCGAGGTTCTGTGTATAGTTTTTCTGAGCTGTAAAATTGTTGACATTAATGTCATTATGGGTATCGATAGTGATCACTTCGTTGTGGATCTCCTGTGCTTTTTTCAGCAGAGCTTCATCGATAGTTTGTGCATTTGCAGCAAAAGCCATGAAAAATATAAGCAAGTATTTTTTAGAAAACATATAGTTTGATTTGATTTAAGATGCTCAAAATAGCAATTTATTTTCTTATTAGAATTTTTAAAACAGACTTGACAAAAAGAAGAAATTAATCTTCATGTCCAATCTCCCTGTTATAGGGGACCAGAAGGAGTAAGAGCAGGTTTTTTTAATAAAGATTCGGTTATTTATTTTCTTCTTTATACCTTGTTAAAAATTTAACAGGAATTGCTTAGTCAGAAGTAACACTTAAACAGGCAGATCATGAAAATTAGATATTGCAAAAGCGTAATAAGAAACAATTACGGGTACGGCCTTACCATGATAGGTTTGGGGATTTTTGCTGTTTATATTAATAGTAGTTCAGTTTTCAGTTATCTCTGGATCTTTTTAGGGATTCTTCAGGCAGGAACATCCTACTATCGGCAACGATATCAATACCTTACTATTAAAGAAGACAAACTTATAAGACATACAATAATTCCTAAGAGTATTGCACTTTCAGATATTCGTCGTGTGAAAAAATTCATGGATAGCTATAAGATTGAAACTCACAATCAATCTCTGCGTATTGAGAAGAATTTCATTGAGAAAGAGTCTTTACATAAGCTAAACCTTTTCCTGGAGAATTTTAAACCTAAAGTCTCCGCTACGCTAAGGTAATTGTTGGAAGATGCCTCCCGTAGGCACTCTTATTCACGATCTTTTTTCTGAATTCTGGTATTTCTGAATTTAATCTTCAATGCTGAAATCTTGCAGCTTGAGGTTGAGATAACGATCAAATGCAGCAACTCCATAATTCTTTCCCACTGAATAATTATAAAATTACCAATGAACCCTTCCAGGATTTATGAGACCGAACGGCTTATTCTGCGCCCCACGACCACAGAAGATGCTGCCTTTATTTATGAACTTCTCAATACTCCAAAATGGCTGCAATTTATTGGAGATCGAAATATCACTTCTGTTGAAGAAGCAGAACAATACATAATTGATAAAATGCTGCCTCAACTGGAGCGTCTTGGTTTCTCCAATAATTGCGTAGTTCGTAAAGAGGATGGCGCCAAAATTGGCACCTGCGGACTTTATGACAGGGAGGGAGTTGAAGGACTGGATATAGGATTTGCCTTTTTACCGCAATATGAAAATAAGGGTTACGGTTTTGAAGCCGCGAGTAGAATTTTAAAATTTGCCCTTGAAGAGCTTGGGGTAAGAACAATTGCGGGAATTACTTCAAGAGAAAACCACGCTTCCCAGAAGCTCCTTAAGAAACTAGGATTGGAATTTAGAGGAGAAATTAATTATCCAGATGATCTGGAAAAGAGTTTTTTATTCCGTTTAAACGTACCGGGAGATCATTAATATTTTTTCATTTTTGATCTTTTGGTTTTCTTTATTTTTACAAGACCATTCAAAAATGCCATTTTTGGATGGAATTTATTTATTAAAAAGCTTTAACCATTTCCCCATGAAAAAGATTTTCTTTCTTTCATTTTTATTCTCATGTTATTTTTCGGCTACTGCACAGGTGATGACCCCAGAAAAACTGTGGGCTTTGGAGCGGGTTTCTGCCGTTGGGCTAACTAATGATGCTGAAAAGGTAATTTTCAGGACGCGCTCGTATAGTATTGACGAGAATTCCGGCAGTTCAAAGACTTTTGTTATTCCGGTAAAAGGAGGAGAACCAGAGATGGTCAGGAATATTGACAGCATATATTCAGACGGAAAAGTTTCCCCTTCGGGGACATGGCGGATCCTTCCGAAGGAAGTGGAAGTGGAACCGGTCAAGGGCGTTGATTTTTATCCAGAGCTAAAAAAATCTGAAGTTTACATTTATGACGACCTTAATTACAGGCACTGGGACAAATGGGAAGATGGTCATTACAGCCACCTGTTCCTAAAAGATCTTTCTACCGGCGAAGAGATCGACATCATGGAAGGTGAGCCGCATGATACACCACTTCAACCTTTTGGAGGCCCCGAAGATTATATCTGGAATAATGATGGCACAAAGGTGTATTATGTCTCAAAAAAGGTAAAAGGAAAGGAATATGCTGTGAGTACAAATACAGATATTTATGCCTACGATCTTGCAACAGGAACTACTTCAAATCTTACTGAAGATAACCAGGGTTATGATACCCAGCCTGCTTTTTCTAAAGATGGTGTGCTGGCATGGTTACAAATGGATGAGCCCGGTTATGAAGCAGACAAGAATGATATCATTATTTTACGAGATGGAAAGCAAATTAATCTAACCGAAAACTGGGATGGTACTGTTAGCAGTTTCAAATGGGGGAACGATGGCAAAACAATATATTTTTTAGCACCCGTTTTGGGCACAAAGCAGCTTTATGTGCTGAATACTTCTAAAAAAGGAGTTTCTTCAATCAAACAACTTACAGAAGGACAATTTGATATTACAGGTCTGGTAGGACAGACAGGGAATATAATGGTCGTTTCCAGAACCGATATGAACCAAGCTGCCGAATTATATACTGTGAATTTACAAAACGGGAACCTTACGCAGTTAACCCAGATCAATGATGATTTTTACAACAATATTGAGTTAAGCAGGGTGGAAAAAAGAATGATCCCGACAACAGATGGGAAAGAGATGCTCACCTGGATAATCTACCCTCCCGACTTTGATCCCAATAAAAAATATCCTACTCTTCTATATTTGCAGGGAGGCCCACAATCTCCTCTGTCTCAATTCTATTCTTTTAGATGGAATTTTCAATTAATGGCTGCAAATGGTTATATAGTTGTAGCGCCAAACAGGAGAGGAATGCCCGGTTATGGCGTAGAATGGAATGAGCAGATAAGCGGCGATTGGGGTGGACAGAATATTCAGGATTATTTGTCGGCTATTGATGCAGTTAGTGAGGAGCCTTTTGTAGATAAAGAACGAATTGGTGCTGTGGGGGCCAGCTATGGAGGCTACTCTGTATTCTACCTGGCAGGTATGCACAATAATAGATTTAAATCGTTCATTGCACATGATGGGATCTTCAACACCCGTAGCATGTACGGTACCACCGAAGAACTCTTTTTTGTCAATAAAGACCTTGGTGGACCTTACTGGGAAAAACCTACACCAAGAGCATACACCGATTTCAATCCTATCAATTTTGTAGATAAATGGAATACTCCAATTATGATTGTACAGGGAGGAATAGATTTTCGGGTGCCGGTAGGGCAGGGGCTTGAAGCATTTCAGGCGGCGCAATTGCGGGGCATCAAAAGTAAGCTGCTTTACTTTCCCATGGAAAACCACTGGATCTTGAGCCCACAAAACGCAATTGTTTGGCAGAAGGAATTCTTCAAATGGCTGGAAGAAACACTTAAATAGTTATTTTTAATAGACTAACAGAAATGATTTAGTCTTGAATAAAATATTTTTTTAAATTTATTCTTAAACCCTTACCAGTGGATATAAATATAATTTTTTTGACCTTTGATAATTAATTTATTAAAAATGAAAGTAAGGACCTGCCCAAACTGTGGTTATAAGTATTCTTTTTGGCTGCACCTACGAAAACATTTTTTCCAGAACGTTTTTTCCGCCTGGGACTGCAAGAACTGTGGAGCAAAATTGACTGTTGATGCAAAAAGGAGGATACTTCTTTTAATAATAGGTATTCTGCCGGTTGCCGCACTTCCTATTCTTGCAGATTTTTTTATGGGTTATTATCTTGGAAGCCCTACCAGCTGGACCGTTGCTGTTGTTCTTGTCATTATTTGGGGAACTTTTATTTTTAGTTTGGATCATTTTTATCTTGCTGAAGGTAAAAAGATCAAAGATGTTTAGTTTCTTAAGGGGATAAAGAGCAGATGATTTTAAATTTCGTTTGGCACCGGGAACAATATAACACCATAAATGGATTATCTCGCTTTAGCTCGTGTTCTTCATGTTTTGGCGGTAGTACTATGGATAGGTGGAGTAGCTATGGTCACAACTGTGATCATTCCGGCAGTTAAAAGGATGAAGTCAAAAGAGGAGCAAATGGAGACCTTTGAAAAGATCGAAGGACGCTTTTCTCTGCAGGCCAAAATCACAACTTTGATCACCGCGATCACAGGTTTTTATATGCTGCATCTCTACGGCTGGGACAGGTTGCTCTATCTTAGGTTCTGGTGGATTCATGCCATGATCCTGGTCTGGCTAATTTTCACTATTGTGCTCTTTATTCTCGAACCTTTCATTTTACACAAATTATTCAGGGAATACGCTACTAAAGATCCGGGAAAGGCTTTTAAAATCCTTCATAGTGCGCATTGGGTATTACTCATTTTAAGTCTTGTTACGATACTGGGTGCAGTTGCAGGAAGTCATGGCTGGTATTTCATCAATTAATTAACTAATTTAGTAGAGAACTTTCTTCCTTAGCTAATGACACAATATTATTACTCCGACGGGCTTGAGAAGCATGGGCCCTATTCTCTGGAAGAGTTAAAAGCTAAAAGGATCAACCGAAGGACTCTCGTATGGCACCACCCGCGGGAGAAATGGATTCCGGCGGGAGAATATCCCGAACTGCAGGATTCACTTTCTGAAGATCCACCTCCAATTGAAACCAGGCCTCAATCCCGGGATTACAGGGATGATCTGGGAGATAGAAAACTTCCCCGCACCTGGCTCGTCGAATCTATCCTGGTGACGCTACTTTGTTGTATGCCTTTCGGGATCGCAGGTATTGTTAATGCTGCTAGAGTGGAAACCCGTTATAGCTGCGGTGACTATGAAGGAGCAGTAAGAAGCTCAAAAGAAGCAGGAAAGTGGACCCAAATTGGCTTTTGGATAGGGATTGCTATTGTTGTGTTCTATTTTGCATTCATGGTTTTTGCTATTGCCCTTGATCATTAGTAAATACATAAAATTTGGCGGCCCTGTGCTATTTTTACTTGTGCTGGGAATCGTTTATGCTGCTTTTGATCCTGCATCGAGCACCTTTTTCCCGGCCTGTCCCTTTCATTCCTTTACAGGATTGATGTGTCCCGGCTGCGGCTCTCAGCGGGCGCTGCACCATTTGCTTAACCTTCAGGTTCAAACTGCCTACTCCTATAATCCATTACTGGTCATTTCCCTTCCCTATATTATGGCCGGGACCGTGATCGATCATTATCCTAATCCCCCTCAAAAGCTGCTAAAATGGCGACAATTCTTTTTTGGAAGAACAGCAATCCTGTTGATCCTTTTTGTCATAATTGCTTTTTGGATCCTAAGAAATCTATAACCATGCCTTTCAAAAATATCATTTTTCTGCTGTTTTTTCTTAATGCAATTCCGGGGTTGGCTCAAAATAGTGCCTCTTCCAATGTTTCAACTTTTAAGATAGAAGCGCCTCAGCTCGATACCATAAGAACCATAAGAATTTATCTTCCGGCAGGCTATGAGACGTCACAGGAAAATTACCCGGTGTTGTACATGCATGATGCACAGAATCTCTTCGATACCACCACTGCATTTTCGGGAGAATGGAAAGTAGATGAATTCCTTGATAGTCAAAAAGGGCAAAAAGTGATTGTGGTTGGGATTGACCATGGTGATGAACAGAGAATTGCAGAACTCACTCCCTTTCCAAATGAAAAGTACGGTGGAGGGGAAGGTGCTGCCTATATTGATTTTCTTGTAAAGACTTTAAAACCTTACATAGATAGTAACTTCCGGAGCCTTCCTGAAGCAGAAAACACTGCTGTCATGGGTTCTTCTCTTGGCGGCCTGATCTCTTTTTATGCAGCGCTTGAATATCCCAAAGTTTTTGGGAAAACAGGGGTTTTATCACCTTCCTTTTGGTTTAGTGAAGAGATTTTTAGTTTTGCTGAAGCTTCAGAAATCCCAACAAATTCCCGCTTTTATTTTGTTGCCGGTACTGCCGAGAGTGAGAGCATGATAGCTGATCTTTTAGAAATGAAACAGATCTTGCTGAAGAAAGATCTTTCCGAAGAAAGGCTTCAACTAAAGATTGTGAAAGATGGGGAGCATAATGAGGCATTTTGGAGCCGGGAGTTTCCTGAAGCATTTGAATGGCTTTTCCCAAACCCCGGGCGCGATCAATAATGTGGTTCAAAAATAGTATTTTTGAAGGTGCCCGAGTAGCAGCCTAATCAAAATCTCAACAATTTGCCACGACCCCAACGATCTTTGGAACCCAATAAATACAAATTTCGGGAGAGTTTTGTTTCCCTCAAATTTGTGCCGAGGTTCTTCAGGGAGATAAGAAAAGTCAATCCGAAACTATTTTATCTCAATATATTATGTCGGCTCATAAATGCTGTTCTCCCGGTGCTTATGCTATGGGTGGGGAAATTGATCATCGACGAAGTTGTGCTGCAAATTGGTGCCGATGTAAAGGATCTTGACCGACTTTGGGTTTTGGTCGCCGCTGAATTTTTGCTGGCGGTATTATCAGATCTCCTCAATCGGGGAATAAACCTGATCGATGCGTTGCTTGGAGATCAATATTCGATCGATACTTCTGTGCGGATCATCAAGAAAACATCAGAAGTTAATCTCGATGAGCTGGAAGATTCAGAATTCTATGATAAGCTGGAAAGGGCCAGGCAGCAAACTACGGGTAGAGTAGGTCTCATGTCAAATATCCTTACCCAGGCCGAAGATATTATTGTTATTGTTTCGTTGTTAATAGGAGTTGTGGCTTTTGAACCCTGGCTAATCATCCTGCTGGTGGTTTCGATCATTCCCACAATGATCAATGAAGTGAAATTTAGTGGTACCAGTTACTCTCTTGCCCGAAGCTGGACACAAGAGCGGCGTGAACTTGATTACCTTCGATACGCCGGCGCCAGTGATGTAACTGCCAAGGAGGTGAAACTTTTTGGTCTTTCTGAATATATTGCGGACAGATTCAAAGGATTATCTCAGCGTTATTATGCACAGAGCAAGCAGCTGGCAAAACAAAGGGCCGGCTGGGGCTCATTTTTTAATGTCATTGGAACTTCAGCTTACTACGCGGCTTATGTTCTTATTATTTTTAGAACGGTAGTCGGAATTTTTTCCCTGGGGGATCTTACCTTTCTCGCAGGATCTTTTAACCGGCTAAGGCAAAAGCTGCAGGGATTTTTTACCCGCTTTACTATAATTACCGAAACAGCGCTGTACCTTCAGGATTACTTCGATTTTCTGGATCTTAGTTACCATAAACCAACTGCTGGCGGGCAACCCCTTCCAAAGGTGATCAAGGACGGATTCGAGTTTATTAATGTCGGGTTTAAATATCCAAAATCGGAAAGATGGGTAGTGAGAAATATTAATTTCAAGCTGAAGGCAGGGGAGAAACTGGCTTTTGTTGGAGAGAATGGTGCGGGTAAAACAACTTTGATCAAACTCCTGCTCCAGTTTTATGAGCCCACAGAAGGAGAGATACGGCTGGATGGAGTTCCCATTCAACAATACGATAGAACGGCATATCAAAAGTATTTTGGAGTGATCTTTCAGGATTTTGTGAAGTTTGAGCTTACCTTGAGGGAGAACATAGCCATGGGAGAGATCACAGAGATCGAAGACCAGGAGAGGATAGAAGGGGCTGCCTCAAAAAGTCTTGCAGACCAGGTAGTGAGCGAACTTCCTTTTGGATACGATCAACAGTTGGGGAAGCGGTTTAAGCAGGGAAAAGATCTTTCGGGAGGACAGTGGCAAAAAATAGCGATTGCGAGGGCTTATATGAAAGATGCCGAAGTTCTTATCCTGGATGAACCAACCTCGGCCCTTGATGCACGTGCCGAGACTGAGGCCTTTGACAGGTTTATTAAACTTACCGCAGGCAAAACTGCGGTGATCATCTCTCACAGATTCAGTACCGTAAGAATAGCCGACAGGATCATGGTTTTAAAGGATGGGGCTGTACTGGAGATTGGAACCCATGAGGAGCTCATGGAAAATAATCAGTTATATTCAGAACTTTTCAATTTACAGGCCGCAGGTTATAAATAGAAGTGTAGAAAACGAAGAGAATAGATCCCTAAAAAATTTTCAATAAAATTTCTTCTTAAAAAATGCATTTTGGAGTAACTTTTCTGTGAATTTACGTCAAACCTGTAAGTAGATTCTTAAAAGATGAAGTTAGAGGAAGCCATTCAAAGGTTAGACCGTTCTACGGGAGTGCCCGGCTCAGGAAAGTCAATAAAAATTAAGCAGCGTTTCAGCAATATTTTACAGGAGGTGAAGTATAAGGATCTACCTTCAGAACAACTTACACTTCTTGAACAGGAACTGGATTTAATTTTTTCGGGAGTTGATTTGGAGGCTGAAAAAATAGAAAAGCATCTGCAATTAAGCCTTAAAGGTTTGCTCAAGTTCCTCCGCAAAAAATTAGCTCTGGTGCCCGAAGGTTATTGTGCTATGTATGGGATGCGATTTGGACTTGCAGCAGGTTTTCTCCTATTGCCAATCCTTCTTGTTTTTATCGACTCAGTCTTAAAATACTATAGTCCCCTTAGCGGATTACTTTTAGGAGTGATGATTGGTTCGATATGCGACCGAAGGCGCAAAGCCAGGGGAAAGGCGCTTCTTACCAGAATGGTATAATTTCCCAAAAATGTCATTTTCTAAAGCTCTTTATTTTGCAGCCATTCTTCCACCACCTGGAATAAGGGAGCAGGTTCTTGAATTAAAACTGGAGATGAAAGAGAAATTTGAGACTTTGCACGCATTGAAACTACCAGCTCATATCACCCTTGTACCTCCCGTATGGCTGGAAAATAACCAGGAACAATTATTTATTGATGCTGTTAGAATTGTTACTAAAAAAACAGCCTTGTTTCCTGTGGAACTAAAGGATTTTGGCCATTTTGGACAGCGTGTAATATTTATCAATGCTGTTAATCCCAGGCATCTGAAGGAATTTCATAAAAATCTCCTTGATTCCCTTACGCAATTTCTCCCCAATAAAAGTGAAAATTTGCATCCACACATGACAATTGCAACAAGGGACCTTTCCAGGCAGAATTTTAAAAAGGCATGGAAGGAATATAAAGACAGATCCTTTTCAGCTGAATTTAATGCTGAATCCCTAACGATCCTAAAACACAATGGGAAAACATGGGATATTTTTGAAACCTTTTTACTTAAAAAGTAAATTGGCAACAACCTTAATTTTAGTCGGGAACCTGGTCTTAACAATATTTTATAAGCGGTAGACTCTCTTTTCCATAGGATTCGGGCTAATTTAGAGGATCATCCAAAGTATATCCATGAGTTATCCTCTTCAAAATTTCTGGTTTTTACTTTTCCTGGTGGGTACTTTTACTGTCCTTCCTTTACAGGCACAGGATTCCCCTGAAGTAGACATAGGCGGAGCCTTGCGTTTCAATTACAACCTTTCCTCCTGGAAACCCGAACAAAAGGACAGGGGTGGGGATTTTGGTTATGACATGTTCAGGATCAATGCGGTTGCTGCTTACCAGGGAATCTATGTCAATGCCGAATTCCGTCATTATTCCGAAGCTTTTGGAGGAGGGATGCTTAAACAGGGCTGGTTCGGTTATAAATTCAATGAGAGCGAGGAGCTGCAGGTCGGCCTTACACAGGTGCCTTTTGGAATACAGCAATACAATTCTCACAACTGGTTCTTTAACCTGGGCTACTATATGGGGCTGGAGGATGATCACGATATGGGCATAAAATATATGAACCTCGGTGAGAAATGGGAATACCAGGTGGCCTACTTTAAAAATGCCGAAGAACTGAGGTTCGGCGATGCTTCCGCGATTTCCGCCAGCAGGTATTCTTATGACGTGGCCGGGAATAATAAAGAGGTGCACCAGGGAAATTTAAAACTACTCTACAAGTGGGGGGACAGCCTGCAGTCCCGTATTGGAGCTTCTGCCCAATACGGCGGACTCTACAACATCAATACCAAAGAGACCGGAGATCACTACGCTCTTGCCGTACACTACGAAGCCGATTACAAGCTTTGGAACCTGAAGACCGAAGCTATGATCGTTGCCCATAATCCCGAAAATGAGGAAGGAGTTTCAGAAGACATCATCACCATGGCTGCTTATGGCGCACCATATGAAGTTGCAGCCAATTTTAACCTGTACACCCTAGCTATCGCCCGCAATGTGCCGGTGAATTGGGGACCGGTTTCCAATTTGCAGTTCTACAATGACTTCGGCTACATGCAGAAAGAGGAAAATTCATTTGAAGATTCTTTTATGAATGTGACGGGGATTTTGGTGACAGCGGGCAACCTTTATACATATATAGACTATGCCGCAGGATACAACCATTCCTGGTTGGGCGGAAATTTTGTGGATGATTTTGCCGCAGGAAATCCCGATGCGAAGTGGGAGGCGAGGTTCAATATTAATTTTGGGTACTATTTTTAAGCCCCGAACAACTTTAAAATTCAACGACTATGGCTAAAAAGATCGTAAGAAGTGATGAACGAAAATCCATTATGGGCCTTGACGTTAATGGTCCGGTATTTTTTACTTCTTCTATTATCATCATCATAAGTATCGCTTTAACCCTCATTTTTGAGGAGCAGGCCGAAGGAGTTTTTAAATCGATCCAGAATTTTGTAGCCAACACCGGGGGCTGGTTCTTCGTGCTATGCGTTAACATTTATCTGGTTTTTGTGCTGTACCTGGCCTTCAGCAAATTCGGAAATATTAGAATAGGAGGGAAGGATGCCAAACCCGAGTTCAAAACCATCTCCTGGTTTGCCATGCTTTTTAGTGCGGGAATGGGAATTGGGCTGCTCTTTTGGAGTATTGCCGAACCTATCACACATTTTATGAATCCGCCGCTTACAGAGGGTGGAACCCCGGCGGCGGCCCAGGAGGCTATGAATTTTACCTTTTTACACTGGGGATTCCATGCCTGGGGGATCTATGCTCTGGTAGGACTTTCCCTGGCTTACTTCACTTATTCCCATGGTTTACCGCTCACGATACGGTCGGTTTTTTACCCGGTGCTGGGAGACAAGATCTACGGAAAAAGAGGTGATCTCATTGATATCTTTGCAGTACTGGCTACCCTATTTGGCCTGGCAACCTCACTTGGTTTGGGAGTACAACAGATAGCCGCAGGGCTTGCCCACGTTTTTGGGGTTGACAGCGGAATCGTAACCCAGGTGAGCCTTATTGCCGGGATCACCGCTATTGCTACCATCTCTGTGGTGCTGGGCGTGGATAAAGGAGTGAAATTCCTGAGTGAATGGAACATGAGGATAGCAATTCTACTCTTACTGCTTGTAGTGGTACTGGGGCCAACGATCTTCATTTTCCAGTCCTTCGTGCAGAACACAGGGAATTATTTTTTCAGCTTTTTAGAGATCTCCTCCTGGACCGAGAGCTATACCGGGAATGACTGGCAGAATGCCTGGACAGTCTTTTACTGGGGGTGGTGGATCGCCTGGTCACCTTTTGTTGGGATGTTCATCGCGCGGATATCAAAAGGAAGAAGCATCAGGGAATTTATATTAGGTGTGCTTATTGTGCCATCGCTCATAACATTTTTCTGGATCTCTGCTTTTGGAAGCACCTCCATACAGCAGGCGCTTTTAGGAGACGATACCATCATTAATGCAGTTGATGATAATGTCGCTACCGCACTCTTCGTTTTCCTGGAGGACTTTCCTTTCTCGGCAGTTCTTAATATTATTGGAGTGATCCTGATCGCCGGTTTTTTTGTCACCTCTTCCGACTCTGGATCATTAGTGGTTGACAGCCTTACTTCGGGCGGAAAGATCGATGCTCCTGTAGGACAGCGTATCTTCTGGGCAGTGGCCGAAGGTGCTGTTGCAGCCGTCCTTCTTATAGGCGGGGGATTGCAGGCGCTGCAGACGGCTTCTATAGTCACGGGGCTGCCTTTTGCTTTTATCCTGCTTTTCATGTGCTATTCGCTTTACACCGGTGTGCGGGATGAATATCTAAAAGCCGAAGAGAAAAAAGCCCAGAAGGAACTGGAGAGCTATGAAGAAGTTATTTCAAACCTTATTAAAAAAAGAGGAGGAAACCATAAAGAAAATCAGTCATGAAAAAGATCAAAAATATTCTCGTCGCTCTGGATCTTTCAGCTATAGATGAAAAACTCATCACCTACGCATCCTTTATTGCTGAAAGGCTGAAGGCGGAGAATGTGTATTTTGTACACAACATCAAGAAATATGAAATCTCCAAACTTTTTGAAGAACATCTTAAAGATGTGAACCTGGATGAGGTGATCGGAGATGAATTGAATGAGAAGGTAAAGACGTATTTTTCTGCATCAGCCAATTGGGAAGTACTCATTTCAGAAGATCCTTACAGCGAAACTTTACTCAAATATATTGTCGATAAGTACAGGATAGATCTCGCCATTGTGGGTAATAAAAAGCATGAAAAAGGGACCGGAGTAGTAAGTGGAAAACTTTTACGCTTGTTAAAGTGCGATCTCCTGGCGATACCGGCAACCGCAAAGGAGAAGCTGAATGTTATCTGGGCAGGAACCGATTTTTCCCATGATTCCCGGAAGGTTTTCAGGGTCACTAAAGACCTGCAGGAAGGACATAATGGGGATCTAAAAGTGGTACATGTCTACAGCGTGCCTGTACAGTTCTCTCCCTATGTTTCCCCAGAATCAATGGGGCCAAAAGTGGAAAAACACGTAAAGGAGAAATTTGAGAAGTTCCTGAAGAAGCTCGACTATTCTCAACCTATTGAACCGCTTATCTTCATGGGAAGGGAATCGGGAGCCGCGCAAAAGATCATGACCAACCTTCGAAATTCAGAAGTAGATATGCTGGTGGTGTCAGACAAAGGCGGAAACACCTTTTCTCCCTTTGCTGTAGGTACGGTGACCGAGGAGCTGTTCAATGCCAACCTTGATGTTCCCTTATGGGTGGTTAAATAGCTATAAAGGGATCCGGGGATAATTCTGTATCTCTTTTTCTTCGTCTCCATTGATTCGCACAATACGGCTGGGGTGGTGCTCCTGTGCAATTTCCCGGGCTTTTTGCACAGCATCTTCCTCTTTTTGGAAAGTTTGAACAAGCTTATTCTTATGGTCCAGAACCTGCCAGCTGCCTCCGTTGGATTCCTTTTGGACCCGGTAGGTACGCTCCCTAATAACCTCTTCTTTATTCTTCACAAGCTCAAGGATCATCTTTCCATCGCTGTAATTACCTCCGGGATAGATCATGGGCAGCAGGGCAAAGAACACATAGTACATGGAAAAATACGTGAACTGGTAGGTGATCATGCCCGTCTCCAGGAATTTATTCTCTACAAGTAAGATCACTGCAATAGTGCTTAACAAATTAAAAAGCGCACCTCCCGAAAAGATCAGGATATTCGCCAGTTTCTCTTTGCGTTCAATATTCTCAAAAGTACAGAAGCCGTACCAAAAATAATATTGACGAATTTCAATGATGCCTTTGGTAAAAACAGGTTTTCCACTTCCAACAACGACCCGAATGTTCTTGGCGCCCATGAGCCATGCAAATAATACATGCCCTGCTTCATGTACTATTGAAATAACAGGCAGGACCAGGAAAAAGGCGAGCAGGAATTTAGGGATATCATTTATTCCAAACATAGAAAATAATCATTAGGGTTATAATTTATGAAATTCAAGGTTTAGGATTCTTAAAATCCATTGAAATTTATTGTGGAAATTAAATGAGGGAACAATTGTATAAGCCTTTTACATTAAAAAGAAATTTTTGTTCACGTTATTAATGATTTTGTAATGAAAATTTATACGAATCCTACCGGCTTAAAGCAGAATTTATAGGAGGGAATTCGATAAATTTGAAGTAAGTAAAGTTTAAAGAATGCATTTTCCGTTACTTCAGGACATTGTGGTATTATTGGGTTTTTCAGTAGTGGTAGTACTTCTGTTGCAACGCCTCCGAATTCCTTCTATTCTCGGTTTTTTAATTACGGGGATCATAATAGGACCATTTAGTTTCGGATTAATTGAAAATCCCGAACAGGTTGAGATCTTATCTGAGATTGGGGTCATTCTTTTAATGTTTGTCATTGGGATGGAGCTTTCCATAAAACAGCTGGCTTCCATGAAGCGCACTGTATTCTATGGAGGATTCATGCAGGTTGGTATTAGTATCATAGTTACCGGACTAATTTTCTACCTTCTGGGTTTTGCCTGGAACGAATCTGTATTTATCGGCTTTCTATTTTCTCTGTCGAGCACGGCAATAGTGCTAAAGATTTTGCAGGACCGTAATGAGATCACTGCACCACATGGCCGTACGGCCCTTGGAATCCTTATTTTTCAGGATCTTATCGTGGTTCCAATGATGCTGGTAACTCCCATCATGGCAGGAGGTTCTGGCAATCTCCTGAATGAAATCTTTTTTTTGTTATTGAAAAGTGCCCTGGTAATTGCCTTTACCTATTTAAGTGCCAAATACATCGTGCCACGGGTTATGTACCTTATAGCAAAAACCCGGAGTAAAGAGTTGTTCCTGCTTTCAACAATAGCACTCTGTTTTACTGTAGCTTTTATAACGGCTTCTGCCGGTTTATCACTCGCCTTCGGAGCTTTTCTCGCCGGATTGATTATTTCTGAATCTGATTATAGCCATCAGGCCACAAGTACCATCTTACCTTTTAGAGAGCTTTTCATCAGTTTTTTCTTCATCTCAATAGGGATGCTGCTTGACCTGCAATTCTTTTTAAAGAATGCCGGAATTGTGCTTTTAATGGTACTTATAGTACTCATAGTAAAAGGTGGTGTGGTTGCCTTTGCCGTGGCTGCATTAAAATATCCTTTAAGAACGATTCTCCTAACATCAATGGCTTTGTTCCAGGTAGGGGAGTTTGCTTTTATTTTATCGAGGATTGGGATTGAGAGCGGGTTACTATCTCCAGAAATGAATCAATACTTCCTTTCAGTTTCAGTATTTACCATGTTTCTTACTCCCTTCATTATTATGTTTTCAGGGAAAATATCGAATTATTTACTGAGGCCTCTTTATATGAGAACAGGTAGCAGTACATCAATTTCTGAGAATGAAACTCAAAATGAACTGGAAAATCACCTGTTAATAATTGGATACGGAATCAATGGAACAAATTTGGCCAGAGCAGCTAAATATGCAGAAATACCCTATTTGATTCTGGAGCTAAATGCGCAGATAGTAAGACATGAGAAGGCAAAAGGGGAGCCTATAATTTATGGAGACGCAGTTCAGGAGCACATGCTTGATTCGGTAAATGTCAAAAAGGCGAGGGTAGTGGTTGTGGCAATATCAGATCCACAAGCTACCAAGGCTATAGTTTCAAATATTCGGCATCTATCTCCATCGGTTTATATTGTTGTAAGAACAAGATACGTGAAGGAAATTCAGCCGCTGCTTGCGCTGGGAGCAGATGAAGTCATTCCTGAAGAATTCGAAACTTCAATTGAAATCTTTTCAAGGGTTCTTACCAATTATCTTGTGCCAATAGATGAATTAGAAAACCTGGTAGATTCTGTTAGAGCAGACAATTACCAGGTATTTCAATCCAGAAAAACCGTGCATACCTTTAACTCTTCTGCTATACCCGATTTCAAAATAAGTTGTGTGCGGGTTTTAGCCGATAGTGGACCAGTAGTAGGTAAAACTATTGAAGAAGTGGATGTTCGCCGAAATTACGGAGTAAATATTCTCGCCGTTTCAAGGAAAGGAGAAATGATCAAAAATGTGTTTCCCAATGTCAAACTTTTGCAAAATGACAGGGTATTTATTAGTGGAGATCAGGAGCATATAGATGCTTTTTTTAAAGCGGTAAATTAGAGATGGCTGCCAAGTAGGTGACAGCCATCTCAGTTCTACAACAGCTTTATTTTGCCATAATTATCTTTTCAAACGAGCGTCCATCTGCAGTACTTAGCTTGCAGATATAAGCACCGGAGGGAAGCCCACTTCTGTCGAACTCCACTTCATGATCCACATTAGCTCCCGCAAGGCCATTGTGTAGAGTAGAAACTACTTTTCCCGAAAAATCATAGACTTCTACCAGCACCTGTGCATCTGCATTTACTCTGAACTGAATTTTTGATAGCTGGCGGACGGGATTTGGTGTTATTTTAAGAAATTCCAATATTTCTGGGGACAGGCTTATAGTTTGTATTGAGGCCATAGCCGGAGCTGTGTAATCTCCTACATAAAAAGGTCTCATCATGTCATGGTCTTCATGAGAAAGGATATGGCAGTGCCATACGTATTCTCCCGGTTTGTCAAAAAATGCTTTAACTCTTGCTACTTCGCCGGGAAGAATTATAAAAGTATCCTTGCGGCCGGCATTCTCAGGGGCAGGAGGGGAAGGACTTCCCAAAAGAGTCACAGAAGAGCTGCTACCGGCCCCAAATACAGAATTATCAACGTCAAATTCTTGAGTTTCGATAACCTGGAAGTGTACAAGATGTAGATGAATGGGATGGGCATCGGGTGTGGTATTATATATTTCCCATATTTCTGTAGCACCTAATTCAGGATTTTCAGTTAATTCATCCATGTAGGTGAGAGCACCTTGGTCAACAGTTCCCAGGGATGGCATTAAACGTCCATACTCATCGGTATTCTCAAATAGAACCAGTTCCCGGGTGTTTGAAGAATTCTTATCAACTGTCGAAGAAGTCTTTCGAAGATTTTCCGGGATTTCACTCATATCATTATCAGTGAGTGGGGTAACTACTTTGAAAGCCATAATTTGTCCGCTCGTTTGGGGATTAACTGTGACCCCATAAGGATATGGAGAACGGGCAGTGTTTTTCATGATCAATGTCTCTCCCCAGAGTTCGGGTGCTGAAAAGTCGACAATAACATCTACTCTTTCACCCGGACCAATTAGAATCTTGTCTCTTACTACCGGTGCATCCAAAAGACCACCGTCTGAGCCAATTTGGGTAAAAACCACTGGTAAGGAGAGATCATAAAATCTGGAATCGGAACCATTGAGAAGACGTAGCCTGTATTTCCTTGGCTGCACATTGAGGAAGGGCCAAACTTTCCCGTTAACAAGGATGAAATCCCCAAACATTTCTGGTAAAATGGAGTTTTCAAACGTAATAGGTTCATTAGTATCCGGGTCAAAACCTGTAAAGGTTTGTGAGGGGTAAAACAATTGTCCATCTGCCGTAAACGACCTATCCTGAATTGCCAGCGGAACTTCAAATTCACCTTTGGGAAGGTTTAAGGCATCTTCATGATCATCTCTTAAAAGGTAGAAGCCGGCGAGTCCGGCATAAACATTTAAGCGGGTAATTCCAATAGTGTGGTCATGATACCACAAGGTTGCGGCTTCCTGACTGTTGTCATAAGTAAAAACTCCTTTATTATTGAAAAAGTTAGAGCCTGTATATCTAAAGTGAGGGGTATACCATGCTTCAGGATGACCATCGCTATCGGCATCAGTATGTCCCCCGTGAAGGTGGGTAACGGTAGGGATGCCATTAAAATCCTTTCCCTTTCCCCAATCAGGTAAAACTCCGCCCATATCAGTTCCTGCCCAATGAATGTTTCTATCAATGGTGAGTAAATGTTTTTCTGGCAGATCATTAGTCCATTTTATTTTTATGGGAATTCCTGAACGAGCCTCAATTGTAGGTCCGGGATAAGTTGCCTCATCCTTAAGACCATAACCCCAAACTTTTGTTTTCTTTCCAAATGGCTTTCCCTGTGAATTTACAATTCCCAGATCCTGGACGGTTTGTTCAATGAATACTTCATAATCAATTTTACCCTTGTTGGTTGGCTGCAAAACCGAAGGAAAGGGAAGAGGATTTTCAAATTTTGGATGAAGTAAAGGATCTAGCAAAGGCACCTGTGCCATCAACTGTCCTGAAAATAACAAGCTTAATAAAATGAAAAGCTTTGTTCCATAGGAGAAATTTTTTTCCATAATAAAAGATTTAAAGATTAAACACTCGGGGGGAAAAAATAAAAAGCCTATTGGGGAAATTAACGCCACAGTGGAGGATGCGAAATATATCATACTGTGATGATTTAAATTTACAGTAAAAAAGGATCTAATATTAAAAAAGATTTATTTTTTGATAAAATTTTTAAAATGCATTAATAATGTAAGGCTCTAAAATTTAGATTGTTAGTTCTTGATAAATGATTAAAGGACGAGTAAATTTTTGTCGCCAGACGATAATTTTTTCTTCATCAATTTGTTTAAGTTTCTGCCTCCTTCAATTTATCACGAAAACGTTTGAGAAATTTTCAAAAACCTGATCCTTATCATTATTCCCGCGTTGTTTATAATGTAATTTTGGAGTCCAATATAAAGCAGGAAATAAATGATGACCACTACGCCGCTCACAGACCTCGAGATTGCCCAAGACATCAAATTAAAACCTATTACAGAAATCGCCCAAAAGCTCGGCCTTGATCCCGACGACATTGAGATGTACGGGAAATATAAGGCGAAGATACCTCTTAATAAGATTGACAGGACCAAGGTAGATAACAGTACCCTTATCCTGGTTTCGGCTGTTTCTCCGACTCCTGCAGGAGAAGGGAAAACGACAGTTTCCATAGGCCTTTCAGAAGCTTTAAACAGGCTGGGGAAACAAACTACGGTGGTCTTAAGGGAGCCTTCCCTGGGGCCGGTATTTGGTATTAAAGGAGGAGCAACCGGAGGAGGGTATTCGCAGGTATTACCTATGGAAGACATTAATCTTCATTTTACCGGAGATTTTTCGGCCATTGAAAAAGCCCACAATCTCCTGGCAGCTCTGGTGGACAATAATATTCAGTCAAAAACCAACAACCTGGGTATTGATCCACGTACCGTTTCTTTAAAACGGGTAATGGACGTGAATGACCGCTCGTTGCGAAATATTGTCATTGGCCTTGGCGGAACGGGTTCCGGTATTCCGAGGGAAAGCGGTTTTGATATTACTGCAGCTTCAGAAATTATGGCCATCATGTGCCTGGCCGAAAATCTTGAGGATCTAAAAGGTCGTTTAGGAAACATTTTTATCGGTTTTACTTTTGATAAAAAACCAATTTACGCCAGGGATCTTAATGCTGAAGGCGCCATGGCAACTCTTCTTAAGGATGCGCTTAAACCTAACCTGGTACAAACCATTGAAGGGAATCCTGCCATTATTCACCTGGGACCATTTGCTAATATTGCACAAGGGACCAACTCCGTTATCGCTACCCGCATGGGAATGAGTCTTTCGGACTATACAGTTACCGAAGCCGGATTTGGTTTTGATCTTGGTGCAGAAAAGTTTCTTGATATTAAATGTCAGAGTGCAGGTCTTGCACCAAAGGTTGTGGTGATGACCACAACAATAAGAGCATTAAAATATCATGGTGGGGCACCTCTTTCTTCCCTTACTATTCCTAATGTGGAAGCTTTGAAAAAGGGATTGCCAAACCTGGAGAAACATCTGGAAAATGCCCGTCAATTTAATATTACTCCGGTAATAGCAATTAATAAATTCTTTAGCGACAGTGACGAGGAAATACAAGTGATCCAGGAACTGGCCGAAAAACTGAATATTAAAGTTGCTCTTTCAGATGGTTGGGCAAAAGGAGGGGAAGGAGCGCTTGACTTGGCTCGTAAAGTAATTGAAGCTATTGAAGAAGGGAAATCAGAGTTTAAACCACTGTACAGCTGGGAAGATTCGGTGATCCATAAAATAGAAACTATAGCCAAAAAAATCTACGGTGCCGAAAAGGTCGAATTTGCACCAAAAGCTATGCGTGACTTAAAGACCATTACTAACCTTGGCCTGGAAGGTCTTCCGGTTTGTATAGCCAAAACGCAGAAATCCCTTTCAGATGATCCTATACTTCTTGGAAGACCAACAGGATTTACATTGAATGTACGTGAAATAGAGATTGCTTCCGGAGCGGGATTTTTGATCCCAATTACCGGAGATATGATGCGCATGCCGGGGTTGCCTGCACACCCTGCATCAGAAAATATAAGTATTGATTTGGAAGGAAATATTTCGGGGCTAATTTAGGGGCAAGATTTATTAACTTCTAGAAAAGAACCTTCCGGCATTTCCCACTGGAAGGTTTTTTATTTTTCTAATTTTCACACCTTCCTAAGCAAGTGATCTTTTGAATATGTAATTTGGCCGCCACGCATCAATTCTTGCATCGCTGACTTTCAAATGATCCAAACCCTGTCCATCTTTTCAAAATAATCCCGGAGACGTTTAGTTCATGGTATCAAAGATTCTTTTGGGGACTTTTCAGAATTAAAACTGGCCGTCATTACTTGTATTTTGATGGATTATACTTAAGTTTAAAGATATATTTAAGCAAGAATACTCACTTTGGTCTCAAAGGTCAAAACGGGATCAACTGAATATCATTTCAGGTATTTAAATTCTTTTGTGGAAAGATGAAAACTTCAGAATTTGCTCCCGGAAGTAAAATTTTTTATCTGAATTTTCAGAAGAATTTTGATATACCTTTGATTAAAATATTTTAAAATTAATGAAGAAATTTTTAGTTGTAAATAAACCCGAAAACTGGAATTTATCCCTTGAGAACATGGAGGTAATATCGGCCCGGGATTATCTTACAAACCCCAATTTTTTTCAGCTTAAAAAAGCCCGGATCTTCAATCTTTGTAAAGACTATTCGTACCAAAGTCAGGGTTATTACGTTTCTCTCTTGGCTGAAGCTCGTGGCCATCTTGCCATCCCAACAGTGATGAACCTGGTAGACCTTAGGGAACCAAAGCTGGTGAAGATCGTATCAGATGAGTTTGATGACCTTATTCAAAAAAGCTTAAAAGGAATAAAATCTGCTGAATTTACTCTTAGTATTTATTTTGGTCAAAATGTGGCCCAAAAATACCGGGAGTTAAGCGCGATGTTTCACAGGCATTTTCAAATTCCGTTTTTAAGGGTGAAATTCTCTTATAGCAATAAATGGAACATAAAATCTATCAAGGCTTTATCTGAAGTTGAAATCCCCGATGATCATAAGAGCTCCATGCGGGAATTCGCAATTCAGTATTTTGCGAAAAAGAGGTACGATACCCCCAAAAATGAAACTTCTGAATATGATCTTGCCATCCTTGTTCAGGATCACGATCCCGCTCCACCAAGTAATCCTAAAGCTTTAAAGAAGTTCGCCGAGCTGGCTGAAAAAATGAACTTTTATGTGGAATTTGTGTCTCCAAAAGACCTCTCCAGGCTCTCGGCATTTGATGCGCTTTTTATAAGACAGAGTACAGAGGTAAATAATGACGCTTATGCTTTTGCCCGAAAAGCACAACAGGAAGATATAGCCATTGTGGATTATCCCGATGCTATCCTCAAGTGCTGTAATAAAGTTTTTATGGCCGAAGCCCTTGAAAACGCGGGAATTCCTACACCAAAGACTATCATTGTTCATAAGGATAACCGAAATAAAATTATTGAAAAGACAGGTTTGCCCCTGGTCTTAAAATCTCCCGATTCCACTTTTTCATTCGGAGTCAAAAAAGCCTCTACAGCCGAAGAGTACGAAAAACTGGTAGGGGAGATGTTGAAAAAATCTGAGCTTGTAATAGCCCAGGAATATACCCCTTCAGATTTCGACTGGCGCATTGGGATACTTGATGATAAACCAATATTTGCCTGCCGTTATTATATGGCGAAAGGCCACTGGCAAATATATAACTGGAATGCAAAGAAGAAAGATGATAACGAAGGCGATGCAGATGTGATCTCCATTGAGGATGTGCCAAAAAAGATACTGGATGTGGCCTTAAAATCGGCCAAACTAATGGGGAAAGGATTATATGGGATCGATGTTAAAGAGGTCAATGGAAAACCTCTGGTGATCGAGATTAATGATAATCCCAACATTGATTTTGGCATTGAAGATCGCTATTATGGTGATAAAATTTATATTGAGATTCTTACTGCCCTTAAAAACCGGCTGGATAAAAAAACCGAATGAGTTATAACCTTTTTGAAGTCTATGGAATAGAACTGGAGTACATGATAGTGAACTCCGCTACCTACAAAGTAAATCATATCGTAGACAAGCTATTTATAAAAAAAAGCGGCTCCATCACCTCAGATGTGGAGAACGGAAAAATTGAGTGGAGCAATGAACTGGTTGCCCATGTGGTGGAACTTAAAACCAACGGCCCAACTGCAGATCTCGAAACCTTGGATGTCCTTTTTGCAGAAAACGTAAGGGAGATGAACCGGCTTTTGAAAGATTTTGACAGCGAGCTTCTACCCACAGCTGCACATCCACTAATGAATCCCGAAAGGGAAATGCAGCTATGGCAGCACAGTTACAGTAAAATCTACGCCCTGTATAACCGTATTTTTGACTGTCGTGGACATGGCTGGAGTAATGTACAGAGTATGCACATCAACCTGCCTTTTTCGGGAGATGCACAATTTGAAAAACTCCATGCTGCCGTGCGTATCCTGCTGCCTATTATCCCGGGGTTGAGTGCCAGTTCTCCTATTTTTGAAGGGAAAATTACCGGTTTTAAAGATACCAGGATGCATGTCTATAAAACAAATCAAAAAGAGATCCCAGAGATGACAGGGAAGGTGATCCCTGAACAGCTTTTCTCCAAACAGGAATATCACACCGGGATATTTGAGCCCATCAATAAAGCAATTAGGCCTCATGATACCGAAAATATCCTGGACCATCACTTTCTCAATTCCCGTGGGGCCATAGCACGCTTTGATCGTGGCGCAATAGAAATAAGAGTTATTGACATACAGGAATGCCCTAAAGCCGATGTTGCTATCGCTGTGCTCATTATTGAAGCATTAAAGCTTCTGGTTAGCGAGGAATTGGTTACTCTTGAAGATCAAAAGCAATGGCACGAAAATGACATTTTTGAGATCTTTAATGCAGTGATCAAAGATGCTGAACAAACGCTTGTTGAAAGTGAGAAGTTTGCTGCTATTTTTGACTTGAAGGCCCCTGTAAGTGTAAAGCAAATTTGGGAAAAGATCTATTCTCTTGTAAAAGAAAATATATCTGAAAAACATCAAGAAAGTATAGAATTCCTGCTTCAAAATGGCAGCCTTTCAACAAGGATCTTAAATGCTTTGGGCGAAGATCCTTCAGAAGAAAACCTCTTGAAGATCTATAAAGAGCTGGGGCAGTGTTTGCAGGAGAACAGGATGTTCTTGAGTAATAAGACGGTAAAGACCAATTAACCAGGTATCAAAATTTAAATCTTGAATTTATTTCTAACATGTGAACACGCCGGTAATGAGATCCCGGAGAAGTACGAAGAGTATTTTTCTAAAGCAGGGGAAGTGCTGGAAACCCACCGCGGCTATGACCCGGGAGCATTAGATCTCCTGAAGCATTTGTCTCCCCTGGCAATTTTTAGTCAGGAGTATATGATAAGCAGACTCTTGATTGAGCCAAACCGTTCTCTGGGGCACCCACAGTTATTTTCAGAATTTACTGTACAACTTCCGGAGGCTCAAAAAGAGGAATTACTGCGAGAATATTATTTGCCTTACAGGAATTTTGTTGAGGGAAGGATTGCAGATTCAATTTCAGAAGGGAAAGAGATAGTGCATATTTCTGTCCATACTTTCACTCCCGAATTAAATGGGGAGTTAAGAGATGCCGATATTGGTTTGTTGTATGATCCCGTGAGAAAAGCTGAAGAAGAGTTCTGTCATGAATTCAAGAACCAGATCTTTCGACAGAATAGTGATTTAAAAACCTGCTTCAACTATCCTTACCTGGGGGTTGATGATGGCTTCACTACTTATCTTAGACAAAGGTTTCCAGATCATTATGTAGGAATAGAGTTGGAAGTCAATCAAAAATACGTGCAGGAAAACAAAATGGAAAAGCGCCTCAAAAATGACATTTTTGAAGCGCTTTCTAAAGTTTTAAAAGAATCAATTCTTAGCCGTTAAGAGTTGATTCAAGAGTGATCTCGGTATTTAGTAACCTGGAAATGGGACAATTTTCTTTGGCGTCTTTTACGAGTTCATTGAATTTTTCCTGGGAAATTCCCGGTACTTTGGCGGTTAGTATAAGATGAGATCTTTTCACAGTGCCGTCCTCAAAGGTTATTTCACTTTTGACTTCCAGCTCTACGGGATTAAAATCTTCCTTACTTAAATTTGCAGATAACTGCATGGCAAAACAGCCCGCATGGGCTGCCCCTATGAGTTCCTCGGGATTAGTTCCTTTTTCATCTTCAAACCGGGTATGAAATGAGTAAGGCGTTTTTTGCAGTACCTGACTTTGGGTTGATAAATTTCCTTTTCCTTCTTTGATCGTGCCGTGCCATACGGCTGTTGCTTTTCTTTTCATTGTTGTAGTTAGTTTTGATTTTTAAGAGATTTCATATCTATTACAAAGCGGTAGCGCACATCTGCACTTAAGGTTCTTTCATAAGCTTCGTTGATTTGATCGATGTTGATCATTTCTACTTCTGAAACTATTCCATGCTCTGCACAATAGTCCAGCATCTCCTGAGTTTCCTTAATTCCTCCAACAAGAGAACCAACAAGGCTTCGTCTCTTCATGATCAACTGCGCTGCCTGTACTTCTGAAGGTTTGGGAGGTATTCCCAGCAGTACCATAACACCGTCTGTTTTAAGAAGGTTGAGGTACTGGTTGTAATCGTGTTGTGCCGAAACAGTATTGATGATCAAATTAAACCGTCCCGCCATGTTTTTCATATTTTCTTCACTGGTAGTGAGTTGAAAATGTGCAGCACCTAATTCATTGGCATCCTGCTCTTTTCGTGGAGAGCGGCTTAGCATAGTAACTTCGGCACCCATTGAGGATGCTAATTTTACCGCCATGTGCCCTAATCCACCAAGGCCAACCACACCAACTTTGTCCCCTTTTTTAACATTCCAGCGACGAAGAGGAGAGTAGGTGGTAATTCCCGCGCATAAAAGTGGAGCTACGGCATTAAGCGGCAGTTTATCAGAAATTTTTAATACAAATTCTTCTTTTACTACTATGTGAGAAGAGTAGCCCCCATAGGTGTGAACCTCCCGATCCAGGGGTGAAGGGGAATTGTAAGTAGCTGTAGGACCTTTAAGACAATACTGTTCTAAATCTTCTTCACAATTTTCACAGTGACCGCAGGAGTCGACAAAACAACCTACGCCCACAGTATCTCCTTCTTGATATTTAGTTACTTCCTTCCCAACGCGGGTAACTTTTCCCACTATTTCATGTCCGGGTACGCAGGGATATTTCGTGCCGCCCCATTCGTTGCGGGCGGTATGAATATCGGAGTGGCAAACGCCACAAAAGAGGATTTCGATTTCGACATCCCCGGGCCCCGGCTCCCTTCTATCAATTTTGAAAGGTGCAAGATCTTCATTTGCCGTCTGGGCTGCATAGGCATTAATATTTTTCACAATTTCTTTTTTAGTAATGAGTTCTGAAGATACGATATAACCATTAAAAGTTCTTTGAAACAGGTTAAAATATACGCTCCATAAATCTATCGATTAAATAATTTTAATAAAAAAGATGCCCCGAAACAATTCGGGGCAGTTCTTTTTTTATTAGAATGTTATGATCTCTTAAGGTAAATCACAGCCATGGGAGGTATAGTAAGAGAAAGAGAATGTTTCTGCCTGTGTGCCGGCAATTCCTGACTTTCAATTTTTCCGTGATTCTTAACATTACTGCCTCCAAGTTTTTCGTCATCGCTGTTAAAGATCTCCTTCCAGTCTCCTGCTTCCTGCACTCCAATCCTATAGTTCTCCCTTGGTACAGGGGTGAAGTTGCACACCACAAGAATGTTGTCTTTAGGATCATTTCCCTTTCGTAAAAAGCTAATAATACTGTTTTCTTCATCATTATAATCCACCCATTCAAAACCTTCTGGGGAAAATGCTTTTTCATATAAGGCAGGTTCCTTTTTATAGAGCTCATTTAGCTCCTTAAAAGTTTCCTGGACTTGTCGATGTGGAGCTTCATTGGTCAAATGCCACTCAAGACTGGAATCATGGTTCCATTCTGTACTCTGCCCGAATTCAGCTCCCATAAAGAGAAGCTTGGTTCCGGGGTGAGAATACATATAGGAATATAACGTTCGCAGGTTCGCAAACTTGTTCCAGGTATCCCCCGGCATTTTATTAAGAATGGATTGTTTTCCATAGACTACCTCATCGTGTGACAACGGAAGCATGAAATTTTCTGTAAAAGCGTAATTCGTGCTAAAAGTGATCGTATTATGATGATGTTTTCTGTGAACTGGATCCTCACTAAAATATTTAAGGGTGTCATGCATCCATCCCATCATCCACTTCATTCCAAAGCCAAGTCCACCAATATAGGTGGGTTTGGAAACCATTGGCCATGCTGTGGATTCTTCGGCAATGGTAATGGCATCGGGAAACTCTTTGTAAACTACTTCATTGAATTCCTTAAGGAAACTAATAGCTTCGAGGTTTTCTCTACCCCCAAATTCATTTGGCTCCCATTCTCCTTCTTTTCTGGAGTAATCAAGGTACAGCATTGATGCCACTGCATCTACGCGCAATCCATCGGCATGGAACTTATCAAGCCAGAATAATGCGTTACTAATAAGGAAGGAGCGTACTTCATTACGGCCATAGTTAAAGATGTAACTCTGCCAGTCCGGGTGGAATCCTTTTTGGGGATCGGCGTGTTCGTAAAGATAGGTTCCGTCGAAATAGTGTAACCCATGGAGATCTGAAGGGAAGTGGGAGGGAACCCAGTCCAAAATTACTCCAATCCCTTCCTGGTGCAGGCTATCAATAAGCTGCATAAATTCCTGCGGCGTCCCAAAACGGCTCGAAGGAGCAAAATATCCTGTGATCTGGTAACCCCAGGATCCAAAAAACGGATGTTCCATTACCGGCATAAACTCTACGTGAGTAAAGCCCATCTCCTTAATGTACTTTGGAAGTTGCTCAGCAAGTTCAAGATAGCTAAGAGAACGCAGATCATCTTCTGGAACTCTCTTCCAGGAACCTAAATGAAGTTCATAAACAGACATGGGTTGCGGTTTTCCGTTTTTCTTTGCCCGGTCCTTCATCCAATCATTATCCTTCCAGGTATTCTCAAGATCCCAGACCATAGAGGCGGTATTTGGTGGCGTTTCCCATTGAAAGGCAAAAGGATCCCCTTTGTCGGCTTCATAACCATTTGTTGATCTAATAAAATATTTGTACAAACTGCCTTTTTTGGCATCGGGTATAAATACCTCCCAGATACCTGAGTTGTCCCAGCGGGCGTTCATTGGATGTGCTTCTCTATCCCAGTTATTAAAGTCCCCAACTACCGAAATTTTTTCGGCATTGGGAGCCCAAACTGCAAAATAGACTCCTTCGGTTCCCATATATTCCATGAGGTGAGAACCCAGTTTGTTGTAGAGGTGATAATGTTTTCCTTCTCTAAATAAGTGAGTATCGAACTCTGTAAAAAGAGTGGCCTCTACAGGTTTATCTGAAGAGGATTTTTGCTCCTGTTTTTTATCTGTGGTAAGGTCTTCTACTGTTTCCTTCGCCTTTTTAGCAGCTGCGGTTACTTCTTCTTTACCGGGTAAAATTTCCTCTAGCTTTTTCTTAGCTTTTTCTGCTGCCGGGATCACCTTTTCCGCTAAACCTCCGGCTGCCGCTTTTACATCCTCGGGATCGGGAATGAGATCCTTTGCTTTTTTCTCAAGGTCCTTTTTAGAACCTTTTTTGGATGATACCGTTTTTTTAATCTTACCGGCTGTTTCTTTAGCCGCATCTTTTAAATCTTCGGAAGGAGAAGTGTTGGGCAACTTCATTTTCTCTTCGGCGCTTATTCCCGGAACCTTTTTTTGGCGGGACATTTTCTTTGCCGGTTTTTTTTCTGCCTTCTTTGCTTCACTTTTAGGAGTAGCAGCGGCTTTCTTCCCTGCCGATTTTCGGGTGCCGGTTTTCTTCTCAGGATTCTCCTCTGGAGTGGTTGTAACCTTGGTTGCCGGTGCAGCCACATCGGGCACCTGATCATCTGTCAAAGGCTTCTGAAATTTTGCCGGTTTAGACTGCGTATCCTGCTTTTTCTTTTCTGCAGATGTTTTCCTGGCCTTGCTTTTAGGTTTAGGTTTGACAGCACTATTTGCATCGGGCATTTTAGTTTTGGGTAAACCTGTTTTTAGCTTTGTTGGCTTGGTTTTCTCTTCAGAGGTTGACTTTGCCTTTGAGGTAGTAGATTTTTTGGTAGCTGAAGTTTTCTTTGCTGCCGTTTTCTTTTCAGAAGTTGATTTAACCGAAGAGGTTTTTTTAGTGTCACTTTTCTTCGGGGTTTTACTTCCTACACCTTTTGGTCCCTTCACGTCCCCCGATTCTTCGGCAGAAGTATTTCCTTTATCTATAGGAGCTTTGGGAGCCTTTCCGGTTTCTGAAACATTTTTATCTATATCTTTTTTGTTATTGTTTTCTTTCTTAGCCATAATTTATTGTTTAATGCATGATTTAATGCCCCTTAGCGGGATCAAAACCCAATCTGGACGATTGTTCAATTCATAATTCATTTCATAGATCGCTTTTTCAAGCAGGAAAATCTGCATAAGGACCTTAGTGTCTTCCTCATCATCGGGAATGAAATTGTTATCCCCAACATGCTCATAGTAGCCTTTAAGGAACATCTGTGTTACCAGATAATACCAGTTTTCTGCCCAGTTATCCAGGTCCCCTTCTTTGTTGTGGGCATCCAGTTCAGATTCCAGGATGCTTCCAAAAGCGGCATAGTGGAATGAGCGAACCATTCCCGCAACATCGCGAAGGGGAGATCTTTTTAATCTTCTTTCACTAAACGATCTTGCCGGTTCTCCTTCAAAATCAATGATCACAAAGTCTTTTCCTGTCCATAAAACCTGCCCAAGGTGGTAATCCCCATGGGTCCTTATTTTCATGATCGGTATTTTATGGTCATAGACCTTTTTAAACACCTGGAGTACATCGTTCTTCATATTAAGCACTTCCTGTGCTTCTTCCTGAATATGCTTCGGAAGGGTTTTTATACTCTTTTGAAGATTTTGGAAGGCGTTTCGCGTGAGCGACTGCAGGGAAGAGAACAGCGATCTCTGGTAGTGCAGAGAGAAAGGTTCTGGTTCGAAATCTTTCTCATGTGGATTTGCAGCCAGGGCTTTGTGCATTTCTGCAGTTCTTTGGCCCAGCAGGAACATTCTTTCAGGGAAAATTGCACCCATTAATTCCTGCATGTTTTCTGAAAGATCCTGATAGGAAAGTGGAGTCAAAGTATGTTCTACCGCCTCGAACTCTTTTTCTTTAGGTAAGGTTAATACCCTGTCAAAAAAGCGGTTTAGAGCATCCTTTGTATAATCCCAGGCGTCGCCTTGATTTGGAATAAGGTCCTGCATCATTCCAAGAACAATGATGTTCTTTGAATCGGGTTTGTATTCTATGGCACCCACAAATCTTGGAGAGTTCTTATACTCTGTTTTTTCAGTTAGATACCTGGTGATCTCAAGATCTGGATTAATGGTATTATCCAGTTTACGATATAACTTCAGAAAATATTTATTATCAAATATGAGGGAAGTATTACTTTGCTCGGCATTAAGGATCTTTGAATGGACCTTTTCTTTTTCGGGTTCAAAAGTATCTTCACTGTGATAGAATACCAGGTTTGCTCGACCACTTTGAAGTTTTCTGCCCTTTTTGATGTTCTTAAACAGTACGTTTCTAAAACTTTCACTGTAAACAGCATCAAAAAGATATCCTTCCTCTTCGCCCAGCTTAAGCTTTGCAATTATTCCTTTTGCAGGTATTTCCTTGTACTCTTCTTCATGCCTGGGACTTAGAAATCCTAGAGGGAGTTGATAAACTTCAGGTAATCCGTCGTTGTAGCTTACCTCAATGGTAATTAAGGTGGAAGGCATGTCCTTTACGGGGATATCAACCTTATTAACCACATTAATGTTCTGGATGACCCTGGATTTACCACCAAACCAACGACAGGAGTTCAAATATTCAGGCAATACATAGTGTTCGAATTTGTACCTGATCTTATTTTGAAGTAATTGTTCCCAATTATCAACTTGCAGAAGGGGAGTTTCAGATTTTTTTATGTGTCCTTCCTCTTTTTGCAGCTGGAACCAGTAATATCCATGAGGAGCCATCGTGAATAAATATGGATGTTCTGTGATCCTTGGAAACTTATTATGACTAAATACTTCAACAGGAATGTAACCTTCATAAGCCTCCAGGTCTAATTCGGCAGCCTGAGGAAATCTGGAAAGATTTCCAAGCACCAGGATATCCTCATCTTCAAAGGTTCGGGTATATGCAATAATTTTGGCATTACTTGGAGAAAGGAAATTAATATCTCCACGTCCAAAGGCTTTGAACTTTTTCCTCATGCTAATGATCCTTTTCATCCACCACAAAAGGGAAGAAGAATTCATTTGCTCTGTCTCCACATTGATAGATTCATATTTATATGAGGGATCAATGATCACGGGTAGATAAAGCTTGTGTGGATTGGCATGTGAGAAACCTGCATTACGGTGTGAAGACCATTGCATTGGCGTTCTAACGCCATCCCGGTCTCCCAGGTAAAAGTTATCTCCCATTCCAATTTCATCTCCATAATATATAACAGGAGTTCCGGGAAGGGAGAACAGCAATACATTCATCAACTCGATCTTATTCCTGTTATTTTCTAACAAGGGAGCGAGCCTGTGGCGAATTCCCACATTGATCTTTGCCTGTGGATCTTTAGTATACACCTTATACATATAATCCCTCTCCTCATCGGTCACCATTTCCAGAGTAAGTTCATCGTGATTTCTAAGGAAGATTGCCCACTGGCAGTTTTCGGGAATATCGGGTGTCTGGTCGATAATGTCCATTATCGGATATCTGTCTTCCATTTTGACCGACATAAACATCCTGGGCATTATAGGGAAATGGTAGTTCATATGGCATTCATCTCCTTCACCAAAATATTCAGCCGAATCCTCCGGCCACATATTGGCTTCTGCCAGCAATAATTTGTTTTCATACTTGCTGTCAACATGGGTCCGCAGCTTCTTCAAGAAATCATGTGTTTCGGGAAGGTTTTCACAGTTGGTACCTTCTCTTTCAAAAAGATATGGAACAGCATCAAGCCTAAAGCCATCCACTCCCAGGTCGAACCAGAAGTCCAGGACATCGAATACTTCCTGCTGTACCTGCGGATTGTCAAAATTTAGATCGGGTTGGTGACTAAAGAAACGGTGCCAAAAATATTGCTTTGCCACGGGGTCCCAGGTCCAGTTGGAAGGTTCTGTATCGGTAAAGATGATCCTTGTGTCTTTATATTTATCTGGGTCATCACTCCAAACGTAATAATCCCTTTCTGGAGATCCAATTGGGGCATTACGGGCTCTCTGGAACCACGGGTGTTGATCTGAAGTGTGATTAATGACCAGCTCGGTAATGATTTTTAATCCGCGCTGATGGGCTTCATCGATAAGTTTTTTAAAGGTGTCGAGATCCCCATAGGAGGGATTTATACTGTAGTAATCTGCTATGTCATATCCATCATCCTTTAAGGGAGAAGGATAAAAAGGAAGCAGCCAAATAGCTGTAACACCAAGATCTTCCAGATAATCCAGTTTTTCGAGAAGGCCTTCGAAATCACCTATTCCGTCTCCGTTACTGTCAAAAAAAGCTTTGATATGAAGTTCATAAATTATAGCATCTTTATACCAGGTTTCCTGATCGCTCGCTTGAATTGGTTTGATCATTTTTTTGTCTTTATTGTATTGGTTTTTTAGTTTCAACTTTTAATATGTGTGCGGGAATTGCCCGTGGATGTAATTCAACAAAATTCCACTCGTCCTGCCATATATAACTCGCTCCCGTAAGAAGATCTCTTACAGAGTAGGAGTCATGGTTTTCAATTTTAAGACGTTCCAGCGGCACCTGGACCCAACCTGCCTGAGTATTGTGGGGATCAAGGTTCACAACGATAATTAGTTTATTTTTTTCCTCCTGGTCTACTTTGGAATAACATATAATTTGGTCATTATCTGTATCACAAAATTCTATATTCCAGGTGGTTTGCAACGCCTCATTTTCCTTCCTTATCCTGTTGAGAATGCTTATCATTTCTTTGGTGCGCGTGTTGCGGTGCCAGTCCCAGTGATAGATCTGGTATTTTTCTGAGTGAACATACTCCTCTTTGCCTGGATAAGGCTCGTTTAAGCCGAATTCAAACACGGGTCCATACAATCCGTAATTTGAGGACATGGTTGCAGCCAGGATAAGCCTTATAATAAAAGAAGGTTCTTCCCTGTGTTCAAGTGATATTGGAAGGATATCGGGTGTATTCGGCCAAAAGTTAGGTCTGTAGTACTCCCTTACTTCAGTTTTAGTTAATTCTGTTAGATATTCCTGAAATTCTTCTTTGGTGTTCCTCCAGGTAAAATAGGTGTAGGATTGATTAAAGCCAATCTTCGCCAGCTCTTCCATTACCCTTGGGCGGGTGAAAGCTTCCGCAAGGAAAATAATGCCTTCGTGTTTTTTGTTGATCTCCTTAATACACCATTCCCAGAATGGAAAAGTCTTGGTGTGAGGATTATCTACTCTAAAGACATTTACACCTTTGTCAATCCAAAATTCAACGATGCTCTTAAGTTCATCCCAAAGATTTTCCCAGTCTTCGGTTTCAAAATTGACGGGTAGCACATCCTGGTATTTCTTGGGCGGGTTTTCGGCATATTGCACGGTGCCATCTGGTCGCCATTTGAACCATTGCGGGTGCTCCTTAACATAAGGGTGATCTGGGGAACATTGAATAGCGAAATCAAGGGCTATTTCAATATCCATATCCTTGGCTTTTTTCACGAGACGTTTGAAATCCTCCATAGTTCCAAGTTCGGGATGAATTGCTTTATGTCCTCCTTCTTTGGCTCCTATTGCCCATGGTGATCCGGGATCTCCTTCCTCGGCTTCGGTAGCATTGTTGAGACCTTTACGGTGGCTGCGCCCTATAGGATGAATAGGAGGGAAATAGATGGTGTCAAACCCCATTTTTGCCACCTCGGGCAGCACATTTTCACAGTCTTTAAATGTTCCATGACGGCCTTTCTCGGGGGATGCAGATCTCGGAAAAAATTCATACCAGGCACTAAAAAGCGCCTTTTTTCTTTCCACTCTTACCTCAAGAGTCTTATCGTATGAGAAAGCTTTATTGCGATCACGGGATTCATACATCGCTTTGGAGGCACCGTCGCTCAAAGCTTCAGAAACTGCTCTTTGTTCATGCTCTTCGTCCCGTAAAAGCTCAATCCATTCTTTGAGTTTCTTTTTATTGGGAGCAGAGGCGCGGGAAAGCGCTTCTTCCATAAGTTCGGCTCCAATAAGAAGTTCAGTTTTAAGATTTTGGTTTGCGGCAGCTTTTTTCTCAAGGCCGTCCTGCCAGGTTGTGTAGTGATCTACCCATGATTCAATGGTGTATTCATAATCTCCTGTTTCACCAAGCTTGAAAGTAGTGGTCCACCGGTCATTACCTATAAAGCTCATAGGCTGTTCCTGCCATTTCTTTTCGCGACCTTTGCCTTTCTTTTTCTCCCGGTAATGGAGCACAGCGTCCACCTTATCATGGCCGTCACCAAATATATCGGCTTCTACTTTTATTTCTTCGTCTATTACTCTTTTTATCGGGTACTTTCCACAGTCAATTTGGGGTTTCACATTTCTTATACTAACTCGCTTATGACCATCTATTTTCATATGTTTTATTTAAAGGATAAAAGGTTGATTATTTCCCGAAATACCAGTGATTTCAAGTCTTTGTGTATTCTAAAACACTTAAATTTAGGCAAGTAAAAGCACACCCTTAGTTAAAAAAGTATTAAACATTAAATCTTCCGTTTTATCCTTCTTAGCTTTGAATGTGATTGAAAATTCAGGAAGAAAAGATATCTATGGTTAAGAAAGTTGGTGCAGTATATATAGGACATGAAGAGGTTGAGTTTTGCGTATGGGCACCTTTTGCCGAATCCATTGAAGTAGTCATAAAAAATATTCCGGAGCCGGTGGCTCTTACCAAAGATGATCAAGGTTACTGGAGTAAAACCATCAACAATATTAGGCCGGGAACGCTGTATAAGTTCAGGCTGAATAAAAAAGATGAATTTCCCGATCCCGCCTCTCTTTCCCAGCCACAGGGTGTACATTCCTGGTCTAAGGTCATAGATCATTCAGGTCATTCCTGGCAGGACAACTCCTGGAAAGGCAGGGAGATCGACGACATGATCATTTACGAGATCCATGTGGGAACATTCACTCCTGCCGGAACTTTTGAGTCCATTATCGAAAAACTTGACCATCTTAAAGAATTGGGAATCAATACCTTGGAGTTGATGCCAATTGCACAATTTCCGGGAGAGCGTAACTGGGGTTATGACGGGGTTTATCCTTTTGCAGCCGAGGAAAGTTATGGCGGAGTTAACGGCCTCAAAAAATTGATTGATGCCTGTCATAACCGGGGCTTCAGCATCCTGCTCGATGTGGTTTACAATCATCTTGGACCCGAAGGAAATTACATTTCGCAGTACGGTCCTTATTTCACAGATAAATATCACACTCCGTGGGGAAGCGCCCTTAATTTTGACGATGAATATTCAGATCCCGTGAGGCATCATTTTATCCAGAATGCTTTAATGTGGCTGGAAGATTTTCATTTTGACGGCCTTCGCCTGGATGCTGTTCATGAGATCATAGACCGTGGCGCAAGACACTTTCTCAAAGAGCTGAGTGAAAAGACAGATGAGCTGGAGGCAAAGACCGGGAGAAGATACAATCTCATTGCCGAAAGTGATCTTAATGACACAAAATTAGTAAAAGAATATACCGAAGGTGGTTTTGGATTGGAAGGCCAGTGGGTGGATGATTTCCACCATTCCCTACATACTGTTCTTACCGGCGAAAAAGCCGGTTATTATGCCGATTTCGGAAAAATGGAATATTTGGGAAAAGCTTTTAAACAGGCTTTTGTCTATGACGGTAAATATTCCAATTTCAGAAAACGAAGCGTTGGCAACAGCCCCAAAGGGTTAGATCCTTCCAATTTCGTAATATGTATACAGAATCATGACCAGGTGGGGAACCGGTTGCTGGGAGAGCGGCTGGCCGAACTAGTGAGTTTTGAAAAACAAAAACTTGCTGCTGCAACTATAATTTCGTCCCCTTATGTGCCTATGCTTTTTATGGGTGAGGAGTTTGGCGAAAAGAACAGGTTTCAGTATTTTGTTAGTCATGGGGATACCGACCTGGTAAAAGCTGTACAGGAGGGGCGAAAAAAAGAATTTGAATATTTCTTCCATTCTCATGCTGAAGGAGAATTCCCCGACCCGCAGGCTGAAACAACTTTTGAAAATTCCAGGCTTGACTGGCATTTTAGAGAAGAAGCGCAGAAAAAAAACACCTTTGCCTTTTATAAAGAGTTGATAAAACTGAAAAAGGATGGCGCTTTTAACCTTTTTAAAAGCCAAAGTATTAATACCGAAGCTGATGAAGAAAAGAGGATCCTGAAAGTTTCGGCCCGGGATGGAAATTCAGCTTTAACCGGTATCTACAACTTCGGAAGTTCAGCTTATTCAGAAGAAATTTCAGAAAAAGAAAAACTGCAGGTTCTAATATCTTCTGCAGATAAAAAATGGGGAGGCGACTGGAAAATTGAAGACGTTTTAAATTCAGGAAAAATCAACGTTCCTGCGGAAGCGGTTTTGATCTACAGATCTTAAAAATATTTCCTCCCAAAAATGCCTTTTTTGGAACCTAAATTCCAGAAGAGGTAGTTCATTAACTAATTACAACATTATGAGTAAGAAATATGTATGTGTGCACGGACATTTTTATCAACCGCCAAGGGAAAACCCTTGGTTGAACAAGGTTGAGATACAGGAATCGGCATACCCGTATCACGACTGGAATCACAGGATAAATGCAGAATGTTACGTAAGAAATTCGGCTTCCCGTATTCTTGATGAGGAGGGGAAGATCCAGGCTATCATGAATAATTATGCCTGGATGAGTTTTAATATAGGTCCCACCTTACTGGCATGGATGCAGAGTGAAACGCCACAAACTTATGAGGCGATACTGGAGGCCGACAAGCAGAGCCAGGAAGCTTTTTCCGGACACGGGTCTGCGCTGGCACAGGCTTATAATCACCTTATTATGCCCCTGGCCAATAAACGAGATCAGGAAACGCAGGTAATTTGGGGAATTGAGGATTTCAAATCCCGCTATAACCGTATGCCCGAAGGCATGTGGCTTGGTGAAACAGCGGTAAATACCGATGTGTTGGAGATGCTTGCCAAGCACGGGATCAAGTTCACCATCCTATCTCCATACCAGGCAAAACAGGTGAGAAAGATTGGTGCTAAAGACTGGGAAGACGCCAGTGACGCTAAAGTAAATACCCGCCGTGCCTATAGATGTAATTTACCTTCTGGTAACGAGATAAGCCTGTTCTTTTATGATGGCCCCGCTTCACAGGCCGTTGCTTTTGAAGGTCTTCTTAATAATGGAGAAGCTTTTGCCGACAGGTTAAGAGGCCAGTTTGACGAAGATGATGACATGGAGCTGGTACACATAGCTACAGATGGAGAGAGTTATGGTCATCACCATAAACTGGGAGAGATGGCACTTTCTTACTGCCTGCACTCCCTGGAAGAAGATGAAGATCTAAATCTCACCATTTATGGCGAATTCCTTGAAAAATTCCCGCCCGAATACGAGGCCCAGATCATTGAAAATACCTCATGGAGTTGTTACCACGGTGTAGAGCGATGGCGCAGCGATTGTGGTTGTAATACAGGAGGGAATGAAGATTGGAATCAAGAGTGGCGTAAACCTCTTAGAGACGCATTTGACCAGGTACGGGAAAAGCTTATTACTCTTTACGAAAAGAAAATGCAGCCTTTTTCTTCAGATCCCTGGGGAGTGAGAAATAAATATATCCAGGTGATCCTGGACCGGGAGGCCGGCAACGTAAAAAAATTCCTTACCGAAAATTTTGGGGAAGGGCTTTCTAAAGAAGACGAAGTTAAGTTACTTAAGCTGCTTGAAATGCAGTACCATACTATGTTGATGTACACTAGCTGCGGCTGGTTCTTTGACGAGGTAAGTGGGATTGAGTCTATGCAAGACATTTTTTATGCGCAAAGGGCTGTGCAACTGGCCGAAGAGATAAGTGGCGACAGTTATGAACCCGATTTTGTGGAATCCCTTAAGAAGATCCCGAGCAACATTCCGGAATATGGAACGGTACATAAAGCCTACGAGCTGTATGTAAAACCAATGGAGCTCGATATGATAAGGATTGGTGCTCACTACGCCGTCTCTTCGATTTTCGAGGAGTTCCCTGAAGAAGTTTCACTTTACAACTTTAGTGCTACCATTAAAGCCAGCCATTACTATGAAGCCGGAAAACAAAAATTAATGATCGCCCGCACCGAGTTTCGCAGTGATATTACCTGGGAAGACCTCGATATTTCCTATGCGGTGCTTTATATGGGAGATCATCATATTTTTGGAGGGGTGAGGCAGTATATTAGTCCCGAAGCCCTCGAAGAACTTCACGATAAAATGTCATTTTATTTCGAAAAAGGGAACATCTACGAGATCTTTAATCTTATGGATACGCACTTTGGAAATCACAATTACTCCTTTTGGCACTTGTTTCGTGATGAGCAACACCTCATTATGAAGCAGGTGATGGAAAATAACCTTACAGGGGCCGAGGGGGCCATGCAACAACTGTATGATAATACTTATCCTTTGCTTAAGACTTTCCAGGAGATCAATATGCGCGTACCTTCGAGACTCAAGCTCCCGGTGGAAATGGCAGTAAATAACAGGCTCATTAAGGAGCTTAAAAAGAAAGATTGCAACCTTAAAAAACTGGAAAGCCAAATAAAGTCGGCAGTGTCAATACAGGCTAATCTTGATATGGTGACCCTTAATTTCCTTGCGGACCGGCAACTAACCGAAAGAATGCTGGAGCTGGAGCAGAATCCAACAGATTTTAAGTTGCTTAAAAAGGTAAATACATTTCTTAAATTACTGGAAGCCACACCTTTGTCGCCCGAAAAATGGGAAGCACAAAATATTACTTTTGGAATTAAAGAAAAGCAATACCAGGATATGTTGAAACGCGGTGAAGATGGAGATGAGTCTGCTTCCAAGTGGGTGCATGCTTTCCACGAACTTGAGGAATCTGTTAATCTCTCCCTGTAATGAAAAATCCCGTTTCAACATATCGCGTTCAACTTTCTCCGGAATATACTTTCGATGATCTCAATGAAATTCTCGATTACCTCGAAGAGTTTGGAATTTCGACCGTTTATTCGGCTCCCTTTTTCCAGGCCCGCCAGGGAAGTAGTCATGGTTATGATATTATCGATCCCTTTCGATTAAATAAAGAGATTGGGAGGCTTGACATGTTTAGAAAGATTAGTTCAAAACTGAAGCAGAAAAACATGTCATGGCTGCAGGACATTGTTCCCAACCATATGGCCTTTGACGGAAATAATGTTTGGCTACAGGATATTTTTGAGCTAGGTCCCGAATCTACTCATTACAAATCCTTTGATATTGACTGGGAACAATCGGGTAAGGTGATGGCACCTTTTCTGGGAAATCCTTTGGCTAAAGTAATTAAGAATAAAGAGCTGCAGCTAAAGGTTTCAAAAAAGGGATTTTTCTTTAAGTATTTTGATCATGAATATTTAGCTGCAGCGCGTTCCTACGCTTCCATCCTTGGCGACCAACTTGGGGGGAAATGGGAAGAAAAGTTCAGAAACTTATCGGTAAAAGGGGAAAAATGGCAGGAATTGAAAGAATACTTTCTGCGGGAATATCAGAAAGATCCCGAATTTAGAAATAAGATCAACAGCAGGATAAAAGAGATAAATGCTTCCGAAGAAAACCTGAAGGAAATGCTGGAGGAACAGTATTTCCTGCCGGCTCACTGGAAAGAGACCGAAGAAAACATCAATTACCGCAGGTTTTTTACGATTAATGATCTCATTTGTCTTCGTATGGAAGACAAAAAGGTTTTTGAAAGTTATCACCGTTTTATTCTGCAGTTATGTGAAGAGAACCTTATCCACGGCCTGCGAATAGACCATATTGACGGACTCTTAGATCCCAAGGAGTATCTTGAATGGCTTCGTGAAAAACTGGGCCCCGATTTTTATATCACTATCGAGAAGATCCTGGAGTGGGATGAAAAGCTACCTGTACACTGGCCTGTTGAAGGTACCAGCGGATACGGATTTCTGGCTACAGTGAATCAACTGCTTACCGATCCTACAGGGGAGGAGAAGTTTTTAGAAGCCTATCAAAAGCTTTACCCTAAAAACTCAGATTATAATGATTTGGTTTATGAGCAAAAGCTGTTCATCCTTACCGAGAGAATGGGAGGTGAATATAAGAACCTTTGGGAAATGGCTTTAAATCTCGATCTTTTGGAGGATGAAGAAAATAACCGGAAGGCTTTGGGAGCCTTTTTGGCTGCTTTCCCTGTCTATAGGATCTATCCCGAAGAATATCCGCTGCGAAAGCGGCAGAAAAAAATTATAGAATCTGCTTTTCAAACTGCACAACGTACTAAGCCCGAGCTGGAAAAGGAGTTGGAGAAGGTTAAAGATGTCTTCCTGGGAGAAGCTCAAAAAGATCGTGATAACATGCTGCAGTTTCTTCAAAGATGTCAGCAGTTCACAGGTCCTTTGGCCGCAAAGGGAGTGGAAGACACCACTTTTTATATTTTCAATGAATTGATCTCTCACAATGAAGTAGGGGATTCTCCCGAAAATTTTGGGCTTTCTGTAGCAGGATTTCATGAACGTATGAAATTGAGGATGGAAGATTTTCCGCTTTCAATAAATGCCACCGCTACCCACGACACCAAACGTGGAGAAGATGCCCGAATGAGAATTAATGTGTTGAGCGAAATTGGCGGAGAGTGGTTTAAAAAGGTGGAAGACTGGCGGGAAATCGCTAAAGATTTGAGAAAAGATCCGGCTGTTCCCGATGCCAATGAAGAGTATTTCATATTCCAGATGCTCATAGGTGCCTGGCCTCACTCAGGAGAGCCAGGAGAGGAATTTTTGGAAAGATCTACTGCCTATCTGCAAAAAGTCCTGCGGGAAGCAAAAGAGCATTCTTCATGGGCCGATCCTAATATTGATTATGAGAATAAAGTTTTCGATTTCCTGAAGGCTCTGCTGAACTCTTCGCAGTTTAAAGATTCTTTTGAAGGTTTTCAAAAAAAGATTTCTGCCTATGGAGCTCTAAAATCTCTTTCTCAATCTCTGCTGAAAATCACCGCCCCCGGAATTCCGGATGTTTACCAGGGAACCGAACTTTGGGACCTTAGCTACGTGGATCCCGATAACAGAAGACCTGTAGATTACGAACTTCGCAAGAAATATCTTTCAGAATTGAATTCTGTGCTTCCTGAAGATCTTCAACAGGAGATTAAAAATTTGAAACAGGACTATACCTCTGGAAAAATAAAAATGTTTTGCATTCATCGCGCACTTAATTTTCGGTTGGAAATTCCCGGCACTTTTGAAAAAGGGGAGTATGTACAGCTGGAAGTAAAAGGGGAGATGGCAGATAAAATTCTCGCCTTCGCCCGCAGGGATGAAGAAAATGCTGCAATAATTGTAGTTCCCGTGATGGTAGTGGATCTTTTTACAAAAGATCTTCAGGTACAGGACCTACAGCAAGAGCTGAAAATTGTTCTGCCCAAAAACTTTACAGGAACCTTCAAAAATGTCTTTTCGGGAGAGGAATTTTCTTCAGAAGAAATCGCAGTTAAAGATCTTTTTAAAGATTTTCCTGTCGCACTTTTAAAACAAGATACTTAATATGAAATTAGAAAGAAGCAGTGGTGTTCTTTTACATATAACCTCCTTACCAGGGGAATTTGGAATAGGGGATCTGGGCCCGGAAGCTTTTAAATTTCTCGACTTTTTAAAAAAATCGGGATATACTTACTGGCAAATTCTTCCTTTGAATCCAACAGATGGGATCTACAATCATTCCCCTTACAGCAGTCATTCGGCTTTTGCTGGAAATCCTCTGTTGATTAGTCTGGAACTATTGGAGGAAGAAGGATATATCGATCTTAAGGATTTTCCTGTGCCTTCAGGAATGAAGTCTGAAAAGGTCATTTTTGAGAACGTAGAAATGTATAAGCAGCAAATTTTTACTGCTGCCTATAAAAAATTTAAAAGCAGTAATCAAAAAGATCCCGACTTTGCTGAATTCACAAAGACGCATGCAGGATGGCTTGATAATTACAGCCTCTACCTGGCTTTGCACTACAAATACGATAAAGCCAATTGGACCAATTGGCCAAAAGAATTACGAGATAGAGAACCGGAAGCTCTGGAAAAAGTAAGCCATGAATTGAGTGAACAAATCGAACGTGAAAAATTTATTCAGTTTCTCTTCTTTTCTCAATGGTCCCGTTTGATACTCGAAGCACATGGACAGGGGATCAAAATTTTTGGAGATGTACCTTTTTACGTGAATCACGACAGTGCCGATTGTTGGGCAAATCCCGAAATATTTAAACTGGATGAGCACAAAGAGCCTACTCATATTTCAGGTGTACCACCAGATCTTTTTAGTAAAACAGGCCAATTATGGGGAACCCCTGTTTATGATTGGGAAGAACTTAAAAAGGATGGATATCAATGGTGGCTTGAGCGCCTGCGGCAAAATCTCCTGTTGTTTGATGTTGTGAGGATTGACCACTTTAGGGCATTTGCCGATTACTGGGAGGTGCCTGCAGAGGAGAAGACTGCTATCAACGGAAAATGGGAAAATACTCCCGGAGTGGATTTCTTTAAAAAGGTACAAACAGAATTTCCTGAAATGCCCTTTATAGCCGAAGATCTTGGAATTTTGGACCAGCCCGTTTACGACTTACTGGATGAATTTGATTTCCCGGGAATGAAAGTTTTGCAGTTCGCTTTTGGGGATCCAAACCGCAGGAATCCATATATTCCTTATAACCACCAGTTCAACAGCATTGTCTATACGGGGACGCATGATAATAACACCACGCGGGGCTGGCTTATGGACAGTGATAAAAAAGTGCAGGAACATTTGGATCGCTATACCGGTCAAAATATAACTAAAGAAAATGTTCATGAGGTACTGGGGCGTATGGCCTTAGGATCTATTGCTGCCATAGCGATACTACCTTTGCAGGATATTTTAGGGTTGGGGAGTGAGGCCATAATGAATACTCCCGGCAGTACGAAAGGAAATTGGTGCTGGCGCACAACTTCTGAAGAAATAGCCAGTTTAAATACAGAAAAACTGTTTGAAGAAAACGAGCTCTACGGAAGAATTCAGAAATAAAGATCTTCCAAAAATGACATTTTAGAATAATGAAAAAACCCGGAGATTAATCCGGGTTTTTCATTATTCTTAGGCTGCATATTGTCTGCAAGCTTCTGCACATTCGCGGCAGGCTTCTGCACAGTCCTGGCAGTGTTGAGTTTCATGTTTTTTACACTCCTCAGCACATTGTGTACATACCATTTCACAGTATTTCACAAGCCCTGCAACATTGGCATCCTTGATAGTTAATATATCTGCAAGTGATGCGCAGGCAGAGGCACAGACCTTATCTTTTCTTATACAATCTACCATCTTCTTGAGGTTGTCCTCATCAAGACAGGCATCTGCACAATGGTTACAATGGTTAATACAGTTCGACAGCTTATTTAAAAATTCCTGATTTTTCATTTGAATTGGTTTTTGGTTAAACTTTGATTCAAATTTTAAGATAACCAAATGATCTGCTTAGAAGCTCCAAACTGCTGTTAAACAATGTTTATTAAAGGTTAAAAATCTTTTTTCTTTACCACCCTTGAAATCCTGAAGAGCGGCAGGATGACCCATACAACCAGCATTCCCAAAGAAGCAAAAGCACCTACGGGTGTCCCGAAAAACTCCTTAAAGACGGCGCCGGTGTAACTAAGGAGAGCCGAAATATCAAGTTTTAGAAGGATAAGGATCCTTGAAAGATCTATAGGATTGAACATGGTTGCTACAAGTGAAAACTTATCCAGGGGATATTCCTGAAAGTAAACCAAAGAGAGCAGAAAGAGCCCGTCATAGATCACCGCTAAGAACAACCACATCAAAATAGCAAAACCAAATCCTTTGATCTTATTCTCATTAGAGAGAGCAATATTAAATGCCAGTGCAGAGAAGATGAGGGTGAGGAAAAGTCCCGTAATAAGGAGCATGATGAAGTCCCAAATGGCCGGAGATTTAAAGAGACCGTAAGCTACAAAGGGCAGGCCCAGCCCTATTACAAGGCTTAAAGAAAGAGAGATCGCAACACCGAGGTATTGGCCAAGAAAAATAGAACTTCGCTTCACCGGCTGGGCCAGCAGCAACTCCGTAAATTCCCGGGAATTATAATAATACATCACCCCAAAAATTGTCCCAATGAGGGGAACTAACATGATGATGACGTTCATAAGGGTAATAACAGCCGTGGAAAGGTCGTTGTTAAGAAACAATAAAGTCGTTCCCAACAGCAAATAGAAGAAGAAATAAACATAACTCCAGCTACTGCGTACAAGGTCAAAAAAGCTGTATTTAAGTATCTTAAACATGTTCTTCAGATAATAAGTGCGCTATGGCGTGTTCAAAATCAAACTGGCCTGTAGAGGTTTTTAACTCACTCACAGTGCCATCGAAGTAGATCTTCCCGTCCAGCAAAAAGACAATCCGATCTGCCATCTCTTCCACAAAATTCATGATGTGAGATGTGATAAGAATAGTTTTGCCTCTTTGTTTTTCGGTCCTTATCAACTCACGCAGACGTAACAGGGAAACAGGATCAAGTCCCGATGTTGGTTCATCAAGAATGATTAGCGGACTGTCGAACATAAAACACAGCAATAAATTCACTTTTTGGCGGGTACCGCCCGATAATTTATTCAGTTTTTTGTCAAGGTAGGGATGGAGACCAAAAAAGTCAATTAGTTGTTGATCCCTTGCGATCTTGCCCCGCAAATCCTTGATCATTGTGATCAATTCCTGTACCCGCAGGTTTCCGGGGAAATTGGCGATCTGTGGAAGATAATCCAGCTCCTGCCGGTAATTCCATTTATGGAGAATACTTTTTCCATTCAGCTCGATCTTTCCTTTCTCTGGAACTACCATTCCCAGAATGCTTTTTATAAGGGTGGTTTTCCCCGATCCATTAGGACCCAGAACGGCAATTATGCCTTTTTCCTTTATTTCCAGGTCCAGACCGTTCAACACGATCTGGTGTCCATATTTTTTATGTAGGTCTTTAATACTTACCATTTGATCTTCTTCATTTTAGGTTGTGGATCAACAAGCTCTGCCGGAGTAAAAACAGGAGAGACTTTTTCTGAAAAATCCAACAACCCTATAAACATGCTTCTTAGCAGGATAATAGCTTCGGGAGTCGTGTTAACCAGGTAAGAAAACAATTTTACCGGCCGGAACGGCACATCTCCAATTCCGTCTTTATTGAGGTCATAGCCCGTATAATCACTCCAGTAGTTCCTTGAAAATTCATTTTCATTAATATTTCCCGTGTATGCCACATCAAATGAATTTGCAAGAAAATTATTTCTCCTGAAAACGTTTTTATAACAAGCTCCCCTTATTCTTATCGCATAGCCATTGCTTATAAAATCATTCTCCAGATAATCTATCCTGTTGGTATTATCGGCACTTATTGCAATGGTGTTATCTTCAAAGATATTATGTTTTAAAGTAGCGTCGTTGATCTCCTTCAAAAGCAGGCCATAAGAGGCACTGCCCCAATTCTTCCTGAAAAGGTTTCTTTCCATCTCAATGAATTTTGAATACATCACCGCTACTCCCGCACCATTATTCTCAAAAAGGTTTTCGAGATACCTGTTGTGATCGGAAAACATAAAGTGAAGGCCGTACCTCAGGTTCTCCTTACAAACATTGTTGATGATATCACAATTATTGGCAAACTCCAGATAGATACCATCCCTTACTCCCTGTACATCGTTGTCTTCAATGATAAGTTCTTTGGAATGCCATACATGAATGCCATTTCCGGAATTGGCCTGGCTTCTTGCTTTACTCCTGATTATATTACCTTCAATAATTCCATTTTCAGATCTTTCCAGTAGAATTCCGAAGAAAATATTGCTCAGCCGGTTATTTTTAATGCTGAAATTTTTTGACCTGGAGACAAGGATGGCAGCGTTATCACTGGTGTGGCTTGTTCCTATATTTTTGATGTGCAGACCTTCAATGGAGAAATCATCTGCTTTTATTTTAAAAGCCGTGCCTTTCATTTCGGCATCGATCACCGGGTAATCTTCCCCAATTATTGTGAGGGATTTGCCAATAATCTCAATTTCATATTCCTTGTAAAGCCCTTTTTTGATCCTGATGGTATCTCCACTTACAGCAAGTTCTACTGCCTGCTTAATAGAAGAAATTTCACATTCATGACACACGATGATCTCTTTGGCTGCAACAGTAGAGACAAAAAAGAACAGGAAAAAAAAGAGGATTAACTTCTTCATTATTCTATTCCAAATAAAGAGTCTTTTTCAAGCAGGTAAGTAATGAGGTCATTCCAGTAATAAGTATGGGCGTTCTGCGGGGAAGCTATAGAGGATTCTTTTCTAATGGCAGCCAAATTAGCTCCCATAGGACTCTTAAGGCTATCATTAACTATGAAAAGAGCCTGTTCTACCGCGATCATATTACCGGGATTTGAAAAATCTGCTACCTGTTGAATTGCCATTCCTTCAGAATGATCGTGAAGGTCATTCACCATACATTCTATGGCATCATATTTAAATTGTTTGCCTTTCTTACTTACTGCCTGGGCCGAAAAGCTTCGGTCCACTATTGTCATCTCACAAAAGTCACACGAATCCTTTCCATAATCTATGGGTTGTGGATTGGTGCTGCAGGAAATAAAAAACACAGGGATCAACAGGTAGAGCAAATTTTTCATAAGATCCAGTTTATTATTTTGTTGTTCTTTTACCCCAAATCCACGCTACCAGAGTAAGGAACATCCCTATAAACATGAGATATGCCCCTGTTTGAGGGTAGGAGTGGGCGGTAAAGTTCAAAATCTTTTCAGATCCAAGCAAAGGTGGTTTATAGCTCAATGGATTTCCTTCAGAATCTGTTAGCTTTATAATTGCCTTGGGATCGAGATCGGTTCCGTAATCAATAAGCCAGTTATTGAAGTCATACATTCCCAGTATTCCCAGGATTGTCATGAGCACCAGCCAACCAAGAAACCAGTTAGGGCTTATTTTTCCAAAAAAGCCTAAAATACCAAGTAAAATTCCCAACCCTGCCATGCCTCCAATAACCAGAGGGAAGGTATTAAACTCCCACATCTCCTCGGGTTTTGGTATCTTTTTCATGCCAATATAGTGGTTGATACCATCAATGTTCTGTATGTCAAATTCTTCTTCGCCTTCAATACCGGCAATGTAAATATCCATACCAAGAGGATCGGGATATTGTGGAGCTTCAAGTTTAATGTTCCATAACGGGTAGAAGAACAGCCCCAGTAGCAGGGCCGAACCTACTATCATTATTAATCCTGACGTTTTCATATTATTTATTTAAAAAGAAAGCGGGTAGTATTACCCTAACCCGCTTTCATTAAATGAAGAGTTGAAATTTTATAACTAATTAAACATACTCTACTCTCCGTCCAGGGTCCATTTTAACGGCACGTTGGAATTCTTTCCTGAAACTCTTACATAACCCTGCATTTCCTGGTGAAGTGCAGAACAGAAATCTGTACAGTAGAACGGCCATACACCTTCTTTTTTAGGTTCCCAGGTAATTGTTTTTGTTTGTCCCGGCATGATCAACAATTCTGAAGTGTTGGCACCTATCATTGCAAAACCGTGAGGAACATCAAAATCCTGCTCCAGGTTGGTAACGTGGAAGAATACTTTGTCTCCTACTTTGATCCCTTCCAGGTTATCTGGTGCAAAGTGACTACGCACCGTGGTCATATATACATGAACATTGTTCCCGTCCCGCTCCATCTTTGTCTCACTTTCACTGGTCGCAGCATACTTGTGCTCATTTTCATCAAGCCTGTAGATCTTTTTAGAATTCGCCTTTATTCTATCGGCAGAAATTCCTGCAGCGTAATGTGGCTCTCCATGAGTAGGGAAGTCCAGCAGCAGCTCCATTTTATCCCCCGTAATGTCGTACAACTGGGCAGAATGTTCCAATTCCGGTCCTGTTGGCAGATAACGATCCTTAGTGATCTTGTTCATTGAGATTAGGTACTTTCCTTCAGGCTTACGCGAGTTTCCGCCGGGGATCATAAGGTGACCCACTGAATAGTAGCTTGGCTGCCTGTCAAGAACTTCCCAGGTTCCCAATTTCCATTTCACAACTTCCGAAGAAATAAAGAATGTGGTGTAAGCATTTCCTTTTCCGTCAAATTCTGTGTGCAATGGTCCTAATCCTCCTTCTTTTACAGTTCCTGCAAGAGTAGAGTCAAAGTTAAGAATAGGAATGTCATAGGCTTCTCCTGTGAAATCTTCATTCTCTATTGCTTTCAGCATTTTTGAGAAAGAGTGAACAGTAAGGTCTGTTGACAGTTTTCCATTTCCAACAATATATTCTCCGGAAGGATCTACATCACAGCCGTGCGGCGATTTGGGAGTAGGCATGAAGAATACTGCACCTTCCACATCACGCGGATCAACTCTGGTTACTTTGTTCTCCATTGTGGTTGTAGCCGTATGTGTGCTGTGATCGTATACGTTATGTGCGTACTCTGCATCCATTTGTTCACCACCGCCGTTCCTTACATATTCCTGGATCTTTTTCCAGTTTACCGCAGCGATAAAATCTTTATCGTTTTGAGAAGCGTTCACTTCCTGCATAGTATGGGCTTCTTCGGTGTTATAAGTAGTGAAGAAGAACCATCCATGGGAATCTCCACGTCCAGGGTGTGACAGGTCATAGTTAAAGCCTGGCATAGCCAGTTGAAAATCGATGTTCATTTTACCGTCGTCTCCTACTGCAATAAAAGTAAGAGGGCCTTTAAAATTCCCCTTCATTTCATCAATAGGCATATCCTTTTGAGGATAGGGAACTGCAAAGCGTGTACCCGCTACAACATATTCTGTATTCTCGGTCACGAAAGAGGAGGAGTGATTACCTGCACTGTGAGGGATCTCAATGATCTCTTCTGTCTCAAAAGTCTCCAGACTTATCCTGGCGATACGGGGGGTGTTATTCTCATTGATGAAAATCCATCGGCCATCAGTTTCTCCATTTGTTTGGGAAATATCCGGGTGGTGAGAATCTCCCCAGGGCACAAATCCATGAGAAGTGTTCAACATCGGCTTTGTCTCTTCAGAATATCCGTACCCGCTGGTAGGGAACTGGGAAAACACAGGAATTTCCTTTAACATACGCCCTGAGGGAAGACCATATACGGTAAGGTTACCACTATATCCTCCCGAGAGAAATGCGTAAAATTCGTCATGCTCCCCGGGAGCTACGTAGACCCTTTCGGCTGCATTAGATGCCATAGCACCGCCCGATGATCTATTTGTGTCTTTATTATTTTCATCTCCACAGCTTACCAAAAGCAAGCTGAAAAGAGCAATAAATAAAATTGAATTGAATTTTTTCATTGAATTGTTATTAGTTGTTCTTTGGTAAAATCACTTTGTCTACTACGTGTACCCAGCCGTTGCTGGCTTTGACTGTTCCAAGAATTTTGGCACCTCCCACGTAGATGTCATCTCCTTCCTGTGTAACCTCCACGTTCTCTCCCGAAGCCATGTATAAAGTCCTGCCTTTTTTTACGTTTTTGAGCAGCATGTCTACTGGATAATTACTTGGAGCTACATGATTGGTAAGAATATTAGCAAGTTTTGATTTATTCTCTGGCTTAAGCAGTTCTTCCACAGTTCCTTCGGGTAATTTTTCGAAGGCTTCATTGGTAGGTGCAAAGACAGTAAGTGGTCCTACATTCACCAGGGAATTCTGTACCTCGGCGGCCTCCACTGCAGCTACAAGAGTACTATGGTCTGGAGAATTAATGGCGATACGCAGCGCGTTTGGATTATCACTCTCATCATCTATGTAAGCCTGGCCTTTATTAGAAGCCGGTACTGCTCCTTCTTCAGTCGGGGCAGGGGCAGCCTCATTGGTTTCCTTGTTATCCTTACAGGATGTGGTAAGGATAAAAGCGCCTAAACTGAGGCATAAAATTGTGAACTTGATTATTTTCATAGGTATTGGATTAGGTTGATTAGCCATTGTCAAATTACCTGCATAAAAATACCTTTTCAGGCTAGTTTTGCTGGTCATACTGCCTGAAGTATTCAAGGATCGCTCTTGTTTCTTCTTCAGTAAGGTTCTGGTTTGCCATTACAGCCATGTTAGACTCCACCAACAGTTTTTTGGCAATGGGGTCTTCTTTGATCATCTTCTCAGGGTTAAGGATCATGTTCATGATCCATTCGGGAGCACGTCTTTCGGTGACTCCGGCAAGGGAAGGACCAACGAACTTCTTATCCATCTTGTGACAGGCAGAACACATATTCTTGAAAAGTTCTTCTCCGCGGGTAGCCATAGCCTGGTCTACGTCTCCACTTAGGTCAATATTCTCAATAGGTCCAATTCCTTTGTTCTGCATGTTGTCTGTCTCTGCTGTAGTCGAAGTGGCTTCCTCTACAACTTCTTTTTGTACTGCAGTACTTTCATCGGATAGTTTGATCTTTTCCTTTTCTTCCTTTTCTCCACAGGCCGTTAATGCCATGATTAGAGATAGTGCACAAATCTTTAGTGTTAATTTCATAATAAAGGTTCTTTTTAATTGGTCCAAAATTAAGACATTTACATTTAAAAAAGATAAAACGGTCTTAAAATATTTTTAATTCATTATATTTAGTTTGGATTTAGGGGAGGGGGATCAGGAATATCCAAACACTCTATAAATTTCAGGTATTAAAAAGATATTTTATATGATAAGAATCAGGATTGCTTTAATTTTGGGACTTAATTGTCTTAATTTTTTATAACTGAGGTAAAAAAATATAAATCCAGTACATCAATGTTATCAAGCTCCAGCAAATATGCAGTGAATGCAGTCCTTTATCTGGCCGTTCACTCAAATGACAAGAATAAAATAAGAGCTAAGGAAATTGCAGAAGCAATTAAACTGCCATCACCTTTTCTTTCAAAATTACTGCAGTCACTCTCAAGGGAAAATTTAATTTCTTCCTCTAAAGGTCCTACAGGAGGTTTTTATCTCACAAAACAGGCATTAAATACTCCTTTAATAGAAGTAGTTAATATTATTGATGGTACCAGCCGGCTGGAGGATTGTGTTTTGGGTTTGAAGAAGTGCAGTTCCGAGCAGCCTTGCCCTGTACATTATTCTGTTCAGCCTTTAAAGCAGAAGTTCAGGAAGGAACTACAGGAGAACATAAGTGTATTTGCAGAAAAAGTAAAAAACGGAGAGGCTTACCTTTTCGTGTAAGTCTCTCCGTTTCAAAAATGCCATTTTTAAGAGGTGTTCTATAGCATTGCCAAAGTTTGTTTGGCGATCTCCAGCTCTTCATTGGTAGGGATCACAAGGATCTTTACTGCTGAAGTTGCCTTGCCAATATCCCTTATTTCCTTGGAACGTACGCTGTTCTTTTCTTCATCCAGTTCAAGACCCAGGTATTCCATATCACGGGAAACAAGCTTTCTAATTACATCTGAATTTTCTCCAATTCCTGCAGTAAAGACCACAGCATCAAGACCATTCATAGCTGCCGCGTAAGCACCAATATATTTCTTTATGCGATAAGCATTCATATCGAGTGCCAGTTGACATTCCCTGTTCCCTTTATCTGCCTCGTCTTCAATATCTCTAAGGTCACTGTAACCGGTAAGGCCCAGCATCCCGCTTTTGTGATGGAGTAGGTCACTCACTTCTTTAGCCGTATATCCCAGCTGTTCGATCATATAAAATATCACCGACTGGTCAATATCTCCACTACGGGTTCCCATAATCAATCCGTTAACAGGACCGAAGCCAAGGGTGTGGTCAATACTTTTCCCATCTTTGACAGCCGTCATGCTACACCCATTTCCAAGGTGCACAGTAACTAGTTTAGATTTCTCTTTTTTGAGGTACTCATTAGCTTTTTCTGAAACATACTTATGACTGGTCCCGTGGAAGCCGTACACCTGAATTTTCTCTTTTTCATAAAATTCATTGGGAATAGCATATTTACTGGCGTGTGAAGGAATGCTCTGGTGGAAAGCTGTGTCAAAAACCGCCACCTGGACGGCTTTTGGAAAAATCTCCTCGGCTACTTCAATTCCTTTCAGGTTTGGTGGATTGTGAAGTGGTGCCAGGGAAAATAGTTCTTTGATCTTTTCCTTTACTTTTTCATCAATAACAATAGTATTGGAAAAACTTGCACCTCCATGAACCACGCGATGGCCAATAGCAGGAATATCGGCAGGATCCTGTATTACTCCATAATTGCTGTGCATAAGGTGTTTTGTCACCTCTTTTAGTGCTACGGAATGATCCAGGATTTCCATTTCTTCGGAAGTTGAGTATGCTTCCGATTTATAATGAAGTTTTCCTGAAGCCTGTCCAATCCTTTCAACCAGCCCCGAAGCTAAAACTTCTTCCGAAGGCATGTTGATCAATTGAAATTTTAAGGATGAACTTCCGGAGTTAATTATAAGTATATTCTTATTCATAATTTTATTTTAGAATCAAGAGCCAAGAACCAAGAGCCAAGACTTTTAATTAGATTATTTTTCCTTAAACCTTAAACCTTAAACCTTAAACCTTAAACCTTAAACCTTAAACCTTTATAAACCCTGAGCCTGAATTGCGGTAAGGATTACCGTGTTGAAAACATCGTCAACAGTACAGCCACGGCTAAGATCGTTCACAGGTTTGTTTAACCCCTGTAGCATTGGTCCAATTGCCAAAGCACCTGTTTCCCTTTGCACGGCTTTATAGGTATTGTTCCCGGTGTTAAGGTCGGGGAAAATAAGTACGCTTGCCTGCCCTGCAACTTCAGATCCCGGTAATTTACTTTTACCTATGTTGCGATCAACTGCGGCGTCATATTGTATTGGTCCTTCAATTTTGAGATCGGGACGTTTTTTCCTCACAATTTCAGTTGCTTCCCGAACCCTGTCTACATCTTCTCCTTTTCCGGAACTTCCGGAAGAGTAGGAGAGCATTGCGATCTTGGGTTCAATTCCGAAGGCTTTACTACTTTCAGCAGAAGAGATACAGATTTCTGCAAGCTCTTCGGCCGTTGGATTAGGATTAATTGCACAGTCTCCAAAAACCGAAACCCTGTCTTCAAGACACATAAAGAAAACCGAAGAAACTACAGAAACTCCCGGTTTGGTCTTAATGAACTGCAGTGCCGGTCTAATGGTGTGCTGCGTAGTGTGAGCCGCACCCGAAACCATTCCGTCGGCGTGCCCTTTATAGATCATCATAGTCCCAAAATAGGATACATCACTCATAAGGTCGCGGGCGATATCCATGTTGATATTCTTATGTTTTCGCAATTCGTAAAAGGTCTTTACGTAATCGTCAAAGTATTCAGATTTTGTAGGGTTAATGATATTCAGTTTTTCAAAATCAATTGGTAAAGCCAGGTTCATGATCATTTTCCTGATCTCTTCCTCATCCCCAAGAATAGTAAGGTCTACAATATCCATTGCGATTAGGCGGGAAGCCGCAGTAAGAATACGCTCATCTGTACCTTCGGGAAGAACGATATGTTTACGTTGCTGCTGGGCACGTTTTACAAGGCTGTACTGGAACATTCTAGGCGTGATACCACTGGGTTGAAGCCTGGCAAAACGTTCTATTAGAGGATCCATATTAATGTACTTCTCAAAGGTGCTTATCGACGTTTCGATCTTCTGCGTACTGTCGGCATAGATATTTGAGTTAATGGCACCCACTTTATTGGTCACATTAAAGGTCCCTTCTTCTACAGAAATAATAGGAACCACCTGTGAAAGCCCCTCAATAAGTTTGATTATAGAATCTTCGGGGATCAATCCTCCTGTGAGGATAATTCCTGAAATTCGCGGATAATTACTGGAAATATGCGCTTGTAGTGCCCCGAGAATTATATCTGCCCTGTCACCCGGAGTAATCACCAGGCTTTCATTTTTAAGGTGCTTTAGGTAATTGCGCAGCTGCATAGCTCCAACATTAAAGCTTCCCGATTGATTATCAAGAAATTCCTCCCCAAAAAGCACTTTTCCGTCCAGAGCTTCCACGATCTCCTTTAGCGTTGGGTTAGCCAAAGTATCTATTAAAGGAAGTGCAAAAACAGCCACATTATCTGGCAGGAACTCCCTCATTCCATCGGTGGCAATGGTGAGATTAGCAAGTTCTATTTTATTACTTACCATGGCCATAACGCGAACGTCTTTACTAATAAAGGTTTGATAAGCCATTTGAAGGCTTCCCATTAATCCTTCTTTAGTTTTGCTACGCCCACTGGCAATAATAATTACCGGTAAGCCCAGGTTTTTTGCAATATTGACATTCTCATCAAATTCAAAAACACTGCCTTCTCCCGAAAAGTCACTGCCCTCAACCAGGACAAAATCAAAAGTATCCTCGAGTTTCTTATATTTTCTAATTATGGTATCAATGATCTCTCCCGATTTTCCCTCATTGCGCTTTTGAATAACTTCGCTCCTGGTGTAAGCGTAAGCATCTTCGTAAGACATTGGAAGATCAAAATATTTTAAAACAGTATCAATGTGGTTATCAAGGCTCCCAGGCTTTTCTTCATTAATAATAGGTCGAAAATAGGCTACCTTTACAGTCTTTCCTAACAAAGCTCTCATTAGTCCCAGGGAGATAAGGGATTTTCCACTGTTTGGTTCTAAAGTCGCTATATAAAGTCCTTTGTTCATAGTTTTGTAAATTCTACTGCAAAAGTAAGGCTTATAAAAAACCCTGACCTGCGAGACAGGTTAAAAAGTCGTGAAAATCTGACGAAAATCACCTGAAGCAGGACCTATTCGTCCTTTATCTTTCCTGCGGAAGAATTTCCTTTAAAAATGCTGTTTTTGAGAGGTAGGATTTTGCTGAAATTTTCTTCTTTATCCTGAAGGTTACAAAGGTTTTTCAGAAAGAACAGATCTTTCCGAATGCCTCCTTTTCTTCCTTTGGATCTCTTTGCTGCTTATCCATTTGAGGTAAATGTATCCTATAATACCTGCCAGGAGGGAGGCCGAGAGTATTCCGATTTTTGCCTGTACAAGAAATTCTTCATTGACAAAAGCAAGTTCTGTAATAAAGAGACTCATCGTGAATCCAATGGCTGCGAGAAAACCAACTCCATAAATATGCTTCCATTTAACTCCTTTGGGGAGGGAAGAAATTTTTAACCACACCATTAGTTTGGTAAAAAAGACCACTCCAAAGAATTTTCCAATGATCAATCCCAGGATGATACCTAATGTTACCGGACTAAAAAAGAAGCCCAGGGAAGAGGCATCAATAGTCACACCTGCATTTGCAAATGCAAAAAGAGGTAAAACAACAAAACTTACAAATGGTTGCAGGGCGTGTTCAAGACGTTGAAGGGGAGGGGTTGCATCTTTTGTGAGCGAGGTGAATTTCTCTATGGTATTGGTGATGGATTCCTCCCTGTGTTCTTCCTTAATATCCTCTTCTTTCATTAAAGCTTTAATATTATATGATAACAAGCGCACCTTCCGGAGAAAAAGAGGTGGATCGATTTTCTTAGTCACAGGAATGGCAAAGGCAGCCAACACTGCTGCAATTGTTGCATGGACTCCCGAAAGAAGTATTGCCAGCCAGAGCCCACCTATTCCCATGATTGCATAAAAGGCCGTATGTCGAATTCCTATCTGGTTGGCGACGATTAGGATAAGGAAGAACATGGCTGCTATTGCCAGGCTAAAGAATGAAAGATCTGCAGTATAGAACAGGGCGATGACAATCACTGCTCCCAAATCGTCTACAATGGCAATAGCAGTGAGGAAAACCTTTAGAGAAAGTGGAACCCGATCCCCCAGCAAATACAGTATACCCAGTGCAAAGGCGATATCTGTAGCCATTGGAATTCCCCACCCCGAGATTGACTCAAGCCCGCCATTGAAGTAGTAATAAATGAGTGCGGGCGTCATCATTCCACCTATAGCCGCCGCTACCGGAAGCACAGATTTTCTAAAGCCGGCAAGCTCCCCCTGGGTGATCTCCCGTTTTAGTTCAAGCCCAACCAGGAAGAAAAACATGGACATTAACCCGTCATTGATCCAGTGCAGCAGGTTTTTCCTGATCACCATATCATTGATCCCTAAATGAATATACTGTTTCCAGAAATTGTGGTAAGTTTCTGCCCATGGAGAATTGGCGAAGATCACAGCGAGAACGGCAGAGAAAATAAGCAGCAGGCCCACAGAAGTCTGTTTTTCAATAAAGCCCTTGATAGGCAGCAACAGGTACAGGTCTAAATGTGATTTTCTCATAAATTTTACCTTCGATGTGAAGTTAGAACAGAAACGTAATTTTATAGTCTATTAAGTTATTTTTTTTATTCTTCATAGAATATGATGAATATCAGATGGTTATTATTTTTTTAAAATTCCATGAAAGATCTCTTTTCCTCTCATTCAAAAGACTATTCCCGATTCCGTCCCACGTATCCCGCAGAACTGTTTAATTTTCTTGGGAAGGTTTGCCAGTCAAGAGACAGGGGCCTGGACTGTGGTACCGGTAACGGGCAGGTCGCAGGGGAGCTTGCAAATTTCTTCCAGGAGGTTTATGCGACCGATCTTAGTATTAATCAGCTGTCGCAGGCGGTGCAGAAGCCAAATATTCATTACACCAAACAACCTGCGGAAAACATGATGTTTCCCAATGATCATTTTGATCTTGTAACCGTTGGACAGGCGGTACACTGGTTTGATCTTGAAAAATTTTATACTGAAGCTAAAAGGGTGCTAAAAAAAGATGCCGTAATTGCCATTTTTGGATACTCGCTTTTTAGAAGCAATCCCGAAACAGATAAAATCATCAGGCACTTTTACGATAATATAATAGGTCCTTTTTGGCAACCCGAACGACGTTACCTGGAGGAGAAATATCAAACCATTCCCTTTCCTTTTGAGGAAATTCAAACTCCGGATTTTGAAATGAAGCAACAATGGAGCTTTGAAAGGCTTCTTGGATATCTCAACACCTGGTCGGCAGTGAAAGCTTATGAAAAGGAGAAGGATGAAAGTCCAGTCGAGCTGGTGAAGAAAGAACTTGGAAAGAGTTTTGGAGAGGTGGAGGAAGTTAATTTTCCGGTGTTGCTTCGGGTGGGGAAGAATAGCTAAAAGCAGCATTAGAAGATTAATTTATATATTTATTCCAACCAATTACTAAAACTCAATTAAGAAGCTCAAATTACTTTTGGCCATAATATTCTGTTCAGCCGGCACCTTTGCGCAACAAACTTATTCAGAACAACAGATCCTCCAAAAATTAGATTCCATTCACTCCTCTCCTTTTTCAGAAGAAATAAAGGAAACTTCTGCCCAAACCTTGTTGTGGATCCAGAAAGATTCAGGTATTGAGGTCATGGATATTGGGCTATTTGTTAATGCTTTAAAAATCAGCAACCGGGAATTAGCACCTTATTTAATCAGGTCCTATTTCTTCGGAAAGGTGGCGTATATTCTTGAAAATGAAACTTCAGAAGATGATGTGGCTGCGAAAGCTGCAGGCCTTCAAAATTTGATAAAAGTCTACGAACAGTTTCTGGAAAAGAATCCAAAAGCAGCAAATCCTGAAGCCGATAAGCTGGCTTCCTTGCAGGGTCCGGAGTTAAAGGAGTACATTCAGTCTTTTGAAAACAGAGATGGGCTGTCTTACGAAACGGCTGTTGTGCGTAAAAGTATAATTGAGGAGTATCAATGGATGAAGGAGCATTACCCCAATGCCGAAATGTTAGGAAAAAGCCTCATACCGCACGAAGGACGCACTTACGATGTCTTCGAAATTCAGTTAAATAATGAGGAGAAATTTAAATTGTATTTCGACACATCAATAATTTTGTGATCTTGTTTTTCATTGGTTAGAAAATGGACTAGCAAATAAGGTAATATAGATAATTCCAAAAAAGGCATTTTTGAATCAACTTCAAAAATGCCTTTTTTGAGACATACTGTTTTCATATCTAAATTTAGTTGAATGAAATTATTTACACGTACCCTTTATGCTGAAAAAGAAGAAAATGGATTCATAATTTTCTGGTTTTTAGTTTAAGAAAAATTTTTATCTTTAATACTCTTTCCCCCGGTATAGATTTGGGATAAGGATTTCCCCCGCCGCCTCGCCAATCTTTTTATAATTAGGAAACTCTAAACCTGTTGATATGAAAAGGTTCTTATTGCTTTGTATGTTATTTAACCTGGTTCCGGTATTTGCCCAAGTGGCTCCAAAGCCCGAAAATGCTACTCCAAAGGTCGTTAAAGATGTTTACCATGGGATCACTGTGGAAGATCCATACCGTTACATGGAAGATCTTAACGATCCCGATGTTGTTAATTGGTTGCGCTCAAACACAGATTACGCTGAAGCTGTTTTAAATACAATCCCGGAAAAGGATGCGCTACTGGAAAAGATACGGGAACTCGACAGCCGTACAGCTGCGAAAATCATGAATGTCAGCATTACCGATAATGACACCTATTATTATTTGAAAATGACGCCCCAGGATGAATCGGGGAAATTGTATGTAAGAGACGGTTATGAAGGTTCAGAAAAGTTGTTGTTGGATCCCGAAAAATATAAAGACAATGATAAGACCTATACTATATTAAGTCTTGAACCTAACCAAACGGGAGATAAGGTTGCTGTGAGGCTGGCCCCAAACGGCTCCGAAAATGGGGAGTTGTTAATCCTGGATAAATCCGGGAACAAGTTGGAAGAACCCCTGGACCTGGTAGAGGTATTCGGTTGGTTGGGAAATGACCATATTGTGTATACCAAGCTTAATTCTGCTGATATTAAAGATATGGACAGACAATTAAACCTTAAGGTGTACAGGCATGAATTAGGAACTGCTCAAACTGAGGATAAGGTGCTCTTATCTTCAGCCAACAATCCCGCTCTGGATATAAAGCCCGAAGAAATTCCCATTATTTTTTATGATAAAGATCTCGACAGAACGTTTGCTTTTGTTGTCACCGTTAACAAGGCTGCAAAAATATATATAGGTGAAGGAGATAAGCTTAACCCGAACTCATGGAAACAACTGGCATCACAAGATGAACAGGTGTCCAATTTCGCACTTTCCAGCGATGCGATTTATTACTTAAGTTTTCAGGATGCTCCAAATTTTAAGATTGTGAGGAGCAGCATCAATGATCCGGCATTTTCCAAAGGAAAGGTTGTAGTAGAAGAACCCGAATCGGGGCCAATAGATGACCTCGTGACTACAAAAGACGGTTTGTTCTATACCGTGAAATCAAATGGAGTAGAAAGTAATCTTTACTTTTTACCAAAAGATGGACAGCAGCCAAAACAAATAAAACTTCCTTTCACTGCAGGTTATGTAGGCCTTAGCTCCAAAGGACCAAAATTTAGTGATCTCTGGGTGAACCTTTCTGGTTGGACCTCCCCTTCAAAAAGATATAAATACGATCTTGCTTCAAATACTTTTACCCTACAGCCTTTATCAACACCTGCAGATTATCCTGAGTTGGAAAATCTTGTTGCTAAGGAGGTGATGGTGACTTCCCATGACGGGGTGCAGGTGCCGGTTTCCCTGGTCTACAATAAAGATACGAAGCTGGATGGTAGTAATCCCACGATACTTTATGGGTACGGTTCCTATGGGATTTCAACAGGTCCGTTTTTTAGTCCGCTATTATTGGCTTATACTCTTTATGACGGTGTTTTTGTAGTACCTCATGTTCGCGGGGGCGGAGAATTGGGAGATGATTGGCACAGGGCAGGGCAAAAGCTTAACAAGCCGAATACCTGGAAAGACGCGATCGCCGCTGCCGAATATCTTATTGAGGAAGGGTATACAAGTCCAGAGAAGCTCACTATTATGGGTGGCAGTGCCGGCGGAATTTTTGTGGGAAGAGCTATAACCGAAAGACCAGACCTCTTTGCTGCAGCAATCCCTGCCGTGGGGGCCATGAATACCGTTAGAATGGAAGAAACTCCTAATGGACCGGTGAATGCACCTGAGTTTGGGACTGTAAAGGATCCTGAAGAATTCAAAGGATTGCTTGAAATGGATTCTTATCACCACCTAAAGGATGGGACAGAATATCCTGCGACCCTGGTCACTTCGGGAATGAATGATCCCCGTGTGATCGCGTGGGAGCCTGCCAAATTTGCCGCCCGAATGCAAAATGCAAATGCCTCGGACAATCCGATTTTGCTTCTTACAGATTTCGATAGCGGACATGGAATAGGGGATCAAAAGTCAAAAACCTTCGAGAATTTTGCAAATATGTTTTCATTCAGCCTATGGCAGTCGGGGCATCCAAAATTTCAGCCCGCCACGCCTATAAACGATTAGAGGTATTAAAAATGGCATTTTTGAGAGGGTTCCAAAGATGCCTTTTTTGGTGAGTTTTCCGGGGAAAATTTCAGCAATTTAATCCCGCCCTTAATTCCAATTCATATAACTATATTTGCACCCGCTAAAAAGTGCATCAAAAGATATTATATGAAAGCCGGAATTGTAGGATTACCCAACGTAGGAAAATCAACTTTATTCAACTGTCTCTCAAACGCAAAAGCGCAGAGTGCCAACTTCCCGTTTTGTACCATTGAACCAAATATTGGAGTGGTGAACGTGCCCGATAAGCGCCTGGAAAAACTGGAATCTCTTGTAAATCCTGAAAGAGTAATGCCTGCTACCGTTGAGATCGTAGATATTGCCGGACTCGTAAAAGGAGCGAGTAAAGGGGAAGGTTTGGGAAATCAATTCCTCGGAAATATTCGTGAAACTGATGCTATTCTTCATGTTTTAAGATGTTTTGAGAATGAAAATATCGTGCACGTAGATGGAAATATTAATCCTGTGAGAGATAAGGAGACCATTGATATGGAGCTGCAGCTCAAGGATCTTGAAACGGCCGAAAAGAAGCTGGAAAAGGTGAAGCGGGCAGCAAAGACCGGGAATAAGGAAGCTCAAAAAGAAGAAGCTGCGTTATTGAAAGTAAAGAGTGGGCTTGAAGCGGGAAATTCTGTAAGAGCAATTGATCTTACTGAAGAAGAAAGACAGGAATTTATTAAGCCATTACAGTTCATTACAGACAAACCTGTGATGTATGTTTGTAATGTTAATGAAACCGATGCAGTTTCGGGAAATGAATATGTTGATAAGGTAAAAGAGTCTGTAAAAGGTGAAGGTGCCGAGGTTTTGGTACTTGCAGTAGGAACAGAAGCAGATATTACTGAACTTGAAGACTATGAGGAGCGCCAAATGTTCCTTCAGGATATTGGCCTGGAAGAGCCGGGATCAGCTAAACTTATTCGTGGGGCCTATAGTCTCCTCAATCTGCAAACTTATTTTACAGCCGGTGTTAAAGAAGTAAGAGCTTGGACAATCCCCGTAGGAGCCACAGCACCGCAGGCGGCAGGTGTGATCCATACCGACTTTGAAAAAGGTTTTATTCGTGCCGAAGTTATTGCGTATGACGACTACGTAAATTACGGAAGCGAAGCTAAAGTGAAGGAAGCCGGAAAAATGAGGGTAGAAGGGAAGGAATACATTGTAAAAGATGGGGATGTAATGCACTTTAGGTTCAACGTTTAGTAGACCTGAGATATTAGATCTAAGATATTAGATCTAAGACTTTTATAAATATTAGACCTTTCGGGTTTTCAAAACCCGGAAGGTCTTTTCAATTTAAGGAAACTTCAACGTTGAATACCTTCCGAAAATGCCGTTTTATAAAGTTATTTTTGCAAAACAAATAATCTTGAATTTTGAATCCTGAATTCAAAAGATCTTGAACTTTGAATTTTAAACCTTGAACTTATAGTTGTGAAACAATTGTTAATTATTTTGTTCCCGAGAGGTTTCAACTTTTTAGGGGAAAGCTTATATTAGCCACGAAACCGCAGGAAGCAGCTATGATCGAAGAAACTAAATATACCGAAGATAATATACGGTCGCTCGACTGGAAGGAGCATATTCGTATGCGTCCCGGGATGTATATTGGAAAACTTGGAGATGGTTCCAGTGCAGATGACGGTATCTATATTCTTCTTAAAGAAGTTATTGACAACTGTATCGATGAATTTGTAATGGGTGCAGGAAAGACCATCGAGATCTCTGTACAAAACCAACGGGTGATCGTTCGCGATTACGGCCGGGGTATTCCATTGGGAAAGGTGGTAGATGTGGTTTCAAAGATGAACACCGGTGGGAAATATGATACCCGAGCCTTTAAAAAGTCTGTAGGGCTTAATGGTGTTGGTACCAAGGCGGTAAATGCCCTTTCCAGTAATTTTAAAGTGGAATCTACCAGGGACGGGAGATCAAAATCGGCCGAATTTGAGCAGGGTAACCTGATCAACGAAGAGGAACTCGAGGAAACCTCCAGAAGAAGGGGTACCAAGGTGAGTTTTACACCAGATGAGATCATCTTTAAGCATTACAAATTTCGTTCGGAATATATTGAAAAGATGCTGAAGAACTATGTTTACCTCAATCCGGGGTTGACGATAGTTTTTAACGGCGAAAAATTTTATTCAGAAAATGGATTGGCCGATCTTTTATCTGATAGTATTAATGAAGACGACCGCCTGTACCCAATCATTCACCTGCGGGGCAATGATATTGAAGTGGCGATCACTCACAGCAAGACCCAGTACAGCGAAGAGTATCATTCTTTCGTTAACGGCCAGCATACTTCCCAGGGGGGAACCCATTTGGCTGCATTCAGGGAATCTGTAGTAAAAACCCTTAGGGAATTCTACGGAAAGAATTTTGAAGCTAGTGACGTTAGAAAGTCTATTGTTTCGGCTATTAGTATAAAAGTTATGGAGCCGGTTTTTGAAAGTCAGACAAAGACAAAACTTGGTTCTACAGATATGGGAGGTGACCTGCCAACGGTGCGTACTTATATAAATGATTTCCTGAAGACCCAGTTGGACAATTACCTGCACAAAAATCCTGAAACTGCCGATTTACTGCAGCGCAAAATCCTGCAGGCAGAAAGGGAACGCAAGGAACTTTCGGGAATTAGAAAGCTGGCAAAAGACCGTGCTAAAAAGGCCAGCCTGCACAATAAGAAATTACGGGATTGCCGAATCCATTTGGGAGACAGTAAAAAAGAACGCTACCTGGAAAGCACCCTTTTTATTACAGAGGGAGATTCTGCGAGTGGTTCCATCACCAAATCGAGGGATGTTAATACACAAGCAGTTTTCAGCTTAAAAGGAAAACCTCTCAACAGCTACGGTCTAAGTAAAAAGATCGTGTATGAGAATGAGGAATTCAATTTGCTTCAGGCAGCGCTTAATATCGAAGAGTCTATGGAAGACCTTCGGTATAATAATATTGTGATCGCTACAGATGCCGATGTTGACGGAATGCACATTAGATTACTGCTCATTACTTTCTTTTTGCAGTTCTTTCCGGAGTTGATTAAAGAGAACCATTTGTACATCCTGCAAACGCCACTTTTTCGCGTGCGGAACAAAAAAGAAACGATCTACTGCTACAGTGAGTTGGAAAGGCAACAGGCAATACAAAAACTTTCAGGGAAACCTGAGATCACCCGATTTAAAGGACTTGGGGAGATTTCTCCGGACGAATTCAGGCACTTTATCGGCGATAATATTCGGCTTGATCCTGTTATGCTCGACAAGGAAATGAGCATTGAGGAACTTCTGAACTTTTATATGGGGAAAAACACGCCAGACAGGCAGGAATTTATTATTGATAACCTTAAAGTCGAGCTGGACCTTATTAACGAATAGCATGAAGTTCAACAATAAGAAAGAAACCAGCATTATCCCCTCGATCTATATTATTGTTGTGGCGGTTTTTATTACTAATACATTTGCATCTATTGAGTTAAAATACGACGATGCTCCCTTTAATTACAGCAGTTTAATACCTAATGTAATTGCGCTTTTGGTAGGGATCTTTATTTTTATTGTTGGTAAGACTTTCGAATTTGACAGCGATGGAGAGACAATTAACTTTAAAAGCAATGGTGTGCTGGTGTCGCAATTTATGCATTATCGGGAGCAAAGAACAGAAGTTCCAAAGTCGAAATTGAAGGATTTTAGAGTAGAGAATTATTTTTTCTATAAACGTCTGCACATCTTTATCCATTCAAGGAACAGTAAGGGTTACAGGCATTATAAATATAATATCACCTTTTTGACAGGCAAGAAAATCAAGGCTTTAAAGATGTCACTTGCCAAGATTTTGGAAAAAAACAAAGCGAGGGCTTAAATGGAGAACGAGAATCTAGACGATCATCAAGACGAACAAATCGGGCAAAACGAAGAGCTGAATTTAGAGAATAATGAGGTGCTCAAAAAGGTCACCGGGATGTACAAGGACTGGTTTCTTGATTATGCTTCTTATGTGATCCTGGAAAGGGCCGTTCCTGCTCTTGAAGACGGGTTTAAACCTGTACAGCGGCGTATCATGCATTCTATGAAGGATCTTGATGATGGCCGGTACAACAAAGTGGCTAACATTGTAGGTCATACCATGCAGTATCACCCGCACGGGGATGCCAGTATTGGAGATGCCATGGTGCAGGTTGGGCAAAAAGACCTGTTGATAGATACCCAGGGGAACTGGGGAAATATCCTTACAGGAGATGGGGCAGCAGCAGCACGATACATTGAAGCGCGGCTTTCTAAATTTGCCCTGGATGTGGTTTACAATCCAAAGATCACCGAATGGCAGCTTTCCTACGACGGAAGAAAAAAAGAACCGGTAAATCTTCCGGTAATGTTCCCGTTGTTACTTGCCCAGGGGGCTGAAGGTATTGCAGTAGGATTAAGTACCAAGATCCTGCCTCATAACTTTATTGAACTCATTGAGGCTAGTGTAAAACACCTGCAAGGGAAAAAATTTAAATTGTATCCCGATTTTGCTACCGGCGGAATTGCTGATATTACTAATTATAACGATGGTCTGAGAGGGGGCCGCGTGAGGGTGCGGGCCAAAATTTCTCAACTCGATAAAACTACCCTGGTAATAAAGGAGATACCCTTTAGTACTAATACGTCAACTTTAATTGATTCTATCCTCAAGGCAAACGAAAAAGGAAAGATTAAAATCAAGAAAATTGAGGACAATACCTCAAGTGAAGTTGAGATCCTTATCCATTTACCCTCGGGTATATCACCCGATAAAACTATAGATGCATTATATGCATTTACAAACTGCGAAGTATCTATTTCCCCTTTAAGCTGTATTATTATTGATAATAAACCGGCTTTTCTCGGAGTTTCAGAAATCTTAAAAAGATCAACAGATCATACTCTGAGTCTTCTAAAAAGTGACCTCGAAGTAAAGCTCGACGAATTCCAGGAGCAATGGCATTTTGCTTCCCTTGAGAGGATCTTTATTGAAAAACGTATCTATCGTGATATTGAAGAGGAGGAGACCTGGGAAGGAGTAATAAAAGCCATAGATGAAGGCCTAAAGCCACACACTACCCACTTAAAACGCGCAGTGACCGAAGAAGATATTGTGCGGCTTACTGAGATAAGGATCAAGAGAATTTCCAAATTTGACCTGGAAAAAGCCGAGCAGAAGATTGATGCACTGGAAGGGGAGATTGCCCAGATAAAACATCACCTGGATCATCTTGTGGAATATGCCATTGCATACTTCAACCGCCTGAAAAAAGAGTACGGTGCCGGAAAAGAAAGAAAGACCGAACTTCGATTATTTGATGATATTGAAGCTACAAAAGTTGTTATAAGAAATACCAAGCTCTTCGTCAACCGGAAAGAAGGTTTTGTGGGTACCGCCCTAAAAAAGGATGAGTATGTTACCGATTGTTCAGATATCGATGATGTGATCTGCTTTACGGCCGAAGGGAAAATGATCGTAACAAAAGTAGATGCCAAGACCTTTATAGGAAAAGACATTATTCACGTTGCCATTTTCAAGAAGAAGGACCGCAGGACCATCTATAACATGATCTATAAAGACGGGAAAGGTGGTGCTGCATATATTAAAAGATTTGCAGTAACCTCGGTCACCCGGGACAGGGAATACGATCTTACCCAGGGTAAAAAAGCTTCTGAAGTACTTTACTTCTCTGCCAATCCAAATGGAGAGGCCGAAGTAGTAATGGTTTACCTGCGCCAGGTAGGCAGTATAAAAAAACTGAAATTTGAAGTGGATTTTGCAGACATGGCCATAAAAGGCAGAGCTGTAAAAGGAAATATTGTGACCAAGTATCCGGTTAAAAAGATCGACCTGAAGGAAGAAGGGGTTTCTACCTTGAAACCGCGAAGGATATGGTTCGATGATACAGTACGAAGACTTAATGTTGATGAAAGAGGAGAGTTGCTTGGCGAGTTTAAAGGAGAAGACAGGCTGTTGATCATTACCCAAAATGGAATTGCCAAAACAATTAAACCCGAACTCACTACCAGATTTGACCAGGATATTATAGTTCTGGAAAAATGGTCTCCAAAGAAGCCACTTTCGGCTATCTATTGGGAAGGGGAAAAAGAAAAATTTTATGTAAAACGCTTCCTGGTTGAAAATGAGGAAAGGGAAGAGAATTTTATAGGAGATCACCCTAAATCCTATCTTGAAATTGTCTCTACAGATTATCTTCCGGTTGTGGAAGTGGTCTATGGAAAAGTTAGAGGTAAAGATCAAAAACCGAATGATCTTATTGAACTTGAAGAATTCATCTCGGTAAAAGGCATCAAAGCTCTTGGAAACCAACTTACCTCAGAAAAGGTTAAACAAATAAACCTTTTGGATCCTAAGCCTTTCGTAGAGCCCGAAGAGACTGCTCCCGAAGACATGGAAGTGGTAGGGGAAGAGAATGTAGAAGGGACAGGTGCTTCCTCGGGATCTCCGGATTTTTCGGAAGGAAAACTTCAGAAAAAAGGTGTGAAAAATGATGAGAGCCAGATAAAACTTTTTGATGAGTAATGGCTAAAGGATTTTTTCAGGAATTTAAAGAGTTTGCGGTCAAGGGTAACATGATCGATATGGCGGTGGGTATCATCATTGGTACAGCTTTTAACCGCGTTGTAGATGTACTCGTAAAGCAGGTGGTAATGCCTCCTTTATCGATGATGACCGGCAGGATCGATTATGGCGAAAGAAAATATGTTTTAAAAGAAGCAGTGCCAGCCACAGATGGTACAGAAGCTATTGAAGAAATAGCCGTGGGGTATGGCCTTCTCATTGAAGTTTTTATAGATTTCCTGGTAATTGGATTGACTGTGTTCCTGGTAGTGAAATTCATGAACAGGTTTAGAAGAAAGGCCGAAGATACAAAAGACACTACCGTCGCTACTCCAAAAGACATTGAGCTGCTCACAAACCTTAAGGAACTTATGCAGGAACAGAATGAGTTGCTTAAGAAGAATAACAGTTAATCTGTAATTAAAAATACAATATTTGAAAAGTGGCAGAAAAGCCACTTTTTTTATGGAATAGCTTTAAATTCGTTTAGGTATAAATTATTCTGTTTTCACTACCGTTCCCCTCTGTTTATTACTTTCCCCCACCAAACCATATTCAAAGGTATAAGTATTGTCCTTCGTAGTAAGGATCTTCATGTGAATTGGTTTTTCTTCTGCGCGGTTCTTTGGGTTTAAGTTTGAAAGGAGATATTCACAGTCGTTTATCCATCGTATGGAAGAAGTATCTGCCTTCCCTCTAAAATAATCGATCTCTATACTGTCATTTCGTACAAACCGGGTTTTTACCAGTTCTCCTTCAAGATAGGATTCAAACTCAAAAGTGCCGGTTCTAAAATCTTCGCAGTTACGTTCTGCCTGGTAACAGGAGGTGAGACAGCAAAGAGCCGTCATTCCTAAAAACAGTTTTTTCATGTGGCAAATTTAAAACTTTTTCAATGCTTCTCAATTTTCGTAAGCATCAAAAGAACCGTCGGTATAAAGAATGACCACTTTTTTTATCTTTTTTGAAGAAGAGGTTACAGCATGATCATTTGAAGGAAGTGGGGAGGAAGAAGAAAAAAGATCCTGTGCCTCATTTTTTGGAGGAGGAATCCTCACGGGTTTTTCTACTTGTGCCTGGTCATTTTTCTTCGGAAAACTTCCCTTTCCATTTAGTAGCCAATAAAGTTCTACATCGGGAAAAGCTGTGACGATCTTCATGACAAAATCTAAACTGGGTTTGTTTCTACCCGAAAGCAGGTGAGAAATAGAGGAGCGGCCTACTTCAATTTTATCGGCAAAAGAAGCAGCCGAGAGGTCATAATATTCCATGATCTCATTTAGTCTATTTGTAAATTCTGCAACGTTTACCATTGTAAACACAAATGTAAAATTGTTATGTTTACAAAAGTAACACTTTTAATTTTAATCTGCCAATTTCCGATTACAAGATAAAATTTGTATAAACTTAAACATTAAGTAAATATCTTTAGTTAACTAAAGTACAGTATTTTAAGTCATTTAATTTAGAGCTAGGGAATATTTCCTAGTAGCTGTGTTTACTGGGTTGATGGGCTGTTTACATAAGTAGACAACCAGGTCGAATTTTCATGTTTACTATTGTAAATTATGGAATATTTACTTTTGTAAACATGAAAATAGTTACAGATTTTTTGGACCAGTACGAGCAATTCACAGTTCCTGGAATACATGGCAGATTTCTTGATTTTTCTAATCTGGAGAAAGCTTTGAAGGAGTTTGGGGAAGAGTATGAAATAAAGGAAGTAGGAAGATCATTTCTTAATATTCCCATTTTAAGTATTACAATAGGTACAGGATCTAAGAAAATCTTTGCCTGGTCTCAAATGCACGGGAACGAAACCACTACTACAAAAGGAGTACTTGATCTTCTGCTTTTTTTCAATATTTATAAAGATCATATCGAGGTCAAAAAAATCCTGGAGCAATGTACTTTACTTATTCTTCCTATGGTCAACCCAGACGGGGCTGCCAGGTATACGAGAGAAAATGTCAATAAGGTAGACCTTAACAGGGACGCCAGTGATCTACACGAGCCGGAAAGTAGAGTTCTTCGGAATTGTTTTCTGGATTTTAAACCAGATTTTTGTTTTAATCTGCATGATCAACGTACCATCTTTGGTGCAGGAGATGAGAATTTGCCTGCTACGCTTTCCTTTTTAGCGCCTTCTATGGATGCAGCAAGGACAGTGACACCTGTAAGGACAAAAGCGATGAAAGTAATAGTTGCAATGAACACTGAACTGCAAAAGGTGATCCCGGGGCAGGTGGGGAGGTTTGATGATGGTTTCAATATTAATTGTACGGGTGATTATTTTACGGCACAAAACGTACCTACTATTCTTTTTGAATGCGGCCACTTTCCGCAGGATTATTTAAGAGAGAAAACCCGCAGGATTTTCACTTATTCACTATTAATGGGAATAAAGGCTATTGCTACAGGAGATTTTGTTCAGCAAAGGGAAGAAGACTATTTTGGTATTCCGGAAAATAAAAAGAGTTTTCTGGATGTTATTTTACGTAATGCATCAATAAAAGGAAGAACAGTAGATGTGGGGATCCAGTTCTCAGAAAAAATAAAAGGAGGAGAAGTTCATTTTGAGCCCCAAATTCAGAATATAAATGAGCATCTCAATTTTTTTGGTCACAAGGAAATAGATTGCAAGGGAAAGGAATTAGAAAAAACAGATGGATCCCCTCTTATCGAAAACGATATAGTAGAGGTTATTTTGTTAAATAAAGAGAAGTTATCAATAAAATCCCCTCAAATTCCGTGAATATTATTTATAATCTAATTATTTTGTATTAATTTTGTACTTCGTTTAAAAATAAGGAGAATCTACAAAAGATTAGATATGGCAAAGTTTAGATTAGATGAAACAGATCACCAGATCCTCAATATGTTGATCGACAACACCCGTACCCCTTTTACCGATATAGCCAAGAAATTGAACATATCTGCAGGGACGGTGCATGTTAGGGTTAAGAAAATGGAAGAGGCAGGAATTATTCTTGGATCATCCCTTACTCTTAATTATGAGAAATTAGGTTATGCTTTTATAGCATATGTGGGAATTTTTCTTCAAAATACATCTCAAACAAAATTTGTTCTTGAGCGTATTAATGAAATTCCATATGTTACGGTTGCACACGTTACCACAGGAAAATTCAATGTGTTCTGTAAGATTAGAGCAAGAGATACCCAACATGCCAAAGAGATTATTTTCAAACTGGATGACATAGAAGGAGTGTATCGCACAGAAACAATGATTTCTCTTGAGGAAAGCATTAATGATAAGAAAAGGCTTATGCATTCAATTTTTGAGAATCTTTAGTTTACTAAATTCTTATTAAAAGCCCTTCAAGCTATAGTTTGGAGGGCTTTTTTTATTAATTTGAATTCTTATATGACTTCTATGAGCTTAATTAAGCGAAAATTACTCACATTCTGGTCCTTGATAAGGCGTTCCTATGTAAGCTGGAACAGGAATGATCCATGGGCCCGGAGTGCTACAATTGCTTATTACGCTTTATTCTCTTTACCTTCTTTACTTATAATTGTTGTAACAGTTGCAGGCTACTTTTGGGGGAAGGAAGCGGTACAGGGGAGGATTACTCAGGAAATAGGAGAATTCATCGGTATAGATGCAGCAAAAGCCATTGAAGGAATGGTAGCCAACGCAGCACTCGATCAAACCTCCACCTGGGCTGTGATCTTTGGTTTTTCCTTTCTTATTTTTGGTGCTACGGGAGTATTCTTTCAGTTAAAGGCAGCAATGAACAATATTTGGAATATTGCTGTAAAAAAATATACGGTTAAAAGGATTGTTATAAACAGGGTTATTTCCCTCGGAATGGTTTTCGTCCTTGGTTTATTGCTCCTTATTTCGCTCGTCATATCGGCAATTTTAAAAGCTATAAATGATTATGTTGCATCAATTGCTCCCGTCATTACTACATTCCTGCTTAAAATATTGAATTTCTCACTTTCTTTTGCCATTATTATGTCCCTCTTTGCGGCCATTTTTAAATGGTTACCCGATGTAAAATTGAGGTGGAAAACAACTTATTTAGGAGCCATGCTTACTACCTTTTTATTCCTGATAGCCGAATATTTAATTGGTTTTTATTTTGGCCAGAGTAATCCCGGTTCTATATATGGTGGGGCTTCCTCTGTGGTCCTGATTCTGCTATGGGTTTATTATACCTGTCTTATTGTATTCTTTGGAGCCGAATTTACAGTGCAATATGCCCTTCACAAAAAGGAGAGGGTGGAGCCAAATGAATACGCCGAACCTGCAATCTACCAGGAGCTTGAAAGGCTTGAGCAGAAGCGGGGTCAATTGATTGATGAAAAGAGGATCCTGGACACACTTCAATCGCATTCTGATAAGGCAAAGGAAGAAAACCTTACAGAAGAACAGGAAGAGAAAAAGGAAACCCAATCTTAATTAAAGTTTAACCTTCCCTTACCCGATTTTAAAGCCTTTTTAATACAAAATACCTTTTGTATTGATTATCTTATTTCTAAATATTAAACCAAAAAAAAGAAAAGATATGAATAAGAAAGTAGCCATTTTGGCAACACATGGATTTGAAGAAGTAGAATTGACCTCTCCAAAAGAAGCAATGGAAGATGAAGGATTTGAAGTACATATTGTAAGTCCCGAAAAAGGCAAGATAAAAGCCTGGAATAAGACCGACTGGTCAAAAGAGTACAATGTAGATAAAGTAGTAGGAGAAGTGAATGCAAGTGATTATAACGCGCTTATGCTTCCCGGGGGAGTTATGAATCCAGATAATCTAAGAACGAACGAGAAGGCTCTAAAATTTGTTCGTGATTTTTTCGAACAAAAGAAACCAGTAGCAGCCATTTGTCATGCACCATGGACCCTTATAAGTGCGGGAGTGGTCAAAGGAAGGACTATGACCTCTTATAATTCCATGAAAGATGATGTAAAAAATGCAGGAGCAAACTGGGTTGATGAGGAAGTAGTTGTAGACGAAGGATTCGTTACAAGTAGAAATCCAGATGATCTACCTGCATTTAATGCTAAGCTGATAGAGGAAATCAAAGAGGGGAAACATGAAGACCAACATGCTTAATCCTTTAACTCTTTTCTAATTTTAAAGAAAAAAAAGCCGCTCTAAAAATGACATTTTTTGAGCGGCTTTTTTATAGTCTTTTTATAAGTCCTGATCCTCGTCTTCAGGTTCTTCTACCTCATCCTCGACATCTTCATTCTTTTCCGGAAGATCCACAATTGGTTCATTAAAATCTGAATCATCGTAGTCTTCTTCATCATAATTTGCCATTGTATTTTCAAGGCGGGTACTTACCTTTACCAGGTAAATACTGTCTTCGGTCCTTACCTCAACCGCCTCAACCGTCTCATTTTTTGCATTTTTAAATGAGATGATTTGATCATCGTCATACCCATCAGGATATTTTTCAACGAGTAGCCCCAAAATTTCGGGAGTAAGCTTTTTGTAATCTACAATGATTCTTTTCATAAGTAATTTTTAAGTCCTCCTTCTAGGCGAAAATAGCAATTCATATTTCCGCCGCCGTTAAAATAAGTAAAAAATTTAAAGTCAATCCTTAATTAAACTATTCATTCTCTGGAAGTGCAAGGTAAAACCTAAATGCTTCCAGAATGAGAGAATTTGGTACCTCCCGATCAATAACCGGTTCCCCAATTTTCCGCAAAAGAACAAAATTTATTTTTCCTCCCTCATTTTTTTTATCATATTTAAGTAAGTCTATGATCTTTTCCTGATCTTCAATGGAAACGGGGATCCTGCCGTACATTGAATGAATATAATTTCTTATTTCATCTCTTTTATGAATTGGAAATCCTTCAAGTTTTGAGGAAAGAAATGCAGCTAATACCATTCCTGCGGCAACGGCCTCCCCATGAAGTATTTTTTGTTTTTTTAGATCTTCAAGAAAAAAAGACTCAATCGCATGTCCCAGGGTATGGCCAAAATTGAGACTTTTTCGTAAACCTTTCTCCAAAGGATCCTGCTTTACAATCTTCTCCTTTATAACTACCGATTCCTTTATTAGGTCTTCCAGGTCTGTAATGTCCAGTTCTTTAAGCGAATTAAGGCGGTTCCAGTAGTCTTCATCTGCAATTAATCCATGTTTAAGCATTTCGGCAAGGCCGCTGCGCATTTCGGCTGCGGGTAAAGTTCCTAAAAATGACGGATCGGCTACAACCATTTCAGGTTTTTTAATGACCCCTACCTGGTTCTTTAAAGCTCCCAGGTTGACTCCGTTTTTTCCTCCCAGGGCAGCGTCGACCATAGCAAGGAGGGTAGTGGGGAAATGCACGCAGGCTATTCCTCTTTTAAAGGCGGCCGCTACAAAACCACCTAAATCGGTCACCACACCTCCGCCAAGATTTACCAGCAGACTCTTACGGTCTCCTCCCAAATGGGATAAGGTGTCCCAAAGGGAGCTACAGGTATCCAGTGTCTTATTTTCTTCCCCGGCATCAATTTCCAGAATTTCTAAAGGAATATTGGTTTCGAGTTGCTGTAGAAAGGGAGCAAGACAGTGAAGATGAGTATTACTGTCTACTAACACAAAAATCTTTGTGAAGCTTTCCTGCTCTATAAAACGGTTAAATTTATTGTAACCTTTTTCAGTAAAAAAAACCGAAGATTCGGCAGATGCTTTAGTCATGGATCCAAATTATAATTACTCGTTACATGGCCGAAAATAAGGAGAAAAATCCTAACATTCTCCACTCAATAATTATCTTTGTATACTCTAATTTGGATAAATGATCACTAAGAAAATATTTAATGATACTGAAACAGCTTTTAGGTTAAAATCTGATTCAGAATTGAACCGTGCAATCTTTCTTTTTGAAATGATAGACCGGCCATTTTTGGTCAAAACAGGAACTGCGATGACCAATCTCGCTCTCAAGGCGCACCTGCCTGTAGAGGGGCTTATTAAAAAAACAATTTTTAATCAATTCTGTGGTGGAGTGACCGAAAAGGATTGCCTTCCTACTATAGAAAAAATGCACAGTAAAAATCTTCACAGTATACTTGATTATTCTGTAGAAGGGAAGGAGAAGGAAAGCGAATTTGAAAAGGCCATCGAGCGGAAGACCAATATTGTTAAATTTATTTCTAAACGTAAGGAGTTGCCGTTTGCAGTTTTCAAACCTACTGGTATTGGTCGCTTTGAACTTTGGCAAAAGGTCTCTGCAAACGCCAGTCTTTCTCTTGAAGAGGAAGAAGAGTGGCAAAGAGTGAAAAATCGTGTAAATAGAATCTGCGAGGAAGCTTATAAACTCGGAGTTAGTCTTTTGGCTGATGCCGAAGAGAGCTGGATGCAGGATGCTGCCGATGTTCTTATGGAAGAAATGATGTTTAAGTATAACAGGGAGAGGGCAGTTATTTTCAATACCCTTCAATGTTATCGCTGGGACAGGATGCAATATTTAAAAGATTTGCACAGCAGGGCTAAAGAGCAGGGATTTATAGTGGGAGCCAAGATTGTACGCGGTGCTTACCTTGAAAAGGAAAATCAAAGAGCTTCAAAAATGGGATATACTTCCCCTATTTGCGAAAATAAAGAAGCTACAGATGTGAATTTTAATGGGGTACTAACTTATTGTCTTGCCCATATTGAAGATATCTCTGTGTTTATTGGAACTCACAATGAAGTGAGTAATTATCTGGCACTACAGGTAATGGAGGATAAAGGAATTGAGAAAGATGACGACAGGGTTTGGTTTTCTCAATTGTTCGGCATGAGTGAACATATTAGCTATAACCTGGCAGAGGCCGGTTATAATGTTGCTAAACTAGTGCCTTTTGGGCCTGTGAGAGAGGTTGTGCCATATCTTATTAGAAGAGCCGAAGAAAATACTTCTGTAAAAGGCCAAACCGGAAGAGAGTTAGGTCTCCTTTATGAAGAAAGAAAGAGAAGAGGTGGGGAGATAACCAAGAGTAATAGAGAGAGTGAACTGGCTGGCTAGATTTATTTACTTTAAAATTATGGGCTGGAAATTCTACGGTAGCTGGCCCGATAATTTAAAAAAGGCAATAGTCATTGTGGTTCCCCATACCAGCTGGCATGATTTTTACCTGGGGCTCCTGGTGAGAAGGATACTTGGGGTAGACATTAAATTCTTAGCTAAAAAGGAATTGTTTAAACCTCCTTTTGGATGGTATTTTAAATGGATGGGTGGTACTCCTTTAGACCGTACTCCCGGACAGAAGAAAGTGGAGGCCATTGCAGCTTTGTTCGATCAAAAGGAAGTTTTGCGTATAGCTATGTCCCCAGAGGGCACCCGTAAAAAAGTAACAGAATGGAAGACGGGGTTTTATTACATTGCAAAAGCTGCAAATGTTCCTATCGTTATGATTGCTTTTGATTTTGGAAATAAACTGGTGAAAGTATCAAAACCTCTTTATCCTACCAACGATAAAAATCTTGATTTCCTCAAGATCAAACACTTCTACGAAGACGTCACTGGTAAAATCGCCCATTACTCATAAAAAAAGCTGCCTTTAAGGGCAGCTTTTTCATTTTCTGATAATCGAAATTAGTACCTGTAAACGGCATTCATTTTTGATTTTTTATTTGGCATTGACTCTTGTTCAATGAGATAAACCTTTCCATTCTGTTCAATTACTTTCACGGCGGCCAGGTTCATTAGGGAAAGACTACCATTCCTTTTTTCTTGATGAATATCAACAGAAGCCATTTTCTCGTTATAATTTCCCCAGATGTCTTCCCGGTTCTGAAGAAACAACGTGTCCACTTTCCCTTCAAAAATAGCAGGAATAATATCTGAAACACTAGTAGAAGTTCGGGAAGGATTAAGGTCATTGAATTGGGCCATTTTCTCCTCTCTTTCTTTTCTAAAATGTGGTTCAAGAGTGTCCAATGCCGCTGCATGAAGACTAAAAATACTCTCATGGTCGGCTTCGGGATTACCCGGTACAGATTTTGGGAACAAATTCTTATAACGACTGGCTTCCTTGTAGATTGGGAAGAAAGAATCCTGGCAGGCGACAATCAGAGGAACAGATTCATTATTGAGAATCTCGTAGATTCCTTTATCCACAGCTCTAAAAAATCGCAGGATCTCATTTTTCCTGTCACGATTAGCTGCTTCATATCCATGTTGCGTCGAGCTGCCTTCTGCACCAGATCCTCCGCTACGCTGGGTTTTGTGCTTACTGTTCTTTTCTTCATAATCGTATCCCACTCTGTCTTCCAGTTGATCTGGAGTGAGATCACCAATTTCTACTTCCCCAATAGAATATTGAGTAGCCTCATAGAGTTTCACCTGGTCCAATTGTAAATGGAGTAGAAAAAATCTTCCATCTCCATTGAACATGGGTACAAGAGGCTTGAGGTAAAAGTGATCGGCTACATAGGTATAGGCTTCAAAATATATTGGCAGAGTATATTGCCTAGAAAAACCATCGGCAAGAAAGAGTGCAAGCCCGTCGCTCTGATGTCTCCAGAAATCCCGGTCATCCATCAGGTCAAAAACAGGTTTTCCCATCTTGTCAATTTTATCCTGTGGATATCCCATATTCTTTAATTCCTCAACGGCTTTCTTCCACTGGCTTTTTAAATTGATCTTATCTTTTTCTTCGAGGACGTCTTTTCCAGCCCTTACAGTGGGAATAAAAATAGAAACGCAAGGGTTACTGTCAAATTTTGCTAATTCCTCAAATTGTTCTTTGGTCAAAATTGGCATGATCTGTTGTGTTTTAGGGAAGATTTTTTCTCCAATTAGAGAAGCCTCTTCCTGATTCATAAATACCTAGTTAATATACTAATATGTGAAATAAGGCGCAGGACGGGCGTTCATAATTTTTCCTTAAGGAGAGCGTATTTTGCAGTTAATATATTGCAAATAGCTACCACCAAACTATGAAAAATCTTTCAAGCTCTCCCTTGGATGTTTTCATCCATAGTAAAGGAGAGAATTTGCTTTCCAGTAAGGTACTAATTTGTTCCTCAATTTCATCATAGGCAAACCACTTCTCATTTTGTTGTGGAGATACCGGCCAGTATTTTTTGGTGGGAGTGTAAAAGGCATTTTTCCCATAGGATTCAAAAGTGAATTCTGAAGCTTTAATCCAGTAACCTGCAATTGTTTCAGGATTAATGTGCTTGAAAGAGATATTCTTCATTTGCTTCGGAAGAAATACAGATGCTTTAAAACACATTTTTTGAACTACATGTTCAGTATTAATCTCTAAAGAAGTTAAAACACTTTGTGTTGCCTCCTTAAAGAGTAGGGGGAATTGCTTTTTTTGAAGTCTTTCCAGTTTTTTGTTCAAACTGTCCCGCTTATTCGGACCAATTAAATGATCAAGTTCTGAAGCACCCGTATCGGGATCAAAAAGGTAGAATTTATAGATCAGTTCTATATGGGAAATAATTCCTGAGGCAGAATCCTTGAGCAGAAAATCAAGTTCCCCCCGGGTTGTTTTACCTTCAATTATTTGCCGGTTTTGAATTAAAATTTCTTCCGAAGTAAAATGGGAGACATAAAAAGCGAAAAAATGTTCCATTCGCTTCCCCAGGACACTTTGTTTGGGTGCCGTTATTTCCCCGCTAATTTTTTGTAATGTTACTTTACTTGTTTGGTAAAGCGGGTATCCAAAAATGGCATTTTCAGCAAAAATTTGCGGTGTGCGAATAAATCCTTCGAACTGTTCTTTAAGAGAAAAATTCATTTAGTCGTCATCCTCTTTACTAAAGAGAAAAGCAAAAGGTTTTAGTGGAGGAATATGGGAAAAAACAACATTGAAAATAGCTAAAATTGGTATGGCTAGGATCATTCCCATTATGCCCCAAATCATCCCGCCAATGATCACTGCCAGAATAACAAAAAGAGGGTGAAGATCAACTTGATCTCCCACTACATAGGGTTGGAGAATATAACTCTCCACAAATTGCGCAATGGTAAAGGTGATGATTATCCCAATAAGCACCGTTGGATCCCCCGAGGTAAGGTAGCCAAAAACTATAGCCAATCCCATTCCTATCATATTACCTATGTAAGGTATAATACTTAAAATGGCCGAAATAAGGCTAACCAGAATGAAATTATTGACCCCCGATACACCCAGTCCTATTGAGTACAAAACAGCCAGTAAACCTATTAAAATGAGTTTTCCTACCAGGTATTTTTGAGTAACCTTAGCTGAATCCTCTATCACTTTCTTCACTTCTTTTCTTTTGGAATCAGGAAACAACAAGAGCAGGAAATCCTTGAACCTATGCCGGTAGTTAAGAATGAAAAAGATATAAATGAAGGTGAGCAGGTAATCTCCAAAAAAACTAATGGCCTGATTTACAAAAGAAGCTGCTTTTTGTCCCGCATTGGAATTTTTACCCATAAACGGGACTGAAGAACCTTCACCGGATTGTTTCAAATCTTCCTGGTCGAGAGGAGTATGTTCAAGAAGAAAACCCTTTAAATTCTCAATTTTCGGCTTCATGGTTTCTGTTATTTGAGGCCAGTCATCCACTACAGTTTTTACCTGCATAGAAACCAGGGCCATGAACCCAACAGAGACCAGTAAAATTATAAAGGTATTGAGTAGGGAAGACGCGGTACGATTGATAAAAGATTTTTCCATCTTACGTGCCAGCGGCATCATCAATAAAGCAAAAATTAGTGCGGTGGTAAGGGGAATTAAGAAACCTTTGGCGTGAAACAAGCCCTGAAATAAAAAGTAAATTGCAAGAATACTTAAGGTGCCAAAAAATAAAATTTGCTTTCCTTTTGAACTGAATGTTTTTTCCATAAAAGTGAAGATACAAAAGTAGCAGCCATTATATTTTAACTAAAAGTTAAAGACATTTCGTACAAAGACAGATTTGATCAATTATAGCCGAAGTTTTTCCATTAATTTCGTAAAAATTAAAGTTTGTGAAGCAACAGCGCTTTTATTACCTCATTAAGGTGCAATATCTGGGATACAGGTTGCATGGCTGGCAAAGGCAGCCGGGTCTAAAAACTGTAGAAGGTCTGGTAAAGAAAACCCTGAAATTCGTTCTGGGCGATAAAAGATTCAAGATCCTTGGCTCCAGCCGTACAGATGCAATGGTTTCAGCCCACGAATCTGCTTTTGAATTATTCACAGACCATGAGCCCCTGGAAAATATTGCAGATTTCATGGTGGTGTTCAACAAGAATTTACCGCCAGACATTAGGGTTCTAAGCATAAATGAAGTAGACGCAGGCTTCAATATCATTCAGCACCCAAAGAAAAAGGAATATTTGTACCTGTTTTCCTTCGGAAGAAAAAGTCATCCTTTTGCAGCACCTCTCATGGCCACCTTTCTCGAAAAACTGGATATTGACCTTATGATGGAAGGCGCAAAACTTTTTGAAGGGAAACATTCTTTCCATAATTTTTGCACAAAACCTACTCCTCATACGATAGTGGAACGGGAAATTGAAATTTGTGAGATTCAACCAAACCAGGAAATTACGGCAAGCTTTTTCCCCGAAAGATCTTTCCTTCTAAGAGTCACGGGAACGGGATTTCTGCGAAATCAGATCCGGTTGATCATGGGATGCCTTGTCCAGTTAGGGAGAGGAGAATTCTCACTTGAAGACATCGAAAAAAGTCTTGATCCCAAAGTGAAAATGCCCATGACCTACATTGCTCCCGGAAGTGGGTTGATTCTCAACAAGGTGGATTTTGAGATTTAATGTCTCTCTGGGATGAGCCGGGTTAATTTTTTTGGAATTAGGATCGGGGACAAATTAAGTACATCAAAAAGATTATAACTGAATTTTGAAAAACATTTATCCCTCTTTGCTCAGGATCGTCAATGCCATTCTTATAGTTCCGTAATCCATTTCCTCCTGAAAATGTTCAAAATATGGCTTTAAAGCATCGGGATTATCTAGTTTGGATTTGGCTCTTTTAACGGCCTCAAGATCACTTTTAGAAATGAATTTCTTTAGATCAACACCTTCACCTGAATCATACAATTTGGAGAGATGGGAAAAAATTGTAGTAGGAGCAAGGTTCCTGGTTTGGGCAATTTCTTCAATGGTCATACCTTCCTTATAAAGTTTAAAGGTTTCCTTATAAGTATTTCCCTTTTTGCGGGCTTTCTTCTCCCTTTTTTCTTTGCCGTGCGCGATGATCTCTTTGATAAACCTGTAACCGTAATTTTGCATTTTTTGTCTCCCCACACCACTAATCTGCATAAAGTCTTCATCGGTCATAGGTCTTTCCTTTTCCATTTCTTTTAAAGTGGCGTCATTAAAAATGAGATAGGCAGGAATCCCTTCCTCTTTTGAAAGTTCAAGGCGCAGTTTTCTTAACCTCTCAAAAAGAGTGTTTTCTGAAGTTTTTTCGGCTACAGCCTGCTCCTTTCTTAATTCGACCTGGATAACCTCTGCGAGCAAGACTTTTTCTCCTTCAAAAAGCACATTTTTGGCAAGACTGGTAAGCCGGAGTTTGTTTTGATCGTGAAAGGCAATTTCAACATAGCCCATGTTGATCAACTGGATCATGTACTGCTGCCAGTCCCTCCAGGAAACATCCTGTGCAATACCATAAGTAGTTAATTGCTGGTATCCTTTTTCGAGCACCTGCGCATTTTGGGCTCCCCTTAAAACATCGATAACCATCGAAACCGGTTCCTGTTCCCGAAGCCTGAAAATTGTTGAAAGTGCCTTTTGAGCCAGTAAAGTTCCGTCGAAGAATTCAGGAGGATTTTTACAAACATCACAATTACCGCAATCTTTGGAAATTATTTCTCCAAAGTAGCTTAGCAGAATTCTTCGGCGGCAACTCAAAGCTTCAGAATATTGCTTCATGCGCTCAAGTTTTGCCAGCTGAACTTCAGAATTCCCAGAACCTTCAGCAAACTTTTGCAACTGCACCACATCGGCATAACTATGGAATAGCAGGGTAGAGGATGGTAATCCATCACGACCGGCCCGCCCAATTTCCTGGTAATAACCTTCCAGGTTTTTAGGCATGTTATAGTGAATCACCCATCGAACATTAGATTTGTCGATACCCATTCCAAAGGCAATAGTGGCACAAATAATATCTGTGCGGTCATTGATAAAATCTTCCTGAATCGAGATTCGGTCATTATGAGAAAGTCCGGCATGATAAGCTTCAGCTTTATGGCCTTTAGCTTGCAATTTGGCCGCAAGTTCTTCTGTATTCTTTCGGCTAAGACAGTAAATGATACCACTTTCAGACTTTCTACCTTTCAAAAATGCCGAAATCTGTTCAAATTTTTTAATTCCGGGGCGCACTTCCAGGCTCAGATTTTTCCGGTCAAAAGAAGAAATATGTTTCCTGGCGTGGGGAATATTGAGTTGCTCACAAATATCCTGGCGCGTAGCTTTATCTGCCGTAGCGGTAAGAGCAATTACAGGAGTTTCGGGATGACGGTTTTTAAGATACCCTAGCTGGGTATAGGCGGGTCTAAAGTCATGACCCCAGCTGGAAATACAATGAGCTTCATCAATAGCTATTAAACTGATATTTCCTGCGGAAAATACAGTGTCGATATACTGAAGACTTTCAGGAGCTACATAAAGCAGTTTGATCTCATTTCTTTCGATCTTGCTGAAGATCTCCTGTTGCTCCTTTTCCTGCTGACTGCTGTTGAGGAAGGCAGCGGGAATACCGTTGGCAGTCAATCCATCCACCTGGTCTTTCATAAGAGCGATAAGGGGAGAGATCACAATGGTGATCCCCGGAAGCAAAAGGGCAGGAAGTTGAAAACAAATAGATTTTCCGCCACCTGTGGGCATGATCACAAGGTTATCGTCACCCTCAAAAACTGAGTTTATAATCTCCCGTTGCAACGGCCTGAAACTGTCGTAACCAAAATATTCCTTTAATGTACCTAATAACTTTGCCTCCTCTACCATGTTACAAAGAAAATGAAACCCTACCAATGCTCAATGGCAGAGGATAGTTAAATACAACTTTTTATAGTGAGCTTTAGGTAAGAGGAAATTCTTACTTTTAAAGAAATTATTCTTGTATGGTTAAAAGAACGCGCTACCTCTCCAAAAGGCCAAAGTCTCATAAGGCTCTTCACCAGGCTCCGGGAACTGTGACTTATGTTGGAAGAAAGGAACAGGTAGAAACTAAACTGGAGGTAATTGATTATAATGCCGAAAAGTATGAGAGGTTTACTTCAAAACGGCCAGAAGATGCTTTCAAGTTTGAAGAAGAGGACCGCACCACCTGGATCAATATTGACGGCCTTAGTAACACCAGTGAAATTGAAAAGATTGGAAAGTATTACGAGCTTCATCCATTGATTATTGAAGATATAGTAAACACCAACCAGCGTCCTAAAATTGATGAGTATAAAGATTATTTTTTCATTGTTGCAAAAATGCTTTACTACAAAGAAGATGGTAGGCTTGAAAATGAACATATCAGCATAGTACTGGGGAAGAATTATGTGCTCACATTCCAGGAGGCCGGGGGAGATGTTTTTGACGGGGTAAGAGAAAGACTTTCTACAGAAAAAGGCAGAATAAGGAGCCGTGGGGCAGATTATCTTGTTTTTGCTCTCTTAGATGCCATAGTGGATCATTATTTTATGGTCATAGATGATATGAGTGATAAAATAGAGGCAATGGAAGAGCGCCTTTTTGATGCCCGACCAAAGGATGATACCATTCTTGAAATCCAAGAACTAAAGCGCACGATGCTTAGAATAAGGCGTGCCGTGAACCCACTAAGGGAAGTAGTAAGTCGCCTGGAAAAAATGAATCACAACCTGGTACAGGAGCAAACCATAAATTACATAAGAGACCTTTACGACCATATGCTACAGGTTTCAGAAAATATTGAGATCTACAGGGAAATGACCTGGGGCCTTATGGATATGTATATGACCACGATTAGCAACAAGATGAACGAGGTGATGAAAGTGCTTACAATAATGGCTTCTATCTTCATTCCTCTCACTTTCCTGGCCGGTATTTACGGGATGAATTTTGAGTATATGCCCGAATTGGAGTATCGTTACAGTTATCCTATTTTATTAATTTCAATGTTCCTATTAATTGTGGGGATGCTTTTTTATTTTAGACGCAAACGATGGCTATAGATACTACTTCTATTTCCAGAATTTATCTTCCCAATCATCGGGATCTGGAGTAATAATCTCCTCTTCCTTTTTGGTTATGATATTAAGTTTTTCTTTGGGAACTGTTTCCTGCAGTTCCCGGAATAATTCCCGTTCCTCAAACCTTATATGGTCATTCAATTCCTTTTGAATTGAGGTGAAGGTTTCTCTCACAACTTCAGCTTTAAAGAGATCTTTTAGCCGGTCATGTTCTTTTAGAGCTCTAACACTCATGGGGTGAAAATCCCCCAATAAGGGAAATATTTCCTCCTCCTCAAACTTAAAATGTGGTCTTAATTGAGAAGTAAAAAAGAAATCGGTATAATTTTTAATTCGGTCGAGTTGGACATTCTTTTTTAATCCTTCTCTTATTTTCCAGCATAAAAGGAGCCCGTGATGATGGTCCCTGCTCAAATGTTTCAGCGCATCGTGTCGTTTAAGGGGTGTAGGCTTCCTCATGATTTCTTTATTGCTTCACAAAGGTAATTTTATATATCCTGGCAGAGCATGACTGAGATCATGTTTCATTGGTCGATGTTTTAAGAAGAGCAGTAATTTATCATTTTTTTAATAATAGAAATCCGGTTTATCGTGTAAAGCTTTATAATTTAGAAGGAATCATTAAAATATTTTAATTAAAGCTGCTATTTATGAAAATTGGTTTTCACGCTTCCCACGAACAATTTACCCCGGGTCACCTGCTAAAACTTGTTCAGCAGGCCGAAGATGCAGGTTTTAAGGCAGTCCTGTCGTCAGACCATTTCCATCCCTGGAGTGACAAACAGGGACAAAGTGGATTCGCATGGAGCTGGCTGGGAGCGGCAATGCAGGCTACAAACCTGGAATACGGGATAGTGAATGCTCCAGGCCAGAGATATCATCCTGCTATAATTGCCCAGGCTGTGGCGACGCTGGATCAAATGTTTCCAGGAAGATTTTTTCTCTGTTCTGGCAGTGGTCAACTTCTTAATGAAAATATCACAGGGGAGAAATGGCCGCCAAAAAGGGACAGGAATAAACGTTTACAGGAATCGGTCGAAGTAATACGACGCCTTTGGCAGGAAGACGATTATCTCAACCATAAAGGTATGTTTACGGTCGAGCGGGCAAAACTCTTCACAAAGCCTACTCAAATTCCCAGAGTGTATGGAGCAGCTATTACCGAAAAAACAGCTGCCTGGCTTTCTTCGTGGGCAGATGGTATGATCACTATCTCCAAACCCGTTGAAGAACTTGAAAAAATGGTGAAAGCCTTTAGGGGAGCAGATGGAAGTGAAAAGCCTTTGGCTTTGAAAGTGCAGATATCCTATGCGAGCACCCGTGAAAAAGCTTTGGATGGAGCCTGGGAACAATGGAGAAATAATATCTATCCAAGCAAGCTAATTGCAGACATAGACAGTCCCGAAAAGTTTGATGCCATAGGCCAAAACACCAGAAAAGAAGACATGGAAAAGCACGTGATTATAGGAAGTGATGCAGATGTCTTTATTGAAAAGATCAAAACCTTCAATGAAATGGGGTTTGAAAAAGTGATCATCCATAACGTAAATGAGCAACAGGAAGATTATATAAATTTCTTTGGAAAAGAAGTGCTTCCAAACCTTCAACAACAATAACCCACTAAGATGAATAAATACTGGTACAAAAATGCGGTGATCTATTCGCTGGATGTAGAAACTTTTAAGGATGCAACGGGTGACGGTACCGGAGATTTCAAGGGACTTAAAAATGCCCTTCCCTTCCTTTCGAGTCTTGGGATCACCTGTATCTGGCTCCTGCCAATTTTCGATACCCCAAACCGGGACAATGGCTATGACGTAAAAGATTATTATAAAATAGATCCCCGTCTCGGCGATTTAGGTCATTTCACTCAGCTCATTGATGCTGCGGAAGAAGTGGGTATTAGAATACTTATTGACCTTGCAGTTAATCACACTTCGTCTGAACATTTCTGGTTTCAGGAATCCCGGAAGGACAAAAATTCCAAATACAGAGATTATTATATCTGGGTAGATGAAAAGCCAGAGGACCCTGAGAAAAATATGATGGCAGCCGAAGGTGAGGAAAGCATCAGCTGGAAATATGATCGTACTGCTAAAGCGTATTATTTCCATTCTTTTTATCCCCATCAACCCGATCTAAATATAGCCAATCCGCAAGTTCAGGAGGAAATATGCAGGATCATGCATTTTTGGTTAAAAATGGGAGTTTCAGGCTTCAGGATTGACGCAGCGCCTCACATGTTCAAGGAAAAAGGCAGAATGGACTTTGAAGGAGATCCACATAAGATCTTCCGGAATTTCAGGGAATTTGTTGAAACTCAAAAACCCGATGCTATTTTACTCGCCGAAGTAGACCTTGATCCCAACCAATATAATAAGTACCTGGGGAACGAGGACCAGATGCATATGCTGTTTAATTTTTATGTGAATAACTTCATGTACCTGTCATTTGCCAGGGAAGAGGCTATTCCTGTTGCCCGTGCACTGCAAAGAATGCCCGAAGAGATTACCGAAAAAGAACAGCTCGCAACATTTCTTAGGAATCATGACGAATTAAACCTTGACAAATTGAGTAGAACCGAAAGAGAAGAGGTTTTTAAAGCTTTTGCCCCCAAAGAAAACATGCGCATTTTTGGAAGGGGAATAAGGCGGAGATTGGCTTCAATGCTTGGAAATGACCGGAAAAAAATGGAATTGGCCCACAGCCTTCTTTTTACGATTCCCGGTACACCGGTGTTGCGGTATGGTGAAGAAATAGGAATGGGGGAAGATCTTTCAATGGAAGGTCGTTCCAGTGTTCGCACAGTTATGCAGTGGGCTAATGACAGGAATGGCGGGTTTTCTACTGCACCCACAGAAAATCTTATTAGAAATGTCATTTCTGGAGGAGATTTTGGCTATGAGAAAGTTAATGTAAGTGATCAATTGAGAGATCCCGATTCTTTTCTTACCTGGATCTCCAAAGCCATAGATTACCGGAAAGAATTTGCGGAATTTGGATGGGGCCGTAACCACGTCCTCGACACCGGTAATCCTCATGTTTTAGGACACTATACAAAATCTGAAAAAGGGATGGGAGTAGCATTTCACAATTTCTCGGGAAAAGAAATCACCATAAAGCTCGAAGTGGATAAGGAATTATTTAAGGATGTTGTAGATGTCTTCGGAAATATAAGATATGAAAATTTCGACCCCGGAAAAGCTGAAGTGAAGTTAACCCCTTATGGTTACAGATGGATGCATAAAAAACATAATTTCTTATGAATTACAAAGAATACTTATGGTGGCACAAGGGAGTAGTGTATCAAATTTACCCAAGATCCTTCAAAGACAGTGATGGAGATGGTGTAGGAGACCTACGTGGAATAATAGAAAAACTCGATTACCTGAAAGATCTGGGTGTTGATGCTGTCTGGATATCACCCATTTATCCTTCTCCCATGGCCGATTTTGGGTACGATGTAAGTGATTATACGGGTATCCATCCTTTATTTGGAGAAATGAAGGATTTTGATGAATTGCTTACGGAAGTACATCAAAGAGGAATGAAACTTATCCTTGACTTAGTACCTAATCATTCTTCAAATAAGCATCCATGGTTCCTGGAATCCAAAAGTTCAAAAAACAATCATAAACGGGACTGGTATATTTGGAAAGATCCCGGTAAGGATGGAGGCCCACCTAATAACTGGTTAAGTGTTTTTGGAGGTAGTGGTTGGGAATATGATGAGAAAACCGAACAATATTATTACCATGCATTTTTAAAAGAACAACCCGATCTCAATTGGAGAAACCCCGATTTGCAGCAGGCAATGCTTGCCATAATGAGGTATTGGCTCAAGAAGGGAGTAGACGGTTTTAGGGTAGATGTGATGTGGCATATGATCAAAGACGAACAATTGAGGGATGATCCACCAAATCCTGAATATAAGAAAGGAATGAATTCCTACAGTAAATTACTTCCGGCCTATTCAACAGACCAGGATGAAGTTCATGACATAGTGCATAAAATGCGGAAGGTAATCGATGAATATGATGAGAGATTACTCATTGGAGAAATTTACCTGCCAATAAGCAAGCTTGTAAGTTATTACGGAGAAGACAATCAGGGCGCTCATTTACCTTTTAATTTTCAACTGCTGCAGCTTCCGTGGAATGCTGCCAGGATCAAAGCTACAATAGATGAATATGAAGGGGCGCTTCCTGAAAATGGCTGGCCCAATTGGGTGTTGGGTAACCATGACAATTCCCGAATTGCAAGCCGGGTGGGGAAGGACCAGGCCAAAAATGCCGCAATATTGTTGCTAACACTTAGAGGAACGCCTACCATTTATTATGGGGATGAACTGGGGATGCAGGATGTTGATATTCCAAAGGAGAAGATTCAGGATCCACAGGCTTTGAATGAACCCGGAGTTGGACGCAGCCGGGATCCAGAACGCACCCCAATGCAGTGGGATGCTACAAAAAATGCAGGATTTACTAAAGGAGACCCATGGCTTCCGCTAATGGTAAATTATAAAGAAATTAACGTGAAAAAGCAATGGGACCAGCCTGGTTCAATGCTTCAGCTGCACAGGAAACTTTTAAAAATTCGGGCGCAGGAACCGGCCCTGCATGTTGGCAATTATCTGCCTGTACTGTCTCAAGATGGCATTCTTTCTTACATCAGGAAATACGAGGAACAACAGTTCCTTATAGTTTTAAATCTCACAGATTCAGAAGTGAATTTTGCTCCCGGTTTTAAATGGACAGGAACTGTAAAAGTTTCATCTCACGAAGAATTTGAAGGGAAGGAAATGAATGATAAAATTAACCTCCCGGCCAATCTGGGCCTGGTTATTAAACTGGAATAAACAATGAAAGCACTAGGAAAAAAAACCTGGGTAATAGCCGAAGGCTACATCCCAAAATATGGAACGGGTAAGGAACCGGAGTTCACAAGTCATGAAACAGCTTGTATTCTCAACACCTCTAATCAAGATGCCGAGGTCGAATTGACCATTTTTTTCTCAGATAAAGATCCGGTGGGTCCCTATAAGGTGACGGTGGAGGCACAGAGAACAAAACACCTAAGATTTAATGATCTACAAGAGCCCGAGCCGGTACCATTGGGAACTGATTATGCCTGTGTTATCGTTTCTACTATACCGGTAGTAGTTCAACATACCCGCCTGGATTCAAGGCAGGCCGAAAATGCCCTTTTAAGCACCATAGCTTATTCAGAATAAGTGGATTTTTTATTTAAAAATCAGTGCATTAGATATACCCATTCAAAAAGGTGTTTTTTAGTGCTCTTTTTCAGAGGAAAGTTTTTTAGAAGGGAATTGAAAAATTTCCTAATTTTCACTAAACCAATTTGAACCAATTTAAACCAATATGAAAAACAAGTTGCAAAATGCGCTCCTGGTGTTTTCTACGATTATTCTTTTTAGTTGTGGCAGCACTATGGAAACCAGGTCAATGAAGCCGGTGCTAAGAGCCGCTACAGATGTACCTGGAAATTTTGAAGCACCAGAAGGTGCTACTACAGGAAGCAATTCGTGTAGCAATCCATTAACCGATCCCCGCGATGGCACAAAGATTATTATGCAGTCTGCTTTTTCTGAAGGAGTTGGGGATTACGAAGTACCCGAAGGTAAATATGGGGTCCAAAAAGGGGAATTTTTAAGAATTAAATGTGCTACAGGTGAAGTGGTAGGTATCGTGAGACGATAACTACCACCTCTGTAGCAGAGAAAGTTTACTGTTCTTCAATGACAAAAAAGCCGTCATTGCCCTGAGACTGGTAAAGGGGCATAAAAATATAGGCATCCCATTCACTTTTTATCTCCTGCCCATTACTTGTTGCAAGTAACTGGCCTTTTTTAATTTTTTGAAAATTCTTAAACCCCGGCTCCATTTTAAAACTATCTCCTTTTTTGATTTCGTGCCGGTATTTGATCTCAAAAGTTTTTTGAGAAGGAGCATTTTTCTCGGTAAAGCGTTCCACACATTCGGGATAGCAGGAAACATTCGTCACTTCAAGACCATTTGCTTCCTTTAAAGCCAGCCATATCATTCCTTCATGGTTTTCAACAGAAGCCTTGCTGGTGTGCTGGCCTGCTTCAAAAACAAAACCTGTAAGACCCGTTCGGCTCATATAGTGATCTATGGCACCGTAGATAATATCACTAAATCCTCTCACAATGTAGGTAGGGAATTTGTGGGCCCAGCTATCATTGTCATTCACATCCTGCACAGATATGTAAGGCAAACTATCTGAAGAGGTTGTGTGGCAGTCCAGAAAATAACGTTTTGAATATTCCTCTTCGGGATACTTTTCAAGGACTTCAATTATTTCATGCATTTCCCTTTGTTCCTGGGTTTCAGGATCGCGGTTCTTGACATTATCTTCGGTCCAGGTGCGGTTCAGGTCTTCATCAATATACCGTTGTTCCTTTTCAAGGGCAGCTTTATTGCCCATTACACCTACAATTCTTCCGTTGATTTCGGGTTTGGTTTTTTCAAGTTCAGCAAAGACCTTTTTTAAGGCTTGTACCCCGCTGGGTTCATTTCCATGAACTCCGGCAGTGACAAATAATAAAGGTCCTTTTTTATTGGTGGAGTATTCTCCTATAATCCGGGTGTTATCTTTCATTATATTTTTTTTCTGAAGTTATGCCATAGTAGCCAACACCTGATTGGATATCTGGCCTTTGTACAACTTCTTGTATTCAACTTTCTTCTCAATAGCATCGATCACTACATCCGAAAAATCGGGGAGCCCAATTTCTCCAAAGTGATCCATCCCGCCTGGACTCAATACATTGATTTCAATGAGCTTGTCTTTGACAATATCAAGTCCTACGAAGAATAAGCCGTCCCTTATTAATTTTGGAGCGGTTATTTCAATGATCTTTTTCATCTCTTCTGTGAGGGGACTTTTATCGCCTGTACCTCCCTGGTTAAAATTACTTCGGAATTCTCCCTCGCCGGTCAATCTTTTTATGATCCCGTAATTACCATCTTTTTCCATTACACGACCATTGAGAAGTAAAACTCTCACATCCCCATCTTTTGCTGCAGGTAAATATTCCTGGGCTATAATGTATCCCTGTCCAGAAAGGTTCTCTATAATCTGGTTTAGGTTCTTCTCGTTTTTATCGATAAGATATACATCTCTACCGCCAGAACCTTCAAGAGGTTTAAGAACCATTTTCTTCTTATGTTTTTCGAAGAATTCCATCACGTCCTCTTTCTTACGGGTAATTATGGAATTTGGTTTTATACTGGCAGGAAGTTCTTCGAAGTACAATTTGTCTATAAAAGCATTGGATAGGGCATAGGCATCATTCAAAACCAGCACTCCCTCCTGTTGCATCATTCGTCCAAAAGCAATACCAGACTGTTCCGCCCATTGGCGGGAAGAACCTTCCTCGGTAGGGTTATTTCTTATGAACAGCACATCAAGATCTGTAGCTGTTATTCTTTCTTTTTTAGCTTTATCTCCCTGAAGAAGTTTTAGATATTCTTCTGGCGTCTTGGCTTCCATTTTTTTAGGAACGTAGGTGGAATCAATAGAGAGTTCTTCACCCTGCTTGAAAAAGAAGTCTCCTACTCCCATTGCATAAACCTCATGCTTACGTTTACGGGCCTCCTGCATAAGGAACACAGTGGTCCCACAGTTTTCAGTTTCGACATTATTTACAACAAAACATATTTTCATTAATTCTTTGTTTTAAGGGATTTCTCCCGGTTTATTATTCTTAAAATTTTATTTTATTCCATTGTGGCCAGCTCTCTGTTCAAGATTTTCGAACCATAGAGCTTCTTATATTCTACTTTTTTCTCGATTGCTTCCATGATAACATCCGAAAAATTTTCTACACCAATTTTGAAGAGTCCGTCGATCCCACCGGGACTTAGAACGTTGATCTCAATTAGTTTATCTTTTACCACATCCAGGCCTACAAAAAAGTGGCCGTCTCTTTTTAATTTCGGACCAATGATATCCACTATTTTCTGAATTTCTTTTGTGTGTTCGCTGGCTTCAGGGGTAGCACCTTGCGAAATATTACTACGAAATTCCCCATCACCACTAACTCTTTTTATGATCCCGAACTTTCCGTTCTTTTGAAGGATCTTTCCGTTGAGAAGAAGAACCCGTACATCTCCTTCCTTAGCGGCAGGTAAATATTGCTGGGCAATAATATAACCCTGTGCACTAAGGTTTTCAATAATTTGATTTAGGTTTTTTTCATTCTTGTCGATCAAGTAAACACCGCGTCCTCCAGATCCTTCTAGCGGTTTGAGAATCATTTTCTTCTTATGGTACTCAAAAAATTCAAGAATTTCCTGTTTATCACGAGTGATAAGAGATGCCGGTTTTACATGGGCAGGTAATTCTTCAAAATAAAGCTTATCAATAAAAGCATTGGAAAGGGCAAATGCATCGTTAAGAACCAGAACTCCCTCCTGTTGAACCATGCGGCCAAACGCTACGCCCGATTGCTCTGCCCAATGACGTCCCGAACCTTCTTCGGTAGGGTTGTTACGTATAAAAAGTACATCTAATTCTTTTGCTTTAATTTTTTTCTTTTTAGCCTTTTCCCCCTGTAACATTTCAAGATGTTCTTCAGGATTCTGGGGCTTAAGGCTTTTAGGCAGGGAAGTACTAATGATAGTAAGGGCTTCATTTTTTGTAAAGCTGAAATCACCGACCCCCATAAGATACACTTCATGGTTTCTTTTCCAGGCTTCGTGCATTATATAGACCGTTGTTCCTGCACCTTCGGACTCCACACTATTAACTACAAAACATATCTTCATGCATTTATTAGTTTGGCAAGGGGTATTCCCTCCCTTATTTGACTTAGTTTTTTTCTGGTTTCTTCGGTATGAAGATATCTTGGGGTGAGTTTAACGGGTGAAAGCACTCTTCTTTCATTCAATTCACTAATAATTGGCATATGTTCCAGAGCAAATTTCCCTGTGAGCAGGGGAGCTAATTCTCCACCTTCTTCCAGGTGCTTCTTGAGTTGCACCAAGCCTTTTAAATAAGAAATATCTTTTGTGAAGCCACCTCCCTGCATAATCCTGGAGGTGATATTAAATGCACGTTGTGGTTTAAAGTTATAATCTTTATTGAGCAGCCGGAAGATCTCTTTAAAATCGGCCCCATGCATTCGGGCCGAAGCTGCGACCACCCGGCCTGCCAGGGTTCGCATCCTGTTGCCGGTAAGTCCCCCCACAAGGTATTCAGAAAGAACAGCGAGCCCTTCCTGCAGGGTATCGTAATCTGTTAGACCTATGGATAACAATTTTAATGGCTGTTGATTTCCATTATAATAGGTGAGGACATGGGTTCCAATTTCGTGCTGGATCAATGCTTTAGTTTCATTTGCATTGAGTTTGTAATCACTTGGCAAATAAAGTTCTCCCCTGGAGACCATAAGGATATTCACATCATCACGAATGTGTACTTTACTTGAAAAATTTTCATCCTGTTCCCTGAAGTAGTCAAATTCCCGATTTGCAAGTACCTTAAAATCTTCTGCTTTCATAATGCTTTCAAAAGCATGATCTTCCTTCTCAGGAACTTCTTTTAAGATAGTCTCAGCTTCGTGTTGAAGATCATTGCTAATTTTTCCAAACAGCATCATACTGTTGTAGAAAAAATTATCTGAACCTCTGTCGCTAAGCATACTTATCTGTAGATCCAGCTCTTCACGTTTTTCCCTGAAGATATAGGAGAGGGCGGGATCATCAATTTCCTCCAGTTTAAGATTATAAAGTCTTCGTTTTAGAACATCTGGGTCAAATGGTATAAGCCGATAATGATAGTTAAGTACCTTTTCATAATTACTTTCAAAAAAGGTGTCTTTGATCTGCCGTATGTTGGCAGGGGAAACTAACCACAGGAATTGATAAGAAGTTTCAATTTGGGCCAGCTGCCGGTCAATCTCTTTAACTTTATTCTGAAGGTTTTTTTGTCCCAGAGCTCTGTAGCTCTTGACTCCGCTGGAGGTTTGGATTCTAATGAACTGAAATATTGTTTTGTGAAGGGCAACTACAAAATCATCTTTAAAGCTTCTAAAGAAAACCGGGTAGTCTTCTCCTTCCTTGCTGCGGTAGACGGGCGGCACTTCAATTCCCAGCAGCAAACATCCGGAAGCTTTTAACTGTTCCAGGTTTAAAAGGGGTTTCTTCCCTTCTGGTTGTCTTTCCAGAGTATCCTGCACTTCGGTAGATCCAAGTTTTAAAGCCCTGTATCCTGAATCCACGTCATCCAGTTCTTCCTGTAAAACTTTAATTGTGGTGGAAAGTTTTTCTGCAGGACCCTTAATTTTAAATTTTCGACTCTCCGGGGCTCCTGCATAAACTTCAATGATCAAGAAAGATTTAAATTTTGAGGACATGGCTTCACTAAGGCAAAACATGAGCCGCTGGTATCCTTCAAAATCCTTATTTCCTATAATTAGAAAGGAAGCTTCACTCAAAATAAGACGCACGGTAGCGCGGTCTTCCCCTTTTTCTATATCCTCATCTTCGTTTCGGTAGATAACCAGGTAGGGGAGTTCATCACTCATATGAAGGAAACCACCCCCCGGTAAATGCTTTTCAATCTCGCATTTCTCCTGGAGTTCTTCTACTATTTTTTCAATAGATATTTCACTAAATGCCTTTGGTTCATTAGATGTACTTACTGCCATAAAATTTTTTGCTTTTTTTGAGGAATGTGAAAGCCTGTAAATAGACCGTACATCCTGTAAAAATGCTCATTAGTAAATTTAAAATATTCAGAAGTTCTGGTATAATTATGCCCGTTCAATTAGCTGAAGTTTAGGAAAGATTTAATAGTACTTTTGGAAAACAACAGGGGATACTTCTTTCTATGAAAGGCTTTAGAACCGCAAAGAAAAACCTGAAATTGATGAGTAGGACAAAGAATAAAAATTAATAAATTACTGAAGTCCTTTTACTTAGATAAAATGTCAGAATTAAATATTTTTTTTGCTTGTCTTTTTTAAAAACCTCATTATATTTGCACCGCTTTAATGGTCGCGTAGCTCAGTTGGATAGAGCATCTGCCTTCTAAGCAGACGGTCAGAGGTTCGAATCCTCTCGCGATCACATCAAGTGCAAAACCACGTCCCTAAGGGCGTGGTTTTTTTATTCCATGCAAAGCTGAAGCGCAGCTTCAAAGCTTGAAGTGGGTTAAAAAAGACGGGGGTGAAAGCCCGTGGTTTTGCATTTGCAGGAGTGCATCTCAATAGGAAATTCAATCCTTTTGGGATCACAGAAACCCCTCCCAAACGAAGGTTTTTTTGTTTTAAAAACAATCTTGTAATGAGCTTTTCAATGTAAATCTTTTATTCCAGGACCTAGGGCAGGTATTATATAGTCCATAAAGGTTCTTCTATTGAGGAAAGACCAGGGAAGCACATTTCCTAATACAAAGGATTTACTGCCAGGGCTAAGGACCGGGAAATAGTCTACAACGAAGTGTTTGGAACTCATTACAAGTAAAAACCACGTCCCAAAAGAACGTGGTTTTTTATTATGTATGATTCTTATTTTTCTCCGGAAACTGGTTAAAAATAATATTGGCGACCGAAAAATAAAAAATTTAAGCAAAAGCAGGAAAAGTAAGCAGGGGAGAAGGGCTACAGGATTGCATCCTTTTGATACGGTCCCTTACCAATCCTCTTTTAAAAAGATTCATATTCCTCTTCTCGGGCATCAATACAATATCCGGGAGCTCTTCCTCAATTGTCTTTCGCAGGGTATCAAAGACTTCAAATGAATACAGCGTTTTATATTCAATATTGGGGTAGGGGATTTCTGACTTCACTTTTTTCTGAAAAGCTTTCAGGTTCTTTATAGCTTCATCTTCTTCCCGGTGAGTAATATGTACGATCTCGATTTTTGCATTTAAAGCTTTTGCCAGAGGAATTAATTCTTTGAGATAGATTAATTCCTGATCGTCAAAAGTGCTTGCAAAAAAGATCTTTTGAGGCTGTTTAAATTTAAATTGTGGAGGCACGGCTAATACAGGTAGATGAGATTTACCAATCATTTCACTCGTGGTAGTGCCAACTAGCCTGTCTTTAAGCTTACTGGAGCCACATGCTCCCATAATAATCATTCTTACCTGAAGATCTTTGGTGAATTTTAGAATTTCTTCTGCCACTTCAGGCCCGGAAACCACTGCGGGCGAAATGAATTGGGAATTATATTCCTCCCCTAAATGAAGTTTGCAAAAATCCTGAAGCTCTTTCTGATGCTTCTTTAGAAAATCTGAATTCCGCTTTTCTCCATCATTAGGCGGATAAACATGAAGAGCAATGAGATCATCTCCCATTATCCTGGCCAGTTCAGCTGCATATTTAAGGGCCGCCACAGAGTAATGTGAAAAGTCTGTAGCATAGATTATCTTTTTCATGATCTTGGATTTTGACTTGTATAAAGTTACGCTGGCAAAACCCCAAAAAGTATGATTTTAGTCAGTAAAAACTCAAAATCTTACCCCCAGAATTACTTATTATTAAGAAAACTATAATTTCTATAATTCTATTAGAAACTTAGTTCTTTTGGAGCTTCAGTAATTTCCAGCAGTTCCCTGTCTGTAAGATTTTCCCAGCTATTGGAATATACCTCCTGGTCTATGACTTCATTTAAATCAAGATTAGGATCCATGAGGGAAAATGTCTTTTTTAACTCACTAAAAGGCCTGTAACCTGTAACCTGATAGGTTTTGTCTTTATAATAAATTAAAAGGGTAGGGAAACGACTTATTCCACTGGCTTTGGTTCTGTCCAAATCCTGTTTAAAAAGACTGCTCACTTCATCAGAAAAAAGATACTTCCGAAATTTACTTTTTTTGAGAATTTTTGCCTGCTCCAGTTCCCCGGCTATTTCCAGGATCACCTCTACTTCTCCAATGTTTTTTTTATCCATCATTACTGCCTCCCTTATCTTACGAAGCATGGCTTCCTCCCCAATTTTTGATTGCAGGGAACCCGCCTTTACCGCCATACATGCGAGATAAGAAGTATCGACTGGATTTGAGATCCAGATGTTCTCCTCAATAGGTTGGCCGGAAATATGGCGTGCCTGCATCCATAAAGGCCCCATTTGAGCGGGACGGGCTATATCATTCATTTGATCATTATAGTTTTTCCAGTCTCTTAAGAGACCGCCCATCACATAAGTAAGGTGCAGGCGGTCTTTTAAAAGAAAACGTAGTTTTCGCAACTGGGGCTCAAAAGCCCAGCTCCAGCAGCAAAGTGGATCTGTAAAATATTCAACTTTAAATTTTTCCATAAAAGGATCAATATTTACTCCATTGTGCCTCCCCTTTGGGCATGGCTTTCGTTATTTCTTCATATTTCTTTTTACTCAATTCCTTATTTTTCTTATCGACCTCTTTTGGATCCCTGGAAAGTTTTTTGTCATCATGCCCTTCAGTCATTCCCTTTGTTTTCCTCACATGTTCAATAGGATCTGAAATATATTCCCAGGTTTCTCCCAATTCCGGGCTTTTACCTTCATTCCATGGACCTCTCACATCTTCCCCATTAGAAAGGTTAAAATATTTATTGCTGTATTTGGGATCACTTTGCAGGACCCCCGGAGGGAAATTGGGTTCTATGGTCTCCAGTGCTGCCTGGAACATTTGGAAGTGAGCTACTTCCCGGGTCATAAGAAACCTCAAAGTATCTTTTACGTGAGGATCACTGGTATGTTGCATAAGATATTCATAAACGATTTTAGCCCGTGATTCAGCTGCAATATTTGATCTTAGATCAACCGTAAGATCTCCGTTGGCTGTTACATAAGCCGAGGTCCAGGGGTTTCCATTACTATCGGAGAGGGTAGGGCCTCCGCCAGAAAGATTAAAGAACTGCGGATTCACCATAGCATTGTGAATAAAATCTTCCTTGGATGCTTTTCCTTTTAAAAGTTCCATGATCTCAGACTCTTCGGCAGCATTCTTTAGATCACCGTGAATTCCTTTTAGAAGCATCTGGATAGTGGCACCTACGATTTCGAGATGACTGAATTCTTCAGTAGCAATGTCCATAAGCAGGTCATACTTATCAGGGTGGACCTGTTTGACAGCAAAGGCCTGGACAAAATACTGCAGGGCTGCCTTTAATTCTCCGTTTGCACCTCCAAACTGTTCCAGCAATAGTGTGGCAAAAGCAGGATCTGGTTTCGATACCCGCGCATTGAATTGTAATTCTTTTACGTGATAAAACATAATTCGTGAATTAGTGGTTAATAATCTTTTTTTTAAAGATTAAATTATAACCTATCTTCTGCTATGGAGGTTAATTATTTGGTAAACTTCTGTTATTGTTTACTTTACGCAGGTGAGAAGCTGAAGTAAATTGTATCTATTTTTAAAATATCACCAGCGTATTAGCTCCTGATCGAGAAACAATCTTCACCACAAATTAACGTTCCACATTGCCCCCCGGCTAAAACTTCTCTTATTTTTGCATTTTTTAAGAGGAAAACATGGATTATTCAAAGATAAAACTTGTAGTAAGTGATATGGATGGCACCTTGCTTAACAGTAAGCACGAGGTGAGTAGGCAGTTTATAGAAATTTTTAAAGAGCTACGGGACCTGGATATAAAGTTTGCGGTAGCAAGCGGCAGGCAATACTACAGCCTTAGAGAGCGTATGGATGCGATCAAGGATGAGCTCATTTATATTGCCGAAAACGGGGCCATTGTAATGCATCATGAAAAGCAACTTCACATTGTTCCAATGGAACCAGAGGTGGTTCATGAGATCATAAAAGAAGTAAGGGAACTGGATAATAAGTACCTTATTCTCTGCGGAAGGGAACAGGCTTATATTGAAAGTACCGATCCCGAATTTATGGAACCTTTTCTCAATCATTATGAAAAGTATAAGGTGGTGGATGATCTTATGGAGGTGAAAGATGATCTCTTTTTAAAATTTACCATTTGTGATCTTAGCGGGGCCGAAAAGAATTCCCTGCCACACCTAAAGCATTTTGAAGATCGTTTGCAGGTCAAGCTTTCAGGAAAGATCTGGATAGATTTTAATGACAAAAAAGCTCAGAAAGGAAATGCTTTAAAAGCAGTGCAGGAGAAAATGAATATTAAGGAAGAGGAAACGGTGGCCTTTGGGGATTATCTTAATGATATTGAGTTATTTCAACATTCCGGTTACAGTTACGCCATGGAAAATGCACATAAAGAAGTTAAAGCTGTAGCAACACATCATGCCGGAAGCAATGATGAACTCGGCGTGGAAAAAGTCCTGGAGAAATTACTGGAGTCCCTTAGATCAACAGGGGCTTAAAGTTAATTTGGTTTAAAAGCAAAAAGCCATTCTTGTGAGGGAATGGCTTTTTTACTTTATTGATTTATGCTTAATAAGTTGCAGGTTCTCCCGGCTTTGGCAATGATTTCTGAATGAATTCTCTAAGATCATCATTTGCCTTTTTTAGGTCCTCGTTTCTTAAATACATCATGTGGCCGCTACGGTAACCTTTAAAACTTAACCTGTCGCGCATTTTTCCACTGGGGTCGAGCTGCCACATAGTATATTTGGCATCAAAATATGTGGTGGCGCCGTCAAAATATCCGCTCTGGATCAACACATCCAGGTTAGGGTTTTGCGCCATAGCCTGTCGCAGGTTTTCTCCTGTTTTGTTTTTGCTGCGATCCCAGGGATGAACGGGACCAAACATATAATAAGTAAGATCGGTCTTAAAATTGAGGTCATTTCGAAGGTAATGGTTGATCGCCGGAGTAAAGGAATGTAACCATGAGGTAAGTTCAGAATTATAATCAGGTGAATCCCCTGCCTCTTTTTTGTCCAGTCCAATGTATCGGGAATCAAGTCTCCCCACGGTTAAGCCTTTTTGATCTCTTAGTAGATCTTTCCAAAAATACTGGTAAGGCACTTCAAGGTTATGCTGAAGTATTTCTTCCTTTGATATTCCTGAATAACGCGCCATTGTTTCGGCAATTTCATTTTTTCTTTCCTCCTCAAGGAAGCCTCCTTTTGCCAATGCAGGCAATAATTCATTGATGGCATACTGCTCCACTTCGGGTAGCAACTCTTCCAAATCCCTTTTTTGAAGGTCTTGCGGAAGCAGGTCATGGTACCAGGCGGCAGCAGTAAAATAGGGGAGGCGGTTGGCAATTTCTACAGGACCATCTCTTTCAATTCCTATTTCTGTTGGAGAAACCAGGATCACCCCATTGAGGTACATCCATTGTGAATTCTGAAGTTCCAGAGCCAGTCCCGAAACTCTTGTTGTTCCATAACTTTCTCCTATAAGGTATTTAGGTGATAACCAACGGTCATACCGGGTGACGAAAGTATTGATCCATTTCGCCAGGTAACTTACATCTGCATTTACACCAAAAAATAGCTCACGATCCCGCTTTTTTTCTCCTTTTGGTTCAACTATTCGGGAAAACCCAGTATTGACAGGATTAACATAAACAATATCGGCTATGTCGAGAATAGAGTAAGGATTCTCCTTTATACCGTAAGGCTGAATTGGAAAACCTTCAGGATCGATTTCCAGCACGCGGGGACCTGTATATGCAATGTGCATCCAAACAGAAGCAGATCCTGGACCGCCATTGAAGGAGATCACCAATGGTCTTTTCTTAAGATCGTTTCCACCTTCTCGTTTGTAGTACGTGTAAAAAAGGCTTGCAATGGCTTCTCCATCATCACTCCACACGGGCTGCATGCCGGTAGTGGCAGTGTAATCTATTCTCTGGCCATTTATATTTACCCGATGAGCGGTGACAACTGTAGTATCAACAGGGATTTCAACTTTATTCTGAGCTATTGCTGAAGCATGTAAAAGGCCAAAAAATATGGCAATACAAATGATTTTTTTCATTTTCAGGATTTGATTAAAGCCTAAAAATAGAAAAATTCAGCCGGAAAAAGAGGTTTAAGTTCTAAAAGGAGTACTGCAGGGTGAGTCCCTGGTATTCATTCCCTCTAAGATCTACACCCATTGCAGGAGCGACTCCAAAGTCACGCTCTTTCTTTTTATGAAGTTCGGGAATAAGGATTCCACTGGCTGCTCCCACCATGTAACCAACAATATTATCTGTCAGGAAATGTTTCCCAGCTTCAGATCTTAAATATCCCACATAGGCAGGAACGAGGGCTGCAGCAGTCCATACATAAGGTTTAGCTGCAGAGTCTGGATAAAAGTCATTATAGATCTTGGCGGCAAAAAAGGACGCCGAAGCAGTTGCCGCGGTGTGTCCTGCAATAAATGATCGCTGGGCACCTTTTTCAGTTCGCTCTTCGTCTGGTAGAGAGGTGTTATACACCAAGGGTCTCGGACGGTCTATAAGCCCGGCAGTAAGCGTATAAACAGCTCCTGTGGTGGCCATGCTTTCCAGGAATAATACAGAGATCTGCCCGGCATTTGAACGCATATTTTTATCGGCGATCATCATAACTACCGGTACGGCAAAAGAACCATAAAAAGGATAATAACTAATCTCATCGGCTCTTTTGCTATAGTTCCCGGCAATGAACCTGTCTATTCCCGGCACATCGTCTTTGGACAGATCATTTAATTCCTGAAGGGTAAGAGCTTCTTTATCCTGGATCAATTTAAAACCTACGAAATTGAGTCCCAAACTTATTCCTAAGTAAGACCCGTCAACCAGCCAGCTGGTTTTATAAGGGGAATCCGATGTATCACCGGAAGCAGGGGAGTAGGACTGAGAATATGTGGAAAAAGAAATTAAAAAGGAAAATATTAGGGGGAATATAGAATATTTCATTGTTAAAATTGTTTAAGACGAATCTCGGGTTTTTAATATTTATTACCTGAGGGATTAACGCAATTATAAGAGTGGTAGCGCGGCTTTTCAGAAAATTTTTTGAAAAGACACCTTTTTTGACCACCCAAACAAAATAACGGATGATTTATTTTGTTTAAATTATATTTTTAATAATTAAACAAATTATATCTTTGAAAAAAGTGAATCATGAAAATTTATCAGCTGCACACCATTCAACGTATACCAATTTCACTTCAGGAAGCCTGGAAGTTTTTTTCAGATCCTTCGAACTTAAAGGTAATTACTCCTCCTTACATGGGATTTGATATTACAATGGGGGGAGACCGTCCTATGTTTGCAGGACAGATCATTGAGTACATCGTAACTCCCATAGCAGGTATTAAAACCAAATGGGTGACAGAGATCACCCATGTTAAGGATCTCGAATATTTCGTAGATGAACAACGGTTTGGGCCCTACGACCTTTGGCACCACAAACATTTCTTCAGGGAGATTGATGGGGGAGTAGAAATGGAGGATATTATTGATTATAAACTTCCGCTGGGATTTATAGGCCAGGCGGTTCATCCATTTCTAGTAAGGCCTAAACTGGAGGAGATCTTTGACTTCAGAAAAAAGAAATTAAAAGAGCTTTTTGGGAGCTTCAAAAAAGAAACCGTTTAAATTGCTTTTTTGGAATCCCTTACAGGAATTCCGAAGCAATTTAAACGGTCTTATTTTTATTCTCTTTACCTCAAAAGATCAAATCTTTTGGGCAGACTTTTGTTTATAGTGACTAAACAGGTCGTGCTCCTTGATCATAGCTGTAGTTTTTTCGGGTAGCATATCTTCCCAGCCACCTTTTCCTTCTGCGATCAACTGCAATACTTCCCTGGAGAAAATATCCAGAATAGCAGGATCATAATTGGTGATATCTACAACTTTACCATTGTATTTGAAGAACTTGTAAAGCTCCTTCATTCTAGGATGCACTTTGAGATTATCGCTGGTGGTGATCTCTCCTGTCTCACGATCCTTGAATGGATAAAGATAAACCTTAAGGTCTTTGAAAAACAATTTACCAAAGGCTTCTAGGATTCCTCCACTTAAATGCCTGTAGTATTTCTCATCAAAGATGTCCACCAGGTTATTTACTCCCATGGCTAGCCCCATACGTTCCTTGGTATAGCGGGAGAAATATTCAACTACTTTATAATATTCCTGGAAATTGGAGATCATTACAGTTTGTCCTAGAGAACAAAGCAATTCTGCCCGGTCCATAAAGTCTCTTTCGTCGATTTCACCTTCAGCACGAAGGTTGGACAGGGTGATCTCAAAGATAACTTCGGTATTATCTTCCGAAACTCTGTTTTCATTTAAGAAAAGTTCGAGGGAACGCTTATACATATCCATATTAACCTTGGTCACAGGTCTAAAGCTTCCACGCAGGGCAAGGATATTCTTTTTATAAAGGATCTTCGCCGGTAAAACGTTGTTTCCATCTGGTGCAAACATAACCGCCTCGGTCATATTATTTTTCACCAGCTGTAAACTCATAAGCCTGTTGTCCACTTTTTCGAACCTGGGACCCGAGAAATTGATAGTATCGATCTCGATCTGGTCTTTGTCAATATGGTCGTAGAGGTAACGAAGCAATTTTTTAGGATTGTCGTATTTGTAATAGGCCCCGTAAATGAGGTTTACACCTAGTATTCCCAAAGTATTCTGTTGCAGGCGGGCATCATTTTCATGAAATCTTATGTGCAGGAGGATCTCGTTATAATCTTCTTCGGGATGCACCTGATATTTAATTCCAACCCACCCGTGGCCTTTGTACTTTTTGGCAAAATCAATAGTTGCAACAGTATTGGCGTAAGTAAAAAATAACTTGTTGGGATGTTTTTCGCGCGAGATCCTTTGTTCAATAAGATTGGTCTCATGCGTGAGCATCTTTTTTAAACGCTCTTCGGTAACATATCTCCTGTCATCTTCGATCCCGTATATCGCATCACTAAAATCCTTATCATAAGCACTCATTGCCTTGGCAATGGTCCCTGAAGCTCCACCGGCTCTAAAAAAGTTGCGGACGGTTTCCTGCCCTGCACCAATTTCAGAAAAAGTTCCGTAGATATTTTCATTAAGGTTAATACGAAGAGCCTTACTTTTTATCGATGGGACGTTCTCAAACTCCCTGTCACCCATTATGGTTATTGGCATAGCTGTCTTTTTTTGTTCAAAATGAGTTCCTCTTGTTGAAACACTCAATTTGTAGTCAAAGGTACTAAAATGAAGGGCTAAACAAAAAAATAATACTTAGTTTTGTGGTAAATTTAGAGCTTTGAAGGTTACATTTTTAGGCACAGGAACTTCTCAGGGAATACCCGTTATTGGCAGTGATCATCCGGTTTGCCGTAGCGAAAACCCGAAAGATAAGAGGTTGCGGGTTTCGGTACTGGTTGAAGTTGATGGATCCAATATCTTAATTGACTGTGGACCCGACTTCAGGCAGCAAATGTTATCTAACAAAGTGCAGCGTATTGATGCCATATTGTACACTCATGAACACAGTGATCACACAATAGGGCTGGACGATATACGGCCATATTTTTTCCGGCAGGGAGACATTCCGGTTTATGCACATTCAAGGGTGATGGCTTCTTTGCAAAAGCGTTTTGAGTATATCTTTTCTTCAGAAAATAAATATCCCGGTGCTCCCAGTGTACAGGAACATGTGATTGAGAATAAACCTTTCACTGTAAAAGGAATAAATGTAGTTCCCGTGGATGTAATGCATAACAGGGTGCAGGTTTTTGGTTTCAGGATTAGGGACTTCGCTTATGTTACAGATGCTAAAACCATAGAAGAAGAGGAGGCCGAAAAACTTAAAGGAGTTGATGTACTGGTGATCAATGCCTTGCGAAAAGAGCCTCACCATTCACACTTTAACCTGGAAGAGGCTCTTCAGTTCATTCAAAAAATAGGTCCCGATAGGGCATATCTCACACATATAAGCCATCACATGGGTTTTCATGATAAGGTACAGGCACAACTGCCAAAAAATGTATTTCTGGCTTATGATAATCTCCAAATAGAAATCTAAATGCGGAAAAGTTTTTTAATGTACCTGTTTGTGTTCACAATTTTACTTGCAGTAATTTTTTATGTAAACGGCTCAAAATTAGTAGAGTCCAAGGACCAGGAAATCGAGGCTCTAAAAGAGCAACTTGAGGAGCAAAATTCCGGTGTCGACAATTTAGCTGAAACTACTTTGCAGGAAGATACCTTTTCACTGGTTTCCAATGAAGAAGCCCTTTCCTACCTGGAAAACCGAGGTTTCGATCCTGCTGAAATAATCAAAAAAGTAGAAGAAGCTCTTATAAGCCGAAATACTGCAGAGGAAGACAACGAACTGGTTCCTTACGAGGGGATGAATGGGCCATTCAGGATCAATAAAGTAAAGCTTCTCAACCATAAATGGGCAATTGCCAGTTTTACCGATGGATCTTTCTGGGGAGACCTGTTGGTTAGCTTCGAGATTGACGAAGAAGGTAAGGTGGAAGTTTTTTCTGAAAAAGCTTTATTGTACCCTCAAAATTAAAGATGCTCCTCCAGCCATTGCTTCAGTTCCCTGAAGTTTTGAGGCGCAACACCGTGTCCCACAGGAAATTCTGAAAAAGTATTTTCTATGCCCAGGGAATCAAGGAAGGGTTTGGTCTTTCTCGCCCAAGCCACCGGAATCACCTGGTCGGCCGTGCCGTGAGAACTGTAAACCGAAAGATTAGAAAAATCCTTGTTTTGATAACCCTCTTTCAGGATATTCTCATTGATATAACCGCTTAACCCAATCACATTTTTGATCCTTTCGGGATAAGAAAGTGCCACTGCAAAACTCAGGATGCTGCCCTGGCTAAAACCAATGAGTGTGACATTATCTGGATCTACAGGATATTCCTCCATGACCTCATCCATAAACTGAATGATCTTTTCTCTTGAGATCACAGCTTGATTATCATCGCTAAATTTTCCATCTGCACTTCCCTGCCAGTGAATGGCATACCAGGCATTTCCATAAGGAGCCATGGGATAAGGTGCTCTTACCGAAATAATGAAAAGTTCATCGGGAAGGTCTTCTGCAAAAGAAAATAGATCCTCTTCATTGCTGCCGTAACCGTGCAGCATTATTACAAGAGGAGCTTTTTCTACAGGCTTTTTTGGTTTTCTTATTAAGTGATATAAAGTAAAGGTATCTGCTTCCATTAATTAATTGTACTAAACCATTTTTGAAATTGACTTCCTAAAAAGGGAACTTCGTTTCTTTCTCCCTGTATAGCACCAATTAAGCCATACCCCAACAAAACAACAATAAAAATATAAAAAGGAGCTGATATCAACCAGGAGTCGAACCAGGAAACTATGATTCCAAGAAGGTAAAAGGTAATGTGGATCCCAAGCCCCTGTCTAATATGAAAGGATGCAAATGGGTTCTTTGAATCATTGTTTAAAAAATAAGCAACAATGGTTCCTATAATAGTCAAATAGGCCCAAATTGCTGCAGCTTTTCCTTCGTTCGCTACGCTTTCCATGCGTCAAATTTTTAGGGTATAAATTTACTTAATTTCCTGTTTGTTTACCGGTTTCAGGAGGTTAAATATTCCTCACCCACTAAAATCCCATAGACCTTTCCTTTTAATTCTTTCCCGAGAAACAGACTGTTTTTGGAACTGCTTAAAATATGCTCTTTTTCGAAAGTATATTCCTTATCGGGATTAAAGAAACTAAAGTTAGCGGGAGATCCTTCATCAATGACTACATCTGCAAGATTGAATCTGGATTTTCCTGAGGTAAGAACTTTGACCGCAGTTCTTACAGAAAATAGCTGCAACAAAGCTCCCAGGGCCGATTCCAATCCCAGGGTGCCAAAAAGGGCATTATCGAACTCCACTTTTTTGTGCTCCACATCCATTGGAATATGATCGCATGTTACCATGTCTATAGTTCCATCTTTAACGCCGGCAATGAGCGCCTTGACATCGCTTTTAGTCCTAAGGGGTGGAAGCACTTTGGCATTGGTGTCAAATTCTTCAAGCATTTCGTCTGTAAAGAAAAGGTTATGAATAGCAACGCTGGAGGAAACATCCAGGCCTCTTTCTTTAGCATCTCTAATGATATCTACAGATTTTGCTGTGGAAATCGTGGGAATATGGAGTTTCCCGCCGGTATATTCAAGAAGATAGATGTCTCTGGTGATTTGTAACTCCTCGGCCAAAGCAGGAATCCCTTTTAATCCCAACATGGTACTATTTTCATGCTCATTGACCTGCCCGTTAAGTGCTATCCTGTCTTCCTGCGGAAAAGACATAACAAGTCCGTCAAAATTCTGAGAATATTGTAAAGCCAGTTTCAATAAGTTAGGATTGGAAACAGATTTTTTGAAGTCTCCAAAAGCCACGGCACCGGCCTGTTGCATATCGTATAGTTCGGCCATATCCTTTCCTTCACTTTTGCGGGTGAGTGCCCCAATAGGAAGCAAAGTAACAGGTTGTTTTTCGGCTCTGTTCTTTAAAAAGGTAACTGCACCTTTATTATCGGTCACAGGATCGTTTCCGGGGTTTAAAGCGATTGCTGTAAAGCCGCTAAGGGCAGCTGTTCTTAAACCGTTTTCAAGGGTTTCTCTTTCCTCAAACCCCGGTTCCCCAAATGTGATGCTACTGTCAAACCACCCTTGCGATACATGCAGATTCTCAAAATTGATCTCAAGATCGGGTTTTCGGGTTTTAATGACTGGATCGATCTCTTTAATAATACCATTTTCAACCAGGATGTCCATCACTTTGTTGTTGTATGGACTTTCATTATCAATAATCCTGGCCGACTTAACGAGTATTTTCATTTGAGGAATTTTAGAATAAATATTTCAGTAATTAAGAAAAACAGTGTAAAAATAACAAACCATTTCCAAAGGCTGTCCACTTCATTGGCCGATTTAATTTCAGAGAAAACTTCGGGAACAGAGGAGTGCACAAAAATACCTTCCCGTTCGTTTAACTCCGTATTCACCGGGTCACTTTCACTTCTGGAGACATTAAAACTAAGGGACCTTAGCACTTTTTCCTCCTGTAACACGTCGTAATGCCCGGGTTCCTTCGGAAGTTCATCCAGCAAAATTTCTACCTTATTCTGAAAACTTTGCTGCTGCGGAATAAAGGTAGTTTCAGAAGAAGATAGTTTCAGGATCTCATCTTTCTGAAGATTCGCCTGAATCCCGATTGTATGCGAGTCTCCTAATACGCTGTAAAGACTGGGCCTTGAAATAGCCAGGTTTCCTATGTTGTAAAAAGTAGGAACAATGAGCGGAGAATTTTTAAAATTAGAGTTTTCCTGGTTTAGGGCCGCGGTGAAAACAAAAACGTTATCCTGTTCAAAGAGAAAAGGCTGCCCGGATTGGTATTTTAGAATCCCGGTCGTGGTCTTGCTTAAAAGATAAGAACTCTGAACTTTTGGATATTCGAAATTTGACACCTTTTCATTAAAAACACTGCTATAAAGAGGATGCTCAAAAATGATATCTGTGATCAATTTTTCCTGGGTATTAAGAGCTGTAAAAACCGGTAGGTCCAGGTTCTTCAGGAGAGCATTATAATCCCCGATCTCAGCTTCTACTGAAGGAACGATCACAAGTAACACCTGTTCTTTTACCAACTCCTGAAGAAGCGTCAGCATCGAAAAAGGTATTTTTTGAGGCTGGTTCAGAATAATTACATTGGCTTGCGAGAGGAGATTAAAATCAATATTGTTTTCGGGAAGAATTGACAGGTTGAACTCTGGAGAAGAATAGATCCTTTGCAGGTAATCTGCTTCAGAATCACCTATGGCGACTATGTTCACAGGAGCGATTTCGTTAATGCTAAAGAAAAACCGGTTGTCAAACTGCAGGCCATTATCTTCGACTTCGATCCTGCCGTGGGGAATCGCGTCGGCAGCCAGGTTGAAGGTAGTATTCCCTCGCAGACCTTCATCCAATGTTACCGTCTTTCTTGCAAGCATACGATCGCCATCGTACAAACCTATAGCGACTTCCTCCTGCCTGTCACCATATGCCGAAAAGGAAACATTGAGAACAGTTACATCCAGCCCCCGACTTGTCACCCAGGCAGAATCCAGGGCCACGTTGTTTTCATTCTCGGGTCTTAATTGTACCAGAAAAGTATTGATATCATCGCCCAGGGCAGTAAGAGAATCCTCCACATGTTGAAAATCGGAAATTGCAATAAAGTTTCTTTGGGAATCCGAAGAATTGCGAAAAAAATTCCGGGCTTTTAATTCAATAGCTCTCCAGGAAAGTTCTTTGGGTGAAAAATTCCTGTCCTGCAGCCTTTCGCGCAAACTGGCTACAGAAATATTCTGGTATTCTTCATCATTGGTGAATAATGTGATTATTTCTTCTTCAGGAATATTTTCCAGAAGGTCCTGAACACTTCTTCTTAGAAGTACGCCGCTCTTTCCCCGTGCCTGCATACTATAGGAGTCGTCAAGATAAACCACTGTTTCTGTATCTTTTATTTCGCCAGAGGCAGGAGGGAAGTAGGGTTGGGCAAATGCAATGATGAGACAGGTCAAAAGCAACAGCCTGGTACAAAGAGTGAGGAATTTTTTTAAGCGGGAACTTTTACGGGTCTGTAGAACAGTCTTTTTCAGGAATTTTACGTTGGTAAATTGCGTAGTCCTGAACTTACGAAGTTGAAAAAGGTGCACCAGGACAGGAATCACCAATAAAACCAAAGCGTAAAGCAGTTCGGGATATTTAAAGTACATGCGCAGGCATTCTTTTGTCAAAGATAGAAAAAGGCCTTAGCAAGACCTTTTAATTTGAAACTTAAAATTACTGCCTACTCCGGGTTCAGACGCAATTTGTATGTTTCCCCCCATGTGTGTGAGTAATTTTTGTACTGTTGCCAGTCCTATTCCACTCCCGGGGTTCCCGTCCCTATCATTTTGATCAAGGGTAGCGAACAGGTCAAAGATCTTTTTAAAGCTATCTTTTGGTATACCGTCGCCGTTATCCCTGACTTGAAATTCATAAAAATGATCTAAAGATTTAAACTCTATTTCCACCCGGCGTTTATCTTTGTGGTTATACTTAAGAGCATTACTAATAAGGTTTAAAAAGATTTGGGTTAGAGCAGCTTTATTTACCCTCTTTAATACCCCTGCTTTAGGATAAGTGATCTCAACGTCTGGACTTACATTGTAAAGATTGACAATGTTTTCAAAAAAGGGTTTTAAATCAACATCTTCCTGTTCTTTTTCAAGGATGCGCTCACTTCTGTAGAAGATGAGTAACCCGTCTACATAATTTCTCAAACTGTGAGAAGCCTGGGATAAATAGTCAATATATTGCTGCGCCTCTTCATCAAACTTTTCCTGCTTTTCCTCTTTTAAAAGATCTACAAGGGAAATAATATTGGCCAGAGGCGACTTTATATCATGTGAAACAACACTGGCGAATTTTTCAAGTTCCTCATAACGTTTTTCCAAATCCTGCTGAACGCGCTGAAACTGGTTGTTTTGTTTTCTAAAGGCAATAAAGTTGAGTATTTGGATCACCAGGAGCTTGAGAGAACGTCGTTGATTGGGAGTGAGTTCAATTACAGAAACATTATATAGGGAAATTAACCCCAATCTTTCCCCATTGGCAGTAATTACAGGAACAGCAATAATTTTTTCATGATCCAAACCTAAACTTCTTAGTTCTTGCTCATCAAAGATTAGAATATCATCCTGCTCCAGCACCTTTTCCCAAAGGGATGTCTCTGCATTTAACTCTTCAATTGGAATGCCGTAAGTGCTTTTAATCCAGATCTGTTCCTTTTCCTGAACTATAAGAGCAGCTGTTCTGGCCCTTACTACCTGGGCACAAAGAAAGAGGATATCAGAAAAATCACTGTCTGAACAAGTTTTCAGAATTTGAAATTCTTCTGGAGCCGGATGTTGCCGGCCTTCAGTATTCTTGATTTCCAATTTGGGCATAAATCTCAACCTTATAAGTAGTTAAAGATATTAATTGCCACCAAAAAATTGAGATTTAACTAGAAAATATTTGAGAAAGTTCCTACAAGCTTATTAGTAATTCTCGAATACACCCAAACCGAATAGGGCATAATCATATTTTACCGGATCCTGGTGGTCCAGTTTCCGAAGGTTGATGTCTAGTTCTGCCAAAGCTTTGGCGTCATTCTGTTTACGTTTTAGAAGCCCTAATTTTCTCGCCACATTTCCTGAATGCACATCCAATGGGCAGCTAAGTTGTGAAGAGGAGAGGCTGTTCCAAATTCCAAGATCCACATTTCTATTATCATTTCTTATCATCCATCTCAAAAACATATTGATCCTCTTGGCTGCAGAATTCTTTAAGGGATCACTTACATGTTTTTCGGTCTTTTTCTCGTGCGGCAACTCAAAAAATACTTTTTTAAACTCATGGATTGCAGGCTGTAAGCTGTCTCTACTTGAATGTTTACTGAAGATGTTTTCCAGGCCTTTGTGTTGTCCATAAATGTTTTGAAAAGCTTTAATAAAATAAATAAGATCAATGCTGTTGAAGGTACGATGAACAAATTTTTCAAATCTTTGAAGGTCTCCTTCTGAATGGTTCTGCACAAAATCATAAGGAGCGAACTCCAATAATTCCATTAAAGAATGAGCATTTTTGAGAATGCTTTTGCGGTTTCCCCAGGAAATTGTGGCAGTTAAAAATCCTGAAATTTCGATATCTTCTTTGCGGCTGAAAAGATGCGGGATCTGTACAGGATCTGTTTCAATAAATTCGGCAGTGTTATATTGATCAACCTTAAAGTCAAGAAATTCTTTAAGTTCTTTTGGGGTCATTTCTGTAGACGTTAGACGTGAGACTTTAGACTTGAGATGTGGAATTGTATAATTTATATTGAATGTTTTTTTAAACCTTAAACCTTAAACCTCGAACCGGCAACAGGCACTTTAAATTATTTTCCCGTCTACCATAGTGAGCTTTTTATCGGCCATATTTGCGAGTTCTTCGTTGTGGGTAACGATCACAAAGGTTTGTCCAAATTCTTTTCGTAGATCAAAGAACAACCTGTGCAAATTCTCGGCAGATTCACTGTCAAGGTTACCCGAGGGTTCATCGGCAAAAATAACACCGGGGTTATTAATAAGAGAGCGTGCCACGGCCACACGTTGTTGTTCCCCGCCACTCATTTCGGCCGGTTTATGATGGGCCCTTTTTGAAAGTCCTAAAAACCCAAGTAATTCATTGGCTCGTTTTTCTGTTTCGGCCCTGGAACGGTTACCAATAAAAGCCGGAATACAAATATTCTCCAAAGCGGTAAACTCCGGGAGTAATTGATGGAACTGAAAAATAAAACCAATATTTTCATTTCTGAATTTTGCGAGCTCCCGTGAATTCAGGGAATACACGTCCATTCCATTTACTTTTAAAATACTTTCTTTATTCCTGTCAGGTTTTTCAAGTGTTCCCAGGATCTGTAGCAGTGTTGTTTTTCCCGCACCCGAAGCTCCTACAATAGAAATGATCTCACCTTTAAGAATGTGTAGATCTACCCCTTTTAAAACATGCAGGTCATTGTAACTTTTGTGGATATTGTGGGCTTCTATCATAATTGCAATATTAACCTTAAATAGTATTTTTTATGGTATTATAATCTAAATAATAAACAATGCGCAGGGAAAGATTATGCCTAGCAGGCTGACTAAAAAGGTTGTCAAGGCTTTCAGTATAGTTTAGTTCACTCAGTTTATCAATCTTAAAAATTGAATTTCTATAAAGGAGGATCAATTCGCTCCCGGGAGCAAACCTCCACTGGTAACTCAAATCAAGGTTCCAAATGTTGAAATTTGCATTTGGATCATTTTCTTTGTTCACCTCATAATTATAAGCAACTAAGCTTCCATTATTGAGCAGGCGGGAAAAATCATTCCTTGCAAAGTCTGCCGAAGACCAGAAATTTCTGAAGCTAAGGCTCAACGCTTCTCGGTTGTTGAAGTTATAACTTCCCTGAAGGGAATTTTCAATGCTGCGCATATCCCGGGTGCCAAAAATGACATTTTTGGGCAGCAATGTTACGAAACTTTCCCTGTCATTTTCTGCCCTGTATTCAAAGGAATAAATGAGCATAAATTTATTGCTGACTCTAAACCGCGGGCTAAAGCTAAAGTTTAGTTTTCCATGATCTGTCCCCAGGTATTTGTTGTAACCCAGCCTGGAATCCAAAGCAATTCTTCTTCGGTAATCTGAAGAGATCCAGACTTCAGCCGAAGCATTTTCAGGATATTCAATGAAAGAATTATCCCTTCTGGGTTCAAAAAAATCCTTGAAAGGGGTGCTATAACCGGCAGAACCCCCAAAAGCAAAACGATCACGGGTCATTCCGAAGAAACTGAAACCAAAGCTAGTGGTGACAGCAACATCGGGATCATAACGCCGCTGGTGATCTCCAAAGAGGCTTATATTGTATCGATTAAAAACTCCTCGTGGTTCAAAAATTCGGTATGAAGTTTCCCAGAGAAAGTTATTGTAGTTATTAATGAAATTAAGCCCCAGATCATTAATGTCATAGGTTTTATTGGCGAAGTCATGGGAAACTCCGTAGCGGAACTTTCCCTTGGTGCGGGAAAATCCCAGTTTGGATGCGAATCCGGTTTTATTACTAGTGGGATAATTCACCCGGCTCATCTTTGCCTCCCCAAAAAAATTAAAAGAACTGTTGGCATTGTAAACGTCAAATAAGAAACCGGTAACATTGCCATCTCTAAAGTGGCCTTCTCTTGTAACATTGGTATTTATAAGAGAAACAGACGACTTTTGATCAAATTGCTGGTCCAGTACAAAGATGTTGTAATTTGCCAGAGGTTCCGTTACAAGCTCCCTGCTTTCTCCTGTCAATTTGTTGTAGTACCTCGCTTTTTGTTTTTCGGTAATGGCATTAAAAAAACCTATTCCCAGGCCATTTTCTGTCCTTCCGGAGATCTTTAAAGCGTTTAGGAGATTAGTTGTTTCAGGATTCTCAACAATATCTTCATTTTCCAACCGGGCATCCTGGGCCTGGTTAAATCCTATTGGCGTATCCCCAATTCGGCGGGAATAGAAGAGATCACCTTTTGTAAAAAGTTCGGTTCCTTCAGTAAAAAAAGCCCTGTTTTCGCCAAAGGTCTGCTCAAATGGTCCCAGGTTCAATTCAACTTCATCATATGCCGTCTGCCCAAAATCGGGGATCAAAGTGGCATCCAACGTAAAAGCATCATCAATTCCATATTTAAAATCCATACCTGCGTTAAACGCAGTAGTAGTTTCTTCTTTGTAGTAATTAACTTCCCCCGAGACGTAAGGATAAAAACTAAGGCGCACAGGTGCATCAATATCCCTTACCCCCTTTAAAAGGCCATTATAGTGGGTGCTTGCTCCAAGTGACTTATTGATATAGTTCCAAACATAAGTCTCATTAAGGAAGCTTATATGCCGTCCCAGTTGCATACTCCATAACTGTTCTTTGCTGTTTGGAAATCGCAAAGCAGAGTAGGGGATCTCCATTTCTACATACCAGCCCTGTTCGTCCATAGAAACTCTTGCTTCCCACACCACGTTGAAAGCAAAGTCTTCATTTTCCCTTTTCATTTTGGCATCGGCAAGGGTACCCGCTGCAGTTACGTAGAATCGCGTCTGGTTTTCTCCGTCATTATAGGTATTAAGATCAAAAAAGAAATAATCGGCTGTGGGAAGGTTATCGCGCTGGGCAAATTCCCGCCTTATATTTGAAGGTTCTTCATCGTAAAGATAAGCCGCCAGGTAAATTGCCTCGTCGGTATAAGCGATTTGGACTTTAGTAGTATGTGTATTTCGTGAAGGATTTCCATCTCCCGGCTCATACATTACAAAATTGGTAGCCAGGGGAATATTATCCCAAACGGCATCATCAAGCACTCCATCAATGACAGGTTTTCGATCTATTCTGGTTGCTGTATAGGTTTTCTTCTGCGAAAGTTCCTTTTGCTGAGCAAACAGTATTCCCGGGATCATTAAAAGGAAAAATAACAGCCGAATATTAGGGAGCATTAGGTCAAATTTAGGGAAATGTTTTCCTGAAATGCAATGTTACGAAATCCTGAAATTTTATAATTGGAAGGTTGCCGGTTTTTCCCTATTTTTTGGAAAAAGAAAAAATGGAAGAAAAACAATTGGAAAAGGCCACTTTGGCCGGAGGATGTTTCTGGTGTACCGAAGCTGTTTTCCAGCGAATAGAAGGAGTGAAACAAGTGAAATCGGGATTTACCGGCGGGAAGATCAAGAATCCACCATACCGGGAAGTGATTTCGGGTAGAACCGGTCATGCAGAGGCTATAGAGATAAAATTTGATCCCCAAATTGTCACTTTTGAAGAATTACTGTACATGTTCTTTGCAACCCATGACCCCACAACGCTCAACCGGCAGCAAAATGATGTAGGAACACAATATCGCAGCGCCATTTTTTATCATTCTGATGCACAAAAAGAAACAGCAGAAAAAGTCATTGAAAAATTGCAGGCCGAGAAGACTTTTAAGGATCCTATAGTTACAGAGGTTTCCCCGGCACGAGAATTTTATATAGCCGAGCAGGAACATCATGATTATTATAATCAAAACCGCAATCAACCGTATTGCAGGGTGATCATAGACCCGAAGGTTCAGAAATTAAAACACACCTTTTCTGAAAAGGTCAAAAGTGAGGCCTAACCAAAATTGGCACTTTTCTTGTAATGTAAGAGGAAAAGCAAAAAACAGATGAACTCAGATAAAAGAAAATTATTGATCAAAGGATTGGTTTACGATGCCATTGGTATGGCAAGTGGAGCAATCCCATTAGTAGGTGGATTTTTAGATCTTTTATGGGCTCCATATGCCGCAAAGAAAATGTCTGCCATGTACCCTGGGAAAAAGGGGAAATTAGCCTCTGTTTTGGTATTCGTGGAAGAAATCCTGCCATTTAGTGATATAGTACCCACTTTTACCCTTATGTGGCTTTATACTTTCGTGTGGCAAAAAGGAGAGGATTTTGGCGAGTTGCGCCCAATAAAAGTTAGAAGTTAAGAAGTTGAGTTTTGATAAATAAAAAGGCCGGTTGCTCATGAGCAACCGGCCTTTTTTGTTTTTATTTCTTTTTTAGAATTTTACTCCTATTCCCAGGGAAATATTTCTTCCCATATTGGGAATACTTTCGGGTTTAAGGCGGGAAAGGTGGGAAATGTAAGTCTTATCCAGCAGGTTAGTACCCGACAATCTTAAATCTATGTCCAGGGAATTTAAAGCTATTGAAGTACCAACCCCTGCATTTAGAATAGAATACCCCCCCGTTTTGGTTTCAAACAAACCGGTTCTTTCCTGATCAAAGACAGATTTTAAACTAATACTTGCATAGCCACTGGTAAAGAGGTCTCCATCAGGTATTTCGACCCAAATGGTATTAAGGATGGATTGGGCAGGAATAAGCGGCAGGTAATTCCCATTTTCCTGCTCTCCAATCACCAGTTCATAATTACTTTCAAAATGCAGCCAGTCGAGAGGGTGTGGGTGGATGTGTAAACCTGCTTCGCCTCCGTAAAGTTTAGCGTCATTTTGCTGGTATTCAAAAACAGGATTTTCATCAAGAAATTCTCCTGTGGGATTCAGAAAAATATAATTATTAATAGAATTATAAAAAGCATTGGTGTAGATCTCAAAATGTTCGTTCCTGAATTCCATGGCCAGGTCAAGCTGATAATTTTGTTCATTATCAAGATCTGGGTTCCCAATTTCAAAACGGTTTGTACCATGGTGACTTCCATAAGAAGTCAGTTCTGCCAGGTTGGGAGCTCTAAAACCTGTGGCAAGGTTTAGTCTTGTTGTAAAATGAGAGGTAAGATCGATTTTAACCCCGAGGGCACCGTTATAGCTGTTAAAATCCCGATCCAGTGCAGGAACATCGGTTTCGGTGTCATGGTTTTCATAACCTTCAGCAGAAATTTTTCTGAAATCATATCTCAATCCCGCCTGGAAATCTATTTTTTCAAGATGATAATGAGTGGTGGCCAGGATTCCTGCATCTGTTGTCCGGGCATCGGGGATGAGAATTTCTTCTGCTAAATTTTTATTCGTCTGGAACATTCCCTGTACTCCCACAATGGTTTCAAATTTCCCATGAGCAGGGAAATGATATTTCACATCATAATTAATGGTTTCCAGGTGCATTTCCAATGCAGGCTCTCCCTCGGCGTGTCCTTGCTCTTCTTCCTCATGCTCTTCCTCTCCCTCATGCTCTTCCTCTTCATGATGCTCTTCAAATTCCTTTCGATTATTGAAAAGATAACCCAGAGTAATGTCCAGACTGGAATCGGCAAAATAAAAGGAATTCTCAATGCTCAAAATATGATTGTCTACCTGCTGGTATGGGTTCATTTTACTTTTGGATGTACTTTGAAGTCCAATTTCCTCAGGTATCCCCGAAAAGCTACTGTTTAAATTATACCGCAGGTATCCTTTATAGGTATCGTCACGGTATCCAAAACCGGTCTTCAGATCATATTCTGTGAAACGGGTATTGGTAACTCTTTCCCCATCGCCGGTTTCGTAATCACTGTGTGCCGCAAGGTTCCCACGCAATAGAAACTTAAATTTTTCACCCGAAGTTTTTACTCCGGCGTTGGCTTCAAAACCTTCAGTGTTTGTGTAATAAGCAGTTTCCGCGTCAATAATAGTGGAATCTGCAGGTGCAAAACGTTCAGGATTAAGATATAGAACTCCTCCCAGGGCATCACTTCCGTAAAGGAGGGAGGCAGGACCTTTTATAACTTCAACACTTTCAATTCCCGAACTGCTCAATCCCAGCCCGTGTTCATCACCGAATTGCTGGTTCTCAAGGCGTACGCCCTGGGCATAAATCAAAACGCGATTAGAACTAAGTCCCCTAATGACAGGTTTACCTATTGCCGAACCTGTAGTAATGGTTTCTACCCCGGCAATCTGGCTAATCCCATCGGTAAGCCGGTTTCCTCCGGTGCGATCGAGGCTCTCTATCGTGATGCGTTCTACCTTCATCACATTTTCACTTTGCAGTTGATGGAAAGGGGTCGATACAATAATTTCCTCCATTTCTATAGCAGTGGGAGAAAGTTCTATTTGCAGGTCCTGGTTCCCGGGCAGATCAAATTTGTAGGTCCTGGTACCGTAGCCAAGAGAGGATATGACGAGGGAATAGGAACCAGCCGATAAATCGTCAAATGAAAAGCTTCCGGATAGATCGGTTATTGTTACTCGTTCAGGTTTTTGAAGCTGGACTGTAGCTCCAATAACCGGTTGTTCTGTGTTTGATTCTAATATTTTGCCTTCCACCGAAAATTGGCTATAGGCATTGGAGACTACTAATAATAGCAGTCCAAAAAAGATATTTTTCATGGATATTTTTTAAATACGTTTTAAAAACTTGAAGATATTCTTCGGGAATTTAGGCAAGGGCAGGGGGTGCTCTAAGCGCAAAATGCAGTTTTTGAAAAGTACTTAAATAGATATAATCCTTTCCTGCGGAGGTTTTGTCGACTTCAGGGGTGTGTAAAACCCACAAGTTAATAGCAGGAATGGAAAAAGAATTATGTTGAAGGTGTATAATCTCACAATCCACCGATTTTTCATGGAAATGTGCTTCGGCGTAATGATTACAGTAATAATGTTGATGGCCTGCAAAAACATGAGCAAAATCTACTGCCGAAGGGAAGAGGATCAATCCTGTAAATAGGACCAGCGTTATTTTTTGCCACAACTTCATATTATTTCAGGATTCTTCCAAACCCTAGTCGGGAAAGCATATTTTTTTCAAATTGCCAGAAAAATCTGAATTGTCCAAAGATCCAGCCGTAAGTCACCAAAAGCACCTGGTAAACAGGAAAGATCATTAGAATGCGTAACGCGTAATAACCAACTCCTCCCAACAGGTCTGAAGAAAAATTCATACGCGTCAAACCAAGAAATTCGAGGGCCGGTTTAGCCACATACAAAGATGAGGAACCGGTAAGTCCAAAGACTATGAAAATAATTAAAATTTGCCAGTTGGAAGAAATCCCCCAGCGTTGCTTCAATTTGTTCATGCGGCAAATATAATAAAGAAAATCTACAACTACATTTTGTTTAAACTATTCCCTGGTTCACAATCTGGTGGGGACAGAGAAGCGTTGATCATGCTTTCGGGTGAGATAAACAAAATAGTTATATAGCTTATAATTAACATCGTAGCCGTAATCTATTTGGGGATCGTAGTTGATTTCCATTTCATAGATGTTGGGGTCATAGCGCTGGGGGTTGTTCACCCTAATATTATAATCTGTCACCAAAAACCGGTTCTTATTTTCCAGGTAGTCTTGTGAATAGTATCCTTCTGGACGCGCCATGGAATTTAGAAAATATGAAAATCCGGGATCAATTATAATGATTTCGTACTCAAGACTGTCATTTGCAATTCTAACGGTATCATTTTCAACCATTTCTTCCCCGGCTTGCATATCGCGGTCACGGGTGGAGGAGCAGCTGTAAATAAACAGCCCTAAAAGCAGTATGTATAACAGATTTTTCATAATGTCATCCTTTAAAGAAGCCGCCCAATCCTTTGGACTTATCTTTATTACCAAAAATCTTGCCAGCTACATCATCTGCGATCTTTCCTCCTTTATCTGAATTTATAAAGGTTTCTATCATAGACTGGTCGTGGGAAGAATTGGTTCCAAGTACAGATCCAACAAGGTCAGAGATTCCGCTACCGTTGTCAATGTTGTCTTTTCTCTTTTGTTTTCCCAGGATTCCCATTATAACAGGGGCAGCCATTTGAAGTAGTTTACTCACCTTGGAAGCATCCATCCCTATTGCCGAACCAACGGCCGAAGCAATTTTTGATTGGCTACCACCAAGAACATGACGAAGGATTCCCGATCCTTCTCCCATCAAGCCCGAAAGTCCGCCCACACCAATCTTGTCCAGGACAGAACCATCGTGCTTTTCTTTTTTAAGTTCACGGTTCAGGTTTTCTGCACCTTCAGGAGAATCTACATTTTTTTTAATTGCACCCATGATCATAGGAAGCGCCATTCCCAATGCCGATTTTACCTTATCGGGGGATTCGTTCACCTCTTCACTGGATTTCTGAACAAATTCTTTTCCTTTTTCAGTATCTAAAAAGTCTAATATTGAAGCCATAGTTTTTCTTTTTAATTTACAAAAAATATGAGGCTCCCACTAAACTGCACCAGGGTTTTAACCAAAAAAAATGCTTCCTTTAACAGAAGCATCTTTAAAAATGTCATTTTGGAAAAAATTATTTCAGGACTCTGATGATCTCTTCAGCGAGTTCATAACCAATTCTTTCCTGCGCTTCATTTGTAGCTGCCCCGATGTGCGGACTTAGAGAAACATTGGGATTCATAAGCACTTTAATAGCAGGAGAAGGTTCGTGTTCAAAGGTATCGAGACCGGCAAAGGATACTTTTCCGCTTTCAAGAGCTTCAACAAGAGCAACTTCATCCACAACTCCGCCACGTGAGGCATTGATAATGCCAACCCCGTCCTTCATGTTTTGAAACTGATCCTTTCCTATTACAGGCTCCTTTTGAGCCGGCACGTGTAGCGTAATAAAATCTGAATGTTTTATAAGCTGTTCAACAGGTTCGGTTTTAATTGGAATCTTAATTTCCTGGTGGTTATAAAACTCAAGAGTGATCTCTGCTTCACCTTCAGTCCTGTCACTGGCTATAACCTTCATACCAATCCCCAAAGCGATCTTAGCAACTTCACGTCCTATACGTCCAAAACCAATAATTCCGAGAGTTTTTCCTCGTAGTTCACGGCCGCCGGCATAACTTTTCTTAAGTTCCTTAAAGCGCGAGTCTCCCTCAAGAGGCATATTGCGGTTGGAATCATGAAGAAAACGTACGCCGCTATACAAGTGGGCGAATACAAGCTCGGCTACAGAGGCCGAAGAAGCTGCAGGAGTGTTGAAAACATGTACTCCCTTGCTGCGGGCATAATCCACATCGATATTATCCATCCCAACGCCTGCACGACCAATGATCTTTAGGTTAGGGCAGGAATTGATAAGATCTTCACGCACCTTGGTCGCACTGCGAACAATGATCCCGGTTACATTGTTCTCCTGGATATAATTAGCCAGTTGTTCCTGGGCTACTTTTGTTGTTACAACTTCAATTCCAGCTTCTTCAAGTTGTTTTTTACCGCCCGATGCAATACCGTCGTTTGCTAAAATTTTCATTTAAAAAGTTTATGGTTAAGCTTTTCTTTCCAGTTCACTCATGACATCTACCAGTACCTGTACGCTTTCCAGGGAAAGGGCATTGTACATGGAAGCTCGATATCCACCAACGCTACGATGACCATTAAGACCGTTAATTCCTGCTTCTTTCCACATAGCGTCAAAACTTTCCTTTAGATCGTCATTATTTAAAGTGAAAGTGGCATTCATGTTTGAACGATCTGCCTTGTCTGCATAACCATCAAAAAGGGGATTTATATCGATCTCTGAATATAGCAGGCTTGCTTTCTTTTCGTTGCGTTCCTCGATACCGGCAATACCCCCGTTCTTCTTAAGCCATCTAAGGGTGAGCATAGATACATATACAGCATAAACTGCCGGGGTATTGAACATACTGGCCTTATTAAGATGTACACGATAGTCCATCATGGATGGGACAGATCGATCTACTTTTCCAAGAATATCTTCTTTGATCACCACAAGAGTAGTTCCTGCAGGACCCATATTCTTTTGTGCCCCCGCATATATTAAATCAAATTTTGAAAAATCCATTTGCCGAGAAAAGATATCACTGCTCATATCGCAGATCATAGGTTTCGGCGTATTTGGGAATTCCTTAATTTGGGTTCCGTAGATCGTATTATTACTGGTGCAATGGAAATAATCAACATCAGATGGAATAAAGTATCCTTTTGGAACATACTTAAAATCCCTGTCGGCCGATGAGGCAACTTCTTTTACCTCTCCAAAGAATTTGGCCTCCTTGATCGCTTTTGAACTCCAGGTACCTGTATTGAGGTAAGCTGCCTTTGTCTTTAGCAGGTTATAAGGAGCCATTAAGAACTGCAAACTTGCACCTCCCTGCAGGAAAAGAGCTTTATAGCCTTTACCTTCCAGCCCTAGTAGTTCCAGAGCGAGGTTTCGAGCCTCCTCCATCACATCTACAAAGTCTTTGCTGCGGTGGGAAATCTCAAGAATGGATAATCCTGAATTGTTGAAATCTAATATTGCCTGTGATGCCTCCTCGAATACTTCCTGCGGAAGAATACAAGGTCCGGCGCTATAATTATGTTTTTTCATGTTTGTTTTTTAACAATTACAAATATGAGAAAATCAAAGGCAACTTCTTGTTATTGAAATGATAATTTAGAAGGATTTTTTAGCGAAAAACTGAAGTTTTTAAACTTTTTGGGTTAAAAAATCAAGAGTGTCCACATTATCTGCATAATCCCACAACTTAGGCTGTTGAGTTTGGCCAAAAGCAATTTCCTCTTCAAAAATGTCTTTTCCAACTATACATTGAATTTCTTCTTTTCTGCTCTCTAATTCCTTCTTTACAGCGTCAAGATCCTTGTATTGCTCATAAAATAAGGTCGCAATTGGAGAACTAAGGGAATTATCCTCTTTAAGGATAAGGAATCCATTCTCCAGCAGTTTAAACTGGCTCATCAAATAAACAGCTTTGTTATAATCGTAGTTGTTAGCGTATTTCGCCTGATTTATAATCGAGTTCCAGCCATATACTGCTTCAAAAAAGGCATTAAAGTCATAATTTTTGGGTACATATAATTTCGAAACATTTCTACAGCCCAAACCATAATATCTAAAGATATCTTCGGCCAGGGACGAGAGCTCTTCAGGAGTTTCATCGCCGGTAAGAACAGCAACCGAATTCCGGTTCTTTCTTATGATTGAAGGCTTTCCGGCAAAATAATATTCAAAGTATCTTGAGGTATTATTACTGCCGGTAGCAATAACAGCATCGTAATTTGTCATTTTTGAAGCCCCGTCGGCAGAGTTGGGGAGGATCTCAATTTTCTCCTTCCATTCGGGAGAAATAGCCTTGAGGTAATCGGCAATAACCGGTAGGAGCAGTTTGTCATTGGAGGACTGCTTTACCAGCACCTTGTGACCACTCACCAAAACCGAAATAAAATCATGAAAACCAACCAGTGGAATATTTCCGGCCATAATGATCCCCACTGTTTTGGGTTTCACATCCCCGAATTCATATTGGGAAAGCCATTTTTGAAGATTTTCTCTGGTAAGGCCTTCGCTCCATTTTTCCATGGAAAAAAGCACATTTTCCAGAGTAAACCAGCCGTTGTGATGTACCGAAACTTCAATCTTTTCCTTGAGCCGATCAAAATAAGGATCATTATGCTGCAGGCTTTCATCTTTTTCTATTCCCGATCTTTTGAACTGTTTTAAAAACTGTCCAAGGTTCTCCAACCTTTCCATACGCTGCTCGATTGTCATCTCCTTATTTGTTTAAGAACTGATTTGGCTTTAAATTTGTGCAAATTTAGAATAAAAATAACCTATGGCAATTATAATAACCGACGAATGCATCAACTGTGGTGCCTGTGAACCAGAATGCCCTAATACAGCAATATATGAGGGTGCAGATGACTGGAGATATGCAGACGGGACAGATCTTAGTGGCGACATAGTTTTGCCCAATGGAAAAGCTACAAATGCCAACGAGGCACGGGAACCACTTAGTGATGAGATCTACTATATAGTGCCCGATAAATGTACCGAATGTGTTGGTTTTCACGATGAACCGCAATGTGCAGCAGTATGCCCGGTGGATTGTTGCGTGCCCGATCCTGCCAATGAGGAAACTCAGGAACAACTTATTTCCAAGCAAAAATTTATGCATAACGATTAACCCGTCAACAAAGGATATAAAAAAAGACCTGCAAAATTTGCAGGTCTTTTTTTATACAGAAAATTGTTTCAATTACTTGATCTCAACCACTTCAAGGTCAAATACAAGATCTTTTCCTGCTAATGGGTGATTTCCATCAACAACAATTGAATTTTCTTTTACTTCTTTTACCACAAGGTTCATTTCGCGACCATCGGGGCTTTTTGAAACCAATCCCATTCCTGGCTCCGGCTTAATTTCTTCAGGTAACTGGCTCTTATCAACTTCCTGAATCAATTCTTCTCTTGGTGCACCATAAGCTTCTTCAGATGGAATTTCCACGGTTTTCTTTTCATTCACTTTCATATCAAGTAAACCTTTTTCAAATCCCGGGATAAGTTGTCCCTGTCCCATTGTGAATTCGATTGGTTCTCTTTCCAAAGAACTGTCGAAGACCTGTCCATCGGTAAGTTTTCCGGTGTAGTGTACTTTTACAGTGTCATTTTCTTTAACCTGACTCATAATAAATTTTTTATCAATTAAATATTTGGGAAATGGGAATCAAACAGAAAATAAAAAGGAAGGACCTTAACAGCGCTGAGAAATATCTCATTTCGAAAGTGCAAAGATACCATTTATAAGATGGACCACCAAAGAATGACCTCTTTAGTCTTTTATTTCTGAAAAATATTCGGCCTTAAAGAAAATAATCAGAAAAAAAAGAAGTTTTACCCGTAGTTTCACATTCTCTCTTAAAGAAGGGTTAAGACTGAAGCTTATAATTGTAAAACGCTTATTTTTTTGGTATGTTGGTAATTATGTTCTCTATAAAAACTTTTTTTAAGTTCCTGGTACTGCCGCTTGCCTTTATGACTTCTTTGGAAAGTTGTAATGAACCTGAAGCTGAAAAGTACAATTTTGAAGAATGGCAAAAGATCTCTGTTACTGCTTCTGCATATAATTCGCTTAAGCAGCAGGGGGAAGGAAATCCTCTCATCACGGCCTGGGGAGACACCCTAAAGCCCGAGGTGCAGTCTATTGCCGTTTCGAGGGATCTTATAAGAAAGGGACTTAAATTTAATACTCCTGTAAAAATCGAAGGTTTTGAAGGAGTGTTTATTGTAAATGATAAAATGCACCCAAGATGGAGAAACAAGATCGACATCTATATGGGCACCGATAGAGAAAAAGCCCTTAAGTGGGGTAGAAGAAAAGTAGAAATAGCCTTTCCCGCAAAAGATGAAACGGGAAAATAAAACTGACTATAAATGGTACAGGTTTCAAAAAAGTACATCAATGAATTTGTTGAGTTTTATAAAAAACATGTAACCTGGAAAAATCCGGATTTTCCGTTTTATCTATTAATCTTCTTTGCTTTTCTGGTCTTCATCCTGGGTACCAACCTTTTTGTGGAATTGACCGAAAAAGTGCAAGGGGAAACCATTGATAACTTTGACAATAGGATTACAGACTATGTAACTTCTTTTCGTACCCCCGCTCTCAATCAATTTTTTCAATTCGTAACAGATCTGGGTGATGTTTATGCTTACTTTATAGCAACAACGATCGCCGCTATCTTTTTCTTTTTCAAACTCAAGAACAAGAAATTCATACTACAACTGCTGGGAGTGGTGATCTTATCGGCCCTGGCCAATATGGCTTTAAAAGAAGCCTTTAATCGTGCCCGGCCTACCATTGAACATTTGGTTGTGGTAGAATCATTAAGTTATCCCAGCGGGCACGCCATGAGTGCAATGGCCTACTATGGTTTTCTTATTTATTTGGTGTTTCATATTAAAATGAATAAGTGGCTTAGATTATTTCTCACCATTTTATTTGCTGCACTAATCTTTTTCATTGGTTTAAGCAGGATCTATCTGGGAGTGCATTTCCCGTCGGATGTTGCTGGGGGATTTGTGGCAGGATTAATATGGATCGCTTTCTGTATAGTTCTTTTTAATATCATTGATCTTCTACGGCAAAGAAAGGTGCGTAGCAGAATGGAAGTGGAGGAAAATCTCGAAACTGAATGATAATTTCTTATATTTTTGTTAGCGTGCTAATGCTTCCTGATCATTATATTTATCTTTTCTGTAAATCCGGTAATGAATCTTAAGATCGTCTACAATTCTGCAGCATTTATGGTTGTGGAATTTATAGTTATTTATGTTTTTTTTCCTTTCCTGGTCAATGCATTTCTTGATGGATGGTATAAGATCATTCCGCTGGTACTTATTGCGGTTTTTTTCCTCTTCCTGTTACTTTTAGATCCAAAATTTGACAGGAGAGTACTTACCAGGTTCAAAAAAGACTACCTGGGAAAAAGTATTGCCAGGATACTCATTATAACCGTTTTACTTGTATGGTTTACCTTTTGGATTTTTCCGGAATTGTTCTTCTTATATCCTGTAGAAAATTTTAAAAGCTATGCGATAACTTTCTTCTTGTATCCCCTGGCTTCGGTTTTCCCACAGGAGATCATTTACAGGGTTTATTATTTCCACCGATATCATAAAGTAGTACCGGAAAAATATCTGCTTATGTTAAGCAATGCGATCGTTTTCAGTCTAACACATTTCATCTATGACAATTGGGTAGCACCAATTGCGACCTTCCTTGCCGGCTGGATTTTTATCTATAATTACTATAAGACAAGGAGTTTGCTCAACGTGAGCCTGGAACATTACTTCTATGGTTTAATCATGTTCACCATAGGTTTTGGATACTTTTTCCAATAGAAAAGATTATTAGATACCCAAATTGGAGAGGAGCCACCAAAGAATAATAAAAACGATTATAGTTCCAAAACAACCACAACCGGTTTTACCTCCAAGTTTTTTTGCTCCCCAGCCCGCCAATAGGGCTCTAATAATCTTTCTCATAGCAATTTTTCTTTCCATCAAAAATAGATGGTCCATTGCTATGAGCCAACAGGTTTAGGATATCTTTAATTAGTTTCCATAAAAGCTTACTAAAATTGAAAAATTGCTATCTTGAAAAGAAAAACATGAAATATTTTATACTACTTATTACTTTCTGCGGAATGACTGCAATAGGGCAGGAGCAAACCAAAACTCCTGAATTGAAATTACCCGGTTTTAGCCACCCCGAATCTGTAATCCTTAACGAAGAGACCGATTATTTTTATGTCTCCAATATGGGAGACAGGAACGAAGGAGATGGATTTATCTCAAGGATCTCAAGAAAATGGCAAGACCAGGAGCATTCCTGGATTTCAGGATTAAATGATCCTAAAGGTTTACTTGTTAAAGGAGATCGCCTGTATGTTACCGATATCAAACACCTCATTGAAATGGATTTAAATTCCGGGGAAATTCTTCAACGAATCCCTGTTGAAGGTGCAGAATCTCTCAATGATCTTGCTATGGATGAAGATGAAAATATATTCTTTTCAGATCTTGCCAAAAGCAGCATATATAAAATGAATGTAGAGGGAGAAATTGAAGAGTGGCTTCACAGTCCTGAGCTGGAAAAACCAAACGGCCTGTTTATTACCCCAGAATATATACTTGTTGCCGCGTGGGGAGATGATCAAAATGGGAACATTCTTAAAGTTGACCGCAGCACTAAAAAAATCACGAGGATTTCAAAGAATGGTATCGGTAATATGGATGGGATTCAGTCAAAAGGGAACGGAGAATATTATATTTCAGACTGGGCAACTGGAAAGATCTATACTATTGATCTGGAAGGAAATCTTAAGGAAGTACTTACTTCAGAAAAAAGTGCGGGAGACATCCTGTATCTCAAAAATGACAAAAAACTATACCTCCCAATGAACCATCAAAATGAGTTGTGGATTTACAATATGAATTAAGAAGATTTAATCTCATTCATGAGCAAAAATGCCTGATTTAGATATTCTTTTTCCAGGAATAGTGTGAAATAGTTGGAGGTTGAAATGATCTCATAAACCGGGATTCCTTCATAAGCCAGGAGCTTAAAAATATAAAAATAAAGTCCCACCGTTTTGGTGTTCTTCTCGGGCAGGGCAATGGTGATAGACGATAGCTCTTCTGAAATACTTACAAGCTGTTCCTCTTTAAAAAATTTCTCGATCAAAGGCTGCAGGCTTGTAGAGACCAGAAAATTACTTTCCTGAAAGTTACTTGAATAGTTCAGAAAAATACCCGTTTGGTCTTTAATCTCGTGTAACAATTCTGCCTTTCGGGCAACGATATTTTGAGAATTAAGATATGTGTATTCTGTAATCCCCGATCTTACGATCATGTCCCCGAGCTCCCGGAAATTTTTTGTAGTGAACTTACTTCTCTTAGGATGATAACGCCGTAGGGCCATTATAATAGAACCTTGTTTTACCGGTTTTCTCATCTCCTTTTCCACTTGCGGCTGTAAATCAACAGCCAGGGAACTAAAGTTTATAATATTTCGGGCCAAAGCATCATCCAAAAAAGGCTGGTGTTTTATAATATCATGCACACAGGTACTGATCGTCTTCATTGTTAAATAATATACAATTTGTTCAAAGATATAAAAAAGATGTGATTTTTTTTAATGCCTTGGATTCATCATGTAATTATGCAGCTTCAATTAGTAGTATGAAAATTTTAAAATTTGGTGGAACTTCTGTTGGCACTGCGGAAAGCATTCGTAACGTCAAAGAAATTATAAGAGGTCAAAAAGGGCGTAAAATCGTGGTGGTTTCAGCCATGTCTGGTGTCACCAATAAGCTGGTAGAAATTGCTGAGGCTCAAAAGAGCGGTAATGAACAGCAGGTAGAAGGTTTAATGCTGGAAATAAAGCTAAAGCACCTTCATTTTATTGAAGAACTTATAGAAAATAAGGAAACCAGAAAACTAACCGAGAACCTCTTCCTCGAATTATATAGACAACTAGAGGAAACTTTGCAGCTCAAACCATTATCTGAAGCTGCGGTGATCACCTTTGGTGAGACTTTTTTAAGCCTCATTTTTTCCCAATTCCTGGAAGAACAGGGAGTTTCCAATACTTTGCTGGATGCTAAAGATTTTATGCAGGTTTCAAATGTGGAGAATCCCCATATCCAAACAGTTCAGGAACTTCTAAAAGCAACGCTAAAACGTGAAGTAACTTCCGAAGTGTATATCACACAGGGTTTTATAAGAATTGATCGAAATAAGAATGTTAGTACCCTTAAGCGCGGTGGCAGTGATTACACGGCTACAATTATAGGAGCAGCTGTAAATGCAACCGAGGTACAGATCTGGACAGATATTGATGGTTTTCACAACAATGATCCAAGATTTGTAGATCATACTCAGACTCTTACCCATCTTACTTTTGAAGAAGCTGCCGAGCTTGCTTATTTTGGTGCAAAGATCCTGCATCCACAAACTGTTTCTCCGGTAAAGGAGAGGAATATTCCTATTTACCTTAAGAACACTTTTACACCCGAAGCCCCCGGCACCTGTATTTCTTCCAAAATCCATGGTAGCGGATTAAAAGCTATTTCAGCCAAAGACGGGATAACAGCGATAAAGATAAAATCCAACAGGATGTTAATGGCGCACGGATTTTTAAAAAAGATCTTCGATGTGTTTGATAAGCATGAAACGGCGATCGATATGATCACGACTTCAGAAATCGCCATTTCCCTTACCATTGATGATACACAAAATTTGGATAAGATCCTTTACGAACTGGACGAATACGGGGAAATTACTGTTGACTCAAATCACAGTATCATTTGTGTGGTGGGCGAGGGGGTGATCAATGATCATGAGACTTTCAGGCTGTTTGAATTGCTTAATGACCTCCCAGTAAGGATGATCTCTTACGGCGGGAGCAGCAATAACATTTCCCTGCTGGTCGATACCAAAAATAAAGTGCAGGCATTAAAACTGCTACACCACAAACTCTTTGAAGGAAAAATATTGAAGAAGACCTAGTTGCTCATTTTGAGTTGTTAGTTTATTTGTTTGGATTGAATCGCCCGTTTTTACGGGCGATTCTTATTTTTGGCTTCTATGTATTTCGAAAGGAATTTCGTGCTGTTCAACATATGATGCTGTAACATAAGTCCTGTGAAATTTGAATTTCTATGTTGTTCAAGTTTTTCTGAAATATGCTGAAGTTTCTCTCTCAATCTTTCCCGGTGGATTACTTCGGAAAAATTAGATTCTAAAATCTCAAATCCGTTTTCCTGAGCTTGTTTCCATTCCTGCTCACTTTTATATAACCAGACAGCAGCTTCGGCAAAAGCGGCGGGAGAATCGGCTGTTGCTCCATTCCAGGGTAAGTTTCCTGCCATACCTTCTGCACCAACGGGCGAAGTGACAGTAGGGGTTCCTACTCGCATTGCATCTGTGAATTTTCCTTTTATTCCGGCACCAAAACGTATGGGAGCAAGCAGAATTCTGGCTTTTTCAATTTCAGTTTTTGCCGAATCAGCCCGGCCGTGAATAAGAAACCCTTCTTTTTCATTGTGCAACTCAAGAATCTGCTGCGGAATATAGGCTCCAAAAATGTGAATTTTTGCCTCTTTCATTTTTTCCCGGATTAGTGGCCAAACTTCTTTTTTGAGCTGTAGAACAGCGTCTTTATTGGGTTCATGCAAAAAATTACCTATGCTTATGAAATCCCTTCGCTCTTCAAATGTTAAAAGCCGGCATTTCATTTCTTCCGTTACCTGCTTTAGCATAAAAGGCAAATAAAACAGCAGGTTTTTAGGTACTCCAAAGGTTTTGGTGAGCAGTTCCATTTCGATGGGAGAAATAATGAGGCTAAGATCACACCTGTAGATGCTGGCAATTTCCCGTTTTGCCACATCAGAAAAGAGAAGGGAAGCAGTAAGTTTGTTTCCGGTTTTTGCTGCTTCATGCCGGGCTTTCCGCAGAAAATGTAAATCTTCTGTATCCAGGATCCTAATCGCCTCAGGACAAACTTCAGCCACTCTCCATCCAAATTGTTCTTCCATCATAAACCTGTCAAAAATGACAATTTCGGGATCGTTTTTTTTCAGGAAAACATCAAAACTTTCGTTGTTGAGCTCGATCTTTTCCGAAGTAATTTCGAGGGAAGAGAGATCGGCCATAAATTCTGTTTTTGTAGCCGTGGAGGCAAAGGTGATGGAAAACCCTTCATTAAGAAAGAATTCCAGCAGCTGCATCATTCTTGCACCCGCCGCCGAGGATTTTGGTTCGGGCCATACATAACCTATAACTAAAAGTTGCTTTTGAGACATACGCCAAAATTAACAGGATTTAATACAATTTTTGAATTGTGCGGGTAATTTGTGACCTTTAATAAAAAGAGAATTATGAGCCGCGGATTTGTAAAGGAAGAGGACCAGGAAGAAGCACCGTTTATTCCACCACGTGCAGCCTTGCCTCCGGGAGTGACCAATTATGTTACTCCGCAGGGACACAAGCAGTTGATAGAAGAGCGGGAAGCATTGGAAAAGGAAAGAAAGGAGCTGGATATTAGCAGTGATAAAGACCGAAGGCATGCTACAGCAGTGATTGACGGAAAGATCAATTTACTGAATGAGAGAATAAACTCGGCCCGAATTCTTGAACCCAAAGAACAGGCCCAGGACGAGGTGAGATTTGGTGCCAGGGTGAAATTTCGTTTTTTGACGGGACCTCAAAAGGGAAAGGAACAATCCTTTATGATCGTTGGGGTAGATGAGGCAAATATTAAGGCTCAAAAAATAGCATTTTTGGCACCCCTTGCCAAAGCCCTTACCGGAAAAAAAATCGGAGAAATTGCCGAAGTGCAAATGGGAGGAGAGTTACAGGAATTGGAGATCCTCGCTATAACTTACTCATGATTCGGCAAAAAGTATATATAGTAATGGGGGTCTCGGGAGTTGGCAAAACTACCATTGGGAGACTCCTGGCAAAGCAGCTGGAAATCCCCTTTTTTGATGCCGATGATTTCCATCCTAAAGAAAATGTAGAAAAAATGGACGCCGGGATTCCACTAAAAGATGTGGATCGCCGGGAATGGCTGGAGAATCTTGCTTTAAAAATTACCGAATGGCAGGGGGAATCGGGAGCTGTTCTGGCATGTTCAGCCTTAAAGGAAAAGTACCGGGAACAGCTGAAGGTCCTGCCGCAGGAGGATATTAGGTGGATCTTTTTGCATTCGGATTATGGTGTAATTCACAAAAGGATTACCGGCAGGAAAGGTCATTATTTTAAGCCGGAGCTGCTGCAGTCGCAGTATGAAACCCTGGAACTGCCTTCCTATGGAATTCATATTGATGTGGATCAATCTCCCGAACAAATAATAAATGAGATCATGGAAAAAATGAAGGAAAAAGCTGAAATAGGTCTTTTTGGTCTGGGAGTAATGGGACAAAGCCTTGCGATTAATATGGCCTCAAGCGGCTATAAAGTTTCGGTTTATAACCGGCACGTAGATAAGATGGAGGTAGATATCGCCAAAAATTTTGTTTCAAAAAATGTTGAATTAAATTTTGAAGGGTTTGATGATCTCAAGGCTTTTACCCAAAGCCTCGAAAGACCCAGAAATATCCTGCTTATGGTGAATGCCGGGAAAGTGATCGATTTTGTCATTGAAGATCTGCTTCCCTATCTGGACAAGGATGATCTCATTATTGACGGTGGAAATTCCCATTACAAAGATACCATCAGGAGAGAAAAGGAACTAAAGGAAAAGGGAATCTTGTTTATGGGCGTGGGAATTTCGGGTGGAGAAGAAGGGGCAAGAAAAGGACCTTCCATCATGCCCGGCGGACCTAAAAGTTCTTACAAAAGAGTAGGGCCTATCCTGGAGAAGATTGCAGCACGGGATAAAAATGGAGATCCTTGCTGCGCATACATAGGACCCGATGGATCGGGGCATTTCGTCAAGATGGTACACAACGGTATTGAGTACGGGGAGATGCAGCTCATTGCCGAAACCTATCATCTGTTGAGATTCCACACCGGCACAACTTCCATAGAGATCGCTGCTCTTTTTGAAGAGTGGAACCGGGAAGTACAAAGTTATCTTCTGGAAATTTCTATCGATATTCTTCGGAAGAAGGAAGACGGAACATTTCTACTCGACAACATCCTGGATGCAGCGAAGCAAAAAGGCACAGGAGGCTGGTCCACCAATGCTGCTTTGGAGCTGGGAGTGCCGCTGGATACTATTAGTGCTGCAGTAATGGCAAGAAATATTTCCGGGATGAAAGAAAGCCGCACAGCGGCTGCGAAAGAATATGACTCACAAATTTTAGAGAAAGGAAATATAAAAGAGCTGAGAAATGCCCTTTTTGAAGCTTTTAAGGCATCAAGTATTATTAATCATGCCACAGGGTTTGATCTGCTTTCCAGGGCTTCTAAGGAATATGAGTGGAAGCTAAACCTATCGGAAGTGGCGAGAATCTGGACCAATGGTTGTATCATAAGAAGCAAACTAATGGAAGATTTGGTTAAAAAATTCGAAGTTTATCAACAGCATATTTTAATGCATCCCGACATAGTTCAGGAAATATCAACATCCAGGAAATCCCTAACTGCAGTAGTGGGAGAAGCTTTAAATGCCGGCTTTCCTGTACCGGTTATGAGTGCCGCGGCAAATTACCTGCTAAGTTTTACTGCTGAACAATCATCGGCCAATATGATCCAGGCGCAGCGGGATTATTTTGGTGCTCACACCTACGAACGTAAGGATAAACCCAGAGGAGAGTTTTTTCATACGGAGTGGAAGCCTGATAGAAATTAGATGGATCTTTTTCACGCAGAGGAGCGCAAAGAAAAGCAAAGAGCGCAGAAATTTATTTCCGAAAATTTTACACAAAGAAAAATAAGATCAAAAGAAGAATACGAAGAAATTCTACTGCGCCTGAAAAAAAGACATTCGTGAATTCGTAGCAAAAAACTATTTTTCCGAAAGAACGAATTCTAAAGTATCTACAATATCTCCATATTGATCTACCTTGATTTCGAATTCTATTGCTTCAGGCATGGCTTTATACCCTAGCTTCTGCAGCTGTTCAGGATCAATTTCCGCAGTGTATTTCCCTGGGGCCAGTCCCAGGTAACTAAAGTATCCGTCGCCTTCACTTAGAAGCTCAGCTGCTTTTTGCCCTTTTTGGTCCAGAATATTGATTAAGATCCTACCCTGGCCGCTAATTTTGTTTCCTTCGTTATAATATACCATTCCGCCAACTTCTCCCTGGACTTCTACAGGAACGTAGATTTCTTTGAAGTGGTTAGGCTGGGTTTTTACGAGGATCTTGGAATTTGGGATCTTCCAGGCAATGTTGTCCAGACTTACAGGATCCAATTCAAGGAGAAGATCAATATAGGGCTGAAGTTCTGTTATACGAAGAATCGTCTCATCTTCATTATATGTAACGCGGCCACTTCGGTTTTTAAGTTCAAGACCGGGTACTCCAGGTTCCATGGGATCTTTGACTCCGTTGTGGTTAAGATCCAGGAACGGAATTACCGTAATCGCCGCTCGTGACATGGCGGTGCGATTGCTTGCCATTATATAGCCTGTATTATCATCGAGCATTAAGCTTCCCCTGGCTGATTGTACAAAGGAGGAATTTCTATTTCCAATTCGTGAAGTGGCCGAAGTTTGTGCGAAATTAAACGCATACCGCAGTCCCACCTCAAAAATATGAGCATCCCTTAAGAAATTGTTCTCGTAGGCGAGATTCAAGAATCCCTGCCGAAAAACCGGACGTTCTACTTCCAGGATAAGGTTGTTAAATCTCTCCCGGCTAAAATCGTACTGGATTTGAGGAGAAAAGAGGAATTTATGAGGCAGACGGTAAGTTTGGGATAAGGAGCTGTACAAGGTGGGCTCGTCCATACGATCATTGTACAGGCCGTAAGTTGTAAAGTTAGTGCTAATACCAAACAGTGCACCCGATAGCAATAGCTGGGCTGTTGTAAACTCGGTTGTGGGCATAATGATCTGGTTCACGCTAAAGCGGCTAAACATGGAAAAATATCTGGTGCGAACAGGAGTAGAAAGGCTAACTTTTCTTTCCTCCAGATAGTTGAAATTTATCGCCGTTTGGTCCTCATCATAATTGATATAATTAAGGTCTACCTGAATATTTCGTGGGGAGCGGTAACTTAAGAGCGCTTCCCCTTTGACGCCGTACATATATTCTCCCGAGAACAATAAACCTGAGGCAATACGCATGGAGGAATTTACGAAAGGCATTACTTCGCCACTCTCTACTTCAGAAAGATATTCCACCCCACCACCAATAGTGATAGCATTGTTCAGTCCATAATTAAGATTGACCCTGCTAAAGCGATTCCAGTCTTCATTTTCAACAATTCCCGCACTTAAAGTATATTCCAGTTCATTTTTCGGAACAAAATTATAGGGAATATTGATCACTCTATCTTCAATACGTTCTTCTCCCCAGGGGCCGTAGAAACGAAGACTCACTGCTGTATTACCATACATAAGCGGCACTTCAAAACTGTAGAACCCTGAAGCATCTGCCTCGGTGAAAGCCACCAGGACATTATTTACATAAAGTTCGACCGTCCAGCGCGGTTCGGTGTAGTCATTAAGGAGGTAAGTTCCAAAAGAGCGTCGGTTTTGTAGTGGACTATTAGTGATCTGTACTCCCGAGACTGGTGCAAAAAGGGAAGAAGTAGCTCTGGAGAAAATACGTCCCGCAGTTATCTGGGTAAGATATTTGTTGTCATTGTTCACATAGCGCCATTGGTAAAACTGGTTACGGGTTGAAAATGGCAACCGGCTCGAATAGTTCAACATTAAATTAGTTTCCCCACCCAGGAACATAGTTCCCAGCCCTAACATAAGTCGGTTAACATTTTCAAAATCGGTTTGTTGTGTGGTAACCACGCCCCAATCGAGAGTTCCCGGCTTGAAAAATGGATATCGCGCAGGAATTAAAGTATCGGGCACGACCACTCCTTTCACCCTGTCAAGATTTTCCCTCATCTTTTGCAGGCGCATTTCCTTTATCACTGGCAGCTCCTTATCGGTCTCCAGTTCTACGGAAAGACTTCGGAAGGAGAATTGCGTATCAAGATCAAATATTTTTCCGAAGTGATCTGATTTGAGATACCTGCCGGAAGGAGTTTCTAAAATGTCATTTTTGGAAAGGCTGAAGGTTTCACCTTTATAGATGATCTCTGGCTTTTGCCAGTTAATAGTATAGGAAGAATCGGGATGAATGATAAATCCGCTGACAATCTCTCCCGTGGTTTCATGCTTGATCTTTAAAATGTCGAAGAGTACTTCAACGGGTAAATAGGCATCTTCTCCTTTAATAGCAATGGGAATTTCATAAGTTCCCAGCCTTGAAATGTTCATTTCAACGCCTAGTTCATCATAATCTTGTTGGAATTGCTGAGCTGTTGCCACTGAAGTGAATAACCCAAAAAACAACAAAAAACAGATGTGAGAAATTTTTGCTGAGAAAAATATTTTTTTGGGGGAAGTAGTTGGCATTAATTTTCTTGCGGCTATTCGTGAATAAATGTTATTGTAAACATTGCATTATAACTTCCGGCGGGACCTGAGCTACCATTTGGGATCTTTAATTGCCCACCTACAAGAACCTCGTGGGGATTCTGAGTTGTTATAAAAGTTTGCCCGGTGCTTATATCTCTATTTGGATCAATGGTTAAAGTGACATCACTACCAGAAGGTCCTTCAAGAGTAAAATCATAAACTCCCTGGATCTGCAGGAGAGTACCGGGATTTACGTACACGTCAAAGATCGCATAATGGGACGGTTGTCCCAGATTCAGCAAATGCACATCTGAATCACCTGTGCGATTACCGTTTGGACTCAAAAAAACATTTCCACCGTTAGTTCCTACAGTGAATGAACCAAAATTTAAACCCTGGGCATTTCGTACTTCAACAGTTACTGGAATAGGTGGGTTTTCCTGTGCAGCTACTTCAGAATAAACTATACTGGAGAGGCTCAAAAACATGAATATGAAAAAGCTTTTTCCAGTCATTCTTTATTCTTTAAAAATTACTTTTTTGGTTTGGCTTTCATTTCCCGTTTCCAGGGTCACCAGGTAAACACCTGTAGACATTATACCACTAAACCTGACCTCCTCTTTTCCAGAACCGGATTTCCTCTGTAGTACCTGCCCGGACATATTACTAAGAATCACTTTTCCTTCTTCATTATTGGGAAGGTTCAGTTTTACCACAACTTCTTTATCTCTATTATAAACGGCAAAATCTTCCATAGCCACTGCAATTTCTGCGGGGGATAATTTTTCAGAAGAAAACATTAAAACAAATCGATCATTAATTTGCCCTTTTTGAGAAGTGAAGGTATAAAGAGGATCTTTATCAAGATCTTTGAGGATTTTCCTTTTGTTATCCTTCAGGTAAAGGTGAAGAGAGGGAAAAAGGTTTGTAGCTTCGGAAAGAACAAGTCTCATTTCACCAGATCTTTCAGCACTTATTCCAAGAGGAATTTCCATTGCTTCGGTGTTGAGACTGGATACAGCATTAATAGAAAGTTTTTCCTTTTTTGAACTCAAACTATATAGACTGGGAACATTCACAGCCGTATTTAGAATTTTTTGAGCATCCATTTCTTTTTCAAATTCGGGAGTTGCTCCATTTCTAAAATAGATTACTGTCGCATCTGAATTTTCTTCATTTTCAAAGCCTGCAGATAACCTAATTTGAGGAACTTCAGCTTTATTTTTCGTCTTGTAATAACTATGAGAAACCTCATTTCCGGTTCTTGCAGCATTGGTAAATTGCAGATTAGCCGTAGCAGGATAAATCCCATTATCAGGATCACTTACCCTAACAAAAAATCCCTGCATGGATGGAATTATACCTGAGGCAGGATCTGTAGAAACTCCGTCCACATAAGATACATAAGTTCCGGTGTATCTGTTATCGGCGCTTGCTTTAAAAAAATGAATACCATTATCAATGCCTGTCAATCCGGGAGCCATTAAATCCCAGTCTACAGGAGAAGGGTAGGGGTTCCCCACCAGATTAAAGCCATTGGTATAATTACCGTCATTATTTTCCAGAGTTACTTCTACAAGACCGTTATTCACAATTCCTGTCACCTTTAAAGTTAAAGGATCGGTCACACCACTTGGATTAATGGCGTATCCCAATCCGGTTTCTAAAGGCGCAGCCAGATCCAAAAATTTCTGCCAGCCCGTTAGATCATTTCCTTTCCCGTCTTCCCGATTTTCAAGATATTCGTAAAGGTGAGGAAAACCGGTTTCTATATTTGTTAGATTAAAATTGGCCGCAAGATCATTCACTGTAGAGTTTTGAAAAGGAGAACTGAAATATTTATAACCAAAAGCATTGGAAATATAACGCTGCATAGTGACAGTTCCGAAAACCTGTCCTGTGCCGCTGCCATCAATATATGCGGTTCCTGTTTCACCAGAAATTAGGGTGAGGCCATCACCGGTGTAAAAGGTTCCTGCTTCTACTTTTAGAGAATTGATTATCTCAATGGTAGCTTCGGATGTAACTCCGGCGGAGTTACTAATATTTAAGTTTAAAATCCTGTCATTCCCGAAAGCTCCTGCAGGAATGGTTTGTGCTAATGCTCCTTCAAAGGAAATACTTCCGGCAGAGGCACTTAAATTATTATCATTAGTTAAATTCCCGGTGATTCTTAACCAATTATCGATAACAGTAACAGAAGCTCCGGTCTCAATAATAAGATTTTTTGAAAACGCATTACTTCCAGTACTTACCACCGGATACTTGCTTAAGTTCGCAGGAATAGTAACATCCGTACTCAAAGTAGGAAGGGAGTTACAACTCCAGTTATTGATATTATTCCAATTTGTATCTTCTGCACCGGTCCATTCCGATTTGTTTGTGATACTTATAGTTACATAGGAGATTATACTACTACACCCATTGGCATTCTTAACAACAAGTGAATAGTCTCCTGCCTTTGGCTGGCTGGCATTTGTAATAACAGGATTCTGCTCACTGGAAGTGAAACCGTTAGGTCCTGTCCATTGATAAGTGCCTCCTGGAATAGTGGAAGAATTTAGTTCAATATCACCTCCCTTACATACAGGGGAATTGCTTGATAATATAGGAACAGGTAAATTATTTACTACCACATTAGTCCTCTGAGGATTACTGCTACAACCATTGGCATTAGTAACAATAAGCGAATACTCTCCTGCTTTAGCCTGGCTGGCATTTGGAATAACAGGATTCTGTACACTTGAAGTAAAGCCGTTAGGTCCTGTCCATTGATAAGTGCCTCCTGGAATAGTGGAAGAATTTAGTTCAATATCACCTCCCTCACATACCGGGTAATTGCTTGATAATACTGGAACAGGTAAAGCATTTACTGTTAGAAGCACCTTCCTGGAAATGGAAATTTTACAAGTAGCATTAGTAGAATCGGAAGGTCGAACAATTACCCTAAAAAGCTTTCCGCTATCTTCTACTGATGTACTGGGAATAGTATAAGTATAGGTATCAGGATTGTTTTTTACCGGCACCCAATCTGTGGATGCAGTTTTCTCCTGCCACTCATACTTAACGGCAGCATTGGTAATTTCAGTAACACCAAAAGTAACAGGAGCACCCTCACAAACTTCCTGATTAGAAATTGCAGTTAGATCATAACAATTAAGTTGCTCCACTAAATCATCTGGAAATTCATCCTGATTGTTTTCGAAATCTTCTTCATTACCAAAGTCACAATCATCGCTTTGAGTGGTTGTGGTACCGTCATATCCCCCACCACAACCGGTGAAATTTCCACCCCAATTATCACCATTACCTAAAATATAGATTTTGGCATTATCTATAATTACCAAATCCTGACCAGATGAACCTCCCTTTGTGAAATCACCATATACAATAAGATAGCTGTCCTTTTGCAAAGTGATATTGACCTTGTTATGAGCAATGAAATTACCATACACGATTAACCTGGCACCTTCCCCTAATTCCAATAAGGCTCCATTTTGGTCCATATTAAAATTACCATTTACAATTAAAGTTCCGTTAACTGTAAGCTTAGAGCTATTATTATAAATCACATTGCCAACTTCCATTGGAGGATCAACAGTAGATACAGTAATATCATTATTACCTATAAATAAATCTTGAGCCAATACATTTGAAGTAAAAAATATCCCCACCACCAGCAAGGTGATTTTAAAAAACTTAAAAAACCGGGAGGAGTTTTTTTTCATTTAGTTCAGGGGAATTTCTTTTGTAGCTAAAGCCTTTCCTATCTCTTCAGAATAACTTACTCTAAGTTTTCCTGTGCTCAAATCCACTTCCCCGGCACTTCGTAATTCAAAGGAAAAGTTTCTTTTTGTGTTGGGAGTATAAACAGAAACTCCTTTCACCATTCCTACTTCGGTAGTGACTCCTTCAGGGGAAACATGATCTACTTTAATGTTACCATATACCGACATGTTGCCCGACCTATTGATCACTAACGAAAGCTTGGGATTTTCACCTTCAGTGTTTAATGAAATATCAGATAAATTAATTTGTGTAGTAGATGCTCCTTCTCTAATAATAATTGGAATACTTATTCCAAAAACTGTTTTGATGTTGATTGATATTCCTTCCGCTTCCTGGGCTTCTTCCTGTCCTAATGCAGTTTGCTCTTCTACAGCCCTAAAATACATATGAGAACGATATTCTCCCTGTTCCAGATTTCCTGTTCGGGTAACCTGTACTCTAATAGTTTGGGCTTCGTTAGGAGCAAGGGTTACCCGGCGGGGGAAATATCTAAGATTGCCTTCTGCAAATCGCTGACCTTCCTCAGGAGAATCGACCTGTTCGAAATTTCCACTTTCTGTCATCTTATAATTGACAAAGGAAATAGCATAAACAGCAGTATCACTTCCTGTATTTGCAAGATTGATCTCCTGGGATCTTTGAGAACCGTCAAATACCAGCCTCTTGGGCATGATCATTAGATCTCCCTGAGCAAGAGAAATTGTTGGAAAGAAAAATAATAGTATAAGAACTGAGAACTGTAGTAATTTTTTATTCATGCGGGGGCTGAATTCTATTGGATTTTTTACCTGACACAAATGTAAGTAAAAGAAGACAAGATCGTTAAGGATATCTTAAAATTAATTATAGGACACTGTGACATTAAACCCTGAAGAATTTGTATAGAAGCCTGCGGACTGGTTGGCTTCCAGGTTTAATCTTGCTCCAATTTTAATTATATCCATTATAACGCCTTCCTCGGGAGCTACAGTGAAATTATCTATGATCAATTGTTGATCGGGGTTTTCACTATTAAAAAGGACAAAGGACTCAGGAAGGGTAATTGCATAATTATTGTTCCCATGAGTAACCACAGCCTGAGCAGGATTTACAGTACCGGGAAAAGAAGAAGATATTTGTACTCCGTATGCTACTCTTGAACCATCTGGTGTTAAGATTACCGTTCCGGGATTATAGGCAGAGATCACATTTCCAAAATCCAAATCTACAGTCTTGTCAATTTTTATAGGATCAATAATAGTAGCCCGGCTCTCCACCGTTGCCGAAGCTGAAGCCTGTGCAAATGTTTGCGTGGAGATCAGCACAAAAATAAATAAGCTTAAGACTTTATTCATTTGGTTTGGTGGTAGTTAGTTAAACAAGATAAGCAAAAACTAAAAACGCCGCCACAAGGGCGGCGTTTTCTTTTATTTTGAGGTAACTATGGTTACTCGTAGGAAACTGTTACAGAAACCTGTCCTTCATAATCACCAGGACTCTGATCTTTATTAACTGTAATTGTAGCACCAACCTTAAAGGTTTCTGCGGTTGCTCCTTCTAAAGCAGTTAAATTGGTGGTTATATCTTTAATAACCATATCAGTTTCACCACTTAATTTTAAATTCGTAGAACCAGTTACTACTTTATAAGTTAAACCTGCTTCCTTTGTAACAGTAAATGTAGGGACACCAGTAACAAGATTACCTGGAATAGACATACTTGTTGGCATATTTCTGACATTAGCCGTAGTAAGCACTACATCAGTATCTGCATCTGGAGCTGCAATAGTTCCAAAATTTAAAGCTCCTTCCGATGAAATAGTCAAAGGCTTAACAATCTCGGCTTTAGCAAGTGCAGTTCCATTTACTGAGTTTTGTGCAAAAGTAGTTCCAGCGATAAGAGCGAATAAAATAAAAGTAATTTTTTTCATGTGTAGGTTTTTAGGGGGTATGTAAAATATTAATTGGGTTATCAATTATTTAACGGGGCAAACATACCCCTTAAGGAAAGCTCCTACAAAAAAAGTCGATAAGGGCGGCAGAAATTCGTTGAAATGCACATTTTTAGATTTTTTTTGGAATCTGAAGCCCGTCCAAAGCTAACCTGGAAGGTAATTCTGACGAAAATTAGAACAAAAAGAGGAAATATGCCTCGTATAAACCTCCTTTGAATAAAGGCCGGGGACTATTTCCTGTTTTAGAGGATTCTTTTGGAGCACCTAACCTTATTTCGGTCGGGTATGAAATGAATAGTTCTTTATAAAACTGTGTGCTTTTATCAGTCCCTGCTGGAGTGGAGGAATTAACAGGAAATGTCATCAACATGAATAAAAGGGATTAGAACATGTAGGTAGGAGTAGAGCTCATTTAAGAATGACGCTTAAGCAGGTGGAATAAATAAATCGTTGCACGAATAGAAAATTCGTTGAACTACATGATTAAGAAAACCTAAGGAACTTGAGGAGCAGTAATACAAGTTATTTCGAAAGGATCAATTGTAATTAACAGTGACGTTCATAGGTGACCGACTGTTGTAAACCCCCGGTGTTTGGTTTGGATTAACCTTTAAGGTTGCTCCGACCCTTACAATTTTTGAGCCTCCGGTTAGGCTTCCACCTTCGGCAAGACTACTTGTAAAATCTTTGATGATCATGCTTTCGCTGCCGTTAGCCAGTATAAATTCATCTTTGGGAAGGCTTATAGAAAAAGCAAATCCTTCTTCTCCTGTTACCTCAAAAGATGCGGCAGAAACTGCAGCATTTTCGGCCAGGGCTACGTCACCTGTACTTATCCTGGTATTCTCGGGGGTGAGAATTACTGCTCCTCCAGATTTGGCATCGAGATTGGCGAAGTTCATATTTGAAGTGGTGGTAATTCCAATAGGCTGAATAATGGTAGCCGAAGCAGTAAAGGAAGCTGTGGCACTGGTTTGTCCATATGACATACCGGTCCCGGATAACAGTAGTATTAGCATTAGAATAAAAACCTTTTTCACTTCAATTTATTTCTAAACCAATATTAAGAAAAATTATTAGAATAAAACAGATAAAGTGCACAAAATTATCGATGAAATACACAATGTTAAAAAACTATAACGTTATAGTCTTATGGTCAGTCCTTTAAAGAATTTAAGGATCTTTCATATATTTATCCAAATTACATTTATGAAAAACACCTATACTACCAATCTGGAACTTGCTAAAATTGATCTGGGGCTATTGATCCTGAGGCTGGGTGCAGCCGGTCTCATGCTCACTCATGGTTATCCAAAACTCCTAAATCTTTTTGGAAGTGAAGAAATAGTATTTGCCGATCCTGCAGGTCTTGGAATGGCGACAACGCTTGCTTTAGCTGTCTTTGCAGAATTTATTTGTTCGATCCTGGTTATTTTGGGACTGGGAACACGCCTTGCGGTAATCCCGCTAATTCTTACAATGTTCACTGCCGCTTTCGTGATACATGTTTCCGATCCTTTTCAGCGAAAAGAACTTGCACTTATATATCTTCTTATTTTTACCGTCCTGTTAATTACAGGCGGAGGGAAACATTCTCTTGATTTTTACTGGCTTAAACGCAAATAAAAAAGAGACCACAATGGCCTCTTTTATTTTACTGTCTAAACCTAATTCTTAATTATTGGAAGAATCCACAGGCTGTGCAGCCGATTGCTCCGAATCCAGTAAAGCAAGGAATTTATCCAGGTTTGGCAGGATGACAATTCTTGTCCTTCTGTTAAGAGCCCTGTTCTCCCTGGTGTCATTGTCGGCTACTGGTTTATAGCTGCTGCGTCCCGCCGCAATTAATTTTTCAGGATCAACGTTGAATCTATCCTGTAACAATCTTACAATAGCTGTAGATCGTCTAACACTCAATTCCCAGTTATCCTGGATGTAAGAATTTTCCACCATTGTCTGGGAATCTGTATGGCCTTCTACCATTACCTCCATAGCTGGTTCAGAATTAATAACTTCTGCCAGTTTTTCCAAAAGGGGATAGGCATCTCTGCTCACTCTATGGCTTCCGCTCCTAAAAAGCAGTTTATCTGAAACGTTGATCATCACAACAGTTTTATCTACGGTGATATCTACATCTTCAGATGAACCACTGCTAATTTGGCTTTCCAAATTGTAAGCTACTGCAAGGTTAATGGAGTCTTCAAGAGTTTCAGCATCTGCAAGTTTCGCAGGATCAACTTTCCTAAGAGTTTCTCTCATCTTGCGCTTGTTGGCATTAGACATTGCCGTAAGCTCATTCATTTCCAGTTTTTGATCATTTTCTTCAGTAAGGGAATTAATTCTCGAGTTGTAATCTGCTACTCTTTGTTCAATGGCATTCAACCTTTCTTCAAGTTTTTCTTTTTCTACTTGAGTTTGCTGTAGATTACTTCGTGTATTATTGTAATCTTCCTCAAGAGCTACATATTTCTTTTTGGAAACACAAGAAGTCAGCAATGTTGCTGCCAATACCGTAACGGTAAGAGTTTTTTTCATGATTTTGGGTTTTTGTTTTTAAATTATCAGAGGGTTTAATTTTAGCCCCGACAATGGAAACGATTTAATACGGTCGAAATTATAGAAAAGGCATTTTTAGGTCCTTATTTTTAACGAAAGATTATCAGTTACTACAGAGTGTTGCCAAATTATTCCTAATAAAATGGCTGCTCACGGGGAAATTTTTATCTTTTTCGAAGAGAATTCTCCAGGAATATTTCAGTCAAAAAATGCCATTTTTAGAAGGTGTTGTTTAACAGGCTTTTACCTTCAGGAATTTCAGGATAAGGATTAAAAGAAATAAATTAGATCAGGTAGACAGTCAATCTTTGGAAACAAAAAAAAATCAAAAGGAAAAAAAGAAAAGAGGTTCAGGCTTAAAATTATTTTTTAAGATCCTGCTCGGGATTTTTATCTTCATTTTTCTTTTATTACTCTTCATTCGCAGCCCATGGGGACAGGGAATTATTGTAGACAAACTTGTAAACTACATTACTAACAAAACTAATACAGTGGTAGAAGTCGACCGACTTTTTATCACTTTTGGCGGGGATTTAAGTTTGGAAGGTCTTTATATGGAAGATGAAGAAGGGGACACCTTAATATATAGCCGGGAACTTCAAGCCGATATTTCATTAATGCCACTTATAAAAGGTAAAGGTTTTTATCTCAATAGCCTGGACTGGAACGGAGGAATAGCAAATATTGATCGTACAGATACTATTCAGGGTTTTAATTTTGATTTCCTGACGGAAGCCTTTGCAACGGCCGATACGACTGCTACCACAACCCCGGCAGATACTACTGCTTCTCAAATGGAAATTAGGTTGGGGGACATCAATATTGAAAATTTCAGACTTACATATGATGATAAATACCTTGGAATTGACACCAAAGTCGCCCTGGGAGGTTTGCAGCTTGAGATGCAGAAATTCGAGTTGGACAGCATGCGTTTTGAAGCCGGAGATGTTATCCTGAAAAATACCCGTTTTAAATATGCCCAAACAAAACCTGCTCCCGATTCTCCCCAGGAAGATACGATCCCATTACCTTTTTTGTCTGCCGAAAACCTGAAGGTTAATAATGTCGCCGGATCCTACACCTCTGTTCCCGACGGAATTGTAGCCGATGTAAATATAGATGACCTGTACCTCAAATTACCCGCAGTAGATCTGGAAAATACACTTCTCGTGATCGATAAACTTGATTTGAACGATTCAAGAATATATCTGCAAACCAAAACCAAAGCTATTGCTGAAACAGAACAACTAACTGCTTCAGATTCTACAGCAACCGAAGGTTTCGAATGGCCGGAATGGGAGGTAAAAGCTTCAGATCTAAGTATTCAGAATACAGATTTCAGGTACTGGGTTAATGACAGCAGACCAACTCCCGGCACGTTTAATCCTGAAGCTGTTGGACTTAAAGACCTGGATCTTAAAATTCCGGAACTTATTCTGGCAAATAAATCCCTGGAAGCCAAAGTAGAAGCTCTTAACTTTAGGGAAGCTTCAGGTTTAAATTTGAATAGAACCCAATTTGTTGCGAGCATAAACGAAGACAGAATGCTGTTGCAGGATCTACTGCTTAAGTTAAATGGGAATATGGTGGAAGGAAACCTAGTGATTGATTATCAATCACTCAATTCTTTTATAGAAAATCCCAAAAATGCGACCGTAGATCTTAACCTGCCACAGTTTAATGTTGATCTACAGGATTTGTACAGGTTCCAACCAGATCTTCAGCAGAATGAATACATTAGTGAACTTGCCAAAAAAGGTATTTCAGGAAGTCTTTTTGCCAGTGGAGAATTATCGAAAATTTCAATTGAGAGTGCAAATATTAACTGGGGCAATACCGCGCTTTCTTCCACGGGTGGTACTATATACAATGCCACAGATCCAGATAATTTAAAGTTTGATCTCCCACAACTTAATTTCAACTCTTCCCGCTCCGATCTTAGTGGCTTTTTAGCATCACTGGACCTGGGAATTCAACTTCCTGAGCAAATAAGCTTATCTGGAAATTTTAGTGGGACACCAGAAGATATTTCGGTTGATGCGATCCTCAATTCTTCCGCAGGAAAAATAAATGTGGATGGGCGGTTTGTCACCGCTCCAGGAATTGCTTTCAACGCCGACCTTAAGGTTACTAAGTTAGAACTGGGACAACTCCTTCAGAATAAAGCGTTGGGGTCTATTAGTTTGCAAATGGAAGCGTCGGGTTCAGGAGCGAATTTAAATGAACTGGATGCCATGGCCGATGGAAATATTTCCAGCTTTACCTACAATAATTACCAGTTTGAAGATATTGAACTCTATGCCCAACTAGAGGACGGCGATGGGTTTGTCAATGTAGATTATAAGGATGAAAACCTCAATATGGAGCTCCAAAGTTTTGTGGAACTGGACTCTGTCGCGCCAAAAGTGGCATTAAACCTCAATCTTATGGGAGCCGATCTACAAGCGCTGGGCCTAACCAACAGACAAATCAATACAGGACTTGATCTTAGGGCAACTTTTGAAGGTAACGCCGAAAGTTTTGACATGGTGGGAAGTATTAATGAAGGAGTTTTTGTATACGATGATGAAACTTATCTCCTGGGGTCTGTCGATCTCCTGGCACATGTAAGACCCGATACTACTTCCATTGATGTTGACAACCGTATGCTCGATCTTCGTCTAAGTTCGAATGCCGGGCCAATGGATTTTATTAATGCTCTTGACAGGCATTATCAAAGCTATTACAGCATAGAAAATCAGCTGGACACGGTTCGAAATCCTGTGAATATAGAATTGCGGGCAGAAGTAAGCCCATCCCCAATTTTAGAAGATGTTTTTCTTCCGCAGTTAGAAGAAATGGATACTCTAAAAGTAAGAATGGATTTTGAAGAGAAAACAAGGGAGCTGGCAGCCCAGGTAAGTTTGCCATATCTAAATTACTTTGGAAGCGAGATAGACAGTCTGCAATTCAATATGGATTCAGACAAAGAAAAGCTTGCTTTTGATTTTGGTCTAAAACGTTTAAATGCAGGTCCACTAGCCATTAAAGAGACTATTTTGGAAGGGGAACTGGTCAATGAAGAATTATTACTCGATTTCACTTCCAATTATGAAGGGGAACGGCTTATGCATTTTAGTTCCCTGGTATCCAAAGAAGATGATGTCCTTCGAATTCACATTAACCCCAAAGAGTTTATCCTTAATGCTTCCCCCTGGGAAATAGACTCTGACAATGCTATTTTAATTGGAGAAAATAAGTGGAGTTTTAACCAATTTGAACTCACACGTAACAACCAGTTGCTTCGTGCCTCAAATCAAATGGATGGAATAGCCGGAGAGCACATAGGAATAGAGTTCGACAATTTTAAGCTTGCATCTATATTTTCCTATTTCAATCCTGAAAAAGTTTTGGCAGCAGGGAGCATGAATGGAAGTTTTATCATTGAAGAACCTTTTGGAACCACGGGACTTGTTGCCGATCTCAAGATCAATGAATTTGGAGTCTTAGATGTACCATTGGGAGAGCTTTCTCTTGTTGCCAATAGTACCGGTGGGGATACTTATAATATAGATCTTGGACTAAGAGGTAATGCAGATCTTGACCTAACTGGCTCTTATATAGCTTCAGAAAAGACAGCAAATCTTGATCTCCAGCTGGACCTCAACGAAATAAAGATGGAGGTTATCGAAAACTTCGCAGACGGTGCCATTACAGCGGCAGACGGGAGCTTCTCGGGTGCAATATCTGTTAGCGGCACCACTCTGGAGCCTCAATATGAGGGAAATATCCATTTTAATAATGCAGCATTTACCGTTGCTGCTTTAGGGGCTCCCTTTGTATTTCCAAACGAAGACCTGCGAATAAATAACGATGGGATTTATATGGAGAATTTCATGATCCGGGATTTGAACAACAATGAATTTGTTCTTGATGGGTCTGTCCTGACGGAGACTTATCTCAATCCTGAATTTGATCTTAGTTTTAATGCTGAAAATTTTACTGTCGTTAATTCAGAAGAGGGTGCGAATGAACTCTTTTATGGTAAAGCAGTCGTTGATGTCACCGGCTCTCTAACCGGGGATCTTGAATTACCTATTGTCGAAATGGATCTCACAGTAGGGGAAGAGACCAACCTCACCTATATTATTCCTGAAGCCAATGTTGAGCTTGAAGAGCGGGAAGGAGTAGTTGTTTTTGTAAACCGGGAGAATCCAAACCAGATCCTTACCCAAACCAAAGAGGAGGAAGATGCGGTTTCATTTTCGGGCTTTAAGATGAATTCCTATATCTCGGTCGAGGAAAATGCAACCTTTACAGTCGTTATTAGCGAAGAAACAGGAGATAACTTCCGCGGGACAGGGGAAGGCGAACTTCTTTTTGATATTTATCCCAATGGAAGGACCACCATGTCCGGTAGACTGGAACTGCAGGATGGTCATTATGAAATGAGCCTTTATAACCTGGTCACCAGGAAATTCGATATCATGGAAGGCAGCAGCATTGTATGGGCGGGAGATCCGCTGGATGCAGATCTTAATATTACGGCATCCTATAGCGTTGAAACTTCTGCTTCGGCTTTAATGGCACCTCAGCTTACATCGGTTGATATGGATGTTCGCCAAAGGTATAGACAGGAGCTGGAATTTCTTGTATACCTAAAAATAGGAGGGGAGATCAATGCTCCTACAATATCTTTCGGCCTGGATATGCCAGAGGATGAACAGGGGTCCCTTAGCGGACAGGTTTATGGCAGGGTCCAGCAGTTAAATCAACAGGAAAATGAACTTAATAAGCAGGTATTTTCTCTCCTCGTCCTTAACAGGTTCTTCCCCGATTCGGGAAGCGATGGAGCCAGTGGCGGTACCCTGTCGTTTGCGCGGGATAATTTAAATTCGGCCATTTCAGATCAATTAAACGTGTTTTCTGACAGGTTATTAGGAGAAACCGGTGTGGATCTGAATTTTGGACTCGACTCTTATACAGATTATCAGGGAGCTGCTCCCGAAGAGAGGACACAGCTGGATATTACCGCTCAAAAAAAGCTATTTGATGACCGTCTTATTGTGAGTGTGGGAAGTGAGGTAGACTTACAGGGTAGCAGCCAGGTTGAGGAAAGCACTCCTGTGATTGGAAATGTTAGCCTGGAATATCTCCTTACAGAAGATGGTAGATTAAGGCTGGAAGCCTTCCGAAGAAGGAGTTATGAGAATGTCATAGATGGGCAATTGATCATAAGCGGACTTTCCCTGATTTTTACGCAGGACTTCAATAAATTCCGGGAGCTTTGGAGCCAGATTTTAAGTGAAGAGAAAAGAAAACAGCAGGCAAACCAGAATGAACCTGAAAAAACTGAACAATAGCATGTCAAAAAAGGCATTTTTAGGACTTACTTTATTTTTAGCTATTTTTTTGCTGCAGGCTTGCAGCGTTAAAAAGTTTATCCCCGAAGATGAATTATTATATACCGGGGCAGATATTGAACTCGATTCACAGGATGAGATAGCTAACAAGAAAGATCTTAAGAATCAGCTACAAACCTTACTTACTCCTTCACCAAATGCAAAATTCCTGGGCACGCGGTGGGGATTGTACTTCCACTATAAAGCGCAGAAGGAGAAGCCGGGGTTTATCAATAAATTCCTGAATAGAAAATTCGGGGAAGAACCGGTGTATCTTTCAGATGTTGATCCCTATCACACAGAAGAATTACTTAAAAACCGGTTAGAGAACAGGGGTTATTTTTACAGCACGGTTGATTTCACTCTTAAAGAAAAAAGAAAGCAGAAGTTAGCTTCTATTTCATATCGCGCCATACTTCCAGAGGAACCTTATGTGCTGGAAAAATACAGAATGGACAATGATTCCCTCAGGATCTATAAGGAGATTAAAGAAACCCTTTCAGAATCTCTTATTGATGAAGGAGAACCTTTTAATCTTTCTGTTTTGAAGTTGGAAAGGGAGCGAATAGATATTGCATTGAAAGAACGTGGTTATTACAACTTCAGCAATAATTTCCTCATTTTCGAATCTGATACAAATCAATATGACCGAAAGAAATTCGATCTTTTTTTGCGCCTTAAAAAACAGGTGCCCAGGGAAGCGATAAAACCCTATAAAGTGAAACGGGTTAATATTTATCCCAATTACGCCATTGGCACCGATTCTATTGACCGGGACACAGTACGATATAACGGCAGGAACTACATCCAAAATGAAGTCTTCTTTAAACCCGAAAAGTTAGATCCTTATATATTGATCAAAGAAGGGGAGCTCTACAGCCCAACTAATTCAGGAAGGACAAGTAGACGCCTCACTTCCCTGGGGACGTATAAATTCGTGAACATACGGTACGACGTTCTAGATTCTATTTCTACCGATAGTATAGGCTATCTTGAAGCTAACATCTTTTTGTCGCCGCTCAATAAAAGATCAATACGTGCAGAATTACAGGCCGTTACCAAATCCAACAGTTTTGCAGGACCACACCTGGCATTGACCTACACCAACCGGAATCTCTTCCACGGGGGGGAAATTCTTAAACTCACCGGGAAAGTTGGCTACGAACAACAACTTTCTGCCGATACCGATGTTGGAAATACCAGTATCATTCTGGGATTAAATTCAGATCTTATTATTCCCAGAATGCTTTTCCCAGTAATTGAAATAAATAGCAACTGGTTCGAATATTCCATTCCAAAAACGAAAATAAGTGCGGGATTTGAATATCTTAATCGAACTAACCTCTTTAATCTATTTTCGGTTTCAGGGAGTTTCGGCTACATTTGGAAAGCCAACCGGTACATTACTCACGAATTAAACCCTTTTTCGGTTGACTACGTGCAGCTAAACGAATCGGACAGATTCAGGAAAATCCTCAAAGAAAACCCTTTCCTCGCAAGCAGTTTTGATCAACAGTTTATAGCAGGTCTTACTTATTCTTTTATTTATAATGGAATGGTAGATGCCAGTGATACTCACCAGTTTTTCCTAAATGCCAATCTGGACCTAACAGGAAATATTCTGGATGCATTGAGCGGGGGAGAGACTCCCAAGACCTTCCTGGGCCTTAGGTTCGCGCAGTATGCCAAAGCCGATGCCGATTTTCGTTATCATTTCAAATTAAGTCCAGAGCAAACTATAGCCACACGATTATTTGCCGGATTAGGGATACCTTACGGGAATTCTGAAGTTATGCCCTTCAGCCGTCAATATTTTGCCGGGGGACCTTACAGCATCAGGGCTTTTCAAATTAGATCCCTTGGTCCAGGAACTTACAAACCACAGGGAGATCTTTCCTATTATGATCAAATGGGAAATATAAGATTGGAGGCGAATATTGAATATCGCTTCCCCATCTTCCAAATCTTAAAAGGAGCTGTATTTGCAGATGCAGGAAATGTCTGGAATACCGAGAGAAATAATCTACCTCCCGGGGATGAATTGACAGAGCAACAGGAAATGCTTATTGAAAAAGGAACTTTTAGTTCAAACTTTTTAAATGAAGTGGCAGTAGGGGCAGGAGTAGGGTTAAGAGTTGACATTCAAAGTTTTGTGATAAGATTTGATCTTGCGGCTCCCTTACGCATCCCGTGGCTTGAAGAAGGGGAACGTTGGGACCCAAGACCTACAGAGCCGGTATTCAATTTCGCAATTGGATACCCGTTCTAATGCTGCTCCTTTGGACCAAAACAAAGGTCTCCAGCATCTCCAAGTCCCGGAACAATATAACCTCTCTCGTCTAATTTTTCGTCAATGGTTGCTACCCACAGGTGTGAATTTTCGGGAAATTTTTCCTCCAGGTATGCTATTCCTTCTTTTGCAGCTATGACCGCGACAAGGTGAATTTCTTTTGGATTCCCCATCTTTTTTAAAGCTTCCAACACGTTCACAAATGAGCGGCCGGTAGCCAACATAGGATCAGCCAATATGAGGGTTTTTCCTTCCAGAGAAGGCGAGGCAAGATATTCGACAAGGATCTCAAACTCTTCGTCATTATTAGGGTGATGGCGGTAAGCAGAAATAAAAGAGTTTTCTGCAGCATCAAAATAATTAAGTAAACCGGTATGAAGGGGTAGGCCGGCTCTTAATATTGAGCAAATCACCAGCTCCTCTTTAGGAAGGGGAACATTAGCAATACCCAATGGAGTCTTTACTTCCCTATCCTCAAATTGAAAATTCTTGCTTAGCTCATAACCCAGTATCTCTCCCAATCTCTCAATATTTCTTCGGAAGCGGAGTCTGTCGGTTTGAATATCAACATTCCGAAGTTGAGAAATAAAAGTATTGGCAATAGATTTTTTTTCGAGTAAGTGGTGAACATGCATAAAGTTTACTTGTATTTGAAGGAAGATCAAAGTTAAAAATTTTTAATCCAAAACCCCTACTTTCTAAGGTTTCAAAAATGGCATTTTTAGAAGAGGTTTATTTGATCAAAACATCCAGGATTGCGAAGAAAGATTTATTCTTTTTGAAACATCTGCCTCTTCTTTAAAAACAATAGAAATTAACCGATGCTTTCCTTCAGCATGAGTGAAAAAGAAATTTTGTATATTTAGTAGTTTAAAATATTGCTTCACAATTAGTTGCGCTTTAAAAATATTTAATAATGAGCGAGAAAGAGAAATTTTTGAGAGATGTAAATAATGCTTACATGGAAGGGGACGAGAAATTCTTCATGGAACATATTACAGATGACATATGCTGGGTAATTGTGGGGGAGAAGGATATTTCGGGCAAAGCTGAGTTCAAAGAGGTCTTAGACCAAATGAAGGAAATGCCATCTGTTGATATTGAGGTGGAAAATATCTTTTTTAATGCCACCCATGGGATTGTGGAAGGTGTGGTAGTGAGTAGAAACCGTCTTGGCCAAAAAAAACAATTCGGCTTTTGTGATATCTATAAATTTGCGAACGGTCCCGGGTTAAAAATTTCGGGAATCACTTCATATGTAATTGACATTAGCCGGTACCTTCAGTACAGAGAAAAACGATAAAAAAAGCCACCTTCTTAGGTGGCTTTTCTATTAATTTTTAGACTTCTCATCTCTCGTCTTTTCTGAAGGATCTTTATACTTTTCGGCTTTGTCGCCTTTATAAACAGTATCTGTTTGTGATTCTATATTATCATTGGAATTAGCAGATTCTTTAGGCCGCCTTTCCTTCTCCACGTCCTGGGGTTTATTGGTAGTAGGATTAAACTTTCGATCTACCTCTCCCGGGATATCAAGATCGGCACCAGCGTAATCAATAGGTTCATCCCTATCCTTAAAATAGTCCCCCTTCTTTTGATCCTGACTTTGGTTATTCAAGACTTCCTTATCCTCAGGAGTAATATCTGGATTGTATTTCCCCTCCTTGTCCCGGTTCATATCTTCTCTTTTATTTTTTGGTTGTTCTTCTTTCTTTGTCATGGTTTTGTTTTTAATTAAATTACAGATAATCTTATATTTACCCGAGCTTTAGCGGTTAAAATGCAGTTAAATTTTTAATTGGTTTCCGGAGAAATTTTTCTTCATAAAAAAAGTGGTTGAATTTTTGATATCTTAAATGCTGAAGAATATTCTGGTAATGAAAAATATATTTTTACTTATTTTCTGCTTTGCGTCTTATGTTGCACAGGCTCAGATTGATAATCCCACAGCTCCTGTTAGAGCTCCGGGTGAACTTATGGCACCAAAAACAGGTAGTGAATCTTCATCTTTTAAAAAATCTTCGGGCAATCATAGCTTGAGTTCCAAAAAAGGCATTTTTAGTGCAGAAAGTGAATCCATGAAACTGGGTGAGAAAGAAGAAAAATCCTTCAGCATGAGAACAGATCAAAACGGACTCATGACTTTTAAAGGAAAGGATTTTACTCCCAAAGCATTTACTAAAGACAAAGAGGTTCGGGAAGAATTCCGCAAGGACCAGTATTTAGGAGATTTTATAACCACCGGAGTTTATGTAGAACTATATTGTCGCGATCATGAATATATTGATGGCGACAAAGTAAAGATCATCGTGAACGGTGTTGTGATCAACAGGAATATGTCTTTAGGTGCTACTTTTACGCCCATTATGGTTAATCTTGACAGCGGACTCAATAACATTGAATTCGAAGCTCTTAACCAGGGAACATCCGGACCAAATACTGCCGAGCTTAGGGTTTATGATGACCAAGGCAGGGAAGTAGTTAGAAAGGAATGGAACCTACTCACCGGTTCCCGCGCCAGCCTTGTTGTGGTAAAACAATGATTTATTAGAGATTCCCCTGGAACAGGTTGTAGATGTTAAATCCAAATAAGATTAGGATGGTGATTAATGCAAGAACTGTGGGCAAAGGAATATTATTTACATTGAACCGAATATAAAAAGGAGGTTTTTTATTTTTCTCGTTTCTCTTCTTGTGTCGCAAATTAAGCAGTGCAATATTTACCATTGCAAATACAATGAATATAAAAATATTACTAAGGCTGGCAACGATCTTAAGATTTCCTATTAATCCAAATCCTATAGCCACAAGAGAAATGGCGATGATCGCGTAATTTGGCGCATTTCCAACCCCAGATATCGTCGTAAATTTTTTAAGCCAAGATTTATCACTGTCCCTGGCCACATCGTAAAGCAGCCTCGAAGTTCCCAATATATTACTCAGGATAGTCTTGCTGGTAGCAAACAACGCTATGATCACCAGGGAAGTTGCGGCCCAAGCACCAAGTTTTGCTTCAATAACTGCTGCAAGAGGTCCATTAGAATTTGATAGTTGTTTCCAATTTAATACGCTCACCGAGCTAATTGCGATCAATACGTAAACAAGGAGTACAATAAGACCACTCATGATCACAGCTTTAGGCATATTGACCTTTGGGTTTTTGGTCTCCTCAGCCATTTTTACAAGGTCCTCAAAACCTATATAACTAAAAAAGATCAAAGCACCTCCAGCGAAAAGACTGGTCCATCCGCCATCATTGGTTTCAAGAAGGGGAGTAGTTCCAAATTCAGGAATACTAACCACTACAACTGCTGCCAGGCCAATTAAAGTGACTATTGTGGCAAAGGCATTAAAATATGAACTGTATTTCGCACCAATGATATTGAAAGCCCCCATAAGGAGGATAATTCCTATCACAAGGATCCAGTTTGGGACATTAATAAGTCTGCTTAAGTAATCTGCAAAACTTATGGCAATTGCAGCAGCAGCCACAATTCCCGTAAAAACAATAAAAATTGACATTGAAAAAGCAGTTTTCTTCCCAAGGCCCTGTTTCATATATTCAAAACTTCCCCCAGAATCCGGGTAACGGCTTACAAACTCTGCGTAGGAGAGCCCTGTAAGCAAAGCAACAGTTGCGGCTATCACAAAACTAAGCCACAGCATATTTCCGCTCAGACCGGCGGCCTTTCCAATTATTGCGTAAATACCGGCACCAACTATCCCGCCTACACCAAACATTAATACATCCCAAAATCCTAAAGTTCGCTTGAGCTCGTTTTTTCCCATTCCAAAAATTAATGATTAACAATAAATAAATTTAGGTCTCCACTCAATATAAATTTTCAAGAGGAGGAAAAACAGAGGTTTAACAGGACCTAAAGAAAAACATAACACTACTTAAGAAGCAAACAAAAAAGACTCCATGGTTTATGGAGTCTTTTAGGATGTTTTATAATTGGATTAATGAAAATCTTCTAAAGACTTTATTTCTGAAATAGTTTCCTCTATTTCTAAAATATGCCTGCGTAGTAATTCTTCAATTTTAGCAGGGTATTTTTCCATTTTTAATTTCTTCTCATACTCTTCCAGACTGTTTTTTTCACCACGGAGACATTCCTCCAAAAGGACTTTATCTGCGTCCTTTCCCAAAGAAGTTTTTAGATTAATCCAGGTCCTTTTAAGTTTACCTACTGTGGAACCCGAATCTTTTGGATGTTCATTCAGGGAATGCAGTTCTTTGTCAATTTCTGTAGCGAAATGATTTCTTCTCACCGCCTGTTTCTTAAAAAATTCTTTTAAAGATTTACTTTCTGCACGTTCCCGGGCAGTTCTGTAATCTTTTTCTGCGTCATAATTTTTTTCCAGTAGTTCCTGCAGATCGTGTGTAACTTTTTTATGACTTTCTTCCCGGGCAGATTCTCTTGTAGTTTTCATGAGATCCAGTTTTTAGTAACACATAAAGATACGAATATTCAAGATTTACTAAAAGACAATGGTCACAAAAAATTAATTTAATCATCTTATAAACAGAGAGTTAAAAGCAGTATTTCATCTAACCTGCAAGATCTGCTTAATTTTTGTATTTTTAAATAAAACCTCAACATGAAGAAAGTACTTATTGCTGTAGATTACAATCCTGTCTCTGAAAAAGTTGCCCAACAGGGATATGAACTTGCAAAAAATTTGAATGCTGAAGTTTGTCTCATTCATGTATTAGATGATGTAGGATTTTATGGGGTTCATTATCCAACATTTATGGGATATGATGGTTATTCGGGAATGGGACCGGACCTTGATGTGGCCATGGAAATGAGGAATATTGCTGAAGAATTCCTGGAAAAGGCACAAAAACATCTTAATGACCCTCAGGTAAAGACGCACTTGGCCGAAGGGGATACAGCTAAATCTATATTGGCTTATGGGGAAGAATGGGGGGCAAGTATGCTGGTAATGGGTACCCACAGCCATTCTGTCCTGGAAAAGCTTTTTCTTGGCACGGTAGCCGAAAAGGTCCTGGAAAAAACAAAGATCCCCGTGTATCTTGTTCCTGTAAAGGAGAAATAAATTTCCGATCTAGTTTAGTTTTTACGTATATTAGAGTATAATATATTGATAATCAGGTTTTATTACATTGTTTCACCTGAAACTTCAATTTTTATTGTTCCCCGGTTTTTAGTCATTAACTAGTAAAACCTTAGGTTATGAAAAATGAAAAATTATCAGGAATATTAATACTCTTTGCTTTAATATTCTCTACAGCAGGAATTATGGCTCAGGAAAGGGCAGTTGATTCTACCAATTCTGTTGTTCGTACCATGAATGATAAAGATTTGCAGTGGGGACCCTGTCCCGATTTTATGCCTAATGGATGTGAGATCGCTGTTCTTCATGGAGATCCTGCTAAAAGAAATGTAGATATTTTGTTTAAAGTAGCTGCAGGTTCAGATATTCCCAATCATGCCCATACTTCTGCTGAACGTATGGTGTTGCTTTCGGGAGAAATGGAAGTCACCTATGAGGGAGAACAAACCCGGAAACTAAAAGAAGGCTCCTATGCCTATGGACCTGCACAGAAACCACATTCGGCAAGGTGTGGAGGATCAGGTCCCTGTGTGCTCTTTATTGCCTTTGAAGAGCCTCTGGATGCCTATGCTGTTCAAAAATGACATTTTAACAAAGAATTTCTTCAGGAAGGTAAAAAACTGGATCTCAGGGATAAATTATTTCAGTAATAAATAAAAAGAAATTATAACTTTGCATTTTAGTTCAAGTCTCAATTATTTTAAGGTAAATCTTCTTCTCCTGATTTTTTTTCCCTGAATTTTTTTTGAACTTCAATTAAAAACTTTATATTCATTTGAAATCCAATTAAATCGCTAATGGCAAAATCACAACAGACGTACAACAAAATTGAAAAAGAAAAGAAGCGCTTAAAAAAGCGTGAAGAAAAAAAGAAAAAGAAGGAAGAAAGAAAGGCAAGTGGAGATTCTGTCTCTGAATTTGCTTATGTAGATGAATTTGGCAATCTTACAGATACTCCGCCAGATCCTTCTCAGAAAGTGGAAGTTGACGCTGAAAGTATTGAAATTGGAATTCCTAAGAAAGAGGAGTCAGACGAGGAAAATGATTTTAGTAAGGAGGGGAAAGTTTCCTTTTTTGATCATTCTAAAGGTTTTGGTTTTATTCTTGACAGCAACAGCCAGGAAAAGTATTTTGTACATGTTACCGGTCTTATTGATGAAATAGAAGAGAACGACAAAGTTACTTTTGAACTGGAGAAAGGCCCGAGGGGTATGAATGCAGTAAGAGTAAAGAAGATATAAATATTTCCTTTTTTGGAAGATATATAAAAAGAGCGGCAGTATTTACTGCCGCTCTTTTTATGTTTTAAGATTTTAACCAGCTATGTCGCAATTCCATTTGTTCATCTGTTGGGTTCATGATCTCCACGAGCCGCTTTCCCGTAGACATTGGTTCAACTACATTTCCTTTTATTTTTAATTCCTCCCCATTTCTTTCAATCGTGAGACTTATAGGGTCTCCCACTGACCAGTTCGCAGAATCACCAATGAGATCATAAATATTCTGAACATTATACGATTTTCCATTTATGGCTTTGATCCTATCTCCCGCCATTAATCCAAGTTCTTCGAAGAATGTGCTCAATGACAAATCATCCCTCAAGATAATTTCGCCGGCCTCATTTACCGTGATGTAAGGAGTAGAAGGATCCTGAAGGAAATAATCAACAGGTAGTTCTCCTTCCCGCATTTCCAGACCTACTTTTTCAAAAAACTCATCATAAGGGATAGGAGTATTCCCGCTCACATACGTATTAAAGAATTCACCAATTTCGGGATAAGTTAATTCTGTAATTACCGGGAAAAGATCTTCGTCTTCAAACGGTTTGTTTTTGCCGTACATTTGTGTTAGCTGCTTCATAAGATCAAGCAAGCCCATTTCTCCATTGCTCAATTCCTTTAATCTAATATCCAGGGCCATTCCAATCAATGCTCCTTTTTGGTACACATTGTAATAGCTGTTTTTATATTCATCTTCAAGTATGTTCTGGCTCATTTCTGTAAAGGACATGGTATCATCAAAATTCTTTGATACCATTATCTTTTCCTGCATCCTGTCATAGAAATCTTGATTGGTAATAAGCCCCTGGTTCACCTGAAAGAGATTGGCAAAGTATTCTGTAACTCCTTCGTAAAGCCAAAGGTGTCGTGACATTTGGGGATCATTGTAGTCAAAGTAATGCACCTCTTTTGAGTGTACTCCCAGGGGAGTCAAAATGTGAAAAAATTCATGAGAAACTATATCGGTTAGAGACTTATTAAGAGCCTCTTGCCCCATTTGTTCCGGCATGACTACAACCGTAGAGGTATGATGTTCAAGAGCCCCAAAATTAGCAGCGTCGCCTTCTCCCGGGGTAGCAGATAAATATAGAAGAATCGCATATTTATTGGTATTATCAATGTCACCTAAAAAGTCCTTTTGGGCAGTGATCATTTTCTCCATAGCAGGTTTGAAATCCTGCGCACTGAATTTTTGGGAAGGCGAATAAACGTGCAGGAGCACATCCATTTTATCAACTTTAAAACTCACCGTATCGGGCGCCGCATACATGATAGGATTATCGGTCACCTCGAAATACCTGTTGACACGAAAGATATCCTTGGTTGTTCCTGCACTAAACTCTGAAGATTTAGTGATATTAAGGGCGCTTCCGGCATACAGATCATTGGAACGAATAATTTCCAGTTGGTAAGGCTCTTCAGTGAGATCGTTAAAATATCCCACGAACCCGTGAAGATTCAGAAGGAAATTTTTATCCTTATTGATATTAGTTCCCGCCATGGAATAAATTCCTCCTTCTCCCGGAACATCAAATGTATCATTCATCCAGTAAGTCACTTTATCAAGGCGGGTGGCATTTGCAATGCTCCAGCTGTTCTCATCGTAGGCGGTTACCGGGAGCTCATTTCCTTTGTAATCATAAGCTTTAAGATTCTCTGCATAAGCTCCGAAATTGGAAGTAGAGTAGGTGCCGGGAACAGTCTTGGGAATAAAAAAGACAATAGTTTCAGTTTTTATCTCGCCGGGATACACAGTAACCATGACCTTATCATCCTTGACATTTACCAAATCGAGGGTTGCGATGGTAGGTTCTTGAGTAGAACCTGGCTGCTGAGAGATTTTACATGAATTTGCTAAAAGCGTAAGGGCAAATAAATAAAGTATTTTTTTCATAAGATGTGTTTGATAATCATAAGACCCTAAAAGTTAACTATCGTTACAGAAGAATTTCTTAAAATTATTGAATGAAAAAAGAAATACTTCAAGGCGCCGCCTCATTTAATCAATTCTCTTGAAATAATTACTTCATATTACATAACATCATTACTATAGAGGCATTGACCAATTGACATTGAAAATATTGTTGCCGGTACTGCTGAAATATTTAATAGACACTTGTAATTGATTCATCAAAAATTCTGTGGATATAAAACCGGAAATTTTTCAGGGAAAGAATATTATGGTCGATGTTGAAGTAAATTATTCGGAAATACCGGGTTAATTTTTGCGTGGTAAACTTATTCAACCTTGGCAGCTGGATTCGTAACCGGTTTATGATATTGATCAGGAAAAGCTTAAAAAAGAGCTTCAATCTCTAATTTTTTTGATTAAAAAAGAATAAATTTATAGGGCAGATTTTAATATAATCCCGGGAATTAATGGATATCTTTACTTACTTCTCAGCATTTATTTCCGGGTTTTTCTCAATTTCTTTCCTTCTTGTTCCATTAAAACTTTCAAAAGATGAAGATTTACGATGATAAACACATCAAAAATGTGGTCTTTGTAGGCGCTCATAATAGCGGTAAAACCACTTTGGCAGAAACCATGTTGTTCGAAGCCGGTCTAATCAACAGGCGTGGTACTGTAGAAGCAAAAAATACAGTCTCAGATTATCATGATATTGAGCACGAAAAAGGAAATTCAATCTTTGCAACTCCTCTGCACACAGAATGGCGGAATTATAAGATCAACATTATCGACACCCCCGGTTTGGACGACTATATTGGAGAGATCATTTCCTCCATTAGAGTGGCCGATACCATAGTTACTGTTCTCAATGGCCAGTACGGCGTAGAAGTAGGTACAGAGATCATTTGGAATTACATTAAAGAATTCCATAAACCTACAGTGTTTGTCATTAATCAAATTGATCACCCGGGACTCAATTTCGAAAAAAGTTTTAATAGTATTAAAACCCTTGTAGGGAATAAGGCTGTTAAAATTCAATATCCGGTTGTAATTGATGGTGCACAATGTATCATTGACGTTCTTAAAATGAAAATGTATCGATTTTCTGCTGAAGGAGGAAAACCCGAAAAATTCCCTATTCCTGACGACCAAAAGGTTATAGCCGTTGCTTTACACAACGAACTGGTGGAAAAGGCTGCCGAAAATGACGAAGAGTTGATGGAATTATTCTTTGAAAAGGGATCTCTTAACGAGGATGAAATGCGCAAAGGAATAAAGGCAGGTATGCTCAACTACGACCTGTTTCCGGTGTTCTGTATGTCTGCTCTTAATGATATGGGAAGCGGAAGGCTCATGGGCTTTATAGACAATGTCGCTCCCGCAGCAATTGACTTAAAACCTGAAGTTAGTGCAGAAGGAAAAAACATCTTACCAAAAACTGAAGCACCACCTGTTCTGTTCGTCTTTAAAACTGTTCATCAACCTAATTTAGGACAAGTGACTTTTTTTAAGGTAAAAAGGGGAGAGGTAAGAATAAATGATAAGCTGGTGAATACCAGAAATGGCGAAACAGAGGTTTTTAATCAGCTCTTTATCATGGATGGCAAAGAAAGAAATCCTATTTCCAAACTGGTAGTGGGGGATATTGGAGCCACCCTTAAGTTAAAACATACCGAAACCAATGACACCCTGGCCGCTTCCGGAGAAGAAGTTTCTATCAAACCAATAGAATATCCGCAGCCTAGGATAAGGAGAGCGGTTTCTGCTATGAATACCAAGGACGAAGAAAAACTTAATGATGCATTGAAAAAAATTCACAGCCAGGATCCTACTGTGGAGATCTCTTTTTCAAACGAAACCAGGCAGTTGATCCTGGCCTGCCAAGGCGAGCTTCACCTTGCAACAATAGATTGGCTCCTCAGGAACGTTTATGGTGTAGAGGCAAGCTTTGAAAAACCAAGAATCTCTTTCAGGGAAACCATCCAACGACCATCAGCATCAAATTACAGACATAAAAAACAGTCGGGTGGTTCCGGGCAGTTTGCAGAAGTGCATATGAAAATTGAACCCTGGGAGGAAAATATGGCAGAACCCGAAGGTTTCAATATTAGGGGGAAAGAAGAGCTCGATCTTCCATGGGGCGGGAAACTGGTATTTTATAACTGCATTGTAGGTGGGGTCATTGATCAACGTTATCTACCATCTATTATGAAAGGGATCATTGAAGTGATGGAAAAAGGTCCTTTGACCGGTTCATATATTCGTGATGTGAGAACCATGATCTACGATGGAAAAATGCACTCTGTAGATTCTAATGATATTTCTTTTAAAATTGCAGGTGCACATGCTTTTAAGGAAGCGTTTTTAAATGCATCTCCTAGACTCCTGGAACCGGCTCTTGATCTTACTGTAAAAGTACCCGAAGAAATGGTGGGAAATGTCATGACCGAACTGCAAAGCCGTCGCTCAATTATTCAGGGAATTGAAAGTGCAGATAATTACCAGGTTTTAAAATGTATTGCACCTGAATCTGAATTATTTGGATTTTCAACCGAACTTCGCTCCCTTACAAAGGGACGGGCTACCTTTAGTAGCGATTTCAACGGGTATCAACCTGTTCCTGCTAATATCCAGGAGAATTTGACGAAAAGTAAAGAATTAGCTTAATGATTTTTTAAAGTAAATTGAATGGAGTTTTTTAAATATGTTACCGTCAACACTTCAGAGGCTGAGCTTCGATCTCTACTCACTCTCGAAAATCTGAGTATTTACAGTAGCGAGCTTTTTCCTTTAGAGAAAATAGAAGATGACCGGGTGAGAATAGGAGGGGTGTGGGGAGAATTTACGCTTACTTCCCATCCTGTTGCCGGAGGTTTGCGTTTCGCCTTACAGGAGTGTCCAAATGCCCTTACCTGGACGATTACTACCGGATTTCCTCCTGAACCAGAAGTCATTGTTATCCATTTAACAATAAACAGAAAACAGAAGGAACAGGATTTCTTAGAGGAAATCGAAGAATTCATGGAAGATTTGGCGGCGGGTATTATGAAGGTTTTTACCCCCGGTAGAACATACTTAATTAATTACCAGTGATTTGAAAAAATAAAATTTTAAAACCCGTGATTTTTCGGAAGTTACGGGTTTATTATTTTTACTTACTTTTAAGAAAATCAAGAATAGACCTCATGAAAGCTGAAGTTCTACAGGCCCAATTAAAAGAAATGCAGGATTATATAAAATATAATACTCAGCAAAATTCAGAAGTTTCAGGGGCGCCCGTTGGCTGGCATCTGGCACATAATCTTAAGGTCATCCATTCGATCCTTGGCTCGCTGGACATATCAGACCCAGCTCGCTACCAATGGAAATTCAGCTGGAAAAAGGAACTCGTTTATCTTACCGGGAAAATTCCAAGAGGAAAAGCCAGGTCTCCAAAAAAGGTTATTCCGGAGGAGAATGTTTCCGCAGAAGAACTGCAGGATCAAATTTCCAGAGCCAGCCGCAAAATTACCGGTATTTCAAAGCTTCCAAAAAATGCCTTTTTTGAGCATCCTTATTTTGGTCATATCAAGAGAGATGAAACTACCAAATTCCTGGTAATTCATACAGAACATCACCTCAAGATAATTAGGGACATACTTGGTGACAGGACGAAATAATGGAATTTTAGCTCTTGCTGAAAAATAGGAGACAAAAAGAATCTCTCCAAAAATGTTATTTCAGAGAGATTTTTTTCTAAAAAGATATTTCAGGAATTAGTCCTGGAATTGCGGTTGAAGTTCCTCGTCTTTTAAATGTTTGGCATAAAAGCCCATCATTGCCTTATAAAGGTCGATCCTGTTTTCTTCCTTTCCAAAGCCATGTCCCTCATCATATTTTACCATATAAGGCACATCAACACCTTTTGCACGTAATGCTCTTACAATTTGATCGGACTCATCAATATTTACGCGCGGGTCATTAGCTCCCTGAACCACGAACAATGGTTTTTTGATCTTGTCAATATGGAACACCGGTGAAACTTCTTCCATAATGGCTTTTTCTTCAGGAACTTTTTCGTCATACCAAATTTCCCTTAGGATTTGCTCATAAGGCTTCCAATATGGAGGAATGGTTTCCATAAATGTAAATAGATTGGAAACCCCTACATAATCCACACCCGCAGCATAAAGATCCGGAGTTTTTGTAAGTCCTCTCAATACGGCATATCCACCATGGCTACCTCCATAAATAGCGGCTTTATCGGGATCTACCCAACCCTGGTCGACCACGTATTTTAAACCATCTTCAACATCATCCATAGCTTTTCTTCCAATTTGCTTGAAGCCCGATTCCATAAATTCGCGTCCATAACCCCCGGAAATTCTGAAGTTCACCTGTAGCGTAGCATAACCGCGGCTGGCAAACAATTGCGCCTCGGGATTGAAACCCCAGGAATCTCTAATACCTTGCGGTCCACCATGAGGATTAACTATCACCGGAACTTTTTGCCCTTCTAAAGCGGCTTTTGGGAGGGTGATGTAACCATGAATGGTTTTACCATCACGGCTTTTAAAGCTAATAGGTCTCATTTCGGCCATATCTTCTGGTTTTAGCTGGGGCATCAAATTGTACAACAATTCGAATTTATCGGCTTCTACATCATAAGACCAGTATTCGCCATATAGTTTATCACTCTGAAGAAAGATCAAATATTTACTTTCGTTATCGGTCTTATCGGCTATAGAATATTGCTTATCTGGAAATTCTTCGGTAATTCGTTTATGTAACTTTTTATAGTAGTCACTTACCGGTACGATTTCCCGTTTTTCTCCTTCAAAAGAATAATAATCCAACTCATAATCCCGGTGTCGTGACAAAGAAACTCCCGAAATATCATAATTGTCATTTGAAAACAATTTTTTGATCACCTTGTCTTCTTTAAGGTCGTAGAGGTAAACAGTGTTTTTGTCTGTTTCAAGATTTGAAACTACATATGCATCATGCGGATAATCTGTGGCGTAGTTCAATGTGGGGTTAAAAGTGTCTTTCCAGTTAATTTGTTTTACAACATCAAAATCCTTCGTTTCTGTATCCTTATTGTAGTAAAGATCCATATTAACACCTTCACGCAGGCGCACAAACCCTCTGAGAGTACCATCCTTGTCAAAAAGGTAATTCATAATAGGATTTGCTATATCATCATTGGTGAATAATTTTTCCATATCTCCTGTCTGGATGTTTATCTTATAAGGTTCAAAAACCTGGGCGTTCTCCTTGTTCAGGGCAACAATAACATGGTTTTTGTCATCTTTTAAAAGGTCCAAAAGCTGGGTTTTTACCCCTTCGAACGGGGTTAAGTCCATTGTATTTGAACCATCAACATCTGCTGCATATAAATGGTAATTTTCGTTTCCTCCTTTGTCCATGACATAGAGTAATCTACCCTCATTTGCCCAGCCATAGCCGCGTACCAATTCTTCCTTTTCTTCAATCGCCCGGGTGACTTCATCGGTTTCAAGGTTTTTTACATAGACATGGTTTTTAGCATTTTCATCCTTTTCTCTGTAAGACATATATTTACCTTCTGGAGAAAACTGAAAAGAACTGGCCTTTGGTTTGGCAAAATAATCCTCTACATCATATTTATAATTCCCCTGGTCGTATGCCGCCAGTTGCTCCAATTCCTTTTCGGAAGAAGGAAGATATTGATCTCCCGGAACTGTTTTTTCAACTTTCTGAAGTACCAGGGGGAATTCCTGCCCAGACTGTTTAAAAGTACCGGTAATAGTTTCCGCTTCAAGGGTACCTGTATAAGTTGCCCCAATTTTGGCGTAGGCGAGGGTAACCTGACTATTTTCCAGTTCAACCTTGTCCAGTGGCATTCCAAAGGCTCCCTGAAGCGGACTATCCATAGTTCCTGAAAGCGAATCATTCTCCTTTGTGATATCAAATTTTAGGGGCAGTTCATTACCCTGCACATTTAATTTCCCTTCCCAGGAACCTTGTAATTCCTGAGCCTGGATTCCACTAATTCCTGTGAAAACAGAAAATAACAGGATAGAGGACAACTTTAAAAACTTGTTTTTCATTATTTAAGAATTTAACAGTTAAGTCGCATAAGTTAGGTAATTTTCTGAAATTCTCATTTAATATACCCTGAAGGATCTTTGGAATAATTTAGCAGTTGTAACACACGTTTAAATAAAAGAAATGATCCTAATTTCAAAATCAAAAACACAGGACTAAAATTGAAGTATAGAATCTTCTTTTATAAAATGGAATGTGACAATCGATTTACAGCATAGCATTAATATCCCAAAGAACCTTAAATAGGAATTTAAACCCAATTTTTCAAAACTTTTATTTGCACTATAATTTATATTATGTAAAATAGAATGTTTGAAAAGTGAAAGATCTTTATTTATACCTCTCCCTCATATCCTCAACCGATCTCCTTATCAATTTGCTTAATATTTCTTTATTAATATCTTCTAATTTCTTCACATATAAACAGGAAGACGATGTTTTATATTTCCCCAGTTTCTCCAGAATATCATTGTATTCCTGAAAACCAGTCATTATATAAATTGTAAGGTTTTGCTTACGTGGTGAAAATCCGGTAAGAAACCAATCTCCTTCGTGACCCGATTTATATTTATAATGATACTTTCCAAAACCCACCATATTTTCTCCCCACATTTTTGCGGGTTCACCAGTTACTTCAAGAAACATCTTTAAGATTTCCCGGCAATCAGATTGCCGTTGTTCATTTTCTATCTGGTCCAGGAAATCTGTGACGCTGGCTTCGTTTTGTTTGGTTTTTAGATCTGCCATATTTAATTTATTAAGGCCGGTTGACTATTCTGCCATCGTATGAGATCTTCTCCCTTTGTGTCGAGGTCACAGAAGTTCGGGCCACGCCATTTGGATAGATTGTAATTAAGAAGTTAAGATTTTCGGTCTTCCTGCTTCCTTCAAACATGACATTTACAGCTCCTTTTTTGAGATTTTCCTCTATTTGTAGATTCTTTGGTACTCCTTTAAATTGTATGGCGCCACCATCACTGTCATAAGCACCACCCGCATACCGCTCGCCAAAAAAAGGAAGAAAAACTTCTACACTGTCATTTTCAAATTTTATCCGGTTAGGATTTCCAATCAAATTTACCCTGCTGTACTGTGTGGGATTGGCCCATTCATTTTCAATTTCAAATTCCAGGTCCCGCACCATTTCTACCATCTCCTGATACTCTGGAGAATCTGCAATTCCTCTGTTTTGGCTTCCACAGGAAACCAATATCAAGGAAAGAAATATGAACGATAATGATATTTGCTTTTTCATGACCTTCATTTTTCTTTTCAAATTACAAAATTTCATGAATTTATTTAAATCCATTTTACATTCCTGCTTCGTTTTCTGCTTCTTATCGTCAGTTAAAGTAGTCTGAAAATAAACACAATTAGTATTCTTTTGACAGCTTTTAAGAAGGTTAATTAGGACCTTAAAGTAGTTAAAACGAATTTGCTATGAACATAAAAAAAGTAACAGTCTTTGGAGCCGGAAATTTAGGTGCCCGTTTGGCTTTTCATATTGCCTTTAATAATTTTGACGTTACTGTTTATGACCAGGATTATAGTTTACTGGAAGAAGCCAGAACCAGATTTCGTGAATTTGGCGATAATTATCGACAAAATTCCGGAGCCTCAAAGGAACAGATAAACGCTGCGCTCGCTAATATTGCTTATTCCATGGATATTACTGAAGCGGCGGGCAATGCACAACTTATTATAGAAGCCGTGGCAGAAGATCTTGAAGATAAAAAAAGCTTCTACCGGGAACTTCAAAAAACAGCGCCTCAAAATGCCTTTTTTGTCTCCACATCCCAGGGATTAGATCCGGAAATACTTTCAAAAGCATCGGGCAGGTCAGAAAATTTCCTAATCCTTCATTTTATAGGTAAAATTAGTGAATCTCCTTCCCTGGAGATCATAGCTTTACCGGCCGCCCGGCAGAATGTCCTGCAAACTGTCGCCGAATTCTCAGAAACAATAGGAATGGAATTTGACATCAAGTATCCTGAAAAGCAGAACTAAAAAAAACCGGATTTTCATCCGGGTTTTTTTCTATTTACCTATGTTCTTTATACTTGGTTTATTTAATCTGTTTCCTTTCATTATCGGTTACTGTGTTTTCCTTTACAGCTCCTAATTCGCGGTTCTTTAATTGTTCCTTGAATTCATTGATAATTCCACCTTTGAGGAGTACCTGTATTTGCCGGTCACTCATAGTGTGTTTGGTTTCAAACTCTACACGTTGGCCATTTGGTTTATCTACAGTTACTTTGATGTTTTTTCTATTTTTTACATCTTCCCTTAAATTAAGAAGGTTTACCTGGTCCCCCTGCTCTATCTTATCATAATCGGCAATATCAATAAATTCCAGTGGTAGAATTCCGAAGTTCACCAGGTTTTGCCATGCAATTCGGGCATAAGAATTTGCAATAACAGCGATCTGTCCCAGGTATTTTGGAGCGAGGGCAGCATGCTCTCTACTTGAACCCTGTGCATAATTATCTTTTGCTACCACCACATGACCTCCATAATGATCTTTGGCTTCTTGTGCTCTATCATAAAAGGTGTCATCAATTACAGAATAGGAGAATTTGCTAATCTCTGGTAAATTACTCCTAAAAGGCAACACTTCTGCTCCTGCTCTAAGGATCTCATCGGTGGAAACATTGTCACCCATTTTGAGCAGAACCGGGATGTCACAGGCTTCGCGCAAGGGTTCAATGTATGGAAGCGATTTGATGTTCGGCCCTTTCTTCAGTTTTACCTCAGAACCATCTTCGGGTGGTGCTACCAACATCATGGTATTAATAAGCTCTTTTTCGGGATATTCATACCTCGGGTATTTCATATCATACAATTTTTCCAGGTCCCGGGGATCTGTGATTTTTCCGGTAAGAGCAGATGCTGCCGCAGTTTCCGGACTACACAAATAAACCTGATCATCTTCTGTTCCAGACCGGCTGGGGAAATTTCGTGGCATTGTCCGCAAACTAATGGTATCTGAAGCCGGTGCCTGTCCCATCCCAATACATCCCATACAACCCGATTGGTGGAAACGTGCTCCCGCTGCGATCAATTTTTCGAATCCTTTATTAGCGATAAGATTTTGTATTACCTGTCTTGAAGTTGGATTAACGTCAAAAGAAACTTCTTCACGTGTAGCTTTTCCATCCACTATGGCTCCAACTACCCAAAAATCCCTTACTCCCGGGTTTGCAGATGACCCTATAACCACCTGGCCAATTTCCAGGCCTTCCACTTCTCTCACAGGAACAACATTTCCGGGACTGGTAGGTTTGGCAATAAGAGGAATAAGATCATCCAGTACGATTTCATCTTCAAGATCGTAAGAACAACCTTCATCGGCTACTAATTCTATCCAGTCCTCTTCCCTGCCCTGGCTTTTCAGGAACTTTCGTGTCATTTCATCACTTGGGAATACAGTAGTGGTTGCACCTAATTCGGCTCCCATATTGGCGATAACGTGCCTGTCCATGGCACTTAATTCTTTTAATCCCGGACCATAATATTCAATAACTTTTCCTACTCCGCCTTTTACGTCATAACGACGCAGCATCTCCAGGATCACATCTTTTGCACTTACCCAGTCGGGCATCTTCCCTGTAAGCTTCACTCCCATCACCTGTGGCATCTTCACAAAGTAAGGCTGGCCAGCAATTGCCGCAGCCACATCAAGTCCTCCGGTTCCAATCGCCAGCATTCCCAAAGATCCTGCTGCCGGGGTATGAGAATCTGATCCAACCATGGTTTTACCCGGCTTTCCAAATCGTTCCATATGTACAGGGTGACTCACTCCATTGCCCGGCCTACTGTACCAGATCCCAAATCGTTGAGAAGCCGAAAGCAGGAATGCATGATCATCTGCATTCTTAAAATCTGTCTGTAACAGGTTGTGGTCCACGTACTGCACAGCAACTTCTGTTTTAGCACGATCTAATCCCATAGCTTCTAATTCCAGCTGTACAAGTGTTCCCGTGGCATCCTGTAGTAAGGCCTGATCTATTTTTATTCCTATCTCCTTGCCCGGGGTCATTTCCCCTTGTAGAAGATGTTCTTTAATTAATTTTTGCGTGACGTTGAGTTTAGACATTTCTTGAAGATTTATTTTCTTTAAATTATCAATTTTCCCACGGAATCATAGGTGTTTTAACAATATCTTATATTTGGAGCAGGTGAACCGGCAGCTTATAAAATAAGAAAAGGACTAACCGAAAAGCATCTTCCATATACGTTTGCCGGAACTTTTAAGGTTATACAACCTTGAAAATCGAGGCCAACGCGAAAATACTTCAGGGAATAGTCCCATCCTGCGATTGATAACCGCCAAAGTCATTTAAGAGCAGTGGCAGTTGGTTATCATATTATTTTTGAGATAATTAGAGATTGGGATTACTTCCACCTTCTCCTGTATTACCCAATTTTACAATTAGATCCTTTTGCTGTCCTTCAGAAAGATTAAATTTTGGTTTTCCTTTATAAGGAAAGAAGTATCTAAACTCATTTGTGTAAGTTCTCCAGTTCTCTGCAATCCCCCTATTCTTATTTTCACTACCGGTATCGGCTCTCTTGATTTCGTCACCTTCCTGGTCATATGGAGTGGCATCCACAGTATTCCCGGCGAAGATCATTCCTTCATTAATTTCCGAATAAATAACTGCTGTTTCCCCGCTTTTGGAAGGAAAATCTGTGAGTTCTATTGAAAAGTGTTTGAAAATATCATTTTTGGAATTAATATCCCGTACATTAAAATCTGTATTGGTATTATTTACAGGGTGACTAAAAATTGGGGCGCCGCCTGCATCTTCAGAAATTTCTTTAAGAGGAGCGTATGTTTTTTGAAGCGCGTCCTTATGCGTCACTAATATACCTTTGATCTTATATCCTTCTTCCACCAGGTGCTTGATTCCTTCCCTGGCCCCTGGAGCAGTAGTATCAATAAGGAGCATATCCTGTCTGTTCAGGTGCCTAATTGCATATCCCTGGGCGCCATTATCCATTTTAATTATAAAGGTATCGGGAATCATTTTGTGGAATTTCCCCGCTTCAGCTTGTTGAATAAATTCAGCCGACTGGCTGCTAATAACTTCTTTCTTATCGACAGATTTCATGTATTTCTAATTTTTGGATTCAATTTAAAGATACAATCACACCCAAAATCGTCCAAAGCCCTTAAGACTGTTTAACTGTGGTTTCACAGTTAATTAACGACAGGCTGTAGGCGTTGAACCTGCCATGCCCGCTAAAAGAAAAACGATTAAAAAAAATGCATCCCTTCCTGCTCAAAAAAGGCATGCTGTGAGTATCTTTTTTTAGCTGAAGTTCATGTGGATCCACATCAAAATGTTCTGCCACTTTTGTGATGAGTAGCTCTTTTACTGCGGAAGAAGAGCTTTCCAAAATGACATTTTTGAAACCTGATGATGGATTTTTTTCTGCTGATGTGTGGATGAATTCTGAAGTTATTTCTGAAGAAGAAGAATATAAATAGCCTTCAATTTCTATGGTGCCCCAGGCATTTCCTGAAGTCATTTCTAATATTGAGCACTCCTGCCTTAACCAGTTGAGCCGGCGTGGCAGGCGAAATTCTCGTTGATGAGCTTTATAAGCAGCTTCTTTCATGCTCCATAAAAGCCATACCAGCTTGTCTTGATTTATAGATGTGCTAATAAACTCCTGTTCGGCCGGGGAAAATACTTTTCGCAAAAAGCCTTTTCGGCGCCAGTTGCTTTGGCTGCCGGCCAGTTTTAGGTCTACCACATCATTTCCAATCACTGTTCTTTTTGCTTGGTTTTTATGATCTCTACGGCATCATTTACGGTAAGCATGTTGTCCATGGAGTCATTGTCAATGGCAATATTGAATTCATCTTCTACATCCAGCACAATATCCACAAGGTTAGCCGAATTTATCTCCAGATCCTTAATAAAATCTGTGTCCTGTCCAAAATCCTTAAATGCCAGATCGTTCTGAACATATGGTTTCACAATTTTTTTGAGGCAATAAATGATTTCTTTTGTTTCCATATTTGGTTCAAACTTTAAGGTTTTAAATTTAAGGCTTAAGACCTCACAGGCTTTAAAAACTGTGAAGTCTTAGTTATATTTCCTGATCACTAATCCCGGAATTTACTAAAAATCACCACCGCATTCACATCTCCAAATCCAAAACTTGCTTTAGCCACATTATTTACCTCCTTAAAAATAGTCTTTTCCGGAACTTTCTTGCGGTTCACCATCTCTTCAATTTCTGGATGCAGGTCTTCGGAATTAATATTCCCAAAAATAAAATCTTCAGAAACCTGAAGTACGCTGGCGACACTCTCTATACTTCCTGCCGCACTAAGGCAATGGCCGGTGAGACTTTTGAGGCTGTTGATATGTGGAAAATCATTTCCTTTAAGATCCAGGGCTTCGCTCCAGTTCCTAACTTCGGTTGCATCCATTGAAGTCGCAGTAATATGACCATTAATGGCATCCAGTTCTTCTGCCCGTACTCCGGCATCAAAAATGGCATTTTTGATACATCTTTTTACACCTTCAGAATTGGGAGCTGTCATGGAACCCTTGTTTCTTTGGCCGCCACTATTAATGTGCCCGCCAAGAACTTCGGCATAGATCTTCGCCCCTCTTTCCAGGGCAGATTCAAGATCTTCAACAACCATTGCCCCTGCTCCACTCCCAGGAACAAAACCTGCAGCCGATTCGCTCATAGGCCTGGATCCAGCTTCCGGATTGTCATTGTATTTATGGGGCAAAATGCGCATTGCATCAAATCCTCCCCAAATGTAAGGTCCGCTTTCACCGCAACTTCCCGCCAGAATCCTTTTAGCTTTTCCTGCGCGAATTCTATCGGCAGCCATTAATATAGCCTCAGTTCCTGTAGTACAGGCCGAGGAATTGGTGGTCACCTGGTTTCCGCATGCAATCCTGCTGTTAAGGTAAGCGCTAATCCCGCTGGCCATAGTTTGAATCACAGTAGTACTACCAACCCTGCGAGTATTTTTATCGTCAATAAGATAGATGCCCTCCCGGAATTTATCCACTCCCAAAATCCCTGTCCCAAAGATGATCCCATTATCCCAATCGGTTGCTGCTTCAGGTCCTATAGGTAAACCTGCATCTTTCCAGGCATCAACACCCGAGATCATTCCATACACTATTCCGCTGCTGTTAAGCCCCCGCAGTTCCAGGTCGGTGAAATACTCTTTCAGCAATTCCTCAGGAATTTCAGGCTGCCCCGCGATCTGGCACCTAAACTTCAGCCTTTCCAGCTCGGGTATTAATCTTATTCCGCTTTTGCCCTTTTTGAGAGCTTCAGAAAAGGCAGCTAATCCCACTCCGTTTGGAGCGGCCACGCCCATTCCTGTTATTACTACTCTTCTATTCATTCAGCTTTTATCATTCCTGAAATTTCTCCCCTGCAAACGAGTTTTTCTTCAGCATTAAACATTTGTACTTTACATTTCAACTTGTTGAACCTGAAATATTCTTTTTCAGAAACTACTTTCACTTTTTCCCCGGGCAAAACAGGTAAATAGTAATTTACTGTTGCATTTGATAAAGCAACTCCAAAGTTTTCCAGTTCCCGGTCCTTCAGAAGAAATATTCCGAGGCAAACCACCCCGATCTGGGCCATACATTCGGTTAAGATCACACCGGGAGTAACAGGATTATCCTTAAAATGTCCACGGTAGAAATAGGCGTCCTTTTTAAATGTATAAGTTCCTGAAATGCCCTTTTCGGTCACCTCTTCCAGCTCATCCACAAAAAGGAAAGGTTCAGAATAGGGAAGTAAATTTATCAGAGATTCAAAATTCAAGGTTATATCAACGAGTTATGAATGATTTTTTAATATTTATTTTTTTCAGATCCTATTTCTATATTCCCCTATGCTGCCTGCTGAAGATTGAACAGTGCTAACTTTACTTGAGGTGTTCCCCTCCATTTACCGGGATCACAGTTCCGGTGATCCAGCTTGCTTCATCCTTGCTTAAAAGATAAACAGCGTTAGCTATATCTGTTGGAGTTGTAAGCCGCTTAAAAGGATTGCGTTTAAGGGCATGCTGTCGCAGGGTTTCATAGCTGGGGATCAATTCGAGGGAACGGGTCACCGTTACTCCCGCTTGGATACAATTGGCCCGGATACCTTCCGGAGCAAATTCCAATGCTATGCTGCGGGTAATTGCTTCCAGCGCAACCTTGGCCGCCGAAACTGCCGCATAGTCCTTCCAGGCCTTAGTATTTCCTTCACTCGTAAAGGAAAGTATTCTTGCGTCTTTAGAAAATAAATGGGCGTCATAGATCAATCGTGTCCAGTCGTAAAGACTTATGGCCATGGCATCAATGGTTTGCTGAAAATCATCATTGCGCAGGGTAGGTTCTTCTCCCTTCATGGATTTTAAATTTCCTTTCGAGATGCTGTGAATCATGGTTCGTACTTTTCCTGTCTCCCCCATGATCTCCTGCATTTCACTTTTTATCTCTTCCCGCCGGTCTTTCCTGGTGGCATCGCGGTTAAAGGAATGCAGTTTTACGCCCAGGTCGCGAATCTCATCAAAAGCCGATTTTATTTCGGGCAGATCATCTTTCCTGTCCCGGTGAACTACAAGAATATTCATTCCATGTTGGGCCAGCTTTTTTGCCGAAGCAAAGCCAAGTCCACTACTCCCGCCCAGCACAAGGGCCCAGTAATCTTTTCCTTTAAAATCCTTTACCATTCCAAAAGTATTTTTTGAGCCGAAAATCCGGGTCCAAAACTTAGCATAAGTCCCTGTTCCCCTTTTTTAATTGGCTTATTAAGAAATCTTTCCAGAACATAGAGTACCGTAGCACTGCTCATATTACCGTAAAGCCGCAGCACCTCCCTTGTATCATCTATATTCTTACCCAATTTACCAAAAAGATCTTCAACTGTCTGTACAATTTTTTTTCCTCCGGGATGGAAGATCAAATGGTCCACTTTTTCAATAGAAGAATTATTTTTTTCAAGGAAAGGATGAATGATCTCCGGAAAATGATCGGCTATGGTTTGAGGCACATCGGGATCGAGAACCATTTTTAGTCCGAGGTCAGTGAGGTCGAATCCCATAAGATGAGTGGCATCAAAGAAATGGTACATATCATCTCCCACTATTTTTGGACCCACTGCCTCCTCTTCCGAAGACAATAGAACACAGGCTGCACCGTCACCAAAAATGGCTGCACTCACCATATTGGCCATGGAAAAATCTTCAAGTTGAAAGGTTGCGGTAGGACTCTCAACGGCAATAACGGCAGCTCTCTTCCCGGGATGTGCCTTTAAAAAACTGTTAGCGTAGATTAGGCCTGAGATTCCTGCGGCACAGCCCATCTCGGTTACCGGCAAACGCGTGACATCCTGCCGCATTTGCAGTTCATTGATAAGAAATGCATCAAGGGAAGGGATCATGATTCCGGTACAGCTTACCGTAATGATAAAATCAATGGAATTTGCCTCCCAGTTTGCCTGTTCCAATGCCTTTTTAAGCGCCCCGTAACCCAGTTTCTTTACTTCCCTGGAGTAGATCTTATTCTTGTCTTCGAAGGAAGTTGCAGTAAAAACTTCCGAAGGTTCCATTATGGAATATCGTTTATCAACCGCAGCTCCTTCAAAGATCTTGATGACTTTACGCTTGTACCTCTCCTCCTGTCCATCCAGCCAGGTTTCTACAAAAGGAATTACCTCCCGGGTCTCGCGGGAGTATGGTGGGAGTTGTTTTGCCACAGTAGTTATTCTTACACTCATTCTTTTCTTCTATTTATATAAGATCCATTGATATCTAAAGGCCCATTTAGAATTGATCTCCTGCCGGCTTGCCTGGAGGCCCTTTCCAAAGTTTTCCAGTTCCTTTTTTTTAAAGCTTCTAAGGATGGAAGTTAAGCCATCCTTACGATTGATCTCCCTTATTCCAAAAGCGGCACAAAAAGCTTTAAAAAGGTAATACGCAGCCCTGCTCCTTTTTAAGTCGTTAATAACTATCCCAAGGCCGGCCTTTTGTGTAAAAGTTTTCATAAGCTTTTTTATATGCTCATCATTGAAGTGATGCAGGGTTAAGGTACATAAAATAATATCTGCTTCCAGGGTTCTAAATTCTTCTGAAAACACATCCATCCCTTTAAAAGTAACCTCGGGATATGCCGCAAGATTTTCCTCTGCGATCGCCATTGCATTTTGGTTGGCGTCTATTCCCATTAACTCAAATTTTTCCCCGGTTTTGCGCCCGAAGTCAGCAACTTCTTTTAAGATACTCCCGTTACCGCAACCCACATCAATGATCCTTATTGGCCTTGTGTAGCAACAACTTTTAAGGAGCTTTTCAACCCCTTCAACAGTGATTTTATTGCCGCCCAGCCACAGATTTACCTTATCCAGGTCCTTAAGGGTCTTCTCCAGCTCTTCCCCCTGCATATCAAGATCGTCCATGATCTCCTTCTGGTTGGATCTATATGTAGTATTCACCATTATTCTATAGGTTCTCCATGGGTTTGCTTAATGAGCTTTGGCAGCAGAAAAGGAAGACCTGAGATGAGAGTTTGAGAAACTTCTGCAAGTTTTTCCCTTAGCAGGATCTTTTGTAGCCATCCTGCTGTTGTAAATCTTCCAGAAAAGGTTTTTTTCCACCGTTGGCGGTAGGCCAGTTCCATTTTTTCCCGACTACTTCCCTTTTCTATATGCTTAAGGATTTCTTCAGAAGCAATTTTTGCACTGTGAATTGCGATGGCCATTCCATTCCCGCAAAGCGGATGGATAAGACCGGCGGCATCTCCCAGCATAAGCACGTGATCTTCCACAGCTTCTTTTTTGCTGAAGGATATTTGTGCAATAGTAAGCGGCTGTTCAAATACCGGACAGGCTTCCGCAAGAAAACTATCCAAAAATGGGTTTTTCCGAAGTACTTTTTCATTGAATTTTCCCGGATCCTTATGCTGCTTAAAACTTTCATAAGTGGCCAGGTAACACATGTTAATATCCCCGGACTCTGTTCGGGAGAGTCCACAGTAGCCACCATTGAAGTTGTGTAAAGCAACCAGGTCCTCAGGAAAATCCTTCAGCCGGTAATGGCTTTTTACTGCCACCCATGGCGCCGGTTCCTTAAAAAATTTCCTTCCCAGATTTTTATCGAGAAGTGACCTTTTTCCGAAGCTACCGAGAACAAAATCTGCCAGATATTCCTCTTTTGAAGTAATAACTTTAAAATGATTTTCTAAATAATTAATTGCCAGCACCTTTTCCTGAATGACTTCTACTCCATTTTCTTTAGCAGTTTCATAAAACAGATCATCCAACGCAAAGCGACTGATTCCAAAAGCACCCAAAGGCAGATCTACATGCACAGACCGCCCCGATAGTGTGCTATATAAAAGTTTATCGATAATCTTTGGTTGCAATTTACTTAGTTGCACGCCCAGATCATCGAGATAGGGTTTAACTTCTCGAGAAAGATATTCCCCACAGACTTTATGGTGAGGAAAAGTATCCTTCTCAAAAAGGATGATTTTTTGTCCTTTTTGAGCCAGGTGTATGGCTGCTGTTAAACCTGCCAGGCCGCCGCCAACAATAATGATCCTGTCCTTACGCATCCAGTTTTTATTGGGAATAAAAAAACCCGGCATAAACCGGGTTTTAAACTTTATACCGGAATATTAATTGCCGGCCTTTTCTTTTGCTTCTTCTTTAAGTTCTTCGCTGGCCACAATGGCAAGCTCTACCCTACGGTTCTTGGAACGACCTTCTACAGTAGAGTTATCATACTTAGGCTGTGCCTCCCCGTACCATTTTGTCTCGATTCTTCCCTGAGAGATTCCCTGGCTGGTTAGGAAATTTGTAACGGCCTGTGCCCTGTTCTTTGAAAGGGTGAGGTTATAAGCATCACTTCCTGTGTTGTCTGTATGTCCTTCTACAAGAATATTAGTATCGGGATATTCCTGGAAGATGTTGGCAAGTTTCATTAATGCTTCTCTGGACTGGCCTTCAATTGCATATTTATCTGTAGCAAAATACACTCCGCTGGTTTCGTCAAAAGTAACATTGATACCTTCCCCAACTCTTTCTACTTCAGCTCCCGGGATCTCCTGTTCGATCTCCTGGGCCTGTTTGTCCATTCGGTTTCCAATGTACGCTCCGGCAGCACCACCTACAACTCCACCAATAATGGCTCCTAAAGCGGTATTTCCTTCTCCGACATTATTACCTACAACACCGCCAACAACGGCACCACCTGTGGCACCTATAACGGTTCCTTTTTGTTTGTTACTCGCATTTCTTGTGGCATCACATCCCACAAACAGTATGAGGGCTGTAAATAAAAAAGCAAATAATTTGTTCTGTCTCATTTTCATAGTAAATTCAATTATTTATTAAAGTTCATTTTAATTGTAAAGGGCTTTCCTTCAAAGTTTACAGTTTGTTCCCACGTCATTTGGTCGCCCGAAAGATGAGTGAGATTGATCCTGTAACCCTGGTTGCCAAGCTCAGATTTGTAATCTTCGTTGGTGGGTTTAAGCATTAGGTCGTAATTACCCATTGCTCCACCGGCACCGTCGATAGACCAGATAAAAAACTGTGCATTCGAATCACAGTTGATCCCCGAAGGTTCATAGGATCCTGTATTATTATTGGACACGAACATCCAGCTACTGCCTTCAAGGCATCTTGCTGGGATATCGTTCAAAAGGGAAACCTGAATATTCTGGTCATTCCCGGGATAGGTTATACTGGTTAACTGCCAGTCTCCTCTCATGGTTTCCCTGGCTTCGTCTACAACGCGACTGGAACCGCAGGATACGAGGAAAGCTAAACTGAAAAATAAAAAAGCAATTTTCTTCATTCTATGATTTTTGATTAATAAAAAAATCCAATGTCACGACTATAATATTTTTCAATGACACTGGATTTGTTCCGTCTACGATTATCTTCTAAATAGCCTGCTTATAAGGGCTATTACAAGTAGAACCAGGAAGATGTAAAAGATAATCTGCGCAATATCGGCAGCACCTTCTGCAATTCCCCCAAATCCAAAAATGGCAGCGATAATTGCGATGATTAAAAAGATAACGATTAATCGTATCATAATTTAAGGTTTTAGTGATTAGTTACTCTAAATTACATTTCGACCTCCCGCCACACAAAAGATTATTACTTATTTAACAATTTTTTTGTAAAGATATCCTAACAAATAAAAGATCCAGCCAATTCTTTCTTAATACTTCAATAATTCAAGAATTTTATCTTCAAAACGCCTTTTAGGAAGGTAACCTTCTTCCAGGGCTTTTGAGAACGGGATGGGGGTTTCAAGACTTGCTACCCTCATTACCGGTGCATCCAGAAATTCAAAACAGTTTTCGGCGATCATGGCGGCGATATCCGATCCCAGACCCCCGAATAGACTATCTTCCTGAAGAATAATTACTTTTCCTGTTTTCCTGACTGAAGAGAAAATAGTTTCGGTATCCAAAGGCTGCAGGCTTCGCAGGTCTACCAGGTCTGCTTTTATATGGGGATGAGCTTCAAGTGTTTCCAAAGCCCAGTGCACGGCAGCTCCAAAGCTTATAACTGTAATATCTCCCCCCTCCTTTAACAATGCTGCTTTCCCCAGGGGCAGGGTGTAATAATCCTTTGGCACCTGTTGCCGTATGCTGCGATAAAGCACCTTATGCTCAAAGAAAAGTACAGGATTGGGATCATTAATTGCTGTATTTAAAAGGCCTTTAGCATCATATGGGAATGCAGGATAAACTACTTTCAAACCGGGTGTTTTGGTAAACCAGGCTTCATTAGTTTGACTGTGGAACGGTCCTGCTCCAACCCCTGCCCCACAAGGCATTCTTATAACTACATCGGCATTTTGATTCCAACGGTAGTTCACTTTGGCCAAATAATTTACAACCGGGTTAAATCCTGAACTCACAAAATCGGCAAACTGCATCTCCACCAAAGCCTTCATTCCTTTAATCGAAAGGCCCATAGCTGTTTCCACAATTCCAGATTCACAAATAGGAGTATTGCGAACTCTTTCCCTGCCAAATTCTTCAACGAAGTTCTCTGTAATCTTAAATACTCCTCCATATTCTGCAATGTCCTGGCCCATAAGAATCAAATTCTCATGACGTTGCATAGATTGGCGCAAGCCTCCTGAAATTGCATCTATGAACCTGAGTTCTTCAGTTTCTTTCGAATGATTAACTTCTTCATATACAAACTCTTTGTATACATCATTTAATTCTTTAGTTTCATCAAAATCAATAAAGGGTTCTGCATTGGCCTTTTTTAGGTCGTCATTTATTTCTTGTTTGATTTCGCTTTTTAAAATGGAATCCAGATCTTCAGAAAGAATATTTTCGGCTAACAGGAATTCTTTGAAGTTGTCCACAGGATCTTTTTTTGCCCACTCCTCCATTAAATCATTGGGCACATATTTTGTTCCGCTGGCTTCTTCATGCCCACGCATTCTAAAGGTTTTGAATTCCACTAAAACCGGTCGGGGATTTTTACGCATACTTTCGGCCAGGTGAGAGATCTTTTCGTATACCTCAAGAATATTGTTCCCGTCAATGATATGGGCTTCCATACCATAACCTATAGCACGATCGGCGATATGCTCGCAATTGAACTGTTCCGATGTTGGGGTGGAAAGCCCGTATCCATTGTTCTCAATACAAAACAATACCGGGAGTTTCCATACCGAAGCTATATTAAGAGCTTCATGAAAATCTCCTTCACTGGTCCCTCCTTCACCGGTAAAAACTGCAGTGATCTTTTGCTCTTTTTGAAGCCTGTGTGCGAGGGCAATTCCGTCGGCCACACCCAATTGTGGCCCCAAATGTGAGATCATTCCCACGATCTTAAATTCCTGGGTTCCAAAATGGAAGCTACGATCCCGACCCTTTGTAAAGCCGGATGCTTTTCCCTGCCACTGACTGAATAACCTGAAAAGCGGAATTTCTCTCGCTGTAAATACTCCGAGATTTCGGTGCATTGGCAGGATATACTCATCTATATCAAGAGAAAGTGTCACACCTATTGAAATAGCCTCCTGGCCAATCCCGCTAAACCATTTGGAAATCTTTCCCTGCCTTAACAGCACCAGCATTTTTTCTTCTATTAGTCGCGGCTTTAATAAAGCCTTGTATAATGTGAGGAGCTGCTCATCCTGAAAATTGGTCCTGTCGAATTTTATATTTGGTTGAAATGGAGTTTCTCTAATTTCCATATGTAAGAATTGATTTCTCAAATGTAATTAAATTTGAACTCCTTGTTATTAAGAAAAATTTAAACCCCACTGCACTCTTAGTAATTTATTTAACTTTGTGATACATATAAAACATGATCTTATGGAAATGAACAACATTCCCAGTGTTGACCTTGCAGACTTTTTGTCTGATGACCCAAAGCGAAAGCAGAAATTTGTAAACGAAATAGGTAAAGCCTACGAAGAAATAGGATTTGTCGCTTTAAAAAATCATTTTTTGAGCGATAATCTTGTGTCTGAGCTATATAAAGAAGTAAAAAACTTTTTTGACCTGCCGGTCGAAACTAAAAAGAAATATGAAATCGAAGGCCTTGCGGGCCAGCGAGGATACATTTCCTTCGGAAAAGAACATGCAAAAGGAAAGAAAGAAGGGGATCTTAAGGAATTCTGGCATTTTGGACAGGAACCTTCCAAAGATGCCAATCTTATTGAAGAATATCCTGAAAATGTACAGGTCGAAGAACTTCCAGACTTCAACCACACAGGAATGGAAGCATACAGAATGCTTGAAAAAACCGGGATCTATGTTCTAAGAGCCCTTGCTCTATACATTGGACTTGATGAACATTATTTTGATCATTGGGCAAGCAACGGAAACAGTATATTACGACCTATTCACTACCCTCCTATCACCGAAGAACCCAAAGGGGCAGAACGGGCAGGAGCTCATGGCGACATTAATCTAATTACCCTGTTAATGGGGGCATCTACAGGCGGTCTTCAGGTTTTAAGAAAGGATGGCGAATGGATTGACGCTATTCCAAAGGAGGATGAATTGGTTATCAATGTTGGGGATATGCTGGAAAGGCATACCAACAACAAACTTCGAAGTACAATTCACCGGGTAGTGAATCCTCCAAAGGAACAGTGGAGCACCCCCCGATATTCCATTCCGTTTTTTATGCACCCGCGCAGCGAAATGCCGCTAAATTGTTTGGAAGAATGTATTGATGATGAGCATCCAAAAACTTATCCCGATATTACTGCAGGTGAATTTCTTCATCAGCGACTGGTCGAGATAGGACTCAAAAAATAATTTCATGGGTAAAAAGAAGATGGGACTGGAGGATTTGGGCTTTGTCTTTTCGACAGACAAAGATTTTGAACCCGACCTTCATGAAGATGAAAAGGAAGAGACATTAAAACCTAAGGATCAACTCCTGGAAGCACATTACAGCTCAAAAGGGCGTGCCGGTAAAAAGGTGACGGTAGTAAAAGGCTTCATCGGAACAGATGAGGATCTCACCGCCTTAGGTAAAGACTTAAAAAAGAAATGTGGTGTTGGTGGCTCTGTCAAGAATGGAGAAATCATCATCCAGGGAGAAGTACGTGATAAAGTAATGAGTTATCTTAGTGACATGGGATATAAAGTAAAGCGTGTAGGAGGCTAAAACATTTTTATGGAGGAAAAGAAAATTTTACATATCACAAATGGAGATGACCTTTCGGAACAGATCCTTAATTTAAAACTTCCGGGAGATGTCATCACCTGGAGGGAGATGTTATGTGAGGGCCCTGCCTCCATGGATGTTGGGGACGAGGAGTTTGTGACGCTTAGAAAGACTTTCCTTTATGAGAAATATAAAATCACAGAGGATAGATACCAGAAGGAATTCCTGGCAGAACTGGTAAAACTGGCCGCCATAAATAATTATGACGAGGTAGTTTTATGGTTTGAGTTCGACCTTTTCTCTCATATGAATATGCTGGCCCTAATAAGTTTCCTGCTTCAAAATAAAAAGACTGGTCCTTTTTCGCTGGTATGTAGCCGTAAATTAAAGGGAGAGGAAGAAATGGCTCCCCTTTCCCAGCTTTCTCCCAAACACCTTAAGGAACATTACAAGCAAAGAATTTCTTTGACCGATGAAGATATTCAAACTGCACAACTTATTTGGGAACTCTACTGCAGTAAAAATCCTAAACGTCTGGCTTCAGAAATCAAAAAAACTACAAATTTTGAATATCTCTCCAGTTCTATTAGAGCACATATCGAGCGTTTCCCCAGTGTGAAGACCGGTCTAAATACCCTGGAGGTAAATGTGTTAAAACTCATTCGGGAACATAAAATAACATCTGTGAATCACCTTTTAGGTTACGCTTTACAATACCAGGGTTATTATGGTTACGTAGATGTGCAGATGCAAAGGGTTCTGGATAAACTCCGTCCCTTTTATGAGTCTACAGAGAATGGATTATCTTTAAATGATGATGGCCTCAAAGCCCTTAACGGCACAAAAAATTATTACCAGAATTTAAAGGACGATGAATATTACGGCGGCGTTAGAAAATACGACTTCCTTTACGACCCCGATAACCACGACATATTAAAACTATAACATGAATCATTTAGCAGCTTCAGAATTAATTCTGAACCCTGACGGCAGCATATACCACCTCAATTTAAAACCTGAACATCTTGCCGACACTATTTTACTGGTGGGAGATCAAAACCGGGTAGAAAAGATCACCCAATACTTTGATAAAGTAGATGTGGTAATTAAAAAAAGAGAATTTCACACCCAAACCGGAGTTTACAAAGGAAAAAGGATTTCGGTAATTTCCACGGGAATTGGAACAGATAACATTGATATTGTGCTCAATGAACTTGACGCCCTGGTGAACATCGATTTTGAAACCCGCCAAATCAAAGAAAATAAAACCAGCCTCAATATTATACGCATTGGAACCTCGGGATCAATTCAAAAAGATATTCCTGTAGATTCAATTGTGGTAAGCGAACTGGCAGTTGGTTTCGATAGTTTATTGCATTACTACCAGAGTGATGACGTGCAACTTCAGGATTTTAATGAGGCCATTGAAGATCACCTTAATACCTATGAAAGGAACAGTAAACCTTACGTAGTTCCTGCCGATTCTAATTTGGTCAAAACATTTATGAGTGAAGAGGTGTTTTCTGGTTTTACAGGTTCAAATGTTGGGTTTTATGCACCACAGGGCCGTGTTCTTCGATTACCGCTAAGGGATGATAACATGAAGGATAAATTGGCAGCTTTCAGCTTTAAAGGAAAAAAGATCACTAATCTCGAAATGGAAACCTCGGCAATCTTCGGACTTTCGAAAATGCTTGGACACAAAGCTCTTTCTCTAAACGCGATTATTGCTAACCGGGCAACGGGAAATTTCACTAAAGATGGTGCAAAGGCGGTTGATAACACCATCAAATATACACTGGAAAAGCTGCTTTCTGTTTAATTTCATTTAACAGAATATTTAAAGCACGCTAACCTCATATTTGTATTTTTGGCTAAATCCCTCCCTATGTTAAAGCCTGAAGAGAAAATTACAAGGCATCGCGATTTAAACTGGTTAAGTTTTAACGAAAGAGTGCTTCAGGAAGCACAAAACAGTGCCACTCCCCTGTATGAGAGGCTGAAATTCCTTGCGATTTTTTCAATGAATCTTGATGAATACTTTCGGGTACGTGTTTCTCAATTGAGACAGATGAAACGGGTAGAGAAAAGCATTAGGAAAAAACTTGCACTCAAGCCAAGTAAAACCGTAAAGCAAATTCTAAAAGAGGTAAGGGAGCAACAAAACAAATTTGGTGAGATCTACAGAGAGCAGATAATTCCAGAACTTGAAACCGCTGGAATTTACCTGGTTCACCGGGAAGATTATAATGACCAGCAGGAGGAATTTGCCCGAAGGTACTTCAAGAAAATCAGGAAGTGTATTAAAACGGAGATGTTCGATACTGCCGGTGGGAAAGACTACTTTTTAAAGAACAATGCACTTTACTTCGTAGTTTCCTTTAAAGATAAATCTGAATTTGGGGTGGTAAATATTCCGACAGATGAATGCGAAAGGTTTATAAAGTTTTCTACTGAAACCCCCGAACATAAAATCACCTTTTTAGATGATATCGTAAAGGTCAATATTCCTGAACTTTTTCCGCAGAAGGAAATTGAAGGGATTTATGAGGTCAAGCTCTCGCGCGATGCCGAATTATACATTGACGATGAAATAGACGGGTTGCTGGCAGAAAAAATTTACGAGTCCCTAAAACAGCGAACAGATGGTCAACCTACAAGGTTATTGTATGATGCCGGGATGCCCGAAGAAGATCAAAAAATCGTACGTAAGACTCTTAAACTAGGGAAAATTGACATGATGCCCGGTGGTAGATACCATAACTTTAGTGACTTTTTTTCTTTTCCAGATCCCAGTAATAATCCGGCTTTACATTACGAAGACTTACCTCCGGTAAAACATTCGGTATTAGAAAACGCTGAAAATTATTTCGCCGCAATTGCAAAAAAAGACCAGTCGGTGCATTTTCCTTACATGTCTTTCGAGTATGTGGAACGGTTTATACACCAGGCTGCCAATGATCCCCTGGTAAAAGAAATCAAGATCTCCATTTACAGAATTGCAGATGAATCTGTGGTGACCTCTGCCCTGCTCTCGGCTCTCGAAAATGGCAAAAATGTCACTATTTTCATTGAAGCTAAGGCAAGGTTTGATGAAAGAAACAATATTGACTGGGGACGAAAGTTCGAAGAAGCAGGCGCTAAAGTAATTTATAGTTACCCCAAAATTAAAGTGCACTCCAAGATCCTGCTGGTGAGCCGGGAAGAAAATAATGAACTTAAAGATTACGCTTACATAGGTACAGGAAATTTCAACAGTAAAACTTCTAAAATCTACTGTGACCATGCTGTTTTTACCGCTCACGAAAAAATAACTTCCGAACTTTCCAGAGTCTTTCTTGTTCTGGAGGGGGAATTGATCATTCCCCGCGCAAAGCACCTTCTCATTTCGCCCTTTTCAACAAGGAAAACCTTTACTGACATGATCAACAGAGAGATCACCAATGCCAGGATGGGTAAAAAAGCTGGAATTAAAGCAAAAATGAACAGCCTGGAAGATAAAGAGATCATTGATCTTTTATATGACGCCAGTGAAGCCGGCGTGAAAGTAAGGCTGCTGGTAAGAGGTTTTACGTGCCTGGTACCGGGTGTAAAAAATTTAAGTGAGAATATTTACATGACAAGTATCGTCGATAGATTCCTGGAACACGGCCGGATTTACCTCTTTGAAAATAATGGAAATGAAGAGCTCTATTTTGGTAGCGCAGACTGGATGACCCGAAACCTCGATCGAAGGATAGAAGTAATTGCTCCCGTCTATGACGAAGATATCGCCAGGGAGTTTAAAGATATACTGGAGATCCAGTTTAACGACAATGTCAAAGCCCGAATCCAGGACCTGGAGGAAAAAAATAATTTTGTACAGCCACAACCGGGAGAGAAAAGGATAAGATCGCAGTATGAGATCTACAATTATTTAAAGGAAAAACATGCCTTATGAGAAGTATTAAAGTAGGTGGAGTACCTGAACATTTCAACCTTCCCTGGCATCTTCTTATCGACGACGGGAAATTCAAAGAGAACGGCCTGGATCTTTCCTGGAGAGATTTTCCCGACGGGACAGGCGCCATGTGCAAAGCCATGCGAAGTAAAGAAATAGACGTAGCCGTTATTCTTACTGAAGGTATTATAAAGGATATCCATAATGGTAATGATGCAGTTATTGTGCAGGAGTACATTGCTTCTCCCCTTATTTGGGGAATACATGTGGCTGCAGAATCCAACTTCAAAACTTTGGAAGACCTGAAGGGTCAAAAAGTTGCCATTAGTAGATATGGATCGGGTTCACATTTGATGGCTTATGTAAATGCCAGGAATCTCGGCTGGGATCCTTCCAAATTGGAATTTGAAGTAGTAGGTGATATTGATGGCGCCATAGAGGCCTTAAGATCGGGAAAAGCAGGTTATTTCATGTGGGAACACTTCACAACTAAGCCCCTGGTAGACAAAGGAATATTCCGGAGGATAGATGACTGTCCCACGCCATGGTCCTGTTTTGTCATTGCCGTGAACAAGGACTTTATGGACAGAGAACCGGCCGCAATACTAACTATGCTTAAGACGTTAAACAATTTAACGAGTCAATTCAAAAAGATTCCTAAAGTAGAAACGGCTCTGGCAAAGAAATATGACCAGAAGGAGGAAGATATTCAACAATGGTTAAAGATCACCAACTGGAGTCAAAAACAACTTTCGGTTGAGGAGATCCACAAGGTACAGGAACAACTCAAAGAACTCGGGTTAATTTCTGAGATGAAGGACAATCTCGATTTCCTCCCCCACTAAAAAAAATATTATGAACCATATTACTAATTTTACTTTATTCATTTTACTCACCTTTACCCTGCCTGTAGTCGCGCAGGATATAGAATTACAGGAAATACAGAAAGACACGATCGTACAGGAAGAGCAATTGCAACAGGAAATGATCTTTAGGAGAGATACTACTAAAAGTGAAGTTCACCTCAATATTTTGAATCTTTTGGTTTTTGGAGCCCTGGATGTAGGATATGAACGGGTGATCAACGACCATACTTCGGCCGGTGTTGAGATATTTTCTAAAGTATTTAACAAGAATGAAGGCGAGGATGTGGACCTCTCCAAAGTTTACGCTAAGGATTTCTCTATTACCGGAAGGTTTAAATATTTCCTGCAGGAAGAAAATACTGCCTGGGGTTATTATGCAGAAGCCTTTGGGATGTTTTCCAATGGAGATAACGAAGTGAAAATGGAGTTCAAGGACTCTGAAACAGGAGAATTAGAAGAAAGGGAAGTACTAATTGAATACACAGATATAGGTCTTGGTGTAGGCGTAGGTGGAAAATGGGTAGCCAAACAGGGATTTTTAATCGATGTTTCATTTGGAATAGGAAGGAACCTCTTCGACAAAAATTCTCCCGATATTATCCTGTTACCTTCAGTTAATGTGGGCTACCGATTCTAGTTTACCAGTCTATAGGTTCTTTTCCTAAAGATTTTAGGTATTCATTGGTTTTACTAAAGTGCCTGTTGCCAAACCAGTATCCGCGATTTGCAGCTAATGGAGAAGGGTGACCGCTGGTGAGGACAAGATGTTTCCTCTCATCTATCTTTTTACCTTTCTTTTGTGCAGGACCTCCCCATAATAAAAATACAAGGTTCTCCCGCTCTTCCGAAAGAATTGAGATAACAGCATCTGTAAACTTTTCCCAGCCTTTTCTCTGGTGGGAACCGGCCTGTCCCGCCCGTACAGTAAGTGTGGCATTTAGCATCAACACTCCCTGTTCTGCCCAATGCTGAAGATTTCCGTGAGCCGGTACAGGTTTTCTCAAATCCTCTTTTATCTCTCTAAAAATGTTGACCAAAGAAGGTGGGACCGTAGTATTAGGTTGAACCGAGAAACACAAGCCGTGAGCCTGGCCATACCCGTGATAAGGGTCCTGTCCAATAATTACCACTTTAGTTTCTTCAAAGGGAGAGAGTTCAAAAGCCTTGAAGATATTGTCGGGGTGAGGAAAACAGTCATTAGCTTCATATTCTGCAGTCACAAATTGAAGAAGTTCCTTGAAATAAGGCTTTCCCATTTCATGATTTAACTTTTTTTTCCAATTCTGGGTAATGTTAAAGGTCATAATTATGGTTAAATTGCGGCTTCCCAAAAATAGGGAAATTTTATATGATCAAAGTTACAGCCAAGACTCTTCAAGACCTGGAATTCCCCACAGTTTGTCAGCAGGTTAGCCAATACACGGTTACCGGGCCGGGAAAGGATAAAGCTCTTGAAATAGCACCATTTTCAAGTTATCAAACAACCCTTTTTGCTCTAAGGCAGACCAATGAATACGTGTCTTCTTACCAGCAGGAAAGTCGCATCCCCAATCATGGATTTGATGCAATAGATCAGGAAATAAAATATTTAGGCATTGAAGAAACGCGACTGGAGGCCTCAAGCTTCAGGAAGATTGGATCAATTTCTGAAACTGCCAATACACTTATACAGTTCTTTAGAAAGTTTGAGGAACTCTATCCATGTCTTAACGAAACAGCATCGGCAGTAGAATATACTCCGGAAATTATCGAAAGGATTAATAGAGTTATAGATCGCTTTGGAGAAGTGAAAGACGATGCTTCTCCCCTGCTTCAGGAAATAAGAAGAAACATAGGACATGTAAAAGGGCGAATTAATGCCAGTTTTGGAAGTGCTCTTACCCACTATAATAATCTTGGATATCTCGATGACATACGCGAGACCGTGGTGGATAATATTCGGGTGCTTGCAGTTTCTGCCATGCACAGGCGTAAGGTCAAAGGCGGAATCCTGGGCAACTCTAAGACCGGAAGCATCGTATATATTCAGCCGGAAGCTACCTATAATTACACAAGAGAGCTGAACAACCTGGAATATGAGGAAAAGGAGGAGATCAAAAAGATCCTGAAGGACCTTACAAATTTCATTCGGCCGTATCGTCCTTTGTTGATCGATTACCAGGATTTCCTGAGCGATATAGACGTTGTTGCGGCCAAGGCCAGGTACGGCATGGAAATGGATGCCGTTATGCCCAAAATATCTAAGGAGGACCGGGAACTGGAGTTAATTGATGCTTACCATCCATTGCTGTTGCTTAATAATCGAAAGAAAAACGAGAAAACTTTTCCGCAGACGATTGAATTAAATAAAGAGCGACGAATCATCGTAATCTCAGGGCCTAATGCAGGTGGTAAGAGTATTACCCTTAAAACAATTGGCCTGCTTCAGGTAATGGTGCAAAGCGGAATGCTTATTCCGGTACACGAATACAGCCGGATGTGCTTTTTCGATAAGATCCTCACCGATATCGGAGATAATCAGAGTATCGAAAATCATTTGAGTACCTACAGTTACAGGCTTAAGAATATGAATTACTTTCTGAAAAAGGTGGATGAAAAAACTCTTTTTCTCATAGATGAATTTGGAACAGGTAGTGATCCTGAATTGGGAGGCGCCCTGGCCGAAACTTTTTTGGAGGTATTCTATGAAAAAGGAGCCTTTGGAATTTTGACTACTCATTATGCCAATTTAAAGATGCTGGCTAATGAACTGCCGCATGTTATTAATGCAAACATGTTATTTGATGCCCGCACCCTCGAGCCTCTTTACAAGCTGCACATGGGAGAAGCCGGTAGCTCCTTTACTTTTGAAGTAGCTCAAAAGAACGGAATTCCTTATAGCCTTATCAACCGATCAAAAAAGAAGGTTGAACGCGGGAAAATAAGATTCGATAAAAGTATTGCCGACCTTCAGAAGGAACGCTCTAAACTCTCAAAGACGACATCGGCATTAAAGACCAAGGAACAAAAAACAGAATCTGAAAAGAAAAAACTGGAAGAAACAAATGCCCGGATTCAGCAAAAACTGGAGAACTTTCAGGAGTTGTATGACAGCAATCAACGTTTGATCTATTTAGGAAACAAGATCAATGAAATAAGTGAAAAGTACTTTCAGAACAAAAAGAAAAAAGATCTTATCGCCGAATTTCTAAAGATCGTTGAAGTAGAGAATTCCAAGCGTAAAAAAGTTACACCTAAAGAGAAAAAGGTCGAGAAAGCCAAAGAAAAAAAGGTGATGCAGGAAGCTGAAAAAAAGGTGGAAGAAATTAGAAAGAAGAAAAAAGAAAAACAGGAAAAAGAAACAAAAGAAGAAATTGCAAAACCAAAACCGGTAATAAATGTGGGAGACCGGGTGCGAATGCAGGATGGCAAAGCCGTTGGTAGTATTGACAGCATTGAAAAAGGAAATGCTAAAGTCAACTACGGCATTTTCACCACCTCGGTCTCTGTGGATCAACTGGAACTGGTGCAAAGAAAAAAATAGAAAAAGAAAAATTATGGTAAATTTCCCTGAAAATAAAAAGATCATCCTTTTTGATGGTGTTTGTAATCTTTGTAACAAAACCGTACAAACAATTATCAAGAATGATGTAGATGATGTCTTTAGATTTGCCCCGCTTCAAAGTGACGTGGGCCGTCAAATAATTAATGAAAGAGGAATCGACACAGAAAACCTGGATTCGGTAATCCTCATTGAACCCGGAGTTGCGTATTATAACAAGTCAACTGCAGCAATAGAAATATCGAAACACCTTAAAGGATATTCATGGCTTAAATATTTCAAACCCCTTCCCGAAGGTTTTAGAGATACCATTTATAGCTTTGTTGCAAATAACCGTTACAGCTGGTTTGGCAAAAAGGATACCTGTATGACACCTACTCCCGAGCTGCAGGCTTTGTTTTTAAAATAATTTATTTTAAAAACAAAGCCTGCTATTTTTATTAGGTTCTAGAACCGGGGTCAAAAAAAATTTTTTGATTGATTTCCCGATAGGGATATAAAAGACAGCGATTTCAGGTAAATTCATACTGAGCACGTACTGCCTACTAATTACTGCAAACCGCCCACTTACTTGAGATTGCTCAGCAGGAATTTGAGCTTGTCATTTGTATTCTTATTTTCTTTAAATGAGTGAGGAAAATAAGTATTCTTTTGAGCCAGTTCTTTCTGCTGAAGCTTCTCAATAAGTTCGGCGTCTTCCAGGGCAACTTTTCCTGTGAGCAGCAGCCCCATATCTTTTCCGGCAGAATAGTAGTCATAGACCTTCTTAAGGCCCGGCAGGTATTGATGGTCTTTGGTGAATCCTCCGCCGCGGTGGGCTCTAAGGCTTATTAGCCATGAAGTCTCCCTATCCAGTTTATATTGGCTGTATAAAAGGTCGAAAGTATCACTAAAGCTGTAGCCTTTTATAAGACTATCGGCTGCTAAAACACGATAGGCCAGTTCTTTCACCCTTTTTAAGCTTAGACTGTCACTCATATATTCACTAAAGATCCCTAATCCTGCCTGGGTTGGGTGATTATTGGCGAATCCATGGGAGAATATCCTTAGTGCCTGATCCAAACCGTTAAAAGTAGTGAGCATATTAACCCCTATCTCATGATTGGCAAGGACCTTCAAGTCATTATCACTGAATTTTCGGTTCTTCTTCACTACCAGCTCTCTGGAATTTAATGCCATGGCGGCACCCGTAATGCTGTTGCTCTGTCGTATTCTAAATTGAAAAGGATAATGTTCTCCAAAGGCCTGAAAATACGCCTGTGCCTGATCGGCATTATAACGGGGAACCATTTCCTCTGCGTCTTCTTCTTTGTGAAAATGAAGAATGAATTTGGCATTTTTGACATCCTTTTCTGTGGGCGTACCAAACACCCTTAAGGAGTTATAAAAGAATTTCTTTCCCTTTCCCACTGTAGCCACACACTGCACTAAACCTGAATACTCATAAATTGCATCATAGTAAAGTTTGTAAATATCCTCATCGGGAATATCCTCCAGCCGCTGGCTGAATAATTGTCGTTGCAGGGTATATGGGTCGAATTTTAATTTTCTGTATTTAAAAACCGGATCTTCAGAAAATTTTGATCCAAAAAAGCGTTTTTTTTCCTGCTCAATATTTAACGGATTCAAATAATTCAGCACATCGATTTCCCGCACAAGCCGGTCGAGGTTTTGGTCTATCTCCAAAAGAGTCTTATAGTAATCGCGGGTTTTATCGGTCATTACTGAGGAATTTCAGGTTAAAAAATTTTCCCGGGCAAATACAAGGAATTCTTCCAAACCTCGCAAGCTTTGGGATGTAAAAAAAACGTAAAAATGAGAATAGCTTTAGTTCAACCATACCTGCTTTTTTCTGCCGGTATGCCTAATCCTCTGTTGGTGTTGCATACCTTAATTTTAAAGGGTCCTTTGAACTCTACAAAGTAATCCCGGTTTTTAAAAATTAATGCATTGAACTTAAAAAGCCCGGATACAAAATCCGGGCTTTTTGAAAGATTTTCTCCAGGTTTTCAAGACTGGAACAAATTAAATACTAGTGAACTTTCTCCTTTTTGGGAAGATTCTCATCCCACTTTCTCTCATGCGGTTCCCCCAGTCTATCCACAGATTTTGCTACCATCATGGAAACTGCTGCATCCCCTGTAACATTTACCATAGTACGGCACATGTCCAAAGGCCTGTCAACAGCAAAGATAAGGGCCAAACCGGCTTCGGGGATTCCTGCCTGTGAAAGTACAATTACCAGCATTACCATTCCCGCACCGGGAACCGCTGCAGAACCAATTGAAGCCAAAGTTGCAGTGGCAATGATACCAAGTTGGGCACCTAAGGTAAGGTCCATTCCAAAAGCCTGAGCTATAAATACGGCAGCTACCGCCTGGTACAGGCTGGTTCCATCCATATTGATTGTTGCACCAATTGGTAACACAAAACTTGTAACTTCTTCGTGTACCCCAAGATGTTCTTCGGTTCTTTCCATGGTTACAGGTAGAGTAGCAGCACTTGAACTGGTAGAAAAAGCCAGCAATTGAGCAGGAGCTATTCCATTTTCAAAGAAGGCCGGATTCCTTCCTGTAGTGACCCAAACGATCAACATATAAACCACAATCATAAGGGCAAGTCCTATAAGAACAGTAACTCCATACATAGCTAGCGCAGCAAAGAGGTCGGCGCTGGGGGATTCGACTACCAGGGCAGCTAACAGTGCAAAAACACCATATGGAGCCGCAAGCATAATGAGGTCAATGAGTTTAAGAATTACTTCATTAAATCCGTCAAAAAAGGCTTTCACAGGTCTCGCCGTTTCTTCAGGAATTAGTATAAGCCCCAGTCCAAAAAAGATGGCAAAAAATATCACCTGTAGCATATTCCCATTATCACTTGCTGCAGCAAAAATATTCCCGGGCACAATGTCTTCAAGAGCCTGTAACGGGCCCGCTTCCTTTTGGCGCTGAGCATCGGCTATCTTCATGTTTGCATCACCTTCGTAACTGGTAATAAGATCGTTTCGGGTATCTTCAGCAATGGCTCCACCGGGTTCTATTAAATTCACCAATACAAGACCAATGGAAACTGCAATAAGGGTTGTTCCTATATAAATTAAAATGGTGCGGGTACCCATTTTTGATAACTTCGAAATATCCTTAAGATCGGAGATCCCTTTAATAAGTGAAGCTAAAATTAGAGGAACTGCAATCAATTTGAGGGCATTTATGAAGATATTTCCAAAAGGTTTTATCCAGTCATTAATAAATTCGGCTCCCCAGGAAAAATTGGTCATAATAAGGGCAAAGATCACCCCGGCTGCCATTCCCAGTAAAATCTGCCAGTGCAGTGCTAATTTTTTCATATTAAAGTGTCTCTGAAATTATATTTTAGACGTTCTGTTCAATAAATAATAATCTGCAAGTACGAGTGCTGCCATGGCTTCTACAATAGGGATCGCACGCGGCACCACACAGGGGTCATGCCTGCCTTTGCCCTGCATTTCTACCTCCTGCCCTTGAGCATTAATGGTTTTCTGCTTTTGCATAATTGTGGCGACAGGTTTGAATGCCACACGAAAGACTATGTCCATCCCATTGGAAATTCCTCCCTGGATACCACCGCTAAAATTCGAAGTGGTTGAACCATCAGGTTCAAAAAGGTCGTTATGTTCGCTGCCTTTCATCGCCGATCCTGCAAACCCGCTCCCATATTCAAATCCTTTTACAGCATTGATGGAAAGCATGGCTGCGCCTATAGCAGCATGAAGTTTATCGAAAACAGGTTCTCCCAGCCCTTTGGGTACGTTGGAGATAACACACTCCACTACTCCACCCACAGTATCACCCTGCGACCGAATTTCTTTTATATAAGCTTCCATTCTCCTGGCAGTATCAGAATCTGGACAGCGCACCGGATTCTTTTCTATTTCTGAAAGCTCCAACTCCTCGAATTTCTTCTGAAGCTGAATGTCTCCTACCGATGAAGTATAAGCCGTAATTTTTATATCCTTAAGCAGTTGTTTTGCAATAGCTCCCGCGGCCACTCTACAAGCAGTCTCCCGTGCCGAAGATCTTCCTCCACCCCTGTAATCCCTGTTGCCAAACTTTTGGTCATAGGTATAATCGGCGTGAGAGGGACGGTAAACATCTTTGATATGCGAATAATCATTGGATTTTTGATTGGAATTTTCAATAACAAAACCAATGGGAGTTCCGGTAGTTTTACCTTCAAAAATGCCTGAAAGAAACCTAACGCTATCAGGTTCTTTACGCTGAGTAACGATGGCCGATTGTCCCGGTTTACGCCGATCCATTTCCTGCTGAACTTTTTCAAGGTCAATTTTGAGTCCGGCGGGGCATCCGTCAATTATCCCTCCAATAGCTTCGCCATGAGATTCCCCAAAAGTGGTAAGTCTAAAAAGTTTTCCGAAGGAATTCCCTGCCATTGAAGGTGATTTTGAGCAAATGTAATTTTTTAAGCCAAGATTTGAAAATGTTATTTCAGGGCCTCCGCCATGATCGACACTGGATGAAGAGCTTTTTTCCCTGTTCCGTCAAATATTTGGTGGCGGCAGCTGGTCCCGGGAGCTGCAATTAAAGTCTCTTCGGAAGCTTTTCTCACTGCCGGGAAAAGCGTTTGTTCCCCTATTTGCATGCTCACTTCATAATGCTCTTTTTCATAACCGAAAGAACCTGCCATCCCGCAACAACCCGAAGGAATTACTGTTACCTCAAAATTCTCCGGAAGGTTTAGCATCACAAATGTATTTTCAATTCCCGAAAGCGCCTTCTGGTGACAATGTCCATGTAATTTGATCCTCTTCTTATCTGAAGTAAAAGAGTTGGCAGTTATATTTCCGGCGACCACTTCCTTTTTGAAAAATTCTTCCAGCAAAAAGGCATTTTTGGATACCTGCGCTGCAGCTGCTTTGTCATCGGCCAGCCTAAGATACTCATCCCGAAAGCTTAGAATTGCTGAAGGCTCTAATCCCAAAAGAGGACTTTCTTCAGAAATTATTTCCGTAAATATCCCAATGTTCTTATTGGCTACCTCCCTGGCCTCTTTTAAAAACCCTTTTGATATAAATCCGCGGCCACTTTCAGGATGATCTATGATCTTAACTTCATAGTTCAGTCCATTGAGTAATTTTATGGCCGCCACTCCTACCTCCGAATCCAGGTAATTTGTAAATTCATCATTGAAAAGATAAACGGTTTTAATTGGATCCTTAATTTTCCTTTGATTTTTCCTGTAGTATGCAGACAAAGTTTGGCGCGAAAGCGGCGGCAAGCTTCGCTGCGGTGCAATTCCCATAGTTTTTTTCAGGATACTTGCAGTCAATGAATTGGAAAACATAAAGTTTGAAAAAGGGGAAATTTTCGATGTCTTTTTATTCATTTCCGCATTAAAAGCAAAAGCCCTGGAGCGAATGGAACTTCCATTTACCTGATTATATTGATATTGAAACTCAGCTTTATAAGCAGCCATATCAACGTTAGAAGGACATTCACTTTTACAGCCTTTACAACTAATACAAAGGTCAAGAACCTCTTTTAGCTCTTCATGATCAAAACGATTGGGTTTATTGGAATGCGTCAAAAATTCGCGCAAAGCATTAGCCCGGGCGCGGGTAGTATCCTTTTCGTTTCGGGTGGCGCGATAACTGGGGCACATGGTTCCTCCCGCTTCGGCAGGTTTGCGACAGTCTCCGCTTCCGTTGCAATTTTCGACACCTCTAAGAATTCCGAGGGAATCAGAAAAATCCATGAGCGTTTTAATTTCCGGTTCCTTCCGCCCTGGCTCGTATCTTAAGCTTTCATCCATAGGAGGCGCATCAATGATTTTCCCGGGATTAAAAATATTTACCGGATCGAAGATATGTTTTACCCTTTTTAAAAGGTCATAATTCTCATCCCCTATCATAAAGCGAATAAATTCTGCTCTCACTCTACCGTCACCGTGTTCCCCGCTCATGGAACCCCCATATTTTTTTACCAGGGAAGCGACCTCTTCGGTGATCTTCCGAAAAAGAGCTACATCTTCATCTTTTTTAAGATTGAGAATTGGTCGCAGATGTAGTTCCCCAGCCCCGGCATGGGCGTAATACACTGCCTCCTGCCCGTAATTCTTCATCAATTTAGAAAACTCTGAAATGTAGGCAGCCAAATCTTCTACAGCTACTGCGGTATCCTCAATACAAGCAACGGCTTTGCGATCGCCCACTATATTTCCTAAAAGGCCTAACCCTGCTTTTCGCAATTCCTGAGCAAGTTCAATGGTATCATTTCGCAGCACTGGAAGTGCATATGCCAATCCGGAATCTGTGAGCGTTTTAAGCAATTCGGCCGTCCTGTTTGTAAGCTCTTTTTGAGAAGTTGCTCTTATTTCCAGCATGAGAATAGCTGCAGGATCCCCTTCTATAAAAAACCTGTTCTCTTTGTATTTAAGGCTGTTTTTGGTGCAATCCAAAATCACCTTATCCATCATTTCGCAGGTAAACAATGAATGTCTCATAGCGGGCACCACGGCCTGCAGGCATTTTTCAACCGAATCAAAATGGGCTGCGATCATTACAGCATTTGAAGGCGGCAGTTCATCCAGCTGCAGGGTAATTTCTGTTGTGAACGCAAGGGTGCCCTCGCTGCCGCAAAGGAGCTTGCATATATTGATCTTCTCTTCATTTCCACCTAAGACTTCGGCTAAAATAAGCTCATCTACTGCATATCCAGTATTGCGGCGGTGGATTTCGGGTTTTGGGAAACCCGCAGTGATCTGTTGACGTACAACCTCTGGCTTCAGCTCCTCGTATAATTTCCGGTAGATCTCCCCTTCCATGGAGTCCAGCTGCAATTTGTTGCTGAATTCTTCCGAAGTTATTTCAGAAAAAACAGCTTCAGAACCATCACTCAGCAACACTTTCATCTCAACCACCTTATCTCTGGTGACGCCATATTTAATTGAAGTGGTACCGCTGGAGTTGTTGCCCACCATTCCACCTATCATACAACGATTGGAGGTAGAAGTATTGGGACCAAAAAATAGATCATGTGCCTGGAGAAAACGGTTTAGATCATCCCGAATTACCCCTGGCTGCACCTTTACGGTCTTCTTTTCAACATTTAGATCAATTATTTTTGTAAAGTACTTGGAAACATCTACAACTATACCCTCGCCAACACACTGCCCGGCGAGCGAGGTGCCTGCCGTTCTTGGGATAAGTGATGTTTTATTCCTGCGAGCAAAAGAAATTAGTTCTTTTATATCCTGGACCGTTGCTGGATAGGCAACTGCCTGTGGTATAGTGCGGTACACAGAAGCATCTGTAGCAAATATTCTACGCCAAAGAGAATCGTAAAAAAGATCTCCTTCCAGATTACCGCTAAAATTCTTAAGCTTATCATTCATAGTTGTATAATTATCAGACCATTGAACGGCCGATTAACAGGTCTTAATTAACATTAACATTTAATTAGCTGAAGGTGGGAGTAGTTGGTATGACAGATAGTCTAATTTTGTAGGAACAAATTAAATGAAAAGATATGAAAAAAATTGTTTTACTGACTTTATGTATTTTAGGATTTACCCTTAATTCTCAAGCACAAAATATTGCCGATCATGCCCTGGGTCTACGCTTAGGTGACAGTGGAGGATTTGGAACAGAAATTTCTTATCAACATGGTCTTTCTGAAAACAATAGATTGGAATTCGATTTAGGCTGGGGAGATAGAGGTCATTATGATGCTTTTAAAGTTGTTGGTTTATACCAGTGGGTTTGGAATATTGAAGGAGGCTTCAACTGGTATGCAGGCGCTGGTGCCGGTTTAGGATCCAGAAGCTTTGATGATGATCACGATCATTCTGATGACAGCGAGTTTTTCGCTCTTGCAGCCGGAGACATAGGTATCGAATATAATTTTGATTTCCCACTGTTACTATCTCTGGATTTTAGACCAGAATTAGGTCTAGATGATTATGGTGATGACGTGGATTTTGATATTGCATTAGGTATCAGGTATCAGTTCTAGAAGATCAATTAATAAAAAGAAAAGGCTGTCAAAAATCTATTTTTTGGCAGCCTTTTCTTTTTGAACCAGATCTAAAGCCTTTTGGTACAGATCTTCATATAAAGGTACTACAGAATATATATCGAAAGTAAAGGATTGTTTGCGTGCATTTTCTTTGAACTCATTTAGAACTTCCTCATTTTCAAGTATTCGAATAGCATTTGCAGCCATTTCCTCAACATCACCCACATCACTTAAATACCCCGAAAAACCGTGTTTATTCACCTCCGGAAGTCCGCCGGTATTCGTAGAGATCACGGGTACGCCATTGACCATTGCTTCAAGTGCCGCAAGGCCAAAACTCTCTTTTTCTGAAGGCAGGAGAAAAAGATCTGAATAACTCAGCACCTTATCTATTTCATGAGATTCCCCAAGAAATAAAACCTTTTCTTCCAGCCCCAGGTCATGCACCAGTTCTTCGGCCATTTCCCTCTCGGGCCCCTGCCCTACCATAATAAGCTTTGATTTAAGCTTTTTCTGAACCTCATAAAAGATCATGATCACATCTCTTATACGTTTCACCTTTCGCAGGTTACTTACGTGAGTAATGATCCTTTCATCACTTTCGGCAAGCATTGTCCTTTGGCAGTTGCTAATTGACTGAGTGTATTTGGTGGTATCAATAAAATTTGGCACCACATTGATCTCACGCTTTACGTTGAAAAGTCTTAATGTATCTGCTTTAAGGCTCTGGGAAACCGAGGTTACTACATCGCTGCTATTTATACTAAAAGTTACAGCCGGTTTGTAGAAAGGATGGTTTCCCACCAGGGTAATATCGGTTCCATGAAGGGTGGTCACCATTGGCAGGTAGATTCCTTCTTCCTCCAGCATCTTTTTTGCCATGTAACCTGCATAAGCGTGAGGGATAGCATAATGTACATGCAGCACCTCTATCTTATGAAGTTTCACCATGTCAACAAGTTTGCTGCTTAATGCAAGCTCGTATGGCTGATAATGAAAAAGTGGATATTCGGGAACATTTACTTCATGAAAATGTATGTTATGCGAAAGTTGTTCCAGCCTTACCGGCTGTTTATATGTAATAAAATGGATCTCGTGGCCTCTCCTGGAGAGTGCCATTCCCAATTCTGTAGCAACCACACCACTACCACCAAAGGTGGGGTAACAAACAATGCCTATTTTCATGTATCAGCGTTCTATAGCTTCGTAAATAAGTTCCTGAATATTTGACCTAATGCTCTCCCTCGTTAGTTCATTGTTTCCTGCAGAAGGATGTATACGGTTCGCTAAAAATACGTAAACTATTTCTTCATCGGGGTCAGCCCAGGTAAAAGTTCCGGTAAAACCACTATGACCAAAGCTGGTCATGGAAACACATCCACAGGTAGGACCGACATCACTTAGCTGGGGTTTATCAAATCCTACCCCACGCCGCACGTCATCTTCGCAATAATAGCAGGTATTAAATTTGTCAACCGTCTCCTGGTCAAAATATATTTTACCTCCATATTGTCCACCGTTCAAATACATTTGCATGATCTTGGCCACGTCATTGGCTGTGGAATACAAACCGGCCTGGCCTCCAATTCCTCCCAAAAGAGCAGCTCCTTCATCATGGACAAAGCCCTGTAGGAGCTGATTTCTCCAGTTTTGGTCATTCTCTGTAGGCACAATTCTTTCTTTTGGAAACTTCTTAAGAGGTAAATAGGTGGTGTTATGAGCACCTAAAGATTTATAAAAATGATCCTGGGTGAGATACTCCAGGGAAGTCCCGTAAATATCCTCCAGATAAAATTTGAGCAGATAGAAAGGAAGATCACTGTATTTGTAAGCTTTTCTTCTTTCAAGTTCGCTATCCCTAATGATCTTTAGCACCGTGTCTCTAATGTCATTCCTAACATACATTTTTTCGGCTATCTGTACATTGTAACCTCTGTCCTGTTGAGAACGAATATATTTTACATCTGGTCGCTTTGTATTCTTATCAATGGTCATCCTGTGGAAAGGAATCCAGCTCTTGAATCGGGCGTAGTGCGACAGCATTTCCAGAATGGTGACCTGCTCTTTATTGCTTCCGCGGAAGGATGGTAACATCTCCCCCAATGTTGTCTCCAAATCGATTTCATCCTGGTCTACCAGTTCCATCAAAAGCGGAAGGGTAGCAAGGATCTTGGTAAGTGAAGCAAGATCATAAACATCTGAAGACTTTACCGGTATTTCCTTCTCATAGGTATGGTAGCCTGCATTTCTTTCGTAAATAACCTTTCCCTTACGCGCTACCAGCACCTGTAATCCCGGGGTCATTTTTTTATCTAACGCCTTTTGAATGAGGTCGTCAATTTTGCTGAGTTTGTAAGAATTCATTCCCACCTGTTCTGGCAACCCATAAGACAGGCGTTCGAGGTTACGCGTTCTGTAGCCGGTGCCCACGGGAAAATTATTCCCGGCACTTACAGGAAGTTTCCCTTTGGCTTCGAGAGCCCCAAAAATAACCTGTGCAGCCTTTTGCTGCCCAAGAATGGTATTTTGATAAGCTACTTGTATAGCCTCAAAATTGGCAGTGGTTTCCAGGTCGAGTAAAGCATAAGGACTCGTGAAAATATTGAGAATTACTTTATTTTTCCTTGCGATTTCATAGAGCCAGGTCTGCTCTTTTTGATTCAGTTTGAAACCACTCCAGGGAGAAGCAGAAGATTGATGATATCCAATGATAACCTGGTTATATGAATCGAGTTTATCTAAAAGCTCATTCAGATTTTCTGCTGAAACTGAATCTACCTGTGCATAACGATTTAACTGCTCAAAAAAGGCATTCCCGGAGTCTTCTCCAAAATGGACATAGGCGATCTTACTGGTTTCCAAATCCTGAATGGGTAAGGTGGACCGGTCATTTTTGATCACCGTCATGGCATTTTCGTACAGTTTATGAGAGAGCACCTCATTACGAATGCTATTGAGATCTTCAATAACATAAACGGGGTCGACAGGTTTATACTTATCAAGACCAATTTTATATTTTGCGTAAAGGATTTTTCTAACCGAATGTTTCAGCCGGGCTTCAGTAATTAGGCCTTTGTTATAGGCTTCTACGATTAATTCTGAAGCTTTTGGAACATCTTCAGAAAAGAGTAAGATATCATTCCCCGCCAAAAATGCCGCCAGATCTATTTCTCCCGGCTCGTCAAAATTGGCTACGCCCTTCATATTGAGAGCATCAGTAATTATAAGTCCGTTAAAGTTCAATTCTTCCTTTAAAATACCAGTGACTATTTCATGAGAAAGACTAGAAGGAAATTCTGTACGTTCTTCGAGGCTGGGAACATTTAAATGTGCTACCATAACACTGCTGAGCCCTTCGGCTATTAATTCCCTGTATGGAAAAAGTTCCTCTCTAAAGATCCTGTCACGGGAAAAATCCACAACGGGCAGGGTTTTATGGGAATCCCTCTCTGTATCCCCATGTCCCGGGAAATGTTTAGCGCTTCCCAGTACACCTTCTCTTTGCATCCCTTTTATAAAAGCAATGGATTTACTGGTAACATTGGTCTTGTTTTCGCCAAAGGAACGATTGCCAATAATAGGGTTTTCAGGATTTGTATTGATGTCGACCACCGGGGCAAAGTTCATGTGCACCCCCAGCCTTTTTGAATGTTGGGCTATACTGGCACCCACTTCTGTTATTAAGTTTTCATCCTGAATAGCACCCAGGGTCATATTCCATGGATAAGCATAGGTAGAATCAAGGCGCATCGCCAGGCCCCACTCTGCATCCATACCTATAAGCAATGGGATTTTGGAAAGCTCCTGCAATTCGTTCTGGAGCTTCACCTGTCTTTTAGGACCTCCTTTGGAAAAGATCACCCCGCCAACGTAATGCTGCTCCACCAATTCTCTGGCTTTTTCAATTTTTGCAGGAGGATCTGACGAGAAAACATCAATCATGAAAAGCTGCCCAACTTTCTCCTTCAGGGTCATAGCATCATAGATGCTGTCTACCCATTGCCTTTGTTGCTCTACATCTTCTGCAATTAAAGGGCTTGTTTGGGAAAATGAAATTTGGGTAATAAGGAACGAGGCCAATAAAAGGCCTGAAAAGGGGCTGCTTTTAATTTTCATTAGTTTAGGAAACGCTTGTGCCAGCTTTCAGATGCAGGTACTTCCCAATCTGAAAGATATTCAGCTTTATTGTTCACGAGGTTATTAAACACAATAGTTTTGGGAGAAACGGCTTTTTCTTTGGCCATTTTCCTGAAGTCTGTAAGCGTTTTATAAGCCACAAATTCACCCTGTTTATAGGAGACATTCATCTTATCAAGAAGATCGACGTTATAATCTTTCTCAAGCTGTTGAATAAAGCGCACAGATTCATCTATGGAGCATCCTGTAGCAGCATTCATTTTCTGGTCAAGAGCAAGAATGATAAATCGCTTGTAACGCATTTCATAAGAAGCCTGGAGATTGGCGCCGTGGGCAGTCCACTGCTCAATAAAAGCCTCAAGTTTTTCTTTAATTTCTGTCTGCTCTTCCTCTGTAAAAGAGCGGTTTGCCTGAAAGACCCAAACGCGGGAACTCTCTGGTAAAGTTTCAAATGGGACAAACATTTTTTGGATATAATTTAGTAATACAAAAATAAGAGATTTGAAGGCGGGATTCCAATTTGAGAAGGTTAAAGTTGTATAATTTCTCCTTGTCATTATTGCTTCTTCTGCTATAGTAAAAGCTTTTCTACAAGCTGATAAAAATCATAATTTCCTGAAGTTTCCTCTTCTAAATTTGTTCTATGGACACAAAGGAGAAGGAACTTTTTAAAAAGGCAAGAAAACTTGGCTACCGGTCAAAAAAAGATCAGCTCCCCGACCTCGCATCCTGGCTGCGCGAGGAAAAGCAAATTCATGTGGAGGTTGGAAGTATTTGGGATGAATTAAACAATTTTGTAGAATCTTATTGCTACACCGTTACAGCGCCTATTTGTATTTATTATCATGAACCAATTCACGCGGCAGGAGGAAACTCTTATATAGAAATGCAGCAACAGGGTCTTTTCGATGCCATATTGCTTTTATCCAGGTACGAAAAACAGAAACATTTAAAAGCCACAGACGATGAAGTGGTCCTTGCCTACTTAAAAGGTTATGGGGATAAGGACAAAATCCTTCCGCGGCCCGAATACCAAACAAATATTGAGAAGTATGCTTATCTACAGGGAAAACAGGGAGATTATATTGAAGAAGGACTCACCGAAGATGATATCCTTATCCTGGTGAGGAACAAAAAACCAGAAGAAGAGACTTTAAAACTGAAATAGAAGGTAAACAAAAAAGCGGGGGTCCAAAATGCTATTTTTGGACCCTCGCTTTTTTTTATTATAGCTTCTGCACTAGAGATCTTCAGCAGTTGCGATCATCTCTGCAATATCCATTACTGCAATGTTGTCTTCCCTGTTCTTGGATTTAACCCCATCTGTCATCATCGTGTTGCAAAAAGGACATCCGGCTGCGATTACCTCTGGCTTAACTTCAATTGCCTGCTCTGTACGCGCGACGTTTACATCTTCTTTTCCCGGCTCGGGTTCTTTAAACATCTGGGCACCTCCGGCACCACAACACATGGCATCCTTTTTACACCTTTTCATCTCTACTAATTCAACTTCAAGTTTTCTTAGTAGATCACGGGGTGCTTCATAAATTCCATTTCCCCGACCTAAATAACAGGGGTCGTGAAAAGTGATCCTTTTGCCCTTAAATTTTCCACCTTCTACTGTTAGTCTGCCTTCTTCTAACAAAGATTTGAGAAAAGTAGTGTGATGCATCACTTCATAATTCCCTCCAAGACCGGGATATTCATTTTTAATTATATTGAAACAGTGAGGACAGGTGGTTACAATCTTTTTGATCTCGTACCCGTTTAAAACCTCGATATTTCCGGCAGCCTGCATTTGGTAAAGAAATTCATTCCCGGCGCGTTTTGCAGGATCGCCGGTACAGCTTTCTTCTGTTCCAAGCACAGCAAAATCAACATTTGCCCTGTTGAGCAGCCTTACAAAAGCTTTTGTAATTTTCTTTGCCCTGTCGTCAAAACTTCCGGAGCAACCTACCCAAAACAGGACTTCAGGTTGTTTTCCTTCGGCCATATATTCTGCCATGGTTGGCACTTTAATATTTTCTGCCATTGTATTTTTTATTGCAGCCTCAAAAAGGCCAATTTGGTAATTAATTTTCGTTTGCCCAATTTAAGCGGTCCATCTGGTTGTAAGGCCATGGTGCTCCATTGTTCTCGATGTTACCCATCGCATTATTTAAATCTGCCGGTCCTGCGCTTTGTTCCATCATTAGATACCTTCTCATCTCCACAATTATGGAAAGGGGGTCAATTCCCACAGGACAAGCCTCTATACACATTTGACAGGTCGTACATGCCCAAATTTCCTCCCTTAAGATGTAATCATCGAGAAGTTGTTTACCATCATCTTCAAATTTTCCATTCTTGTTGATGTTTTCTCCCACCTCTTCCAGACGATCCCGGGTATCCATCATGATTTTTCTTGGAGAAAGCAATTTCCCGGTGTTGTTCGCGGGACATTGATCTGTACACCGCCCACATTCGGTACAGGTGTAAGCATTAAGCAATTGGACCCTGTTGAGATCAAATACATCTGAGGCTCCAAATTTTTCGGACTCTCCTTCTGCTTCGCCTTCTGGTTCCGCTGGAGCAGCAAATGGGTCGGCATCCGGATCCATCATTAGCTGCACTTCTTTGGTCACAGCTTCAATGTTATCAAATTCTGCTTTTGGTTTAATCTTGGAATAATAAACATTAGGAAAAGCCAGAAGTATATGAAGATGCTTGGAATAGTACAGGTAATTCAAAAAGAAAAGAATTCCTAAAATATGTAACCACCATGCGGTTCTTTCAATAATTATAAGTGTGGAATTAGTAAAACCATCCAGGAGAGGCAGTAAAAAACTACTTACTGGAAAAGCACCGGCGATCTCTCCACTAGCCATGGCATAGTGAGGAGCAAGATTTAATTGTAATTGGTAATCGGCAGCATTCATGATTAGAAAGAGCGACATTAGCACCATCTCAAAGTACAGGATGTAATTTGCATCGTTCTTCGGCCACTCAGTAAGCTCTCTGGCCCTGAATCTCTGAATGGTCAGGATATTACGTCTTATCCAGAAAATAATCACTCCTACAAGAACCAATAATGCCAGGATTTCAAAAGCACCTATAAGAAAACTATAGAAAGAACCGGCAAAGGCAAAAATTCTATGAGTGCCAAAGATCCCGTCGATTATAATTTCCAGGACCTCTATGTTGATGATAATAAAACCAAGATAAACAATGACGTGGATAATACCCGATACAGGTCTTCGCACCATCTTGTACTGCCCCAAAGCTATTTTAGCCATTTTACCCCATCTTTTCCCGGGGTTATCGGTTCGATCGGCTTCCCGACCCAGTTTAATATTCCGGATCATTCTCCGGATGTTGCGAATAAAAATACCTAACCCAATTGCGACGGCAAGGATAAAGGCGATTTGTGCAAGGATCTGCATGGTTGGTTGGTTATTTTAATGAATCTCGAGGGGGCGAATAAGGGCCCGGGTTTTTCCCAAAGATAGAAAAATGTACGTAACGTTTTGGATTCAATTTCACATCCTGTATCAATGCATCCAATTGATTGGTTGCCCTTTCAAGATTATTAAAGACTGAAGGATCATTAAGAAGTTTACCTGCAGTTCCCTCTCCCGAATTAAGTTTTCTGGTAACATTTTCAAAATTAGCCACTGCCATTTCCAGATCCTCTGTTACCTTTCTTACATCGAATTGAGAAAGAGTATCTGAAAAATTACTGAAGTTTACGGCCATTTCATCAAGGTTGGTGAAGGTGCGGTCTAGCTTTGGAGAATTTTCAGTTAAAACATCTTCTACCGTGTTTGCTGAATTGTTTAATGAAGCAATAGTTGCGTTAAGATTAGCAATACTATTTTTTAAATTTTGACGGGTAGTAGGATTCATTACCTCGTTAAAGGAATTTATAAGCGAATCTGTACTTACAATAACCTTTTCCACTTTTTCCTGAAGAGGTGTTAGCCTTTCATTCACCAGTTCCAGTAACCCCTCTTCTATCGCACCGGGCAATGTGTCGCCAGATTTGGCCATTTGTCCCTCTTCATATTTTGGTATGATTGCAAGGGATTTTCCTCCAATAAGACCACCACCATAGATTTGGGCGACACTATTTTCAGAAAAAGGAAAAGAGTTGTCAACAAGAAAAGTCACCACCAGTTTGCCTGAGTGATCTAAAAATCCAATTTTAGTTACATTTCCCACCTTGAGCCCATTGATGGTCACGGGAGATGAAGGCGAAAGCCCTTCTACATCATTATAAATGGCATAAAAGGTCCTGCTGGAATCAAACCAGTTTTTACCTTTTAAAAAGCTATATCCAAAAATGAACAGAAGAATGGCAACTATGGCCAAAAGAGCAGTTTTAACCTCCTTAGTATATTTCACAAAAATCGTCCTATTTGATTAGGGACAAATATAAAATTTATATAGTAAAGAAGGACTATTCCATTTTTGTTTTTAACGCCTCATTAACGCTGATCTTCTCATTTCCACGGAATGCGACTATGTAACTGTCGGGGTAACCGGTACGTTTTGCCTTATCATGCAAATCCTGTATCTGGGAATAACTGGAAGATGCACCGTAGTAATATTTGAAAAGCTTTCCTTCTTTATTTCTCGAAACCTGGTTCAATCCTTTAAAATTTCTTGAATTTGGATCCAGCTTTTTACCTGATGCCGCCAATTGCACCTTAAAGGTTATTCCATCATATACGTCCAGAGGTCTATCTTCAGATTCCTGGGTGAGCTCAATAGGAGGATTAGCTTCTATATTGTCCAGAATAGAAAGATTCATCGAATTTTTGTAATCCTTTACGGCCCGAACAATAGATTCAGAAATTGCAGCCTGACCGGCCGCACTATTAAGAAAAGCACCTTCGGACCTATTGCTTAAAAATCCTGCTTCTATAAGAACACTAGGCATATAGGTCTCCCTCAACACCAGGAACCCCGCCTGTTTTACCCCGCGGTTAACCCGTTTATTTAAGTTGGTAAAATTCTTCTGAATAAAATCTGCAAGCAAAATACTTTGATCCAAATACTCTTCCTGCATAAGAGTAAGTCCTATATAAGACTCAGGAGAATTAGGATTAAAGCCGTCATAAGTCATTTCATAATCTTCCTCAAGAAAGATTACCTGGTTCTCACGCATTGCCACCTCCAGGTTATCCTGGTTACGGTGAAGCCCAAGTACAAAGGTCTCGGTTCCCTGGGCTTGGGATTTATGACCATTCATATGAATTGAAACAAAAAGATCTGCTTCGGCCTTATTTGCGATCTGTGCTCTTCCTGCCAGAGTTACAAAAACATCTGACTTACGGGTATAGATCACCTTAATATCCGGGATCTTTTCAAGTTCAGCACCAACCCTTAGGGCGATATTTAAAGCGATTCCTTTTTCTTTGTAACCGTTCCAGGTGTTACCGGGGTCATGACCTCCATGCCCCGCATCTAACACAACTACAAAGGGATCGCGCGGCGGATCTCCTGCTACAGAAGCAGCCATTAAAGGATTAATAGCAGTAAAAAATATTAAAATTGCAAGAAAATTCGTTTTCATATGGAAATAACGGTTCATTAGGGGTGCTTATTATTTTTAGTGAACTCAAAAGGTACCTTAAAAAATATATGTAATTTTGAGACTTCAAAAAACGAGCCACACCATACAAAAATAGCATAACTACCATTGCGAACAAAGATACTTTACATACTTTCCTGCTGTATTTTTATGCTTTCATTAGCCTCAAAATCCACAGCACAGGAAATTAAAACCAAAGAAGGTATCCGCATCCCTGCAGAACGTGAACCTGTACAACCCATCCAGGACTCCATAAAAATAGAAGCTCCAATTCCTGTAATTACACTTACTCCACAAGATACAGTAAAACCAAAACGGGAAATGCTGGCCGATAGAGTAGTCTATACTGCAGAAGACTACATGCGTCTGAGTCCGCGGGAAAACAGGATATACCTTTATAATAATGCCGAAGTGACCTATGGTGATATCAACATTACCGCAGGAAGGATCATTCTCGACAATGAACGCAATGAAGTGTATGCCTACGGAATTGTAGATACGGCAGGAGTTTACACTCAAAAACCGGTTTTCACACAGGCCCAAAATGTGGTGCGTCCCGACTCGATTCGATTCAATTTTGATTCTGAAAAAGCCCTCGTCTTCAATTCCCGAACAGATCAGGGAGAATTTAAAGTGCTCGGTCAAATCACAAAGCGGGAAAATGACTCAGTGTATTACATGAAGAATGTGAGGTTTACCACCTCCCCTAATGAAGAAAACCCAGATTATTATTTTTATGCCAGAAGGATCAAATTAGTACCCGATAAAAAGATAGTCTCCGGCCTGGTGAATATGTACATTGCCGATGTTCCTACTCCTTTAGGTCTTCCGTTTGGCTATTTCCCAATGACCGATGAGCAGACCTCGGGATTTATCATTCCCTCATTCGGTGATGACAACAACCGCGGATTCTTCCTGCAAAATGGAGGTTATTATTTTGCCATTAATGATTATGTAGATCTAACGGTGCTGGGAGATTATTACACTAACGGGAGCTATGGCTTAAGAATGGAATCTTCTTATGCCCTACGATATAGATTTAGGGGAAACCTGAGCTTTAGATATGAAAAGCAAATAAACAGTGAAAGAGGTTTTCCCGATTTTTCTGAAGGCACTATTTACAACCTGCGCTGGAACCACTCCCAGGATTCAAAAGCAAATCCTTCTTCAAGGTTCTCGGCAGCCGTGAACCTTGGTAGTAGTGACTATTACCAGGCCTCTACCAATCAAATGAACACCGGGAACAGGTTGACAAATACATTAACTTCTTCGGTTTCTTATTCCAAAACATTCAATATTGAGCCGCAGGTAAACCTAAGCATCACTGCCACACACAGCCAGAACACCAATACCAATCAAATAAATATGACCCTGCCAACAGTGCAGGCCAGTATGGCAAGAGTTTATCCTTTCGAGCCAAAAGTGGGTTCAAAAAAAGGAATTATTGAAAACATAAATTTCCAATACAATTTTAGGGGTGAGAACAGATTCCGGACTACAGACTCGCTTTTCTTTACACCTGAAATGTTTAAAGATGCAGTTTTTGGTGCACAGCATACTATTCCGCTTACTACAAACTTTAAATTATTCAACTACTTAAGTGTTAGTGCAGGGACAAATTATACCGAGTCGTGGGTTTTCAAAACTTTTGAGAGATCTTATGACGAGGAAGCCCGCAGGGAGGTTATAGACACTGTGAGTGGTTTTGATTCTTTTCGTACCTACAACTTCAACACCAGTATAGGAACTACCATTTATGGGATGAAAACCTTTGGCGGTGATGGTAAGTACCAGGCAATACGGCACGTTATGCGTCCCTCTATAAGCTATAATATCAATCCGGGATTTGATTACTATTATGATCAATATGTCATCCCCGAGACAGATGGACGGGAAGAACGTGTTGTAGATTATTCTCGATTTCAGGGTTCCCTCTATGGACCTCCGGGAAAAATCTTTTCCAGTTCTATTGGCCTGTCGTTAAGTAACACTTTTGAAGCTAAGGTGAAAGATTCCGTAGATGCCGAACCACGGAAGATAAAACTGCTAAACAACTTTAATATTAGCACTTCCTACAATCTTGCAGGAGATTCCTTAAAGCTCTCCCCTATTAGCATACGCGGAAGTATCCCGGTGATACAGAACAAACTGGATATTAATTTTGGAAGTAACCTTGATATATATGCTTTAAACAACGCCAACCGCCGTATAGATAAATTAAATATTGAAAATGGCGGAAGTCTCTTTAGGCTTACTAATGCCAATGTAAGTTTTGGATATTCCTTCTCAAGCCAGGATTTTTCGGGTGGAAAAGAGAATGTCAACAGGCTTGAAAATCAAACCTTCAGAAATGGAGGAAGACCCGATGATCTTTTTGGAAAAGACATGGATATCGACGGTACTTTTTATGACGAAAAAGAAACCGATATGCCCGATGAGGAAGAAAACGAGAATTTATGGTACAATTTTGAAATACCGTGGAACCTAAGGCTGGCTTATGCTATGAACTACAGTAACACTGCAAGACAAAATGAGATTTCCTCACATTCCCTTATGTTTTCGGGAGATGTGGAATTTTCTCCAAAATGGACTGTTGGTGCCTCCTCGGGTTATGATTTTGTAAATACCGGTTTCACCCATACCCAGTTGCGATTTGCACGGGATCTTGAAAGCTGGAGAATGACCTTTAGTTGGACTCCTTTTGGAGTTTATAAGCAATGGAATTTCTTTATAGGGATCAAGTCTTCCTTGTTGAGGGATATTAAATATGAAAAAAGGAGAGAAAGAGACAGAAGTTTATAAAAGCTAAAAATTATGAAAACCATCATTCAAACCAAAGATGCTCCGGCACCAATAGGAGCTTACAATCAGGCTGTTCTAAGCGGAAACACTTTGTATATTTCGGGACAGATCGCTATTAATCCCGTGAACGGGGAACTGGAACAGAAAAATATTGAAGAGGAGACAGAGCAGGTAATGCGCAACCTCAAAGCCATATTGGGTGCAGCCGAAATGGACTTTGAAAATGTAGTGAAGAGCTCGATCTTCATAAGTGACATGAATAATTTCGCCAGGATCAATGCCGTTTACTCAAAATATTTTAATGAAGCGACAGCCCCGGCACGGGAAACTGTGGAGGTGGCGAATCTTCCAAAGTTTGTGAATGTGGAAATAAGTATGATCGCAGTTAAGTAAAGGAAATAACAAAGATCAAAAAATGAATATGACAGGGGGCTCAAAAATGGCATTTTTGAGCCCCCTGTTCTTTTATTGATCGTCGGCACCGGGGAACCGTATATAATCTGGTGCAAGACTTTTCCTTTTCTCAACCGGGCCTTCTTCCTCTTCCTCTTTTATGGCTGAGCTCGAGATTTCCTTGTCAACAACTTTTCTCAACAGTTCTTTAAAAGTATCAAAATCTACCTGGTAAGACAGCCCAACTCCCTGGGTGAAGCCCAGTTCTTCTCCAAGGTATTGAATATTGTTTTCCCTGTTAAAGATTTTAGCTCTCAGATTTCCTTCTTCATTTAACAAAAATTCGATCTCCAGGTTACCTACAATAACTGTTTCGGTAACACCTCCTACAGGCACTCCCACCTGGCCGTTAATAAGTACCCGTTCACTTATCTGCGTGGAAAGAGTGACTCCAAATCGGTCGGCCATTGATTGTTCGGGAGTTCGGGATCCCTGTTCATAATTAAGTCCCACTTCAAAAACACCTCCATCGTCTCCCACCAGACTGCTGAACAGCCCTGAAGATGCACTCTGGAAAACTCCTCCTAAAATGGCACTTCCGGCACTGCCTCCAAATACGTCGGGCGTGTAAAACTGTCCCAGGGCCAACAGGGAGAACGCCTGGGCTTCACTATTACCACTGGTTTCAATTTTATATTCCAGTTCAGACCGTACCGTTGAAGCAACATTGGGATATTCCAGGTCAAATGAAAAGTCGGGTTGTACCAGTTCCCCTTCCAGGTTGATCACTACTTCTACCGGTATTCTTCGGCTAATTCCCGGATTGTCCAGGATGATCGCAGGGTTGGCATGAGCTTCATAAACAGCGCTTATATTGAGATCGGCAAGTGCAGGGTTCCCATTCCAGTTGATGCTTCCTCCCGGTCTTACTTCAAACCGTTTTTGAAGCGCCCCATAGTTGAAAATGTATTCTCCTGTGTTTGCAATAAAGTCACCCCACATATTAAATTTCCCCAGGGTATTGATCTCAATTAGCAAAGTACCTGCTCCTCTTCCGCGAAGAATACTTCCGTCAATATCCAGTTCAACCAAAGCATCATTGGTGACATCCAGATCAAAATTAAGCTCCAGCCCTTTTACCTCCTGGAATTCCAGTTCTTCCCCTGCAAGGCGTGCAGCCTTCTCCTCGGGGCTTAAAAAGTGGATAAAAGAGTTGTCTCCAATACTTTCAGAATCACTTATTGGAATTTTGAAAACCGTTCCTCTACGTGTGGCTGCTATCACATCAATTACAAGTTCTGAAGTGGGGCCGTAAATTGAAGCATTTCCCCCAATGAACGCGGTTCCATAATAAAGGGCTTCCTCTTCATATTCGGTATCCAGCACCAACAACCGATCGGTAGAAACATTCAATCCTAAAACCCAGTCTCTAAAGTTTGTATGTGAAATAGTGCCATCAAGAATACCCTTCGTGTTGTATTTGGTATCGGTAATTCCAATCTCATCAAAATTAAACTGCTGCTGAGTCAAATTCACCACTGCCCCTTCTTCAAAAGCGTAATCCACTTCCAAATAAGGAACAGACAAACCGGCATTATCAAGAAAAAGCCTTCCCTCTATTTCAGGATTTCGGTAATCTCCGGAAATATCGGCTTCTCCCGAAACCAGCCCTCTTATATTACTAATGACATCCTTACCCAAAGGACTAAAAGCCGCCATGTTGAAATTTTTAAGATCTACATCAAGTGCAATTTCAGGAGAATCCCCTTCGACATAGATTTCTCCAATAGCCGAAAGTGATTCCAATCCCGCATTTCTAAGGGAAGTATTGACGTTATAAAGGCTTAGATCCCGGTTACCCATTACATCCAGATTAAGTATTCCCAGCATCTGGTCATTAAGAGTGAGATCATTTACAGTAAGAGAGGTGTTAGGGTAGTAAGCACCATCCTGCTGCAGAAGGTTCAGAGAACCGTTTACTATCCCTCCCATTTCCAGGCTTGAAATTTCGGGGGTGATCTTGTACAGGTCCACATTATCAAACTCCATTTGAAAATCCTTATAGGTAGAATCCCGCATCACTCCTGCAAGCCGAATTTCCTCATTTTCATGACTAAGCACCAGGGAGTCGATTAATACATTATTAAATCCTTTAGAAAAAATTATCCTGTTGGACCTGTTTCCCTCCTCATTGAGATGCCAAACACTTTCCTTGAATTTTAAGTCCGAAGGTTGTAAGCCCACTACTGAATTATTATTCTCATTAATGGTGTGGTACAAATTGAGATTAAACTCATCATTACTTTTTGGACCACCTTTAAACTCCGATCGCATAAAGAGCGTATCGTTAAGCGTAACGTTAATAAGATTGAAATCCTTTATGTTATAAAAGCTGGTCGCAACACTGTCAATTTCAATAAAGGTATTAAAAAGCGGGTTCGAGTTATCTACCTGAATATTAACCTTTTCAAACAAGTTATTGAAAGCTTCTATTTGAGGAGATCGAAAAGCTAACCGAAACTCAGATTCATCAGATTCCACACTTCCGCGGATGAAGGTATTGGGCGCCAGTGCAATTTCGGGATAAAAGACTTCTACGATCTTATTGTAAATATCAAAATCAAAATTGAGATACTGGTCGGTAGTGATCTTATTGGGGCGATAGTTGGTATAAAGACTTCCCACCGCATTCTCGACCAGGGCAGGAACTTCTGTAATGTCAAATATTCCTTCTATGGTACCATTAATAACATCTGGAGAATGCACCTCTATAGTTCTTACAGGCCCATCAAAATCTGAAGTTATTTCCAGATCCTTGAACATATAGGTATCATTATCATTCTTATAAGAAGTATTCAGGAGATAGATTTCTCCTTCAAAATTGTTAAGGTTAGTACCTTCAATGTTCATGATTACATCCCCTTGAAAATTTGAGATACTGTCGCGTTGAACCAGATTTAGAGCAGCCAGGTCGGCATGGGCAACCGAGGCTTCAAAATCGTACACGTTGATATCGGCAGAAAAATCCGCGAGCCCGTTAAATTCCATGCGAAGATTAGGATCCAGTGAAATAACATTTCCATTGAAAAGAGGAGCTTTTAAAATACCACGCAATTTGAGGTTATTATAGGCGTAATCTTTGAACACGAGCTTTGAAATACTGCCCTGAACCTGGGTATTAAGAGTCTCGGTCGTAAAACCTCTCCCGTCAAAAGTGACATTTAAGGAAGTGGTTCCAAGATCCTGCACATTGGCCAGCCTCCCAATATTGAAATCCCTTACCACCAGGCGACCTTCATAGGAGGTGATCACACCTTCCCCAAAGCCTTTCATTTCCAGGTCCACCGTGGCTGTTCCCAATTGTGAGAACAGGTTAGCATCTGTAGACAAAGAATTTTCTGAAACAAATATATCTCCCTCAAGCTGAACGTTCCCCAGCTCCCTTAGTTCTTTAGGCAATTTATCCCGTAACAAACCCGGGAGTAGATTAATAAGATCATAATAATTCGTGGAAAGATTGGTGATCTCGCCATTTAACGAAAATTCACCCTCCATTGAGGACAAAGAATTTGTGATTTGCAGGTCTCCTTCAAGACGGGTACGGTCAAGTCCGTTCATTTTAAGGTCGACCAGCATAAAATCATTTAAAATTCCATCGAGACTGGTAGAAATATTGATCTTTTGGTCCTTCCCGAATTTGTCGTAAAAAGGTTCCAGGTCATTTGTTGAAATGGTTGAGGGCCTTAAGGTCATTTCAACAGGCACCTTATTAATAAAGCCGGCAAAGCCATTGGTGATATCAAATCGAATGTCCGAATCGATTTTCGAATAGGGAGTTTCGATCTGGAGATTTTCCAGGACCATTTCTTCGGAAGTATAGCCGAAATTAGTACTTAAATGATCCACCCGGATTCCCCTGTTCTCGAATCCGGAAAGCCTTTCGATATCTACATAAACATCTGAATTTTCAACCAGGAGATCGCTGGCCAAAATGTTTAGATCATCTAAATTGATTACTTCAGGAGTATTTAAATTTTGATTTGTGTAGCTAAAATCTCCATCAACTACTTCCAGCCTGGCAACCTTGAGCATAAAAGGAGTTGGCTCCTTCTTTTTTTGACTTTTCAGTTTATTCAGAAAGATATTCAGATTATCCCGCTCCTCCCCTTCATAAACTTTCATATGCATGGAAAGCTCCCTTGCCGTAGTAGCTCCCAGGGTGGGATTATTATTATAGATACTCCTTAAGCTGGTAGCCGAAGTTTTTATTCTTTCAGAAAAAATAAGAGTGTCCTGGTGGTGGTCGAGGATCAGGACATCCTTCAAATTAAGCTTCCCACTATATGTGAGACCTATCCGTCCTATTCTAATATCCACATCTTTAGATTCTTTAAGGGAATCTGTGATTTTTCGTGCGACAAAAGTTTGTACAGAGGGAATGGAAAATACTATCAACAAAATGATGAAAATAAGCAGCAGAGAGAGCAGCGCTTTACCTAGTATTTTCCAGAATTTTCTGATAGTTTTTTTAGTTATAACTTTGCGAACAATATTAACAATTTTCGGGCCTAAATACTAGGGATGACAGTACAAAATATTTACATACTCGGCATTGAATCATCCTGTGATGATACTGCTGCCGCAGTACTTCATAATGGTAAAATTTTATCTAATGTTGTGGCGACTCAAGAGGTCCACCAAAAGTATGGGGGGGTGGTGCCCGAGCTGGCTTCCAGAGCTCACCAACAGAACATTGTACCCGTAATTCATGAAGCTCTTTCCAGGGCCGGAGTAACGAAAGAAGATCTTTCTGCAATTGCTTTTACACGGGGTCCCGGTTTAATGGGTTCTCTTTTGGTAGGAACCTCTTTTGCAAAATCACTTTCCTTAGGGCTTAATATCCCGCTTTTGGATGTTAACCATATGCAGGCTCACATCCTCGCCCACTTTATTGAGGAGGAAGATTTTCAAAAACCAAAGTTCCCATTTCTTGCTCTAACAATAAGCGGGGGTCACACCCAGATCGTAAAAGTTTTAGACTATTTTAAAATGGAAGTAATTGGAGAAACGCTAGACGATGCAGTGGGAGAAGCTTTTGATAAAAGTGCAAAGATCCTTGGTCTTCCCTATCCCGGTGGTCCTTTAGTAGATAAAAATGCTCAAAAGGGTAATCCAAAAGCTTTTCCTTTTCCCAAACCAAAAGTGGAAGGTTTGAACTTTAGCTTCAGCGGTTTAAAAACCTCTATTCTTTACTTTATTCAGAAACAAATAAAGGAAGATCCTAAGTTTATTGAAGAAAACATTAATGATATCTGCGCCTCAATTCAGCACACCATAATTAATATCCTTATGGATAAACTAAAAAAAGCAGTGAAACAAACGGGCATAAAAGAAATTGCCATTGCGGGAGGAGTATCGGCCAACAGTGGTATCAGGAAAACCCTCGTGGAAGCACAGGCTAAATACGGCTGGAAAACTTATATTCCAAAATTCGAGTATACTACAGATAATGCAGCGATGATCGCCATTGCCGGCCATTACAAATTTATTTCTGAAGATTTTGCCGATCTTGGAGTGACCGCCACAGCAAGAATTAAAATGTAATCCATGCAGCTCTTTTTTCATCCTGAAGTAACTGAAGATCATAAGGAAGTTCGCTTTTCCAGGGAGGAGAGCAAACATATTGTGAAGGTGCTTCGCAAGCGTGAAGGAGACCGCCTGCACCTTACCAATGGGAAAGGCTGGATCTTCGAAACAGAAATTACCCTGGCCGAAGCCAATAACTGTACCGCCCGCATTTTAAAAACTGAAAAAGAGGCACCGGCATCATATCATTTACACCTTGCGGTAGCCCCTACGAAAATGAACGATCGTTATGAGTGGTTCCTGGAAAAGGCCACAGAGATTGGGATCCAGGAGATCACGCCGGTTATTTGTGATCACAGTGAACGTAAAGTCGTGAAATCTGAACGCTTTCAAAGAGTGATCCAGAGTGCTCTAAAGCAGTCCCTGCATACCAGGTTTCCGGTGTTGCATGAACCTATCAGTTTTAAGGATTTCATAGAAAAAGATCATCCTGAAGCAAGGTTTATTGCTCATTGTGAAGATTCCATACCAAGAAGATTACTTTCAGGAAGTCTGAAAAAAGGCATTTCGGCAACAATTTTAATCGGGCCCGAAGGAGATTTTTCCCCCGAAGAGATCAGAATGGCGTTAGAAGCAGGCTGGAAGCCGGTTAGCCTTGGAAACAGCAGGCTAAGGACCGAAACCGCAGCTGTGGTGGCCTGCCATACGGCTGCATTGATCAATGAAGAAGAATAACATTCATTTTTGCTATTTTAGAGACATGAACAAACTGCTGCTATTTTTCCTATTTTCTTCTTTCGTCGCAAATCTACAGGCGCAGCAGGTTGCAGTCCTTAAATACGGCGGTGGCGGCGATTGGTACAGCAACCCCACAGCGGTTCCAAATCTTATACAATTTAGCAATCAAAATATTAACACTTCAATTGATCCCCAACCCGGGGCGGTGGAACCGGGCAGTACAGACATTTTCCAGTATCCGTTGATCTTTATGACCGGGCATGGTAACGTGTTCTTTAGTGAAGAAGACGCATTAAATCTTCGTACTTACCTCCTGGGAGGAGGATTTTTGCATATCGATGACAATTATGGAATGAATGAATTCATTCGGAGGGAACTTAAAAAAGTTTTTCCCGATAAAGAGCTCGAGGAACTTCCCGCCTCCCATCCCATTTTTTCTGCAGCATTTAATTATCCCAATGGCCTGCCAAAGATCCATGAACACGACGGACTTCGCCCGCAGGCCTTTGGCATTTTTGAAAATGGAAGGCTTCTGTGCCTGTTTACCTTTGAAACCGATCTTAGTGATGGCTGGGAAGATCCACAGGTGCACAATGATCCAGAAGAAGTGAGATTAAAGGCTCTTCAAATGGGAGCAAACATTGTAAAATTTGCTTTTTCCAACTAATGCAGGCAACACACGATTCCACTACTTTCGAAAAGAAAAAATTCCCTATTGTTCTTATTCTTGATGGAATTTCAAGTCCGGCGAATATGGGCAGCCTTTTTAGGCTGGCCGATGCCTTTGGAATTGAAAAGCTAATCTTCTGTGAAAACCCCGTAGACTTAAAAAGCAACAGGTTGAAAAGGACAGCCAGGGCTACAATAAAAAATGTGCTTTTTGAGGAACGGGAAAATTCTCAAGCTGTTTGCATGGAATTGAAATTAGAAGGATATAAAATTCTGGCATTAGAAGTGGCATCAGGAAGTATTCCGGTTCAGGAAATGCATTTTCAGAATCAGGATAAAGTGGCCCTGGTGCTGGGAAATGAAAGCCGGGGAGTCAAAAAAGAAATCCTGGAAATGGCCGATGATCTGCTTCATATTGAAATGTTTGGAGATAACAGCAGCATGAATGTTACTCATGCTGGGGCAATAGCACTTTTTGAAATCACAAAAAGGCTGCAACCAGTTCGATGAGAAATAATATATTTACCCCGTGAACGAAAAAGAACTTTCCTACGGAATCCTCCGCGCCATTGCCATAATACTGGGGGTGGTTTTTCTTCTTTATTTTCTATATCTCATACAGTCAGTACTCGTTTACATTGCTATTGCCGGGGTGATCTCGCTTGTTGGCAGGCCAATCGTTCTGTTCCTAAAAAATCATTTAAAGATCCCGAATAAATTTGCGGTGGTAATAGTTTTACTGCTGGTTTTAAGCAGCTTTATTGGCCTTATCACCATTTTTATTCCTATCGTAGTTGAACAGAGTAAAAACCTGGGACAAATAGATATGGACGCTTTTACCCGGGATTTAAATGAATTAAATAACCAGATCAACAATTATCTTGGTGTTGAAGAGATCAACATCATTGAAGGTATTAAACAAACAGAATTTGCAAGAAATTTTGACTTATCCACCATCCCAAGATATCTTAATAATTTCTTTGGCATTTTAGGAGCGGGAGTGATTGCTATTTTTTCCATAATTTTTATTTCTTTCTTTTTTCTCAAGGACAGTCGCCTCATGCTTAACAGTATTCTTGTTTTTGCCAATAAGGGTCATGAAGATAAGTTCCAGCGGGTCTTCAATAAGATCAAGGTATTGTTATCCCGCTATTTCGTCGGGCTCACCATGCAAATCACGGTTCTCTTTATTCTATACAGCATTTTGTTATCTCTATTTGAAATCAACAATCCAATTGCTATAGCCTTCATCTGCGCGTTTCTCAATATCGTACCTTACCTGGGACCAATTATTGCCGGAATTTTAGTTTCACTTTTTGTCATTTCCAGCAATCTGGGAGCTGACTTCCAAACTATAATTCTACCGCAGCTTATATATGTTATGTCCGGGTATCTAATTTGCCAATTGATCGATAATTTTATCAATCAGCCGCTTATTTTTGGAGCCAGTGTACGTTCACACCCCCTGGAGATCTTCCTTATAATCCTAATTGCCGGATTAACTTCGGGAATTTTAGGGATGGTGGTTGCTGTGCCTTTCTATACCGCGATCAAGGTGATTGCAAAAGAATCTTTAAGCGAATATAAGATAGTAAAACGATTAACCAGGGACCTTTAATTGAACCGGAAACTTCTAAATAACGAGGTTCAGGAGTTTTTAGAAAACAACTATAAAACTGAAGTGTCAAAAATGGCATTTCAGAACAGTCCTTTTGAAGGTATTTCTACACAGGAGCTTTTGGTGCAGCTTTCAGGAAAAAAAAGAGCTGAAAAAAAACTCCCCCACTGGTTCAAAACCCGGGGAATCATTTATCCTCCCAACGTTAATTTAGAGCAAACTTCTTCTGAAGTTACTGCAAAATACAAAGCTTCTTTGGTGGAAGGTGACAGGCTTCTGGATCTTACCGGGGGGTTTGGAATAGATAGCTATTACTTTGCGCATAAGGTAAAAACGGTAAGACATTTTGAACTAAATCCCGAACTGCAGGAAATCGCTTCTCACAACTTTCAAATACTGAATGCCAAAAATGTCATTTCTGAAGCCGGGGATGGAATTGGATTTCTAAAAAAAACGACTAAAAAATTCGATTGGATCTACATTGATCCTTCCCGCCGAGACGAAGCGGGAGGGCGGGTCTTTTTCCTTTCTAACTGTTTACCCAATGTTCCCGAAAACATGGAATTACTTCAGGAAAAGTCCAACAATATAATTGTGAAGACCTCTCCCCTGCTCGACCTGCAGGCAGGACTTAACGAGCTGAAAAATGTTCATGAAATCCATGTTGTCGCTGTTGAAAATGATGTGAAAGAACTGCTTTGGATCCTGAAGAAAGGTGCTTCGGAAGTAATCCGAATTAAAACGGTGAATTTTCAGAAGAAAGGAGAGCAGATCTATGAAAGTTCTTTTGGGCAAAATCTTCCTGAAAATTACCAGGATCCTGAGGAATTCCTGTATGAACCCAATGCGGCTATAATGAAAAGTGGTCTATTTGCTGCCTTAGGAAAGGATCTTGGACTTAACAAACTTCATCCCAATACCCAGCTGTTTACTTCAGAAAAGCCTGTAGAATTCCCCGGAAGACGTTTTAAGATCCTACAGGTACTGCCTTTCAGAAAAAAACAGCTGAAGAAGGAGCTGCAGTTAAAAAAAGCCAATATCTCCACCCGCAATTTTCCTGAAACAGTTGCGGACCTTAGGAAGCAACTCAAATTAAAAGAAGGAGGGGATTCTTACTTATTCTTTACTACCCTTAAGAATGAAGAAAAAGTGGTGCTGGTGTGTCAAAAAAGCTAATTAGGAAGACTATTCCAGGTGAACTTCATTAGACACCGTCTTTTTTGGAGAATTTTCTTTTGATGATCGAAACTTCCGCAGAAGATTACGGGGTGCAATGTAGAAAGCTGCAACAAAAACAAAGTATATATTCAATAGTGTTATTCTTGCCACATCCTGCCAGGGCTTGAAATGCGTGACTCTTTCCTGAGGGTCATAAAGTACCTTTACAGGAAGATTGATCACTTTTACTCCGCTCCATGCTGCCTTTACGATCACTTCTATCTCCAGTTCAAACCTGGAGGTGTATAAAGAAAGAGAATTTACAGCCTCAAGAGGATAAAGCCTGTAACCACATTGAGTGTCTTTCAATTTAATTCCGGTTTCCACCCAATACCAAAAGGTAGAAAAGCGGTTTCCAATACTACTTTTATCGGGCACCGTAGGATCGTCCATTTTTCGGGATCCAATAACCAAAAGATCGGGTTGGGAAGTAATGTGTTCTTCCAGGGCATCAAGAAATACATGCAGATCATCGGGGAAGTGCTGCCCATCGGAATCCATTGAAATGGAATACTTGTAGCCCATTTTTTGAGCTTCCTTAAAACCTCTTTTCAGCGCATTCCCTTTTCCTTTGTTTACCGGGATATTGATTACCTGCAAAAAAGAATAATTTTCAAGGATTCGTTCGGTATTATCGGTGGAACCGTCATTTACCACTATGATGTTTTTGGTGTAATTGTACACTTCATCAATTACCCTCTGCAAGGTCTTGTGGTTATTATATGTAGGAATAAGGACACAACAATGAAGTGCGTCAAATCGTGATTGATATGAGGGCTCCAGATCCAAAAACTGATTTGGTTTAAAATTAAAAATATAACAGAAACGCCTTTCCTGTTCGGGGGACAAATTTAGGCAGAAAAGGATTAAATAGGGTAAACAATCAAGTACATATTTGATTCCTCTCTGGGGTTAGAGTTGAGGAATAATTTTAAGAAAAACATCTTGTGTTAATTCAATCCACGCCCGGTTTTCGATGATTTTAAACCTAATTGTAGAGCTTGCTTATCTTATTGAGTTTCTCCCTATCGTGAATTTCTATGCGACTACCCAGAGTGGAAATGATCTTCTCCTCTTTCAACTCAGATAACAGCCTGTTTACGGTTTCTTTTACCGTGCCAACATATCCTGCAAGATCGGTGCGGGTAAGGCAAATTGAATGGGAGGAGCCGTCGGTGCCGTTGAAAGAGTCATCCAGGGATAAAATTGCATCGGCAAGACGACCTCTAACAGGTTTATAAGCAAGATCGGTAACTGTTTCCTCAATCCTGTTTATATCTTCTGCAAGCCGACAAAGCAAATGAGAGAATATTTCCTGATTTTTATTTAGAACTTTCCAAAAGTCCTCTTTAGAAACGAACAAAAGAAAAGTCTCTTCGAGAGTCTCGGCAGAGGTTGTATACTTTCGGCGGGAGAAAAGATCAGAAAAACTAAGTAATTCGGGATGGATGGCAATCTTCACAATTTTCTCTTTTCCAAGGCTTCCTGTTTTACTGATTTTCACTTTCCCTTTTTCTACAAAGTAGGCTCCCAATGGGGTACTGCCTTCCTGATAAATCAACTGCCCTTTCTTAAAAAATAATCCATCGCCTTTTTCACGAAATGGTTGAAGAATTTGGGGAGGGAAACACGGGCTTGTAAAATTAAAAATTCCCATACTGATGGTTTTTAATAATAACTCTAGAAGAAAAATAGTATTAATTGTCTTCATTGGACATGATAAAAATCATTTTTTCACCCTCAACTAACTATGTAACAATAATTTAACTCTTTTAAGATTTAGATAAGAATGTTTCTGACCGAAAACAATCCCTGAAGTTTAATAGGAAATAGGAGTCTTCACTTTATTTCATCTTTCATGCATTTTTGTAGCATGCCATAGAGGTTTGAAAATGAGTGATTTTAATCTTTAATTAAAGAACTTTAGTCTTTCCACAAGGGTGTATTAGTTATTTCGGAGCCATAAACTGTTCTTTAACTTAATGTATAATAATTAATAATAACCATAAAAAATGATTATCTAATGAAAGTAGGACTTACCATTTTAAAATCGGCACTTCTTGCCGTGCTCATGATCTCTTTTACTGGATGTGAAAAAGAAGAGCTTGAAACCCAAAGCTTAGATGCTAAAGCTATTATTACTGCTCCAGGTGGAAAAAAGGCTCCCGCTGCTGAAAAAACAGGAAATAACCTATCATTTCCCGTAATCTGGTCGGATGGTCTTACAAAACCGCTTCGCGGAACTTTTGGTGAAGATGTCTTCAATGGGCTTTACTTTACTGCAGATGGCTTTGATTATTATGTTCAAAACGATCCTCTTAATACCTGGCAGGCAGAATCTTTTGATCCTCTTACCGCATCAATTGATGCAACAAATCCAACAAATGACCTGGAATTGCTTAGCATAAGCAGTATTGACTGGGGGGATAATCTTGAAGCAAAAGACTGGCCATATGGTTCACAAATTAGGGTAGAAGTAGTTTTGTCCAAGGTTTTAGATTATCCCATGAAAGCTTATACCATGAAAATTGAAGATGAAAGCCAGTCTGGATTGACAGAAGTGTGGGGCGCTCAAACAACAGGAAGTGAAGCAGGACCACAGGCAGTTACCTACGATAGTCCTGTTGCCACAGTCTATTCAGGTATGGCTAAGCTTGTGATACAAAAGATCACTGAATTAGCAGGAAATCAACCTCCCTCTTTAAATTGGAATTCTACTACCTCCTCCTGGGAAGGTGATATTAGTACACCGCTATTTGAAGGTGGAGTATGGGAAAATATTGATGGGCCTTCTGGTTATAGTGCAGAAATCAATGTACAGGGAAAAGTGATCTATGGGTACAACTGGGTGACTCGTAAAACCGGTGACGGAGCAGGCACATATAGAATTACTTTTGTCCTGGATTCTAATGCTCCCATTCCTGACTTAAATACTGAATTCGATGAACTAACCATTGTAGTGCCAAAAGAGGCAGGAGAAGAAATCACCATAACTGCGGAACCTGATTCAGGCGGTGGAATAACCGGAATTCTTCCGGACTATAACTTAACTTACATAGATGTTAAGCTAACTGATCAAAAAGGCAGCGGCAGCGGCAACAGTGGTGCCGGAGGCGGCAATAGCGGCGACAAAGGCAACCAAGGTGGCAGAAGGTAGCAGCCGTAGATAATTAACTTATTTATTTTTAATAGCACAGATTCTTTAATCCGGGGTTGGTAAAATCCCGGATTAAATTTTAAACATGAATGGGATAATCAAAAAATTTCCCTCGTAATTTCAAAGAATAAGGTTTATTGCTCTCCCAATAACCATCCTTCTGGACCATTTCTTCCAAAAAGGAACTTACCAATTAATATTAACTCAACTGGATCTAAGCCGTTTAAATGAGCTTTTATCCTTTTCTTATAGTCATCATTATAATCAATTACCTTTAAATTAAATAAAGTAATTGAGCTCATTAAAAGAAGAACTAAAAGAAATATAAACCTGATTTAATATTTTCATTTAATCTCCTTCTACCCTTGCCCGATTCCAATTTTTAATCTTATCAGATTACTTCAACAAGATCAATTTCCCGGGTTATATTTTCGCTATGAATGTAGATTTAACAACCATATTTCAGAATTAAATAAAATAGTGTCGGTCCGCAATACCAGCGGGCTATTTCTCACCTTTGTTTTAGGTATGATAAAAGTGATTTAATGAAATTGACTATAATTACTTTCCAGTCTTTATCCAGTAACTAATTCCGGCAGACCAGTAGAAAACACTTTCCAGGTCTTCCTTGTAAACAGCACTCTCTGTTGTAATTGTAGCACTGGTTTGGGGAAATGACACCATAGGTGTGAAAGAAAAAATAAAGGATTTGTAGTAGTACTGTAAAGGAAGTTGTGCTTCGATGTTCAGGATATTAAATTCTGATGCTTCAGATATGCTCACATTAATAACTTCAGATTGCATCATGGCCGGTCCGCCGGGTCCATTTCCTGGTCCCTGCTGTCCGCTTCCCCCTCCTTTTCGGTTGCCAAGTCTGCTGGTATTATAATACTCTTCATAAAAGTATTGGGTTCCGGCGCTTAGAATAAGAACTGGGCTAATTACCAATTTTTTGTTGATCGCATAAAAATTTCGATTGATCATCAAATTCACTGTAAAATCGGGAGAGCTGCTACTACTAAAATAACTGGCTCCACTAAGAGTAAGTTCTGCAACCCTGAAATCATAACTCACCAAACCAGTAATGTCTCCTTCAATTTCAGATAGGACATTATAACTTTCATCATCAAAAAAATATTTGGTACCTGAAAGTCCCGCGGTAAAATTTTTGTTTGTTAAAAGGTATCCGGCGCTAATCAGGAACAGATCAAATCTTTCTTCCGCCGAAGAAACCAAATATGATGCGGAAGCGTTTCCATAAAATCCCGACTTGTCAAAATAACCCATTGAAGCATAAGCGTATGGGGCTGCAATAGAATCCCTGCGTCCCATAAAAACAGCATCATTTATATAGCTTAAATCCCCAAGAAAATAGGAAAAATCTGAGGTAGACCCTTCGGGAGTTTGAGCTTTTAGATTTCCCTGAACCACCATAAGTAACAGGAAAAATGTGATAATAATTTTCATGTTTCAGTTAAAAATGTAAAAGAGAGTTTTCGGGAAAACTCTCTTTTACATATCCTTTTTAATTATTCCTTTTTTTATTGGCTGCAGTAGCACCCTTTTGCATATTTTTATGAACCTTTTTTTGCATTGGCGGTTTATTCATGTTCTTTTGTTTATTCATATTCTTCTGCATGACCATTTTCCTGTGCTGCAGAATATTCTGATATTTTTGTCCATCCAGGTTAAGACATTCCCCATCCCGGAGTCTTAGTTGTTTTTGATCCCTCATTTGATAGGTGCCATCAGGATTAATCGTTGCACCATTATTGAGAGCTAACTGATTTTGAACCCTGCTCTGCTCCTGATTCTTTACCTGATAAACCTCACCATCCATCATCACGAACTGTGTACGGTTCTGGTTTCTTTCTCTCATTTGTTCCTGAGAAAGCCCTTTACTTTCCTGCATTACCTTAAACCTGTACTGGTATTCGTTATTGTATTTAACGCCGTCCATGTCGAGACATTCCCCATCTCTTAACCGTAATTTATCACCATCCCTTGTTACATAACGACCATTGGTACTAAGCACCGTACCGTCATTAAGGGTAATTTTGTCCTTCAACCGAACCTGATCCCGATCCCTAATCTGCAGTAGATCCCCATCTACCATCATGAGTCTGGTTTGATCCCGATCCTGATCTTTTACCTGGTCCTGAGCCTCACTTATAGTTGGGGTAATGACCAGAAACGCCAATAAAATCAATAACTTTTTCATTTTACACATATTTTAATTATCTAATTAAGCTACTCAATAAATGAAGAATATTTAGTGACCTATGTTACCTTCAAAAGGAACAAATACCACTGTGAATCTATAAAGGAGTTACCTTTGGGGATCAGCCTGTTTTCAGGTTGTAATTATCTTTTTAGACACCCGCTCAACTATTTTCTTACTATAAACTGTCGTGAGTAAGTATGCCCTTCGGTTTTTACGACAAAAAAGTATATCCCGGCTGGCCAAGTACCGGCATTCAAATCACAATTGTATTCTCTATTGGCCAACACCTTACCTGAAAATAGGGTTCTCATATTTTGTCCACTGAAATTCACAATCTTAGCAGCAGCCTCAGCCGGAACAAGAGGCTTGAAAGAAAAATTTACGGGACCGGTTGATGGATTTGGAAAAATATTGATCTCAACCATTTCCTCTCCTAAACCTGCAATTGAGGTAACCGTTTCACAAGATCCCAGTTCAGCTCCTTTAGAAAGATAATTTTTTACTGCAGCCGGTGGAACACTTAAGGTTCTTCCGGAATAACACAATTCAATTTTATCATTCCCTAAAATATTTGACACCAGAACAGTGATCTCATCAATACCAGAGCAGCCTTCTGCATCTGTGACTGTCACTATATATTTTGTGGTGACTGCAGGACAAACCTCCACTTTAGGTTTGCCTGAAGCAGGTAAGGAAGTCCAGCTGTAGGTGTATGGAGGTATTCCCCCCGAAACTATTACAGATAATTCAGTACAGCTAAATTTTTCTGGCAAACCGGTATATACAATTTTGTCCGGTCCGGCATCCACCAAAATTTCAGAAGTACAACAACCTTTTCCGGGACTTGCATAGATTTTATTTTCATTATATGTACCTGCAAATTGTGTAGCTTCACTCCAATTTAATGGGTCGTTGTTATCCAAAGTAGCATCGCAAAGCACCATGGAATAGCCACCGCCTGCAGCACCTTCAGGCCATGGCGAACCTACACTATAGGTTACCAGATCTATTTGAACATCAGAATGATGATCGGTGTTAATAATGTAAATCGTTTCGGGTTCGTCATTGCTCAGATTCGCTCCGTGCCATTCATAAGCAGGAATTCCGAAGAAATCGGTAAAAACTGTGGCATTTTTGGCAGTGATCCAATATGCGCCGGGTTCAAGGGTATATTCAGGTAAGCGCCCACTGGTAATTCCTCCTTTGATCCTTAGACCACCCAGTTCAATAGGCGCATCGGTAACATTATATAATTCAATGAATTCAAGATTGTCATTATGTTCTGCAGGAGGTTCATCATACATAATCTCTGTGATCACCAATCCTTCCTGCAGGGGATTGTAAATAATTTCTGAGGTCATTGGTAACATTACATTACCTGCCAAATCCTCAATATTGGCTATTCCAAGTTCATAATACTTTCCAATAGCAATGGGAGAAGTTAAATTGAGGATAACCACATCTCCTTCAGGTGAAATTTCAGCCACCCCTTCGACAGGTATTGAATTCAAACTATAATTAGAAACGTTGAGGGCAGTGTTATTTACCGGTTCACTGAATTCAATGCTTAATTGATTTATACTTAATGGCTTCGGCTCAAGGGCTAGCGGAGGAAATATATCATGCTCGGCCGCAAAGATATATACATCATCGATCAAAACCTTTGCAGCGGTCCCTTTACGGGCTCCTGCTTTGGTAAGGAAGCGCAAGATCACATTGGAGTTGTCAAATGCCTCAGGATGCAGGGCAAAGACAAATTCTTTAAAATCGGAATCCACATTGTTGAAGCCACGGTGATCTGATCCCATAAGAACTCTGGACCCAAAACTAAGGCCTCCATCTGTTGAAACCTGCATGAATAGTTTGACATGTTTCATGGCTCCTGTGGCACGTGTAGCAACCCAAAACGTGGCCGCGACATTCTCCATACCGCTAAGATCAAGATGAACCTGTGTAAAGATCTCCACCTCTTCCTCATCTTCTCCCTCTTCTACTACAGCCCAGAGCCCCAGAGAATGATCTCCAGTTCTTGTATAAATATCCTCCTGAAAAATTCTTGTTCCGTCGACATAGTTTCCGAACCAGTTGGGAATAAAATTTTCATTTTGGTTCATAAAGGTTTGTTCGAATCCTTCCGGATAAGGAAATTCGTTCACCTGGCTCCAAATCTTGTTTGGCATTAGTACCGGCACAATCCACAGTACCAGAAGTAAATTTTTTTTCATAATCCCCTATTTTAGTTTAACACTATAAAAGGTTCTAATTGAGAACCTCAATTAAAGGTAAACTACAGCATGTATTTAAGGGGTAACAAATGTCACCGGTAGTACGGGATTTAATCTCTTTTGAACTATTAAGATGGTTCTATTTTCTACTTACAATATTTCAATTTGATTTGAACAACCAGTATGTTGTTTGAAGAATAATATTTAATTAGTAATCAAATTATTAAATGGTTTTTATACCTGAGAATGAATCCCAAACATATTACCTTCTGTATCATATGCGAGAACTATAAAACCATATTCTCCAATTGACATTTTTGGTTTGAATATTTTTCCTCCGGCATTTGAAATCTTTTTTTCCTCAACAGCACAATCTTCACTTCTAAAATAAATGATGGTAGAATTTCCGCCTGCACCAACGCCTGTCATTTTAACCAGGGCTCCACTTGCACCATCCTCTTCCATTTCCATTGGAAAAGCCAACATTTTCATTTCATCGTTACTGTCACTAGACGATGGAAGTTCATTTAATTTTACCTCCAGTACGTGTTCATAAAACTTCTTTGCTCGCTCAAGGTCGTCAACATAAATTTCAAACCAAACAACAGGATTTTTTGATTTCATATTTAAATATTTAGAAGTTAAACATTAATACAAAAATAGTCGGTGGAAGACTTGTAAAGATAAAATTGTTACATAAATTAATTATAAATATTTGATTATTAAAATCTTACAAATACATAAAGGAGAGGAAGAGGAAAAATGGTTTAAAAGATTGAGCTTTTAGCAGGCTTTAATTCTGAAGCTTGGAGTCGGCCAATAAGCTTTCCGGAAGTTCATAATCAAGACCCAATATCATTTTAATTATAACCTGGAACAGGTTCTGCATAGGATAATCTGAAGCATTGGCAGTATATGCTGCAGTTAACTTCTGCCCGGGAAAATGAACTGCAATAGATGAAAACCCGTCTATGCCGCCCCCATGGCCATACACCTCCATGTTGTTAAACGGAAGTTTCATAATCCCCGGACCAATTCCATTTTCTGTATTTTTCATGGCTTCTAAAGAAGTTTCTGATACCAGATCTCCTTCGAATAGATGGTAGAAAAAAATATTAAGATCTTCGGGTGTCGAAACCAGACCTCCTGCACCCATGGGTACGCTCATATCTGTTTCGGGAGTTACCTGCCATGCACTTTCGGATTTGACATAGGAACGAGCCTCATTATTTTCAGGGTCTATTTTACCTCCGTAAAAGGTGTTTTCCAGGTCAAGTTTCTTAATCATCCTCTCCTCTACAATTTCGGCAAATGTTTTGTCCTCAATATCTTCAGCTATATACGAAAGCAACAAATAATTTGTATTGGAATATTGAGCTTTTTCCGCAGGTTCAAAAAGAATTCCGTATTTGACGAACCGCTTTAGCATGTCTTCCCTGCTCTGAGGCTTTAGCATCCAGGACCTGAAATCTTCATCATCTGTCACATTAAATAAACCGCTTTGATGCCTTAGCAAATGGTTAATGGTTATTTTATCTGAATTGGGAATCTGCGGAAAAAATTGTTGCAAAAAAGTATCAGGTTTTAACTTGTCTTCTTCTATTAGCTGCATGATCACAACGGCGGTAAAGGTTTTTGTTATTGAACCAATTCTATAGATGGTTGCTGCATCTGCTTCCGAAGCATTTTCCAACTCTGAGTAACCTATGGAACGCTGGTAGACCTCTTTCCCTTTCGAAAAAATGGATATACTTCCCATGGCCATTTCATTATACTCAAGAATATTGAACAGGCTGTCCACTTTTTCAAGTCTTTGAACGTTCTGTGCATTTACAAGCCCTCCCAGCATAAGGAGGAGTACAGGAATAAAAGCATTTTTCATAATGATGTATTTAAAATTGTAAAGTGACATTTTTTTAAAAAAGAGCAGGCCTTCAAATGTCATTTTCCCGAAGTGGTTTTATCCAGTTTAAAATAATTGTAGAAAACCTGGTCACAAGAAATATAAAAGCGCCAAAAAGAGTTGGTAGCATGGTCATTTTTAAACCATCGGCGAAATCCCGGGGAGTGGTATCTTCAAAAGAACTAAGATAGTCGAGGGTGTTTATAAGTTTTATTAACTGCCCGAAAATTCCAAGTACCAGGGCAAAAAGTCCGAGAGAATTGATAAGGATAATCATTTTCAAAAGTCGGGGGTTTTTGCTCCGGGCAAAATAAATGCCTCTCACCAGCAGTATAATCCCCAAGATCCCTACTATTAATATCAACATCATTATAAAAAATCCTCCTTCCTCCATTCTTCTTCCTAATTCCTCGAAAATACTTCTATGAACTTCCTGTTGAATTGCTAATGCTGTCATGACTGTGTATTTTAAAAGTTGGTTTAGCCAAATCTATAGACTTTTCCTGATGTCGCCCGAAAAAAAAGGTGAACTACGATTTAGAACCCTTTTTTAACGGCATAGGCACTTCTAATGGTCGTACTCTTTTTACTGACGGTTAAAAAAGGCATTAAACCGGTCGTTTATCGCAGAAAGAAGTTATAATTCTCAAATAAATTAGATATTGTAGCTTTTATGACACTAAACCGGTACCTATATCTCTTTTTCAGAAAAATTTTGCTACATGCCTTTTTCTGGCTGTTGGTGCTCCTTTTTTTCTCTTACCTCCTTGGAAGTTCTAATGAGGATCTCAAATACACCGGTTCCTTTACGATTTTCCTGCTTCCGGTAACTATGATTACCACTTACACAGTAATCTATTACCTTATACCTGGCTTCCTGCTTCGAAAAAAATATCTGTTGTTCAGTCTTTATAGCCTATACACTTTAATTATATCTGCATTTGCCATTGTTATCTCCATATTTTACGGATTAGTTTTCATAATGAATATGAATTACCGCGGAATGCCTGCCGTTAGCCGAAGCCTCCTTTTTATGATGACCCTTGTTTATCTCGTGGTGGTAGCTGTAAGTGCTTTCATCCTCCTGAAGCAGAATTATTCTTCTGAAGCTGAAAATAAAACCCTGGAGAATAAGATCCTGGAAGCACAGTTAAAGCTTAAGGAACAGGAACTGCATTATCTAAAAATGCAGGTCCATCCTCATTTCCTGTTCAATACCCTTAACACAATGTATGGCCATGCTCTAAAGAAATCTGAAGAAACCCCCGATATGATCCTTAAACTCTCCAACCTGCTGGATTATTTGTTGTATCAAGTAGATAAGCCATGGGTGAGTCTTGACAACGAGATAGACCATATAAAGGATTATATTGCCTTGGAAAAGACCAGATTTCGGAACAGTTTATCTGTGATAATGAATTTTCCTGCAGAGCTCACAAATATAAATATTGCACCTATGCTGCTCATTCCGTTAGTAGAAAACAGCTTTAAACATGGAGGAATTATAGATGGAAAATTGACTATTCAAATTGACCTTACAATTGATGATGAGAAACTGTGGTTTAACGTAAAAAATTCCACTAAAGATATGGAAAACTCAGGGCGGCAACATGGATTAGGACTAACAAACCTGGAAAAACGTCTGGAATTACTATACGGGAACAATTTTGATCTTAGCCTTCACAGGAATGCCAATTCTTTTGAAGCACAACTATCCTTAAATTACTTAAAAACCTTACCAAATGGCTGAAAAAATTGTGTGTATAATTGTAGATGATGAGCCTACAGCCAGAGAGATCATAGCAGAACATTTGTCAAAGATCGACAACATCACCATTGTGGGTTCCTGTGTCAAAGCAAACGAGGCTTTTACATTAATAAATTCACATAAGGTGGATCTAATATTTCTGGATATCAATATGCCCGAAATTTCCGGTCTTTCCTTTGCACGCACCATTAATAAGGATATTAAAATTATCTTCACTACGGCATACAGGGAATACGCTGTAGATGGATTCGATCTCCAGGCTGTAGATTATTTACTAAAGCCCATTTCCTTTGATAGACTGTATAGAGCGGTGAACTCTTTTTACAATATCCATTTTAAAAACCACCGGCTACAGGTGCAGGAAAAGAATGAGGTGCAGAATGATTTCATGTTCGTAAGATCAGACCGTAAGATGATCAAAATAAACTTTACTGAAATCTGTTATATCGAAAGCTTAAATGATTACCTGAAGATCCACACCCGCACAGAAAATATTGTAATAAGGGAAACTATGAGCAACATTGAAAAAGAACTACCAGAGTCGCGTTTTATACGCACTCATCGCTCCTTTATTGTTTCTTTATCTGCTTTGGAATCTTATACCAATGAGTATCTTGAAATTAAAGGAAAAGCAATACCTATAAGCAGGAGCTATAAATCTTCTGTTTTAGAAAAACTTGAAAAGTGGGCTCTGGACTAGGAAATTGGTAATTCCTTTGTCTTTCGATCTTACTTCTTCTACCTTCAGGATTATCTCCCTGCGGCCGGTGATCCTTGTGGAATGAGACAAAAACAAAATCCTGCCTGTACGGACTTTTTTGTTGGCCTGTCGGCTTATGAGAAAGTTTAAAACTCGAGTAAATTTTGAATTATCAGTTCGTAATTCTACCTTCCCACTTCTATGTTCAGGATTACCTTCCTGCGGTCGGTGATCCTGAAGGGGTGAAACTAAAGCAATGCCCCGCAGGCTTAAGCCTGCACGGGCTTTTTTGTTGTCCTTTCGGCCAGTGAGCAAGCTCACGCCAAGTCCAACAAAAAAGCCCTGCACTTTCGTGCAGGGCTTTGCTTTGTCGGGGTGGCAGGGTTAATTGCATCTTCCGTAATACCAGTAAATTCAGTGCTTTTCTCTTTTTTCTATCCTCCAGGTAACCGATTAGGTGACCTTTTAGAATGATATTTATTGCCTTTTAAATGTACTAATTTATATAAAAAGGTGTAAGATTATTTTATCTGATTATGCTGTTTTGTGATTTTTAAAGAAGACTTTAAAAGTGCTTCCTTCTCCTTTATCACTCTCTAGCTTTATTCGCCCACCATAATCTTCAATCATTTGTTTAATAACATAGAGCCCCATTCCGGTACCTTTTATATTATTATGTAATCTTGAAGATTTTTTGAACACACGTCTCTGATCATCAAATGATATACCCAATCCATTATCCTGCACACACAGGATAACAAAATCTCCTATTTCCTCTGTGGCTATATTTATCTCTGAAGCTTTTTCGGGATCGCAAAACTTAACGGCATTATGGATAAGATTATAGATCACACTTCTTAGACTGCTCCTGGGAAAAGTTATCTCTGCTATCTTTAAATCCGTTGTAACCTTAATATTTTTCTTTCTAATCTCCAATTTAAGGGCGAGAAGTATATCTTCGCAGATATCTTTAATGTTCAGCTTCATTTCTTCGGAAGATTCTTCCCTCTCCCCTACCTTACCGGCAGTAAAGTCTTCAACCAAAGTTTTTAGACTTCTAGAAGATTTTCTGAGGGTGTCGGCCCATTTGCCGAACTGCCTAAAACCGTCCTGTGAAGAAGCCATCTTTAATCCATCAGCAACTAAGGAGATTGTTGAGATAGGTTGCCTTATATCATGTGCTAAGGCAAACATGAGGATCTCGTACTGAGAATTTAATTTTTCCGATTCTCTCAAAGCAAGCAGTCTTTTTGTAACGTCTGTAAAAGTGATGATAACTCCGTTAATGACGTCCTCCTCATATTCAATATAAGGTACAATATTCATCTGATACCAGTAGCCGTCTGTCGTCTGCACTTCTTTTTCCAGAGAATTATTTGGATTATCGATTACCTCACTAATATCCTCAACAACATGGGGATAACGGAGGTTATCCTTAATATCTGAGATATGGCTACCCACATGATCATATGTTAAAGAAAATTGTTTCATTGCTGGTGGAGTGAAGATCCTTAAAATGAGATCTGCATCAACAAACAGCTGCGGAATTACTGTATTGGAAAAATAATTTGCAAGGTCGAAATTGAGTTGCCGCAATTGTCGGGCATCATTTCTGGGAGTCTCAGCCATAGGCACAAAAATAAGATCTAATTATTTAACATTCTATCACAAAATAAACAAATTATACCGCTAAAGATGTGAGGCAAAATTAAAGGGGAAGAAAGTACACACGGAGCGATTTGTGTTGTAATTTTTGCGTCAAAAAGCCTGGGAGTATGCGTAAACAGGTGATTTTTTGCAGCAAATTGTGGAGCATTTATCAATTCTGCCTCACAACATAGTATTAGTCGGTAGATTTGTGCTTGGAGGGCTTCTCTTTTTGTGAGCAGCGAGAACTTTTTCTTTATCGCCCTTTGGCTTGTGATGAACCCAGAAAGACTTCTTATTTCTACCTTCGTAGCTCTAACTTCAGGATTACCTTCCTTCGGTCGGTGATCCTGAAGGGGTGGAACTAAAACAAAGCCTGCAGGCTGCCGCCTGCACGGGCTTTTTTGGGATCAATCTCAAAAGTTGGGTCTAAAGTGAAAAATAAGTTTCTTTGCGGATAAATATTTCCCGGTGAATAAAGAG
>NZ_JAPONB010000003.1 GCF_026676115.1 Salinimicrobium sp. TH3 | reverse complement strand
AAAACAGAGTTCTTCTTGTATCGGCTTGAGAAATTATTTGCTTAAAAACTCAAAAACCCAGAAATTGTTCTTGATCCCTTTTTTGTTGGTCCTTTGGCTTGTGAGCAAGCTCACGCCTCAGTCCAACAAAAAAGCCCTGCACTTTCGTGCAAGGCTTTTTTTTGTCGGGGTGGCAGGATTCGAACCTGCGGCCTCCTGCTCCCAAAGCAGGCGCGATAACCGGGCTACGCTACACCCCGAGTAAGAGCTTCGCTCTTAATTCAAAGTTTAAGGTTTAAAGTTCCATATTGTCTTAACTTCAAGATTCGTTTTACTAGAACCTTGAACTTGAAACCAAAAACCTTGAACTATTCAGCGGAGAGTGTGAGATTCGAACTCACGCGACAATTGCTCGTCGACAGTTTAGCAAACTGCTCCATTAACCACTCTGGCAACTCTCCTTTTAATAATGAACTTGCAAATATTTTGCGGTTGCAAATGTATGTGTTCAGATACATTTCTGCAAACCTTTTTATGCTTTTTTACTCCACAAAAATGAGTATTCTTTTAAATGATTTTCATTCAGACCGTTGTAAATTAATAAAAGTTCCATAATTCTGCTGTGAATTCGAAAAACGATAGATTATACTACGCTTTTACTTCAGTTAAAAAAGTTTTAAACCGTCTTCAAGTGGTATTTAATATCCTATTTTTAACATTAACTTCATCTATATATAAACATATAAATCTTTATGTCTATTCTCCCCAATAATCTTGAGCGTTACCAGAAATTTTTGAGTTTCATGTTGAAGTACTGGAACAGTGATCTTTTAAATGAAACTGCATCCAACGCAATGGAGGAAGAAACGGCCAGAAAGTTTGATGATTTTGAGCAATCTCCAAAAGAACTTGTAGAGGATCTAAAGCAAATGGGGCCCACTTATGTCAAATTAGGCCAGTTGCTTTCTACCCGTCCCGATCTCTTACCCGATCGATATCTCGAAGCCCTGGCAACGCTTCAGGATGACAATCCCACCATTCCCTACGAGGAAGTTCAGGAAATTGTGGAAAATGAATTAGGCACAAAAATTTCTAAGGCTTTTAATTGTTTTGAGGAAGAACCTATAGCCAGTGCTTCTATAGGTCAGGTACATCTTGCAGAATTGAGGTCGGGCAAAACAGTTGCTGTGAAAGTCCAGAGACCGGGAATCAGGAAAAAATTCATGGAAGACCTTGATACCCTGGAAAAAATGGCAGCCCTGGCTGTAAAACATACAGATGTTGGTAAAAAATACGGGTTTAGTGATGTCCTGGGGGAGTTAAGACGTATTATGCTTCATGAACTGGACTATCTTAGGGAAGCAAACAATTTGGTCACCTTAGGTATTAATCTTAAAGAATATCGCAGGCTCATTGTGCCACAGCCTATTCCCGACTACACCACCTCTAAGGTATTAACAATGGAGTATGTAAAAGGGAAAAAAATCACAAGTATTTCTCCCCTCAAAAAGACCGAAAACGATTATACAGCCCTTGTAGATGAATTTATCGAGGCTTACCTAAAGCAAATCGTTTCTGACGGATTTGTACATGCCGATCCACATCCCGGGAATATACATCTTTTAGAGAATGAAAAGATCGCTCTTATGGATCTTGGAATGGTAGCCCAGTTCTCCAAAAAGATGAAGGACTACCTGCTAAGGCTGCTTTTAGGTTTAAGTAAGAATGATGGAGAAGAGATCGCAACCATTCTTCTAAGCATGAGCGAAATCACTGAACATGCTTCGGAAAAAGAATTCAGGAGACAAATTAGCATCATGGTACAGGAAAGTAGCCACAGTACCGCACAGGATATGCAAACAGGAAGATTGCTTATTCAAATGAACCGGAGTGCCGCCAGGAATGGTATTCTTCTTCCCGTGGAAGTAAATATTCTGGGAAAGATCTTATTAAACATGGATCAAATAATAGCCTTTTTGGCACCTGAATACGACCTTAGAGATGCGGTAAGAAGGTACATGAATAAATTACTTCAGGATCAGATGATTAATGAATTGAAACCCGAAGATATCTTTTCAGTATTTCTGGATTCCAAGAAGCTGGCTGAAAATCTGCCTGACCGGCTGGATAAGATCACAGAAAACCTGGCCAGGAATGAATTCCGTTTTAAAATAGACGCTATTGATGAAAAAAGATTTACCGATGGTTTTCAAAAAGTTGCCAATAGAATAACTCTGGGACTTATTATCGCGGCCATGATCATCGGAGCAGCGATGCTGATGAGTGTCCCCTCCCCTTTCATGATTTTTGGTTACCCGGGGCTTGCAATTCTGTTTTTTATGTTAGCCGCTGTTGCCGGAATATATTTAAGTTATACGATACTTTTTAAAGACGAGTAGATTAGGGTGACAGTGCGCAGCTGTTAGAAGATAGTAAAAGGTTAGAAGAACAATTTTAGAAGTAAGAAAAGCGGAATTTTAATTGAGGGACTACTTACAATATCAATAACCTGTCTTTAATAAATCATTTTTTCAACTCTTAATCCAAATCCGACATTTGAGGATTTTTCAGAATGAAGATCTGCTCCAACCTGGAGATTAACATTTACAAATTCCTGCCAGATATTTACATCAAGGTATGTAGAAATAATTCTTTCTATAGGCCTGGAAGAACCTGATTTAGCACCGTAATTCCCCCTATAGCTCGCTAAAAACTTGTAAGGATACCTGTAAAAAGCATTTCCACTAATTCCAATGTGATGTGCGACAATATTATTATGTGCTACTTTGAACCTTTCATCATCAAGCATTATAAAAGGTAGCCCAATGATTCGTTGTTCATAAGTCCATCCGGACTGATATAGATGATTGTTAAAATAGTTATCCTTTCCATCTGTTGTCGGATAGGTTTTGCTCTGGTGTCGGGTGAAATAATACTCATACATTAAAGCCTGCACCCATTTTTCCGAGTCTTGATCTTCAACATAGACACCATAGCGGCCATCCGGAGTATTCCGTAGCTTTATTCCAGAGAAATCTTCAAAAATAGTATTATAAACAAGAGAGATGTCATACCGCGAAATACTGGTATTTAATTGTACTTCATAGCCTCCGAGATGATTTCCAAGGCCATTGATTTCGTTTTCACCTATAAGTCCATCACCATCAATTATGCTTCCTCCCGTAATCACCTTTAAATAGTCTTCAAAACCGGAAGGAAGCTCTCCATATTCAGGGGATTTTCCTCCCCATTGAACATAATGATGAACTCCTCCAATTATTTCAATATTATTTATTTTATTGAAAACCAGATGAAAACTCTTATGATGAATTCTAATTTTTTGAATATACCTTTCAGTCTCATCTGAAAAAAATTCTTCCCATGATGCTTTAAACCCAATCCCTGTATCCCAAAACATGAGGGGGCGCTTCATTTTTAGGCTGATACCGGGAATTGGTCTCGAATTGAGGGACCATAGTATACTTTCATTAGTTGCACTAAGGCCATTAAAAACCTCATCCTTTTGTTTTCTTCCAGCATAAGTCTCAAGCCAGCTATTTTCGTAGCTCACGAAGTATTCATCTAATTGCACTTTATTCAAATAACCATCGTGGTAAAGTACACCAAGTCCTCCCTTTAAAATACTTCCATTTCTAAATTCGTAGGCACCACGTCCATTCACCCAGGAACTTATATTTGTCTTTTCATCAATTCTTCCTCTCTGATTGGAGTGCATCCAAAACGGACTCTCTGCTTCGGTATATACCATCCCTTGAGCCGCAGCTGACAGAGAATAATCAATTTCCTGCGATTGAACGGCAGAAATGCTTAATAACAATAGGAAGGGGAGCTTCTTGATAACTTTAATATTTTGTATGGTAAAAATAGTATTCTTCCAGTAAAGCTCAATAAACTCTAACATAAAAACAGTAATTTTATTTTTTAATATAGAAGTATGTTTAGTTTCTTTCAGAAGAAGTATTATTTCCAAGATTATCTTGAAGATTTCATTGATATTCACAATCATATCTTGCCGGGAATAGATGATGGTGCATCCACAGTGGAAGATTCATTAAAGTTAATTCAGCACTATAAAGAGATAGGGATAGCACAATTTATCACAACGCCACATGTGATGAATGATTACTATCCAAATACGCCACAAACAATAAATGCAGCCCTTGAGAACCTTAAAGAGGAACTGGTGAAAGCAGGTCAAGGGAACATAAAAATAAAGGCTGCAGCAGAATATATGATGGATCAGGCTTTCATGGAGCTGATAGGAAAAGAGCGTCTGCTTACATTAAAAGATAATTTAGTGTTGGTAGAAATGTCTTACTTCCAGGCCCCTATAAATCTTCATGAAATTCTTTTCCAACTTCAAACTCAACAGTACAAGCCCGTATTAGCTCATCCTGAACGCTACGCCTTTTTTCATTCAAAATCTTTAAATAATTATACAGATCTTAAAAACAGAGGCTGCTTATTTCAGCTTAATGCATTAAGCCTTGTGGGTCACTACGGGAAAAATATGAAGGATATAGCCTTTCGCCTACTAAAAGAAGGCATGATCGATTTCCTGGGAACAGACACTCATCAACTGCGACATCTTGAGAAGTTGTCCACTGTTCAATTATCTAAAAAACAACTGGAACTTGTGCTTCCTGTGATCAACAGAACAAAAGATACTTTTAAATATTAATTCCTGTTAAAAGGTTTTTTAATAAAATTAAAGAAACCTTTTTTGTCCTCATCGGCCGCATATCCGTAACCGTAACCATAGGAGTAGCCGTATTTCGCGCCATAAGAGAATTTAGAATAATCCACATCATTTAAAACTATTGCCACTCCATTAAGTTTCCCCTGTTGTTTAAGATCCTTGGGGAATTCCAGAAGCTTTTTCTCGGTATAACCTGCCCTTACAACATAAATAGTCGTATCGGCTAATGGACTAATCAAGAGTGTATCAGTAACGATCATAGTTGGTGCAGTATCAACAATTATGAAATCATAATTCGCTTTCTGGCTCGTAATAAATGTCTCCATCCTGTCGTTCATCAGGAGTTCAGCGGGATTTGGTGGTATGGACCCGGAAAACACTACATCTACAGGAATATTATCTTGATTCACAGATTTTATAATATCCTCTGCTCTAATTTCGCGGTCATAAAGAAAATCAGAAAGTCCTTTAGTCTCCAAAGTTCCTTCTACAAATTTGTGAAGTCGAGGATTTCTTACATCACCCCCAATAAGCAATATCTTTTTTCCCGTACTGGCAAGAGTACGTGCCAGGTTAAAGGAAACAAAAGTTTTGCCTTCTCCTTTAATAGTAGAGGTTACAAAAATAACTTCAGCCTTTTCCTTATTTCTGGACTGTACAAGATAAGCGAGATTGGTTCGTAATATTCTAAAGGATTCAGCTAAAGAAGAGCGGTCGTTCAATTTTATCACTTCAAAATCTTCCTTTCCTATCTTGGGTATCTCCCCAAGGAAAGGAATATTTTTAATAAGTGGCTGTAAATCTCCTTTATGATGGACTTTGGTGTCAAGAAAATTAATACCAAAGATTACCAGTAAAGGAATTAGAAATCCGACTACTCCACCTCCCGTAAGAATCAGCCATGGTTTCGGATCTATGGGTTCATCAAGGGTGAAAGCGGGATCAATAACTTTTGCCACCGGCGAAGTTGCAGCAAATGAAATTGCCGATTCTTCCCTTCTTTGGAGTAAAAACAAATAAAGTTCCTCTTTTATTTGTTGTTGACGTTCAATACTTCGTATCCCTTTTTCGAGTCCGGGAAAGGTGCTAAATTGTCCCTCGGCCTTTTCCTCCAATTGATTTAACTCCCTAAGCCTAATATTAATTGAACTTTCTGTTTGTTCGATATTGCTAAGCAAATTTTTTCTTAAAGAACTTAATTGTTGATCTATTGTTTCAACTACTGGATTCTTTTCTGTCCCGCTTTGAAGATAAGCCTGTCGTTGCTGAACCAATTGGTTGTAACTTCCAATGGAACCTCCAAGACCTCCTCCTTCAATTCCCACTCCTTCTGGTAATAATTGGTAAGGATCGGCAGAGGAAAGAGTTTGTTTCACTCCCTCCAAAATCATTAATTGTGTTTCCAGTTCAAATATTCCCTGCTCTGCCGTTGTGGCACGAGACATATATTGACTGGCAGTACTTCCGACATCCATCAGGCGATTTTCTCGTTTGAAGTCAGCTATTCCCCCCTCTACGGAATCTAATTCCTCAGTGATCAACTGCAGGCGATTCTGAATAAATTCCGTTGTACTTTCAGCTACCTGTCGCTTGTCAGCCACTCCATCAGCATTAAAATGAATCATTAAAGTATTAAGAAAATCCTGTGATTTTTCAGGTACTTCTCCAACAATAGACAATGATAAAATATCTTTAGCCCTTCCTTCAGGAGCGACCGTCATTTTTTCAATGTACCTTCTTGCAACCTCATCAATTGGCCAAATTTTCACATTAACCGGAACTGAATTTTTTATTTCTTTTCTAGAAGAAATTATAAATTCCAAGCCGCCATAATTAATTACTTGTCCGAATTTATAATTTTCTGAAAATTCCTTCTCTTCCTGAACCAGCAGAAAGCTCTCGTTAGATTGAGGAACAACAGTGAAATTAAGAGTTGATCGATGTACAAGTTCCTGAAGCGATAAAAAATCAATATTTATGGGGGAATTTTCATAAGCTTCAACTGTAATAACCTTTCCCTCCAGAAAATATGCTATATTTAAATTAAGTTGGTCAATAACCCCCTCCACCAGTCTCTTTGACTGTAGAGTGACAATTTGATTCTCAAGAGAATTTTCTCCAAACGCCAGTATCGATGCGCCTCCCGAAGGCATAGCTCCCACAACACTGTTTTCGTCATCGCCTAACATCATCATCGACGCCTCAGTTGCATATTCAGGAATGGTATATCGGTTATATAAGTAAGCAACAAATAGTCCTAATGCACATCCAAAGACCAGCCATTTCCAATGAGCTAAGTATTTATAAATTTCTGCTTTAAGATCAAAATGAGATTCTTCCTTTTCAGAAAACTCCTGTAACTCTTCCATTAAATATTATTAAATAAATAAAACAAAGTAAAACCTGTTGTTATTATAGAAACAATCCCCTGCCAACTAGTAATAAACCCGGCAGACTTAACTCTTCTATAGGTGGGTTCAACATAAACGATGTCATTCTGCTTTAGATAGTAAAATTGATCTTTGAAAACTTCAGCACTAGTGAGATCGACTCGCCCCTGAATAATTTTCCCATCCTGCATTCTTACAATCAAAACATTTTCTCTTTTGCCGTCATAAGAAACATCCCCAGCCAAAGCAATTGCCTGTATGATGGATAATCTTTCATCGGGCACTTCGATTACTGAACTACCTATTTCCCCTATAACTGTAACTTTGAAATTCAAAATCCTTACACGAACAACAGCATCGCGAACATATTCTTTAAGTCGGGCAGTGAGAAATTCTTCCAGTTCCTCCCTTGTCTTACCCTCAACAGGTACTTCCCCTAGAACCGGAAAATTTATATTGCCATCAACATCCACCAAATATCCCTGCATCTGAGAGTTTTGTCCTCCCCCTCCCTGACGTGATGAGGAAGTCATAATAAAGGGTTGAACAATTTCTTCATTTAAAGAAGAAACATCGATTTGGAGGACATCATTCACTTCAATTTCCGCCTGAAAATTTTCGGGAGCATTATAATTTTGTAAATCTTCTATTCCCTGGAAATAAACGATCTCATCTTTTGTAGCGCAAGATGATAAGAACAAAACTACAAATACAAATCCAAGGAACCGATTAGGATATTCAAATTTTAAATTTATCATTAAATAATTTTCTTTTCTGGGTTAGAAATGGAACTGAGATTGTCTAATTTTTCAAATGTGGAGTTTTTACTTTTAAACTCAGGAACCAACATTTTCAAATTACCCACGACTTTGTGACTTTTTAATTTACTTGCAGAATTTATAATCTTCTCTATTGAAAAATTTATTTCTTCATAATTTCCCGGAGTATCTACTGCAATCATTATTTTTTTGTGATGAGTAGGAAGCGTTTTACTTTTATCACTCAGCAACTCTTCATAAAGTTTTTCTCCCGGTCTTAAACCTGTTATTTTTATGCCGATCTGTTTGTTCGGTATAAATCCGGCTAACTTTATCATCTTAATAGCAAGGTCCATGATTTTAACAGGTTCGCCCATGTCAAAAATAAAGATTTCACCACCTTTCCCCATTGCACCGGCTTCTAAAACCAATTGACAGGCTTCGGGAATGGTCATAAAGTATCTAATTATATCCGGATGTGTTATAGTAACCGGGCCTCCTTTTTCAATTTGTTTCCGGAATAAAGGTACAACCGAACCATTGGAACCAAGAACATTTCCGAAGCGGGTTGTGATGAATTTGGTCTTTCCGGACTCAATTCCTCCGGCCGAATGATATAAGGATTGGACATACATTTCTGCTGCCCTTTTTGAAGCTCCCATTACATTAGTAGGATTTACTGCTTTATCGGTAGAAATCATTACAAAATGTCCCACCATATATTCAACAGCAAGGTCTGCAAGGTTTTTTGTTCCCAAAATATTAACAAAAACAGCTTCATGAGGATTTGATTCCATTAAAGGTACATGCTTATAGGCTGCAGCATGATAGATCACGTCAACTGTCCTTTTTTGAAATAACAATTCAAGGCGTTTTCTATTCCCAACGTCACAGATAACACAATTAAAATTAAGATCAGGAAATTTTGCCTGAACCTCCAATTGCAAGTTGTGCATGGGGGTCTCTGCCTGATCAAGAATGATAAGTAGTTTAGGTTTATATTCCGCCACCTGCCTTACAATTTCACTCCCAATAGAACCTGCACCTCCGGTTACCAGAATTGTTTTCCCTGTTAACTGTTGCCTTTTGTTTTCCTTATTCAGAAGAATAGGTTCCCGATCTAAAAGGTCCTCGATCTGCAGTGATTTAACCTTATTGGAAACAGATTTTTCATCTTCATAATTAGAGACTATAGGAGCATTAAAGACTTTTATATCATTTTCAAGGCACTCCTCAACCAGGGAAAATTTTTCTTCAGCTGTCAGTGTATTTTCAGAAAGTATTAAAGCTGAAGCCCCTAAGGCTTTGGCTTCTGCACTAACCTTAAGTCCATTATATATAACAGGTTTTCCCAGAATACGGATATTTCTACGGGTGTTGTCATTAGTAATAAATCCACGGATGTCAAATCGTTTAGGATGTTCTATTTCTAATGCGCCTGCAATTGAAATTGCATTCTCATCAGCCCCAAAAACAACCGCCTTTTCAAGGTTCTGATTCTTTTGTGTAGCCTTAAAATATTCATAAAGTTGCTTTACCGATAACCTAAAAAGGAAGAGCAACGAAAACGACACAAGGAAATAAAAAATTAAACCCGCTACTAAATAAATCTTTTCTCCAATTAAAAAATAGGTAAGATAATTTACCAAGATAAGTGTAACGAAAGTACTGAAGCATGCCAGCATAATTCTAAGCGCGTCCACATACGAAGAATGTCTTATTAATCCGGAGTAGGTTCTAAACACAAAAAAGAAAAAAATGTTTACCCCTACTATAAGAAACATTCTTTCATAAACAGAAAGAAATTCATAGAAATTGGATGTAAGATCTCTTAAAGCGACACCGGTGAGTAGATCGGCCACAACAATTATAGAAATATCAATGCCGAGAATGGCCCATCTCGGGAGGTACTTTATATTTCTAATATCCAGCCGACTTTCACTAGATAATATTTGTCTAAGGGCGTAATTTAACTTCCTACCCATATATTATTATTTGGAAAACTTTTATAACTAAAGAAAATTATTTATCGCTGCATTTATCCGGTTTCTCTCATTTTCTCCAAGATTTGAACCTGAAGGGAGACATAAGCCGTTTTTAAAAGCTGCTGCCGCCACTCCATTTCCATAAAAGGAAGCATCTTTAAAAACCGGCTGTAAGTGCATTGGCTTCCATAGAGGTCTGCTCTCAATGTTTTCTTGCTCCAGGTATAACCGAAGCGCCTCTGTATTAAAAGCCCCTCCTTCTTCTGCTATAATAACTGTGAGCCAGTGGTTACAAAAGTAAGTATTTTCAGGTTCACTCAATACTTTAACTTCTTTAACTGCACTAAACAGTCTCTTATAAAACTCATTCATCTCCCTTCGTTTATCAACATGTGCATCCAAAATCTCCATTTGCCCCCTACCAATACCTGCAGCTATGTTGCTCAGTCTATAATTGTAACCAATTTCACTGTGTTGGTAATGTGGCGCTTCATCCCGCGCCTGGGTTGCAAGAAATACAATTTTTTCTTTTAACTCTTGCGTGCGGGTGATTAAAGCCCCTCCTCCAGATGTAGTGATAATTTTATTTCCATTAAAGGAAAGAATGGAGAACTCTCCAAAAGTTCCACATTTTTGTCCTTTATAAGAACTACCTAAAGCTTCAGCACTGTCCTCAATAATAGGAATTTCATACCGGGCAGCCACCTCATGGACTTCATCAATCTTGTATGGCATTCCGTATAAATGTACGCCAATTATTGCTTTAGGTTTTCTTCCTTTTTTTATCCGGTCTTTAATGGCTTCTTCAAGGAAGACAGGAGAAATATTAAGAGTATCCTCTTCACTATCTACAAACACAGGTCTTGCACCTAAATAAACAATTGGATTAGCGGAAGCCGCAAAGGTAAGGCTTTGACAAAGGACTTCATCTCCCCTTTCCACACCTACCAACTTCAAAGCGAGATGAAGGGCTGCCGTTCCAGAACTTAAGGCGGCAACGTGAATATCACTCTGTAAATACTTTTTAATATCCTCCTCAAATCCATTCACATTGGGACCCAAAGGAGCAATCCAATTCTGCTGGAAGGCTTCATGAATATAAGTTAACTCATTTCCTCCCATGTGAGGAGAAGACAACCATATTTTATCTTTATTCATTTGTTGTATTTGCTATTTTAATGATCTTTCCAGGATTACCTACAACAGTAGCGAAATCCGGAACATCCTCAATTATTACTGCACCGGCACCTATAGTACACCACTTGCCAATCTCTTTACCGGGAATCACCACCGCACCAACACCTATGTGAGAACCCTCCCCTATTTTCACCCCTCCAGCTAAAACAGCACCCGGAGAAATATGTACGAAATTTTCAATCACACAGTCATGCTCGACGACGCTCCCGGTGTTAATTATACAGTGGGTACCGATTATTGTATCTGCATTTACGGCAGCATTGGCCATAATTACGGTCCCTTCACCCAATTCTACAGTGCCATCTACAACTGCATTTGAGTGGCTAATTCCCTTATGGAAGGGTCCTGGAAAACGTTTTACAATTTTTTTCCTCGTCCTATTATTCCCAATAGCCACAATAGTTTTGCGCCTTAATATTTCCGGAGTATATTTATGTACAACAGGATAATCATAAATTCCAGTAATAACTGGATTATCATCTAAAATTTGATGGATTTGCTCCATCCGGGAATGGACAATACCTATTATAACTTTACCATGACCACTGGCACCGTATATATTCATATTAATTATTTCCTTTAAAAGGCTCTGCAGTTGACATGTGCGCAGAATTAACTCCTTCAGATTTTAAAACCTTTAACATAGTCCACCACAATATTTTAATATCCATCCACATGGAAACATTATCCACATACCATACGTCATATTCAAATTTCTTTTGCCAGCTAATAGAATTCCTTCCCTTTACAGCAGCCAATCCAGTAATTCCCGGACGAACTTTGTGACGTTGCATTTCGAAATTACTAAAATGATCTAAGTATTCAGGTAATAAGGGTCTTGGCCCTATTAGGCTCATATCTCCCTTTATTACATTAATTAACTGAGGAATTTCATCCAGAGATGTTTTTCTCACAATTCTACCAATAAAAGTTAATCTATCAGAATCTGGCAATAAATTTCCCTCATCATCTCTGGCATCACTCATTGTTTTAAATTTGATTATTTTAAACAAACGAGCATTCTTCCCAGGTCTAATTTGCATAAAAAAAGGGTTTCCCCCGTTATAAATAGCCAGAAGAATTGTTATTAAAATAAAAATGGGCAATAAAAAAATAAACCCGAAGAAGGACAATAAAAAGTCTATTAAATGTTTAAAAAAAATCCTGTACACGCACTCTATTTTTCGCTACAAAACTAATAGATTTGGCAGGAAACACCTATGTAAAGTTTTGTTAAAGGATTTTTGGTAATAATCCAGAAATCTAAATTAGCTAAAAATAATAATCGATTATAAAACTATTCTTAATGGAATTTTAAAATTCTAATATTTTTGAAACCTTCTTGAAAGTTATTTCCCCAAAAAGATATTAAGAGTTAAATGAAGAGTACGATAATAATTAAAATAGAATCTAGAACTGAGATATAACCGAGCGCAAAATTGAACAAGCCATAATCAAAGAATTTGAAGAAAAATAGTAAAATGAAAAAGAAGCTGATAATTTACGGATTGGGTAAATTTGCCGAATACATTGCTTACGTTTTTAACCAGGATAGTCCTTACGATGTTGTGGCTTATTGTGTAGAAGGATCTTATTTAAAGGTAAAAAAGGAAATATCTTCGGATTTGCCGCTCATAAATTTTGATGATATTGAGAGTAAGTTTTCACCAGAGGAATATGAGCTGTTTATAACAGTTGGCAATGACATAGTACGCGAGCGAATATTTTTAGCGGCCAAAAGTAAAGGATATAAATTAGCCAGCTATGTTTCCTCTTTTGCCAGCTATATGGAAAATTTAAAATATGGGGAAAATGTTTTTATTGGAGGGGGATCAGGAATACAACCTTTTGTAGAAATTGAAGATAACTGTATTTTAATTGGAGTTAGAATTGGACATCATACTAAAGTTTGTAAAAATTCACTATTGAGTCATCCAGTAATTGGATCTAATGTTGTGATCGGACAAAATTCCTTTTTAGGGATTAATTGCTCCATAAAACCTGATGTGAAAATTGGAAAGAGGAATGTTATAGGAATGGGAGCAGTTATTACTAAGGATACAGGTGACGGTGAAGTATATAGCCCTTCTCCTACTAAAAAGAGAACTATTACCTATGACAAAATGAACAACAAACATCTTCAATAAATGATCTATGCTTTTCTCCTTTATAAGGAATTATGTCCAACTTATTATTTATGACTTTTAAAGAATTCAAATCAAAATTCGAATTTAGCCCCGTAAAAGAATTTTCTCATCAAGTAAAGGAAAATCCCTTGGTTTCAGTATGTGTTCAAGCATATAATCATGAAAAATTTATTTCCCAGTGTCTGAAAAGTATTCTGTCTCAGAAAACGGATTTTCCTTTTGAAATTTTACTTTCAGAAGATGAATCCAGTGATGACACACGGGCAATATGTATTGACTTTGCGCTAAAATATCCTTATAAAATAAGATTATTCCTTCATTCCAGATCTAATAATATTAGAGTTTCGGATGTACCAACGGGGAATTTCCCCATTTTAAATAATTTTTTCCATGCAAATGGAAAATATGTTGCTATTTGTGAAGGAGATGATTTTTGGGGGGATCCCTATAAACTTCAAAAGCAATTCAGTTTTATGGAGCAGAACCTTTCTTATTCAATTTGTTACCACAACTACAAAATCCTAAACGCAAATGGACAGATTATAAGCTTCTCACCCAAAGCGTGTCCCATAAAAAGGGATTTGAAAGCTGATGAATTGATCTTTTCTTTTGTACATCCAGCCCCTCTAACAATTTTCTTTAGAAATATTTTAAATAAGGACCTTCCTCAAGAAATTGCAAATGTTATTGCTATGGACGTTTTTCTCTGCTCCTTGCTTGGGGAAAAGGGGCCTGGAAAATTTTTACAAGAAATTCAGCCTGCTTATTATAGAACCCATGAAGAAGGGATGTGGAGTAATATGGCCCTGGAACCTAAATTATATGCGAAAATTAATACTTACCAACAATTAACATATTACTATTCGAAACAAGGTAAAAGGGATATAGTATCCATCTTTCAAAAAAAAATTAATAAGATTAAGAGATATTTGGTTTTTTTAAATCTTACTCAATTAAATTTTAGGAAAACCCTTCTGTTAATTAAAAATTGGAAGAAACTTACTTCTTAAATTTACTCTTAATCTGAGTGTAAAAAATTTCATATTCCTTACTTATGCATTCAATTCTAAAATTTTCCTGAGCGTATTCAAATGCTTTTTTTACTCGTGGTTCCCAATTTTCAATATATAGAGCTTCTTCCATCTTTTCACTTAACTGGTTTATGTTTCCCGGCTGAAAAAAGAGGGCACCATCTGCAGGTAAGCACTCTTTATTTTCCATAATATCCGAAACTATTGAAGGTGTATTATAAATAGTGGCTTCTATAAGAGCTCCGGGAAGCCCTTCGAAATAACTTGGAAAAACAAAAAAGTCTACCATTGAAAAAAGCTCAGGAACCTCTTCTGTATATCCAATTAGATATACATCTTCTTCCAGTTTCATTTCCTTAATAGTCTGACTTAACTCTTCTCTAAGGGGACCGTCACCAGCCACAACAAGTATATTTCCCGACTTGCGCTGATTCAACATATGAAAAGCCTTAAGTAAATCCAATTGACCTTTGCCTTTTGCCAATCTTCCCACATTCAGAAAGATCTTTTTATTTTCATTTTTTATTTCATTTAGAAATGGATAAATGTATTTGTTCGAATTTTTACTTCCTTCAAAACTTCTTCCCCTGTAAATGACATGAACTTTATCCTCCGGTATTCCCAAAGCTTTAATATTAGATATCTTTATTGTTTTAGAATTACATATGAAATAATCAACCCTTCCAGCGGTGGCCCTGTCAATTTGTTGAATGGAGAAGAGTTTTATACGAGCAAGAAAAGACAATTGGGAGTAACGCAATTTACCATAAGAATTACTTACAAAGCTTCCCACCAAAATGACATTAGGAAATTTTTTTTTCATTAATCGCCCTACTATTTCGGCCCTGAATAAAGTAGAATGTAAAATCTCTGGATTCTCTTTTATCAATATTTGAGAAAGTAGCTCAACAGCTTTTTTAAACCCATATAGGTGATCTAGATTCAGAGAATAAACCTTTATTCCTTTTTCTTCCAGAGTGGCTTTAAGTTTTTCACCCTTATAAATATGAACAAAAACGGGAGTTACAGTGGTCATATTCAAAGCAATATGCACCAAACTTTTTTCTGCTCCATAACCTTCCAAAGAATCAATTAAATATAATACCTTCATTAAAAAAGGTTTATTAAGACAGTGGAGGAATTAACACGATTCCAAAATTTAACCATAAGAAAATTTTCTTATTCTAATTACTTTACCTTTAACCTAAGGTTCTAAAAATATTGATTATTCACAAGAAACAGCAATTATACTTCAATTAATTGTAGAATCAGACTCAGGTAGCATGTCAATAAAATCTAAATTAATGATTGCTTGAATAAATTTGTTTATACCACTTCTGAAAACAGAAAAAGGTCCAGACTCTAAAAGTATTATCAATCTTTCCTGATAGATGATTATTTACCAAGCTATTAACTTCCTTTATATTAAAAATCCCCTGAATTTCAAGAAAATTATTATCTGCATAAGAGATTAAATCTTCTTTTAAAAATCCCCTAAGCCAGTCCCCTACCGGAACGCCAAACCCCTTCTTTGATTTCTCCAGAAAGCCTTCGGGAAAATACTTTTTAAAAGCCTCTTTTAAAAGATATTTTTTGTTCCAGCCTTTCATTAAATAATCCTCGGGTAACTTTGATGTAAAATTCCACAGCTCCTTATTCAGAAAAGGAGAACGACTTTCCAAAGAAGTCAGCATACTTGTCCTGTCGACTTTTACAAGCATATCCCCTTCCAGACTAACCAGTTGGTCTATCTTTCTAAAATCCTGCAAGGTCTTGTTTGAGTCGCCTATTTTTTCTTTATAATAATTGAGGGCTGTAGAATCATGAAATTCTTTCTGTAAAATACTTTTCAATTCTTCCTGCGGGAAACCCAGCGACATTATATTATAATAAAAATCCCCTTCATAATTAACTGCTTTAAGCAAACGTTTAGCCTTAAACCTGTACCCCCTGTTGTCATCTTTGGTAGTAAGAAAAGGAGCGGTTGTTTTCTGAACCGCCCTGTGAATAGGTTTAGGCACAAAAGAGGTATATTTACTGTTGAGCTTTCCTATGTAATATTTATTATATCCACCAAAAACTTCGTCTCCCCCGTCCCCTGTAAGAGCCACTTTTACCTGCTGCCTTGTTTTATGCGCCACCAGGTAAGTAGGTAAAGAAGAAGAATCCGCAAATGGTTCATCAAAATTGAGGAGGATATTTTCCACACTGTCCTTCATATCTCCTTCGGACACTATGAACTCGTGGTGGTTGCTGCCAATAAGATTAGCGACTGTCCTGGATTTATCGCTTTCATCAAAAGATTTTTTCTCAAAACCTATCGAAAAAGTATCAATTTTAGCTGAAGTCTGTTGAGCGAGACAAAGGGAAACTACGGAAGAGTCTACCCCGCCGGAAAGAAAAGTACCTATAGGCACATCGGAAACCGATCTGCTTTTTACGCTATCCTGTACCAGATCATGAGCTTTTGATTTAGCTTCCTTAAAACTAATATCAGAAAAGTCACTTTCGTCCAATTGTTGTTCAATTTCATGGATCGAAATTTTAGACTTCTTGCAATCATATTCCAGGTAGTGGTTTGCTTCCAGTTTAAAAATATTATCATAAATGGTATATGGAGCAGGAATATAAGTAAACTGAAAATAAAGATTTATTCCCTTATTGGAGATTGCAGGTTTCCTTAACTTATTTATAATTATAGATTTGAGCTCAGAGGCCCAGTAAAAAGTTTTTTCATCCTGTGTGTAGTACAAAGGCTTTTCCCCAAAATAATCCCGGGCAATAAAAACTTTATCTAAATCTTTATCATAGATACTGAATGCAAACATGCCATCCAGCATAGCAAAAGAACGGGTGCCATATTTTTCATACAGTCTTAGAATTACTTCTGTATCTGAAGTAGTATTAAACTCAAATCCTTGTTTTTGTAACTCTTGTTTTAAAAAAAGGTAATTATATATTTCTCCGTTAAAGACCAGTGCGACTTTTTTATCATCAGAAAGCATAGGCTGTTTTCCTGTGCTAAGATCAATAATAGAAAGCCGGCGCATAGCCATTCCCAAAGAGTAAATATCATTGTCCTGAACAAAAAATCCATCCTGGTCGGGTCCCCGATGGATGATCTCCCGATTCATTAGCGTCAGCTTTTCTGATATAGCTGAAGCCTTCTCAATTTCAGTTGAGATCAACCCGTTTATTCCACACATATAATTTTATCGTTTTTGTTACAATTGAGCTTCAAGACGTTTATATTCAGCTAAAAGAGCCTTCCATACTTCCCGACGTTCAAAATTTTCTTTAATCAATTTTCTGGATTTGGCTCCTGTGGATTTTCTAAACTCTTCATCAACGATCATCTTTTTCATAGCGTCATAAAGAGCTTTGGTGTTCTTTACAGGAATTATAGTGCCGTTCACTCCTTCTTTGATTATTTCATTACAGCCATTGATGTCAGTTACAATTGATGTCAATCCCATGGCACCTGCCTGCATCACCACATTTGGAAAGCCTTCCCGGTAACTGGGAAATGTAAGTACATCTGCAATAGAAAAGAAAGGTCTTACATCGCTTTGATATCCCACCTCTTTTATTTTAGAATGTATGCTCATCTTTTCTATAATTTCGGGTTTTAAAGGATCCAGTTCAGCTTCAAAAGGTCCCACCAATAAAAGGGAAGTTTCAGGAAATTCTTTATTTACCTTATCAAAAGCTTCTACCAGTTCATTAATCCCTTTATCCCTCACCAGCCTTCCCACGAAGATAAAGACAAGATCATTTTCCGGAATACCAACAGATTTTCTGATTTTCAAATTTTCTTCATTAGGGAAGAGTGAAGGATCGAAGTATCCGGTGTCAATCCCATTAGAGCTTCCTTTACCGATTACCTTCAATTTATCTTTGGAAGCAAACTTTTTGTCTTTTAAGTACTTGTAAATCTGAACAGAATTGGGGTAAACATGAGTAGCACTGGCAAAGGTTACCTTTTCAACATATTCAAGCATCTTCTTTTTCAGCCCTTGGGCTTCCAGTAAAGGAAGACCTGCAACTGTATGTAACCTTAGAGGAACCCCAGCCATTTTTGCCGCTATCATTCCCGCCACACCAGCTTTGGGCGTGTGTGTATGAACTATAAGTGGCTTTTCCTTTTTTAAGAAACGGTACAAATACCAAAGAGAACCCAAATCTTTTATTGGTGTGATCTCCCTGGTCATTGCCACCGGATAGGTGCGAACCCCTATTTCTCTACCGAGTTCATTTAATTTATTTTTCTCTGAAGAAACGGCAATCACCTCATATTCCCTTTGCATAAAATTTAGCTGCCCCTCCAGCAATTTTTCAAGAGATAAAGGAACAGTGGTAATTCTAATAAGTTTTTTCATTTTTCAATCTCAGGATCTAAAATTAGCAGGGAATAAGCTTACATCTTATCTGCCATATTTATATTTAGAGTATTAAAAAGACTATCATCCATAACCTCTCCATTTGAAGAACTCAGTATAGTAAAATATCCAGGAGAAATAATAAAATTAAGTTCCCGGCCTACCTGATGGAATTCTTCTCTGGTTGTAAAGAAAAAGGCTTTTAGGGATCTGTTCTCCAGGCACCAATTAGTTACAGTTTTAATGTTTTTTCTCAATGATTCTTTATTTGAATAGGTTAACAAAAGAACCTTTACTTCGTTCACTCCATTTTCAAGAATTGCAAAATCTTCATCAAGTTGTAAGATCGTTGTCTCTTTTATCCTCTCCAGGTACTGCCCTACAAATTCTTCAAAGGTATAGCTAAAGTTCATAAAATCAGATTGTCGTTTCTGCATGATTTCATAAATATGCCTGTAGGTGTCTTTTCCACTGCTTCTGAGCTTCGCCTGAGAAAGACCTTTATCTTTAAACACCACTTCGGGCGAAAATAGGTGGAAGCTTGGAAACATGTAGGATCCTTCAGTTTCGAGCCGACGCGAACTGGGATTTGTCTCTGTAACAAAAGCTGTGAGAAAAGGTACATCTTTGTTATGGCATAAGTCTTTTGAACAGTGTATCATTTTGGTGAAACAACCTTTTTTACGGGCGGCCGGCAAGGTCCAGGAACCGGTCATGATGCCAATTTCAACAGATACTCCTTTCCCTTCCAATTTTCGGTAAGAAACTCCCGAGCCGGCAATTACCCCGTCTTCATCATTCCTTATTAAAAGTATGTCAGCAGAATGCTCCCCCACTTTCCTCTCAAACACCCAATCATATTCACGATCTCCGCCCCAGCCGTTAAAACATTCATTTAAATTTTTAATATATTCTGAACGATAATTTTCGGGATTGATTACAAATTTTTCCATACCTCAATTGTTATTTTTTATGTGCTCTGAAATTTCACCCATGGAAGTCCACCACAGGTCATCTCCATATTCCTGCTCAAGATTGGTTAGAAGAACATCAAGGTAATTCATATATAATTCATCCACTCCATCAATAGCTGTGTAACCAAAAATATATTTCACTATATGTGCCTTAATAGAAAGAAGACCCTCATTAGTAATAATTTCTTTAGCACGTTCCATCGTGGAATTGGCCTGAAAATTTGTGGGGAAATGAATTATTTTTTTATTCTTCAGTATAGAAGGATAAATAAGCGGTTCCCCTTTTATTCCACTCATGTTAGTTTTGGCATCCTTAGAAATAGCTGTAAAAATATCCCTTGCAGAGGCGACAAAATCGAAGTCATGTTTTGACAGCTGGTCGAGTAAAGCCCCCGGTGCATTCCAGCCTGGAGGACAAATTCCTTTAACGTATTCTATTCCTGCACTTTGAAATACGCGCAGCATTTCGTCCAGAATTACCTTAAATTCTTCTTCGCTTTGATCCTGGAATTCAACAGGGATTTTTAATCCTCTATGAACATGATAAAGACCATGATATGCAATTTCAGCTCTTTCCATCTCATTCAGGAATTGCACAAATTCAGGATGATTTTCCAGATTCATAGTTCCTTTTTTCCAGCGCCTAGCCAGATAAAATTTTTCACGCAGCCCGGGTATGGATGCCAGAACTTTTCGTGTGGGAACCGGCGATATCTCTCTCCAGTCGGCTGTTGTAAAAAGAGTAACCTTTAATTTAGGATGCCGGTCAAGCAACCATTTAACCAATCCTAGGGCTCCCTTTTCCAGGTCTCCTCCGGCCTCGTAAAAATCAGTACTTTTTGCGGGATGGATATCATCTATTGTAAAACAAATAGCTGCTTTCTTTCCTGGAGGTTTCCAGTTTAACATAGATTATTTTTATGATTGGAAAATTAAGATTTTCTTTTGTGTCAGCCCTCTCACGAATTATAAAAATCTATTAATATTTTAGATAGACTGTGCCTATGAATAAAAAAATGTGCTATTGTATCCCAATATTCCCTTGATCAAAAAAATGCTCAATCTAAGAGACAGAAGCAGGAAAGACCGAGATGTAGAAATAATCTAAAATAGCTCCAGGTCTCCAAGGCTATAGGTCCAGTTTTCTGTTGTAAAACAAGCCTCTCTTTCAATTTCCGTCAAGTTTAAGTTACGTACTGTAGCTAATGGCCCAAATTTACCTTTTATTGATGGAATTAATTCCTTTTTCAAAAGTGGGGAGAATGAAATTACCTGAGCCCCAAACTTCATACTCCATTTCCGTATTATTTTATCTGCTTCCTTTTCTCCTGACTTATTTTGAAAAATACACTCAACTATTCGTAGCTCTTTAATTTTTTTTCTTTTTTTAATATAACCAGCTAAATAGAAATTTGAAGTGACCAAGACTTCATATGCCTGCAGAGGATTTTCTTCATATCTCCACTTCAAATATTTTGCGGATTTTTTAGTATGTAGTTTTTCTTTCTCTAAACCTAAGTTCCAACCGGTACATAAGTCTTCTAATCTTTTAAAAGAGGTTTGATAAATTATCTCATATTCTGGAATACTATTTCTGAATTTCCAAAAAGACAAAATTGCCGGACTAAGCCCTACCTTCAACTTTCCTGAAATCTCCCACCCCATCTTCAAGTAACCGGGTCTGCTTTTCTCATTTGGGGTATTGAAGATAAAATCTGCTCCTTCTGTCTGGGCTACATCGACAGCTTTAAGTGTTAATTTTTTAAAAATTCCTTTTCCCTGATGTTTCGGGTGAGTCGCAGTATCTACAGCCCTTAGGCAGAAATATTCCTTTCCATTCCTATGCCATTTCCATCTCATCAAAGCCCTTACTCCTACAATGTTCTTGTCTTCAATAGCAATTAGAACAATGGATTGTCCAAAAGGATTATTTCGGTGTTTATAATTCCAGATCTCTTCAGACAAAGGCAATTCTGTCTCTCCCAAACTTGCTTTCAAAACCTGGACAATTTCCGGCACATCTGCGGCTACTGCTTCTCTAATAATCATTGGTCAATATTGGTTTAAGGTGTCCATAGTCCTTTGGACTATTCAAATTTTCTCCATGGCAGAGATTTACCTGAGTAGATCCCCCAACTCTGCCATGTTTTTAGACTGAAAATTATACGTGGTTCGCAACCGTGAAAAATGATCCAAAATGATTCTCAGATCATTCATGTTTTTTTCCGGTTGATCTCCAAAATTATGGGGATGCCACCAAAGATGATAAACTTCATTATTTTTGGCTGCCTGCTCCATTTCAAATAATATTCTATTAATTTTAAGTTTTCTCAGGATTTTACTTCCTTCCGCAGGACGAAGGAACCTGCTGGCTTTTTGTTCTAGAGATTGATTCCTGTTTCCATCTATAGTGTCCGCGCGATAGGATTTTTTTCCAAGATTCATATAAGCATCCCCTGTCCTTCCCAGTTTATTCAGAACCGAATTTGAAGCAGCATCCTTCCAGTACCAGGAATCTGGATTTGTCCTTACATTCTTAATACCGTGCTTGTTACATATCTCAAGATATTCTGGTGCGAATTGATTTCTCGGAAAAACAAGAGATTTTAATTCCACATCAATTTTGGCGGCCACAGCTACAGCTTTTTCTATATCCTTATCGAAACTTTTAGCAGTTTGACCTTCTTCCAGGCAGTAATAGTGGGAATAGGTATGACTAGCTAATTCCTGTCCCTTTGAATGTGCAATCTGCTTAATAAGATTTGGAGCAAAACAGAATTCCTCTGTTGAACTTGATTTTATTGACTTGGCATAATCGTATGCAGATAATTCCTGCTTCTTATAGTTTGGAAGTACTTCGGGCAGGTTTTCTTCCCATTCCTCCCAGTCTTTATTAAAAAGCATCCCAACCGTAGCCCATGTTGCGTGAACTTTACTCGCCTGAAATTCATAAAGGATTTGGGGAATAATATCTCTGGTTTGGCGAAAATACTCCTTTTTAGATTTATAATCTACTACATCAAAGACGCCCCATAGTAGTTCAAAGTCCAAGGATATGATGAATTTGCCCTGCATATCTTATTAACTCGTGAAATTTCCTAATTAATTATTTTTAATCTTTTACCTGTACCCGGTTCTATTCTCTTTCCCAGTTTCCTACTTACACCATGATAGGTACCAAGAATAAAAAACTTTAACTTTTTTAATTTATCATCATCTTTAAAAAGAATAGCTCCTAATAAGTAAAACCAGCTCCTCAACATTTTTTTATATCTTCGAATTGTTGGTTCCTTCTCATAAAGGCGCATATACAGCATATTACGGACCTCATAATAATATTTCCATGGTTTCCGATGATTGGTGGTCCGTGCAGTGAAATGCACCCCTTTAGCTGAAGGTATCCATTCTGAAGAAAAATTAAATTTGTGCATTCTGGTCTGCAAATATTCTGAATCTTCAGCCCAAAAGAAAAGCTCTCTTTTGGGATATCCAACTTTTTTAACCACGTGCAAGGGAACAAGTACACCCCACCACCCAGGTTTTAATCGAGTGGCCAAATTCTTTTCCCTCACATATGGATACACTACTTTTTCATTATGAGTATTATCCAGTAATATTTGAAGGCAAGATGGAAAAGGAAAGAAATCGTCATCCATTAACCAGACATAATCCACGTCTGTATTTTCTGCAAAGTATTTGATGCCCTCATAAAATCCCCCTGCCGGCCCGGAGTTATCATTTAAAAGCAACTTTGTTACATCATTCAAGTCCGCCAAAAAATTCTTAGTTCCATCATCGGAGTTATTGTCTACAACAAGAATTTCTGCAGGCTTATAAGTCTGCGCCAAAACCTTACATAGGGTAACTTTTAAAAGACTTAATCTATTATGGGTTAAAATAACAACTCCTACCTTACCTTTCATTTTACTTCTAAATTAAAAATTTCAGCTTGATTTCTAGCACCAGAATAAGACTAATTGCCGACCAGATTTTGAATCCGCCTTTTCTCATTTAAAGCCCGAAGCTTTCTAATTTTCATAACTTTTAAGTACTTCTTTTCAGCCAAATAGTAATAGATCACAAAAAACAGAAAGTACATTACCATAGATTTTTGTCTCATAATTATTCCAAGATTGGACATTATAAAAGTCATTGCAAAAGATGTTGTGAAAAAAATGACAAAGCTCATTTTCACAAGGGCTGGAGATTTTCTGATAAACTTCACAAAGTCCTTTTTAATGATTTTTAGGAACAACAACAGATAAACTAGATTTTCAAAAGAGACAATTAGACCTAGAATGTTTGGGGCATCAATAAATAGAGGCCTGAACCAAAAAGTAAAAAGCTTTACGGGTAATGGGTACGAGGATAAATCAACTCCTGAACCCGCTTTCTGAAGATCTTCCGCCCTGTCCTCTGAAAAGGATCCAAAATCTTCTATTAAATTCTCTGAACTCTGCAATCCAACCACAGCGAGGATTTGATCCTGTGCAATTACCAAACCTCCAATTAATCCTATAAATACGGCAAGTTTCTGCCATAGTGGTATGGATTGTTTTCCGCTCATGTATCCCACAACTGCCCCCACTGCAACAAACAGAAAGACATGAGGTCTTATATAGTAAATTATTATTGCCCCAAGAACTAATAATAAAAGTCGAGAACCTGGTCTAGCTATTGCATATGTGAACATCATTAGCCCCAGAAATATCGCGGAACCCTTACCTAAGGATGCTGTCCAAAAATGCATGTTTGGTAAAAACAGAATTAAGGTAAGCAGATCAACAGATCTAAAAACCTTCACTTTGATAGGAATTTTTTCCCGGAAGAAAAGGTAAGCATACATGAATCCAAGGAATCCAAACCAAGCAAATACCAACATAAGCATGTTGTAATTAAAACCTACAAATGCAAATGGGTATGCAAGAAATTCAATAAAATTCGTATCCGTCCCAAACAATTCTAACCATGTACCGGGGTGTTCATTAACATGCCGAAAATATCCTGCGGAATCTGAAGGATTGTTATTCGCATACCACAAATAAACTCCGTAAAATAACAAATGGTAAAGATAAAGAAGGTTCATCTTCTTTTTATTAAAGAAGCTATGCTTCTTTTGGTAAACACCGAAGATCGCCTGATTTAAGACATAAAATAATATTATTAAAAATAATACTCCAAACATGTTTTGGTTTGTAAAGGTCCTATTATTTCTTTTTATACAATCCTGGAATGTGATCTAATTTGAGGAAATAAAGATTCTAATCTCAAAACTGGTGTATTAATTTTGGATAAATCTCTTCCAATTCCAATACCATGTTTTGAAGACTAAACTTTTTTTCAACGCGTATCCGGGAAGATCTTTTAAACTCTTCCATTCTTGAATTGTTGATCAACAGATCCTGAACATTAACTACCAAACCCTTCCAATCACCAGTGGCACTTAAAAGTCCGTCTTTCCCTTCACGTACAACTTCGACCACGCCACCTGCTTTAGTCGATACTACGGCACATTCACAACTCATAGCTTCTAAAAGTGCAATAGGTAAGCCTTCAAAAGCAGAACTCATCATGAAAATGTCCATAGCAGAGAAATAAGGAAGTGTCTCTACCTGCAGACCGGGAAGTTTTACCTTTCCCTCTAATTTAAATTCCCTGATCAATTGTCTAATTTCTTCTTCTTTAGGTCCTGCACCAACCAATAAACCATACACTTCTGGGTAATTCTCACTTATCTCCCTAAAGGCCTTTAACCAAACCGGAATTGCTTTTTGTTCTCTAAAAACTGCTACATTTCCCACTACAACCGCATCCAAAGGGATTCCATATTTCTTCCTGATTTCATTGCCTTTTATGTCATTCTTTTTAAATTTCTGGGTATTGACTCCATTTAAAAGAGTTTTTACCGAAATGTGCGGCTTAATATTACGTTGAATTGATTGAGAAACATCATTTGAAACTCCCAAAGCTAGAGTTTGGTAATTATAGGTATGTTTATTTAATGTCCTCGTTAGGAAATGGTATTTTTCCTGTATATTATGTTCGGTATAAACTAAAGGCAGTTTGGTCCTCTTGTGCACCAATCTGGCTAAGAATCCTGACCACGGAAGATGCGCATGAATAATATCAATATCATTTTCTTTGCAGAATTTGGTTACCTCTGAAGCACGCTGAAGCAGCTTTAAATTATTTTTAGCGGAAAAACAGGTAATATTTCCCCCTGCGTCTGCTATAGGTTTGACCATTTGATCTTTCCAGGGTAGAAAATAAATATAGAAGAATTCAAACCTGTTTTGATCATGCAGTTTAAGTGTTTCTGGAAGAAGCATCTCTGCCCCTCCTCTTCCTAATGATTTAATTAAATGGAGGACTTTGACTTTTTTCATTATTTTTTAACAACACACGAATTGCAAAATTAGTCTATTCTTCACCCTCAACAAGCTTTCGATAAGAATTAACGAATTTTAACGCAATGTTTTTATTTATAAATTTTTTCCGCACCATTTCATTCGCCTTAGCAAGGCGAATAGGATCAGAGCTGGCGAGGAGCTCCCCTACCGTCTTAGCAAAAGCTTCCTCATTATCTTTTTCAATAAGATAACCTGTTTCTGGGTTAACTATTTCTGAAATTCCACCTACGTTATACGCGACAACAGGTGTCCTACAAAACATAGCTTCCAAAAGCACTCCGGGCAGCCCTTCTATGATACTGGGCAATACCAAAACATTTCCAGCATTAATGTAAGAGAGAGGGTTATTAACAAAACCATGAAAAGACACCCTAGTTACCAACCTCATTTTTTTTACCTCTAATTCAATTTCTTTTTTTAAGGGCCCATCGCCAACAAGATGTAGGTGAACCTGATCATCCATATCCAGTACCAGTTTTAAAATACGTAAGAGCCCTTTATGATTTTTCTCAAAACTAAAGCCTCCTACATGAACAATATGATTTACTGAAGCAGGATTTAATTTCACAGGAGGGATCTCCTTTTTTTCCTCCAGGCCAACAGGGAGTACTTCAGTTTTACCTTTCAAGAAAGAAAACTGACGTAATAAATCCTGTTCTGAAGCTTTTGAAACTGAAGCCACCCAGCCTATATGCCGATATAAAAAACTGTTATAATGTTTTTGGAAATTTGAATTTAAATAACGTCCGACTTCACTGGCATTCCTAAATAATATTGGAGTTTTCCATCTAAAAAAAAGCTTTGAAAAAACAGCATATTTTAAGGTATCTCCCGCGTTAGCCTGGACTATATCAGGCTTAAAAGACCTAATTATCCCTGCCAATCTTTTCCATGCTTTAACATCAAAAAATCTGGTACCCGGGGATGCATTTAAATTATGAATTTCCCCTTTATAAGGCAAGGAAGCTTCACCACTGAATAATGCGACTATTTCGACCTGGTGACCCAGGGCAACTAAATGACCCGACAGTTGGCAAGCAAAAGTTTCTGCTCCCCGATTTTGAGGCTTATGGATCAATTGTAAGATTTTCAATCTATTTGGACTTAATTATAAAAAGCAAAAGTACAACCTTTTAAAAACCTAATTACTGCGACACTTTTTAATTTGTATTCATAATGAAGGAAATTCTAACACATAAGAGTTTTTTTTAGTAAATAATCAGTATCAAACTTAAATTACTCTTAAGAATTTAGGTTAAACATCTTAAAAAAAAATTCTAGTAATGTTTTTCATATTTTTGTCTGCTTATTCTAAGAAACCATAGGGATGTTATTGTTGCCTCCCAGTTCTTTAATCAAATATTATGCTCAAAAAAATCGGCAAAGCTTTTTATGAAAAAGTGCGAATCATTACTTTCTTTTATCTTTTTAAAATTTCTAAAAACTGGGTAATTCTGAATAGAATAAGTCCCAGAATACGACCCGAAATCTGGAAAAAAACTGGTTGTACTGTCGGTAAAAATGTTTCAATGGGCTATGATATTTACTATGATGTCCATAATGCCTCCTTAATAACAATTGAGGATGATGTCTGGGTTGCCAGTCGCAGCCTAATCCTTTGCCATAAAAGAGATCTAAAATCTTACTATAAGAACACAAGGTATAACGATCTTGGATACACAAAGGCACCTGTCATTTTAAAAAAAGGTTGTGTTATAGGAATGGGCAGCATAATTATGCCTGGCGTAACTGTAGGAGAAGGTGCCATTGTAGGTGCTGGTTCATTAGTAGTAAAAGATGTGCCCGCGTGGACTATAGTTACAGGTAATCCTGCCAAAGTAGTCAAAGAGATCCAGGAAAAAGTTTCTCAGAATCAAAAATCGTCGCATGTCATAAACTTTCCCCGTCAGGAGAAGATTGAAGATGCACAGGTCTTGTCACAAACTTCAAATTTCATTTAGTCAAAAACTAAAATTTAGCTTCTAAATCAGCCAAAGAAAAACTGATTTGCTCATTATATTTTAAATCACAATTTTTGAGTACAATAACAGGTCTATCTTTTTTAATAGTAGCTAAGAAATTTACTTGCTCAAAAGAGTGGCTATTATAGTAATAAACAAAAGGCCTCTTTGTTTTAATTCCTATAGTGTTTAACATGCTTATATTTAGGAACGTTGCTCCTATAATTTCATAGATTATCGTAAACCACTTTCTCTTGCCGAAAACTACATAGGTGTCTTCTTTTTCAAAAAACACTATTTGGTATCCTTCAGAATCCTGATATCTCCATTTGTAAAAATCGGAAGTTCTACAGGTGGTTACTGAATCATTACTAAACTCTGCAGACTCTTTTAAAACAAGATCATCTATTTTTATTATAACCCCGGGCGATATTTTTCTGAAGGGATTGAGTAGGCCCACCTTAAAGGAATCTACGTCAAGAATCTTTTCCCATCCCATCTTTAAATAGCCGGGAAGACTATTTTTATTAGGAGTGTTAAAAACAATATCATATTTTTTCCGGCAATTATGAAGTCCTTGCAGGGTTAATTTTTTAAAGAGGCCCTTTCCGCGATATTCCAAATCGGTCACAGTATCTACAGGTCTAATAGCTCTTATTATTTCTTTATTTTGAGGAAACCTGAATTCCCAAAACATGAACATTCTGACTCCTATAATCTTTTTTCCATCTAAAGCCAATAACCCGTAGGATCTTCCAAAAGGATTTTGTAGATGCTTCCAATTAAACAGATCGGCCGAATAATCAGATCTTAAATTGGTTTGAATTAATCCAATAACATCATCCAAATCCTGTTCATAATTTATTTCCCGAAATTCTATCTTGTCTATCTTTTTTCTTTTAATTATTACCTGATCCATATATTGAATGTAACTAAATTATTCCTGCCAGGTCCCCTAAAGAAAATCTGGTATGTCTCGACAACGGGCAATTTTCTCCTCTAAACAAAACAGTAGGCTTATATCTCTTAACAGATCCAATAAATTTAATTTTCTTCCAGTGCTCACTATCTAAAAAGAAAATCAAAAAAATTTTCAATCTTTTCGCTAAAGAATTTATCATTTTTGAAAAATATATGGGATCTCCAAAAATTTCCTCTACTACAAGTACCTTGAAGCCTTTTAATCGAATAGTTTTAAAAATAATTATTAAAGATTTTTCTTCATTAAAAGAAGCTACCTGATAGTCGCTCAGGGAATAACGCCAAGAAAAAAAAGAATCTGAAAAATTAGTTGTAAATCCTGAATTACTTTTGTGATTCTTATATCTTATTTCATTTAATGGAATAAAACTTAACTTTAGGCTCCGGGACATAAAATTGGCAATACCAATTTTGCAGTACCCGATATCATCCAATGCCTGCCAACCCATCTTCAAATTTCCGGGGATACTACTTTTATTAGGAGTATTGAAAATACACCGGTAATTTTTTCCGATAGATTCAAGAAATTTTGAATTCAGAGAGTTAAAAATCCCCCTTTTTCTAAATTTATGGTCTACTGCAGTATCGACCATTCTCAGGCTCTTTAAAATTTCTTCATTTTCTAAATTTAAAAATTCCCACTTCATAGCCATTCTTACCCCTATAACCTTTTCTTCATTTAAAGCCACTAATCCATAAGAAGGGCCGAAAGGATTGTCTAGATGTTTTCTCTTAAAGAAGCGGATTGTATAGTTGGAAGCTAAATTGTTCCGGATTAGATTTACTATCTGATCCAGATCCTGATTGTAATTAATTTCCCTGATTTCTATCATCTTACAAATATTTTCATCCAAAGCCTCTTCACCGGAATAACAGTTAATTTCTAGTTTTTTAATTAATCAAACACAGATAACAAAAACTACTGTTAAAACTGTTTTTTTACTTTTAAAATTAAAGGATGTAAACCAGAAACTTTTGTTTTAAACTCAGTCAGGGGAGTATCTGAATCTACAGCTATGCGAGAAATTCTAAAGGGGTTTATCTTTTTCTCATTAACTTTATGATCAAATAAAAATGCCATTTCAATACCTTTTTCCTGGAGCAAAGCTTCTGTATATTCACTCAAATTGCCATTAGGATAAGCAAATACTCTGTAGTCACCTACATCATTTTTTTCGAAAAAATTTTTCGCCTGTTCCAGTTCATTTATCAGATCCTTTTTTTCAAGTTTATCAAACATAGGATGAGTATGAGAATGGTTTCCAATGAACACTCTGTCTTTTTCCAGTTCTTTTACTTCATCAATTGTTAACTGCTGTTGGGAAGTGGCAGGATATTTTTCCAGAAGTTGTATCCTGTCTTTATTTGATAATGCTTTACTTTCATTTATAAGTTTTAAAATATCTTTTTCCGACAGTCCTTTCTTTTTTTCATTTTTTCTGATCGTGTTCCACCAAAAATCCTTGCTTGAGTTTATAAGATCTGTAATGATGAAAAGACATGCACCTATTTTATACTTCTTTAAAACTGGAAATCCCTTTTTAAATACTGTGATATCCCCGTCATCCAAGGTTATTAACAAAGGATGTACAGGTAACTTTTTGTTGTAGAACAAATGATCTTTTAAGGTTGAAATGTCAATAATATTATATTGAGATTTCAACCAAATTATTTGAGTTTCAAAATTAGCTTCATCCACAATATCATGATATGCCAATACCCTAAGCCGATTTTTAAAGAGGCTATTAAAAATTGGGTGAAATAATTTTAAGGTGTTATAGACCAAGTTTCTCATTTACTACTTCCTCTATTGATTACCTCCTCGTACAACTCCTCATATTTCTGAGCAATAGTTTGAATTTGAAACTTTGCCTGCGCCAGCTTTCTCGCATTTTCGCCATAGTGCCTCAAGCTTGAAAAGTTTCCTAAAGCATAAACAATTTTATTTGACAATTCCCCTACCTCGCCTTTCTGAAAAATTAAAGCACTACTTTCATCAACACATTCCAGATTTTCGCCAATATTAGAGGCTATTATTAGTTTTTGAGCCATCATTGCCTCTATTAAAGCACCGGGCAGCCCTTCTGCATAGGAAGGATAAACAAAAACTCTGGATAATTCGAGAAGTTCAGCGACATCTAATCTTCGACCTAAAAGTTTTACATGATTAGCAATGTTCAAAGCCTTCGCTCTATTTTCTAAAATCTTGTGGTATTCCCCGTGACCAGCAATAAGTAAAATAGCATCCGGATATTTTTCCAAAACCGCCGGCAATGCATTAATTATATCCAGCTGCGCTTTTCTCTCGATCAACCTGCTAACATTTAGAAGAATGTTATCAGTTTTGAGACCAAGAGAAGCTTTCTTACTGTTTTTTTGTTCTTCATCAATAAATCCCTCGTACTTTGAAAGATCCCTTCCTCTGTAAATCACTTCTATTTTTGACTCCGGTACGCCTAAAGCTCCACCTTCCGCCTTTTTTATTGTTTCAGAATTAGAAATATAAAAATCAACCTTTCTTGCCGATTGCTTATCCATTTGATAAGCCAGCCAAAGTTTAGCTTTATTAATAAGATTTTGATTTTGATATCTTTGAGGCGTATAGGTATTATTTACAAAACTACCCATTAAAGGTATTTCCGGAAATTTTTTCTTCATTCGCCTTGCAATTATATCCGACTTGAATAAAGTAGAATGAATTAAAGATGGTTTTTCCTCTTTATAAATAGTAGTAAGCGCCTGAGTCGCTTCCTTAAAACCATACTTTTTATTAATATTCAGCGAATATACTTTTATGCCTGATTTTTCTAAATCATTCTTTAGCATGTCTCCCTTGTATACGTGAACAAAAATAGGAATGTACTCCTCAAAATTCCTGGCAATTTCTACCAAACTTCTTTCCGCACCGGAACCTTGCAAGGTGTCAATTATGAAAAGTACTTTTTTAAGTTTATTGCTCATTCTTTAATAGATTCTGAAAGATATATAAAGTTAATGATTGAAATGTTGGCATTATTAGAAGTTGAATTTTAATAGAATCTTTACTCTTCTAAATCTTCAAATGAAAGTCGGGTTCCTTTTATTAGGCTGCTTCGAACCTTTTTCCCTAGAACGACAGAATAATGCTTAGGATGCATACCAAAACCTGGCCTTATCGATCTTACATTTTCTTCTGAAATCAACTCTCCTTTATTAATATCTTTAACCACATAAAGTGAACGTGAAAAATCTCTTCCTTTTCTTTGTTTTTCAGTAAGTGAATAATCTACTATTCCAATTGCTTTTTCTGCCTCCCGAACAGCATTTACCATAGAAGTAAATTCTTTTTCGTCCATGGAAAAGGAAGCATCAGGTCCTCCAATTTCTTTATTCAAAATAAAATGTTTTTCTATAATTTTTGCTCCAAAGCAGGTTGCGACTACCGGAACCGTGTTTCCCATTGTATGATCTGAAAGGCCGGATATCACATTAAATCTTTCTGCCAGATCCTTCACCATTACCATATTTGCTTCATCAATAGGTGCCGGGTAGGAAGATGTACATTTTAACAGCGCCACATTATTATTCCCCATCCTGTGACAGGCGTTTAATGCCAGTTCTATATCTTCTCTTTTTGCAATACCTGTGGAGATAATAACCGGTTTGCCCTTAGAAGCTACCAGTTCTATGAGAGGTATGTCGGTAATTTCGAAAGAAGCAATCTTATATGCAGGAGCATTTAAACTTTCAAGAAGATCTACGGCCGTTGCATCGAAAGGAGATGAGAAACAAATCAATCCTTCTTCTTCTGCCGTTTTAAACAGCTGTTCGTGCCATTCCCATGGTGTATAAGCTTCTTTGTATAGATCGTGAAGATATTGACCATCCCATATTGTCCCCTGACTCAACATAAAATCTGGTTTTTTCACATCGAGGGTCATGGTGTCTGGAGTGTAGGTTTGGATTTTAACGGCATCTGCTCCCGTTCTTTTTGCTGCTTTAATTGTTTCCAAAGCTACTTCTAAACTACCATTATGATTTGCAGATAGTTCCGCTATAATAAAAACAGGATTATTCTTTCCAATTTCTACATTATTAATTTTCATATATCTCATTTTTTTCTTCACCTAAGTAACCATAACTAACATAGTTGTAAGATAGGTGAAAATTAAATTCAAAAAGATTAGGTCATTCTACTACCCTAACTATCGAGAATGCTTCCGCAAAGCTTTTTCCTACTACCACCCCCCACCTCTGTGCCTGAATCCTTAAAGCTTCAGGTGATCTAGGATGCGGATAGGCTCTTTTCTCAAATTCGTAACTTTCCATTCCTTTTATTTTCGCATTTACTGCCTCTTCAGATACTTCAAAAAATAAATTGGGGATAAATTGCTTTGCATGATCTGATGGTGCTATCCACTCCGTGCCGGATGGAGTTTCAAAGGAAATTATAATTTTTACTTTTTCTTCCTCCAGAGGTCGACATGCCGTAATAACAGCCTCAAAAGTCCGTTGATGATCAATGTTCACATCACCCCGATGATGAGTAAATATTACTTCAGGATGAAACTGCTGCTTTTCCTTTTCAACAGTTTTAATTATATCCAGCAAAGCAACCGTATCAAATCGATTATCTGGAAAATCATAGACCCCAACCGAATCATATCCTATTGCTTTACGGGCACTTTCTATATTCATTCTGTGAATTTTTAACTCATTTTGCCATTTTTCAGGATCGCGTTTTTCAGATCGGGATGTAATACCCTCCCCCAAAATAACGGCTCTTATTACACAGGAATATTCATGGATCAGCTTATGCATGGTAGCACCCAACCCCAGTAATTCATCATCGGGATGGGCTACGACAACTAAAATTCTTTTATTTCTTAATGATTCTAACATCTGCTATTATTTCTTTTTCAGATTTTAATGAAGCTCTTGTAAATTCGAAACGGAAATTACTGGTTTCAATGAAAGCTGGGGGATAACCTTCACAGTCCAGCATTCTTATATAATCAAATATTTTATTAGCTTCTTCTAAATTGGATATATTCCCTTGTTCCGGTTTTCGACGCTTAAATTCAACTACTTCTCCCTCTTGTGATATAGGTTTTAAATCCTTTTCAACGATTTCAAAAATCATTTCTTCAACAACATTGGAACTTCTAATAAAAATTTCCTGAGCTGTACCCAGTAATTGTAAATCTTCTTTTAAGTATACCGGACCGGTATCTAATCCCTTCTCCACTCTTATAGCCGAAATCTTTGTTTTTGTATGTCCACTGGCAATTAAGTTTTGAAGAGGACTTCCTCCACGTCCGAATGGCAAATCTGTCATATGAAAAACAATGCATTCAAAATTGGAAAAAATTCTGGGCGGAATAATATGTGACCAATGTGGTATAAAGACTTTTTCCGGTTGTAATTTCGCTAATTCTTCAAAAGAAAACTCTGCCTTTTTATCTATAAGTATCCAATCTACTTCTTTAAATTTCTTTTGAAGGGAAGAATGGAGACTTTTATGCCATGATTTTTCGGATAGAACAACAAATTTTCTCATCTATTTATGTAAATACTCAACAATTCCTTTTTCACTTCTTGTTTTTACAAATCCCAGTTTCTGAAAAACTATATGAGAAGCCAAATTTTCCTTTTTCACCAGAGCTTTTACCGGACCGGAAATGGTACTTCTACTGAGTCCGATTATTTTTTTTCCTAGACCCAATCCTCTAAATTTTTGTTCAATAAAAAAATCGATATACCAAAAGCCTTGCTCTTTCCTGTCATATCTTACCTGACCGATAGGGAGGTTTTTATTTTCTAAAATATAAATCTTGGAATAAGGACTACTATTTTTTTCTCTAAACCAGACTTGATGTTTTTTCCACTCAATCCTTTGAGGATCTATTGCATTTTTTCTGACATCTGAACTATTAGCCCACTTAAACAACAAGAAACTATCCTCCTCGACAACACCCCGTAATTTAAGTTCCAATTCAGCTTTTTTCATCAGATTTTCAAATTATAGCTTATGTATCTAAAAACAAAATTACTGAAGTACCGTCCACAACAACTTCTCCTTCATCATTTTCCACCCAGGATTTCAACGTCACTACAGGTTTATCCTTTCTTACATTAACTACCTCAACCCAAGCTGTAAGTTTTTGATCTAAAAAAACCGGTTTTTTAAAAAAAGTTTCTTGGCTTAAATAAATTGTCCCGGGTCCCGGAAGTTGAGATCCTAAAATTCCTCCAATTAAGGAAACCACCATAGGCCCCTGTACTATTCTGCGTCCAAAACGACTTTTTTTAGCATACTCCTCGTCGAAGTGAATTGGGTTCTGATCTCCAGAAAGGACGGAAAAATCTTTTACATCTTGCTCTGAAAATTCTTTGGTTAAGGAAGCTTTATCACCAATTTTTAAATCCATACCTGTATTTTTAATAGTTAAACTTCTTCTTCATGATTAAGAAAACCTATAAACTTTTTTATAAAGATCATCTTTAATAACCTTCCATTCGCTCTTTAAAAGTCCGATGCTCACCACATCCATAAAGGATCCATTTTTATTAACATGTTGCCTTAAATATCCTTCCTGCTTAAAGCCAAACTTCTCGTGCATCTTTATTACCTTTTCATTAAAGGAAAGAACTTCTCCACACAATTTATTTAGTTTTAATTCTTCAAAAACATATTCTAGTACTTTATATTCCACTTTTGCACCAATTCCTTTGCCTCGTATAGAAGTATCTCCAAGATAAAATCCCCAAAAACATTTACTATGTTTAAAATCGATATGGACCAAGTATACCAGCCCTAACTTTTTTTTCTGAAATTCAATAACCCAGTATCTACTGTTTTCTTCAAGACTAATTTTATCAAACCATTTTTTTTGTTGAACCGCCGATATTTCATTATCAGTATACATGTACTGACCCACTTCAGGAGAATTTCTCCACTGTCTGATCATTTCCAAATCGGCTTCTTTGACTTCTGTAAAGTTTATTTCATCCATGTATAAGCTGTTTAAAGTTCGTAAGGTGATTCGATGATGACTCTGCAATCTCCTTGCGTAAAGGAATCTCACCTATTATTTCTTTCTGGTTTAATATACTGGTAATAATAACCCTTAATTTATCAGGGTAAAACTCTAAAGCGTTGAAAGACGGCACCAATTCTCTTTCTTTAAAATAGTTAAAGAATTTCTTCTGATTTTCGGCATAATAACATATTATGGGGAATGAACCGGCTGCTATCACTTCATATAAAATACCACTAGAAGGTATTATGGATATATCTGCACTTCTTATTTCTGAAAGCATGCTTTCTTCATTTAAGGAAGACAAGACTCTTATTCTTGACTCGCCATGTGCGATGGCATCAATAGATTCTTTATGAGGATATGCTGCCCCCAATATTACCGTAACTTCCTTAATTTCCTTAATATTCTTCACGACTGTCAAAACTGATGCTGTTAAGTTTTGAAAATCAGATCCTCCAAAACAAATCATGACCTTATTAACTTCCAAAAAATCCTTTTTTAATTTGGCAGCTTCCAAGAAACAAGGTCGCAATAGTGCGTATTCGGGACCTAAAGCAAACTTGGTATATTTTTGAGCTTGATAATTCTCTGGAGAAATTCCAGGAGAATGGTTGATTACAAGATCTGCGAAGAATTCTTTGTCATGTATGTCATCAATACAAACAAGTTTACTTCCTTTCTTCTTTATTTCTTTTTGATATTCAGAGTCCAAACCATAATGATCTAAAAGTACAATTTCGTCTCCAGAAAGAAGCTTAAAAAAGTCTTCTTCAGAAGAAATAATTTTTAATTGGAAATTGTTTTTATTTAGTTCAGCTATTAAGCTATCAGGAATTTCTTTTGAAATAAAAGTTATGAGAAAAGCTTCTTGCAGCATATGAGCAAGAGCTATACATCTTACTAAGTGTCCTAAACCGATCTCTGGGCTTCCATCTGCTCTTATATAAACTTTTCTTCTAATGTCCGCCATTGTCGCTTTTATAAAATTACAAAGTCCTTCTTAAGGAATATTTATTTCTCAAAAGACATCTTAAATTTCACTTCTGCCAAGTCCCAATCTATTGGATTATCTATGTCTTGGGTCTCCATTTCGGTTATTATTATGCTACCGGTATTATCTGATAATATAGTTCCACTTTCCAAAAGACTCCTGGTTCTGACAAAATAAAACTGCCCTGCATCATGATATGCTTTTTCAAGATCCTGAGACCGGGATTCTTCAAATTCCGGGAAAAAGAACTGCAGTTTTTCTTGCTGTATTTTCAATGCCCTTTGGATAGGATAACCAAAGGGAACTACAGGAAATACAGCATTAAGATTTTCTGCCAATAATTTTTCATGTGCGTCTATTAGTTTGACCTCAGTAACAAAAGGAGCTGTAGGATAGATGCAGCACACATTTTCAAACTTTTCCCCCAAGGCTCGGTATTCCCTAAGAACTTCCAAAAGAACGTCTGCCGTGGTTGCAAAGTCATCAGCATTTTCACTACTTCTCAAAAATGGCACCACTGCTCCATGTTTCCGTGCTATTTCAGCGATCTCTGTGTCATCTGTAGAAACCATCACCTCTTTAAAAAGATTAGTTTTTAACGCGGCTTCTATGGAATATGCTATAATGGGTTTTCCCATAAAGCTCTTAATGTTCTTCCTAGGAATACGCTTACTTCCACCACGTGCCGGTATGATACAGAGATTTTTACTCACCATAAAAAGATTTTACTTTTGAAATAATAAATTCCTGCTCTTCTGTCGTGAGTGTTGGGAACATTGGCAGACTAATGCAGTGCCTGTAATAATTCTCAGCCTTTGGAAAATTTCCTTCTTTCCATCCAAAACTTCTATAATAAGGCATAAGATGGCAGGGGATGTAATGAACCTGCGCAAAAATTTTGTTTTCTCTTAAATAATTATAAAGTCCCAGCCGGTTTTCAACTTCAATAATATATAGATGGTAAGCGTGGCCTTCAACTACCCCCGACTGCCCTTTTATAAATTTTCCATTCTGAAATTCGTTAAAATATTTTTGAGCAATTTCTCTTCTTCGAATTAGTCCTTTATCAGCTCTTTTTAGCTGACTGCTTCCCAAAGCCGCCTGAAAATCTGTTATTCTATAGTTGTAACCCAAATCCTGCATTTCCATATACCAGCCCGGATAATTATCCTCTCCACCAGCAAACTCTATGGAATTCTCATATAAATCATCATTCTTGACAATCCCGTGGGTACGAAGTTGAAGTAGTTTATTATACAAGACTTCATCATTAGTAGTTATCATTCCTCCTTCTCCACTGGCTATATGCTTGACAGGATGGAAAGAAAATATCGCTAAATCGGCAAACTTTCCGTTACCGCAGAGTTGTTTTTCATTTTGAGAGTCAGTAAAAAATCCACCCGGAGCGTGACAAGCATCTTCTATAATCCAAAGCTCATATTCTTTTGCTAATTCTTTATATTCCTCCAAATTAATTGCACGTCCTGCAAAATCTACCGGAATAATTCCGGAGTAAGTTCCTTTGGGAGCTTCAGAAAGTAATTTTCTAACTGAATTGATATCCAAAAGATATGTCTCCGGATCAATATCAGCAAAAACCACTTCTCCTCCACAATATCTTACGCAGTTTGCCGAGGCAGCAAAAGTTATTGGAGTTGTAATGACCTTATCCCCTTCTTTCACTCCTAAAGCAAGAGCACAAAGATGGAGAGCTGCAGTACCATTTGCTACAGCCACTGCATATTTACTGCCGGTGTACTCAGCAAAAGCTTCTTCAAACTCCTCAATCCTAGGACCTTGAGTTAAATAATCAGATTTAAGAGTTTCAATGACAACCTGAATATCTTCCTCAGTAATATGCTGCCTTCCGTAGGGAATAGGTTTATTTTTCATCATTATTTATTGTTGAGCCACTTCAAAAGTTTCATCTATATGTTCTTTGATTAAAGAACGTAAAGAATCTACAGTTTCCCATTCTGCGTTCTCTTCAGAATTATATCTGAAACCCTGGGGAACCTTTTTAGCATTAAATTTTTCTTTAAACTCTTCCAGATTCCATCGCGGGTTTGATGGTAAAATAGTATAGTATTTTCCAAGATCGTAGGTGTAAAAAGAATCAGAAGGAGTGATCATTTCTTCATGAAGCTTTTCGCCAGGTCTAATCCCTACAATTTTCTTTTCACAATCCGGACCAATAGCTTCCGCAACATCCATAATCTTATATGAAGGGATTTTTGGAACAAAAAGTTCACCTCCCCATGCATTTTCTAAAGCATGCATAACCATATCCACACCTCCTTGTAAGGAAATATTAAACCTTGTCATTTCAGGATCTGTAATTGGCAAAACCCCCTCTTCCCTTTTGTCCATAAAGAAAGGAATCACAGATCCATTTGATCCCATAACGTTTCCATATCGCACCACTGAAAATTTAATGGGATTCCAACCCTTAATATTGTTAGCTGCTATAAAGAGTTTATCGGATGTAAGCTTTGTAGCCCCATATAAATTGATAGGAGCACAGGCTTTATCTGTCGAAAGGGCAACTACACGTTCCACTCCGGTTTCCAGACAGGCATGAACAACATTTTGTGCTCCCCCTACATTAGTTTTAATACATTCATCGGGGTTATATTCTGCTAAATGCACATGTTTCATTGCAGCAGCATGTATTACATAATCTACATCCTTAAAGGCGCGAACCAGACGCTCTTTATCTCTCACATCTCCAATAAAGAAACGAATTTGAGGGTATTGGTCCGAAGGAAATTCCTGGGCCATTTGAAACTGCTTTTGCTCATCCCTGGAAAATATTATAAGCTTCTTGATATTTGGATACTTCTTTAAAATATGATTTGTAAGGGCTTTTCCCAATGATCCGGTTCCGCCTGTAATTAATAAACTCTTATTCTGTAACATTATTTTCAAATTTAGATCGTATAATTTTTTCTAGACTATTGGCAACAATAACATCGTTTTCGTCGACGTCATATTCCTTATAATAGGTAGGATAGACTTCATTCAACGTATACCCTGGTGCTAATTTGGCAGTAAGATCATTAAATGATAATTGAAGCTCAGAAAAATTGACTGGTTTAGAGCTTATTTCTTCTAAATCTAGATCAGGAGAGAAGGTGTAAACGCCAGACAGCGTTTTATACCATGCCCGTCCAAAAATGACGACAGATTTTCCACCTGTAATAGCCTCCCAACCAACGGTTCCAGTTATGGTTGCACAAACTTTAGAATTCTTAATTAAGTCATAGGTATTGTATGAAGGGGAAACAAATTCAAGATTAGGAATTCTTTCTAACCTTCTAAAAAATTCAGGATTTCTCATAAAATAAGTCTGCTTAGGATTTTCCTTTACATAGATCTTCCAATTTTCGGGTAAAATAGAGGACAAATGTTCCAAAGCTAAAGCCTGATCCGAATACTTACCTCCAAGGGAAGAGGTCGTTTTTTCTGGTTGTAGGTGTAATGCAAAATAAACAAAGGGAACATTTAAATTAAGTTCAGCTGCGAGTTTCTTTCTGTTTTTTTCATATTGCTTTCGTAGCTTATAACGGTAATAAGCCTGACTCCTGTAATTTGATTTAAGTAAATCCTTTGTCAATTGATATTCGGGAACATATTTAGTCAACTCATTATGTAATGAAGCTGGACCTTTAATATTAGACAATTTAAAGCCATCTCTACGATTCACCTTCATATAAGGCAAATCCTTCTCAAATTTATTTTCAATAACTATTGGAGGATAGGGGCCAAAAAGCCTTTTAGTAGTACTAAAGGTTCCAAAATCCTCAAATTCCCAATAGTGGAAAAATCTGTTAGGAAAAGTTGTTTGTTCTAAATATAAAGTCTTTATACCCATTTCTTTTGCCAGTAAATGAGGAATGTAATCATAGCCGGCATGAGGGGAATTGTTTTGGACGAGCAAATCGATATTATTTTCAGTGAATAAACCATAATAGTAATTTATCATTAAGTTGAAGTGATCGAGATACTGATGGTAGTTAAGTTCATTGTAGTTAACCGAATTATGCAGGTTAACCCTCGAATACATGTCTATAAACTTAGGTAGATGATCATACACCCTATCATAAATATCTACCGGCACAAATTTATATTCACCATTCAAGCCTTTAGAGCCAAGATTTACAAACTTTTTCTTGCTGGCAGTAACCGTCTTCTGGACCACAGCATTCTCAATTATTCCTTTTTCTTTAAAATCTTTTATAAGATAATTTTCCCATTGATCGTGAGGTGTATTAAGGATATACAAATTAAGGGGCTTATTCATGGAGTCTATAGTTACAATGAAATTTTAATCATTTACTTATACTTGTTTTTCACAAAAGCAAGTCGTTCCAAAAGCTGATCTACTTTTGAATTAAAAATCAATTCCTTACTTAGCTGAGGTGGTGTTTCTTTAGCCTTTTTGAGACCCTTAATTGCCTTGGCTTTGAGGCCCAGGCTCTCATAACCTGCACGTGCGGTTCCTGCCAAATCGTATAGTGGTTCAGGCAAATTTACGGGACTCCTTCTCTTTAAAAAACCTTTTACGGTCTCAGGGGAATATAATGCCGCTAAGGAAATTGGATCATATTTCATATCTAAAGATGAAGTCCAGTCCTGCCATTTAAAATCATTAATAGAAGAATAAGATTTAACAGGTATCCACGGTACTCTCAGTGTGTCGGCTACTATTGCATAATGCATGGCTTCAGCTACGACGAATTTAGATTTTAAAATTTCCTGTATTACAAACTCAGGCTCCGAGGTAGGGCTAACATAATGGATACCTGCTTCCTTACAGAGTTCATCCCAGGGGTATCTATTTTCACTATCCCAGTGAGGCATAAAAGAAAAGTCATATTCCTTTTCGACTTTCCCATATTGAAACTCTCTAAGAAGTAATGCTCCGTCTGCTATTCCAAGCTGTTTATCAATATTTAAAGCCTTTGCAGATAAAGGTCCTCTTACACAAATGACGTCATAGGAAGAGTCAAGTTGAGGCAGCTTTCCATAAGCAAAACCACTGCTAAAGATGATTTTTTTATTAGCTTTTTTTACCATAGGAAGCCCAATAATTGATCCTATTCCAAAAAAATCGTGTTCAGGATCATCATCAAAAAAATCAGGTAAAAGCCTCTTAAATATTTTAGGGTTTAAAGCATCTCCAAAATTTGGTTTCCTGTAGTATTGTAATCTCACTTTATATTTTTTAATTATTATAAAAGGTTTTCTTCATCATATCCATTCGCTCTTTTAATAGTCCAGTAAGAATCAAATTTCCTGCAACTCCACCAGCTTCTGAAAATACTTAGATTCTTCAACCAAATTCGAAAAACTTCCAATGTTACTTATCTTGCCATTCTTCATTACCACTATTCTATCAGCATTTTTAATCGTGGAAATTCTGTGAGCAACAATTAACATAGTATAATCCCCTTTAAGCTGATCTATATTGTGCTGGATCGCTTTTTCTGTTTCAGAATCCAAAGCAGATGTCGCTTCGTCCAAAATAAGGATCTCCACCTGCTTGAATAATTCCCTGGCTATAGAAATCCTTTGTCTTTGCCCCCCACTTAAGTTAATACCATTGTTTCCCAGAACCGCATCTTCCTTTTCCGGAAGCTCCTTTATGTAATCTACTATTGCTGCCTGCTTAACTGCCTTCCAGAATTTCTCCTCATTTTCTTTAGTTCTTTCACTCCAAAAGGTGACATTATTATATAGGGTATCATTGAAAATTACAGGGTCCTGAGTAATATAACCTATTCTCTTCTGCAGGTCACTCTTATCTATATCTTCAATATTATTTCCATTGATTAAGTAAGATCCCTTGTCTACAGGCAAAAGACCACAAACTATATTTACAATGGTAGTTTTCCCGCTACCACTTTCTCCCACAAAAGCTACGGTTTCATTTTTAGCAATAGTTAACGATATTTTCTTTAAAACAGGTGTTTCATCATAATAGAATGAAATATCATGTAATTCTAGTTTTTCGATTTCATCTTTCAGCTCACCCGCTCCACTGGGCTCTTTGTTTCCCGCAAGTTCCTTTCCAAAAGAAACCATATTTTCCAAAGAGCCCGAAACAGCAAGAAATTTATTCCAATTTGTCTGCATCTGCATTAAGTATGTCAAAGCTCGGTAGAAGAACAATAAACTCATCAAAATAGGTCCAAGCTCAGAACCTAAGACACTAGTTTGTATAAAAATCACACAAACAACAACAAGAATTAAAATAGGTTCTCTGCCAGCATACAACAATGATTCTAACCTGCCTATTTTCGTGTTGGTTTCCTGAATTCTATCTATAGATTTGTTTAATTTGTCCCCATATCTTTCTAGCGATCCTGTTGCTTTCAAATATTTATAATTAGCTACATTTTGGATTATCAAACTCTGAAAAATATTATTTTCACCGGTCAGGGTTCGCGAAAAGCCACGAGTATTTCTATATAAATGTTTATATAAAAAATTTGTAAGAATCCCTCCTATTGTAACGAGCACTGCAAATTCAGGATCAATGCTAAAAGCAAAAGCCATATACACCACCACAAGCACAAAGGCTTCTATGGTTTTAAAATATGTTTGGAAAGAAGCCGCGACACGATCTACTTCTCCAGTTAACGTATTCTGAATACGACCGACATCTGAGGTTACAAAATATTTATAGGCTAACTTGCTCAGTCTCCTGACGTTGGTAGTCCTTAATCTTTTCACAAATCCTTCCCGCACAGAAACCCTATAGATTCCGGCTAAATACTGAGTTAAGGCCTTTCCAAAAAAGAAAATAACCATGAACAACAACACGGAACCTAGATTAAGAGGAAGTCCCAAATCTGTAATAAATTCCACAATGAAAGCCATTTTACCCAGCTTTTCAGGATCAATTTCAGAAGAATCACTAACTAATTGTAGTAAAGGCAGAAACATGGTAAGTCCTAATCCATCCAGAACCCCTACTAAAATATTTAAAGCAAATATGACAAATACTTTGTACCCTAAATAAGAGTAAAAAAAAGAAAAACTCTCAAAGTACTTTTTGATAAAATTTTTAATCAATAGTTTATTTTTTAAACCGGCTATTAAGTCAAATTTTAAGCTGCAATATTTTCAAGGAATGTTCCTGAAGTCCTCACTTGAATATACTTAATGCAACAGATTACCTAGTTTAACCGTTGAAGGATTGTCTTGCTCGATTAAAATAGCTAGCAAAGATAATACTTAAAAAAAGAGAGCATGCTTTTGGTTTCTTAAACAATTGCAAAAATTACCAACTAAGGCTCTCTGTCCAATCAATTATAATAATTTTTAAACCAGTCTATGAAATTTTTCACTCCTGTCGAAACCGGGGTATTGGGATTATAATTAAAATCTTCCTTTAAGGATTCAACGTCAGCCCAGGTTCTCCTTACATCTCCCGGTTGCATAGGATACATTTGTTTTTCAGCCTTCACCCCTATTTGCTTCTCTATTTCGTTTATAAATTCCATAAGCTTTACCGGTTTGCTATTTCCAATGTTGTACAGAGAGTACAAAGGTGCAGGAACTTCCTTTTCAGGTTCTACAATTTTTACAATCCCTTCAACGATATCATCAATGTATGTAAAGTCCCGCTCAAGGTTTCCATTATTGAAGACTTTAATAGGCTTATTGTTTATAATTGCGTCGGTGAACAAGAACATTGCCATGTCTGGCCTTCCCCAGGGACCATAAACCGTAAAAAATCGTAAACCTGTGGTTTTAAACTTAAAAAGATGACTGTAGGTATGAGCCATTAACTCATTACTTTTCTTGGTAGCCGCATAGAGACTTATAGGATGATCTACGTTATCTTCAACTGAAAATGGCACCTTTTCATTTTGTCCATATACACTCGAACTACTGGCATATATTAAATGTTCAACTTTATAGTTTCTACAACATTCTAAAAGATTTAAAAACCCGACCACGTTACTGTCAACGTAAGCTTCAGGATTTTCTAAACTGTACCTCACTCCTGCCTGTGCAGCAAGGTTGCAAACCTGCTCAAAATTGTTCTCAGCAAATATCTTGGGAAGTTGTTCGCGGTCTTCAAGATTTACTCTAATGAATGTAAAACGGAACTGATGCTCACTTTGAACCTTTTCATTAAAATTTTCTGCAGCTTTTCTATCGATTCCCAGCTCCTTGAGACGATCATACTTTAGATCAATATCATAGTAATCGTTGATGTTATCAATACCAACAATTTCATAGTCCAAATCCAGTAATTTCCTTACTAGATGAAAGCCTATGAAGCCGGCAGCCCCTGTAACTAAAATTTTTCTCTGGTCTGATTTTTCCGGCATTTCTAAATTTTAATTTTCAAATATAAGATAATGCCTCCAATACAAGCCGCAAACAACCTTAAAGAACTGTGAAAAATGATAGTTTAATTACTTTTTTCTGGAATCAGCAGACTATAATCTCATGTCATTTGAAGAGGAAATAGAATCAAATCACCGCTGTTCTTTAAAAGCGAGATCTTTTTTTTCATTTATACAGCAAAAATTCCAGAAAAGTTTTGTGAATTTCCCTTGGGCACTTTGTCCGAAAAGAAAATGAAAATTTTATAAAATAAGGAAAGCTTTTTTAAAATAGCCGTAAAATGAAATAATTAAGTTAAAATTTCAACAATGTCATTGACAACTGATATTACTGTGTAACAGCTACGATAATCTGTGTAGATCAGTATATGGGAGAAAAATATATGGAGAAATGTCTAAAGCTGAGCCTGGATTGTACTGATTTAGTAATTGCCTGTGCTAATTTGCTAGCTAGCCAGCTGACTTCTGCGCGAATTACAAGTACAAATAAAATTTATGCAGATTTCCTGCCTTTTTCAGATCTTTGCCTCTATAGAATTCTGTAAGTGTTCTTAGTTGGGTTTACCTTTCATCTAAAATCTTCAGCTGATCCAGTTCTATAATTACTTTTTATATTGCCGAAAAAAAAGTGGGTGGTGGAAATGCGGCGTACCAGCAAGCATCGCCAAGAGCACGTCAGATCAGTACCTATAGGTAACGCCCACGAGCTCGTTCAGACGCTCGTTGTGTGGCGCGAAGAACGCCTCCATCTCGTCTCGCAATCCCGGATCAATCTTTGTTTTTTTCGGGGTGGTGGTGAGGCGCAGAGCACTAGAACGTATCACCTGAGCCACACGCCCATGCGCCCCAGTTACTACGAAGGGGTAATTTATCCAGGGGTAGCGCGGATACTTCGTAGCCTTCCGTGCGTGGACCTCGTCCCGCAGCGAATCCCGCGGAGGCACACCTAGGAAATCGAACAACCCGTTCATGGTAGCAAGCGGATTGCTGATCATGTTCTCGAACGTGAGGAAGTACATCTGCTCGACCGGCCATAAGGCGAGGTACCTCTCCACTTGGTCCGCATAGACGCTGCGTTGGATACAGTGTCGCTTATGGTAGAAGCACTGTTCAAAGCTCATGTACTCCCCTCCACTCCATACCATTTGCCAGTAATGCGAATGTGCCCGTGCGATAGGCTCACGCAGGATCCAAACAAGCTTCACATCAGGATCATAGGCGTAGATGCGGTCAGGAGCTCTGTCATCCCAGGAGTAGGTCGGCGATTTCTCACCCACAGCCGTATAGGCAGCAGCCTCCGAAAATTGTGCGCGGTACCAATCCGACCCTCTACTATACCGACCGTCATCACTGAAGAAGTGCAAGTCATTAGGGTGCATGTAGATTTCTGGATGCATCCCGAGGTAACCCTGGAGCGTCGTCGTTCCAGCCTTGGTAGCACCTACCACTAGAAAGTCAGGTCTCATATCCATTCCGATTTTTGTCATTTTAACGGGTTCGAATATAAGGCCAAAGGAAACTAAAGAACAAATTTTTTCTTAGTTTTGAAAGAAATTAAAAGAGCAGATTTTTTTCAGAAGCGCACGGGCGGAGACTGGCTGGGTAAAGATTTTCAGAAAGGTCTTGAAAAAGAATGATCTTCTTTTACCATTCTTCAAATTTTGATACCTTTTCGTAATAGCGGTATAGACCTTTACAAGATGATAAGAAATCATCTTAAGTGGAAAATAAACTCCTTCACTATTCCCGTAGACCTGAGAACTTAATAGGAACGTTCACCAGTGCAAATTGCGGCAGTATTCAGTAAAATTTAAAGATCAAACATTATCATCAACTTAGACTTCCCGAATTTTCTATAAAGGGAACTCCTGCCTGACCAGCTAAGCATTTAATGTCACACTACCATTCCCGCTGCAACGGTTTCATTGGTACTTTCATCGATTAAAATAATACTACCCGTATTACGGTTGTCCCTATAAGAATCCAACATTAAGCTTCGGGTAGTGCGAATTTTCACTCTGGCAATATCGTTCATGGCAAGACCCTTATCTTCACTATCTCTTTCAAAGGTGTTGATATCCATCTTATATACCACCTCCTTGATCATGGCCCGTTCCTCGTTCGATGTATGCATAACCGTGTACTTTGCACGAGGTTTCATAGCACCATTGTTTAACCAGCATAGCATTACATCAAACTCCTGCTCCTGCTCTGGTTGGTTATTTTTTTTCACAATCATATCTCCCCTGCTTACATCAATATCATCCTCAAGAGTTATTGCAACAGACATTGGGGCGTAAGCTTCTTCAACTTCCTGCTCCCCGACATTTATCGATCTTATCTTAGAAGTAAATCCAGATGGCAATACAGCTACTTCATCACCTTTACGGTAAATGCCACTGGCGATTCTTCCAGCACAACCTCTGTAATCACGGAAATCCTCACTCTGAGGCCGCAATACGGTTTGCACCGGAAAACGCGCATCGATCTTATTAATATCACTGCTAATATGAAGGTTCTCCAATGTACTTAAAAGAGTTCCGTTCTGATACCATTCCATATGCTCTGAACGATTCACTACATTATCACCTTTCAAGGCACTAATAGGAATAAACCTCACATCTTTCATCAACAGCTTGGAAGAGAACTCTTCAAACTGACCAATTATATTATTATAAACTTCTTCAGAGAAATCTACCAGATCCATTTTGTTAACACACACGATCAGGTGGGGAATATTGAGTAAAGAAGCAATAAACGAATGCCGTTTTGTTTGCTCAATTACCCCATGGCGTGCATCGATAAGGATCACTGCTGCATTGGCCGTAGAAGCTCCGGTAACCATATTTCGGGTATATTGGATATGTCCCGGGGTATCTGCAATAATGAATTTGCGTTTAAGAGTGGTGAAATATCGGTAAGCGACATCGATAGTGATTCCCTGTTCCCTCTCATCCTTTAGACCATCAGTAAAGAGAGCTAAATCCACCCCATCATGTCCTTTTTTTGCACTGGTGGCACTTACCGACTCCAGCTGATCCTCAAAGATGGATTTGGAATCGTATAAGAGGCGACCGATTAATGTACTTTTACCGTCATCTACACTTCCGGCAGTTGTAAATCGTAGTAACTGGTTGTTATTTATTTCCATAATAAAATTGGGTTCTTTGAATCATATTTTGAGTTCTTTAGTATCTCAATCCAGCCCCTGAAATAAATTCAGAATGACGAGTACCTAGAAATAACCTTGCTTTTTTCTATCTTCCATAGCAGTCTCACTACGTTTGTCATCTGAACGATCACCCCTTTCGGTTTTGCGCATAGCAGAAACCTCCTGGACAATCTTTTCCAGCGTGTCGGCATCAGATTCAATTCCGCCGGTAATGGTAATATCGCCTAAAGTTCTGAAACGAATATTTTTCTTCTCTATTTTCTCTCCTTCTTCCAGTCTTAAATATTCTGAAACGGGGATCCAGGAATTGCTTCTGAATACCACTTCCCTTTCATGAGCGAAGTACAAAGACGGAATTTTAATGTTTTCTCTTTTAATGTAATTCCAGACGTCCATTTCTGTCCAGTTGCTAATTGGGAAAGCCCTGAAATGCTCCCCTTCGAAATGCTTTCCATTCAGGAGATTCCACAACTCAGGACGTTGGTTCTTAGGATCCCACTGACCGAAATCATCCCTATGGGAAAAAAATCTTTCCTTGGCACGGGCTTTCTCTTCATCCCTTCTGCCTCCCCCGATCGCACAATCTATTTTATTTTCTTCAATAGCGTCCAACAGGGTGGTAATTTGTAAAGCATTCCGCGTAGCATTCTTACCTTTCTCCTCTGCTACCCGGCCCTTATTAATAGATTCCTGCACCGAACCTACGATCAACTTCACCTCTAATTCTTCTATAAGGTCGTCCCTGAATTTAATTGTTTCCGGGAAATTATGACCTTTGTCCACGTGCATGAGTGCAAAAGGAATTTTGGACGGAAAAAATGCCTTTTTAGCTAAATGGGTAACGAGAATCGAATCCTTACCCCCGGAAAAAAGGATGACGGGATTTTCAAATTGAGCCCATACTTCCCGAAGGATAAAAATGGCTTCAGATTCCAACTCGTCCAGGTAATTCAAATAATATTTACTCATTGTATTTCAATTTTTCCTTTAAAACCTTAATTATCCTCTCTACTGACTCCTCCACGGTTTCCTCCTCTGTTCTTATTTCAATGGCCGGATAATCGGGAGCTTCATATGGAGAACTGATGCCAGTAAAATTCTTAATTTCCCCGACTCTCGCTTTCTTATAAAGCCCCTTAATATCTCTTTCTTCACAGACTTCTATAGGTGTGTTTACAAAGATCTCTATGAAATTATCCTGCCCAATTACCTTTTTAGCCTCTTCGCGGTCCTCTTTTAATGGAGAAATAAAAGCGGTAATAGTAACCATCCCCGCATTCATGAAAAGTTTAGCTACTTCAGCTATTCTCCTGTTATTTTCCCTCCGGTCCTCAAGGGAGAAGGTTAAGGCTTTATTAAGGCCACTCCGAATATTGTCCCCATCAAGGGAATACGTCCTGATCCCGTTCGTGAATAGTTCTTTCTCTAATAGATTGGCAACAGTAGATTTCCCGGATCCGGATAGACCTGTGAACCAGATCACGAAGGAATTATGATCATTCTGCCTATTACGTTCTTCCCGGGAAATATGGTAATTGTGTTTTGTTATATTGGCGGACATGAGATTTGTTATCGAGTATTTTAGGAATGACTTTCAGGATTAACTATCGTTTTTTATTGTATATTTAACTCCCTGCTATTTATTTATCTTTTTTGATCATTTTCTACCAGTAATTCTTCCTCATCTTCTACAATCTTTTTATCGATATTTTCTTTCCTTCTTCGGTTTGGTAAGCCAAAATCAATCTTATACCACGTTCTTTCATGAAGGTAATAAAGGATCATTTTAGTTACCACCTCTGCAAAACCAATTTGTAAGCCGGTAACCGGATCCCCCGTAATGATCCAGGCCAATAGAATGGTATCGAGTGTTCCTACAGCTCTCCAGGATATTGTTTTTGCAAGATGTCTTTTCTTACTGTCATCTCCATTCTTTTTTACCCCCAGTATAACCTTGAACCAAACTCTTTCATGAAGATAGTAAAGGGCCATTTTAGTAATGACCTCTGCAAAACCAATCTTAAGACCTGTAAAGGGACTGCCTGAAATAAACCAGGAGAGAAGGATGGTATCAATAGTTCCTACTATTCTCCAGGTTACAGCTTTGGCAATATGTCTTTTATGGGAACTATCCTTCATAGGAAACAAAAAAATGGCCGTTCAAAAGGTTTTCCCTGTTATATGTCATTGGCCTACCGGTCTCCCGGGAAATACAATTTAAACCTACTGCCTCACAAATTGCCTGTCCCGCAACGGTATCCCATTCCATGGTAGGTGCGAACCTGGGGTAAATATGGGCTTCTCCCTCGGCTACCAAACAAAATTTTAATGAGCTTCCTTTTGAGACTACTTCGATCTCCTTTCCGTATTTCCTTTTTAATTCCTCAATGTATTGCAGAGTATCGTCATTCATGTGAGATCTGCTACCCACTATTCTTATGCTATTTTCATGACCGGAAGGCGAAATTTCTTCAGCTTTATCCAAAATGTTTTCGATCCTAACATCATTTGGGGCAAGGGATACCTTAAAAGCTCTATCTTCGGAAACATTAGCAAAATATAAACTGTTAAGAGCAGGTGCGAAGATCACTCCCAATTGTGGCTTTCCACCGGAAACAAGGGCAATGTTTACTGTAAACTCCCCATTTCTTTTGATGAATTCTTTAGTCCCATCCAGTGGGTCTACGATCCAACACTCTTGCCATTGTTTTCTAATACTATAGTCTATTTGCTTATTCTCCTCACTTATGAGGGGAATATTGGTGGGAAGCAGAAATTTATTAATAACTTCATTTGCTTTTTTATCCGCAAGAGTCAGAGGGGAATTATCTTCTTTGGTCTGCACATCGAAATTCTTACTTTCGTAGATTTCCATAATCACTTTTCCCGCTGCAACCGCTGCTTCAATTGCAATCTTTAAATTTTTATTCAAACTTGTCCAATAATTATGAGTCAGCTAATATACTCAGCTAATATTGAATAGCATGAAAAAATGATCTTAAAGAACTGTGAGGAAATTTAAATCTTAGCGGAAGAGAGCATAATAAAATATCCTTAAATTGATTTTAACTATTCCTTCAGAACCTAAAAAAACAACTCCAATCTATAATTTTTAGTAATTATAAAATTGTTATTTCGATAAACCGATTTATTTAAAAAATAGTTTTTCTGCAAATGGAATTTTTTGCTACACAACAATTGAGGAATAAATCGATTTGTAAGTGACGTGCATGATTAGAGTAAATGATAGGAATGCTTTTAGATTTAATCATTATCACAGCTTTTTACTTTTAGCAGATATGTCAGCGCTCCTCTCCCCGATTTTGTGAAGCCCCTACTAAGCAATTCCTTTTTAAGAATATTTTCAGATGTTTCTGTGGATTCCGGATAAGAAGTTACTAAGAATATAGCGACTTTTGCTTTATCTGAAATTTCATCTTTAATAATTGGATAAAAAATCAAGTCATCTACCGGTTGATTGAAGGCTTTGATATCCAAAGAGGAATCAGGATACAAATAATGGAAAATATGACTTTTGTTTCCATAGAAATACACCTGAACATCTTGCTCTTGTAACTCGGTAACCTGTTGATCAATTGTTTTAAGAAATTTATATCTTTCCTCACTCGTTTGGATAGGGTACAGGACCTCGAAATCGAGTGTTTTCTTAAGCGTTGTGATTTCTCCATCTTCATAAGTTCTAAAGAATTTTCCAAAAAATGCAAAGGGAATCAAAACGACTATTATTGAAATCCAGAAATTTTTTGCTTTTAACTTTACATTGCTTAGAACAAAAGGAAAAAGAAGAAATAAAAAGGAAGCTTTTAAAAAACCTAAATTAGATCCGGCAGGATTAATAAAAAGAAAGGCTACAAAAACGAATAAAATAATGTACTCCATCTTTTTGGTTTTTCCAGAGGTAGTAAAGAAGTGAAGGACGGCAACAGAAAAGGCCAAAGCAGCTAAAAACAATGGATAAGAGTACCCAGCAAACAAAAAAACAGGAACAAAAAATAAATAAATTGCAATGTTTATCCTGAAAGCAGAATCATTACTATAAAGTTTCGACACCTTAGCGTACAGGAAGAAATTGGCTACTATGAATGAAGAAAAAATGAGTATTTTAAAACCGTCTCTAATATATCGATATATCAATAATTTTAGATCATGGGAAACAGACCCCAGTGAAGCCTGAACAAAAGCTTGCCATTCCTGGTAATAGAGGTAATAGATGACAAAAACATTGAGTAAAGAAAACAGCAAGACCAACAGCGATTTTTTTATTGCTCCTGTAGTAATTTTGCCTGTTTCCCTTTTTTGTTGGTAAAGTATAACGGACAGTATAATAGGTAGCACAACGAGATTGGGTAATCTAATAAGAATAGAAATTGAACACAGGATTGCCAGGATTATAAGTAAGCTCGTTTTTAGACTTTTTAAGTATAAGATGGTAACCGAAAATATTATTGAGTTAATAAGAACGCTCAGGGTATCATAACCTAAAACATTGGCGTTTAAAGGAGCTATTAAAAAAAGAATGCAACCCAGGTAAAACATGATCTTAGTTCTTGAAACCGCAGTTCTTACAATTAGAAAAGGAAGCAAAGCAGAGAAAAAGAAAAGAAAAGCATTTATAAATCGAAGTGTTATTAACTCCGGGCCAGAGATATTAATTAAACCTTTTATTATTAAAGAGCTCAGTAGTATGGGAAACAGGTGAATATCATGAGGTGGATTTAGGGCCTGGTTTAAATGATAAAATGTATCGGTAAAATCCATCCCGAAAAAAATCCCAGAGAAAAAGGAAACAACAGAAATTATAAAGAATACAATAGCATAAAAAGTTCGAGAAAAAACATTTTTTAATTTAAATAGATTAGAGGTGTTCAAATTCTTTAAATTGAAAATTGAAAATAAAGTGCTGGTCCCTGATTTTCTATGGATTGGAATGAAATCCTGACAAATATAAATATTATTCCGGCGTATCCTGCTAAAGGATAGATGCTCGTCTACAAATATATGTTGTGGCTTTACTTATAATATAAATGAAAGTTTCTCCTGAATTATCCATTATTATTTTGTGTTATCGATCTGGGGAAAATATTATTCCATTTGCAGAAAAGATCCATGAACTGACCCGATCTCTAACTGATAGTTACGAAATAATCCTGGTTGGGAATTACATTGAAAATTCAAATGATCACACAGAAGCTATTGTTAGAGAAATAGCAGCTAAAGAAGATAATTTCGTAGCTGTATGCAAACCTAAAAAAGGAATGATGGGCTGGGACATGAAAGAAGGTTTAAAGACAGCCAAAGGTGACTATCTTTGTGTGATAGATGGGGACAGCCAATTTCCTATTGAAAATATTGAAAAATGTTTTAATCTAATAAAATCGTCATCCTTTGGCCTTGTCAAAACTTTCAGAACGACAAGAGGAGATGGAATATACCGGAAAATTTTGTCGGCTACATACAACTGGATTTTTTCCATTCTTTTTCCTAAAGTAAAATCTAAGGATATAAACTCCAAGCCCAAGATCATGACTCGTGAAGTTTATGAAAAAATGAGATTAGATTCGGATGACTGGTTTATTGATGCCGAAATAATGCTGAATGTTGAAAGATTAAATGTGGAATTTTATGAATTTCCAACTCATTTTAGGGAATTAAAAGACCGTTCTTCTTTTGTAAAATTTTCTGCCATTTTTGAATTCCTTAAAAATCTTATTTTATTTAAAATAAGAAGATGAAAAAGAGAATTTTTATAACCGGAATTTCTTCAAAAATCATTCTCGCTCTCATAGAGTTAATTGACTTGGAAGAGCATGAGATTTTTGGCCTTACCAGAAATCCGGAGAATCTTAACTTACATCCAGAAATCAACCTGATAAAGGGGGATATAACTGATTATGAAAGGATAGAAAATCTTATTAAAGAGTGTGATCTTATTATTCATGCCGCTGCAGTTACTCATTCATTTGATAAAGAGAAATATTTCAATGTTAATCTACACGCCACAAAGAAATTAGTCGACCTCGCCAGTACACTGGATATCGGGAAATTCGTCTTTATTAGTTCTAATACGGCCAGTGAAAAAAGCGGAGCATATGGTTTGACCAAATTTTTGGCAGAGAACTATATTGCAGATAATTTGAAGAACTGGTTAATTTTAAGACCTTCTGAAATTTATGGTGGCGACAGTAAGGAGGGTATTGAGAAATTTGTTTCCGAAATAACTTACAAATCTATTATCTTATACCCTACAGGAGTTCCTTCAAAGTTTTATCCTATTCATTTTGAAGATGTTGCTGAAATAATTTACAATTTGGTTTTTGAAGAAAGGATAACAAACGAAAAAATCACTATCTGTGGTCCCACAGGATATTCCTTTTCGGACGTAATTAGCTTAACCAAAAATGTAAATAAGAGAAATACCATCACAATTCCTGTTTTAAAATCATGGATGTTCCTCATACAAGGTATAACTGAAAAACTACCATTTTTCGTAGGAGTTATTCCAGACCAAATTTCCCGTCTCTACGGTCCAAAGAATCTTGGATCTACAAAATTTCGTTTAGGACAAAAGAGTTTTGAAGATTATTTAACAGAAAGGCTTTTTCGAGATATAAAAATCCAATAGATCTTATACTTCTATTTTAAATCAAGTCTTCAACGTCAGATTGATCAAATCTGAGATTTTCCTGACTTCTTCTAAATCCAGACTTTCAAAAAGAGGTAGGCATAGAATTCTTCGCGAAATACTATGTGAAATTTCCATAGCTGGTGATTTCACATAATTAAGGCTCTCCAGAGAAGGATAAAAATATCGTCGTGGAAAAACCTCTTCTGCATTTAGTTTAGTCTTGACCCGGAGCAAATCTTCTTCCGTATCAAAGATTACCGGGTAGTAACTATAGTTCCATTCTGTAGCTTCTCGGATTTGTAGATCCCTCAAGTGATCAAATAAAAGGTATTCTTTATATGCTGTAACTAACTTCTTTCGTTTTTCAATTAACTGGTCGAGGTAAGGCAAAATAGATAAACCCATGGCTGCCTGGAGTTCACTCATTTTAGCATTAATTCCCAAACCAACAAAATCTTCTTCACCACTATGGCCAAAATTATGACTATAAAACATTTTTAATCCCAACGAAAAATCTTTGCAAAACATAGCTCCTCCTTCTCCAGAATGGAAAATCTTTGTAGCATGAAAACTGCAAGTGCTTATATCTCCATAATTAAAGATTGATTGTCCATTGTAGTTGACTCCAAATGAATGAGCAGCATCATAAATAACCTTAAGATTGTGTTTTGCAGCTATTTTCTCAATCTCTAAAACATTACAAGGATTGCCGTAGACATGGGTGGCAAGAATTGCCGTTGTTTTATTTGTAATAGCTGCTTCTATTTTAGTTTCATCAATAGTTAAATATTCAGGATGAATATCTACAAACACAGGCGTACAATTCTCCCAAACTATTGCAGCCGTAGTTGCCACGTAGCTAAACGGAGTGGTAATTACTTCTCCATTCCGCGCCAACAATTTTAAGGCTATTTGGATCGGCAAAGTACCATTAGCCGTGGCAATAACACCCCAAATACCAAGCTTGGTCTTTATTTGATCTTCTAATTTATTGACGAGATCACCTCTGTTGGTGATCCAATTCTTCTCCCATATTACTTTAATGATTTTCTGGTATTCCTCTATTGGAGGTAAAAAGGTTTTTGTAACTGGAATCATCTTTTTTGATATAGATTAATAAGTTCAAAAATGCTTTCAAACTTTAATATAAGAGAAAGTCCTATATAAAGAAATGCCCCTGTTAAGCCACCGATTAAAATTCTGGAGATATCCGCAGTATCAATTAAAAAAAACCTATCGATTGTCCAGATTGAACCACCTGTAATAATAGATAAAAGAAGAATGGGAAAAATATCTTTGATCTGTTGTAAAGCCGGATAATTTATAAATCTTCCCGAATAGTGAGAATTTATAAAGTATGCTGCAAGAGAAACAATTACCTGTCCATAAAGAAGTGCCATTACCCCAAACTGAAGAGCAATGACTATAGCTAATATTATCAGGGTTTTCTTTATTATCTCAAGTTTGAGGAACAAATCACTTCTACCTTTGACCTTGAGAATATTTAAATTGTAAGCATGTAAAGGATACAAAATACCTGTAGCACACAAAATTTGAAAGTAAGGAACAGCAGGCAACCATTTTTCAGTGAATAGGAATCTAAAGGTAGGTTCTGCAAGTACTGCCAAGAATACAAGAACTGGGGCAATGACGAAAAGTACCATTTTCATCAATCTTTTATATATGTTTTTTAAACGTACATCATCATCCTGAATCGTAGCAAATAATGGATAAGTCACTTTGTTCAAGGCAGTTGAAATATTCGTTACCGGCAATTGTTTCATTGTCTCGGCCCTGGTATAGAAACCAACCTGTGAAGGGGAAAAGAACTTTCCTATGACTATTAAAAACAAGTTATTGAAGATTTTATCTATTATGCCTGAAAGAGTCAGTTTATAACCGAAATTAAAATGATCTTTAAATTTGGAGAAATTGAAAACTAAAGCTGGTGACCATTGGGAATACACCCACAGTTGAAAAGTACTCGCCGCTATTGTAATAATACTGCTCCAAACTAAGCTCCAAACGCCATAACCGTTATAAGCCATATAAACTCCTGTAACTCCTCCCACAATTGAAGCAGGAATTGCGATTATTGTCTGCGTACGAAAATCCATTGATCTTGTCAACCGGGCCAATTGAACCGCACCAAAGGCAGAAATCACAAAAGTCAAACAATACAATCTTAATATGTTGATTAAGATTTCCTGATCGTAAAATTTAGCAATTAGAGGAGCTGAAAAATATATTATTACATATAAAATTAAGCTCATTATTAGATTAAAATAAAACACTGTAGAGTAATCTTCCTGATCAAGATCTTTACTTCTAATGAGAGATTGGGTCAATCCTGAATTTAGAAGGGTATTACCAATTGCAATGAAAATAGCTACCATTCCTATCAAACCGAATTCGGCTGGTAAAAGAATCCTGGCCAAAATTAAGGAGACAATAAAACTTACTGCCTGGTTTCCAAATTGTTGAGCAAATGTCCACAGGAAACCAGTTGTAGCTACTTTTTTTAATGACATTGATAATATATCATAGCATCATGAATTTTTAATTAGTACCACCTCAAAAGTACACAAACGAGCCTTATAAGTTGTGAATCAAATTAAACCATCATTCCCGCAGCCACTGTCTCATTTGTATTTTCGTCCACTAATATGATACTTCCTGTGTTTCTATTGTCCCTGTAAGAGTCAAGCATTAATGGCTTGGTGCATCTCAGTTTGACCCGTGCGATATCATTCATGTTTAGAGACTTATCCTGCTCAATTCTCTCGTAGGTATTAATATCAACTTTATAGATAACTTCCTTGATCATTATACGCTGCTCATTAGAAGTATGCATAACTGTATATTTGGCTCTTGGCTTTGCCGAATCATCATTTAGCCAACACAACATTACATCAAATTCCTGTACAGGTTCGGGTTGATTATTCAATTTAACGATCATATCTCCCCGCCCCACATCAATATCATCCTCCAGGGTCATCGCTATAGACATTGGAGCATAAGCTTCTTCCAGTTCTGTTTCTCCTGAATTCATCGAAAATATACGCGAAGTAAAACCGGAAGGAAGTACAGCCACTTCATCTCCTAATCTATAAATTCCGCTGGCTACTCTCCCTGCGTACCCTCTATAATCCCGATGTTCTTCACTTTGAGGTCTCAGAACAGTCTGGACTGGGAATCGAGCGTCAATTTTATTAATATCGCTGCTAATGTGCAGGGTTTCCAAGATATTCAGTAAAGTTCCTCCCTGGTACCAATCCATCTTCTCTGATCGGTTCACCACGTTATCTCCATCCAAAGCGCTTATTGGAATAAATCGCACATCCTTCATAAGCAGTTTCGAAGAAAATTCTTCAAATTGCCCAATGATCTCATTGAACCTTTGTTCAGAATATTCGACAAGATCCATCTTATTTATGCACACAATGAGATGGGGAATATTTAATAAAGACGCAATAAAGGAATGTCTCTTCGTCTGCTCAATCACACCATGGCGGGCATCAATTAAAATTACTGCAGCATTTGCTGTAGAGGCCCCTGTAACCATGTTCCTTGTATATTGAATATGCCCCGGAGTATCTGCAATAATAAACTTCCTTTTTGGAGTAGTAAAATATCTATATGCTACATCTATAGTTATTCCCTGCTCTCTTTCATCCCTTAGTCCATCGGTAAATAGCGCCAGATCCACACCCTTATGACCTTTTTTTGCACTGGTGGCACTTACAGACTCCAGTTGGTCTTCAAAAATAGATTTGGAATCATATAAAAGCCGGCCTATGAGGGTGGATTTACCGTCGTCGACAGACCCGGCGGTAGTGAATCGTAGTAGTTGGTTGTTATTGATCTCCATTTTTAAAAATATCCTTGTTTTTTTCTATCCTCCATCGCCGTCTCACTTCTTTTATCATCACTACGATCTCCTCTTTCAGTCTTTCGCATCGCGGCAACTTCCTCCACTATTTTTTCTAAACTATCGGCTTCCGACTCAATTCCCCCTGTAATAGTAATGTCTCCTAAAGTCCTAAAACGAATCTTTTTGTTATGGATCTCCTCCCCTTCTTCAAGTTTAAGAAATTCAGAAACAGGAATCCACGAATTACTCCTCCAAACTACCTCCCTTTTATGGGCAACATACAATGATGGAATATCAATATTTTCTCTTTTAATATAATTCCAAACATCCATTTCTGTCCAGTTGCTAATAGGAAAAGCCCTGAAATGCTCCCCTTCAAAATGTTTACCATTTAAAAGATTCCATAGTTCAGGACGCTGATTTTTAGGATCCCATTCCCCAAAGTCATTCCTGTGAGAAAAGAATCTTTCCTTTGCACGCGCTTTTTCTTCATCCCTTCTACCTCCGCCAATAGCGCAATCTATTTTATGTTCTTCGATGGTATCCAGTAGGGTGGTAATCTGCAATGCATTTCTGGTGGCGTTTTTCCCTCTTTCTTCAGCCACCCTTCCGTCATTAATAGATTGCTGAACAGATCCAACTATTAATTTCACTCCTAATTTATTAACAAGATCATCCCGGAACTGAAGGGTTTCCGGAAAGTTGTGGCCTGTATCCACATGCAATAATGCAAAAGGGATTTTTGCTGGATAAAATGCCTTTTTAGCCAGGTGAGTAACCAGGATAGAATCTTTTCCTCCCGAAAACAGGATGACCGGATTCTCGAATTGAGCCCATACCTCCCGAAGGATAAAAATAGCCTCAGATTCCAACTCATCCAGGTAATTCAAAAAATATTTACTCATTTTACTTTCATTTTTTGTTGTAAGAAGCTGAAAAGTCTTGCTACTGCATCTTCGACAGATTCTTCTTCGGTCTTTATTTCAAAATCCGGCCTCACGGGAGCTTCATAAGGCGCACTGATGCCGGTAAAATTCTCAATTTTCCCTGCCCTTGCTTTTTTATAGAAACCTTTAACGTCTCTTTCCTCACAAACCTCCAGAGGGGTGTTTATGAAAACTTCAATAAAATTTTCTCTTCCAATTATCTTTTTTGCCTGATCCCTATCTTCTTTTAAAGGAGAGATGAAAGCAGTTATCGCAATCATGCCGGCATCCATGAAAAGTTTTGCTACTTCGGATATTCTTCTATTGTTTTCCCATCGATCCTCACGGGTAAAACTGAGTCCTTTGCTCAAACCACTCCGAATATTATCTCCATCCAAAGCGTAGACTTTTATACCCTCTTCAAAAAGGCGTTTTTCAAGCTTGTTTGCGATGGTTGATTTTCCTGAACCTGAAAGTCCAGTAAACCAAATGACAAAAGAATTGTGGTTATTCTGTATGTTGCGGTCCTCCCGGTTTATATGATAATCATGCTTTACAATGTTGGTCATAGGTTAAGAAATATATTCTGTTTTCGTTAATTCGGGATTTGTTTATTGGGGATTCAAGAATTGTTAATTCATTAGTTCCTCAGATTAAGACTCTTCGTTCTCGTTTTCCACTCTCGCTTTCTATTGTTATTTTTTAAACGATGAGATTTGACTACGTCGAAGCTGCGCTTTCTCGTCGCCTCCTTCTTTTTCTCAAAAGAAAAGGCTCTGTCGAAATGACAACTGCTCCCCCCTGTTTTCAATACTGATACTGATCACGGATCACCGACTTCTGATCATTTTTCTCCTCGTACCCAAGTCTCTAAGTCTCTCCATCTCCAAGTCTTTTGGTTCTCCTAGCCGGAAGGCCATAGTCGATTTTGTACCACGTTCTTTCATGTAAATAATACAGGAGCATTTTGGTTACTACTTCTGCTAACCCGATCTTAAGTCCGGTAACGGGGCTCCCGGTGATGATCCAGGCGAGAAGCATAGTGTCCATAGTTCCAACTATTCTCCAGGAAACGGTTTTGGCAATATGTCGTGTTCTACTATTCCATTTTCCCGAAGAAGTTCTGAATTCCCCATGAAACCAAACTCTTTCGTGTAAATAATATAAAACCATCTTGGTGATTACCTCTGCAAATCCTATTTTCAACCCTGTCGACGGGTTTCCTGAAATAAGCCATGCTAATAAAATAGTGTCAAGAGTTCCTACTATTCTCCAGGTAATAGTTTTCGCAATGTGTCGCTTATAGGTTTTATCCTTCATAAGAAACTAAAAAATTATCGTTTCTTAAATTTTCCCTATTATAAGAAATAGTTTTACCCGAGTCAGTGAACTTGCAGGAATAACCTACCGCTTCACAAATAGCCTGCCCGGCTGCTGTATCCCACTCCATAGTAGGTCCAAATCGGGGGTAAAGATGGGCTTCACCTTCCGCCAGCAGACAAAACTTCAGAGAACTTCCTTTTGAAACTACCTGAACTTCTTTTTTGGTGCTCTTAAGATCATCTATGAACTTTTTTGTTTCATCATTCATATGGGAACGACTACCCACAACTTTAGTATAGTTGGATGTAACTTCTGGCCAAATTTCATTAGAAAACTTTAAAATTACTTTGTTAGGGTCGACTACATCATCAGGAACAGTAAATTTAAAAGCTTTTTCTTCTGAAACTATTGCGAAATACAGAGTTTTAAGAGCGGGAGCGTAAATTACTCCCAATTGAGGACGCCCTTCAGAAACCAGAGCAATATTAACTGTAAACTCCCCATTTTTCTTAATAAATTCTTTGGTCCCATCGAGAGGATCTACGATCCAACATTCCTTCCACTGCTTTCTTTCATCATAGGATACCTCTTCGTTCTCTTCACTAATAATAGGTATTCCAAGTAGCTTCAAATGAGAATTGATAACTTCATTAGCTCTTTTATCAGCTATAGTCAAAGGTGATTTATCTAATTTCACTTCCACCTGAAAGTCCTCTTCATTATAAACCTTCATGATCTCTGTGCCGGCAGCTAGAGAGGCTTTAATCGCGATTTTTAGATATTCATTCATTGGGCACCAAATATACCGAAAGTTAGAAAAAGAGAATAGGTTAAAGCAAAAAAGATGTTCCTGTCTTTTTTTGCTTTAACCTATAACAGTTATAATAAATCTCTAACCGTATAATCAATATTTAATTACCTATTGCATAAAATTCGAAGCCAATTTTCTTCTTAGCTTTGGGCTCCAACAGCCTTCTACCATCAAATAGAAAAGCGGGTTTTAGCATTTGGTCATAGATTTTCTGCCAATCCAGCTCTTTAAATTCATCCCATTCGGTTAACAAGGCAACAGCATGGGCCTCTTCACAAGCTTCAATAGAATCGTTCACTACAGTTACAGCCTGTCGGTTAGCATCACCACTTCTGCTTCCTAAATAATCAAGGTCGGAATAAATTTGCTCCTCGGTTACTTTGGGGTCATAAACTACAATTTCTGCCTGTTCGTTTAATAGATAATCTGCTACATATATAGCTGCCGATTCCCTGGTGTCATTGGTATCTTTCTTAAATGCCCAACCTAAAATAGCTATCTTTTTACCTGCCACAGTATTGTACATGGTCTGGACCATGTTTGCCGCGAACCGCCTTTTTTGATGGTCATTCATAATGATCACCTGCTCCCAGTAATCTGCTACCTCCTGAAGATTAAAGCTACGGGCGATATAGACCAGGTTTAAAATATCTTTTTGGAAGCAGGAGCCTCCAAAACCAACTGAAGATTGCAAGAATTTAGGTCCAATCCTGGAATCTTTTCCCACAGCACGGGCTACTTCATCAACATCGGCCCCGGTTACTTCACAAAGTTGTGACATTGCATTAATACTGGAAACCCTCTGAGCCAAAAAAGCATTTGCCGTAAGTTTTGATAATTCAGAAGACCAAACATTGGTAGTAAGAATATTTTCCTTTGGGATCCATGAAGCATATATATCCACTAAAGCATTTACAGCTTCCCTTCCTTTTTCAGTTTCTATATCCCCTCCAATTAAAACTCTGTCTGGGTTTAAAAGATCCTGAACAGCAGTTCCTTCTGCAAGGAATTCGGGGTTGGAAAGAATCTGGTATTTCACTCCATTTCCTGTATTATCGAGAATATTTTTTAAAGCTGCTGCAGTCCTCACCGGCAATGTTGACTTTTCAATCACGATCTTATCATTTTTGGCGACTCTCGCTATTTGCCTGGCACACAGCTCAATATACTTAAGATCGGCCGCCATTCCTTTTCCAATCCCGTAGGTTTTAGTTGGAGTGTTAACTGAAATAAAGATCATATCCGCCTCATCAATGGCCTTATCTACGTCTGTTGAAAAGAAAAGATTTCGTCCCCTGGCCTCCTTAACAATGGCAGAAAGACCGGGCTCATATATTGGAATCTTCTCAACATCGGGATCATTCCACTGCTTGATTCTTTTTTCATTTATATCAACAACCGTAATATTAATATTGGGACATTTTTGTGCTATAACTGCCATGGTAGGTCCGCCTACGTATCCTGCACCAATACAGCAGATGTTCTTTATTTTCATTTTTTTGTAAGTTAATTGGTGAAATGGTTAATTAGTTAATTGGATTTTTCACAATTAAATTTTGGGTTTAACCATTGCTTTCATTCTGTTTTCTCAAGTATTTAATATAACCATTCAACAACCTTATACAGGAGTCAGTAGTAGTACTTATTTCATTCAAAACATCATTATTGATATAATTCCAGGAATTAGCTTCAATAGCATGATCCAGTACTTCCGCGACTGAACCTCGTGCATTCAGCAGATATTTTATATAATCCTTAAAGTGATATCTTCCCCATCCCTCTGCAATATTTGCAGTTGCTGAGCGGGAGGCTCTTAATAATTGGGACCGCAAATCAATTTTTCAGAATCCGGCAAAGCTATAATAACTTTTTCCTTTATTAAAAGTTTAAGCTCAAAACACTTTTTCCAGCACTCCAATTTCTCGAAATTGTCAGCCATTGGTTTGATTAATCGGTTTTTTGGTTAATTGGTCAATTTGAATATATTATTTAGACTTTTTATACTTTTAAAAATTTATAAACATAATCCTTAGTAAAGAAGGATCCCATCCTTACAATTCATCAATCCCTAATTAACTAATCCCTAATCACCAATAACCAATAACCAATTACAGTTTTTTATCACACCTATCCCCCAGCACTCCTTTCACATCATATATAACAGTTTGCCCATTCTTGAACTTATCAAGATCAAGATCTAAAAACTCCTTATGAGCAACGGTTAAAACTACTGCTTCAAATTTTCCTTGCGGAAGATCTTTTGTGGTAGTAAGGCCATATTCATGACGTACTTCATCAGGATCGGCTAATGGATCATATATAGTAACATTAGTGCCATATTCCTTCAGGTTCTTAATAACGTCAACCACCTTGGTGTTTCTAACGTCGGGGCAGTTTTCCTTAAAAGTAATACCCAGAACGAGGATATTCGATCCCTTTACTTTTTGGTCATTCTTTAGCATCAGTTTCACAACCTCAGAGGCCACATAACTTCCCATGGAATCATTCATTCGACGTCCAGCCAAAATAATTTCAGGATGATATCCAATTTCCTGAGCTTTTTGAGCGAGATAATAAGGATCGACCCCTATACAATGTCCTCCTACCAGTCCGGGCCTAAAAGGAAGAAAATTCCACTTGGTTCCCGCTGCCTCTAATACATCCTGAGTGTCGATATCCATCATATTAAAGATCTTTGCCAGCTCATTGACAAAGGCGATATTTATATCACGTTGGGAATTCTCTATTACTTTAGCGGCCTCTGCGACTTTAATTGTAGGTGCCAGGTGAGTTCCCGCGGTAATAACCGAAGCGTAAAGATCGTTTACTTTTTTCCCAACTTCAGGAGTTGACCCTGCAGTAACTTTCAGAATTTTTTCTACAGTGTGTTCTTTATCCCCGGGATTGATTCGCTCAGGAGAATAACCTACAAAGAAGTCTTCATTAAATTTCAACCCACTCGTTTTCTCTAAAACAGGAACACATTCATCTTCTGTAGCTCCCGGGAAAACAGTGGATTCATAAATCACAATATCTCCTTTCTTAAGAACTTTCCCTACCGACTCACTACTTTTATAAAGTGGAGTGAGATCCGGGCGGTTGTTTTTATCGACCGGCGTAGGTACAGTAATCACATAATAGTTGCAGTCATTTATATCCTGAAGCTCGGCTGTACAATACAAGCCGTATTCGTTAGAAGGAGATTCTATGAGCACCTGCTGCAGTTTGTCATTTTCAACCTCAAGAGTAGTATCTATACCTTTCTTAAGCTCTTCTACTCTCTTCTTGTTGATATCAAATCCTATTACAGGAAATTTTGTTGCAAACAATCTTGCTAATGGCAGGCCAACATATCCGAGTCCAACAACTGCTATTTTTTTATTCTCCATTGTGTTTGTTATAAATTTTCCCAGTACCAATTAACAGCCTCTTTAAGACCATCTTCAATTTTATACTGAGGGTCATAACCCATTAAGTTTTTTGCTTTTTCTACAGAAGCCAAAGAGTGCGGAATATCTCCTGCCCGATTGGGTCCATGCTTTACTTCCACATTTGCTATTTCAGGATCGTATTCAGAAAGATATTTTTTCAATAGCTGAGTAAGCTCCTGTAAATTTGTTCTATCCCCTACTGCTGTATTATAAACCTGATTTAAGGCGTGTTTATTATCTGTAGTCAAAGCAAGCAGGTTCATTTGGATCACGTTGTCAATGTAAGTGAAATCTCTTGAATAAGTACCGTCTCCATTAATTACCGGACTCTCATGCTTCATGAACTGAATAACGAATTTTGGAATAACAGCAGCATAAGCCCCATGCGGATCCTGCTTTCTACCAAAAACATTAAAATACCGCAGACCTATAGTGTCCAGTCCATAGGTAGAATGAAAAATATCTGCATACAATTCATTTACATACTTGGTGATAGCATACGGTGATAAAGGTTTGCCAATCTTGTCTTCGACTTTAGGCAAGGCTTCAGAATCTCCATAAGTAGAGGAACTTGCAGCATAAACAAACCTTTTCACCCCTTCATCCTTTGCGGCAACCAGCATATTTACAAATCCGGAAACATTGACATTATTGCTGGTGATAGGATCATTTATGGAGCGGGGTACTGAACCCAGCGCAGCCTCATGTAGCACATAATCTACTCCTGAGACTGCTTTATTGCAGTCTTCAATATTTCTAATATCACCTTCAATTAAAGTGAAATTCTCATGATCAATAATTGCAGAAAGATTTTCTTTTTTTCCTGTCGCGAAATTATCAAGGCAAACTACTTCAGCATTAAGATTCAGAAGAGTCTCACAAAGATTGGATCCAATAAATCCGGCACCGCCGGTTACTAATACTTTTGAAGAACTAAGCAATTCAAATTGTTTGCTGTTCATTTAATATAATTTGGGTTGATTATTTAATTTGGCGTCAAAGGTAAAATTTTGAAGAATGGTTTTTATTAATTTCCTCTTAAAGAAGCTTCATTTTCCGGAAACTGAGTAGATTCATAGTGCACTACTTCTGTATCGATTAAAATTCTTTCCTTAGGACCCGTTGTTTTTCTATTGATCCTGCCAATAAGAACCTCCATCGCCTTCGCTCCGATCTTATCGGGAGACTGATCAACAAAACTAACGGACGGAGTTAGATATTTAGCTAATCCTCCACGAATAAATCCAATGATCTTAAGATCTTCGGGAATTCTTAACCCATTTTCATATGCGAGCCTGTAGGTAAGCATTGTACTGTCAAAATCACTGCACAAGACAGCTTCCACCTTATCCTCCAATAACATAATTAAGATCTTTTCCTTAAGACTTTCCATTTTGGCAGAATTAGCGATAAAGAAAGTATGGTCTTCCCCCAAAGCATTCCGGTAACCCTCAATTCGTGCCTTACCCACTCCCATATGGTGAATGGAAGTAGCCAAACCGATCTTTTTCACCCCTTTACTTTGAAGATCCCGGGTTGCATCGTAAAAGATCTTTCTGTCATCAATTCCTACTTTATCCACCGGCATATCAAAATCAATACGATCATAAAGCACTACCGGGATATCATATTGAATAATATTCATAATATGATCAAATTCTTTCTTTCTCTGGGTTTCTTCAGCAATTGCAATAAGAACTCCATCCACAAAGCCTGCAGTAAGCATTTCGGCTATTTGTTTTTCTCGTTCATGGGATTCATTGGAGATATAGGTTATAACCTGTAAACCTTCACGTTGTGCACTGGCCTCCATCCCTGAAAGGACTTTCGCAAAAAATGAATTGGCAATATTAGGTATAATAACTCCTATAGTTCCACTTTTACTGCTTTTCAAATTAACAGCAGTAGGATTAGGCCGGTACTTGTGCAGAGCTGCCAGCTCTTTTACCCTTTCAATTGTTTTAGGACTAATTTCGGGGCTATCGTTTAAGGCCTTTGAAACTGTAGAAACAGATACATTCAGCAATTTAGCCAGTTCCTTAAGGGTAATTCTGGTTTTCATTTTTGAAAAGAATATAGGGATTAATCACAAATGTAATAAAGCCGCGTTAATTGAGGTATTTTTAGCCTCAAACTTCCGCTAAAATTTATATTTTAATCTAAAATGAGTTAGAAATGAAATTTTTCAACAGCTACTGGTTTTACATAATTGCTGCCCTTATTACCATCTTTGGCCTCCTTACGGGGTGGTACTTTTTCTTCCTTTTAGTCCTGCCTTTGGGCTTTTTTAATTTTGGCAAAAAAGACAACGAGAAATAGCTGCGTTAAATAATTACTAAACCAGCCCTTCCATTTGCAAAGATGAAACCTTGAACGTAATTTAATCCTGAACCAAAAAAGGTAATAATGAAACAAAAAGGAACTCTGTCTCAAACCCTGAATATGTTGCGGACTGAAGAAGGATACGAAGAAGATTTTAACCTTCTTGATGAGAAAATAAAATCCAGTGAAGAAAGGGAGAAATTTTTCAACCAAAAATTTGTGGTGGATGAAGTGTATAGATTCGAAGGGGCTTCTAATCCGGGAGATGAAGCTACTATTTATGCAATTACCACATCCTCGGGAAGAAAAGGTGTTCTCGTAGATGGCTTTAACTACACTTCAGGTCAAATTTCAGAAGAACTATTGAAAAAACTGGATCTTAAGAGCAACCGCCCTACTTCAGAATAAACTTGGATTTACCTTATACTTATTGTATATTTGAATACTAATCACAAAAACCATAAATAAAAACTATGAGCTATTTAGGTCTAGACGCTAAAAAGACGTCAAATACAGTTCAGGAACTTAATGTTCTGTTAGCCGATTATCATTTATATTACCAAAAACTCCGTAATTATCACTGGAACGTCATAGGGAAAAATTTCTTTGATCTTCATGAAAAATTCGAAGAGCTTTATGATGATGCCAAAATTAAGGTCGATGAAATCGCTGAGCGTATACTTACGCTAAGATATCAACCTACCAGCAATTTAAGTGAATACCTGGAAAAATCTAACCTGAAAGAATCAAAATCTGATCTCTCTGACTCTCAAATGATCAAAAATCTTTTGGATGATCATGGGACTCTTCTAAAGCAAATGCGTAAAGTTGTGGAAGTGGCCGATAAAGGAGGAGATGAAGGTACGATTGATCTCATTGGAGCTTATATTAGAGAATTGGAAAAAACCAGCTGGATGTTGGATGCCTGGAAAATGAAAACTTCCGAACAACATAAGCCGGTATAGAATAAATGGCGAAAAAATTTGATATTCAGGATTCCGTTGAAGGAATCTGGGAGAAATTAGGCGAATGGCTGGATTCAATAATCCTGGGTTTGCCTAATTTCATTTTAGCTGTTTTAGTATTTATCATTTTTGTCTTTGCAGCAAAGTACCTTGGAAAATTGCTGGACAGGCTCCTGCGGTTCAAGGTAAGGCAGGCTTCAATTCGCGAAATAACCATCAAGATCATGAAGGTGGTGGTTATTGCAATTGGATTTTTTGTTGCACTGGGGCTGTTAAATTTGAATACAATCCTTACTTCTGTTCTGGCAGGTGCCGGGGTGGTAGGTTTGGCCGTAGGTCTTGCTCTGCAGGGAACCTTAAACAATACCTTTTCGGGAATTCTCTTAAGTTTTCTTCCTGAACTTCAAATTGGAGACTGGATTGAGAATAACGGATACGCCGGAAGAGTTGTGGAAATAAACCTTAGGAGCATTGTGATAAGGGAGGCAGATAATAATTATGTAGTTATTCCTAACTCACAGGTTATCGATGCCCCTTTTAAAAACTTTTCCCGCACTTCAAGATCCCGTATAATGGTGAATTGCGGTGTGGCTTACAATTCCGATCTTGAGCTCGTAAAAACTATAACTATTAATACACTTTCTGAACTTTACCCTCAAAAAAAGGGCGAGGAAGTAGAATTTATGTACAATGAATTTGGCGACAGTTCGATTAATTTTGTTGTAAGATTCTGGAGCAATGTCACTTCTAACAGAGATATACTTTTGGCCAGAAGCGCCGCTATTATCGCTATTAAGAAAGTGTATGATCAACACGACATCAATATCCCATTCCCAATAAGAACTTTGGAATTCAACAACAGGTTAAACATTCAAAAACCTTCTTCTGAAGGAGAATCTTAGCCCCAAATTCCAAAAAAAAGCAAAAGCGGATTATTATAGTCCGCTTTTGCTTTTTTAAATGGCTTTAAAAATTCCGAAAGAACAGTTGCTTTATATTATTTTAAACTAAAATTTCTAACATCCTTTGAAAACAAAAAATTAGAAGCTTTAGGTTTCAAAAAGGGTAAATGGAGGATGAATTTAATATTCTATATCCACCGCATAAAGAATTTAATGTCATCCTTTTATTCTCCCGGTGGAATCAATTAATCTAGAAATTCATACCCACGCTAAAACTGAAACGTAGTTTTTCACCTCCCGAAAATAAATTGACTTTAGCAGAAAGAGCATCTGCTCCGGTTATCCAAAATCCGCCGCCATAGCTGTCATGCCAAAGATCACTATTCTCTCCGTCCAACCAAACCCGGCCTAGATCATATCCGGCAAATACCCCTATTTGAAGAGGGATAAATGAAGTTTTAAACTCGTCAAAGCTATATCTTAGATCATTTCCCCAAACAAAAGCGCTTTCTCCAGTAAACCGTTCTTCTCTAAATCCTCTTAAACTCTCAGCCCCACCTATAGTAGCGGCCTGGTAGAATTCAAAATCATCACCAAAAAGAACTTCTGCATTTACGCGAGTATTTATAACCCACTTATTATTTTGACTTATGGCTTTATAAAACCCAAGGTATGGTGTTATAAAAGCGTAAATATTCTCTGTCTCTCCGGTATTCATTTTTCCACCACCAATGAATTCGAATTTCATTCCATTTGAAGGATTAAGCACATCATCGTAACTTTCATAGCGAAAAACACCTTCAATACCTGCAAAATATTGCCGTTCAAAAAAATTGGTGTCCTTCATATATTCCGAAGAGAGAAAACGATCCACTGTCTCTTCTATTTGCACACCTTCAAAGGTTGCTGCTAATTTATAATAACGTCCAAAGGGTGAGTCCTTTATCACTCCCGCTTCTCCACCAATTCTACTAATACGTACCCGATTGTAGTCCTTTCCTAGTTCTTCTTCAAAGTTTTCAGTTTCATTTCCCATCCCGAAGAAATTACGGGTATAACTGGGATTCGTAAAATGTGCTCCCACAAGAAAATTGTAGTTTCCAAAAACATTGGCAAATTCCCCCTGGTAACGCATATCAAAACTTTGAGTGGCAAAATAATAGCCCGCTTTAAATCTATGTTGGGCTGTAAATGGATTTCTACGGAAACCATACTTCGTAAAGGAGGTGCTTAAGCCAACCTGAAATCCATCATCGGGATTATATCCAACTACCGGAAGTATGGCACTTGTAGAAAATATTTTCCGATCCTTATCAAAGACATTTACCTCATAATTATCTGTAAAAGTAATATCTGCGCCATTGTTGATCTCCACAGTGTTAGGCAAAGATTCGTAATCATAAACCTTTACGTTTTTGCCATTTTTGATCCTGTAAATATCATTATTTTGTCCTCCAATAATCCTCACAAGAATTGAAGAGGAAGCTTCTCCATAGACCTCGAAAATATCGTCATCATCAAGACCATAGATCCACAATTCTTCGGTCACTTGAGAATCATATACCCTGTTGCTCACAACATCTGCCTTCTCTCCATCCTTAATCCTATAAATAGATACGCGGGTTTTTCCTTCCGGAAGGCGTTCAATCTCAATATGATCATCTTTATCTGTAGCAGAAATGATGGCAAACTCAGCAAAATAATTGTAGTATCTACTGGTTATGTCCACCAAATTGTCCCTTCTGGCTTTAAGATTTTTAATAATTCGTTGTGTGGATTCTCCCCGGGTTTCCTTCGGAAGCTTTTCAAAAGCTTCTTCAATCACTTCATCTGTCACGTGCTCCTGAAGAAACTCAGCCTGCCTTAGCCATTCGTCTTTACTGGAATTTTGAATTAAGCTTCTATCCAGCCCAACAGCGGCCGAGTTAAACCACTCAATGTCAGCAATGTTTTCATCATAAACAGCAAATTGATTGGCAAATCCCGTTAATCCCCTTAAGGTGTTTAAAAAGGCCCCATCAAAATTAGAAAAGACCTGGTCCCTGTCTCTAGGTATAGGCTTAAAAAGGTGATCTCCTTCCTCATTTTCAATTTCAGCCCATCTCCATTGATCTTCATGCCGATCCCAATCGCCCACAAGCATATCAAATATTCTTGCTCTTATATAGGCAGATTCGTCAAGACTGTATTTCTCATCCTTCCGAAGACGTTCAAAAACTCCAGCCGTGCTTTCAATATCATGATTTGGGCTGCCAAAAGATTCATAACCTGTCCAGGCTCCTTCGGGTCGTTCAACGATCATATATAATTCATCCCCATACTCACTGTTGAAATCTCCAAGAGCATTTTGTTTGGGAACATAATACAACTGTGGATTGGTATGGTTAATTCCCGCTGCCTGCGATAATGTAGGTATTGCCAGGAACGCATAAGGATGCGCAGAGGTGTAAAAATCTTTTATTACATCCTCGGCAAGGGTATTTTCAAATTTAGTCTCTACAGGAGTATCTTTATAGGCAACCGTTTGGAGGAATTGCACAGCACTTTTTTCAAGCGCCCGCATATTGTAATCTCTTCCCTGCTTATCCTTTAATCTTAGAGACCGTGTTTGGTGACCCCCACCTGCTCTTTCTACAGTAAGTCCCCCGTATAAGGTATCCAGTACAGCAACGGGAACCTCCACTCCGGTCCCGTACAAATCCCTGTACCTGTCTCCCCAAATACTTTCATAGGCCTTCGATACATTAGTATCCCGGGGTTCATAAACTGACTCCACGACACTGCGGGGAAAAGAAGTAGGCAAGGTGTCAATATTAAAGGGTTCCGGTGCTGCGATAACTTCCTTTTGATATAAAAGTTTAGGCTGTTTATCTGCGCTCCCATAGAAACTAATCCAGGAGGAACCGTCTTCAAATATATCCAGGGTAGCGAATCCCTGGCCTGAATAAGCAAACAATCCATCGTTCCCTAATCCCACATAAGATGCCTTGGAAGCCGATCCTGACACTACTTGTTTTATTTTGTCGTGTTCAATATACTGTATAGAATGATCGTGCCCCGAAACAAAAACTACATTCCCCCACCGGGAAGCAATAGTTTCAATTCGTTTTCTCATTCCTTTATATCTTTCATTTTGGAGGTCTGTACTGGTGACTCCTCCTGTAGTTCTTATAAAATTTGCCAGAGTTCCGAGTATGGGTAATGGAAGCTTACGTTGGGTAGGAAAAAGGTGATCTGTTAAACTGAAGTTTCCTCCATGCAGCCCGTTAGTATACAAGGGATGATGAATAACAAATACCACTGTTTTTGTCTGATTCTTCTTTAATTCGCTATCTATTTCCTGAAAAAAAGCTTCCCGGGTTTTAATTTCGGCACAGTCATCATTAATTTTTGGATGCTCATCCCAATCCTCAAGGAACCATTGCGAATCTGCAACAACAACCTGAATATTTTCGCTTACTTCAAAAGAAGCTAATCCGCAGCCCGGTTCAGGATAAAAAACATCCTCTCTGTTAAGTTTTTCTCGTAAGTAGTCTGCCTGTCTTTTAAGACCGGTCAATCCCTGATTATACCAATCATGGTTTCCCGGCACAAAAAAGAGGTTGCCATCATAATTTTCCACGGCATCTATTTGAGCATCCAGGCGGTACTCCATAAGTTCCCTGTCTGGGTGATCTTTTGAAACAAGCCCCGCCGGGTATACATTATCACCAATAAAAATTGTGTAATTTCCAACCTGCTTAACCGAGTCAATGTAGGTTTTAAATGCCAATAAAGCTTCTGAAGAACCTCCGGGGGGGGAATAACCTCCGTCTCCCAAAAGATAAAAAGATTTCTCAACTACTTTATCCTCAGGATATCCAAAATCTTCTGAAGGTTCATCCTTTGCGTAATAAAGCTGATTTAAATGTGGAGAACAGGCGGTAACAGCAATAAATAATACCAGTGTTAGAAATTTGTTATTTTTTCTCATACAAAACTATTGGGGGGATTTTTTTGTAATTTGGTGCAAATCTAACCACAACTGAATGACAACTCTTACCGATAAAGCTGAAATTTTTGTACAGGATCTATTCAGAAAAAAATTACCCAATACATTCATTTATCACAATTTTAAGCACACTCAGAGGGTCGTTAAAAGTACTAAAGAATTAATCGAAAAATCTGAAATTCATGTTAAACACGAGGAGCCGCTACTGCTGGCCGCCTGGTTACATGACACAGGGTATATCGAAGAATATGCAGGTCACGAAGAAAAAAGTGCCGAAATAGCCAGGGAGTGGCTGGAAAAGCAAAATGCCGATAAGGCCCTTATTGAAGATGTTACCAGGATAATAATGGCTTCCAGAATGCAGGCGGAGCCAAAAGAACTTGATGAGAAAATCATCAAAGATGCTGACACGTCTCACCTCGCAAAAGATTACTTTGAAGAAACAAGCGAATTTCTTCGGCAGGAGTTAAAACTTCAGAAGATCAAAAATTATTCACACCAGGAATGGATTGAAAAAAATATAGAACTATTTACCGAGCGGCATCAATTCTACACGCAGTACGCGAGGGAGAACTGGAAGGAACAAAAAGATGAAAATCTATACAACTTACTCAATAAAGAAAGAAAAGCAAATAAGAAGTTAGCTAAAGAAGAAGCAAAAGCCCGTCTTAAAGTTAAATATAAAGATAAGAGCCCAGACCGAGGGATACAGACCCTGTTTAGAGTCACTATGCGTAATCATCTTAAATTAAGTGACATTGCAGATGCCAAAGCCAACATTCTCCTATCGGTTAATGCCATCATCATTTCCCTGGCCATCGCTAATTTCATTCCCGATCTCACTTCTCCTGCCAACTCAAGTACGGTTATGATGCTCCCGATTTTTATCTTAATGATCTTTAGCGTCGCCTCAATAATAGGAGCAATAATGTCCACCCGTCCAAATGTAACTTCGGGAGAATTTACCCGGGAGCAAATTAAAAACGGAGATGTTAATGTACTGTTTTTTGGAAATTTTCATCGTATGCCTTACGAACAGTTTGAGTGGGCCATGCACGAAATACTTGAAAACCAAACCGACGTGTATGAATCTCTTATGAAGGACCTTTACATGCTGGGAGTGGTACTAAACCGAAAGTATTATCTTTTAAGGATTACCTATACTATCTTTATGGTAGGAATCATTCTCTCGGTTCTCAGTTTTATTGCCGCTTATTACCTGGCCTAACACCTTTTCCAGGTCTTCATAAGTGAAGACCTGCTCTTCTTGTTGTTCATTTTTTAGGTGGTATAACACTTCCACTCTTATGGCTTTTAGTCCAATAACTCCCTGGACATCTTCAAGCTCTAATTTTTCTACCTTATCTCCTAAATACTGTTTGGACTGCAAATATTTGATATAGCGCAAATACTCCCTTTCATCTTTCCTGTTAGAATATACAATGGCAATTTTCCCTTTTTGAGTTACCCTTTCTTCAGTTCCCTTTACATGTGCCTTGTCAATTCTTTTCTTGATGATCTCATACCTTGCATTGTAGGTTCCATCTACATCGAATTGTTTTTCATCCATCCTATATCGAATAGAAAGTGTTGTATTATACACAAGGATCAGGGAAGCAGCTTCCAGTTTCAAAGGCATGTTTTCCTGTATTTGATAGAAGCGGTTTTCCATTTCGCACATGGTGCTCAATTGCCACAAACGCAGGTTGTATAAATAAACCTCGTCAAAAGGTTTGGCTTTTTTATTTGTAAGCGAGGTCCCTATATAAATGTTATGCTCAACCCCATCGGTCTTATATCTTTCAAAATAATGAGGGTATATCTCCTGGGCATCAATTTGTCTGCGGTCAATGTATCGGGCCATTGTACGATTGATTTGCTGTACAGCTTCATCATAATTTTTTCGGTGATTGTAAATTATTCCTGTTTCAGAATTCACGTTTTTTCGGTAACCGCTCACCTTTTCCTCTAAGACAGGTGTTTGTTTTTCAATATGTGCCATAACAGGATCTATCTCCCGTTGGAGCAAATTGAAAACTTTTTGTTCACTTGAGGTGCTCAAACTGTTGGCGAGATCATCCTGAAATTCTTTAATACGAAATTTCACCTGCTCATAAATATCCAGTTTTTCGATTTCTTCAGCCTGGCACACAATGTTTGTAATTAGTTCCAGTTGATCAAGCAGATCTTTTTGAATAGCTTCATTACGCGCTTCCGAAGAAGCTACAATATCAATCTCTCCATACAAAGGATAAACATCTTCGAAAGTAATATCCTTAAATGAGGCAAGTCCATCTTCATCAAGATCTCTAATGAATTTTCTTGCCTCCTTTTCAAAAATCCATAAAACACTGGGATGAATAGAAGTACATTCACTTTGTATTACAGCCTTAACACGATTTTCAAACTCTGCTTTACTGCGTTCTACAGCCGTAACTATATAAGGTAAGATATCTTCTAGTTTTGTGGCATTTATGCTGTTGAGCACATTTTTTTCAAAAGAGACCAACTCAAGCATTCCAAGCAAAATACCATTTTTAGCAATAGGAGCCAGAATGGCACTTTTCACACCAGCATCAACAAGGGATTTTGCTAAAAGATTTTCTGAAGATTTTGTGGAAAATTTTGTGACGTTAGGAATGCTAAAGTAATTGTGTTCCTTTACAAGTTTTTGATAAGCTTCCTCCTCGAGAGCCTCCCTACAGTCTACCGTTTTCTTCTCCCGAAGCAAGAAACTTGGTGAACGATTTCCCATCATTCTCTCAAAAGTCGATTCCTGTTCATTATACATGGTAAATCCCACCCTAAGATTTGGAATCTTATATATGGATTTAAAAATCTCCTCAAACTTCTCCATCTCTTCATTTCCTGAAGTATTTCTTTGCAACAAAGTTGTTTTTAGATCGGAGATCGCATCATCAACAGTCACATCTGTAAGAGTAATTATGGTGAAACCCTTAAAGATCCAGCTTTTGGGTGGAAATTTTTGTTTCCAAAATTCCACATTCTCAATATTTTGGATCAATTCATCAACATCTTCTTTCGTTATTTCACAAGCATTTTTGCCAGGTTCCAGCTCCATAAATTGGGAATCAAGTTCAATTCTATAGTGCCTTAAAATGCCATTTTCATCGGGTATATCATAATATAACGGTCTTGAAAAATCCATATCATAACCATAATACTTATTGAGGATTAGAATACAGGCATAGATATAATCAAGGTCTTTACTAAGATCTCTCATATTTAAGTTGAAATCTTTTCCCGCACCAGCAAGTATTTCTCTAAACTTAAGAGTAGAATTAAAAATGACATTGTGAAAAGGAACAGAAATCGCTTTGATTTGGGTACCCGACAGAATTTCAGGAAAAAGATCTTTCATGAGGATCCTAATTGGATCTTTTAGTTTATTAAGATCTTCGGAATTTTCAATTCCATCCTCTAAAACAGGAAAACCAGAAATATAATCGAGTATCTTTCCCAGGTAATCTTTGGATATCATGCTTGATTCATTCTCCAGTTGCTTTCGATACTGTTCAATGATCTTGTGAAAACTGATCTTTATTTCGAGGGGAAATTCCTTTTGATTCTTCATATGTTAAAATTACAGGATTTTGGACCCGCTGCCCCAGGGCTCGTTCATATTAACATTAATTTATCTATTCCGACATTCTCTCTCCACTAACTTCCTTATTTTTGTGCAAAATGTAACAAATTATGCGTAAAATTTTATTAGTTGGACTTGTTGTCCTCCTTGCTGCTTGTGAAAGTGAAAATGAGGGCTACCATTTAAGCGGAACAGTACAAAATGCTCCCGACGGGCAAAAGATTATTGTTTCAGAATTAAATGACAGTAATACCCAGGTTGTGCATCTGGATACAATAGAAGTTCAGGATGGCAAATTCGAATTAGATCTTCCCGAAATGGAAAAGCCTACGATTAGCTTCCTAACCATTGAAGGAACCCGTGGAAACGTGGTCTACATTGCTGATAATACACCTATAGAATTTAAAGTGTATCCTGACAGTATTTATTCTTCAGAAGTTTCTGGAGGAGAAGATAATGAAGTACTAACCGCCTACCTAAAAAATGTGAGAGAGGTAAGCAGGAAAATGGGAGATAATAGAACTGCCCTTAGAGATGCAATGATGAACAGGGATTCTGTTACCTTGCAAAATTTACAGACTTTTCAGCAACAGTTATTTGAGGAAGATAAACAGGCGAAAGTTGAATTGATCGAATCAAATCCTAATTCTATTGTTTCTGTAATGATCCTGCAGGATATGCTGAATACTTCGGCCTTCTCTTCTTCAGAATTGATGGGGTTTTATAATCAATTAAGTCCCGAAGTTAAAGAGGTTCCTTTGGCAAAGACAGTAAAAACACGCCTCGATAAAATGAGTAAAACCGCTGTGGGCAGCAAAGCTCCTGGTTTTAGTGCTCCTACCCCACAGGGAGATGAGCTTGCTTTAAGCGATGCTCTTGGAAAGGTAACCCTTGTGGATTTCTGGGCTTCCTGGTGTAAACCCTGTCGTGTAGAGAATCCAAATATTGTGGAAGTATATAAGAAATATCACGATCAAGGCTTCAATATCATCCAGGTTTCCCTGGACCGTCCAGGGCAAAAAGAAAAATGGATCCAGGCTATTGAAGATGATAATCTTGGAGAATGGAACCATGTCTCCAATCTTATGTTCTGGCAGGATCCTGTAGCAGTGGAATACGGAATTCGCGCTATCCCTGCAGCCTTCCTTTTAGATGAAAATGGAAAGATCATTGCAAAAGATCTTAGAGGAAAAGCCCTGGGAGAAAAAGTTGGAGAGGTTTTAAATAACTAGTTTTTCTGAAGCTAAAATTCAATTAAAACTGAAAAGGGTGCCACAAGGGCACCCTTTTTTTTAATTTTATATAATATTTTAATTTTCATTAAGCAGAAATTCTACATTGACCTTTACGGTAATTTCCATTTCTCCCGGGGCGATACTTTGCTGCTCTGCACTATCAGCTTTCATTTCCATCACCCTGTAAACAGGCTGATAATTATTTGTTTGCACCTCCGAAATATGGATTGCCTTGCCCGCACTTTGCCCTAAGGCAGTTGCATATTCTTCTGCCTTCATTTTTGCATTTAAAACTGCGTTTTTTCGAGCTTCAGACTGAAGATCATCTTTCCTAGAGGTCCGGAATTCGATACCGTCAATCCTGTTCAATCCTGAATCAAGTAAACCAGACATGATCTTTTCATAATCCTTTAGATTCAACAGTTCAATAGAAATCGCCTGATTGGCAGAATACATGGTATCCTGGGTATTATAATTAACTTCTTTATTGAGCCTTATATATTCGGTTTGAATGTTTTTTGAGGCCACTCCCTGGGATTCTAAAAATTTAATGACCTGATCTACCACGTTATCATTTTTCCGCTTAACCTCTGCAGCTGTTTTTCCAGTGTGTTCAATTCTCGAATTGATAAGAACTTTGTCGGGAACTATGTTTACAGTTCCGGTTCCAAGTACAGAAATTGAAGGAATAGATTTTTCTTGTGCAAAGCCAAATGAGTATCCTAAAATGGCAATTAAGAGAAGATATTTTTTCATAATTATTGAATTAATTAATAATGAATTTTCAATTTCAGTGCCAATGTCAGATTTTTCCGGTTTTTTGTAGGAAAAAAAGTAAAACAATGGGAATTGCAAGTAAGATAACCATCAATAAGCTCGTTGCAAACAACTGCGGCACAAGAATCAAAGTGAGAATATAACCACCTACAGCACCACCAAAATGGGCATCGTGTCCAATATTTCCTATCCTGTTTTTCATTCCGTAGATGGAATATAGCATATAGCCAATCCCAAAAACATATCCCGGAATAGGAATGGGGATAAAAAACATGTACAGGCTCATTTCCGGATACAGCAAAATACCAGCATAAATAATTCCCGAGACGGCGCCGCTGGCTCCTACAGCATTATATTGTAATTCATCTTTATGAAAATAATAGGAAAGTAAATTACCAATAAGCAAACTGGCAAAATAGATTAGCAAAAAACTAATACTGCCAAGGGAAGCAATTACTATATCGGCAAAAAAGAACAAGGTGAGCATGTTCAGAAATAGGTGCGCAGTATCTACATGTAAAAATCCTGAAGTGAGGATTCTTATCTTCTCACCCCTTTTTACTGCTGCAGAGTTGAATTTGTATTTTTCGAAAAACGAATGATCTTTAAAACCCTTAAACGAAAAAATAACATTGGCTGCTATGACTAGAATGGTAACCAGGTCGAAATCTCCCATTAATGCTAAAATTTAGTGCCAAATATACCATATATTTGCCTAAATGACTTTTTCATGCAGCGTTTAGTTTTCTGGCTGGTTTACCCATTTTTGTGGCTTATTTCCATTCTTCCCTTCAGGCTCTTCTACCTCTTTTCGGATCTTGTCTTTCTAGTCGTATTTTACCTGGTTGGATATAGAAGGAAAACAGTATTTGAAAACCTGCAACTCGCATTTCCCCAAAAGTCTGGCACTGAACTTAAGAAGATTAGGAAAGACTTTTACCGGCATATGGTGGATATGTTCCTGGAAATGATAAAGAGTCTCTCTATTTCCAATGAAGAGCTAAAAAAACGATTCAAATTCACCAACATTGAAGAAATTCAAAAGATTAGAAACATGAATAAAAGTATCCTTCTTGCTTGCGGACACTACGCAAGCTATGAATGGATGAATGCCCTGCAGCTTTACGGGCTGGACTATAAAGGTTTTGGGGTTTATAAAAAGGTGAAAAATCGCTATTTTGACCAGCTTGCGAAAGATATAAGAGGTCGCTATGATGGGGTTCTTATTTCCACAACCCGGGCCACGAAGGTAATTACTGAAAATGAAAGAAAGGGAATTCGCGGAGTATACGCAATGATCGCAGATCAATCCCCAAAAATCTCCCGTGCTAAAGCATGGACAAATTTTATGGGAGTTAATGTACCGGTTTTTTTGGGATTGGAACATCTATCCCGTTCCCAAGACATGGTAGTAGTTTATCTACATGTCCAAAAAATTAAAAGAGGCTATTACGAAGCCTCTTTTAAAACCATTTCTTACGAACCTGCAAAAGAACCGCAGTTTTTCATTACCCGCAATTATTTTGACAAACTAGAAGAACAAATCAAACAGGAGCCCCGCTACTACTTGTGGACTCACAAGAGATGGAAACATAGAAATGCTTCAATGTCGCGGGATGCTGTGATCATTAAAGATTAGCAATCTCCTTTATTTCACCAATCATCTTTTGAGCTACTTCATCTGCCCTCTCCTGGCTATTTGCCTCGGTATATATTCTTATGATGGGTTCGGTATTAGATTTTCTAAGATGTACCCAATGTTCCGGAAAATCTATTTTCACGCCATCTACTGTACTCACCTGTTCCCCTGAATATTTCTGTTCCACCTGCTGTAAAATTTTATCTACATCAAGCTGCGGGGTAAGTTCTATTTTATTCTTGCTCATAAAATATGAAGGATAAGTTTTTCGCAGTTCAGATACCTTCATCTTCTTTTCTGCCAAAAAGGTCAAAAACAGAGCTACTCCTACGAGGCTGTCCCGACCATAGTGAAGCTCTGGGTAGATGATCCCTCCATTCCCTTCACCCCCAATGATGGCATCGTTCTTCTTCATTAACTCCACAACATTTACCTCACCTACAGCACTGGCTTCATAACTTCCTCCATGTTTTAATGCTATATCTCTAAGAGCACGTGAAGAAGAAAGATTACTAACTGTATTACCGGGGGTTTTACTTAAAACGTAATCTGCGCAAGCCACCAAAGTATATTCTTCCCCAAACATTTCCCCTTCTTCAGTTATAAAGGCAAGCCTGTCAACATCTGGATCTACTACAACTCCAAGATCGGCCTGTTGCTTTTTTACAACATTACATATGTCAGAAAGATGCTCTTTTAAAGGTTCGGGATTGTGAGGGAATTCCCCGGTTGGTTCACAATAAAGTTCAATCACCTTCACTCCCAGTCTCTTTAATAACTTCGGAATAGCGATTCCACCTGTAGAATTAACACCATCTACTGCAACTGTAAATCCTGCTTCAGCAATTTTTTTAGCATCAACCAACGGAAGCATGACCACTTCTTCAATATGAGTATCAATATAATGGTCCACTAGCTTAATTTTTCCGAGGTCATCCACTTCTGCGAAAGAAAAATCGGCATTTTCTGCTATTCCAAGAATTTCAGCTCCTTCATCTCCACTTAAAAACTCTCCTTTTTGATTGAGCAGCTTTAAAGCATTCCATTGCTTAGGATTGTGACTTGCAGTAAGAATAATTCCCCCATCTGCTTTTTCCATTGGAACTGCAACCTCAACGGTAGGCGTTGTCGAAAGGTCAAGATCAATAACATCAATCCCAAGGCCTGTAAGCGTATTCATTACCAGTTGTTGGATCATGTGTCCCGAAATCCTTGCATCCCGTCCTACTACTACCGTTGTTTTTTTCCCTTGGCGGCTGTTTTTAAGCCAGCTTCCATAAGCCGCAGCAAACTTTACTGCATCGATGGGTGTGAGATTTTCTGAAGGTTTTCCTCCAATGGTTCCGCGAATTCCGGAAATAGATTTAATAAGAGTCATAGACTTATTTTAAAGGTTTGTCAAAAATGCCATTTTTTAAACTTTTTTCTGCGGAAGAATTTCAGCAAAAAAATAAGGCAGCACAAAGATACAGTCCTTCTGAAGCCGTCACAAACCTTAACAAAAATTAAACAGAGAGATTAATTACCTTAGCCTGAATGAATTTTTTAGCTCATATATATCTCTCCGGAAACAATGATGATGTAATTCTGGGGAATTTTATCGCGGATTCCATAAAAGGAAAAAAGTACCTCGCCTATCCTCCTGAAGTTCAAAAAGGCATTCTCCTGCACCGGGCTATCGACTCATACACCGATTCTCATCCTCTGGTAAAGAAAAGTTCTGCAAAATTACATAAAAACTACAGTCACTATAGTGGCGTAATTGTAGATATTTATTACGACCACTTTCTTGCTTCGCGCTGGCAGGATTACTCCGAAATTCCGCTGGAAAATTTTGTGGCTACTTTTTATAAATTACTAAAAAGGAAATTTGATCTTTTACCTGCTCCTATCCAAAGATTCCTTCCCTACATGATTTCTGAAAACTGGTTATTGAGCTATGCAAGTATTGAAGGGATTGCGAGGATCTTATATCAAATGAACATCCGGACGAAAAATATTGTTCAAATGGACCGTGCAGTCAATGATCTAAAAGAGCATTACGATGACTTCTATAATGAGTTCCAGGAATTTTTCCCTCAATTGCAGGAGTATTCTCAAAAAAAAATTTCTTCCCTGTAGATTTTCAAAAATGACATTTATATTGGTGAGTTAGTTTTTATATTCAAATCACCGGTGAACTTTAATTTCAACCAGAATAGTTTACAGGAAAAAGGCTTTAATCTTACCGAGATAAAATAATGTGTAGAAATGCCTCATTTTGTGGAAAAAGATGTGGAAAATATACCCAATATTAAAATGGAAACAACTAATTACCAAAAGATTAGAAAGCCATAAATTAACATCCTGCAAATTAGAAATTAGAAAACCCGGCTAAAGGCCGGGTTTTTTTAAAATATGTTATGGATCTAATATCCCGAGGAAGATTTTGAATTAAGGTCCTTTCTTCCATCATTAAGAATCTTTTTAGAGACCCCGGTCGGACTCGCCATTCCTCCAAGTGGGGTAACATCTATTTTTGCTACTCCTGCCAATACCTGCGTATTGGATGAATCATAGAATAAAGCAAAATCGTTAGGACCCGGTTCAATAACCGAAGCACAACCAATTAATACACTTCCAACCCCCTCCATAATAGGATGGGAACGGTTAGATGATTCAGGAAGTTCCACGGCGCCGCAATCTACAGCTCCACCTGTATTGTGTAGAACAGCTCCCATGTTTAGGAGAAATTGGTTTTGTACTGTAATATAAGAATAGTAACCATCCCACTCACCAACGAAAACAATCCTACCTCCCTCAGCAGCAAAGGATTTAAGAGTGTTAATTTCTTCAATTGTATAGTCAACAGTTGGCATAACAAGAAATATAATTTTTACATCATTGGGGATAGAGGTGATGGAGCCTGCAGTAGAATAGATATCTGTGATCGAAAAACCTTCGTTCTGGATCGTATTTCTCATGGTGTTCCAATTGCCTTCAACACATTCGCCATTTCCATTTTCGGTAGCACATTCTGCACCCCGACCAAAATCCATGATTACTACATTGCCATCATTCCTTGATCCCTCTGTAGTATAAGTCACGAGGTTTTGAACCAGTCTCACATTGTCTGCATCTGTCATATAGTTATTTTTGAAAAGATTAATATCGTTAAAAACCACTATATCTCTACCAGGTACCTGTATATCCTCGCAACCTCGATCGTTTACCTGAACACCAGGAGGAGTTCCAGGACATTCGTCTACATCATTGGGCACCTCATCATTATCACAATCTGCATCAGGATCATTAGGATCACATTCTGTAGTGTCACCACACTCAAATCGTATATGATGGTAAGCTGGTACTTGTGTTTCCTGTGCATCTATACTGGCCTGAGTAATTTCAAAGTCGTAAATATCTCCTTCATCTGCAGTGTAGTCTAGATCATCGTGATTTAACACAGTTACTCTGGCGTAGTAGGTTTCATCACCAAGATCTGGCAATGCAAAACATAAAACAGATGCTGAAGGCCATTCTCCTGCCATTGTAATCATATTTGTATCATTAGAAATATCAACTTCATCTGTCATAGCGGCATCAGTGTATACGTCAATATTGAAATACGCTGGATAATCACGACCTGTTTCATCGTCACAATAGTTAACAAAGACACAATAGCTGTTTTCAACTTCTATAACGTCAAAATCAAAGAAAGGATAACCATAAGCAGTTTCTTCTCTGGCTATGTAGCATAGAACATCTACATCAATATAAGGTTTTGTGCCCGCTACCAGTTCAATAGTCAAAGGAAGAGCATCATCTACCTCAGAAGCAAAAGATCCTCCCTCACGTGGAGCCACCCAAAGCACCTGATCGCTTGCATCATAAACTGCAAAATGTTGTAAATAATAGGTTCCTGCAGGAGCGGCTAGGTCTTCGGAATAAACTGTTTCCCAGGATCCATTGTTGTTAACAAGATCTACCTGAATAAGATCATAATCGTCCATTCCAGCATCTTCTTCGGTAGACCATCCTAACATTACATAAGCAGGTACTGCCTCCGCATCGCATTCATAAACTGCCTGTTTATTTTGTTGATTAAAGGAGTTTAACAGTGCGCCAAAAGTAATTTGGACAGTTTCGGGGTCATTAGAAATCACTCCTGTTTCCTCTTTACTACACGAGGTAAAAATCAATGCAAACATGGCCAGCCAGGCAATGGAAGTTTTTAAATTTTTCATAATTTAATGGTTTTGGTTAATAAATACATGTTTCTGGTTTTCATAGAAGGGTAACTGACGAAGCATGGCATCATGCACATTTTTCGTCTGAAAAAGAATAATTTTGATTTAACTCTATAGGATACTAGACAATCCATAACCATAGTATGGAATAAATCAACATTTAATTCTTTGCCGGGGGGAGTAACAAGCGAGTAGTAGTTACAAAATATTTGTTGCAACTAACAAAGTAAATATATATGAAATTGACAGTCAACACAATAAGGGAATTCCCTACTTATCGAAAAGTACAGCTGAAAATTAATTTAGAATAACCTCCGCTCTTTTCAATTTCAAAAAAGTCTTTGAGTAAAGTAGAAAATTTCCACAACCGCACCCTCAAAAATGTAGAATTAATTCACACTAATTACTAAAATGAAACCTTCTAAAGAGGAAAAAACGAGCAGAAAATTAATGATATAGATAACCAGATACAAAAAAACCCGGCTAATTAGCCGGGTTTTTTTTTGTATCTAAATGTTTTCTCTATTTGTAATACCAAATTCCGTTTCTAAGCTCAACTGCTCTCATACCATACGGCCCAAGATAATACCATCCATTGTAAAACCTTAGCACTGTTAATCCTTCAATAGTATAGTACTCTCCATTCACATAGGTTTCAGGGGTCGTCGTTGTTTCCCCACCCTGGTAAGGATACATATTATTGATCCCTGTTTTGTCTCCAGTTGATAACCTGGATCTTTGAACAGAATAAGTACCCCCATTTTTTGTAGTAATAGTAGGCTTACCGTTATTTGAGAAAGAATAGGCTCCATACATCATGATGGACCCAAAGTCAAGTGTACTGGTAAACTCGTCTCCATCCATACCTTGTGCAGAATAAGTGTGAAAGTTGAATTCTCTTCCACTCTGAATGTTATCGTAGTGAATAGTAATGTAGTTATCTCTATCCACACGACTTTGTTCATGCCAAAGACCAACAGCATGGCCTATTTCATGAATGGTATTTCCTGTAGAACAAGAGGACGATAAGGTAATATTCTGCCTTCCCCCTACTCTGCCTACATATGAAGAACAACCTGAACCGGTTACAAAATAGATGTAGCTGGATTGAGAGGTTCTTTCAACAAATTTTAGGTTGGTATTTGCCTCCCAGTGGTCAATAGCCTCATAGACTCTCGATTTATTATCAAGTCCACTCTCAATAGAATAATAGACGGTATTGTCAGGCCATCTTCCTGATGTTCTTCCAACGCTCTTATTACCAGATGGCACTTCATCTTTCTCGTAGACCATTTTTACTTCTTCCTGGGTAACCATGTCAGGAGAGAGTATGATATCTCCCTGATAAACATAATTTCCGTTAAATTCTTCAACAGGTATTTTGTGTCCAGCGTAATACACTTCTGTTACCGGACCTGGCTCTGGACTGGCAACTTCTACCATTTCCTCACTAGAGGTTTCAATGGAAGAATCGGTTCCATTCAGCTCATCCAGGTCGTTCGGATTATCCTTTGCACAGGATGCAAATAAAGCAATTGCAGGAAGTATATAAGCGAATTTTAATTTTTTCATAAGTAGGTTTTCTGTTTTGTGTAACAATTGAACTTTGGGAATTCTAGTGTTACTCATTTTTTTTAGTGTTTTGATAGCGTAAGGTTTTAGTTAAATACAATGTTTTTAAAAACAAAATAAAATCTTAATATCATATGATGCTTTTACACCTTGTAATAACTATGCCAAAAAAAGGTTAAATAGTAATTTAACTATTTAAGGAAATTCGAAATAAGAGCGTAGAGATTTTTTTTATTGTTTTTTCAAATTGTTTAGCGTTAATATTTGTTTTAAAACTTGAGAACCTGATCAGATCTTACATGGGTAAAAATAAAAATTTTAATTCTTTTAAGATATGTTTAATAAACTTTAACACTCTGAATTTTAATTATATAGGAAATTTCCTACGAAAGAAGTATGGTTGGAAATTATTGGTCTTAAAGCCTTAACAATAAAAATTAAAAAACTATAGTCATTAGTAGAGCCAACTATTTTAAATTAATGGCTTATTGCGCCAGCAATATTAAGTTTCGACGTAATGAAAATTGAATCTAAGGTTCATATGATACCCGAAAAAGTTCATTTTATTTTGTGCAAGAGTAAAGAACCATGATTGTAATTATTGTATTTGCTATTTGTGGTAAATGGTAAATACTGACATTCTTCAAAGGAAAAAAAGTTGAATTTACCGGGCCCCTTTTCCCTGGAAATGAATTTTTAAGAGATACTTTCTTCCTAAACCACTCTTATTTAGCACTGTAATTATAAATAAGACAATAATTATTCTGTACACTAACAAATAATATAAATTTATAAAGCTGTCCTTTTATACTGCAATTCGAACAATACCATTTTTTCTCCCCGGCCTTAGTAAGTTTTTCTAATACATTTTTCAAATTCTAAAGTATTTGTTAAAGAAGCACGCTTCGGAGTATTTGTCTTCCAGGAATAAAAAAAGGGCAACTTTCAAGTTGCCCTTTCCCTGTTTTTTTATAGAATAAATCTACAGATCGTAACAGTTAATCGTTTCTACTTTTATAAAAAACGGATATGAATAATTGAAGCCATCAAAAGTCATGGAAATTTCGCCATAGTCATTCACAACGTTTGCACACTGAGTTTCCCAACAGGTCGTATTGATTGCGCCTCCTGAATTTGGCCTTACCTCTACTGCGTAAGCCGATATTCTATCGCTATCTCCATAAGGAGTATCTAAAATCAGCCTAATCTCGTCAGTATTGATCAAAGATGCATCTACAGCACCTAACTCAACTTCATCTGTTCCTATTAAAGCTAAAAGATCGATATCTGTCGCGCTATCAATTCTTACCCAACCTTCTTCAGAATCTTCAAGGTAAGTAAACTTACAATTTTCACTTAAAGGATTTTCTAGATTAAGTTCGCATCTCACATTTGTATCACAAATATCACCTGGACCTCCTCCACAATTGATTCTAATATGGTTATAGGCAGGGATAAATAGCTCCTGACCATCAATATCGGCTTGAGTAAATGTGAACTGATGAACGTCTGAAGGATCAGCAGTATAGTCAAGGTCAGGATGGTTGAGTACAGTTACTCTGGCATAGTAAGTATCGTCACCTAAATCTGGCAGTGCAATGCAAAGTACAGAAGCTGCCGGCCAACCTGTGGTTGCTTGAGTAATAGTGTTTGTATTATTGGATAACACTACAGGTGTACCATCATACTCATCTGACCAAACTTCAACCTGAAAGTATGCCGGATATTCACGCCCGGTACCATCATCACAGTAATTAACGAATATACAGTAGCTGTTTTCCACTTCAATAACATCAAAGTCAAAGAAAGGATATCCATAAGCTGCTTCTTCCCTGGCATAATAACATAAAACATCAACATTAATGTACGGCTTGGTTCCGGCCACAAGATCAACTCTAAGTGGAAGTGCATCGTCTACTTCTGTTTCAAAGGCTCCTCCTTCGCGTGGAGCTACCCATAGCACCTGGTCGCTTGCATCATATACTGCAAAATGCAGCAGATAATAAGTACCGGCAGGAAGGGCCAGATCTTCAGAATAAGTAGTCTCCCATGATCCGTTGTTATTGACAAGGTCTACCTTATAAAGGTCATAAGAACCCATTGGAGCATTCATGTTAGTAGATCCACCCAGCATAACATAAGCTGGTTCTACACCATCTCTACATTCAGCATCTGCCTGTTTATTCTGTTCATTAAACGAATTAAGCAAAGCTCCAAATGTTACTTGTACTGTTTCAGAATCATCAGTATTAACTTTTGTTTCTTCTGTACTACAAGAAGTAAATATCAATGTAAGAGCAAACATTGAAAATATTAAGTATCTAATCTTTTTCATAATAGATTGTTTTAAAAATAAGTTAGTTGATAAGAATTTGGCTTAAAAAATAGCATTTCAACTACACGTTGATATTGAAAGCCGTCTACTAACGCAAACGGCTTTCATAATTCTAAACTGTTTAATAAGAACTTTTAAATATTAGTCCAAATCATTAAAACAGATGTTTGCATCAAACTCTACAGCCACGGGGAAGTTAATTCCATCAACAACCACATTCTCATCGACCATATAAGTCACAAGGAAATCGTTCTCATCTATATTCTGAACACAGATATCTGTATTAACAAAATCGGGTAAAGAGATTTCAACATCAGTCGCAGTCCAACCTTCATAGAGATCAATAGAAGCATCCATGCTATAAGCTCCGGCAGCCTCAAGATCAAAGGTTATTACTCCTACTTCTTCACCATTATACATTAGTGGATAGAATGGATCAGTATTAACTGGGAAACCTTCAATACTAACGGTTTCAGCAAAGGATAAAGTCACACATCCATCTACTGGTGCAGGGATGCATCCTGTTGGAGGAGGAGTATCTCCATCACAACCAATTCTGAAATGTTGGTAAGCTGGAGTTCCAGCTTCAATATCATCCAGATCAGCCTGAGAAATTCTGAATTCATGAACATCTCCAGCTTCAGGAGTATATGCCTGTCCATCATCTAAAACGGTTACTCTTGCATAAAGATCTTCTCCTACAATTTCAGGTAAAGCAACACAAAGTACTGAAGCAGCTGGCCAGTCGCCGGTCATATCAACTTCATTCATTCCAGTAGTTATAAGATCAGAACCTCCAAATCCATCAGACCAGATATCAAGTCTAAAATGAGCTGGATACTCTCTTCCTGTAGCACCTTCACCAACAAGGTCACAGTAATTAACGAATACACAATAGCTATTTTCAACTTCTATAACATCAAAATCAAAGAAAGGATAACCATAGGCTACTTCTTCTCTGGCAAAATAACATAGGACATCAACATCAATATAAGGTTTTGTTCCAGCTGCCAATTCTATTGTCAAAGGAAGAGGATCATCTACCTCAGCGGCAAAAGCCCCTCCTTCACGTGGAGCTACCCAAAGAACAGCATCACTTGCGTCATAGACTGCAAAATGTTGTAGATAATAAGTGCCTGCGGGAACGGCTAAATCTTCAGAATAAACTGTTTCCCAGGATCCATTGTTGTTGACAAGATCAACCTGAATAAGATCATAATCGTCCATTCCAGCATCTTCTTCTGTAGACCATCCTAACATAACATATGCAGGTACCGCCTCTGAATCACATTCGTAACTTGCCTGTTTGTTTTGTTGATTAAAAGAGTTTAACAGTGCACCAAAAGTTAATTGTACTGTTTCAGGATCATCAGAGATTACTCCAGCTTCCTCTTTACTACACGAGGTAAAGATCATCGCAAAAACTGCCAACCAGGCAATTGAAAATTTAAATTTTTTCATAATAAATTGAATTTTAATTAATAATTAGAATGGTTAATAAATACTTGATTATTTTTTTATTACCGCCCCGGTAAATCACCGGGGCGGTTTTTTATTAGTCATCATTTCGAGAATCACATACCTTAGCATGAACTATTACAGAGTAAGGTAGAGTACCATCGACATTTTCCATGGTGTAGCTTAATCCACCGTCGCCTAAGTCAAAAGATCCAGGTGAGCGCTTTTCTGGCCAGGCCCCATCATCATTGAACCAAAAGTGAGTTTCTTCTACTGTCACGTAATCGTAAGGTTCAATTGTGATTTCAATGTCATCTCCAATTACTTCAATTCTCACATCTCCAGCTCTCCAGCCTTTGGTGATATCATTTTGAGCAGCACCTGCGTAGAATGGTATTACCCAAACACCGGCATCTACTAGATATTCTGGATCTACATCTACACCTTCACCGTCAACTAAAAGACCCCAGCCCCAGTTATTTCCTGGATAATCAAGAGTGTTTAGCATTACATCACCAAACATATATGCTGTATCACAGTCATTACCAGGAATTAGAGGGCAATCCACATTTTCTTCACTTGCCACATCGGGGCATAGGTCACATGCATCTCCAAAGGCATCACCATCTCTGTTTGCCTGGTCTGGATTATATACATCTGGGCAATTGTCGGTATCGTCTGGAATACAATCACCATCAGGATCTGTAGCAGGGTCTATACCTGGACATGGATCATCAGGACAGGTATTAGTATCATCACATGTTACTCTACAATCTTGATTAGTATCTCCTACTGGGTAATTTGGTGGACAATCAGCTACAGGCTCACAATTATACCTAATGTGGGTATAAGCTGGAGTCATTCCTTCCTGAGCGTCAATGTCAGCCTGAGTTATAGGGAATTGGATGATATAATCTTCTTCTGGATCCAATTCGTAAGCTCCCTCATAATCAAGTAGAGTTACTCTTACGTAATAGGTGTCATCTCCAAGATCTGGGAATGGTAAACATAGAACAGATGCTGCAGGCCAGTCACCCGAAGTATCTACAGTATTCATGTAAGTAGTAAAGACAACTTCATCACTACCTCCATAAGCATCTCTCCAAACTTCTACCTGGAAATGAGCAGGATAGTCACGACCAGTTTCATCCCAGCAATAATTCACGAATATACAGTAGCTGTTTTCAACTTCTATAACATCAAAATCAAAGAAAGGATAACCATAAGCTTCTTCACTTCTGGGAATAAAGCACAATACATCTACAGAAATGTAAGGCTTAGTTCCGGCTGCAAGTGAAATAAGCTGTGGCAAAGGATTATCTACATATTCCTCGAATGCTCCTCCCACTCTGGGCGCAACCCACAGAACCTGATTATCTTCTGAATAAACTATAAAATGCTGAAGGTGATAATCACCGGCAGGTAAAGCTAATAGATCAGAATATTCGGTTTCCCAATTCCCTCCATTATTTTTAAGATCTACCTGGATTAAATCGTCACCATCACCTGGATCTCCATCGTCTATATAATCTACGCTGTCAGGATCATCTCCTTCTGTAATTCCTACCAGCACATAACCGGGCGTTCCTTCAATACATGCTCCTGGTTCTGCCTGTTTATTTTGATTATTAAAATCGTTCAGGAGGGAACCAAAAGTTATTTCTATCCTTTCCTGATCTCCTGGAACAGGATCAGACTCTTCTTTACTACACGAAGTAAAGATTAATGCCAGCACAGCCAGCCATGCCATTGATAATTTAATGTGTTTCATAATTAAAAGGTTTTTGATTAATGAAAATTAGAATGGTTAATAAATATAGTCTCAAGTATGAACTTGCTTAATTATAAAGGGGGGAGTAACGGGGGGGGAGTGTTAACAGAATTCCTGTTAAATGTAGGATTTATCTGAACCTAAAGCAATGGGGGAAAACCCTACTTTTATTTAAATTTCTATCATTTTATGGTTAAGAGCATAAATTATACTTTCTAATATAGTACCTGAATGTGTGCGGCGTATTATGTTGGCCCGGTGTTTCTCAATCGTCTTTGCAGAAATGCACAAAGCCTCAGAAATTTCTTTGGTTTTATAACCTTTACATAGTAAAGCAATAATTTCCTTTTCCCTCTTTGTAAAATACTGCTCTTCCTGATTACAGTAGGTGGAAAAATACTTTTCTGTCTCGGGAGAATTAGACCCTACTTCTTCTTTAAGAGGAAAATCATTCCCGGTGAAATTGATCATCATGATCATTTGTCCACAAAGATTTTTATCAAGTTTTGAAAAAGTTATTTTAGCTTCCCTTATTTTTTCATTCATAATAAGAGAAGTTTTAGTTGTAGCTTTCATGTGTTTGCCCCTATGAAATTTTCTGAGGGTCTCTTTAACCTTACTCTTATTTCTTTCAACCACCAGATCTGTAAGGTTAATTTCTTGTTTCCCGGTAATAAAAAAATCCTTTCTAAAGGTATCATTCATGGCCACGACTTTTTCATCCTGTAAGAGTATTACCGGATATTCCAGCAGGTTAAAAAGTCCCATAAAAGAATCTTTCCAGTAATTTGTAAGGCAACCCCTTATTTTAACTGCTTCTTCTATCTCTTTTACAATAGAACGATAACAACCTTTGTCATAGATAATTTCATCCACCGTATCTTTAAAATTTTGATCTAGAAATCTCTTATTTTCCTGGTCACCTAAAAGAAAAAGAAAACTCTTATTAAGAAAATGTGATGATTTAAAATTGCTGAGGTTTTTAAGACTTTCAAGCCCCAGAGAAGAATAATCTACCAGGATAATATCGGGAAGCATATTAAGAGCTATAGAATAGCCGGCATGAATACTATTAACTTGAGAAGTACTAAAGGAGCAGTTGACTTCTTTTTCAAGATTATCGGCTAGATCTCCATTTTTGGTAATTAGTAATAGTAATTTATTTCCCATATTGTCATCCCCCCTACTTTTGACAGTATTTTTAGTTTATTTAAAGCAAATAATGTTTTACATTTTCACTAGTAAAGATATGGAAGCTACTTCAAAATAAATCCTAAAACTGCGTAGTAATAATCTGACTTATAGTAAGTTAAAACCATATAATTCTTACATTTATGGCTATCATTAACATGAATTTCTACTTTTAAAAGCTAATTTTAAGAAATAATTAATCGGAAAAAATTTATGTTTTACAGATGTTGTGGGAAAGATTATCCTGATTCTATCTTCTTTCCTAATAACTGCAGTTTCAGTACCTTTGCACCTTGCAAAAAAATTTCATGGGAGTAACAGAAGAATTTATTGATATACTCGGTGCCCGGGTACATAATTTAAAAAATATTGATGTAAAGATCCCAAGGGAGAAACTGGTAGTAATCACCGGTTTGTCAGGTTCAGGTAAATCTTCCCTTGCTTTTGATACCATTTATGCAGAAGGACAACGCAGGTATATTGAAACTTTTTCTGCCTATGCCCGCCAGTTTCTTGGAGGACTCGAAAGACCCGATGTGGATAAAATCGACGGTCTTTCTCCTGTTATCGCTATTGAACAAAAGACTACCAGCAAAAGCCCCAGAAGTACTGTAGGAACAATTACCGAGATATATGATTTCCTACGGCTGCTTTTTGCAAGGGCCAGTGATGCTTACAGCTATAACACCGGTGAAAAGATGGTGAGTTATAATGATGAGCAAATACAGGATTTGATCTTCAGAAATTTTGGAGAGAAAAGGATAAACGTTCTTGCTCCAATTATAAGGTCCCGAAAAGGGCATTACAGAGAACTTTTTGAGCAAATTGCGAAGCAGGGGTTTGTTAAAGTGAGGGTCGATGGGGAAATTCGGGATATTGTAAAAGGAATGAAGCTTGATCGCTACAAGATCCACGATATTGAAATTGTTGTTGATCGAATAAAAGTTACTTCTAATGAAGACTCTGGAAAACGTCTCTCCGAAAGCATAAAAACAGCCATGTATCACGGGGACAATGTTCTTATGGTGATGGAACAGGATAGTGGTGAGATCAAATACTTCAGCCGGAATCTTATGTGTCCTTCTTCGGGTATTTCCTACCCAAACCCCGAACCCAATAATTTTTCATTTAACTCTCCAAAAGGAGCCTGTCCTGTTTGTAACGGGATTGGTACCCTTCACAAGGTCAATGAAAAGAAGTTAATTCCAGATCCCTCAAAAAGTATAAAAAATGGGGCTCTTGCCCCTCATGGTCCACAAAAAAAGAATTGGATCTTTAATCAGCTGCAGTTGATTGCCGATCGCTATGACTTCAGTCTTTCAGATCCTGTAGAGAAAATTCCTAAAGAAGCCCTGAATATGATTCTGTTTGGCGGTAAGGAAAAGTTTACTAAAGATTCAAAATCTCTTGGGATAACCAGAGAATTTAAAATTGATTTTGAAGGGGTCGCTACTTTTATTGAGGAGACCTATGAAAAGAATGAATCTACATCCCTGCGCCGTTGGGCAAAGGAATATATGGATAAGATTAAGTGCCCCGAATGTGAGGGCACACGCCTGCGAAAGGAGTCTCTTTACTTTAAAGTGAATGGAAAGAACATTGCAGAACTCGCACAAAAAGACATTGTAGATCTTGCTGACTGGTTTAAAAATCTGGAAAAAGAACTTTCAGAAAAACAACAGAAGATCGCCTCCGAAGTTATTAAGGAAATAAGTACCCGTTTGCAATTCCTGGTCGACGTAGGTTTAAATTACCTTTCTCTAAACCGTGGTTCCAAAACCCTTTCTGGAGGAGAAGCGCAAAGAATTAGATTAGCAACGCAAATTGGTTCCCAGTTGGTGGGGGTTCTTTATATTCTGGATGAACCCAGTATAGGGCTGCATCAGCGGGATAACGAAAAATTAATAAATTCTCTCGTGTCTTTAAGAGATCTCGGTAATTCGGTAATTGTGGTAGAGCATGATAAAGACATGATTGAGAGAGCCGATCATGTGATCGATATTGGTCCAGAAGCGGGAAGACATGGTGGTGAGATTATTAGCCAGGGTACACCACAGGAAATTAAGAAGCACAATACAATTACTGCTAATTATCTCAACGGGAGCATGAAAATTGAAGTTCCGGAAAAGAGACGAAAAGGCAACGGTAAAAAGATTGATCTTACAGGCGCAACGGGAAATAATCTTCAAAATGTTTCTGTAAGTTTTCCTTTAGGGAAAATGATCGCTGTAACAGGGGTATCCGGAAGCGGGAAATCAACCTTGATCAATGAGACCCTTTACCCTATCATGAACGCCCATTATTTTAATGGAGTAAAAAAACCCAAGCCTTATAAAAGCATTAAAGGGCTTGAACATATTGATAAGGTAATAGACATTAATCAAACTCCCATTGGTCGCACCCCTCGCTCTAATCCTGCGACCTATACAGGAGTTTTTTCTGAAGTCAGGAATCTTTTTGCAAAAACTCCCGAAGCTATGATTCGTGGGTATAAACCAGGCCGTTTTAGTTTTAATGTCAAAGGTGGGAGGTGCGAAACATGTAAAGGTGGTGGATTACGTGTTATTGAAATGAATTTCCTGCCCGATGTTTATGTCGAATGTGAAACCTGCCAGGGTAAAAGATTTAATCGTGAGACCCTGGAAATAAGGTATAAGGGCAAGTCTATATCAGACGTTCTCGAAATGACAATCAATGAATCTGTGATCTTCTTTGAGAACATCCCAAAGATCTTTAGAAAATTAAAGACTATCCAGGACGTCGGACTGGGATATATCACTTTGGGACAACAAAGCACTACCCTCTCCGGCGGGGAAGCCCAGCGAATTAAACTTGCCACAGAACTTTCAAAAAGGGATACGGGAAACACATTTTATATTCTGGATGAACCCACAACAGGTCTCCATTTTGAAGATATAAGGGTTTTGATGGAAGTTTTAAACAGGCTTGCGGATAAAGGAAATACTGTCCTTATTATTGAACACAACCTAGACGTAATTAAAATGGCTGACTATATCATTGATATTGGATATGAAGGAGGAAAAAAAGGAGGAAAAGTAGTGGCAAAAGGAACTCCCGAAGAAGTTGCAAAAGACAAGAAAAGCTACACCGCAAGTTTTCTTCAAAAAGAGTTAAATTAGCCGCAATTTGAAAATTTTATGAGAACAGAAACAAGAAATAAAAGCTGGAATGAAATTAAAACAAATGACTCCTGGGCGATCTTCAAGATCATGGGGGAATTTGTTAATGGATATGAAAAATTAAGCCAGATAGGCCCTTGTGTATCTATTTTTGGATCTGCCCGCACCAAACCCGATCACAAATTCTATAAATTGACCGAAGAGGTCGCAAAAAAGATCGTGGAGCACGGTTATGGAATAATTACAGGAGGTGGTCCGGGAGTAATGGAAGCAGGAAACAAAGGTGCTCATCTTGCCGGTGGAACCTCTGTAGGGCTTAATATCCACCTTCCGTTTGAACAACACGACAATCCTTATATAGATAATGACAAAAATATCAATTTCGACTACTTCTTTGTAAGAAAGGTGATGTTCGTAAAGTACTCTCAGGGCTTTGTAGTCATGCCGGGTGGATTTGGTACTCTGGATGAATTATTTGAGGCCATTACCCTTATCCAAACAAATAAGATTGATAAATTCCCAATAATCCTTGTAGGAAGGGATTTTTGGGGTGGTTTGATTGATTGGGTGCGAAGCACTTTACTTGATAATTTTCAAAATATTAGCAGTGGGGATATTGATATCATCCAGGTAGTTGACTCTGCCGATGAGGTTATTGAAATTCTGGACCAGTTCTATGACGAGTATAATCTTAGCCCTAATTTCTAAAATTCCCTTCGGAAAAATTCTTTCTAAAATCGGCCTTTTTGACAAGGTCGATTTTTTTGATTTAGGTGTTCCGCTCTCTTGGTCACTATGCTAATATTTTTTTAAACTTAAGAATTATTCGTTTAAGATGTTCCATATTGTGCTTTGAAATAATATCTTGCATCACATTATCGTTTTAGTCTGAACTCCTATCTCCATTAGAAAATTTGAACACAAAACTCATTGTTTTTTCTCTGTTTGCCTTCCTCACATTACCTCTTTTTGGGCAACATAATGTTTTTATTAAAGCAGAGCTCAACGATACTATAAAATCTCTGTACATCAAACAAAAACTGGAGTACAGGAATACGAGTAGCGACACCTTAAGGGAGATCTACCTTAGCGACTGGATGAATGCTTTTTCAGATACCCGAACGCCACTTGCCCGTAGGTTTTTTGAAGATTATGATCGTGATTTCCATTTCGCCCGGGAATATAAAAGGGGAGGAACTACCATAAATACAATTATGGGAGACTCCTTAAACCTCCTCAAATGGGAGCGTCCAATAGGCCACCCCGATCTGATCAAAATTATTCCCGAACAACCTATAGCTCCGCGGGAAAAATATACTATTAATTTAAATTACAGTATAAAAATCCCCAGCGATGAATTCACCCGTTATGGTTACCAAAACAAGGGGAACTACCAGTTGAGATATTGGTTCATTGCTCCCGGAGTATATAATGATGGCTGGCAGGTCTACAGCCATAAGAACATGAATGATCTCTTTCTTCCTAAACTGGATCTGGATATAGCATTAACAATCCCTTCCAATCTTTCAGCAATATCTGCTTTAAAGATGAAAGGGATAGAGACCAAAGGAGACCAAAAAACAGTTTTCTTGACTGGGGAAGAAAGATTTGACACAGAATTGCACCTTACCACAGAGGCTATTTTTGATGATATTCAAGTGGATGGTCTTCAGGTACTAACGAATATTAGCGATAGCGGAGTAAACCTTGGAATGAAAGCTTTCTTCGTCAACCGAATTGTAAATTTCCTTCAGAATAATTTAGGCCAATATCCTCATCCCGTTATACTGGCAACCCAACAGGATTACTCTTCAAACCCTGTATTCGGGCTTAATCAATTGCCAAAATTTTTGAGACCCTTCCCAGATGGTTTTGGTTATGAATTAAAACAACTTAAAAACATCACAGAAAATTATCTGGAAAATTCCCTCATGTTAAATCCGCGCGAAGAAAAATGGATCTTTGATGGAATCCATATCTATATGATGATGGAGTATATTGATGAATTCTATCCAGATTTGAAATTGATGGGAAGTTTGAGTGATGTTTTTGGCATTCGCTGGTTTCATGCTTCCACTCTGGAGTTTAATGACCAGTACCCTTTAATGTATTTGTTCATTGCTCGTAAACATTTGGATCAACCTTTAAACTCTCCTCAGGACTCCCTAATAAAGTTTAATAAAAATTTAGCCAATCCCTTTAAGGCAGGTGTGGGATTCAAATATCTTGATCAATACCTGGAAGATAATACTATTTCCTATTCCATTAAAGAATTTTTTGAACGTTACAAATTGGAACCAGTCGAAGCCGAAGATTTTCGCAGTATTCTTACCTCTAATGCCGGGAAAGATGTGAGTTGGTTTTTTAATGATTATGTTTCGACCAGAGATAAAATCGATTTTAAAATTCGTAGCCTTTCAAGAGAAGGGGATTCCCTTCGTATCACACTTAGAAACAAAACCGGAACGACTGCTCCTATTCAGGTTTACGGCCTTAATGATGATGAAATCGTTTATAAAACCTGGGTTGAACATTCTCCCGGCGTACGTACTGTATACATTCCTGCCACTCGTGTAGAACAGGTAGCCGTTAATCATGAAGGAATTGTTCCCGAAATTAACAGGAGAAATAATTACAGAACTGTAGGGGGGATCATGAACCGGCCGCTGCAGTTTCGCCTATTTAAAGATTTTGAAGATCCTCGTTATCAACAGGTATTCTTCATGCCCGAATTCCAGTATAACCTTTATGACGGCCTGGCGTTGGGCCTTAAGTTATATAACAAAACCGTCCTCGATCGAAATTTTGAATATAACCTGTCTCCTTTTTATGCATCAAAAAGTAAAACGATTGTTGGGAGCGCCGGGATGTCACATCAAATTTTCTTTGATGAAGACTTATATCTTATAAAATACGGTATAGGAGGAAGTAGGTTTTCTTTTGGTTATGACCTCATGTACCAACGTCTTACCCCCTACCTTTCATTATATTTTAGGGATTCCTATTTGAGGCAAAGTCCCAAAGAAAGAATAATGGTGCGTAACGTTAATGTTTACAGGGACGAAAATGAACTGACAAATATTGAGGTGCCAGATTACAGTGTATTCAATATAAATTACCTGTACAGCAACCCTGGTTTGGTCACCCACTTTTCGGGATCTGTCGACTTCCAGGTAGCTCAGCAGTTCAGCAAATCTTCTTTGACCCTGGAATACAGAAAGCTGCTAAAAAGTGACCGGCAAATTAGCCTTAGGTTCTTTGGAGGAGCATTCCTTTACAATGACATGCCTAACAGTGATTATTTCAGTTTTGCACTCGATCGTCCCACAGATTACCTTTTTGACTACAATTACTACGGAAGGAGTGAAACTTCCGGGTTATTCAGCCAGCAAATTATTATGGCAGAAGGTGGTTTTAAATCTATGCTTGAGCCAAAATTTGCCAATCAATGGATCACCACCGTAAATGGAAATATCACCCTTTGGAAATGGATCTATGCCTATAGCGATGTGGGGCTTATCAAGAATAAGAACCAGTACGCCAAACTGCTTTACGATTCCGGTATAAGACTGAGTCTGGTTCAGAATTATTTTGAGATCTTCCTGCCGGTCCACTCCAGTGAAGGATGGGAGTTTGCAGAAGACAACTATGATCAAAAGATAAGGTTTATTGCTACGTTGGATATTCAGACCCTGTCAGGATTGTTTACCCGCAGCTGGTTCTAAAAAATTCTGGTTTAATTAAAGATTATCCCCTGCTTCTCTTTTTATTAAAAGAATCTCAATAATAACATCTTTTCATTATTAAAAAATAAATAATCACGCACATCGTTGAATTGTAAATAATCATTGTTTTCTGTACATTTGTGCTAATTATAAAAACGTGTTATGCAGAGTGAAACATCCTCAAAAAGTGAGATTTCTTTTGAAGATTTTAAGGCGCAGGTATTAAGTGATTACAAACTGGCGGTAACCAGCCGGGAATGTAGTCTCTTGGGAAGGCGGGAGGTACTTACCGGCAAAGCCAAGTTTGGAATTTTTGGTGATGGCAAGGAAGTGCCGCAATTGGCATGGGCAAAAGTTTTTGAAAATGGAGATTTCCGTTCAGGCTATTATAGGGATCAAACATTTATGATGGCAATTGGCGCTCTTAATATCCAGCAGTTTTTTGCCGGCTTATACGCCACTACAGATATTGACCAGGAACCCAGTTCGGCCGGAAGACAGATGGGAGGGCATTTCGCCACCCACAGTTTAAAAGATGATGGGACCTGGAAAAACCTTACCGAACAAAAAAATTCCAGTGCAGATATTTCTCCTACTGCAGGACAAATGCCTAGATTACTGGGGCTTGCACAAGCATCTAAGATCTACCGGAATGTGGAAGGCATAGATTCAGAAAATTTTTCTAAAAATGGAAATGAAATAGCCTGGGGAACTATTGGTAATGCCAGTACCAGTGAAGGATTGTTTTGGGAAACAATTAATGCTGCCGGAGTACTTCAGGTTCCAATGGTAATGAATGTATGGGATGATGAATATGGGATTTCTGTACATGCAAGACACCAAACTACAAAACAGAATATTTCCGAAGTATTAAAAGGTTTTCAGCGGGATAAAGGAGAAAATAATGGCTATGAAATTTTTGTAGTCAACGGTTGGGATTATCCTGCTCTTATAGACACTTATGAGAAGGCGAATAAAATCGCCCGTGAAGAGCATATTCCTGTTTTGATCCACGTCCAGCAACTTACCCAGCCGCAAGGGCACTCCACATCGGGTTCTCATGAGCGGTATAAAAGTGAAGAAAGACTGCAATGGGAACGGGAACACGACTGTAACAAAAAGATGCGGGAGTGGATGATAGAAACCAATATAGCTACAGATGAGGAGCTTCAGAATATTGAAAAAGATATTAAGAAGCAGGTAAGGGATGGTAAAAAAGCAGCCTGGGAAGCTCATACAGCTCCTGTCAAGAATAAGTTGAAGGATGTTATACCTGTACTTCAAAGAGTTGCTGAGAGCAGCCAGAACAAAAATTTTATTCTTCAGTTAAAAAATGAACTTCAAGGGAACAAGGAACCTCTAAAAAGAGATATTCTTGTTGCAAGTCGAAAAGCACTTAGATTTTTAAGAGGGGAAGAATCTCCGGCAAGACAGGAGTTACTGAACTTTATTGAAAAATATACTGAAGAGGTGCGGCCACAATACAGCAGTCACCTTTACAGTTCTTCAGAGTTTAATGCTCTTAACATCGAAGCAATTGCTCCTTCTTATGACGAAAATGCTGAAGAAGTAGACGGAAGGCTTATTTTGAGAGATAACTTTGATAAGATCTTTGGAAAATATCCTGAAACTCTCATTTTTGGAGAGGATACAGGAGAAATTGGAGATGTCAATCAGGGCCTTGAAGGCCTTCAGGAAAAATACGGGGAATTGCGAATTGCCGATACAGGAATTCGTGAAGCAACTATCCTGGGACAGGGAATTGGAATGGCAATGAGAGGTCTGCGCCCAATCGCCGAAATTCAATATCTGGACTATCTTCTTTATGCCTTGCAGATCATGAGTGATGACCTGGCTACTCTTCAATACAGAACAAGAGGAAAGCAAAAAGCACCGCTCATTATAAGAACACGTGGTCATCGCCTGGAAGGAATCTGGCACAGTGGCTCCCCCATGGGTGGTATCCTTCATTTAATTCGTGGAATACACGTCCTGGTCCCAAGAAACATGACCAAAGCGGCAGGTTTCTACAATACATTGCTGGAAAGTGATGAACCTGCTCTCATTGTAGAATCTCTAAATGGATATCGTCTAAAAGAGAAAATGCCAAATAATCTTGGAGAATTTAAAACTCCACTTGGTGTAGTGGAAACTATGAATGAAGGTGATGATATTACTTTAGTTTCCTATGGATCTACCTTGCGACTCGTTGAACAAGCTGCACGTGAACTTCAGGAAGTTGGGATAAGCGCCGAAGTTATTGATGTGCAGTCTTTGCTCCCTTTTGATCTTAATAAGGATATTGTAAAAAGCGTAGAGAAAACTAGCCGACTTCTCGTCATAGACGAGGATGTTCCGGGAGGCGCTTCGGCTTATATTATACAAAAGATAATGGAAGAACAGGACGCCTGGAAATATCTCGACAGTAAACCTCAAACTCTTACTGCAAAAGATCACAGACCTGCCTACGGGACAGATGGAGATTATTTCTCCAAACCTTCTGTAGAAGATATTTTTGAGAAAGTGTATGGCATTATGCACGAGTCCAATCCTGCGCAATTTCCCCAATTGAAATAAAGCAATATTATTACATTCTAAAGGCCACCTCTTTAAATCAAGACGTGGCCTTTTTTTTATTTCCAGGTAAATTTTGAAATTCTTATCCCTACGTAACAATCATCATTGCAACCATAGGGACTAAATCCACAAAGTATCATCACTCCGGTTTCATTTGTTTCAAAATAGACCTCATTTGTGTCTGGATCCACAGTCAAATATTGAGAAATACAGGTTTTATAAAGATCATCCATTGAAAGAGGTGGTGCACCGGCAGTATGGCTTCCAATTTCTTTACGGGAAGTTTCTTCATATGTATCAGTAATAGTTTTAATTCCGTTTTCATCGGAAATAATAAAGGCCTCGTAATACCTGCCAATTACTTTACCCTTTTCCACGATAATGGTTGTCTCACTTCCCACTCCCGTCCACGATTCCTCTAAAAAAGTGTACTCGTAGGAATTACCGTTCTTCTTCTTTAAATCATCCCAGGCGGCTTTGCTCTCCCTGAAATTATAGCCGTTTTCCCCTTCTTTAAAGATATTTTCCCTTACAGAATCCAGGCTGCAGGAACTAATAAACAGCAAAAAAGGCAGAAAGAATAAGGTGTAGATCTTCTCCATAAGTTTTAGATTTATACTTAAATTTAAACAATCTTCAGAAAAGAATTACAGGATTAACTAATTTAATTTCAGGTACTTACAAACTTGCAATTATATTTCATAATAACTAAAACAGGAATAAAATTGGAAGATTAATTGAAGAATTCAGAACAAAATTCACAAATAATTACATCCAGTGCTTTTCCGTACTTTCAATTTTGTAAAGCAGGTAGTTATTTAATGCCTCAATTTTGTCCTTCTTTACCATTGGAAACTGAATATCCCCTCCGGCCGAATGAAAAGTTAGATAGACAAGTCCCCTTCTTTTGTACCAAACTGGTTGAGATACAGAAATTGCCTGTAATCTGAATATTTCCAGATATTGCTCCTTCTTCATCCAAACACCCGAATACCTAATTAAAAACTCTTCAGAAACGCCCAGTTTAAGGTTTCGATAATAGAGAAAATTATAAAAAACCAATAAAAGTAAGTAAGCAGCAGAAATTAATAGGAACCAATAAACAGTCACCATTTCTACGTAATAAAGAAGAAATCCACCTACTATGATTAATGGAAATAATCCCCGCGAGATTTTCTTTAAAAGCAAATATTTACTCGGAAGAACAGTAAACTCTTCCTGGATCCTGTTTTTGTAAAAATATTCCTTAACCTGGGAGACTACTTCGGGTGGTAAGCCTACAATTTTAATCTGGTTCTTCTCAAGATCATTTTCGCTACTGGCTAAAGAAATTTTTACCTGGTAAAGCCGCATTGCCTTTTGAATAGGGTTGGTCAAGACTTGCAAAAGCTGAATTCGGCTTGCACGTAGATTTACTTTGGTGTTATTTCTAAGGCCCATTTCCACCTGTAATGTATCCCTGAATTTTTGCAGGTGGAGCCCAAAATATTTGATAACCGTCTCTCCTACTGTAAATAACATCCCAACGACCAACAGGAAAATAATTAGCATGAATTTCCCCTGCGCCCAATAAATTTGTGGCTCCTGAAGTTGAGCAGACAATTCATCATTGAACATAAATTGCTCCCGCAGGGTAAAATAAAATGCTATAATTATGCCTACTCCCCGTAAATAGTTAGAAGTAAGACCAAGCTTAATAAGCGTTAATAAGCTTACTTCATGTTCCCACTCAGGTAGCACTTTAGAAGTAGAAGTCTTTTCCTCACCCATTTCCGGGGTCAAATCTTCTTCCTGTACTGCTGCCCTCTCTTCTTCAGCATGAGCCATGAGCAGGTCTGCCAATGCATTGGCTCTTTCTTCTGAAAGTGCTTTGATTTCAACCTCCTTATCCTGACTGCCCGCTGTCTCCACTACCACACTGTAAACACCAATAACGCGCTGCAGAATATTTCTGCGGAAATTCACCTGTTGTATCTTCTGAAACGGAATATTAATAACATCGGTCGAAAAAACCCCTTTTTGAAGCACAAATTCTTCATTCTTTTCATCGATATGGAACTTGAAATTCAGAAAATATTTGATACTATATCCTAAACTGAGTATTAGCACTAAAATAAGTCCTGCTCCTGCAAGTAACATAGTACGCTGGTCCACTTCCTTAAACGCAAAATAGAAAACTACGACCCACAGGTTACGTGCGATGTGGTAAAGAGACGTCGCAAAGATGAGCACAAGCCCTACAATCGATTGCCGTTGTGGCTCAGTAAAATTATAATTAGGCATGATGGTATATTCGTCCAGAAATTTCCTCTTTTACAGAAATTGCAGTTTGAGGTTTAATTCCCGGAACACTTACATCACTTCCCGAACCTCCGGCAGTGAAAACCTTTACCGTAGAAATCTTCAGCATTTTATCCAGAAAAGAACGCTCTACAGAAACGTGCTGAATTCTGTTGAAAGGCACAACCGTAGTTCGTTCGAAAAGAAATCCGCGTTTAAAAATAATATCCTGTTCCCGTAAGGCGTAACCACTTTTTTTCACATACATAAGGTTATTAAAAACTGTCCATCCAAAAATGAGTAAAATGAACACTCCTGCCCAAATGATATAATTGTGGAATTCTGGGGAAGAAAATTTATATGCTACAATTAATCCCACGGCAAAAATCAGGAAGGAAATTGTAGTTCCTATCTGTAGTTTCACCAGGTATTTTTTCGAAATGGGATGCAGCTCGACTTCTTCATACCTGGGAAGCGCCGCTACATCTACTTCAAAATTTGAAAATTGTGGGGTGCTTATGGGATCCATTTCTTTTCAAAATTAGGTTTCCTTTTCTCTAGAAAAGCATTGCGACCTTCTTTGGCCTCATCGGTCATATATGCCAGTCTTGTTGCTTCTCCCGCAAAAACCTGCTGGCCCACCATACCGTCATCGGTAAGATTCATGGCAAATTTCAACATTTTTATAGAGGTTGGTGATTTTGCCAGGATCTCCTGCGCCCATTCATAGGCAGTGTCTTCCAATTCATCATGAGGAATTACCGCGTTGACCATTCCCATTTCATAAGCTTCCTGGGCCGAATAATTTCTGCCCAAAAAGAAAATTTCGCGGGCTTTTTTCTGTCCTACCATTTTTGCCAGGTAAGCAGATCCATATCCACCATCAAAACTTGTGACATCGGCATCAGTCTGTTTAAAGATTGCATGCTCCTTACTCGCAAGAGTAAGATCGCAGACTACATGAAGGCTATGGCCTCCACCTACTGCCCAACCCGGAACCACTGCAATAACAGCCTTAGGCATAAATCTTATCAATCTTTGCACTTCCAGAATATTGAGCCGGTGCATCCCGTCTTCGCCCACATATCCTTGATGACCACGCGCCTTTTGATCTCCGCCGCTGCAAAAACTGTACACCCCATCTTTAGAAGAAGGGCCTTCGGCGGTTAGTAATACGACACCTATGGAAGTATCTTCCTGGGCATCGTAAAATGCATCATATAATTCGCTGGTAGTTTTAGGCCTAAAAGCATTTCTCACGTCGGGTCTGTTAAATGCAATTCGTGCAACACCATTCGATTTTTTATAGGTGATATCTTCATATTCTTTAGCTGTTTTATAATCTGGCTTGGTCATAAGTATCTAATTTTACTCAAAAATAGGATTTTTAAAATTCTTTATTCCCCTAAAAGATCAATAGCTGTAAAGCTTATAAAAATCTTATCTTTCAGCTTAAGTATAATAAAAATTGTACAGTTTTTGATTCTAAGTTTCAAACAGCAAATCAAATGAAAAAACTCCTCCTATTGACAGGACTTTTTTTGACAATCTGCGGGTATTCACAGGAATTTGATACCTCAAAGAGTTTATATATTGGCGCCCGGGAAGTACGTCCCAGTCTTTCCAAGCCTGTAAAAGAATTATCTGAATCAAAATTCACTCTAATGGAGGTCAACTTTGATAAAAAAGATGAAAAGAGACAGGTGAATCTAATAGCCATGATGGAGCAGCAGCGCTTTGAAAAAGAAAAAGGCATAGTTGAAATGGAATCACCCATGCCCGGACTTAGCACCGGGGAAAAGTCACTTATTGAAGTCACCAATGATATAAGAATTCACGACCGCAGTTCTAACTTTGATATCTATACAGGTAAGAAAAAAATTCCGGCATATGAAGAAATGCAGTCCCCTATTTTCCGTCAGAATTACACCCCTTTCTCAAGAAGAAGATATGGTTCTCCGGGAGTTTACTACAACCCTTATTTAAGGTAAATTCCTTCCTCTTTAATATCAACCTTTCTTTGTTTATAAAGATTTCCAAGGGCACGTTTAAAGCTTTTCTTGCTCATTTGGACCTCTCTTTCGATCTCTTTAGGTGAGGATTTATCGGTAAGTGCGAGAAAGCCGCCTTTTACCTCCAACAGGCTAAGAAGCTCCTGCGCATTAGGTTCTATACTACGAAATCCCGGGCGCTGCAGAGTAATATCGATCTTTCCGTCTGGTCGTGTTTTCTTGACGAAACCTTTTAACCTGTCACCAACATGAAGTTTTTGAAATACATCATCCTTGTATAGTAACCCCTTATGAATCTCATTTACAATAACATTCCATCCCAATTCCGTAGGATTAGCTACTATGAGATCTACTTCTTCAAAAGCTTCAACTGTTAGCTGAGAATTATCCAAAAATGCGTCTACTTTATTAGAACCCACTAGCCTGCCGGTAAGTTCATCAAGATAACAGAAGATAAGATAACGTTCTCCTTCCCGCATTTTCATTGCCTGTTCCTTGAATGGCACGAAAAGGTGTTTTTCCAGCCCCCAGTCCATAAAAGCTCCTATCTCGCTCACCTCTGCACATTTCAGGTAACCAAATTCATCCAGCTTCACGAAAGGTTTAAGAGAAGTGGCAACAGGCCGCTCTTCGTGGTCAAGATAAACAAAGACTTTAAGCTCATCCCCTATCTCAAATGTTTCCGGTTTGTATTTATTTGGCAACAAAACTTCATTCCCATCATCGTCTTTTAAAAACAATCCTGGTTCTGTGTCGCGATCGATCTTTAATGTGTGGTATTCTCCAATGGCAAGCATAATCTAATTTTTGGCAAAGTTACTTATAATAAACGGCTATTTTACGAAGCTGAAATATTCCAGCAACACCTCGTCATTCACTTTTCTCGGAGTGAAGATCTCCAGAACTCTCGGGTTTTCTGAGGTATCAAAAAAGCCATTTAGAGCCTGTTCTATTTCTTCGGAAGTATTAGCCTCTGCATAGTCAAAGCCAAACATCTCGCAAAGAGGCCTGGCATTGAGATCATGAACGGTCTCGAAATATTTATCAAAAGTTTCGGTGTTCTTGTCTCCGGGAAGTATCCTGAAGATCCCTCCTCCCCGGTTATTCAGAATAATTATTCTGAAGTTCTTCGGAATATAATTGTTCCAGAGCCCATTGCTGTCATAAAAAAAGCTAAGATCGCCGGTGATCATCAACACCGGCTCTTCTGAAACCATTGCAGCTCCTACAGCTGTCGATATACTGCCATCAATGCCGCTGGTACCACGGTTACAATAGATCTTCAGGCTTTCTTTCCACCTGAACAGCTGGGCATACCGAATAGTAGAACTATTCGCCAAGTGCACAATATTATTTTCGGGCACTGCGGGACAAACGAGCTGCATCGCCTTAAGGTCGGAATAAGGGATCCTTCCCATATAATCCTCATGCTTCACTTTCCTCCTGCTTCTCACCTCCTGCCAGTATTCTGTGTAATTGCTTTCTGAAATTGCAGTTAGTGGAAAGAACTGGCTAAAGAAACTGTTCACCGAGGTCTCAAAATGCTTGTTCAGGCAAAAGAAGGTGTTATATGCCTTTTTTGGATCCACATGCCAGTGCTGCTTTGGCTGGTAATTCCGAAGGAAAGCCTTGATCTTTTTGGACACGATCATTCCGCCGAAAGTAAGAAGGATCTCCGGCTGCAGGTTGTCGAAAAGCTGGTCACGATTCTCATCTTTTTCGATAGGACCTACAATGGTGTCAATTCGGGTGAAAAACTTCTCCTGCTGCACATTTGAAGTGGTTTCGGTAAAAACAATCACCGAAGGATCATTGGCCAACCGGTCGAGGAACTCCTGCTCCACAGCATTTGGTGCCGAAACCCCTACAATCACCATCTTCCTCTTTGCCTTATTCCAAAGATCTGCATAAGCCTGCAGCTGATTTCTCGAATAGGTCCTTTCAATGATCTCCGGCAGGATCTGAATAGGATTCACTTCTACATCTTCTACCGTCCCGTACAAAGGTTCGTAAAACGGAACATTGATGTGCACCGGACCTTTCTCCTCAATGGCTTTATTCAGCGCCAGATTGATCTCCCGCTCATTATGCTTCTGAGACTCGAATTGTTTCTGCTGAAGCTTTTTATCTGTCGCCTCATTTTCCAGCACTAATTCTGAATGCAGGTTAGCCGAATATAAAATATGGTTCTCAAAAACGTTCTTTTGACGTATTGTTTGTCCGTCGCCTATATCAATGCGCTCTACGGGCCTGTCGGCAGAGATCACCACCAGCGGAATGTCGCTGTAAAAGGCCTCGGCCACCGCCGGATAATAATTGAGCAATGCCGATCCTGATGTACAAACCACTGCAACGGGTTTTTGAAGTTGCTGTGCCATTCCTATGGCGACAAAGGCGGCGCAGCGTTCGTCAACCACGCTGAATGTTTTTATGTTTGGGTGATATGCAAAACCATTGGTAAGGGGTGCATTCCGGGAACCGGGAGAGATCACCACGTGGTGAATTTCCTTGGCTTCGCAGAGTGCGACAATAGATCTTGCAACAGGTATTTTTGGGTATTTCATTTTATATTTTTTGTCAGACCTGCAAGGTTTCCAAAACCTTGTAGGTCTAAAAATTCTATTTCAACAACACTTTCTTCATCGTCTCCGCCTTGTTCACTGTTTCCTGCCATTCATCTTCGGGCACAGAATCTTTGGTAATCCCGCCGCCTATATAAAGAATAGCGGTGCCATCTTTAATTTGCATACAGCGCAAATTTACATATAGATCAGTTTCTTTTTTTACAGCACGATACACAAGATTCTCAACATTTCTCCTGGTCCTGCTTCGTTGTAAATTTTTCTGCAGATTGAGCTCTCCCAGAAATCCGGTGTAGAATTCTCTGTCGTAATTTTCTTCTGAAAGTATAAATTCTTTCGCTTTTTCCTTTGGTAATCCGCACACGGCTGGAGTTGGATGAAGGGCTGATATTATTTTTTCTGCTGATCCAGGATTATCTTTTGGAATTTGGAATCTGGAATTTGGAATTTTCCCATTTATATCGGTTCGCAAATGCAGTAAATTCCCCGCCCTGGCAGTATAAGGTTCTGAAATTTCCAGATTTTCCACTCCGGAAGCTTTCAGGTTTTCCACAATAGAGTCCGTAACAAATTGCTGTTCCTGTTTTTCCTTTTCGCCCCATTTTACATCTGTGGTGCCATGATATTTCTGAGTTCCCGCGAGGGCCATGGTTTTAAAGCGGTTGCCTTCAATTTTAAGCAGGGTTTCGGGTGTTGCACCAAGCCAGCATCCGACTTTTGGATGATACCAACAGTAAACAAAGGCTGCAGGATAAGTAATAAGCAGATCCTTAAAGAGCTTCAGGGGATCTTTTTCTTTAAGTTCTACTTCTTCCCTTCGGGAAAGCACCACCTTCTCCATTTCTCCGGCTTTTAAAGCCTCAACTGCTTTCGTCACCAGTTCAATATGGACTGACTTTTTTTCTTCAGAAATTTGCCCTTTTTGAGAGGTAATGGGAGCTGGAACTTCTTCAGAAAGTACCTGCTCAAAAATGAGCTTTTCCGAAGCATTTTCAGGAATAAGGATGGAATTTTCAGAGATGTCAAAAGGGGCAAAAACAAACCCGCTTTCGGAAAAATCCTTTGAATGATAAAGTTGTTCATCCTGCTGAAGAAATGCGGTGACTTCAATTCTTTTTCCGTTACGAATTGGCTTCCGGTATGCTACAAAAGGTAAACCTGAGGCATATTGCCTCTCCAGCCGATCAAAAAATTCAGCTTCAGGCATTGTCTTTCTTTTTCGGAAGAGTAATGGTAGTCAGTTTTACCACTGAGATAAGATTTTCAGCTTCATCTGTGATCCTGATGTTCCAGAGTTGAGTGGTACGACCTTTATGTAAATAGGTGGCTTTGGCGTAAACAAAACCTTCAGAAATACTTTTTATGTGATTGGCAGAAATTTCGATTCCGCGCACGTAGTAATCATCGGTGTTTAAAAACACAAAGCTGGCCATGCTACCTACAGTTTCGGCCAGAGCGACGGTCGCGCCTCCGTGCAGCACTCCATCTGGCTGATGGACCTTTGGAGTCACGGGCATTTTCGCGATGAGATAATCTTCCCCGACTTCAGAAACCTCGATATCAAGAGTTTCCATGAGGGTGTTTTTGCATATCTTTTTCAACAGCGCGTGAGTTTCCTCTTTGGTCATAGCAAATAGATTGGTTTCTTTGTAAAAGTACAAAACCATCAGATAATATGGATGAAAAGCAGGTTTCTTATCGCGCTACCAATACCTATAGCACGTTAAACGAACTCACAGACAAAACTGAAAATGTCTGGGTGGTCTTCCATGGGATTGATTACCTGAGCCGCTATTTTCTAAAATACTTCCGCCACCTCAACCAGGAAAAGAATTACATCATTGCGCCACAGGCGCCATCAAAATATTACCTCAACGGCAAATATGAGCACGTCGGAGCTTCCTGGGCTACTCGTGAGAATACTGAGCTGGAAATTGAGAATGTGCTGGCATACCTCGATGAGGTCTATGAAAATGAAGGTCTCAAAAAGGCCAAAAATCTTGTGCTTTTTGGATATTCTCAAGGTGTCTCTGTCGTAACCCGGTGGATAGCGAGAAGAAAGATCAGCCCATCACAACTCATCCTGAACTCCGGAAGAATTCCGATGGAATTAAAGCCCGAAGATTTCGTTTTTTTGAATAGTACAGAGATCTCTTTTGTCTATGGCACTGAAGATCCTTTTGTCAACAAAGAATTTCTTAAATCGGAAGAAAAGAGGATACGCGAGCTATTCCCAAAAAACCTGAAGTTTATTCCTTTTGATGGTGGGCATGAAGTGAATCAACAAGTCATTATCAAACTGGCGGGAGAATAATTTTTAGAACAGATTCAAGAGTCAAGAGACAAGAATCAAGACTTTTTAAAAGAGAGGTCATCCTGACCTTGTTTCAGGATCTAAGGGGGATTCTCAAATACTGTTGGCGTGGATTTGCAATCCGTGCAGAATTCTGATCTTCCCCACCCCGACCTTCGGCCACCCCTCCGAAGGAGGGGACTGTTCATGAGAATGTCATTTATAAAAAGATGCAGCGTCATCCTGAACTGTTTCAGGATCTCAGGCGGATTCTCAAATGCTGTTGGCGCGGATTTGCAATCCGTGCCGGGGTCTACCTTCCCCACCCCGACCTGCGGCCACCCCTCCGCCGGAGGGGACGATTCAAAAGAATGTCCTTTAAAAAAAAATGCAACGTCTTCCTGAATTTATTTCAGGATCTCAAGCGGATTCTCAAATGCTGTTGGCGCGGATTTGCAATCCGTGCCGGATTCTGATCTCCCCACCCCGACCTGCGGCCACCCCTCCGACGGAGGGGACGATTCAAAGAAAAAGAAGCTGAAACTCCCGAAGTGTCGGGACAGCTTAACGTGCTGAAAAAAAGAAATAAAAAAAGCGCTGCCATTTGGCAACGCTTTTATATTTCTTCCAGCTCCTCCCCTTATTAAGGGGAGGTTGGGAGAGGTCTTATTTTACTTCTTCGAAGTCAACGTCTTCTACATCGTCACCTTGCTTGGAGTCACCTCCGGCTTGTTGCCCTCCGGCCTGCTGACCGTTCTGAGCTCCTGGTCCACCTTGTGGCCCACCTGGTTGTCCGCCTTGCTCGGCTTGTGCTTTGTACATTTCTTCTGAAGCTACCTTCCATGCCTCATTGATCTTGTCCAATGCAGGCTGAATTGTATCAACTTCTTTTGTTTCATAAGCTTTCTTCAATTCTTCCAAAGCGTCTTCGATTGGCTTTTTCTTATCATCAGAAAGTTTATCACCAAATTCTTTCAGCTGTTTTTCAGTCTGGAAGATCATAGCATCAGCTTCGTTAAGCTTATCTACTTTTTCTTTGGCTTTTTTATCGGTTTCAGCATTTGCTTCAGCTTCCTGCTTCATCTTTTGGATCTCTTCTTCAGTAAGACCGGAAGAGGCCTCGATTCGAATATCCTGAGATTTACCTGTAGCTTTATCTGTCGCGCTTACTTTGATGATACCGTTGGCATCAATATCAAAGGTAACTTCAATTTGAGGTGTTCCTCTTGGCGCCGGTGGAATTCCGTCAAGGTGGAATCTACCAATTGTTTTGTTGTCATTCGCCATTGGACGCTCTCCCTGTAGCACGTGGATCTCAACAGAAGGCTGATTATCGGCCGCAGTAGAGAACACCTGTGATTTCTTGGTAGGAATGGTTGTGTTAGACTCAATAAGCTTGGTCATTACACCACCCATAGTTTCAATACCAAGAGAAAGCGGAGTAACATCAAGAAGCAATACATCTTTAACATCTCCTGTAAGTACACCACCCTGGATGGCAGCACCAATTGCCACTACCTCATCGGGGTTTACTCCTTTTGATGGTTTCTTTCCGAAGAACTTCTCAACTTCTTCCTGGATCTTAGGGATACGGGTTGATCCACCAACAAGAATTACCTCGTCAATATCACTTTTTGAAAGTCCGGCATCACTAAGCGCTTTTTGCACAGGATCCATGGAACGTTTCACCAAAGTATCGGCTAATTGTTCGAACTTAGATCTTGTCAAAGTCTCTACAAGGTGTTTTGGTCCACTTGCAGTAGCAGTTACATATGGTAAGTTAATTTCAGTTTGAGAAGAAGAGGAAAGCTCAATTTTAGCTTTTTCAGCAGCTTCCTTCAAACGCTGAAGTGCCATTGGATCTTTTCTAAGGTCAATATCTTCAGCTTTTTGGAAAGTATCTGCAAGCCAGTCGATGATAACTTCATCAAAATCGTCACCTCCAAGGTGCGTATCACCATTTGTAGAAAGTACCTCAAATACTCCATCTCCTAATTCAAGGATAGAAATATCGAATGTACCACCACCAAGGTCATATACAGCGATCTTTTGATCCTGTGATTTTTTATCAAGTCCGTAAGCCAGTGCAGCTGCAGTTGGTTCGTTAATGATCCTTCTAACTTTAAGACCTGCGATCTCACCGGCTTCTTTTGTAGCCTGGCGCTGAGAGTCATTAAAGTAAGCTGGTACGGTAATTACCGCTTCGGTCACATCCTGTCCAAGATAATCTTCGGCTGTTTTCTTCATTTTCTGAAGCACCATCGCAGAAAGTTCCTGGGGAGTATATTTACGTCCGTCGATCTCCACACGCGGAGTGTCGTTGTCCCCTTTTACTACTTTATAAGGAACTCTACCTGCTTCCTTAGAAACTTCGGAAAATTTGTTCCCCATAAACCTCTTGATAGAGGAAATAGTTTTTTGCGGGTTTGTTACAGCCTGCCGCTTTGCAGGATCCCCTACCTTTATTTCGCCTCCTTCAACAAAAGCGATAACAGAAGGAGTAGTTCTTTTTCCTTCGGCATTAGGAATTACCGTTGGCTCGTTACCTTCCATTACGGCAACACAAGAGTTGGTAGTACCTAAGTCGATTCCAATTATTTTACTCATAATTCTATAGGTTGTTATTTATTATTTCTGAATTTTTTCAACAACCTCTTAAAGTCAATCTTTATGCCAGCAGAAATTATATGACAGGATGTCATTTTTGGCACCTAAACAATGGATTTACCTACCTTTTTTGTCAATTAGATTTATTCTATATTTCCTGAAGGGATTATTACCTTTGCCGCCTAAAGTTTGAGAATGGAAAGTATCAGCGTTTTTGACATGCTTAAAATAGGAGTTGGTCCTTCCAGCTCCCACACCCTTGGCCCTTGGAGGGCCGGCGAAAGATGGATCGTGGAATTAAAGGAAGCTGGAAGATTTGATCTGGTTGAAAAAATTACGATCAATCTTTATGGTTCTCTTTCCCTTACCGGAAAAGGACACGCTACAGACCTGGCTTCGGTCCTGGGGCTTTTAGGCTATGATCCTGTCACAGTTCCTGTAGAAAACATTGATCCCGAGATCAATAATATTAAAACATTTGGCCGGCTTAACCTTAACGGGGAGCGCACTATCGACTTTGATCTCGAACACGATATCGTCTTCAATAAAAAATTCCTGCCTTTCCATCCCAACGGAATGAAATTCACTGCGCTGCTTTCATCCGGCAAGACCACCTCCTCCACCTTTTACTCTATTGGCGGCGGATTTGTTGTTAAAGAAGAACGCAAGAACGCAAAAAAGCAACTTCAGAAGTTTAAGCACTTTCCTTTTCCTATTGTAAAAGGAACAGACCTCGCCGCTTTCTGTAAACAGGAGAATAAAAAGATTTCTGAAATAGTTTATGAAAATGAAAAATCTCTTCGGACTGAAGAAGATATCGATGCCGGACTCAAAGCTATATGGAATGTGATGCTTGAATCAATGTATTTAGGTTGTCATACCGAAGGAACTCTACCGGGCGGTTTGAATGTACGCAGAAGAGCTCCAGATTCTCACAAGAAGCTTATAGGAGATCTTAATTACGATTCCCCCGAAAAATGGATCGAAGCCATTCGAAAAACTGAAGTGAAGTTCCGCTCAATTTTAAAATGGGTGAGCTGTTTTGCGTTGGGAGTGAATGAAGTCAATGCTTCTTTGGGCCGTGTGGTAACTGCACCAACAAATGGAAGTGCCGGAGTAATTCCTGCTGTTTTGATGTACTATTTAACCATAGAAAATCACGATGCCGGTTTTGAAAAGATCAAGCAATTCCTTTTGGTAGCAGGAGAAATTGGAAGCCTGTTCAAGAAAGGTGCAACCATTTCTGCTGCAATGGGTGGTTGCCAGGCAGAGATCGGGGTCTCCTCCTCCATGGCCGCCGGAGCACTTACTGAAGTTATGGGCGGTACTCCCGAACAGGTTATGATGGCAGCAGAGATCGCTATGGAACACCACCTCGGCCTCACCTGTGATCCCATCGCCGGACTAGTACAAATTCCATGTATTGAAAGAAATTCCATGGGCGCCATCAAAGCTATCAACGCCGCCGAAATGGCCATGGACGCCGATTCTATTCATGCTAAAGTTCCACTTGATAAGGTAATCGAAACCATGTGGGAGACAGCGAAAGACATGAATTCGAAATACAAAGAAACTTCAGAAGGTGGATTGGCAGTGAGAGTGAGTTTGAGTGACTGCTAGAACCACCCCGCCCTTCGGGCACCCCTCCTTGAAAAGGAGGGGAACAATAAGAAGTCGTTAGCGACTTCACCTAACGGCTCCACATTTTAGATAAAAATTTAATTCCTGCCACAGGCAGTGTGGACGCGAAGCGGAACAAAGTGAAAACAAACTCCTCCACCTGTGGAGGGTTTCGCGCAGCGAAAATGTCTCAAACAGCTCCTCTCCTTTTTCAAATAGGGGTGGCTCCGCCGGGAGGCGGAAACGGGGTGGTCAGGTGCTACTCCTGCCGCAGGCAGTGTGAACGCGAAGCGGAACAAAATGAAAACACACTCCTCCACCTGTGGAGGTTTTCGCACAGCGAAAATGTCTCAAACAGCTCCCCTCCTTTTTTCAAGGAGGGGTGGCAGGCGATAGCCTGACGGGGTGGTCAGGCGCCACACCAGCGCAGCGGAAATTGTCCAAACTTTTCTATTTGAAAATTTTCACCTTTGGGACCCGCTATCTACAAGTTGCAGCCAACCACACTTAAGCTTTTTTTTATAGAATGATTGGAATTTGGGATTTGAGATTTGGTATTTACCTTAATAGTACTCCCTTTCCTACCTGCTTTTAACTCTCCTTTATAGGTCTACCGTGTTATTTATAAATAACTTAAACAACCTAAACCATAAGAAGTTATGAAAGCAGCACAGGTCCAGGAGAAAGGTGGAGATTTTGTAATTGTTGATCTTGAAAAACCAATTCCAAAAGAAAAAGAAGTACTCATAAAAGTAGAGGCATGTGGCATTTGTCACAGTGATGCCTTTGTAAAAGACGGTACCTTTCCCGGTATCGAATACCCCAGAGTTCCGGGACATGAAGTAGTAGGTATTGTGGAAAAAGTGGGAGAACAGGTGAATATGTGGAAAGAAGGCCAGCGGGTAGGAGTAGGCTGGCATGGAGGGCACTGCTTTGAATGTGATCCCTGCAGGCGTGGTGATTTCATCAATTGCGAAAATGCCAAAGTAAGCGGAATCTCTTATGATGGAGGATATGCCGAATATATGACTGCACCTCAGGAAGCTGTTGCAGCTGTTCCAAAAGAACTTTCTTCTGAAGAAGCCGCTCCTTTGCTCTGTGCAGGAATCACTGTGTTTAATGCGCTTCGGAATTCCGGAATAAAACCCGGCGACCTGGTGGCAGTCCAGGGAATTGGAGGTCTCGGTCATCTTGCTGTTCAATATGCGGTAAAAATGGGGATGCGAACAGTTGCAATATCCCACAGCGATAGTAAAAAACGATTAGCCAAAGAACTGGGAGCCAAACATTTTATTAATACCGCCAATGAAGATCCTGCCGAAGCCCTTCAAAAATTAGGAGGTGCCAGATTAATTTTAGCCACTGCACCTGTTAGCGAAGCCATTACGGCAGTGATAGGTGGTTTGGCGATAGATGGAAGGGTACTCATGGTTGCAGCAACAGGAGAACCTGTACAGGTCTCGCCTATGCAGTTATTAATGGGACGTAAAGGTCTTTCCGGCTGGCCAAGCGGTACAGCAAAAGATTCCGAAGACACTTTGAATTTCAGTGCCCTTACAGGTACAGTGCCAATGATCGAGGAATATCCATTAGATAAGGTTAACGAAGCTTATGCCCAAATGATCAACAACAAAGCACGTTTTAGAGTAGTCCTCAAAATGTAAAAATAAGAGTCGGCTGTAATTCTCATTCCTGCCGACAGGCAGATTAACGCGAGGCGAAACAATTTGAAAGAAACTCCTCCACTTGTGGAGGTTTCGCGCAGCGAAATGTCACGCACAGCTCCCCTCCTTTTTTCAAGGAGGGGTGGCAGACGATAGTCTGACGGGGTGGTCAGGCGCTACACCCGCGCAGCGGAATTTTGTAAAATTTATTTCATATGGAACCTGCAACTACAAGCAACCGGCAACAGGTAACCACCCACACTTCAGCTTCTTTTCTACAGAATAATTAGGATTTGGAATTTGATGCTTGAAATTTACTTCACCTTCTTCTCCTTACAACCTTCTTTCCTCCTGGTATCAATTAGATAAATAATTTTCCATTCTCCCTCCACCTTCAGCAACTGAAAACTGTTTACTCCACAGTGGCTAAAAGTGTCATCCATATAAAAAGAATAGGACGTCCAGGCGTTAGCCATCTCCCCGTCTATTTTTATTACATAATCATGCAGAACTTCTTTAAAGTCGGTCTCTAATGGAATACTAACTATTCCTTTTAGCACCTGCTGTAGTTCTTCCTTTACCAACACTGTTTGCCCGTTTTTTGACCTTCCAATAGTCTGAATAACAGGATCCTCATGAAAAACCGATTTCATCAAAGTAGAATCCCGCGCATGGAATCCCTCAAAAAAGGTTTCCACAACTTTTTGGACTTTATCTTCTTCTAAAGAATCCTGAGCGATAATAACTGTTGCTATTAGCAGAAAAATGGTTGTGGATACAAGTTTCTTCATGTGCTGAGTTTTAGGGTAATTTAGTACTTTTACCTGAATTTAAAACCAACCCTATGTCAGTCGCTAAAAAACAGTTCAAACGAATAACCACCAAATCACTGGTCGAAATGAAGTCTCAGGGAGAAAAGATCTCTATGCTTACTTCCTATGATTTTTCTATGGCTAAGATCGTTGACGGTGCAGGCATAGACGTAATTTTGGTTGGAGATTCGGCCAGTAATGTAATGGCGGGACATGAAACGACTTTGCCAATTACCCTGGATCAAATGATCTATCATGCGGCGAGTGTTGTTAGAGCTGTTGAGCGCGCTTTGGTGGTTGTAGACCTTCCCTTCGGAAGTTACCAAAGCGATCCAAAAGAAGCTTTGCGATCGGCGATCAGGATCATGAAAGAAAGCGGTGGACATGCAGTAAAACTGGAAGGTGGAAAAGAAATTAAAGATTCAGTTAAACGTATCCTCAACGCCGGTATCCCGGTAATGGGTCACCTGGGGCTGACTCCGCAGTCCATTTACAAGTTTGGAACATATACCGTTCGCGCAAAGGAGGATGCCGAAGCTGAAAAATTAAAGAATGATGCTCTTATGCTTGAAAAAGCGGGATGTTTTGCTCTTGTTCTTGAAAAAGTGCCTGCCAAACTGGCTAAAGAGGTAGCAGAAAGTCTTACGATTCCTGTCATTGGAATTGGTGCAGGAAACGGAGTCGACGGCCAGGTGCTGGTTGTTCACGATATGATTGGAATGACCCATGAATTTAATCCGCGGTTTTTAAGAAGATATCTGGACCTGTATTCTGAAATGACCAAAGCCTTTGAGCAGTACAGGGACGACGTGAAGAATAAGGACTTTCCTTCAGATGAGGAACAGTATTAGAAGGCAGATTTTAGAAGTTAGTTTTTTTCCATGAAAATCAAATGTTCAAAAAAACGATCCAGTTTTAATCTTTTTTTAGGTGTTCCTTTTGTCATTTTTGGGACCTTAAAAGCTTATGAAGGAACAGCTGACTTTGTTCATTATATTCAAATAATACTGGGAGTATTAATGGTAATTAGCTTCTTTATCGAGCGCAAATTTGGATATCTCAGCATAGAAGATGGAATGTTGACAAAATATTCTTTTAGTTGTACAACTATTGACCTAGACAAGATTACAAATATACAATCCCGTCCGGGGAGAATAAAACTAATTACTTCCAAAAAAAATCTCAGCATCAATCCTTCAGTTATCGATAAAGATTCGATCAAGAACTTATACCGGGTCTTAGGTTCCCTTCAACTTGAATCTCAAAAAAACCCGTTTACCGGTTGGTCCGCGGCCAATTCCTGATAGGTATGGGAATAGGAAAAGCTTTATTACTTCCCCTCCTGTATCTCCAATTGAACTGGCTAAACTTCGGAATTCTATACCGGACCTTATTTGCCTTCGGAATTTTAATAACTTTATTAGCGTTGTGGTTGATCCCCAGAGCAGTCTCTATTACTCCTGAAGTATGATAATTAATTACAGAAAAAAATATCTTAGAGCAGATCTCATTTTGGGAGTCTCATATTTAGTGCTTGGGTTGTCCGGTTATTTTTATGGATCCAACGGTTTTATAAGGTACGGTCTCACGGGGATTGGACTTTTATATCTTTTTCAATATTTCTATAAATTGAAGTATTCATACTTAAAGATCGAGAGAAATATTCTTATTCTAAATTTGTTTTTTCAGCAAAAGAAAATTGATCTTTCTCAAGTTACACGCATCAAAAAGTTTACTGATAAAATCATATTTTTAACACCTCATAAAAAGCTAAAGATCAGCACTAAATTGGTAGCCAGGAAAGACTTGCCTGCTTTCCATGATCTATTTTAGCTTCCCTGAATCTGGAACCGGAAAGAAATCCTTTTAAAAAGGAAATTGTAAAGACTATTTAAATTCACATTTTTGGAACACAAAATAATTTCCACTCCCCAGAACCTGCAGGTATTGTATGAAGACAATCACCTTATCATTGTCAATAAACGACCTGGAGACATTGTCCAGGGTGACAAAACAGGAGATACTCCTTTAAGTGACGTGGTTAAGGAATACATCAAGATCAAATACGACAAACCCGGCAACGTTTATCTGGGGGTTGTACACCGGCTCGATCGCCCCACCAGCGGAATCGTTCTTTTTGCTAAAACTTCAAAAGCACTTCCCCGCCTCAACAAGCTCTTTAAAGAAAAAGATGCAAAAAAGACTTATTGGGCGATCGTCAAAAATGCCCCGCCTAAACAGGAGGATACGCTTGTTCATTTCATGAAAAGAAATCCGAAACAAAACAAATCCTACGCCCACATCAACAAAGTACCCGATTCCAAAAAGGCCATTTTAGAGTATCGTGTGCTAAAGAACCTTAACAATTACTTTCTGCTGGAGATCGATCTGCAAACCGGTAGGCATCACCAGATAAGGAGCCAGCTGTCTGCAATTGGATGTCCCATAAAAGGCGATCTAAAATATGGTTTTGACCGAAGCAACAAGGATGGGAGTATACATCTGCATGCCCGAAAACTTGTTTTTGATCACCCGGTGAAAAAAGAAAAAGTTGTTATTATTGCACCCCCGCCAAACGACTCGCTTTGGAATGCGTGTTCCTAAAAAAAATTCAGCATATAAAAACATAAGCATTCAGATGAAAAAAGTTTTAATCTTCGCTCTTTTACTTAGCTTCACTCTTCTCTCTGCCCAGGAAAAAATTTTCATGAATGAGAAATACGAGGTCGTGAAAGCTCCTTCTCTTGCTTCCTATTACAAAATTGAAGAGAAAACCGACTTCGAAGATGCAGATATTATAAGAAGAACCTATAGGATGAATGATCAGATTTCCGCAGAACAATATTTAGCTGTAAAAGATGGAAAAGCAGTTAACGAAGGCCGCCATAAATTCTGGTATAAAACAGGTGAACTTTTTTATGAAATAGAATATAAAAACGGAAAAAGACATGGAGAACTAATAGCCTGGTGGAAAGATGGAACAAAAAGACGCCATGACTTCTTTAAAAAAGACAGGTTTAAAAAAGGAACTGTTTGGAATGAAAAAGGTGAGGAAATAGAACATTTCCCTTACTGGATCCCCGCTTCCTTTCCCGGGGGAAATGCAGAATTACAAACCTATTTAAAAAATAATCTTCCAATTCCCGAGAAACAGAAACGAGGAACAACAGTAAAAGTGGCAGTGATTTTTACTATTAATGAAGAAGGGATCATAAAAGAAGTTCAGGTAATAGACGGTGCCCCGCGCTGGTACAATGCCGTAGCTGTCCAGGTACTTTCCAATATGCCCAGATGGGAACCTGCACGGTTTTTTGGAGACCCCCAATCTACTAGCTTTGGTTTGCCTATTAGCTTCGTGAAATAATTTTGAATTTCAGCTTCCGTCAAAATGTTGTAATTTAAAAGGAAAACTAATGGCCGAAGAAATAGAAAACACAGCAATAGCTGACATACCCAAGATACTCTCCTCCCAAAAAACCTTTTTTGAGGCCGGTAATACACTTGAGCTTCCAAAAAGATTAGAAAAACTTAAGAAGTTAAAAGATGTAATTGAAGAACGGGAAGCTGAAATTTGTGAAGCACTTTGCAAAGATTTTCAGAAGCCTGAATTCGAGACTGTTGTCACCGAAACCTCTTTTATTATAAGCGAACTCAAGTTCATCATAAAAAATTTGAAGCAATGGATGAAGCCAAAAAAGGTAAAAAGCAGCTGGCTTAATTTTCCATCTTCAGATTTCATTTATTCCAATCCTTATGGAAATGTGCTTATCCTGGCCCCCTGGAATTATCCTTTTCAATTAAAAGTTTCTCCTGCTATTGGAGCTATAGCTGCGGGAAATACTGTGGTTTTAAAGCCCAGCGAATACTCCCCATATACGGCGAAAATTGTGGAGGAAATATTTTCGGAAGTCTTTGAACCGGAGTGGGTGAGCGTAGTACAGGGAGAAGTTGCAGCCTCAAAAAAGCTACTGGAGCAAAAATGGGATTACGTCTTTTTTACAGGAAGTGTGCCTGTGGGCCGGGAAGTGGCAAAAGCTATTGCCCCAAATTTAACTCCTGCCACTTTAGAGCTGGGAGGTAAAAGCCCGTGTATCATTCATAAGTCGGCCAAGATCGGTCTTGCTGCCAAACGAATTGTGTGGGGAAAGTTTATTAACGCCGGACAAACCTGTATTGCCCCAGACTATGTCATGATTGATTCCTCTGTAAAAGAAGAATTTTATACTGCTGTAAAAAAAGAAATAAAATCGGCTTTTGGAGAAAGCCCCCAACTTTCACCCGATTTTGCCCGTATCGTCAACGAAAAGAACTTTGATCGCCTTGAATACCTACTAAAGGACCAGAATTGTGTGGCAGGAGGAGAAACAGACGCAGATTCCCTTTACATCTCTCCCACGGTCATTGATGAACCTTCACTGGAATCGGAAGTAATGCAGGATGAGATTTTTGGCCCCATCCTTCCGGTTATCTCCTATTCTTCGCGAGCAGAAATGAATAAGGTCATTGTAAATTTTCCGAAGCCACTGGCCCTTTACGTTTTTTCTGAAGACAAGGATTTTTCAGAAAATATCATTAAGAACTACAACTTTGGCGGAGGAGCCGTAAATGATGTACTGGTGCACATCGCCAACAAGAAACTTCCTTTTGGAGGCGTAGGTGATAGCGGTTACGGTGCATACCATGGGAAATTCTCTTTTGACACTTTTACACACAAAAAGAGCATTAGCAAACGCGGGACGTGGATTGACATCCCGCTGCGATATGCTCCCTACGAAGGAAAATTAACTCTTGTTAAAAAAGTGATCAAGAGACTGTAAGTAAACCAAAAGAATACGCCTTCCGGAAGTACACAATCGTTATTTCTTGAGCTTTAAAGAATATAAGTCCTTTCTGCGATCTTTAAGGTTTCGTACACTACCAAAGTTGTGCAATTCTTTAAGAAGGTCAAGATCCACGTCTACCAGCAAAGTACTTTCAGTATTAGGAGTCGCTTCAGCTTTGATCCCGTTCACAGGAAATGAAAAATCTGATGGCGTAAACACTGCACTCTGTGCATACTGGATATCCATGTTGTTCACCTTTGGCAAATTGCCCACAGAGCCTGCAATAGCAACATAACATTCATTCTCAATGGCCCGGCTCATCGCGCATAGTCGAACTCGGGAATAGCCGTTCTGGGTATCGGTCATGAAAGGAACGAATAAAATGTTCATCCCCTGCTCTGCCAATAAACGCCCCAATTCCGGGAACTCAACGTCGTAACAAATAAGGACACCAATCTTTCCGCAGTCAGTATCCATCGTCTTCACCATACTTCCGCCTTTCATTCCCCAGGCAGAACCTTCGGCCGGGGTGATATGCAGTTTTTCATAACGCTCATAACTCCCGTCGCGACGGCATAAATAACCAACATTATACATATGCTCGCCAATGATCTGCGGCATACTGCCGGTAATAATATTAATGTTATAAGTAATGGCAAAGTCGACAAAGGTTTCCAGAAGTTTATCTGTATAGGAGGCCAGGGAGCGAATGGCTTCAGCTTCATTTAGATGGTTATATTCGGCCATTAGAGGAGCATTGAACAGCTCGGGAAATAGGATAAAGTCACTTTGATAATCACTTACTGCATCCACAAAGAATTCTATTTGTGACACCAGGGCGTCAAAATCCTTGAACAATCTCATTTGCCATTGCACCAGGCCGAGGCGCACTACCGTTTTGGCAGTATTGATTAGCTTATCGGGTTTTGTGTAGTAAATATTATTCCACTCCATAAGGGTAGCAAACTCCTTGCTCTCGTAATCTCCCGGCAAGTAGCCCTTTATTACCTTTTTTACGTGAAAATCATTGGAAAGCTGAAAGGAAAGCACCGGGTCGTGAATCTCCTTTACCTTTACTTTTTCAATATATTGCTTGGGAGTAAGCTCTTCGGCAAACTCGGCGTAGTTAGGAATACGACCTCCAAAGATGATAGCTTTAAGATTCAATTGTTCACAAAGTTCCTTTCTCGCTTCATATAAGCGCCTTCCCAGCCGCATGCCACGATACTCGGGGTGAATGAACACATCAATACCATATAACACATCTCCGGTCTTTGTATGGGTGGAAAAGTTCTCACCTCCTGTTATCTGCTCGTAGGTGTGGTTGTCGTCGAATTTGTTATAATCAACAATAATTGAAAGAGCACAACCCGCGATCTTCTCGTCAATCACTATACAAAACTGCCCGTCGGGAAATTTCTTAATAAGGTTCTTGATCTCCTTCTCGCTCCAATATTCGTTCGGCATCGCATCATAGCTCTCGATCATGGAAATTTTAAGCTCCTTGTAATCTTTAACGCTCAGGTTTCTTAATTCAATTTTTGCAGAATCTATCACTTCTTTTTTTTACAAAGATATTCCTTTCCCTGCTGCTTTGAAAATAATCTATAGCAGGCTGAAATCATTTGGTTTTTAATTGATTAAGTTATTAACGGTATTGATATTAATCTTGATCCAAAACGGGAAATATTTAATGTTCAGGCTTTTTACAACGCGGTTTTAATTATGTTTACACAACAATTTCCACTTACAGAAGGGTGTCATTCCCGACAACTTAAAGAATGTAGGGTAATTAAGTGACAGGTAAAATGACACCTTTTTATTGATTTGATCTACTTGTACTTAATCAACTTTAGCTGAAGTTTTTCTCCCGGTAATTTTTGTGCCAGTGTATTTATCCCTGCCTCGCTTAACTGAAGGATCCTTGGATATCCACCCGTAGTTTGCCCATCTCTCATCAATACAATCAATGTTCCTGAAGGGGTTAATTGCACCGTTCCCGGAAGCACAGGACTTGTTAAAATAGGCTGCAGGGAGTTTTCCAATTTCTCCTGAAATTGAATTCCCATGCGATTGCTTTCCTTTGCTGCTGAAAAATTCCCTTTTTCAAGAGTTTCCTTTTCTGAAGCTGACAGTAACTCAAATTCCGGTCCCCGAAAAGCTTCAATAACCGCTGAAGTTATATAGGCATCGGGATTTACTGCAGCATTCTTTTCACTACCCCTGGCCTCACTCCCCAAAAAGGGTAATTTCATCCCTTTTTCCAGTCGGTTATGAGGAGTGATGCCGGGACTCCAGCTTCTGCTTTTTAGCAGCTTCTCTGTTTTAAATCCATTTTTCACAGCCAGGTAAGCCCTGTAACCAGTATTTCTCCTTCCAAAGGAAAGTACCTGTCCTGGTAATACACTGTAAATTTTATAATTTTCCAGCTTTACTCCGTCAAGTTCCGGAGAAAGATCTGCTCCTGAAATAGCTATTTGAGTTGGTCCTGTAAATTTCATTTTTGGCCCCTGTAAAGTAATTTCCAACACTGCAGTATCAGGTTCATTCCCATTCATGAGATTGGCCATACCTGCCGCCTGTTGATCCATGGCACCACTTACAGGTACACCAAACTCCCTAAGACCAAATCTACCCAGGTCCTGAATGCTGCTAAAGAGCCCCGGGTGTAAAATTTCTGCTTCAGCCATTTTGTTCTATTTTAAAATGGAACTTACCTCTTTGTACTTCTTCCTTTATCTTCTCATGCTCCTCTAAACTTACAGGATAAAACCTGATCATGTCACCCGATCGAATTTCGCAAGGTGGATTTGCGGTTGGATCAAATAGAGGTACAGGAGAATTCCCGATAATATTCCATCCACCGGGACTGGCTTGAGGATAAATTCCTGTTTGTTTTTCCCCTATGCCAACAGCCCCTTTTGGAACACTTTGCCGGGGGTGAATTTTTCGGGAAAAATGAAGAGTTTCGGGCAGGCCTCCCAGGTATAAAAATCCGGGTAAAAAACCGGTAAAATAGACAAGATAATCTACCGAGGAATGCAGGCCAATTATTTCCTCTTTTGAAAGCTTTTTTGCCCGGGAAATTTCTTCAAGATCTAAAGCAAAATTTTCATCATAACATACAGGTATGTGAAATAATCTAATTTGATATTTAAAGCTTATCTTCGCTGCCTTAAACTCCTCAAAAAGCCTAAAAACCTCACCATAAGCATCCTCTATAGGTGATACGTAACTAATTAATAATGAATTATATGTGTTTGTTACTTCAACATCTTGTTTAAGTAATTTTTCCTGGAGATATCTTTTTAAACTGAGGAGCTTTTTTAATATTTCTAAAGAAATTTCCGGTTCAAATTCCAGGAGAATTGCCCGCTCCCCCAGCCTAATTATTTTTGGATATTCCCGCATTAGGCTTTGTATATTTCAAGATTTCGTAAAGATAATTCCCGGTGCAAATATTCGAGAATTTCAATTGAATTTGGGGTGTCACTGTGAAGGCAAAAAGTAGAGGCCGAAGTATCAATTTTTTGGCCTTTTTGAGAGATGATTTTTCCATTGGAAACCATAGAAATCAGGTGCTCCAAAACCTGCTCTTTTCGGGTGATGAGAGCACCCGGTTCCTGTCGGTTTACCAGGCTACCATCTGGATTATAATTCCTGTCGGCGAAGGCTTCAAATCTCACCTTTAACCTGCCATTCACCAGTTGGCTTATCACAGAACCTTCGGCTGCATAAAGTACGAGTTCATTCCCAAATTCAAGAATTGATTCTAAAATAACCTCGGCTACTTCAGCATTGTCGAAAGCATCATTGTAAAGTGCTCCATGCGGTTTCACATGAGTAAGCAATGCTCCTTCGGCCTCTGTGATTTGCTTGAGGCTCATAATCTGGGCCACCAGGGATCGTTTTAGCTCATCCTTTTCCATGGGAATTGATTTCCTTCCGAAGTTCTCTTTATCGGGATAAGAAGGGTGCGCTCCTATTTCTACGCGATGCTCCATAGCAAGATCCACAGTGTGATGCATGGTTTCCAAAGTGCCCGCATGACCGCCACAGGCAATATTACAGGCAGAAATGAGCGGCATGAGCTTTTTATCATACTCCCCTCCTTCTCCCAGATCGCAATTGATATGTATTTTTTTCATGAGTATAAACTTTCAAGAACAGTAATAATGGACCGTGCCCCGAGGAAAATGGTAACGGCAATTATTGCGAAGCCCAAAATATTTAGCTTAAGTGAATTTCTAGCGCTGCCCATTAATTCACGCCTGTTCACCACCCAAAGTAAAAAGATTGCAATCACCGGAAGTAATATCCCGTTGGCTACCTGTGCAAATTTGATGATCTCAACCGGCTGAAAACCCAATGAAGAAAAGACCATTCCCAATAAAAGGATCCCTGCCCAAACCATTTTGAACCTTCTAGAAGTTAAACTTTTTTTCCATCCCATGCAACCGCTTACCACGTAAGCCGCAGCTAAAGGAGCAGTAATGGAAGAGGTTATTCCTGCAGCAAAAAGGCCTAAGGCTATGAACCATGTGGCGTAGCTTCCAAAGACAGGTTCGAGGCCTGCAGCAAGATCGACAGCAGTGTTCACGTTGACAACTCCCGAAGCTGCTGCTGTAATGACGATTGCGAGAGATACGAGTCCGCCGAGACTAATGCTCCAAAAAAGCTCTTTTTGAGCTGTTTTTAGGGAACTTTTATCTTTCCACTTTTCACTCACCAGCGACGCGTGCAAAAAAAGATTATAAGGGACCACAGTTGTTCCTATGAGTGCCATTACCGTGAGAATTCCTGCACCTCCGTTTCGGGGAATGAATAAACCCTGCAAAACTTCAGAAAGATTGGGTTTTGTAATGACAGCGGTGACCAAAAAGGAAATGCTCATAATTGCCACCAGTCCAATAAATAATTTCTCCAGAACTTTATAATTGCCAATGGCCAGCAATGAGAAAGCTATAAGTCCAATAGTAAGGCTCCATATATTGATTGAAAATATTCCCAAATCCAGAACCTGCACAGGAATAACTGCAGAGACCCCTAGTACAGCTCCAGAAATGTTTCCGGCCTCGTAAGCGGCGTTTCCAATCACAATAGCGGCAAAGATGAGCAGGATCGACAGGCTTCGGAAAAATGGATTCCCTATTTCCTCTCTTATGACTTCACTTAAACCCTTTTGGGTGACGAGACCAACCCGGGCCGCCATTTCCTGTAATATTAAACAGGCAACAATTGAAAGCAGTAATGCCCACAGCAGGGAGAAACCAAATTCCACCCCGGCAAGGGTGCAAACAGTTACAGTACCGGGACCAATAAAAGCTGCCGAGACCAGCACTCCCGGCCCCAGGTTTTTAAACCATTGTATCAAATTTCCTTATTACTTTCCTGTATAGCATATAATGCAAAGGTTCCCAACCAGTGTCCTCCTTCATAGCTGTCGCCTACCAGGTTGGGGAACGAATACATCACGTGATCATTCGCCAAAGCTCGCAAGTGCCCGTAATTTTCGGGATATTGTTGGGACAGACCATAAAGAACCCAGGCACGGCTAAAGTTAAGGCCATCCAGGTGAACCAGTTTCCCATCGGTCCTGTCGGTAACCTCAGCAGGTTCCATATCAAAATCTTTGTTGCGCAACTGCGGAAGAAAATCTTTCATCCACAGGTCAAAGGTCTTTTTGGGAAGCACACGCCGCATGATATCAACCTCGGCCAGGCAGGGCGAGAGAAAATCGAATCCGCTTGGCTCCCATTCAATAGGGCAATCATCATCATTTAAATAGTAATCTTTAGCTCTTTTCTCGATCAACATCCGCAACTCTTCCTTCTCAGCCGAGACTGCATAATCATGGGCCAGAGCCAGTGCAAAAGCAGTATTTGTATGTTCCCCTACTCTAATTGGGTAATTGAGCTTTGGAAGGAATTCTTTAAATTTCTGAACCATAAGATCGGTAAGCGGTTGCAGGTTTTGGTGAAGTTCTTTGGCCATGGGATCTTCCCATCTTCCAAGTTCTTCAGACAGTTTTAATACCCACGCCCAGCCATAAGTGCGTTCAAAAGTACTCTCCTCCTTGCGGCTGAAGTATTTTACTTCTTCTCTAATGTTTTCGGCCGTCAAAGAAGATTTCAGTTTCTCCCGTATCTCCTCTGCCCTCTTCATCTCCGGGAATTTCTTTAGAAGACTTACAAGCGTCCAGTGGGCGTGTACCGATGAGTGCCAGTCAAAACAACCGTAAAAAGCAGGATGCAGTTCTTTAGGTTCTCCTATATCCCCCGCCCCGGAAAGGGTCTGGTTGAGTTTATTTGGATATTCCACATTGATGCAGTCCAATGGTAGCTGCGCCAACTTATTGGCTTCGTCTACAGTAAGTGCTATGGCTTTTGAGGGTTCAAGCATGGCTACAGCTTCATCCACAAGAGTAGAGTCCTGTTCAGGTTCCTCTGCCATTTGTGATTCATCATTTCCTTTACAACTTACGGCCGCAAATGCGACAATCCACAGTAATAATATCGTTCTTTTCATAGATAATTTTATCCCAGCCAACCTTCCCTGTCTAGACTACGGTATTGAATGGCTTCACTTATATGAGCTCCTTTAATTTGTTCTGAATCTTCTAAATCTGCGATTGTACGGGCAACTTTAAGAATACGATCGTAAGCCCTCGCCGATAAATTAAGCCGTTCCATCGCCACCTTTAGCAGGTTCGTTGAATCTGGGTCAAGGCTGCAATGTGCTCTTATCTGCTTCACGCTCATCTGCGCGTTATAATGTACTTTTTCATTATCCGCAAACCTGTCGGTTTGCTTTTGCCTTGCGGCTGTCACTCTTTTTCTTATGTCAAGGCTACTTTCCCCCCGCCTGTCCTCACTTAACTTTTCAAATGGAACCGGAGTCACTTCGATATGAATATCTATTCTATCCAGCAAAGGCCCGCTTATTTTGCTCATGTACCTGTGCATTTCTGAAGGAGAGGACGTTACCGGTGAACCCGGATCATTAAAATATCCACTGGGGCTGGGATTCATACTGGCGACCAGCATAAAACTTGATGGATAAGTCACCGTGAATTTTGCTCTTGAAATTGTTACCTCCCTGTCTTCCAAAGGTTGTCGCATTACTTCAAGCACACTCCTTTTAAACTCAGGAAGTTCATCTAAAAACAAGACTCCGTTGTGCGATAGCGAAATCTCCCCCGGCTGTGGATAAGCTCCGCCGCCCACAAGCGCGACGTCGCTAATTGTATGATGGGGACTTCTAAAAGGCCTGTGTGCCATTAAGCCCACACTTTCTTTTACCCGCCCCACTACGCTATGAATTTTGGTGGTTTCCAAAGCTTCATGTAAGGTCATGGGCGGCAAAATACTGGGCAATCGTTTTGCCAGCATAGTTTTTCCTGCCCCGGGAGGACCAATTAATATGATATTATGCCCGCCTGCGGCAGCGATTTCCATACAGCGTTTAATAGATTCCTGACCTTTAACATCGGCAAAGTCGTGTTCAGGATTTTCCAGCTCCTGATAAAATTCCTTCCGGGTGTCTATCATAGTTCTTTCCAGCTGCTCCCCGCGGTCAAAAAAGCGGATTATTTCATCAATATTTTCAATTCCATAGACCTCCAGCCCACCAACAATTGCAGCTTCTTTTACATTCTGCTTCGGAAGTATAAAACCTTTAAAACCTTCCTCTTTAGCTTTTATTGCTATGGGTAAAGCTCCTTTTATAGGCTGCAGACTTCCGTCAAGGGAAAGTTCGCCCATGATGATATAGTCGCCAATGTTTGTGGCTTTAATTTGGCCTGAAGCCATGAGAATTCCCATGGCGAAAGTGAGGTCATATGCTGAACCTTCCTTCCGAAGATCGGCCGGCGCCATATTTACTGTAATTTTCTTTCCGGGGAGATGGTAACCAACATTTTTGAGTGCCGCAGCAATCCTGAAGCTGCTTTCCTTCACAGCAATGTCTGGAAGCCCAACGAGATGATACCCTATGCCGGTGTCTACGTTTACTTCCACCGTAATGGTGGTGGCTTCTACGCCAAAAACTGCACTTCCGTAAACTTTAACCAGCATTAAAAAAATCTTTGACTAAATGTAGTAAAAATTTCGGGTTAAGGCGGGAGCCCTGTTTTTTAAACAAATATTTATGATTTATTCAAAATGAAAACCTATCCAAAATGCCATTTTTGAAACGTATATAAATGAAAACGGCTGCCCATCTAGGCAGCCGTTCTCTAAAAGTTGTGAAAGAAAAAACTATTTTCCTATGAAGTGTTTCCTGTAGTAATCAATGATCCCGTCAATAGGACGTTGCACGAAGTTACCAGGTTCAAGCCGGTATGGCTGCAAAGAATCTTTTATTATGTCCTGAGAAAAATAAGCTATGGAACCTACAAAGTGAATAGGCACATTCTGGGCTTCTTTAAAACAAAGTACTCTGTGCTCAATAAAGTTCTGCATTCCTTCAGCAATAAGCTGGTAGAAATATCCATTTCTTTCATTTTTAAAGATGAATTCAGCAAAATGGGCAAGATAAGTATTTGGGTTGTCCTTCTTGTAGATATTTTCCTTAATAGAATCGGAAGAAAGATCGTACTCCTTTTCAAAGATATCGGCCAGCTTTTTTGGCATTTTCTTGTAATAGTAATCCCTTATAAGCCTTTTCCCGAAATAATTCCCACTGGCTTCATCCATCAAGATATATCCCAGAGAATCTACTGCTGTTCTTACGGTTTTCCCATCGTAATAACAACTGTTGGAACCTGTTCCAAGAATACATACAATTCCAGGCTTATCTGTAACTGCATAAACAGCTGCGACCATATCTTCCTGTACTCTCACGTCACTGGCACCCGAAAAATAAGTGCTTAGAATGGCCTTTAATAAGGCCGTGGGTTTTGCCGTTCCGCATCCTGCACCATAAAAATGGACTCTTTCTACCTTTTCTTTTACCTGTTTAAGGTCAAGGTTTTCCTCCAGTCTTTCCTGAAGTACTTCTGTTTTGAACACTGCAGGATTAAGTCCTTTGGTGCGTGTTTTCATTATTTGCTCACCTTCCGAATCAAGTAAGATCCAGTCACATTTAGTGGAGCCTCCGTCTGCTATTAAAATCATAATAGGAAGTATCAAAAAGCCCTGACCAAAGGCAGGGCTTTTTTATTAATTATTTAAGTGAAGCTACGTGAGCAGACAAGTCTACTAATTTAGCTGAATATCCATACTCATTATCGTACCATGCCACTAACTTAAAGAAGTTATCATTAAGAGCGATACCTGCTCCTGCATCGAAGTTACAAACGTAGGCATTGGAAACAAAATCCTGAGATACTACCTGCTCTTCGGTATAGGACAGGATTCCTTTATATGCTCCTTCTGAAGCTTTTTTGAAGGCTGCTTTGATCTCTTCGTAAGAAGCAGCTTTTTCTGTTCTTACCGTAAGGTCAACTACAGAAACATCGGCAGTAGGAACTCTAAATGCCATACCAGTAAGTTTACCATCCAGTTTTGGAATTACTTTTCCAACCGCTTTGGCTGCTCCTGTAGAAGAAGGGATAATATTTAGAAGTGCACTTCTACCACCTCTCCAGTCTTTTTTAGAAGGACCATCTACTGTCATTTGAGTAGCAGTAGTTGCATGGATAGTAGTCATAAGACCTTCTACAAGGCCAAATTCATCATCAACGATCTTGGCAAGTGGCGCAAGACAGTTTGTGGTACATGAAGCATTTGAAACAACTTTATCCTCTGCAGTGATGTCCTGATGGTTAACTCCCATTACAAACATTGGCGCATCTTTAGACGGCGCAGAAATAACCACTTTTTTGGCACCTGCAGTTAAGTGTTTTGCAGCTGTATCTTTGGTTGTGAAAATACCCGTACAATCCATAACGATCTCGGCTCCTACTTCATCCCACTTAAGATCTTCAGGATTCTTTTCGGCAGTAATACGAACAGTTTTTCCATTCACAACAAGGTTTCCTCCTTCAATTTCAACAGTTCCATTGAACCTTCCGTGAACCGAATCATATTTTAAAAGATATGCTAAATGGTCAACGTCAAGCAAGTCGTTAATTGCTACAACCTCAACATCTTTTCTTTCACTGGCAATTCTGAAGGCGATCCTTCCAATTCGACCAAATCCGTTTATTCCTATTTTAGTACTCATAATATTTGAAATTTAATTTAAATTATATGGTGGTGATGTTCAACACCCGTCTCAATTCTTTATCTAATGGCTTAGAGCCTTTTATAGCAACTTCAAAATCCACCGATGTTACTAATTTGTGTGTGATCCCTACCATTACCCCGGTTTCTCCCCGCAGTAATGTCTCAACAGCACCTACTCCAAGTTTGCTGGCAAGCACCCTGTCATAGCAGCTTGGCGCACCACCCCGCTGGATGTGCCCCAGTACCGACACTCTAATATCATAATCTGTAAGGTTCTCTCCAATGAAATCGGCAAGTTCGAAGATGTTCTTACCGCTTTTTTCACCTTCGGCTACTACAATAATACTGGAGGTTTTTCCCGATTTCCGGCTTTTGGTAAGAGAATCCAGCATCCTTTCTATCCCTTTATCCTCTTCGGGAATAAGGATCTCTTCGGCTCCGGCTCCAATTCCTGCATTTAAAGCAATATCACCGGCATCCCGACCCATTACTTCCACAAGGAAAAGACGGTCATGGGAACTGGCAGTATCCCTGATTTTGTCAATGGCATCAACCACAGTATTCAAAGCAGTATCATACCCTATAGTATAATCTGTCCCGTTGATATCATTATCAATGGTACCGGGAATTCCAACTACCGGCATACCGTGTTCCTTCTCCAGGTAAATAGCTCCGGTAAAAGTACCGTCACCACCTATTACCACAAGAGCATCAATCTCTGCGTCCTTTAAATTTTTAAAGGCCTTTGCACGACCTTCTACTGTTCGGAATTCCTGTGAGCGGGCAGATTTAAGGAAAGTCCCACCTTTGTTGATAATATTTCTTACAGAGCGGGCAGTGAGTAATTCAAAATCCCCTTCAATAAGGCCTTGGTATCCTCTGTAAATTCCTATACATTCTATATTGTAAAAAGCACAACTTCGGGTCACAGCTCGAATTGCTGCATTCATTCCGGGAGCGTCTCCTCCAGAAGTTAATACCCCGATTTTTTTTATTTTCTCTAACATCAGCGTAAAGCTATTTCAATTACATAAGATAACCTAATCAATTAAATTTCTCAAACGTTTTCGGTTAATAAAAAAGAAAAAAGCCCCATTTTTGAGGCTTTTTTATATTTTTTTGGGCAATTTATTAATTATCTGCTAATATTACATATTCCCAAGGGCCGAAATGATATTGGTCATTTTTTTGCTTTTTAAAATCTTTTTTTCCAAGATAAGGTTGCAGTTCATTTTCCAACTTAAGGGTGAAATCGGCTGGTTTTTCTGAAAGATTGGCAATGTAGATTAGCTTTTCTCCTCCTTTTGATCTTTCAAAAGCAAGAATTTGCTTATCCAGTGAAGTTTGCAGCCTGTTATAAGCTGCTGCTTCCTTGCCTCCATGCAATGCTTTGTTCTGGTTTTTAAGTTGACCCAGTTTTTCCAATAGGGGCCACATTACTCCTTTAGTTTTAGAGATGGTATCTTTTTCAAAGAACCTGAGTCTTTTATCCATGTCATACTCCTGCCCGCTATAAATTAAGGGCATACCGGGAATGCTGTATGTAAGAGCTACCATAGCTTCGGCGGCATCTCCCATTCTCTCGCGAACTGTGCCATTCCAAGAATTCTCATCGTGATTTGTCACAAAGTTCATAAGATAATCATCCTCCTGGTAAGTAGTATCTATCTTTTTCATGTATTCATCCCAGGCCTCCACAGTGGCTTTTCCCTGCGCGATCTGGTTCTTTAAGTGATGACCTTCCCAATTGTAACCCATGTCAAAGGCATTGTGGAAGAGATCCTTATCTTCAGACTCGGCCAGCATGAACACGGGTTTGGTTTCCTGAAGTTGTGGCACTGCCTGGTCCCAGAATTCTGTAGGCACTTCTCCGGCAACATCGGCTCTAAATCCGTCGATATCGTGCTCTTCGATCCAGTACTTCATTTCGGAGGTCATTGCTTCCCACAGTTCTTTATTATCATAATTAAGGTCGGCAACATCTGTCCATCCCCATGATTCTCCAGTATCGGGGTTTAGTGGATCTACAGGCTCCCCTTGTTCATTCTGAGTATAAAAATCGGGGTTTTCTTCCAGCCATGGGTGGTCCCAGCCGGTGTGGTTGGCAACCCAGTCAAGGATCACATACATGCCGTTTTCATGAGCAGTTTCAACCAATTCATCAAGATCTTCCTTGGTGCCAAATTCAGGATTTACCGCAGTATAATCAGCAATAGCATAGTAACTGCCAAGATACTTCTTCCTTTCTTCAGGATCTTCAATATCCTCAATACTTAGATCGTTAGTAGCTTTTCTACGCGCTTCAGAAATTGGATAAATTGGCATCAACCAGATCACTTTTACCCCCAGGTCTTTCAACTGCGGAATATCTTTCGTGAAGGCATCAAAGGTTCCTTCGGGAGAATACTGCCTTATATTGGCTTCATAAATAACCGCCGACTCCATGGCTTCGTTGGTAACCGGCTCAATAGTTTGCTCTTCCTCAACTACCGCTACAGTTTCTTTGGGCTCATTTTTACATGAGGCCAGGGTTAGTAAACCAAGTAATAAAATTGATATTTTCTTCATATGAAATAAATTTAGTTAATAATGGTAAGACTTGTTTTGTCGTCGTTTAAACTAACAGGAATTAAAAGTTTATGCTCTTTTTGATCAAATTCAAAATTGACTTTTTTATTCTCTAATTGAATTTCCCCGGGTCTCCTGTCCAGGTTATGGATAACCAGGTTTACCTCTTTAAATTCTGAAGCTCCCCGCGTGCTTCCTGTTTTTTTCAGGATATCGATAGACAGTTTTTTCTCTGTGGTGCTGCTCTTGAAAGAAAGTACTTCATAGTCTCCGTTAACATAAGAATTGGAGGTCTTCCCGTCATCGTGATACAGAATATCTTCTGTCTTGCCCGCTTCCCTGTCAAAAAAGTAATGTAGCACAACATCTTCTGCTGAAAAATTCTGAGTGGTTTGCATTGGTTTTGCCATAGGTATGAAAGCTCCGCCCCGTACAAAGGTTGGTATATATTCTTCTTTCAATGGAATTGTCGCTGTTGAGCCTCCTGGATATTTCTCTCCTGTATAAAAGTCAAACCAGTTTGATCCCTTCGGAAAATATACCTCCTGTTGATCAACATTTTCCTGAAGCACCGGCGAAATAAGGAAGTTTTCGCCCCATAAATAAGTCCCTGCGACCGAATAAAGTCTAAAATTCTCTGGCTCTTCAAAGAAAAGTGGTCGCATGAGAGGCAAACCTTCTGTTGTGTTTCTAAAGGCTAAAGTGTAGTTATAAGGCAGGAGTTGATACCGCAGTTCAATTGCTTTTTTTGAAAGGGCTTTGGTCTTTGGCTCCCTAAAAACAGGTTCAGACGGTACTGCTTCCTGGGCATGCGGGCGAAAAATTGGTTGGAATACTCCGTACTGCAGCCATCTTACGTATAGCTCATCATTAAGATTATCACCGGCAAAGCCACCCAGATCTGAATGCATATAGGCCAATCCCTGAAGTCCCATTTGCAGAGAAATTTCCGGTTGTGGTTTTAATCCGCCCCAGCTCCTGTTCACATCCCCGGACCATGGCATCAATCCGAACCTTTGAGAACCAGCAGCCCCGGCACGCATAAGGATAAAGGGTCTTTGATCAGAAAATGATTGTTGGTAACCTTCATGGATCAACTTCGCCCAGTAATGGCCATAAATGTTATGAACCTCATTGGCTGTTCCGGTCCTGTGGATAAGGCTTTCAGGATGCACCTCGGGTTCTCCCAGATCACCCCACCAGCCGCCAACGCCCATTTCTGTTAGCTCCTCATAAATGTTCCAGAACCAACCCTGCGCCTGCGGGTCAAAAATGTCAATTAAACCGGTGTTCCCAAAGTAAAAATCGTAGGTAAATGGATTACCAAGAGAATCCTTAGCCAATACATTTTCTTGCACCGCTTCCTCCCACCTGTTGGAGGTGGTAAGAACAAAAGGTTCCGTCACCAGGATGGTCTTCACCCCGTCGTCTGCAAGATCCTGCATCATTTCCTTAGGTTGCGGAAATGAGTCTGTGACAAATGATAGATTTCCCATTGTACCTTTTATTTCATGACCAAACCAAAAAAGGTCAATAATTACAGCATCTACGGGAATTTCTTCTTCTCTAAATTTTTCTATAGTTTCCTCTACCTCATTTTGGGAGTGATATCCAAAACGGCTGGAGAAATTTCCAAAAGTCCAGCGTGGTGGTAAGGGTTGCCGTCCTGTCAAGAGTGTGTAATTCCCAACAATATTTTCCCAGGTGTCTCCTACCACAAGTTGATAGGTTTTACGCCCACCTATGGTTTCATAGGTAAGCGTATTGCTAAAATTGCTGTCCAGGTCAAGATATCCAATAGGCGCATTATCAAAATGAAGTAAATATTTTTCTGAAGAAAGGACTATAGGTAACGTGAAATTGAGAAGTTCGCTTTTGGTTTCATAGCCGTAATGGGCTTTGTTATAAAGCTGAAGCCGGTTTCCCCTCCTGTTCATCCCGAGAGCGCGAGCGCCGCCGCCCATAAGAACTTCAGATTCGGTGAGATTAAAATTTAGTTTCTCATGTTCCTCTCCCTTCAAATAACCTGTCTTTTCTGAAATTACTTTTTCTCCATCGAAAAAATAAGTGACCTGAAATGGCATTTTTGACACCTCAATATCCAATCCTTCAGAATCAATAAGAACTTTTTCTTCTCCTTCAGAAACAGTAAAATTTACTATTTGCGGTTCCAGCACCACGGCGTGAGATTCCTCTTTATAATCCTGCCCCGAGGGAACAAAAGTGGTCTCGACAATTTCCGGAGTAATATACCTGAAGAGGTACTTCCCATCACTGGTTGTGATCTCTACACCCGCGGCTGTATTTTCATGCCCCAAATAATTTCTATTTGGATTTTGAGCATAAAAAGAGAAAGACAACAAAAGACAGGCCGTCAAAAATGGCATTTTTGGGAGGTCTTTCCGAAGCAGGTTCATAGCCATTAGTTTAGTTCAAGTACCATAGATGATTTTCCTGAAACTTCCAGACTATCACTTAAAGAAACCTGCTCACCTGAGATAACGTCTTTCCCCGAGGTCGATTCTGCTAAACCTTCAGCAAAACGTTCAAGATCGAGGTTTTGATCTTCAGGATTGTTGTTGATAACCACCATTACCCTGTCGTTTGCATTATATCTAAAATAGACATAGACATTGTTCTCGGGAATGTACTGCAACAATTTCCCGGTATGTAATACTTCGTTGTTTTTGCGGTAATTCAGCAGTTTTTTAGTGAAAGAATGGTATTCATTCTGCTGCTGAGTCCTCCCGGCTTCATTAAAGGCATTTTGAGAATCCCCTTCCCAACCTCCCGGGAAATCTCTGCGAATGTCGCCATCACCTTTTGCAGGTTTGTCTCCACGCATTCCAATTTCATCTCCATAGTACAACTGCGGAATTCCACGGGTGGTCAAAACCAGTGTCATAGCGAGTTTATATTTGTCAACGTCTCCGTCATATTGTTCATTGATACGATTTGTGTCATGATTTCCCGAAAAAACCAGCAGATTGTAGATGTCCTCATAAAGGAAATCATTGGCGAAATTGTCATATGCCCTAACCATCCCGCGGTCCCAGCCCATATCATCTTCATTGAACATGCTCATTATGGCATCGTGCAGCGTAAAATCCATTACCGAAGGTAAATGAGAATTAAAACTCTGGATAGCTCCTACGGGAGAATCTTTTTGCCAGTAAGATATCTGCGCTTGATCATGCATCCATACCTCTCCTACAATATTGAAATTAGGATATTCATCCATCACAGCTTTTGTCCACTTTGAGATCCCGTCCTTATCATTATATGAGTAGGTATCTACTCTAAACCCATCCAGGCCTGCGTATTCAATCCACCAAATGGCATTCTGCGTCAAATAGTTCAACACCAATGGATTACTTTGATTAAGATCGGGCATTGTCGAAGTAAACCAACCGTCTTCATTCAATTCTGTATCAATTCCAGATCTGTGAGGATCAAATTGGGTAGTCATACGATAGTTGGAATTCTTATAACCGGGAAACTGGTGAATCCAGTCATAAGTTGGTAGATCCTTGATCATCCAGTGCTCTGCGCCCCAGTGATTAGTAACATAATCCATGATAAGGTCCATATCCCGCTTCTCCATTTCTATAGCAAGGCGCCGATAATCTTCGTTGGTCCCAAAACGGGGATCAACTTTGTACACATCACTTTGCGCGTAAGTATGATAGGAATATGCAGGATCGTCATCCTCAAGTAATGGCGTGGTCCAGATGGCAGTTATTCCAAGATCTTCAAGATAATCGAGGTTTTCAATTATTCCTTCAATATCCCCACCGTGGCGGCCTCCCGGATTACTGCGATCTGCTTTTTCCTGAAGATCGGGATGGGAATCATTTGAAGGATTTGCATTTGCAAACCTATCGGGCATTATAAGGTAGATGGCATCTGAAGCATCAAATCCTTCGCGAAGCGCAGAATTCGGATCGCGCTCTTTGAGTTCATAACTGTAAGAGAAGCCTTTTTTCCCTTTTTTGGAGAACCTGATGTCATAGCTTCCTGGCGGCAAACCTTCAGTTTGCACCGTAACAAACACGTAATTCGGATTTTCGGTCTTATTCACATTGCTAATCACCATTTCCTTAGGTGCCGAAACAGTATATTCAGCAATATTTTTTCCGTAGAACATTAACTGCACTTCAGAAAGGTTCATGTCGCTCCACCAAAAAGGAGGTTCCACCTTTTCTATTTGTGCGGTTAAGGAAAGACTTATGAGGAACAAAAAGGAAAAAATAAGCTTCTTCATATTTGATATTTTAGACAGTTACCGGCACACTTGGCTCTACCTTTACAGGATTTCCTTTTACAAGGATTTCCAGGGTTTCATTGCCTTCCAGGGTGAAACTGGTTTTTTGCGGCGCCACATTTATTTTTAGAATCTGGTTCCTAAAGTTGAGTTTGAAGGAGTAGCTATCCCAACCATCGGGTATTCTTGGATTGAAGGAAAGCTTTCCATCTACCACGCGCATCCCGCCAAATCCTTCTACAATGCTCATCCAGGTTCCCGCCATACTTGTAATATGACAACCTTCCTTCACCTCGTTGTTGTAATCATCAAGATCCAATCTTGAAGTTCTTAAATAAAATTTGTAAGCTTGTTCCATTCGGCCCAAAGCCGCTGCCTGGATACTGTGAACACATGGAGACAGTGAGGATTCATGCACGGTCAATGGTTCATAGAAATCGAAATGTTTTTCCAGGTCTTCTTTGGAGAAATGATCTTCAAAGAAATAGAATCCCTGCAATACATCTGCCTGTTTGATGTAACACGAACGCAAAATACGGTCCCAGCTCCACTTCTGGTTGATGGGGCGCTGGGAAGCAGATAATTCGGAAACCGGAATGATCTCCTTATCCAGAAAACTATCCTGCTGCATGAACACCTTATATTCTTCGGAATAAGGGAAATACATCTTTTCAGAAATTTCTTTCCACCCTCCAATTTCAGTATCACTCAGTCCTGTCTTATCCAGTATCCGCTTATGATCTGAAGTATATTCTTTTTCCACTTTTTCCAAAGAGGCCATACAATAATCTATACACCATTTAGCAATATAATTGGTATACCAGTTATTGTTCACATTGTTCTCATACTCATTTGGGCCGGTTACTCCCAGGATAACGAACTTATCTTTCTTTGTGCTGTAATTAGCTCGCTGTTGCCAAAAACGTGCAATAGCGATCATTACTTCCAGCCCTTTTTCAGGGATATAACTAAAATCTCCGGTGTAGTCAACGTATCTTTTAATAGCAACAACCATTGCCCCGTTGCGGTGGATTTCTTCAAATGTGATCTCCCATTCATTATGACTTTCCTCGCCATTCATAGTCACCATTGGATACAGGGCTGCTCCATTGGAAAAGCCTAATTTTTTGGCATTTTCAATGGCCTTGTCCAGATGGTTATATCTATAGGTAAGCAGGTTCCTTGCCACATGTTGATCTTTGGTAGCCATATAAAAAGGAATACAGTAGGCTTCAGTATCCCAATAGGTACTACCGCCATATTTTTCTCCTGTAAAGCCTTTGGGACCAATATTTAAACGTGCATCTTCCCCAAGGTAAGTCTGGTTTAGCTGAAAAATATTAAACCTGATCCCCTGCTGAGCTTTTACATCACCTTCAATGGAAATATCGGCCATTTCCCAAACAGATGCCCAGGCTTCTTTTTGCTCCTGAAGAAGTTTTTCAAATCCGGCTGAAACTGAGGCATCAAGAACAGAACTGGCCGCATTTAAAAGATTCGGGCGCTTGTGATTCATGTCTGTAACATACCCGCCGAACTTATGAAGGGCCACTTTTTCACCTTTTTTGACATCTGTGGAGTACCTGAAGATAATCTTTTCATCAAAACTGACTTCTGTAGGCTCCAGGCTCAGACCTTTTCCATTTTTAAACAGCCTTGACTGCATATAAGCGGTAGCATGAAATTCTGTTTTTAAGGTTTTAGCTGTAATGAAACCTCGCTCCCCATCTGTCTTGACTTCCAGCGTTTCCCAGAACTTCTCTTCCCAGTTGGCATCTTCATTAGTAATTCCACTATCCAGATAGGGCTCAAAAATGACAGTTGCATCTCCATTTTTCACTTCAACTTCATAGTTGATCACACCGAGCTCATTTCTTTTTAAGGAAAGAAACCTTGTTACTTTCACTGCAACCAACAGGTCATTTGGCATAACCGCAGTGAAACTACGTTCATACCAGCCCTCTTTCATATTGAGTTCTCTTCGAAAATCCATGATTTCCTTACAGGTAGCGAGATCTAGCGCTTCCCCATTAATGAATACATTGATCCCAATCCAGTTTGGTGCATTGAGCACTTTTGCAAAATATTCGGGATAACCATTCTTCCACCAGCCCACTTTTGTTTTATCGGGGTAGTAAACTCCCGCTATGTAGCTTCCCTGAAAAGTATCACCGGAGTAATACTCTTCAAAATTTGCTCGTTGTCCCATCGCTCCGTTTCCGAGGCTAAAAAGACTTTCGGAAGCTTCTACTCTCTCTGCATCAAATCCTTCTTCCAGAATTGACCAGTTATTCGGTTTTATATAATCCTGATTCATTTGTTTATTTTCTAACGATTTTCTCTATAAATTCTATGTCTACTCCTGTGAAATCGGAGAAGATATGATCCGCTTCTTTCAGGATCTCCCTATCTCCTATTCCTATGCTTGTCATTCCCGCCAGGTTTGCCGCTTCAACCCCAGCTACAGAATCTTCCATAACTATACATTCTTCCGGAGCCATTCCCAGTTTTTCAGCAGCAATTAAAAAAACTTCAGGATTAGGTTTAGCCTTGGTCACATCATTACCATCGACTATACCCTTGAACCGGTGCTCAATTTTGAGACCTTTTAAAATAGGTCTCGCATTTTTGCTGGCAGAACCCAGGGCAAAAGGAATGTTGTTTTCTGTCAAATAATCCAGCACTTTTTTAACTCCTGGGAGAAGGTCTCCCTCATCCATATGGGCTATTTTTGCCAGGTAATCTTCATTCTTGGAGCTCATGAGCTGCTGAAATTCTTCTTCGGTCACTGTTTTATTCCCCCAGCCCAATATTTGCTGCAGGGAATGCACCCTGCTCACACCTTTTAATTGTTCATTTTGTTCAAGTGTAATATCAAATCCAAGGTCGTTGGCCATTTTTCTCCACGCCAGATAATGAAATTTGGCTGTGTCGACTATTACCCCATCCAGGTCGAATATTATTCCTTTTGTATTATTCATGTATATCTAATCTCTTATTTGTGCGCACTCTCAACGTCAATAGCCCTGCCAGTATCATGGAAAAGCCTCCTACTATAAGTGCATATACCGGTTGATTTGAAAAAAATTCCTTTACTATATAACCTAATATTGTTGCAGCTACTATTTGCGGGATCACGATGAAGAAATTGAATACCCCCATGTAATAACCCATTTTTGCCGAAGGCAAAGACCCTGACAACATTGCATAAGGCAGTGAAAGAATACTTGCCCATGCGACTCCCACTCCCACCATCGATAACAGAAGTCCTGCTTTACTCGACAGAAAGAAGATTGAAATAAGACTAATTCCCCCAATAGTGAGTGCAAGAAGGTGGGTGAATTTGTTGCTGGTTCGCTTGGCCAGTACCGGCAAAAGAAAAGCTACTGCAGCAGCAACACCATTATAAACTGTAAACATAACCGGCACCCAGTCGGCTGCATCGTTATAAAGCTCCGAAGTAGGATCTGAAGTTCCAAAAACGTGTCCTGTTACGGCTGCTGTAGTATATATCCAAAGGGAAAAAAGTGCGAACCAGGAAAAGAACTGCACCCACGCCAGTTGCTTCATCGTGTCGGGCATGTTGAGCATATCGGTAACGATCACAGTAAATCCATTCCTTATTTTTTGCTTTCTAAGCATTGAAGTGATCATAAAGAGAACACCCACCACAATTAATCCCACAAAAAGAATGTACAATTCCTTGGTCAGGTCATTGCTAAATATGTACCAGCTTACTGCAGTCCCAAAAACAAGCATTCCCAGTCCATAATACAACTGCTTCTTAATATTCAATTGTCGTTGTTCAGCAGTTTCCTGTACAGGTGCAATTTTTTTATCGGCCTTTTCAAAGGCCGCCAATTCTTCGGGAGAATATTCCTTCGATTTTACTACTGTCCAGATAACGGCAAAAAGGAAAACAATACCTCCTACATAGAACGACCACTTAACCGAATCTGGGATTACACCTTCGGGAGCAGTATTACTTATTCCCAACCAGCTGGAAAAAACGTAAGGCAAAAGAGATCCCACTACAGCTCCAATTCCAATAAAAAAACTTTGCATGGCAAAGCCAAGGGTTCTTTGTTTGGCAGGTAAGTTATCCCCAACAAATGCGCGGAAGGGTTCCATTGAAATATTTATGGAAGCATCCATGATCCATAAGGTACCGGCTGCGATCCACAAAGTAGGCGAATTGGGCATTATGAATAAGGCAATTGAAGAAAGAATGGCTCCAGCCAGGAAATAAGGTCTGCGGCGCCCCAGTCTCGTCCAGGTGCGGTCACTAAAATATCCTATTATTGGCTGTACCACAAGCCCGGTAACAGGCGCAGCGATCCACAGAATAGGAATTTGATCCACATCTGCTCCAAGGGTTTCAAAAATTCGGGAAGTATTGGCGTTTTGCAGAGCAAAACCAAACTGTATTCCTAGAAATCCGAAACTCATATTCCAGATCTCCCAAAAACTCAAAGTGCGTTTTTGCATTATCGTATTATTTGATTACGATAAGCTTTTAGACTTATCAAAACTTTTAAAGGGGAAGTAGAAATATAAGTTTTGATAAAAATCCTGTCAAAGATAGGAAATAAATTTACACTGTAGCTTTTTTTCTCTTCTGTGTAGATTCCCGCTCCACCAAACTTGTTTTCACGATAGCTGTCTGGTACTCCTCATCTGTAACTGTCTTTTCGATTCGGTCTATGAGTAATTCGGCAGCCTTAGCTCCCATATCGGCCCCGTGCTGGTTCACGGTACTTAAGCTGGGAATGAACCTTCGGGAAAGTTCCCCGTCAGAAAAACTAAAAACAAGCACATCTTCGGGTACAGATAAACCTTTGTTCAATAAAGCTTTTACTGCACTTGTAGCAAACTGTTCATTCACAGCAAAAACCCCGTCGATCTCCCTTGCTCCAAGGAATTGAGAGATAGCTTCATGGCTGTTGTCTACGTCTTCTATTTTTAGGATAAGATCTTCATCTAATTCAACATCATTACCTCTTAAGGCTCTTAAATATCCTTCTGTTCTCAATTTTCCTACACTAATATAGTCTACAGTGGTAATAATTGCTATCCTGCGGCAGCCATTATCAATAAGATGTTGTACTGCATCCCGGGCGCCGTCGCTATCATCAATAATAACCTTGTCACATATGATTTCATTAACCACCCTGTCCACCATTACTACAGGCATCCCCTGACTTATCACCTCCTGCAGGTGGTGGTAATCCCCTTTTTGCTGAGTTTCCTTGGCTACAGAAAGGATAAATCCATCGGTGCTTCCATTAGCCAGCATTTCCAAGTTCATTACCTCCCTGTCAAAAGAATTGTTCGATAAACAAATGAGAACGTTATATCCCCGTTTATTTGCCACTTCCTCCACCCCTGTAATAACAGTAGCAAAAAAGTCGTGAACGATCTCGGGAAGTACCAACCCTATTGTTCTTGTTCTCCTGTTCTTAAGGCTTAAAGCAATATTGTTGGGTTTGTAATTATACAGCTTGGCAAAGGCCTGAATTTTTTGCCTGGTTTCATCACTTATTTCAGGACTGTCGCGTAAGGCTTTTGAAACTGTTGAGACAGACACATCTAGTTCCCTTGCAATTTGTTTTAAAGTTAGTTTTGGTTTCATTATTAAAGGATCAAAATTCAAGACCGGTTAAAAATGGTAAATCTATTATAATTTACTGTTAAATAAAGATTATGATAAAGTTTTCAACACGAAAACGTTTTCGGGCCCCTCCCTGCTTTATTTAATACTCCTTTATCTTTTTAGAATGCCTACTTTTATTCCGGGAAAGTAGAAATATAAGGTTAAAATAAGTAAAACCTAACAAAGCAAATTTTATGAGAACATTTATTAAAAGCACATTGCTCATGTTATTGATGCCAATGAGCTTTTTTGCTCAATCTACTGTTAGCGGTATTATTACCGAAAGGGATACCGGAATGCCTATTCCAGGTGCTAACATAGTAATTAGAGGTACCACAACAGGTACCACAACAAATTTCGATGGGGAATACACCCTTGAAGGAGTTAATCTTGATGATGTGATTGTCATATCATATGTTGGATTTGCTCCCCAGGAGATTCCCTATACAGGCCAGGAAACTATTAATGTACAACTAGCCCCCGATACTGCCATACTTGAAGAGGTAGTGCTAATTGGGTATGGTTCGACCAGAAGGCAGGATGCTACCGGTGCCGTTCAACAAATCTCCACCGAAGATTTTAATCAGGGCTCTATAGTTTCACCTGAACAGTTGATCCAGGGAAAATCTGCCGGGGTGCGCATTACATCCAGTAGTGGAGCACCAGGTGGTGAAACTGAAATAAGGATTCGTGGTGGTTCCTCTCTCTCTGCCAATAACTCTCCACTTATTGTTGTTGACGGAATTCCCTTAGATCAAAGAGGAGTACAAGGGGTGAGAAACCAATTGAATGCCATTAATCCAAACGAAATCGCCGATTTTGTGGTATTAAAAGATGCATCAGCTACTGCTATCTACGGTTCGAGGGCTTCGAACGGGGTAATTCTTATCACTACTAAAAAAGGGAAAAAGAATTCTGACCTAAAATTTGAATATGATCTTAAAGCTTCTGTTGGAGAGATCGTAGAGACAGTTGATGTCCTTGACGCCGACCAGTTTAGAAATCTTATTGAAACCACTCCGGGTACCGATGTAAGCCTCTTAGGAGATGCGAATACAGATTGGCAGGATGAGATCTACCAAACTTCAGTAGGTGCTATTCACAACTTCACAGTATCCCAGGGTCTTGATAAATTCTATTATAGAGTAAATTATAACCACACCTCTCAAACAGGGGTTTTAAAGACAGATCTTTATCAAAGGAATGCTTTGAACACAGCCTTGAACTATGATCTTTTGGACAATGACCTAAAACTTACGTTAACTGCTAAAGGAAGTATTGCTCGTAATGACTTTGCAGACGAAGGAGCAATTGGTGCCGCTGTAAATTTCGATCCTACTAAGCCGGTATATGATGAGAACAGCCGCTATGGTGGTTTTTATGAATGGACCAATGCTGATGGTGTTGCACTGCAACAAGCAACCCGTAATCCACTTGCTCTTTTAAAACAATATAACGACGAAGGAGAAACTAAACGTGTAATCACCAATTTTAACGTAGATTACAGAATTCCATTTGTAGAGGATCTTCGTTTTAACTTAAACGCGGGGCTGGATTATGCAGAAAATGATGGATTTAACTTTCGCCCTACCTCATCTGCAGTTGTTCTTCAAAGCATAGCAGATGAAGAGATTTACTGGGGAATGAACCGTAACCAGCTTTTGGATTTCTATTTCAACTATAAACCCTATATCGAATCGATAAACACTGCTGTTGATCTTACTGCGGGGCATTCTTATCAGGAGTTTTTCATCTCAAGTCAACAGAGGTATACCGATGCTGCAGTAGAAGGAGGCTGGGTTTTAAATCCAATCACTATAGACAGAAATGCCCTTGAATCTTATTTTGCAAGAGCAAGTTTTGATATAGACGATAAGTTCCTTGTTTCTGGTAGTTACAGGATGGATGGTTCTTCCAGGTTTAGTGAAGACAACCGCTGGAGCTCCTTCCCTGCTGTTTCTGTAGGTTGGAAGATCAATAATGAAGATTTCCTAAAGGACTCGGGGGTTTTAACCGAACTTAAATTAAGAGCTGGATATGGAGTAACAGGTAACCAGGAGATTGGAAGCAACTATGGATACATTGGAGTATATACTCCTAGTGAAAGAGGTGCCAGCTACCAGTTTGGAAACCGCTTTTATCAAACCCTTCGTCCCGAAGAATATGACAAGGATCTTCAATGGGAAGAACTGCAGACTTACAACGTAGGTATTGATTTTGGCTTTTTCAGTGACCGCTTAACAGGTAGCGTAGATGCCTATCACAGAACCACCGAGAACCTTCTTGCTGAAGTGCCGGTTCCTGCCGGAGCTAACCTTTCGGACAGATTGATAACCAATGTGGGAGAAACAGTAAGTAAAGGTCTTGAAATTGGATTGAATGGAGATGTGATCCGCACAGATAAGATAAGCTGGAGCCTTAATTACAATATCACTTTTCAGGATCTTGAAATCACCAAATTATCATTGGGAGAAGATCCAAACTTCTTTATTCCGCAGGGAGAAATTAGTGGAGGAGTTGGTAACATGATCCAGATTTGGAAAAAAGATATTGACCCAACCACTTTCTTTGTGTACCGCCAGGTGTATGATCCAAACGGTGATCCAATTGAAGGGGCGTATGTAGATGTAAATGGAGATAATACCATTACAGAAATTGACCGTCAACCTTACAAAAAAGGTTCTCCAGACTTCTTTATGGGCTTAAGCAGTAACTTCAACTATAAGGATTTTGACTTCAGCTTTACCTGGAGAGGAAGCTTTGGAGGATATATGTACAACAATATGCAGTCTGCAACAGGATTTAGAGGAGCAGGAACTGTTACTCCGCAGCCTTATTATTCAAACTTTAACGCAAACGTTCTTGAAACAGATTTTGATGAAAGTCAATTCTTCTCAGATTATTACGTGCAGAGTGCAGATTTCGTAAAATTGGATAACGTTTCTATTGGATATTTAATTGCCGGGGACAAAGTCGATTTCAGGGCTTCGTTAACTGCCAGCAATGTTTTGACCATTACAGACTACGACGGTCTTGACCCAGAGATTTCGGGAGGAATTGATAACAATTTCTACCCAAGACCCCGAACTTATACTGTAGGTCTTAATCTAACTTTTTAGAGAATAAAAAACTATGAACATGAATAACAAAATAAAATCATTCTTTCTCATTTTCCTCGGCCTTACAATTTTGGGGTCGTGTGAGAGCGAATTAGATCTACAACCAGAAGATAACCGGCAGGTGCCCGGCCAATTGCTTCAGGATCCAGCTGCTTACAAGCAGTTCTTAGCCAAATTATATGCAGGGCTTGCAGTGAGCGGGCAGGAAGGACCTGCCGGGGAACCAGACCTTTTGGGGTTAGATGAAGGTTTCTCGCAATACCTGCGTCTTTACTGGATGTTGCAGGAGCTTCCTACAGATGAAGCCCTTATAGGCTGGAACGATGGAACCATCGCCGACCTTCACGGACAAAACTGGACATCAGGAAACGAATTTATTCGTACCATGTATTCAAGGATCATGTATCAAATCGCACAGGCCAACGAATACATTCGCCAGTCAAGTGATGAGAGCTTAAGTGCAAATGGAATTCCCGAAGATCAAATCTCAGAAATTCAGAAATTTCGTGCAGAGGCAAGATTTTTAAGAGCTTTAAGCTACTATCATGCCATGGACCTTTATGGAAATCCTCCTTTCATCACCGAAGAAAGTCCTGTTGGAGCTTTCCTTCCTGAACAAATTCAAAGAGCAGAACTCTTTAATTATATCGAGAGTGAACTTTTGGATATTGAAGATAAGATTGTAGCTGCAGGACAAAACGAATATGGACGTGCAGATCAAGCTGCTGTTTGGACCCTTTTAGCAAAGCTTTATCTAAATGCTGAAGTGTATACCGGTACTGCAAGATATTCAGATGTTCTCACTTATACTCAAAAGGTAATCGATGCAGGTTATGTGCTGGTTGATGACTACCAGAAACTTTTCCTTGCAGACAACGATGTAAACGGGGCTCAAAACGAGATCATTTTCCCAATTAGATTTGATGGTCTCAACACCAACTCTTATGGAGGTTTGACCTTTGTTATCCATGCCTCAATTGGTGGTGATATGGATCCAGCTGAATTCGGAGTGAATTCCGGATGGGCAGGATTAAGAACAACTCCCGAATTTGTAGGTCTATTCCCTGATGGAGCCGATTCTGCAGATGAAAGGGAAATGTTCTACACTGAGGGTCAAAGTCTTGAAGTTACCACTATTAGTGACTTTACAGATGGTTATGCCGTAGGCAAATTTAAGAATGTAGACGTTGATGGGAACCAGGGAAGTGATGCTACAGGGGAACATGTAGATACAGATTTCCCACTCTTTAGATTAGGAGATGTTTACCTCATGTATGCCGAAGCTGCTTTTAGAACCAATACAAACATGACACAAGCATTAGCCTACGTTAATGAACTTAGGGAAAGAGCCTATGGAGAAGGTAATGGACTTATTTCTGCAAGTGATCTTAGCCTTAATTTCCTTATTAATGAAAGAGGAAGGGAATTATATTGGGAAGCACACAGAAGGACAGACCTAATCCGTTTTGACAGGTTCACAGAAAATGGAGTTTGGGCATGGAAAGGTGATGTTCCCCAGGGAACAACCACTGCTGCTTTTAGAAACATCTACCCTATTCCAGCTTCAGACTTAGGAGTAAACACCAATCTAACACAAAATCCAGGATACTAATATTATTATAAAATGAAAACAATGAAAAAATTATCAATATTACTATTAGCTTTTGTTGCTCTCATAGGTTTTAATGCCTGTACAAGCGATGATGATGTGGTATTCATCGCGCAACCCGACCCAGAAGGGATTGCTTTTGTCAACTCATTCTCACCAGAGTATATTTTGACAAGTTCTACTGCAGAAAACACTGTGGAAAGATTTGTATGGAATGAGATAGATCTTGATGTACCTACAAATATTAATTATGATGTACTGGTATCAACATCTGAGGATATGACTGACCCCGCATTACTTGGAAGTACAGCAGGAACAAATCTTGCTGTAAAAGTGAAGCAACTTATGAATTTCGCTACTGAAGAAGTTGGACTGGACAACGACCCGGAAACTGAGGCTCCAAACACAGGAACTATGTACGTTCAGGTAGTAGCTACTGCCGGTACAGGTGGTGAAATGGTACATGCTTCTGAAGTGAAAGCCTTAAATGTTGTTATTCCTGAAACAGCAGGAGAAGAAGAGGAAGTCTTCTTGAACTTCTTCCTTGTTGGTGATGCTACTGCTGCAGGTTGGAATCCTGATAATAACAATACACCGTTGTTCAGGGATGCTGAGAATGAAAATATTTTCTATTTCACCGGAAGATTTGATGGAAGTGGAGATAAGGAAGGATTTAAACTTATTGAGATTCTTGGTCAGTGGCAACCACAATGGGGGCTTGACAATGGAAATCTAAGCAATAGTATAATTTTAGGCGGAGATCCATCAGCTTTTCCTGTTGATGCAGATGCCTACTATAGCCTAACAATGAACGTTGATGAGATGACCTATTCATTTGAACCCTATGATGAAAGTGGTGCTGCAACTTATGATATGATTGGTTTAGTTGGTGAAGGAACAACAGTGGGTTGGCCAAGTGATGATAATCCGACGCCAGATATTCTTTTAACTAAATCAACTTTTGATCCTCACATCTGGTATGCTCAGGATGTTGAACTTTCAGAAGCAGGAATTAAATTCAGAGCTAACCAGGATTGGGCAGTAAACTGGGGTGGAGGTGAAAACTTCCCAAGTGGTCAAGCCACTGGCGATGACATTATAGTTTCAAAAGCAGGAATTTATAATGTTTGGTTCAATGATATCACCGGAAGATATATTTTTATCGAACAGATTCCAGCTGAATAAGCTGCTATCCTAATGTAAAAAAGGGCTGCTTCACGGCGGCCTTTTTTGAATAAAATCTTTACAAAAATGAAAAATAAAATTATAGTTTTCCCATTGTTTTTAGCTTTACTCGTTCTTACAGGGTGTTCTTCAGATGATGACGTGATTGAAACAGATCCGGGGAATGGTACAGTAGACCCACCTCCCATTACAGGGGAGCCATTAAATCTAGCCGATTTTGACAACGGTACCGGAGTCATGATGCAGGGCTTTTATTGGGATGTGGAGCCAAGACATGAATGGTGGGAAGTACTCACTGCAAAGGTGGGAGATTGGGCAGATGCCGGAGTAAACCGTGTGTGGCTTCCCCCTGCTTCGAAAGGACAGTCTGGAGGATTTTCCATGGGATATGACCCTTCAGATTATTTTGATCTTGGAGAATATGATCAACACAGTACTGTGGAAACAAGATTTGGTTCAAGAGAAGAACTTGATGCGCTTATTGAGACAGCCCATGCAAATGGCCTTGAAGTGATTGCCGATATTGTACTCAACCACAACTCAGGTGGAGGTTTAGAGTACAACCCATACCGCGGGTACGATACCTACACTCTTTTTGACGAAGAGCATGGGAATGCTTCAGGCAAATTCAACCGTGACTATGAGAACTTCTATCCAAATAGTACCAGTCCATATGATCCTGGAAGTCTTTTTTATGAAGAGACTAATTTAGACCACAACCAGCAGTATGTCCAGGACTGGTTATGGGCTTCAGATAATTCCGTTGCAAATTATTATAAGAATGAAGTAGGTTTTGACGGTTGGAGATTTGATTATGTACTGGGGTTTGAACCCTGGGTAGTAAAGGCATGGCTTGATGAAGTGGGTGGATTTTCTGTCGCAGAACTTTGGGATTCAAATGTACAGGTACTTGAGAACTACATTGAGGAAACCGGGAGTGGGGTTTTTGATTTTTCCACCTTCTATAAACTTGATGAAGCCTTTGACAGGTATGATGACCTTACCTACCTTACCGATGATATGTTGTGGATGACCTATCCCGATAAGGCAGTAACTTTCACTGCCAATCATGATACCGAAAAAGATGACGATGAAAATAATTTTATCTCCATGGAAAATAAACTGCAAGCATATGCTTTCATTTTAACTCACCCGGGGTATCCAACCATCTTTTATTCAGATTATGAAAATGAAGACTTCAAAAGTCAGTTGCAACAGTTAATTCTTATCAATAACACAATTGCAACCGGAGATGTTGAGGTGCTTTATGTAGATGATGATGAATACATCATGAAAAGGGCGCGGACTCCATCCAGCCCCGGTTTGATCCTTTACCTGAACACCAGTGGGAATATTAAGATCAAGGAAAATATAGACACAGATTGGAATCAGGCAATGATCATGGACTATACCGGCAATATAGATTACAGTCCCATCACAGATAAAGATGGTAACGTTTCTTTACGTGCACCTGCCAATGGTTATGCTGTTTATTCTATCATGCAGTAAAAAATTGAAATAAATAAAAAAGGCCGGTCATTTGACCGGCCTTTTTTATTTGAGAAAATTTACACAGAAATAAATAATCCCGGAGGAGCGACATATTATCATCTGCCCCACCCCGACCTTTAGCCACCCCTCTGAAGGAGGAGACACCATCGAGAAAATTCCGAAAAATCATTCGTGAATTCGTGGCACAAATTTCTGATGACTGCTCATTGAGCACTGATCACTGAAATTACTCCAGTCTCACCGAAATAATCCCCACCCCGTGCTGCTCTTCCCTTTCCTGTTCTAAAAGATCTGGGCCTATGGAAAACTGTAGGCTTTCGGCATCTTCAACATCAAATGATTCCTGTACATTATGCTCGAAATATAAGGGCAGGAATGTAGGGTAAGGTCTGGGTAAAGTCACGGTATTTACAGGTTTAAGAGCAGAAATATCGATCTCATATTCCATTACTTCCGGTAGAAGTTCAATTACTTTCCCAAAAGATCTTCCATTATTCATAACCAATGCCACCTGTAGTTTTACCGGCTTCTCATTGAGCGAATGTCCTTTTAAAACCAGTTTTTCTTTATTTTTAAGATCTCCGCTCCTACCCCTGGCCTTTCTGTTGAAGTTATACTTAAAAGAGTACTCATAAACAGGTTCCGCTTCAGTGTTTTCAGGGTCTACTTCAAAAAGTTTTTCCACATTCACTCTAAATTCAGCCTCTCCGGGATACTTCCCCGGCACTGTATTGATGGTTGGCAGCCATCGCGCCACAACATGCTCGCTGTCTTCAGAAGCATTGAATAAATAAACCGGTGTTTCAGGTGCTACTACACGTATTTTATAAGGCTCATCCGGATCAAAACCCCATTCTCCCGGATTCCCTTTCTGTCCCCCCGGAAAAGTATTTGTTCCTTCGGAAGTAGTGACGATTATACGGTACTCTAAAAAGCCTTTTTTGAGCATCTTTTCCGGAACTGCTGCACCATAATCATATGCCTCTTTATGCTGAAGCTGCACACTTTCATAGGTATTCCCGTTCCTAAACCAGGCTTCGACCTTTTCTACAGGTTTATTGGAGACAATTTCCGCTGAAATTTCGTGTTTTCTACCCTCAGTAAGCGATGGAACCGGTTCGTGTACCACATAGGTCTTTTCTACCGTACTTTTAGGTGCTACAAAAGCCGTGAAATTATTTTCGCTCCAGCCTTTGTAGGAAGACCTGCTATTTTTGCCCTTTTTGGAAAGTATGTACGTGCCAGGTTCTATTGGAAAGCTGCTACCAACAGAGGTTTGAGCAAGGTTATTTCCTTCATTGATCCCCTTAACTTCAAATTCTTTTCCAAGGCCGGGAAGGTTCACTTCCATTTCCCACTTCCCATATTTAATCACGGCCAAAGTCTTTTCAAGACTGTTGTTTCCAAAAGGATTATCCACTACAATAGCATCTGGCATTACTTCGAGTCTCCAGACCCCATGCTCCAGCTTGTCGAGAAAGTAAGCTCCTTTACCATTATATTTTACCAAAGGCGAATTTCCCACGCCTGCGATCTGCTTCAGTTTTTGGGTGTTTTTCGGAAAGGTTTCAGTAGAATTCGTGTAAATAAATTTTTCTGCTGAATTCATTTCAGCAAGATCCTGTTCATAGCTTATCCTGAAATTTCCGAAGTTAAGATTAGCAGGATATTTGCCAAGGTCTTTGTTCATAGGCAACTCATGAAAAATCTCCCCACTAATCATCAATGCCAGCGCTTTTGAAGGCGTGTAGGCGAGGTTCATGAAATGTGTGTCGTACTCGGTATTGAAAGGCGCCATGAAAGTTGGATCATAGGCAAAATGAGTCCCAATCTGCATTCCTGCCTGCCTAAAACTACGTGCCATGGCCGGGTACATGTATGACTTCATCACATCTGCCGCATCGAACTCGTACACCAGTTTTGCCAAACCTTTTTTCTTCCAAACTTCGTCAAAAGGAATTTTGTAGTTATTGACATTAGGAAGAAGGTTTCCCTCCAGCTCTTTCCCAAATCCAAGACCCGTCGGATACCATTGGAAAGTCCCGCCGTCGATACCAGAAGCGGCATAAACTTCTGCCAATTGGGTACTGTGGGTAACATTGTAAAAGATTGGCTTTTTGGTCCCTGTAGATCTCATGGATGCCAACATACGTTCAATAAACTCCTGTACCTTCTCCGGGCGCTCCCTGTGGTGAGGTTCATTGCTAACTTCAAAGGCTATTACATTAGGTTCATCTTTATAGGCTATGCCGGTGTAAGGATTCACATGCTCCAGGAATTGCGCCAGGTAATTTTCCTGCGCCTCGATAGCCAGCGGATTAGTGAGGCTTCCCTCTTTCCCATATTTGCTGGAAAAACCGGGGGTGTCTTCATCGGGTTCAGGCCAGCCGTTGCCCCAGTAAGCTATAGGCGTAAGTACAAAATTGATTCCGCGGCTCTTTAACTCATTGATAAGGTAGTCAAAGTGATCAAGATGTTCATTTTCCAGGAGGTTTCCCTCCTCATCACTTATCTCGGTATCCCAAATATGAATACGGTAAAGGTCGAAACCAAGCCGTGAAAAATGATAAATATCTTTTCGGATTTCGGCTTTAAGGTCAACACCAAGTTTTTGTCCTGTGCGAAAAGCATGTGCAAAGGGCACCGAATAATTTACACCAAAGCCTTTCACCTCTTCCTTGTTATGGCCCCAGCGCATCACCCCGCTTTCATCCACATAAACATCACCCTTTTTCTCATTTTTTACAACCTGTGCAAAAACAGAATTTAAAGACATCGAAAGAATTCCCCAGAGGAACAGGTACTTCAAAGTTTTGGAAAATATCATACGGGAGCTTTTTTTCGGCTTCTATTTTTCTAAGAAAGTTCTTTTAAATTTAAACCTGTTTCTATATAAGTGTCGCTAGAGTTCTTCAAAAATGTCATTCCACCCAGTTGAAAGTGGCTGAAATTGTTAACTATAGGATCGAAAAAGTTTCCGGAAATCTTACTTAGAGAAAAGTAATGAATATGGAAGATTTGTTTGTAAGAAAGCTGCTGATTCCTTACCTCATTGGCGCAAGGTAGGGACTCACAACCCAAAAAGGTAAGGATAAAACAAGTTAAAATTTTCCATTTCAACTGTTGTTTCATACAGCAGTTTAATAACTGTAAATATTACCTTTATTTTTGAATTAAAGAAAAGATTTTAGAAAAATTTAATTTCATAAAACTTCGAAATCATTCCCTTGTTCTATAAGCCTTTTGTACCGTTTGCGATCAAATTTGTATAAAAATGCTCCTCTTTTTGAAGAAGTTTTATCCTTCTCATCCAGCTTCACAAGCACATTATGAGAAAAGACTTTTTTTCGGAAGTTTCTGGTGTCCAGTTCTTTTTGAAAAATTGCTTCATAAACACTTTGAAGTTGGGGAATGGTAAATTTTTCGGGAAGTAATTCAAATCCTAAGGGTTGAAATCTTGCCTTCTGCTTTAATTTTGCAAGCGCATCTTTCACCATTTGTCCATGATCAAGCACAAGTGGCGGCAATTCATTGACATCGTACCATGCTGCCCCATGCTCTTTGACCAGTTCTTTATCGTATTCATTTAGCCTAATTAATGCATATTGCCCAACAGAAATACAGCGGTAACCAGGGTCCCGGTTTACAGCTCCATATACCTTAAGCTCTTCCATAAAGACATTTTTGAGTCCGGTGGTCTCTTCCAGTACCCTTTCGGCAGCAGCCGAAACATCTTCGTCGAGGTTTACAAAACTTCCAATGAGCGACCATTCACCACTCAAGGGAGCTACCTTTCTCTGGAAAAGCAGCAGCTTAAGATTTCCCGAATCAAACCCGAAAATAATACAGTCTATCGCGACATACATTTTGCGGTTGTCCTTATAGTAATCCTTTTGAACAGCATGCAAATCCTCTTTTTCTTTGTACATTGATGATGGTGTTACTTACTACAAAAAAACTATTTTTTTCCGAATTTGAAAATTAATGTATAATTTACATTTATTATCTTTGAGTTACTAAACTTCCCGTCGTGAAAAATAGAACTGAAGATACCTTACCCGAAAGTTTCAGAAATTTTAAAGCACACTTCACCGTATATGCACCTGGCAGGATCAATCTCATTGGAGAACATACAGATTATAATGATGGTTTTGTCCTGCCCACAGCAATAGACAAGACCATCAAACTGAGTTTTGCCGCTAATTCTACTCCCTACTCCTGCAGTATTTACAGTAAAACACACGATAAAAGCTTCAGCTTTGATTTGCGAAAGATAGCCAGGAGCGAAGAACAATGGGAGAACTATATTCTGGGAGTGGTGAACGAAATTCAGAAGCGCGGGAAATATCCTGAAGGTTTCTCTTGTATCATAGAAAGTGATCTTCCTGTTGGTGCCGGAATAAGCTCTTCGGCTGCACTGGAAAGTGGGATGGCCTTTGGTCTCAATGAACTTTTTGGCCTTGGTCTTTCCCGGAAAACTATAGCTGAATTATCCAGGGATGCCGAGCATAACTACGTGGGCACCAAATGCGGGATCATGGACCAGTACGCCTCTGTACTTAGTAAAAAAGACCATCTTATTTTACTGGATTGCCGCAGCCTCGAAGCCACATATATTCCTGCCAGTTTTAAAGATCATAAGCTCCTGCTTTTGAATACGATGGTATCGCACAGCCTTGCATCAAGTGAGTACAACACCCGCAGAAAGGAATGTGAAGAAGCCGTAAATCATATTAATCAATTATATCCCGAGGTAAGGTCCCTAAGGGATGTCAATCTGGCCAGACTGGCAGAATTCAGGGGTTCTCTCCCCGAGGTGCTTTTCAAACGAGCCCATTTTGTGGTTTCAGAAAATGAAAGGGTTCTCAAAGCAGTAGAAGCAATAAGACGGGAAGATCTAGGTCAACTTGGTTTACTCATGTATAATTCCCATAAAGGACTTAGAGATAAATATGAAGTGAGTTGTGAAGAACTCGATTTTCTTGTAGACCTCACCACAGAATACAGGCCGGTCAAAGGTGCCAGGATGATGGGCGGAGGATTTGGCGGCTGTACCATCAATCTTATTGAAGAGGAAGCCGTTGAAGAGTTTATTGAAATTGCTTCGGAAGCATATCAAAAACAATTCAACATAAAACCCGAAGCTATAATCGTTTCCCCTGAACAAGGTACATACTTTAGAAAACACTAGAATTATGACCGAAGCTTTCAACACCCACCCACATAGGAGATATAATATTCTCACAGGAGAATGGATCCTGGTTTCTCCCCACCGCACAAAGCGACCATGGCAGGGCAAACTGGAAAAGGTGGTGGGAGAAGAGAGGCCTTCCTACGATCCTGATTGTTTTCTATGCCCCGGCAACACAAGGGCCAGCGGAGATAAAAATCCCGATTATAAAGACCCATTCACGTTCCGGAATGATTTTTCGGCATTGTTGCCCGATGGTCCCCAAGAGGAAGTGGAAGAAGGCCTGCTAAAAGCAAGTTCTGAAACCGGGATCTGCCGGGTAGTGTGTTTTTCACCAGATCATTCCCTCACATTACCTGTAATGGAAACAAGTGATATTGTAAAGGTGATCCAGAAATGGAAAGAGGAATATACAGATCTGGGCAGTAGAAAAGACATTAATTATGTGATGATCTTTGAGAACAAGGGAGACATGATGGGTTGTAGTAATCCACATCCCCATGGACAAATCTGGTCTCAGCTTTCAATTCCGGTAGAGGTGCAGAAAAAGACAGAGCATCAAAGAACTTACTGGAACCGGAACAAAAAAAGCCTGTTAGGAGATTATCTTGAACAGGAACTTCAGCTTAAGGAAAGGATAGTGCTGCAGAATGAACATTTCGTGGCACTGGTGCCCTACTGGGCCATTTGGCCTTATGAAACAATGATCATCCCGCGGCGGCAAATGCAGCATATTGGGCAGCTTACTTCAGAAGAAGAAAAAGCATATGCGGGTATCCTGAAGCAACTTACCATTCGATATGACAATCTCTTCCAGACCTCCTTTCCATATTCTTCAGGAATTCATCAACAACCAACAAACGGAAAAGAGTACCCGGAATGGCATTTCCATATGTCTTTCTATCCACCCCTGCTAAGGTCGAAGACCGTAAAGAAGTTTATGGTGGGTTATGAATTATTTGCAGGCCCACAGCGGGATATCACAGCCGAACAGGCTGCAGAAACTCTACGGAATTTACCCGAAGTACATTACACCAAACATTAGTCTCTCAAAATGGTGTTTTAAACGGCTTATTTGAAAGGTATTTAACGCCCGGAACTACTGAAGTCCGGGCATTTTTATTTTAAAAATTCATAAAAAAGACCCGGGAAAATCCAGGGTCTTTTAAAAAAATTATTATTGATTTTTGCACCTTTTGAAGCAGAACAGCCTCTACCAGAAGATCGCATAAAGCACCGTTACGATCAACATGATCACAAATGCACCAATATTAAACGCAGGGCCGGTTTTGAAGAAATTCTTTGATATAATAATCGACTTTGGATGATTTGCTCCCTTATTTTCAATAAGACTTATCACCATCATTATTGCCATGGTAAGTATCCAGGTAATAAACATTTGGTGCATAAATGGTAGTTCTACAAAGAAAGGACTGTCTATCCAGCCATTAGGTCCCACTTTAAAGTAAAGCGCGATGGGAATAGATGCCAAAACTCCCAGGATCGCTGCATTGTTTGTAGTCTTTCTCCAGAATAAGCCCAACATGAATACCGCGAGTATCCCCGGACTTACCACCCCTGTATATTCCTGGATGTATTGAAAAACCTGTCCCAGGCTTCGTAATTGTGGAGCGAGGAACACTGCAATTACAAGTGCAAGGGTAGCAGAAACTCTCCCAACGGTTACAAGGCGATTTTCAGAAGCTCCTTTTTGTATATAGGGTTTGTAGATATCCATGGTGAAGATCGTAGCAGTAGAATTGAGCATTGAAGCAATAGAAGATACTATCGCTGCTGCAAGTGCAGCCAGAACCAGCCCTTTTAAGCCTGTTGGAACAAATTCCTTGATCAACCATGGAAAAGCGTTATCGTTGATAATACGACCTCCTTCGGCAATAAATGAAGGGTCTGTGAACTCTTCAGAAAAAGTTCCCCCGGGACCTGTGTTCATTACATAAGCAATAATACCGGGAACAACCACGATCAAAGGGATTAGCAGCTTTAAAAATCCTGCAAGAATTATCCCTTTTTGAGACTCCCGCAAACTTTTCGCCGCAAGGGTCCTTTGAATTATATACTGGTTAAAGCCCCAGTAATAAAGGTTTGCCACCCACATTCCACCGAGCAAAACGGCAAGCCCCGGAAGATCCCACCAGGCGTCTTTTCCACCGGGAGTGATGATCTCCCCTTTCTCCAGGATCATCGAAAATTTCTCTGGCACCTGTTCGTATATCGATACCATTCCCGAAATTATACCTCCATCTTCGGCTACATGAGAAAGCCCTATATAAGTAGTGATCAAACCACCCACGATCAAAAGCACCACCTGTACAACATCTGTCCAGGCTACGGCAGCAAGCCCACCATACAGGGAATATGCAGCAGCAAAAAGTGCAAGTCCGACTATAGAATACATGAAGATAGAACCATCGCCCGAGCCCACAATAGTGTCAAGAGCTGTCGCCCCAAGGTAAAGAACAGAGGTAAGGTTAACGAATATAAATAGTGCGATCCAAAAAACGGCAAGAATGGTCTTCAAATTGGTACCATATCTTACCTCAATGAATTCAGGAATGGTGTATAATCCTTTTTCAATAAAGATGGGAAGGAAATATTTCCCCACAATAATGAGAGTGATGGCAGCCATCCACTCGTATGAGGCAATTGCAAGGCCAATAGCAAAACCCGAACCCGACATCCCTATAAACTGTTCTGCGGAAATGTTAGCGGCAATAAGAGAAGTTCCTATCGCCCACCAGGGAAGTGATTTACTGGCCAGGAAATAATCCTCTGAAGTTTTTCCCTTGCCCCGGGACACCCACAAACCAATACTAATGATCATTAATGCATAGGAAGCAAAAATTATCTTATCGAGTAGTGCAAATTCCATAAAATGTAAAATAAATGAAGTTGAAAATCATTTTCGTTTTCCTTCCGGACCAGAAGCTGGTCTTCTAAAAATTGTGTTAAATATAACAGTTTGATCAAAAATAAAACTACTGTTCCCGTTTAAAAGTTATGAACCGGTTTTGAACTTCCATGTGGTTCTGTTTTTATAGGTTTCTCCAGGTGTTAGAACAACAGACGGGAAATGGGGCTGATGGGGAGCATCGGGAAATTTCTGGGTTTCCAGACAAATAGCCGCCCGCTCTGATCCTATTTTTGTACTATACTCCCAGTCCGCAGGAAGATCCTCTGGCACATAAACCACAACAGCGGGTTGATTCGTCTCTACCTCTAAAGAAATTCGGGTTTTATCTCCTTTTAAAACTATCGCAGGAGTGTCCTTATCCAATTTAAAAGTCGTATCCAACGGCACCTCCCCTATTGCAGCAGGTTGCCGAAAATCAAACTCTGTCCTGGCAGTTTTTAGAAACTTTCCTGTGGGAACTCTTTGAGCATTGGTTTCAAGATATTCCTCAGCAACGATCTGCAACTTGTGATTGTCAATATCCCCCTCACCATTAAGATTGAAGTAAGCATGATTGGTGAGATTGACGATAGTATCCTTATCTGTTACCGCCGAGTATTCGATCAAGATCTCATTTTCTTCGGATAGGGTATATTTCACCTGAACTTTAAGATTACCGGGATATTCTTCCTCCCCATCCGGTGAGGAATATTGCAGAACTACAAAAGGATCTTCTTTTTCTTCTTTCTCTATAATTTTCCAGAATTTATAAGTGAACCCAAATTGCCCCCCATGAAGATGTACTCCCTCCTTTCCAAAAAGGAGATATTTTTTGTCTTTTAATTCAAATTCATTTTCTGAAATCCGACCTGCATATCGACCCACGGTAGCACCAAAGAATTTACCCCGCCGGTGGTACATATTTGTAAGATAATCTTCCGGCTGCGAAGGGCCAACAATAACATTAATCCCATTTATTTTAAGGCTGAAGATCGTAGCACCAAAATTGAGTATTTCCAGTTCGGATCCTTTTCGGTTTTTTAGTTTTATTAGCTGTAACTCTTCAACCTCCTCTTTACTTTTCAAGCTTTTTGCATTTCCACCCATTCTACAACCAGTTCTTCCAGTATATTAAGTGGTACAGATCCATTTGTCAGCACCACATCATGGAACTCTCTAAGATCAAACTCCTCCCCCAATTCTTTTTTAGCAAATTCGCGCAATTCCAGGATCTTGTTCATACCAATTTTATAAGCTGTAGCCTGGCCCGGCATTACAATGTGACGTTCCACCATTTTTACGGCATCGCTTTCGGCATTGGGAGAATTTTCGACATAATAATCTATTGCCTCATCCCGGGTCCATTTTTTAGAGTGAATTCCGGTATCTACTACCAGTCTTATTGACCTCCACAACTCCATGGCCAACCTTCCAAAATCTGAATAAGGATCTTCATACAACCCAATTTCCTTTGGTACAAGCTCGCTGTACAAGCCCCAACCTTCTACATAAGCACCATAACCTCCAATTTTCCTGAACATTGGCAAACTATCCAGTTCCTGGGCAATAGCCAGCTGCATATGGTGACCTGGAATTCCTTCGTGATACGCCAATGCCTCCATTTGATAAGTCGGCATGGCCTCCATGTCGTAAAGATTTGCATAATAAGTACCAGGACGGGAACCGTCCATTGCAGGTTGTTGATAAAATGCCTTTCCTGCACTTTTCTCTCTAAAAGGCTCCACTGCCTTCACAACAATATCTGCCTTGGGTGTTGTAAGGAATAATTCATCCAGGCGTCCTTTCATCGTGTTGATGAGAGAAGTCGCTTCAGCAAGGTATTGCGCCCGTCCCTCCTCAGTGTTTTCATAGTAGAACTGCTCATCTTCCCGCATAAACTGAAAAAAGTCTTTAAGGCTACCCTCAAATTCCACTTCCTTCATGATTTCCTCCATTTCCTTATGAATACGGGCCACCTCACTAAGACCTATTTCGTGAATCTCTTCGGCAGTCAGGGCTGTAGTAGTAGTTCTTTTCAAAGCGGTATTGTAGAAAGCTTTTCCTTTAGGGAATTTCCATGCACCATGATCGGCTGTGGCTCGTTGCTGCTGGTCTTTTAGTTTTACAATAAGATTTTCATATGCGGGCTTCACAGAGTTTAGCAGCGCTTCCTGAGCCTCAAGAATTAATTTATCTTTCTGGGCTTTCGGAATTTCCAGTTCTTCGACTTTTGTACTGAAGTCTTCTAAAAGGGCACTTGCCTCTGCCGATTTTTCAAAAGGACGGCCCTGCAAGAGATTTTGAGAAGCTTCGATAGTATGCGCAAAAACAAAAGCAGGAGGCATGATTTGATTCATCTCCCTAAGCTCGAGTCCTTTGATCACATCTTCCATCACCTGCGGAACCTTATTTAACCGCGCAATATATGCTTTGGCATCACTAACCGAATCGATCTTGTGCATGTTTATCAAAAAGGCAGGCAACTCTGCGTGTACTCCAAACATTTGGTTTACAGGATAGTTGTACAGCCTGAAGTCGTAGTCTTCTATTTCATTTTCAAGGTCCTGCCGGTACAACTTATAACTAAGTTCATCCTGGCCCTGTAATGCATCAGCATTTATTTCATTTTTGAGAAACTCAAGTCTTCTCTTTGCCTTTTTTAGATCCTCTGCATAACGCAAATGTGAAAAGTCATCCCAGGAATCATAATTGGTTTTGATTCCCAGCCGCGCCTGCAACATTGGAGATTCCTCAAGGTCCTTCTCGAATTCCTCTTCAAAAAAGGTATTTAACCGGGCTCTTTCCTGCTGAATTTCTTCTGCAGTTATCTGCCCTTCTTCCGTAGAATCCTTACAACCGGCAAGGCTAAAGATGAAGAACAGGAAAGTGGAAGTATATAAAACTTTTGATTTCATAGTTGAAAAATTGTTTCTGAATTAACGGGATTTAAAGTAAGAAAATTGCCGAAACCCTCCAGCAGCTCCTGCTTAAAAAAAGAGATGCCAAAAATAGCAATTTTGGCACCTAAGATTTTATTCGAGTACAGTAAAAATAATTTTAGAATCATGGAAAACCTTATGCTTTTCAGCTTTAAAATCCTCTTCTTCGGCTTCGAAGATGTTGTCGACATAAGTTTGTGGATTCCGGTCGATCAACGGGAACCATGTACTTTGTACCTGGATCTGTAGCTTGTGGCCCTTCTTAAAGGTGTGATGAATATCCTGCAATTGCAGGTTTACTTCTGTTTTCTTGTTGGGTTCGAAAGGTTCGGGATCTATAAAACTATTTCTAAACCTTCCTCTTATTACCTCACTGCGCACCATCATGTGGTAGTTGCTCATTGAAAGATAATCCTGCGTTTCTTCGTAATCCTCTGCATCGGGAGGATATACATCTATAACTTTCACCACCCAATCTGCAGCTGTTCCTGTTGTAGCTACCTGTAGCTTTGCCAAAACCTCTCCTGCAAGGGTAAGATCCTCCTTCAGCACTTCGGTTTCATAAACCAGCACATCAGGTCTTCGGGCAGCAAAGCGTTGATCGTCGGTCATATACTTCCGCGGCGTGAAAACCATCTTGATATCTTCAGAATAAGGCACCGGCTTATTGGGATCGCTTATAAATTCTTCGGCTCCCTTGGATGCCATGGCAATGTCAAGAACCTGCTCACTAAGTTCCTGCCTGTCTCCCAGGTAGTATGTTTTCTTCTCTGCCTCTCTTGGTGGCCAGGCTGCATAGCTCTTCCATTCCCGCAAGCCGGTGTCGAACATGTAAGCTTCGGGAAGAGGTACAGTAGCATCGGCTTCTCCCTTCAAAAAGTGGTTAAAGAATAATGTTTCTACCTCCTTTTGATAGTTTTCAGAAATATTATCTCCAAAATAAACATTCCCAATGGCCTGCCGCTCTCTTTTACGAGCCCAGTCGCCGTGGCTCCAGGGTCCCATGACCAACATGTTGAAGTTATCGCCGGTTTCTTCAATGGTCTCGTAAATGTTGAAAGGGCCGTAAAGATCTTCAGCATCAAAGAGTCCGCCCACGATCATCACCGCAGGTTTTATGTCTTTTAAATGCTGTACAATCCCTCTTTTTTGCCAGAATTCATCATAATTTGGATGATCTTTTAGCTGTTGCCAAAAGACATTGTCCTCTCCATAGTACTTATCGAGATTTTTTAGAGGACCGGCATCGAGGAAGAATTGATATTGATCTTTTGTCTTTAGTTCTGGAAAAGAATACCAGGCAGTATCAGACGGTGTGGTTTTTTCGTAACCAAACAATGCAGTAGCTCTCCAATAGCTTAAAAAATAAGCTCCGTTGTGATGAAAATCATCGAAAAAGAAGTCTCCAATAGAAGCTTGCGGAGAAACTGCCTTAATTGCAGGATGATTTGCCAGCAACGAGTAAGTGGCATAAAACCCGGGGTAAGAAATCCCCCAGAGGCCAACCCGGCCGTTGTTATTTTCCACATTTTCCAGCAGCCACTCTACCGTGTCAAAGGTATCACTGGCCTCGTCGATCTGTTTTCCTTCTTTATTAGGGATGAAGGGTCTCATATTATCATAAACTCCTTCGCTCATCCACCTGCCGCGTACGTCCTGGTAAACAAAAATATTCCCCTGCTTCATCAAATATTCGTTCGGCCCCAGTATGGAACGAAATTGATCTTTCCCATACGGCCTGGAACTATAAGGAGTACGGGTTATTAGAATTGGATATTCCCTGGAAGTATCTTTTGGGGAAAATATTGTGGTGTGCAGGTTAATGCCATCACGCATAGGAATAACCACTTCCCTTTTATTATAGTGGTCTTCGACTTTGAAGTCGATTTCGGTTTGTGCAAAACCCAGGCTGCTAACCAGCAAAAACAGCACCGGTAGGAAAAAAGATCTGGTAAATTTCATGTGTAAGCTTTGTTTTGAAGTCCCTAAAGATAGGAATTCCTGCCAAAAACCTACTGCACTCCCTGTTTACTCCTTATTGAATTCTTCCAGGCCCTCTTCCAGCCACTCTTTAAATTCTTCTGAATCTGGGGTATAACCCACTGGCCGGTTGAGCATGTTCATCTCATGATCAAGCAAAACGTAAAAAGGCTGAGAGTTGTTCCTGAAGTTAAGGGTTTGAAAAGTAGCCCATTTGTCCCCAATAGTCTCTATCTGTTTGATCCCACCTGTTGGTTTTTGATAGTTGAATTTTTGATCTTCGGGCAGCTCTTTTCGGTCATCCACGTACAGGGAGATAAGCACGAATTCGTCCTTCATGACATCAAAAACCTTTGGCTCACTCCAAACCTGCTCTTCCATTTTTCGGCAATTCACGCAGGCCCAGCCGGTAAAATCGAGAAGAATGGGTTTATTTTCAGCTTTTGCCGCGGCCACTCCTTCTTCGAAATCCTTGTAAGCTTTTAACCCCAAAGGTCCTTCAGTTTCTTTTTCATAGATACTGTAGAACAAAGGTGGCGGGAAACCACTAAGTAATTTTAAATTGGCATGCGGAGTATTAGTTAATCCCGGAATAAGATATACTATAAAAGCCAGGGTTATGACTCCTAAAAATAACTTTCCTTTTCCAAGTTTGGTTTTTGGTCCATCATGTGGAAACCTTATAACCCCTATTAAGTAAAGCAACAAGCCTATTCCTACCAGGATCCAAATTCCAATGAAAATTTCTCTTTTTAAGAGTCCCCAGTGTTGTACGAGATCGGCATTGGAAAGGAATTTAAATGCCAATGCCAGTTCAATGAATCCTAAGATTACCTTAATGGAATTTAGCCATCCACCGCTCTTGGGCAAAGAATTAAGCCAGTTGGGGAAAAGCGCAAATAACCCGAAGGGTAATGCCAAAGCCAAACCAAATCCACCCATTCCAAAGGAAAGCTGGGTCGCGCCACCATCTGTAGTTAGGGAACTTCCCAACAGAGATCCTAATATAGGTCCTGTACAGGAGAAGGAGACAATTGCAAGAGTAAGTGCCATAAAAAATACTCCTATTAATCCTCCAAAACTTGAAGCCTTGTCATCCATTTTATTACTCCAGGAGGTAGGCAGCGTAATTTCGTAATAACCAAAAAATGAGAATGCGAAAAAGATAAAGATCACAAAGAATATGATATTAAGTGTGGTATTGGTGGAGATGTTGTTCAGGATTTCCGGATCCAGCGAATCGAGAAGGTGAAATGGGAGACTAAGCAACAGGTAAATTAAAAAGATAAATACCCCGTACATGATCGCATTGACCAATCCTCTCTTACGAGTCCTCGCACCTTTTGTAAAGAACGATACAGTAAGAGGGATCATTGGAAAAACACAAGGGGTAAGTAGAGCAATCAACCCTCCAATAAAACCAAGAAAGAAAATGGTCATAAAGCCATCGCCTTTTTCCTCTTTTACGTCAACCCCGCCAACTGCTTTTACTTCAATATTAAGAGCTTCGGTAAGATTTTGATCTTTATCTGATACTTCAAGATTGGTAAATCCTTCTTCCACTTTATTCTCTCCAATATTAAAGGTGAATCGTTCAGTTTCCGGTGGCAGGCATTTCTCATCGTCACAAACCGAAAAATAAACTTCCGCAGTAATTAGAAGATCTGTTGGATCCAATACTTTTATCTTCTGTTTAAAGACAGCTTCTTCTTCAAAATAGGTGATTTCGGCTTCAAAAACCGCATCAAACATCGCAGGTACATCTGGCTCAATAGTGGTGCCTATAAGCTCATATTTTCCAGGTGCTTCCACAAAAGTAAATTTGGTAGCAATGGGAGCGATCTCAATGTCCACTTCCTCCTGGGAATAAAGATGCCAACCCGGTTCTAAAGAAGCGGTAAAAACCAGATTATAAATAGAATCGTTTTCCTGCTCAACTGCTGCATGCCATTCAATGGGATCTTCCATTCCCTGCCCCAGGTTATTAGGATCAAAAATTTGAGCATGGCTGCCAAAAATGGCAAAAAAGAACATTAATAAAACTAGCGGTAATCTCATGGTGTGTAACTTAAGCGCAAAATTTGTTTTGTTTCATCTTTAACCGCAAATCGTGCATCGGGACGGTGGCCTATAACCCAAACAATTTTGTCATTGGAGCACAAAAGCCAACAATTCTCTTTTTGTGGCAAAGATAATTTCTCATCTTTAAAAAACTTGCTCAGTTTCTTCTTTCCTTTCATGCCAAAGGGGTAAAAATAGTCGCCTTCCCGCCATTTCCTTACAACAAAAGGGTACTCGATTTTATCCCGGTCCAGGAAAATTGTTCTCTCATCACTGTTTTCAAAATCCTCGACAGCTTCAAAATGAAAAGTTCCCATGGGCAACATCACCACTTCTTCATTTTCTTTGATCTCATACACCTTATCCTCTGTTGGTAACAACAGCGTAAGCAGTAATTTATCCCTGTCTCTAATTAGGCGGTGAGTTTTAGAATAGACAATTTTTCCCGGTTGCGATTCGAGCAGGGCATAAACGTCTTCCCATTCGGTGAACTCAAAAGATCTAAAAAGAGAGTACATCACGGCCTTAGTATTAGGAATGGACTGTAACTTGGCAATCTCAAACGAATAGCCGTATTCCTCCTGCCTGGCGATCTTCGGAAAAAGTGCAGAAATATAATCTTCGATAAGCTCTGAACTTTGCTGAAGATAACTCCTTGTTTTACTAAAACTTTCCAACAGCTGCGGATTCAATTCCAGCAACTTCGGGATTACCTCCAGCCTTACTTTATTCCTGAAATATTTTACCGAATCATTACTGCTGTCTTCCCGCCACTTAAGCTTTTGAAGGTGAGCATAATCTTCGATGTTCTTCCGGGTAAAGGGAAGCAGCGGCCTAATGGTGTAATCATTGACATCTGGAATTCCTGTTAGGCCTTCCAGTCCCGTTCCCCTTATAAAGTTTATTAGAACGGTTTCCAGGTTATCATTGGCATGATGTGCTGTAAAAACATAATCGAATTGCAAGGTTTCCTGCAGCTCCCTAAACCAGTTATAGCGCAGGTCGCGCGCCGCCATTTGAATAGATATTTTCTTTTCTTTGGCATAGGCTTGAGTTTCAAAGCCTTCAATAAAGACTTCAGCCTCAAGTGCATCTGCCAGTTCCATTACAAAAGCCTCATCGCCTTCGCTTTCCTCTCCTCTAAGGTGAAAATTGCAGTGAGCAAGGGAAAAATCAAGTCCTGCTTCCCGGCATAGATGGGCCAGGACAACGCTGTCCACCCCGCCGCTAACGGCAAGAAGGATTTTTCCCTCAAAAGTATTTGGAAACTGCTCCTTGAGATGGTTTTTAAAAGCTAACAGCATAGGCTCAAAGATATCAAAAATGAAGTGGCTTTTTACGGTCTTTTTGCTTTGCCTTTTTAAGTAGTAGCATAGTTCGCCACGAATTCACTAATTCTTCCTATCCTCACTCAGCCGTTCTACACTCACACCTTTATATAGACGCTATTTATTCATTATTAATTGATCATGTTAAAAGTCACGGATTCACTAATGTTTGCAAAAACCTGAACAATATCTTATGACTTAATTTGAAAACTCATTTGCCAATCTGTCGCCCCTCCGCGGCTCTTGACGTGGTTCTTTGGAGCCCGGGGTTGAAACCCCGGGCTAATTACGTTGAGCCCTTTTGGGCATTTTTATACTCCACAGTTTTGCAACATTAAATGAACAAAAATGCCAAAAGTTATGTTGTAAATAGGCCCTATTTTTAGCGGGGGATACTGAACACTAAATACCGATCACCGATCACTACTCATTCTCCTCCAGCACCTGCTTAAGTGCCGCAGCCTTTACAAGACATTCCTGGTATTCATTTTCGGGAACAGACCTGGAAGTAATAGCTCCCCCCACAGAAAAGGAAACATATTTCGTGGTTTGATTATAAAGAATACTACGAATCACTACATTAAAATCAAAATCTCCTGAAGGATCAAAATATCCTACCGCCCCGCTGTAAAGTCCGCGTTTGGTTTTTTCCAGCTCTTCTATTATTTGCATGGCAGATATTTTCGGGGCCCCGGTCATACTTCCCATTGGGAACGTAGTACGCAAAACTTCCATTGCCGGTATTCCTTTTTCCAAAGTAGCTTTTACTGTAGAGATCATTTGGTGTACCTGAGGATAACTGTATACTTTGCACAGCTCTGCGACCTCAACACTTCCTTTTTTTGCCGTTTTTGAAAGGTCATTACGAACCAGGTCCACGATCATGACGTTTTCTGATCTTTCTTTGGGATCCTGTTCGAGCTTAAGTGCCAGCTCCCTGTCCTTTTCGGGATCAAAAAGAGCCCTGGGTGCTGTCCCTTTTATCGGCTGCGTGAGCAATTGATCGCCTTTCTTCTGAAGGTATCTTTCGGGGGAAGCAGAAAGTAAATAATGGTCATGGTTTTTAAGAAATGTAGCGAATGGAGGTTTTGAAATGGCATTTAGAGCGATAAACTTCTCAAGAGGATCAAATTCCACTCCTTCAGCATAAAATTCCTGACAAAAATTTGCCTCATAAATATCTCCCCGCTGGATGTGAGCCAGCATCTCTTCCACTTTCTGCAAATAATCCTCTTTAGAGATACGGGGCTGCAATTTCACCAGATTCCCCTCTCTCGAAAAAATTTCTTCCTTAAAATACCTTTTTTGAAGAATCTGTTCCAGGTCTTCTTCCAGCTCATCATCCACCATTCTCAAATAGTGAAGTTCAAGCTCATTACCTTTTAAAAAGAAGATCTTCTTTGGCTGAAAAAAGAATAACTCCGGAAAACCGAGTCCGTCGAAATTCTGGCTTTTCAGGTTTTCCACGTCATTTTTTAGATCATAAGATAGATACCCAAAAATCCAGTCGCCTGTTGTTTCCTGGTATTCCTTCAGCTTATCGAAGGCTTTGGAAGCATCGGTTTGTATGGCAGTAAATGCATCTACGGCAAGTACTGCATCATATTGAGAGTAACGGTCTTTATGGTCGTTGCTGTCAAACCAAACTACTTCTTCGAACTGCTGTGCCCAGTTGAGCAGGACCTTTTTAATGGAAAAACCTTCTTCTAAAATGACCTTTTTGTATACCCGCACTACACTTTAATTTGCTGAGAAAAAGAGGTGATTACATCAATAACTCCAAGATCAAAGACCTCATTCACAATCACTCCTTTTTCTGAATCAAAATTCTCATAGAATTGCGGCAGACTAAAACTTTCCACTACCTCGCCTCCAAACCTGGGAAACTGATTTTTACAATATTCCAAAGCCGAGGCCCCACCACGTTGTCCCGGAGAGGTACTCATCAAAAGGATCTTTTTGCCATTGAAAAATTTTCTTTCAATCCTGGAAAGCCAGTCTATGATATTCTTAAAAAATCCTGAAACATTGGCATTATATTCATTGACCGCAATAATAAGTGCAGGGGCTTCTACTATCTTTTCGTAAAGAAATTTCACATTCTGCGGTATTCCGTTTTTCTCCTTTACTATGCTGTACATGGGAAATTCAAGTTCATGAAGATTAAGCACCTCCACAGGATCTGAAATCCTTTGGGATATATTTAGGATAAGCTGGTGGTTAATAGAAGTTGGGCTACTGGAGCCGGCAAAGGCCAGGATCTTGTTCATAGTTGGAAAATTGAAGGTCAAAAATACAAAATAGGCCTTTAAGAAATGAAGATGAAGATGCGTTAAACAAAACTCTTAGTCTTTCAACAATTTAAGCTTAACTTTGCCCTCTTAAAATTTTATACCGTGACTTTCCAGGACCTCAACCTTACCACTCCCATTTTAAATGCACTTGAAGATCAAAAGATCTCCACTCCTACTCCAATCCAGGAGCAGTCTTTACCTGTAATTCTTTCGGGAAGGGACATGGTGGGGATCGCCCAAACCGGTACCGGAAAAACTCTTGCATATCTGCTACCTCTGTTAAAGACCCTGAAGTATTCTGAACAAAAGAATCCGCGGGTACTCATCCTGGTTCCTACCCGGGAACTTGTGGTACAGGTAGTAGAAGAGCTTGAAAAGCTCACAAAATATATCAACACAAGGATTCTGGGAATTTACGGCGGAACTAACATTAACACCCAAAAGCAGCTGGTGGCACAGGGACTTGATATTTTAGTTGCCACTCCCGGTAGATTGTATGATCTTGCTATAAATCGGGATTTGCAGTTAAAGTCGATCCAGAAGCTCGTAATAGATGAAGTTGATGTGATGCTGGACCTGGGCTTTAGGTTTCAGCTTACCAACATCCTGGAGTTAATTCCCGAAAGCCGGCAGAACATCATGTTTTCGGCTACCATGACCCTAGATGTTGAAAAGCTTATTCAGGAGAATTTTAAAAATCCCGAAACAGTGTCTGTTGCTGCCAGTGGAGCTCCCCTGGAAAACATTGATCAGCAAGGTTATGAGGTTCCTAATTTCTACACCAAGATCAACCTCCTAAAACACCTTTTAAAAGACAGGGAAACTTTTCATAAAGTGCTCATTTTTGCAGGAAACAAACGTATAGCCGATCGACTTTTTCAAAATCTCGACCCTTTATTTCCTGAAGAGTGCACCGTAATACACTCCAACAAGACCCAGAATTATCGTTTGAGAAGCATACGCCAGTTTGGCGAAGGCTTTTGCCGCATCCTGGTAGCTACAGATGTTATGGCGCGTGGTCTCGATATTGAACAAGTAAGCCATGTGATCAATTTTGATACCCCTGCGTATCCCGAGAATTACATTCACCGTATTGGGCGTACCGGAAGGGCCGAAAAAGAAGGGCATGCAATACTTTTTACGACTCCATCTGAACAAGAGGATCTGGATAAAATTGAAGCCCTCATGGACCTCAAGATCGACATGCATGCTTTACCCGATGGCGTTCCTGTTTCTTCGGAACTTATTCCTGAAGAACAGCCAACATCTGAAGAGATTTACAATCCCGAAAAATTCTCTGATGAAGATAAACCCGGCCCGGCTTTTCATGAGAAAAAAGAAAAAAACAAAAAGGTTAATCTGGGTGGTTCATATCGTAGGGAAGTCCAAAAGAAATACAAGAAGCCAAAGACCAGAGGGGACAAAAATTATAACCGCAGAAACAAGAAATAACTATTCTTCTCCCTGGGGTGAAATTAATTAATTGTCCCTGCCTCAGTATTTTAACGGGGATAAAAGGACAGAATTTTGCGATTATTCGCACAATACTTCCTACACCTCTTCCTAAACAAATACTTAAATTTTGATCTTTTTTATCAGTTAATACCTGTTAATTTCCTCCCATTTTTTTTAAAATTTGTCCCCTGTAAAATTATTCCTGCATAATCTCCTCCCTAAATTAAAAATTATTTGAAATTTAAAAGCGGAGAAAACCCAATAGGAATGCAGCTTTTGGTATTTTAACCGAATCATTTTGTAAAAATCTGGCACTGTGATGGTTAATAATCCAAAATTTATATTAAATTTAACTTCTCCCCCACATTTGTAGAATACCAGAACAACAAGAATTTACCTACCTGCTGTTCAAAAATTTTTTCTAGATGCAAAAAAGTACTTTTATGCCGGACGAAATTTCTATAGGTGCCGCCCACAGCCTTTTCAATGCCTATAACGGGCATGATAAACAGGAATTTCTGCTATTCATTAGTTCTGCTGAAGATCTTTCTTTGAAGGCGGTTAATTACAGGTGCCTGCAGTATTTCAGAAATTATTTTCCGCTAGAAGAAGGGGAAGAAGATTTCTTTAAGGAAAATATACATCCTGAAGACTATCCGTCATTTTTACACCTTTTAGGTAACTACAGCGAGGAACTGGAGACGGGCGACAGCTCTTTGATCATTCGCATGAGGTCTACTTTTGGTTACTGGAAAAAATTTCACTTAGAAAGCAGATTCTATGGTGGCTTCAATGAAGGGAGCGAAAATTTTGTCCTTACCCTTGCAAAACCTATTGAAAACATCCGGGCACAGGGGAGAAAAGAGCATAAAATAGAAACTGAAAGTGTACTTCGGGAGAGCCTTAACCGCTATAGGGTGTTGGTAAATTCCCTTGACCAGGGTTTTGGAGTTGTAGAAATGATCTTTGATCTGCAAAAGAAACCTATAGATTACCTTTTTGTAGAGGTTAATCCTGCTTTTGAAAAGCACACTGGTTTAAGAGATCCTCTTGGTAAAACCATGAGAGAATTTTATAAGAAGCATGAAAACCCATGGTTCAACACCCTTGGAAGGGTTGCATTTACGGGAGAGGCTGTACGGTTTGAAGATTATGCAGCCGCTCGCAATCGTTGGTTTGATGTTTATGCATTTCCTATTGGTAGTAAGAAAAGCAGAAAAGTGGCATGTCTTTTTTCGGATATTACACGTCGAAAAGAAACCGAAGAAAAATTACGAAGGCTAAATGAAGATCTCGAGTTAAAGGTAAAAAGTCGCACCTTTGAACTGGAGGAAAACAATGAACTCCTTCAAATGGTTTTTGACACGGTTAACCAGGGAATATTCGTAATGAAGCCCCTGTTTGGTGAAAACTATGATATAGTCGACTTCACCTATATAAGGGTTAATAAGGTTATAAACCGTTACTACAATCAGAGCCGAATGGTGGGCCGCAGCTTTCTTAAACACAATCCACAATCTGCCGAAAAAGGGGTTTTTGAGACCTTTAAGCAAACCATGCTTACAGGAGAATCTGCCGATTTTGAGATCGAAGTGGAGCGCAATGAGAGGAATAACTGGTTTAGGATCACCAGCAGGCGCCAAAGCGGTTTACTGGTCTGTTCTCTTGAGAATATAACCAGGGATAAATTGAAAGCCCAGAAATTAAAAGAAAATGTGAGGTTCAAGAAACAGCTCATTGATACCTCACCCGATATTATCATGATCTTCGACCTTTATGATGAAAAGGTAAAGTTCATTAATCGCGATCTTTCAGAGGAAGAAGGAATGACGGTAAAGAAAGTTGAGGGTATGCCTTTATTGGATATACTGCCATTGATCCATCCGCAAGACAGGCGAAAAACACTTTCTTTTCATACAGACCTAATGGAAGCCTCAGATGAGGAAGTTGTTGAAGTTGAATTCAGACTTAAAGGCAAGGAAAAACATTGGGATTGCTACAATGCGAGGGGGAAAGTTTTTAAGAGAAACAGGAAGGAAAATGTGGTTGAATATATTGTACTTCTTAGAAATGTCCAGTCTCAAAAAATGACCCAGCAGGCATTGATCACTGCAGAAAAACTTTCCATAAAAGGAGAGATTGCAAGAACTCTTGCCCACGAATTAAGAAATCCTCTGGCTAGTATAAGCATGTCTGCAGACATACTGGAAAAGATAAATACCGGTTCCAGGAAGAAGTTGTTGAAGAATTATACGGGGATTATAAAGCGAAGTGCAACGACACTAAATAATCTGGTGACAGATCTTTTAACAGCTTCCAATTATTCTAAACCTCAAATGACCAAATGCTGTCTTGCAAAAACTACAAATAAAGCTTTGAGCCATGCTAAAGACAGGATCTACCTTTCGGGGGTTACCGTTCACAAAAAATATCGGGGCCCGTATTTTATTAATGCCGATGAGGAAAAACTCCAGATAGCGATACTTAACATTATCGTTAATGCCAGTGAAGCAATGGTGCCCCATGAAGGAATCTTAGATATTAGTATCAAGAAAAAGAAAAATACCTATGCCCTCACTATAACAGATAACGGTTGTGGAATGGAGCAAGAACAAATTGACAGGCTTTTCGAATCTTTTTACACCCAGAAACCCGGCGGAATGGGAATAGGCTTAAGTTCGGTCAAAAATATACTGGATGATCATGGTGCTACTATTGAAGTACAGAGTGTCCCCCGGGAAGGGACTTCATTTGTACTCACTTTTCCCTGTCATGAAGACGTTATTAAAGGAAATTAAGCTGGTGCAACTGTAAAAAAGCTATTATTGTGTATCTTCGGCGATTGTAAGGATCTGGTTTTTTTCATGGATCCCGTCTAAAAATTATTACAAAAGTTGATCGCATTGTATGGGGATAATTGATTCCATAGGCAATCTGGTGATGAAGAACCGGATCGAAGACTTAGAAAATTCTATTAATAATCCTCATGAGACTCAACAAAAAGTCTTGCATCAACTTCTGGGAAGTACTAAAGACACCTTCTACGGAAAAAAGTTCCATTTTAAAGATATTCACAATTATCGGCAGTTCATTGAGCAGGTACCAATAAATAGTTATGAAGACCTCTACCCGTACATTGAATTAATCCTGAAAGGAGAAAATAATGTATTGTGGCCCACACCTATTAAGTGGTTTGCGAAATCATCGGGTACTACCGGTGCTACCAGTAAGATCATTCCGGTTTCTACCGAAGGTTTGGAACAGTGTCATTACCAGGGAGGCCGTGATATGCTAGCACTGTACATTAGGAATTATCCTGATGCCAAATTATTTTCAGGAAAAAACCTGTCTATTGGAGGAAGCCAGGAAGCGAAGCATTCCGGTAATAACAACCATTATATAGCTAATATTTCGGCTATTGTCATGAAGAACCTGCCATTTTGGGCTCAGTTTGGAAGAACTCCGGGATTAGAGGTGACCATGATGAACAACTGGGAGGAGAAGATAGAGAAGATTGCCGAAATTACTTCCCAACAAAAAGTCACCAGCCTCGCAGGTTCTCCTATGTGGATGTTGCTATTGCTCCAACATATTATCAAGGAGCAAAAAATCACACACATTCAGGATGTTTGGCCAGACCTCGAAGTTTTCTTTCACGGGTCTGTTTCCTTTGCGCCTTACAGGCCATTATTTGAAGAGCTGGACAGGAACAAAAGCTTAAGGTATCTAGAGATCTTTAATGCTACCGAAGGCTTTTTTGGACTTCAGGATCAAAAGGAAGATCCTTCCCTCCTGCTTATGCTCAACTATGGGATTTACTACGAATTCATTCCCGAAAAAGAATTTCTATCGGAGAATCCAAAGGTGATTCCGCTAAGCGAAGTGGAATTAGGCAAAAATTACTCCATGGTCATTAGCACGAATTCTGGTTTGTGGCGCTACAAAATTGGCGATACCGTCAAATTCACCAGCATAAGTCCTTATCGCTTTACCATAAGCGGCCGCACCAAGCATTGCATTAATGTATTTGGAGAAGATCTTTTTGCAGAACATGCAGAAAAAGCCATTTCCAAGGCCTGTCGGGAAACTGGAGCTATTCTTAGGGATTTCACTGCCGCCCCCTATTTTTACGATCGCCGCAAAAAAGGTTATCATGAATGGCTTATCGAATTTGTTAGATCTCCTAAAAATATCCAGGCATTTACTGAAGTTTTGGATATAGAATTAGGCATTTATAATGACGACTATGCTGCAAAGCGTAAGAACGATATTGCTATTGAAAAGCCGGTAGTACGCGAAATGCCTGAAGGTACATTTTACGAATGGCTAAAACGAAAAAATAAATTGGGAGGTCAGCACAAGGTACCGCGATTGTCGAACAGCCGGGAATTTGTGGAGGAACTGCTAAGCATAAGAAGAACCCTGCAGCCCGAGATCTAATTTTCTTTTAGCAGTTGATCGAGAAGGTCTTTAAAACCGGAATCATTCCAGTTAGCAGATCCTGTTTTATTAACCGCTATTTTACCATCTCTTGAGATCACAAAAGTAGTTGGCAAACTGCGCGATTGGAGCTTTTGTGGCGCCATGCTTAATGGTTGGTAAACCGGAAGCCTGTAATTCTTCTTATCCAGGAACCGCTGTAGCTTTTCCTGATCTTCGGTAGAAACAAAATAAAAATCCACCTTGTCCCCGTATTCATTGTATAATTTTTGGAAAGAAGGCATTTCGGCTATACAGGGAGGGCACCAGGTAGCCCAAAGGTTTATAACAGCTACTTCTCCTATACTCTTTTTAAAATTCACAGGTTCTCCCTGGAGATTAGAAAGGTTCCAGTTATAATCCTCCAAAGTCTCCCGGTCATCGGCAGCTATTTTTGAGGGGCTAAAGGCAATAATGCGGTTAAGCGTTACCTGTATGGGTTTCCTTGTTTGAGGAATGATAAGTAGAACAATTAGAATGATGAACAGGATATTCGACCAGTTCTTTTTAAAAAATTCCATGCCGCTGTTTAGATTGCATAAAAGTAAGTCTAAAAATTCAGCTGTCAAAAATGGCATTTTTAAAACCTTTCCCTTTTTTAGTTTATTAGTATCTTGAAATCCGAAAACTTAAATGAAACAGAAAATGATCCCCACAAAAAAAATTAGTGTTGGTTTAATTACAGCTCTGGCCATTTCGGCATGCGGGTCGGGTAACTCCCCTGCCCCAACCCCCGATAGTGTGCAGACTGCTACAGTAGAAAAAACGACTATGAAAAATGACCTCTTACAGGAGTGGACCGGGCCTTACGGCGGCGTGCCGGCCTTTGATAAAATGAATCTTGAAGAACTTCAACCTGCTATGGAGCAGGGAATGGCTTCTCATCTGCAGGAAGTTCTCATGATCTCGGCAAATCCTGCCCCTCCCACATTTGATAATACTGTCCTTGCAATGCAAAAATCGGGAGAGGCACTTGATCGTGCCTTTACCTATTACAGTATTTGGAGCAGCAATATGTCTTCGCCGGAATTCAGGAAAATTCAGCAGGAACTTGCGCCAAAGATCTCAGAATATTCTTCAAAAATTTCTCAGAATAAAGCACTTTTTGAAAGAGTAAAGGCTGTTTATGAACAATCGCAAAAAAGCCCTCTTTCCCCACAAAAACAACGGGCAGTGCAGCTTATGTATGAAGATTTTGCCATGGAAGGGGCAGATCTTAATGAAGCAGACAAAGAGCGTTATGCCGCAATCAATAAGCAGCTTTCCCGTCTCTACACCCAGTTTAGCAACAATGTATTAGCCGAGGAAGAGAATTATGTGGTTTTTCTGGAAAAAGATCAATTAAGCGGCTTACCGGAGTCCTATACTAAAGCAGCTGCAAAAGCTGCGGCCGATCGTGGGAAAGAAGACAAATATGCAGTTCTTAATACCCGCTCTTCCATGGATCCTTTCCTCACTTACTCTAATGAGAGAGAACTTAGAAAAAAGGTATGGGAAAATTATTATTCCCGGGGAGACAATGATGACGAGTATGACAATAAAGAGCTTATCGCAGAGATCCTGAAGTTACGGGATGAGCGGGTAGAACTATTAGGTTACGAAAATTATGCACAGTGGAGACTACAAAACAGAATGGCCAAAACACCCGAAAGAGCCATGGAACTAATGGAAGCAGTTTGGCCTGCCGCTCTTGCCCGAGTTAAAGAAGAAGTAGCCGATATGCAGGCGGTAGCCGAAGCCGAAGGTAAAGAAATTACCATTGCCCCATGGGATTACCGTTACTACGCCGAGAAAGTAAGACAGCAAAAATACAACCTGGAATCAGATGAGGTTAAGCAATACCTGCAACTGGGAAAACTTACAGATGCACTTTTCTTCACAGCAGAGAAAATATTCAACTATAAATTTACTCCCGTACCCGAAGGTACAGTACCTGTATTTCATGAAGACGTGAAAGTATGGGAAGTAACCGATAAAGATTCTGGAAAACACATAGGGCTTTGGTACCTGGATCCTTATGCCCGCACAGGAAAACGATCTGGTGCCTGGGCATCTCAATACCGCAGCCATGCAGAAATGGATGAAAAAGAAGAGACAGTCCTGGCTTCAAATAATTCCAATTTCGTGAAACCTGCTCCCGGAGAACCTGCACTTATTTCCTGGGATGATGCAACCACTTTCTTCCACGAGTTTGGCCATGCCCTGCATTTCTTTGCTTCAGAAGTAAAGTACCCTATTCTTAACAGTGGTGTGCGGGATTATACCGAATTTCAATCACAACTTCTTGAGAGATGGTTATCTACAGATGAGGTGATTAATCGCTTTTTAGTTCATCATGAAACCGGGGAACCTATCCCGCAGGAACTGGTGGCAAAGATCAAAAAGGCTTCTACTTTTAATCAGGGGTTTGCCACGACAGAGTTTCTTGCTTCAGCTTTGATGGACATGAAATTGCATACCACAGATCCTGAAGAGATCGACATGGATACTTTTGAAAAAGAAACCCTGGATGAACTTAATATGCCTTCACAAATTGTGATGAGACATCGTACTCCGCATTTTGGACACGTTTTCTCGGGTGAAGGTTATGCAACAGGTTACTATGGCTATTTATGGGCAGATGTATTAACATCAGATGCTGCGGAAGCTTTCCGGGAGGCTCCGGGTGGGTTCTATGATGAAAATGTAGCTGCCAGGCTGGTGAAGTATTTATTTGCACCACGAAATGCCATGGACCCTGCGGAAGCCTACAGGCTTTTTAGAGGAAGGGATGCAACCATAGATGCTCTAATGAGAGACCGTGGTTTCCCTGTTCCATCTGAAGAAGAAGCACAATAAGAGTGTTTAGAAAAGAATCTTCTTAATAAGATTATCATATATAACCTGAAACAGTTCAGGTAAAAAAAGAGGCCTTTTATGAGGCCTCTTTTCTTGTTAAAGCAATTCCTTGAAATGATCTTTTAAGGTTTTTTGAGCCGCATGATAACCACACATTCCATGTACTCCTCCTCCCGGCGGAGTTGATGAAGAGCATATATATACGCGTGGATCGGGTGTGGTATAGGGTGAAATACGTGCTACAGGTCTTGTGAACAACTGTGTGATATCCTGTTTTCCGCCATTTATATCTCCTCCCACAAGATTGGGATCAAATTGTTCCAGGGCAACAGTATTCATAGTAGAGCGCGCAAGGATGGTGTCTTTAAAACCGGGCGCAGCACGTTCAATTTGGTTTTCTATGATCTCTGTATAATCTTCTTTACTACCGTTGGGAACGTGAATATAAGCCCAGGCAGTGTGTTTTCCTTCGGGTGCTCTGGTATTATCAAAAGGTGAATGTTGAGCAATAAGTACGTAAGGCGTTTTTGTCATGTTCTTTTCATGGATGCCCTTTTCGGAATTCTCTATCTCCTCCTTTGTAAATCCTAAATGAACAGTTGCAGCCTTTCGGCATTTTTCATTGGTAAAAGGAATGGGTTCACTTAAGGCCCAATCCATTTTAAATACTCCGGCGCCATATTTATATGATTCCAGTCGTTTCCTGTAAAGAGAGCTGAAATTAAGCCCTTTTATTTTAAGCAATTGTCGTGGAGTAAGGTCAAAAAGGTAGGCGTAAGCATTAGGCAGGTCCCTTATATCCTCCACCCGGGTGTCGCAAAATATTTCACCTCCCAAAGACTTGTAGTGTTCGGTAAGGGCATGGATAAAGTTTCCTGCACCTCCCTTAGGGAAAGGCCAGTTAAATTTATGTGCACTGGTGGTAAGAACCAGTCCAAAAGAAGCTGATGCCAGAGTGTTCATTGGGAGCGTGGAATGAGCCGCCGACCCGTAAAAGAAGGCTTTGGATCTCTCATTCTTAAAATAATGGTCTACAATGAGCTTTGCTGAAGGTAATGCCTTGATCCCAAATTTCATAAAGGCCATGGGATGATCGGGGATTCCCAAAGGTCCCAGCAGATCCTTTCCCAGTTTATCCCAATTATCAAGCAACGGTCCTATAAGGTCCAGATAAGCCTTTTCATCTTCTCCCAGTTGGGCTGCGGTACTATTGATGTCTTTATAGCATCCATAGGCTGTACCGTCTTCAAAAGGATGGGCATAGGCGATCTCAGGAAAGATCCATTCCAGGCCATACTGCTCCAGGGGAAGATCTTTAAAAAAAGGAGAAGCCAGTCCTAGCGGCATAATTGCTGAACCTACGTCATGCTTAAATCCCGGCAAAGTCAACTCCTGAGTCTTTGTAGCACCCCCAGGAACTGCTGCCTGTTCAAAAATGGCAGTTTTTAGTCCCTTTTCCTGTAATCTAATAGCGGCAGCTATCCCATTACTACCGGAGCCTATAACTATTGCATCGTATTTTTTAGACATTAAGGTAAATCTTTTTCAAGATCGAGGTTGTCCAGATACTCCTTAAAAGTTATCTCTCCATTTTTCTCCCCAATCATATCATTAGTTGTTACAAATTTGAAGTACTTCAGTTTACTCGAAAGACTATCATCCACCATCTCGGGCAGGAACATCCCCCACTCGGCTATTTTTTGGGGAACGGGAACCACCTTGCCTCCAATTTTTTCAGCTATCATATCTGCCATTTCCCGGCGGGTATGAACAAGAGGACCTCCTACTTCTTTAATGTCAGGGCCTTCATACATATTTTCGATAACTACTTTTGCCAGGTCTTTTTGATGAATGCTATTCGTGCGGGCTTTCCCTTCCCCTATTATGGGAATAACTTTTCTCTTTGCCATAATAGCGAGATCGTTCAAACCCGAGAAAAAACCTACAGGCCTTATAATGGTATAATCCAGACCTGAAGTCTCCAGTGCATCTTCAAACATTTTGTGAGATTTGGCTACCTCGTATTCCAAAGCTTTTTCGGCACCTTTTATGGACACATAAAGAAACCTCTTTACACCGTTCTTAACTGCATCATCTAGTAAGTTGGAATTAGCATAAAAGTCATTTTCCATAAAAGATTTACCCCTGTCGGTGAAAAGGCTAACGCTCTTCCCAAGGGTAGAAATAACTATTGAAACATCTTTGGTAATATCCTTAATGATTTCGTTGCCTTCACTGGCATCGGCTCTCCATATATCCTGTGTATATCTGGCCACCTTTTCGGATCCATCTGCTGAATGTACCAGGGCCCGGACATCCTTTCCCTGCTGGTGCAGTATTTTAAGAACTTCCAGTCCCAGGGCTCCCGAAGCACCAGCCAGTAAAATTTTCTCCCTCATAAATTTCTTCTTTTTTCCTGAAAATACAGGAAATTATCTGAAGAAATCCAGGAAATTAGGTGATTAACAAAATATTAGACTGCGGTTTGTTTTAATTTTTCCCGCTCCATTTCTCTTTGGCAGAAAGTTTTTAGATGTTCTTTTGCTTTTGAAAGAGATAATTTTTTTCTGTGTTGGCAGGTAATTTTCTCAGGCTTTTGAGCATTGATCAATTTCGAAAGAGCAGCTTTTTCTGAGGGATTCAACAAATCGAGATGAGGCTTCATCAATTTGTAGATTGTAATAACATCCATAATTGAGATTTTAATAGCAACGGCTAATTGGTTGTACCTAAAGATACTAAAAATTAAGAAAATGAGGAAAGACAATCCTTTCAAGCCTGAACAGCGCCTTTGTGGATATTATTTTAAAAGAAAAATTAATCACAAGAAAATCACCCCTTGAAGAAAAGGGTGCTATTTTACACCTTTTTGATAACCCTGCTATTGGGCAATTTCCATGATGACCAATACTATTGCTAAAAGAGCGATCAAAAAGATCATTCCCAGTACAATGGCAATGATCACCTTTTGAGTAGTGGAAAACTCAACTGTGTAATTGTTCCAGATGTTTGTTAAAACGCTCATAGTATGCCAGAATATTTAGTAATAATTATACCATATTCAAATATAAAGCACTGAATTATATGAAATTACGAAAAATAATCAGGCTTTACAAAATCCAGAAGAATTAAATTTTTCAAGAGGTATTTTGATCGAATTAAAACGTTTTGGAAAAGAAAAACATTCAGCATCAATCCGCTTTAGTCCCGGATAGAAAGGAATTATTAAATTTTTAGTACAATGTGCACCCCCGCTGCAGTATTTTTGTGGCACATGAAGCAAAAGAAGAAATATACCGAAGGTAAAATATTCAATTCCTTATTCCACCTGGCGGTACCAATTATTCTGGCAAATATACTTCAAACTGCTTACCAATTAATCGATACTTTTTGGCTGGGAAGACTGGGAGCTAATGCTGTTGCGGCAGTAAGTATAAGTTTTCCACTGCTTTTCCTTGTCTTATCGCTGGGTTCTGGATTGACACTTGCAGGGACGGTACTGGTCTCTCAATATTTTGGTGCCGAAGATCAGGAAAAAGTGGATTTTAATTCTTCTCAAACTATTTCTCTTGTCTTTTTTATCTCTCTTTTCCTGTCGGTGGTTAGTTACTATTCGGCTGCACCTCTTATGCAGCTTATTGGTGCCGGGCCCGAAATTATTGAGGATTCTGTAAGCTACTTTCAGGTCTCTTCCATAGGTTTTGTTTTTCTTTTCATGTTCTTTGCATTTCAATCACTTATGCGAGGGATTGGAAACGTGATGCTTCCTGTGTATATAGTCCTTTCCACGGTTTTTCTGAATCTTATTCTGGACCCGCTATTTATTTATGGCTATGGACCTATACCGGGTTATGGTGTGGCAGGAGCGGCAGTGGCCAGTATAATCACTCAGGCCATTTCGGCAGCAATAGGACTTTGGATCTTATTTAAAGGAAGAAGCGGTATAAAGATCCATTTTAATCAAATGAGACCACACCTCTTCACATTAAAAAGAATTGTTAACCTTGGGATCCCAGCCAGTATTGAACAGTCAACAAGGGCACTTGGAATGACTTTTATGGTGGTCCTCGTTACCGGCTTTGGCAGTGAAGTGGTTGCAGCCTATGGTATTGGTGCCCGAATTCTGAGTTTTATTGTTATCCCGGCACTGGGTCTGGCCATTGCCACGACTTCGCTGGTGGGTCAAAATATTGGTGCTATCAAGATCAAAAGAGCCGAAAAGGTTGCAAACCTGAGTAGTCAAATCGCCTTTTTTGGCCTTACCGGGATGGGAATGCTCATGTACTTTTTCGCCGAACCCATTACTGCTTTTTTCATTCCTAATGATCCCGATGTAATTAAAGATGCTTCTCTTTTTATAAAGATCATGGCACCGAGTTTTGGTCTTTTGGGGGTACAGCAGGTGTTGAATGGAGTTTTTAATGGGGCCGGCTTTACTAAAGCCTCCATGCTTATCTCCATTCTCAATTTATGGATCATTAGGTTTCCCCTGGCCTTCATGCTTTCCCATAAGACAGATCTAAGCTATGAAGGAATATGGTGGGCCTTCCCTATATCTAACCTCATCGCCGCCCTGGCCGCTTTTATTTACTTTAAGCAGGGGTATTGGAAACTGAGGCTTTTTCGCAGGAGAAATTAACTCCCACACCTGATTTACAATACCTTAACAGAAATATATTTTTGCTGTTAAAATACTTTTCCTTCCGTTTCAAAAAAGGCATTTTAGAGAGGTAATTACAAAATTCACTAACAATGGCAAATTCAGATTCAAAGACAACTAAAGATCATACTACGATTAAAAAATGGAGTGAGGAAAGAGATGGAAAGCCCGCTGTGGTAGAAAGCACCTCCAATAGCAGTGAAGGCGGCGGATTACTTCGCATCAACTTCCCCGGTTATGCAGAGGATAACCTTAAAAATTTATCGTGGGAAGAATTCTTCAGGATATTTGACGAGAATGATCTACAGTTCCTTTACCAGGAAGAAACCAAAGACGGTGAAAAAAGCCGCTTCTTTAAATTTGTGGATAAGAATTAAGTTTGAAGACTTTTTTAATTAACAAAGGCTGTCTTGCGACAGCCTTTTCTTTTTTATGGAACTATAAATTAGCTTCTGGTTTTCTTCTTAGCGGCTTTGGCAGCACGCTTTTCTTTCAGGCTCAGCACAGGTTCTTTCTTAGCTGAATTTTTTGAAGGTGATTTTTCTTTTGGCATCTTGTAACGATTTTAATTTGAGATAAATGTAGTAAAAGAGATGAAGCAAAATGGATTAATATAAAAATTTTTCTTTCCTGTGAATACAGAAAAATACCCTCTCTAAAATTGGATTTTGGAGAGGGTATTTAAGCAATCGCTTTTAAATAAAAGCTTTTATATTCTAAATATGAATCGGCCTGTTTTCGGTTGCAGCAAGTGCAGCCTCCTTCATGGCTTCGGCATAGGTGGGATGTGCATGGCTCATCCTTGAAATATCTTCAGCCGAGGCACGGAACTCCATTGCGGTAACGGCTTCAGCAATAAGATCGGCTGTCCTGGCGCCTATCATGTGAACTCCAAGAACTTCATCAGTTTTTTCATCTGAAAGGATTTTCACAAATCCATCTGTATCGCCACTGGCTCTAGAACGTCCAAGAGCGCGCATAGGGAATTTTCCCTCCTTATATTTTACTCCTTCTTCCTTAAGCTGCTCTTCGGTCTTTCCAACCGCAGCAACTTCTGGCCAGGTGTAAACAACTCCCGGGATAAGATTGTAATCGATGTGCGGTTTTTGTCCCGCGATAACTTCCGCTACAAGGGTTCCTTCTTCCGAAGCTTTGTGCGCCAGCATGGGTCCTTTGATCACATCTCCAATCGCATAAATATTTTTTGTGGAGGTCTGTAAATGCTCATTGACCTCGATCATTCCGCGGTCACCAATCTTCACTCCTGCGGCATCGGCATTAAGACCTTCGGTATAAGGCTTTCTACCTACAGAAACCAGGCAGTAATCTCCCTTGAACTCTACTTCCTTATCTTTTTTGTCTTTGGCCTTCACAACGACTTCATCCCCATTTCTCTCCACGGAATTTACCTGATGAGAAACATAGAATTTCATTCCCTGCTTCTTAAGGCTCTTGGTCAATTCTTTGGCCAGCGCCGAATCCATTGTAGGAATAATACTGTCCATATATTCTACCACAGAAACCTTTGCACCAAGCCTCATGTAAACCTGCCCAAGCTCAAGTCCAATAACTCCGCCGCCAATTACTATAAGGTGCTCAGGAATTTCTTTTAACTCCAGCGCCTCGGTAGAAGTAATCACTCTTTCCTTATCCAACTCTATAAAGGGAAGGTTTGCAGGCTTTGAACCAGTAGCAATAATGGTGTTCTTTGCTTCAAGAGTTTCAGTTTCCCCGTCAGACTTTTTGATATTGATATGCGTTGCATCCTTAAAAGACCCCATCCCTTCAAAAACATCGATCTTGTTCTTGTTCATAAGGAACTTGATCCCGTCTACAGTTTGGTTAACAACAGAACGTTTTCTATCAATCATCTTTTCCAGGTTCACCTTTACCTCTCCCGGGATTTCGATCCCGTGCTCTTCAAAATGCTTGATAGCATCATCATAGTGGTGTGAAGAATCAAGCAAAGCTTTGCTGGGTATGCATCCCACGTTTAAACAAGTACCTCCAAGGCTGGAATATTTCTCTATAAGTGCGGTTTTCATTCCCAGCTGGGCGCAGCGAATAGCGGCTACATATCCTCCAGGGCCTGAACCTATAACAGCAACATCATATTTGCTCATAAGTATTTTTTTTGTTGATTTTTTTCAAAGAGTAACAAAAGTACGACTATTAATGACAAATGAAAACAGTAGTTAGTACTGAGAAATGAGTGTAGAGCTTTGAAAGAGGGTTATAATCGCGGAGTTGCGGGTTGCGGGTTCAATTTACAATGATGCTTCAAACAAGCTTTTCACCTTCAAATCTTCAAATTTTCTCATTTTCAAATCAGTTTTTGGAATTTGGTGTCTGGAATTTGGTGCCTGAACTTCAAATACTTAACACTGTTGTGTTCTTTACAGGGCTTATTACAAAAGTACTTTGCGTACTTCCAATATGTTCCAGGGCGGTAAGTTTGTTAAGCATAAATTCTCTGTAAGCCTCCATATCCTTCACCATCACCTTGAGGATATAATCGTACTCGCCACTTACATGAAAAACTTCCAGCACTTCGGTTAATTTCGTGACCTGGCTTTCAAAACCGGTAACATTTTTCTTGGTGTGCTGCACAAGTTTGATCATACAAAAAGCCGTAAAGGAACGATCAACCTTCTCGGGTTTTACAAGCGCGACATATTTGGAGATCACCCCTGCCCTTTCAAGTTTTCTTATGCGTTCATAAACTGCAGTAACCGAAAGACCCAGTTTCCCTGCCAACTCCTTATTAGTCCTTTTTGAATCGTCCTGAAGGAGCGCAAGTAGTTTTTTATCAATTCCGTCTGTTTGCATCTGTAAAATTTTCCTGAAAAAGGGATTTTGAACGAATATACCTGAAATATCATCCTAAAATATCATTTTAAGCAGGTATTTTTTCCGCTTATGACGATTATCATTGATTTTATTTCTAAAACTTCCTTTCTTTGATAAGAACTCAAAACCAGTACGACATGAAATTCAAACCGGCAGATAAGATACAGGATCTTCAGTATTTTGGGGAATTTGGAGGGGTAAACCCAAGTATTTCAGATTCTTCTACTTACACTTTTCTTTCAGCAAAAACAATGTTTGACACCTTTGAAGGCAACGCCGAAGGTTGTTATTTATACTCCCGTCACTCCTCTCCTTCCAACCTCTACTTAGGGGAAGCACTTGCTGCTATGGAGGGTACTGAAGCTGCGAACGTTGCAGCCAGCGGGATGGGTGCAATCACACCAGTTCTCCTGCAACTTTGCCAGGCGGGCGATCACATTATTTCCAGCCGCACCATTTATGGCGGAACTTATGCTTTTCTAAAGAATTTCGCACCCCGTCTCAATATAGACACCTCTTTTGTAGATATCACCGATCTTGAAAAGGTAGAGGCGGCAATAAATGAGAATACGAAAGTCCTTTATTGTGAAGCCGTGAGTAATCCATTACTTGAGGTGGCCGATCTTAAAGCTCTTTCAAAAATTGCGAAAAAGCACGATCTTAAATTCGTAGTTGATAACACCTTTTCACCCTTGGCAATTTCTCCTGCAGAAATGGGTGCCGATGTGGTGATCCACAGTCTTACAAAGTTCATTAATGGCTCCAGCGACACTGTGGGAGGAGTTGCCTGTGGAACACAGGAATTCATCAATGAACTGCGAAGTGTGAATGACGGTGCCAGCATGTTACTTGGACCAACTATGGATTCTTTACGTGCAGCTTCCATTCTAAAGAATCTTCGTACTCTTCATATCCGCATCAAACAACACAGTCATAACGCAATGTATCTTGCTCAAAAATTTGAGCAGGACGGTTTGAGAACGGTATACCCCGGGCTTGAAAGCCATCCGGGCCATGAGATGTATAAAAACATGATGAATGAGGAATATGGTTACGGCGGAATGCTCGTAGTAGACGCCGGCTCCCTTGATAAAGCCAATGCTCTTATGGAAATGATGCAGGAAAAAAACCTGGGATACCTTGCCGTAAGTCTTGGTTTCTACAAGACATTATTTAGTGCACCTGGAACTTCAACTTCTTCAGAAATTCCTGAAGAAGAGCAAAAGGAGATGGGTCTTTCCGACGGAATCATAAGATTCTCCATAGGTCTTGACAATGATATCGAGAGAACTTATCAAATGATGAGGGATTGCATGGAAGAGATCGGGATCCTTGAAGCTTCAGAAGAAAGGGCTAATTAATTCAGAATGGTAAAACTTTCAGAAGAAAATCGGAAAAGCTAATTTTCTGATATTAAGCATATAAATTAAGAGGCTCCGGAAATGACATTTTTGGAGCCTCTTATTTTTATCTATTAACCCTGCAAAAGCAAGTCTGAATCTTTATATTTGTGAGGTTTTGCCGGTAAGAATATTCCTTGGAGGTTTGATCAGGATCATATTTGAAGCGGCAAATTTGTTACATTTTTGTAAAAACATTTGTTGATATGATTGAAATAAACAAGTACATAGATCATACTGTCCTTAAGGCAACAGCTACAGAAAAGGATATTATAGAACTATGTAGAGAAGCGAAAGAGTATAATTTCTTTTCGGTTTGTGTAAACAGCGGCTATGTAAGCCTTGCGGCCAAACAATTAGAAGGATCCATGATAAAAGTTTGCACTGTAGTAGGGTTTCCTTTGGGAGCAATGTCTACAGAGGCAAAAGTCTTTGAAACCCGCCAGGCTTTAAAAGATGGAGCAGAAGAAGTGGACATGGTGATCAATATAGGTGAATTAAAGTCCAAAAACTTCAAAAAGGTTGAAGAAGAGATCGCAGCCATTAAGAAAGAGGTAGGAGATAAAGTACTAAAGGTTATTATAGAAACCTGTTACCTCACCCCGCAGGAAATAATGCTCGCAAGTGAAATTGCTGTAAAAGCCAAGGCAGACTTTGTAAAGACTTCAACGGGATTTGGGGGTGACGGTGCAAGGATGGAAAATATTGAACTTATGAAAAAAGCCGTTGAGGGAAAAGCAAAAATCAAAGCCTCTGGTGGAGTAAAAAATTTAGATACCGCACTCTCTTTTATTGAAGCAGGTGTGGAAAGAATAGGTACATCATCTGGAGTATCAATAGTAAAGGAATTAAAAAAATGAGCATACACATAGAGGCCCAAAAAGGCGATATTGCAGAAACAGTTTTATTACCGGGAGACCCCTTAAGGGCAAAATGGATAGCAGAGACTTATCTTGATGATGTAATATGTTACAACAAAGTCCGGAACATGTTTGGTTACACGGGCACTTACAAAGGCCGAAGAATTTCGGTCCAGGGTACGGGAATGGGAGTTCCTTCAATTTCCATCTACGCACATGAACTTATTAACGAGTTTAATGTAAAAAACCTGATTCGTGTGGGTAGTGCCGGTTCTTATCAAAAGAGCGTGCAACTTCGGGATATAGTGATCGCTATGGCAGCATCTTCTACTTCAGGAATAAACCAGGCCAGGTTCCAGGGTGCCGACTTTGCTCCTACCGCAAGTTTTAATCTTTTTCAGCAGGCTATTGAAAAAGCCAAAGAAAAAAATATTCCTGTAAAAGCAGGAAATGTGCTTACCAGTGACGAGTTTTATGCCGATGAATTCGAATCCTATCAGCTTTGGTCAAAATTCGGAGTGCTTTGCGTGGAAATGGAATCTTCAGGATTATACACTATTGCAGCCAAACATGGGGTGAATGCTTTGTCTCTCCTTACAATATCCGATTCTTTAGTAACCAGGGAAAAAACAACGACCGAGGAGCGGGAAACTACATTTAAAGGAATGGTGGAGATCGCCCTTGAACTGGGATAATTTAATTTCACAAATATTTTAAAAGCGGAAGGTCCTTTGGATCTTCCGCTTTTTTATTTCCTCTTAAGCTGTTATGAATTGATACAATTTGCCTTTTTATGTTTAAAACAGCCGCCCGGGAACCAAGTAATGAAGCATCAACTTTTAACTTTTACCGAAAAATCGTAACATTACGCAATCAAAAATTTTAGATCTCGTAAATGGAAGACGAAAAGTTTATTAAAGACACCAAAGTTCTTGAAAATCGTGAATTGAATATCTGGGAAGCCCTTTTCCCTGTTTTTGCTCTTATTGGTATGCTCGCGTATAACGTATTTGTTTACGGTGATGATTCTTTAGGCGGCTCAAATCAATTTATTCTTCTGCTTGGCGGCGCTGTTGCAGCCATAGTAGGTATCTTTAATAAAGTCTCCTTTGACACCATGATCGAGGAGGTAGCAAATAATATTAAATCTACCACAGGTGCTATCCTCATCCTGCTTATGGTTGGTTCCCTTGCAGGAACCTGGCTTATTAGCGGCATTATTCCGACTATGATCTATTATGGATTACAGATCCTTAACCCTACAATATTCCTTGCGGCCACCGTTGTTATTTGCTCAGTCATCTCGGTTGCTACCGGTAGTAGCTGGACGACCTCGGCCACTGTAGGTATTGCTTTAATTGGGATAGCCGAAGCTTTGGGTATTTCGGTAGGAATGACTGCAGGTGCTATTCTTTCGGGAGCATATTTTGGGGATAAGATGTCACCGCTGAGCGACACTACCAACCTGGCACCTGCCATGGCCGGAACAGACCTCTTTACTCATATAAGGTATATGACCTACACCACAGTACCTACAATTAGCATTACTCTTATCGTCTTTATAATCCTTGGTTTTACCATTGAGCCTTCGGGAACGGCAGATACGAGTGAGATACTTGCTTCCATTGACAACGCCTTCAATATAACCGCCTGGTTATTTGTGGTGCCGGCACTTGTAATTGTGCTTATTGTGATGAAAACCTCACCTCTTATCGCTCTCTTGCTAGGAACCCTTTTAGGAGCTGCTGCTGCGGTGATTTTCCAGCCCGAAGTTGTGACTGCAGTATCGGGTTATGAAAATCTTTCTTTTGAAGCAGCTTATGTTGGCCTCATGAATGCAATAACTGTCGACACTTCAATAGTTACAGACAATGACCAGCTCAATGACCTTTTCTCATCTGGAGGAATGTACGGGATGCTGGGAACTATATGGTTGATTATTTGTGCAATGGTCTTTGGCGGTATTATGGACGCTATTGGTGCCCTTGCAACTATAAGCAAGGCCCTGCTTAACCTCTTCCACACTACCTTTGGACTATTTGCCAGTACTGTATTTAGTTGCGTAACTCTTAACGCGACTGCATCCGATCAATATCTTGCTATCGTTGTTCCAGGGAAAATGTTTGCTAAAGCCTACAGGGATAAAGGCCTGGCGCCGGAGAACCTGAGCCGTTCACTGGAAGATTCGGGTACAGTGACTTCGGTATTAATTCCGTGGAATACCTGCGGAGCTTACCATAGCGGAGTTCTGGGAGTACCGGTGGCATCATATTTTGTTTATGCCATCTTCAATTACCTTAGTCCTTTCATGACCTTATTTTTCGCGGCCTTTAATATAAAGATCCGGCAATTGGGGAGTAAAACCGCAACTGCATAATAAGAAGTTATGACGAAGAGTTATTCCTATTGACAAATACTATACTCGAATAAAAAATAAAGATTTGCGGCCCTAGTGGGGCCGCTCTTTGTTTTTATCTTTGCATCAGAATTAAATCAATAACCAAAAAAATATAAAACAATATGGCATTAGTAGGAAAAAAATTTCCAAACCTAGAAGTAAACGCAATGAATGACATGGGCGATACTTTTAAAATAAATGTATTCGAAGAAGCTAAGAACAATTCAAAGAAAGTTCTGCTTTTTTGGTATCCAAAAGACTTTACTTTCGTTTGCCCAACAGAACTTCATGCTTTCCAGGAAGCTCTTGCTGAATTTGAGAAGAGAAATGTAATGGTGATTGGTGCTTCATGTGATACCCCAGAGGTTCACTTTGCATGGTTGAACACACCAAAAGATGACGGTGGTATTGAAGGAGTTACTTACCCTATCCTTGCCGATTCTAACAGAAATCTTGCAAACCAACTTGGAATTCTTGATATAAGCAACGAGAACTACAATGAAGAAACAGGAGTATACACTGTAGAAGGTGACAACGTAACTTACCGTGCTACTTACCTAATTGATGAAGAAGGAACTGTATTCCATGAAGGTATCAACCATATGCCACTTGGAAGAAACGTTAAAGAATTCATCCGTTTGATCGATGCTTACACGCACGTTCAGGAAAAAGGTGAAGTATGTCCTGCAAACTGGGAAGAAGGTAAAGAGGCAATGAACGCAAACCGCAAGGGAGTGGCTTCTTACCTAAGCTCTAACTAAAAAAAGCATTAAGATGAGAGAATTGACAAATGATAATCTGGCAGAAGTAGTTGCTGAAAATGAAACCGTAGTCGTGCAATATATGGCCGGCTGGTGTGGCAACTGCAGGGTGATGAAGCCCAAGTTCAAGAAACTTGCTGCCGAGAATGAAGATGCGACATTTCTCCTGGTTGATGCCGAAAAATTTCCCGAATCCAGAAAACTGGCTAAGGTGGACAACTTACCAACTTTTGCCGCTTTTAAGAACGGAGAATTGGTAAACCAGGTGCAAACCAACAAATTTGAACTTTTAAAAGACCTAGTTAATGAAGTTACCAGTAATTAGACATCTGCAAAAGAATAATGATCAGGAAAAACTTGAGCATACCCTTGAAGTTTTGGAATCGTTCTGCGACCACAGGTCGGTTACCGAAGAAGAAATGGACGTGGTAGGCGAAATGATCAGTAATATTTGCGGTGCCCTCGAGGTTCAAAAAATGATAGATGAAGGAATGCCCGAAAGAGATGCGGCAAACAACTTCATGAAAAAAGTGCTGAGTTCTATAGACAAGTAACCCACACAATTTTTTTCAAGATAAAAGGCTGACTCATGTTTTTGATTCAGCCTTTTTTGTTTTATGACAATTTTAGTAAAATACAAACCCTAAAATTTTAATTTTAGTAATTCAACAACCAAGAAATCAAATATGTCACAGATAACGCACAACGGGAAACCAATAACCACTTACGGACACCTTCCGGAAAAAGGAGAAAAAGCTCCACATTTTGAATTATTAAAATCTGATTTAAGTGTAGCTACCCTTCAGGATTTTAAGGGGAAACGGGTGATTATGAACATATTTCCCAGTATTGACACAAACGTCTGCGCAACTTCTGTAAATAATTTTAGCGAAAGAGCAGCCGACCTGGAGAATGTGACAGTGCTCAATATCTCGAGAGATTTACCTTTTGCCCAGGAAAGATTTAAAAAAGAAAATGGAATTGATAATGTCGTCAATCTTTCAGATTTTAGGGAGCGCAATTTTGGAAAGGACTACGGTTTGGAAATTATAGACGGTCCCCTGGAGGGATTGCTGTCCAGGGTAGTGATAGTCCTCGATGAAACCGGAAAGATCCTGCACACCGAACAGGTCAAAGAAATTGGTCAGGAACCCAATTACCTGGAGGCACTTAAACCGTTGTTATAATGTATGATTTTATCACCGGCCGTATAAAGGGAGGTGGTTATGCAATTAAAGGTGCCTGGCTTTTGCTTAAATACGAACCAAGCATCCAGGTACAGTTCGTCATTTCCATTTTTGTAACCGTTGCCGGATTTTATTTTGATATTACTTCCACAGAATGGATGATGCAAATTCTGGCTATTGGCCTCGTAATGGCTGCCGAAGGACTTAATACAGCTGTTGAAAATATTGCAGATTTTGTCCACGCCGATTTTCATGTCAAGATAGGTCGAATTAAAGACGTGGCAGCCGGGGCTGTTTTCTTTGCAGCTGTAGTTGCCGTCATCATTGGTCTTATTATATATATTCCATACATTTTTTAAAATCTCCAGATTCTTTTTTCAGAGAACTAAAAACTTAAAGAACAGAACCCGGATAAAACTATTTTTAAATATCTATCCGGGTTTTAATCCTTAGGATCTGTTAAAGAGAAATAACAATTTCTCTTTTCCAAAAAAAAGCACCCATAACACTTTAATACCTATAATCTCTAGTGGTAAACTTTGAATATTAGGAACTTCAAGAAATTTTTGCCTCACATTAATTACTCTCAAAAACATCTTTGAAATAGATTTTTCCTTTTCTTTATATTAGCTGGTGCTAATTTGTATTTTTGCCCCCAAACCTTCAGTTCTATTATGGCTAAAAAGAAAGCTGTCAAAAAATCTTCTCCAAAATCCACTTTTTCGAAGTCCTCCTTTAAGCTTTCCCCACGTGGGAAGGTTATCCTGGGAAGTTTTTTGATCTTTTTTGGGTTAGCCCTTTTAATTGCTTTCACCTCTTTCCTTTTCAACTGGGAGGCAGATCAAAGCACGCTCACACAACTTGAAAACCGACAGGTAGAAACAAAGAACCTCCTCAGTAAATTTGGTGCAGCTATAAGTAACTTTTTTATTTATGAAGGTTTTGGAATTGCAGCTTTTGCCTTTGCGATTCTTATAATCACCACCGGGATCTATTACTTTATGAGCCTGAACAAAACCCCGTTGTTCCGGTATTGGTTCTGGGGAATATTAGTAATGATATGGATTTCGGTATTTTTCGGATTTTTTGCCAATTCCAATGCTTTGCTGGGAGGTACAGTGGGATATGAAACCAACGATTACCTTCAGGATTACCTGGGCTTTACAGGCACCATTCTGCTTCTTTCTTTTTTACTGTTAGTATACCTGGTGATAAGACTAAAGATCACTCCAGATAAATTGATTTCGGCCTTTAGAAGTACCAAAAAAGACATTTCTGAAGATTTCAAATCTTCTTCCTCAGTTTCTGAAGACTCCATTAAAGTAAAAAAGCCTTCAGAAGAAATTAAACCCGAAACCCAGCCAAAACCGGTAATTCCTGAGCCGGAAAAACCCAAGGTACCACAACCCGCACCCGAAAAGGTGGTAATACGTTCAGAAGAAAACCCCGATGATGTTGCTATGGAAGTGGAGACCGCAGCCGAAGAGGAAGAAATGGACGATAGTTTAAGCCGCAAAGCTGTCGAAGATTACGGAGAATTCGATCCAACTCTTGAATTAAGAAATTACCAGTTCCCTACGATCGAACTTTTGAAGGACCACAACGCTAATGGTGGTGGAATTACCATTAACCAGGAAGAGCTTGAGGAGAACAAGAATAAAATCGTTGATACCCTCAAGAACTATAAAATTGATATAGCGCAGATCAAGGCTACAGTAGGTCCCACTGTGACACTTTACGAAATTATTCCTGAGGCAGGAATCAGGATCTCGAAGATCAAGAGCCTGGAAGATGATATCGCACTTTCGCTTTCGGCCCTTGGAATAAGGATCATTGCTCCAATTCCCGGGAAAGGAACTATAGGGATCGAAGTACCCAATAAGAATGCTACCATGGTTTCCATGAGAAGCGTGATTGCCTCTCCCCGCTTCCAGAATGCCGAGATGGAATTGCCAATGGCTCTTGGGAAGACTATATCTAACGAGACTTTTGTGGTAGATCTTGCAAAAATGCCTCACCTGCTCATGGCGGGAGCTACCGGACAGGGAAAGTCTGTAGGACTCAATGCAATTCTTACTTCCCTGCTTTACAGTAAACATCCAGCAGAAGTTAAATTCATACTTGTAGATCCAAAAAAGGTAGAATTAACTCTCTTTAACAAGATCGAAAGGCATTATCTTGCCAAATTACCCGATACCGAAGAGGCTATTATTACAGACAATACCAAGGTGATCAATACCCTCAACTCTCTGTGTATCGAAATGGATAACCGTTACGAGCTGCTCAAGGATGCGATGGTGAGGAATATTAAAGAATACAACACTAAATTCAAAGCACGTAAATTAAATCCTGAACAAGGGCACAAGTTCCTGCCTTATATTGTCCTGGTGGTAGATGAATTTGCAGATCTCATCATGACTGCAGGTAAAGAGGTTGAAGCACCAATAGCAAGGCTTGCGCAGCTGGCCAGAGCAATTGGTATACATTTAATTATCGCTACACAAAGACCATCGGTGAATGTAATTACCGGTATAATCAAAGCAAACTTCCCCGCGAGGATCGCTTTTAGGGTCACCTCCAAGATCGACTCCCGCACAATACTTGACAGCCAGGGTGCAGATCAACTTATTGGAAAGGGAGATATGCTTTTCACCCAGGGTAATACTCTGCTAAGATTACAATGTGCTTTTGTAGACACTCCCGAAGTTGATAAGATCACAGAATTTATTGGTTCACAAAAAGCTTATGCCGATGCTTATCACCTCCCCGAGTATAGCGGAGAGGAAAGTGGCACATCTCTTGATATTGATGTAAGCGATCGGGATAAACTCTTTCGCGAAGCCGCTGAAGTCATTGTAATAGCACAACAAGGATCGGCTTCTTTGCTTCAGAGAAAATTGAAGTTGGGATATAATCGCGCGGGGAGAATCATCGATCAACTGGAAGCAGCCGGAGTTGTTGGACCTTTTGAAGGCAGCAAGGCACGGCAGGTGCTGGTACAGGATATTGAAAGCCTTAACCAGCTGTTGAATGATGAATAGAATAACCAAATAAAAATCATGAAAAAATTAGTTTTAGTTGCAGTAGCATTTTTGACATTTTTGAATACTAATGCCCAGTCTTCACAAGGTGCAAAAGAGTTGCTAAATGAAGTATCCTCCAAGGTTGAATCTTATGACAACATTATCATCGAGTTCAAATATGCGTTGGAGAATACCGCCGAAAATGTGAAGCATGAAACACGGGGTGATGTAAGTCTGGAAGGAGAAAAATACCTGCTCAACATCATGGGAACAACCCGTCTTTTCGATGGAAAGAAACTGTATACCATTATCCCTGAAGATGAAGAAATCAATATTTCGGTTCATAATCCTGAAGAAGACCAGGACATAAGTCCCTCCAAAATGCTTACCTTTTACAACAACGGATATAAATCTGAACTTGGTCCCGTAAAGGATCTAAAAGGCCGAAAAATCCAGTATGTAAAACTTACTCCAATTGATTCTAAAGCCGAAATCAAAGAGATACAGTTGGGAATTGATAAGCAGACTAAAAACATTTACAATCTAATACAGACGCAGGATAACGGTACGAAGATCACGATTACTGTGAACAGCTTCAAGACCAATCAACCTCTTCCTCAAACCCTTTTCAGTTTTAAAGAGGACAGGTACAAAGACTACTATATTAACAGGTTAGACTAAGTAATTGAAAATATTAGACCGGTACATACTTACCAGCTATTTAAAGACATTCTTTTCGGTTTTTGTGATACTCATGTTCATATTTGTATTGCAAACTATTTGGCTGTACATTGGGGAATTAGCGGGTAAGGATCTCGACATCGATATTATCTTTAAGTTTCTGCTCTATTTTAGTCCTAAGCTGGTACCACTGGTTTTGCCCCTGAGTATCCTGCTGACGTCAATAATGACTTTCGGAAATTTTGCTGAAAATTACGAGTTTGCCGCGATGAAATCTGCAGGTATTTCCTTACAGCGGGCAATGCGTTCCCTTACCTTTTTCATTTTGCTGGTAAGCGTTACCGCCTTTTTATTTGCCAATAATGTCATTCCCGCAGCCGAGTATAAATCCATAAATCTGCGAAAGAATATTGCCCAGCTTAAACCTGCAATGGTTATTTCTGAAGGTGTTTTTAATGACCTGGGACAAATCAATATCAAGGTTGATGAGAAGACAGGAGAGCGAGGTCAATACCTACACGATGTTATCATTCACAAAAAAAACGAACGTCGCCCCGGAAATTTCACAGTTATTAAAGCTTCTGAAGGTGAATTGGTGGGAAGTACAGGTTCCAATATTCTTAGTCTCATCCTTAAAGACGGGAACTATTACGATGAGATCATGCCCTCCTCCCCCAGGGACCGGATGAAAAAACCCTTTGCAAAAAGCTATTTTGAAGAGTATGTGATCAATATGGATCTTTCGGGATTTAATGATGTGGATCTTGATGAAGAAAGGTACAGTAACTCTCATAACATGCTCAAGATCTCTGAGCTAAACCGTACCATTGATTCTTTTTCAACTTCTTATAACCAGGAAGTTGAAATCTTTTCCCAAAACATGTACAATCGTACCGGTATTGAGAACCTAAAGAAAGAGGTGATACCCAAAAAGGATACTGCTATTGATCCTGAAAAAGGAATTTTGCCTTTATATGAGACTCACCAGGCTTCTCAAATTATAAATCTCGCCCTTGGAGGTGTGAACGGGGCTGTGGCTACGATAACTAACAAGAGAATAGAATTGGTAAGCGCCTCTAAAAGATTGAATAAATTTGAAATTGCCCTGCATGAAAAATATGTACTTGCTGTAGCTTGTGTGATCCTCTTTTTTGTAGGAGCTCCCCTCGGGGCTATTATTAGAAAAGGAGGTATGGGATTACCAATGGTAATAGCGATCCTGCTTTTTCTTACCTATCACTTTATTGGGATCTTTGCGAAGAACAGTGCCGAAGAGGGCCAGATAAGTCCATTTTTAGGAACGTGGCTATCAACTCTTATTATGTTACCCCTGGGAATCTTTCTCACCTATAGAGCAACAACAGATCAAGGTTTATTCAGCTTTAGCATTCTTTTTGAGCCAATTAAGAGGCTTTTGAAAAGGACGCAAATTATGGGCCGTTCCGAAAAGGATTAATATCTTTGCCGGCAATTATGCAATGCAAGTTATGAGCCAGGAAACCTCCTTTAAATTACATACAATAAAAGAAGCTATTGATGACATTAGAGCCGGTAAGGTGATTATTGTTGTTGATGATGAAGACCGGGAAAATGAAGGAGATTTTCTGGCTGCCGCCTCAAAGGTGACACCGCAAATGATCAATTTCATGGCTACCCATGGTCGCGGTCTTATTTGTGCTCCTCTTACCGAAAAGCGCTGTAAAGAGCTGCAACTGGAAATGATGGTGGGTAACAATACAGATCCTATGGAGACGGCCTTTACTATTTCTGTGGATCTAAAAGGAAAAGGGGTTACAACTGGAATTTCGGCATCAGACAGGGCAGAGACTATTAAATCTCTAATCGATCCCGAAACCAAACCTTTCGATCTTAGCAGACCAGGCCATATTTTTCCGCTTAAAGCTAAAGAAGGCGGAGTTTTAAGAAGAACCGGACATACAGAAGCGGCTATTGATTTCGCAAGATTGGCAGGCTTTCCTCCTGCCGGGGTGATTGTAGAGATCATGAACGAAGACGGGACCATGGCCAGGCTTCCGCAACTCCTTAAAGTTGCGGAAAAATTCGATCTTAAGATCGTATCTATTGAAGACCTGGTGGCTTACAGGATGCAACACGACTCCTTAATTGTCAAAAAAGAAGATTTTGACATTAATACCCGCTTTGGTGCTTTTAGACTTAGAGCTTATCAACAGACTACAAACAAGCAGGTACACATTGCCCTTACCAAAGGCGCCTGGAAATCTTCGGACCCGGTCCTGGTGCGTATGAATTCGACCCTTGTCAATAATGACATTTTAGGCACCCTCACCAATGATGCCGATAAGAAGCTGGATTATATGTTTAAAGCTATTAATGAGGAAGGACAGGGAGCTATTGTTTTTATAAACCAGGAAAGCCAATCCCTTAATCTTATTAAAAGACTTGGGGAACTAAAAGAACTTCAAAAGGCAGGGGAAATGAAGGCTCCTCCTTTGGTGATGGATGCAAAAGATTTTGGAATAGGAGCTCAAATCCTTCATGATCTTGAGATCCATAAAATCCGCCTCCTTTCCAATACCAAACAAACCAAAAGAGTTGGAATGATAGGATACGGTCTTGAGATTACAGAATACGTAAATTACTAGATCTCAATCACCGTGTCCTCTAAGGGTCTTCTCACCTTTTTCAAGGATGCAAAAAAATCATCATTGGAGCGATAACCTACCGGCAAAGCCAGAACGGCTTCCAGTCCATACTTTTCAAGTTTAAGGATATCGTTGTATTTTTTAGGTTCAAAACCTTCCATGGGACAGGAATCGATTCCTTCTACGGCACAAACAGTAAGCAAAGTTCCCAATACGAGATATGCCTGATGGGTAGCCCATATCTTCACTTCATCTATAGGCTTTTGTTCAAAATCTCCAATTAATGATTCCCTGAAGGGGTGAAGAACTTCATCGGGAGTTTTCCTAATGTCCTGAACCATTTTAAAGTGTTTCTCAATAAAACCTTTGTCCACCGTATTTTCAATACAAATAACCAATAAATGAGAAGCAGTTCCTATTTGCTTTTGGTTGTAAGATGCGGCCATAAGTTTTCCCTGAATTTCCTTGTTTTGAACCAGGACCAGCCTTAACGGCTGCAGGCCATAGGAAGTAGCAGTAAGATTAAAGGCAGTTTTTAAAACATTGATCTTCTCTTCGGAAACCAGTTTATCCGGATCAAATTTTTTCACTGCATATCGCCATTTTAAGGCGGTAACACTATTCATGCTAAAAGATTTTCACAAAGATACACCACGCAAAGAGAGGCTGCAAATAGAAGAAACAACAGAAGAAGGATTATTCTAGAATTTGTTGCGTCTTTGCTCCCTCCGGTCCCGGTAAAGATTGTATATCCTCCGAATCAAAAATCCGCTTACAATAAGGACAACCAGAATTTCAAGCCCTAACATTAAATAGAATACTGTCATAGAGGAGAATTAACATGGCCCATTTGGACCAATTGTCAAAACTACCTTAAATGCTTGTTAAAGAATGCCGTTAAAGACACAACAAATACAACTTATAACACAACTTTAAATAGGTGATCTTCAAAAAAAACCTAAGTTTAGTATGTTTGATCACCAAAGTTGGAATATACAAAGGACACCAGGAACATTTAAAGCTGATAGTTAATAAAACAACCCGATTTAATTTTATTAAATGGAAATTTTTGTAAAAGCTCTTCCCGTAGAAGAAATAATAGAAAATTTATCGAAACAGTTTAACACCCCAATTCAAAGAGATGGTGGAGAACTTAATATTGACCTACCCGAAAAATGGGGCAAGGGCTTTATAAGGGGAACAAGTTTCAATTGGGGGGTTGGGATTATCGAATATAATGTCACCTTCTTTAAAGATATTGAGATCCATTTCACAATCAATCAAACTCACCCTTTAAAGTTTATATTTTGTTCAGAAGGCAGGGTAAGACATGGTTTTGAAGAAAATGACGATATCCATAACATAGATACTTACCAAAACGTAATTGTTTCCAGTAGTGGCCATAATGGGCATGTTCTCTTGTTTAAGGCTAATGAAACCGCCCATGTCTTTAGTCTGGAGATCATAAGAACAGAATTTAACCAGAGGAAGAATTTTGAGTATAAAGACATGCCCCCCCAATTACAGCAATTGTTTTTGGATAATAATGCAGAACAATTATTCTTTTACCAGGGAAACTACAGCATTCAGGCAGCCGATATTGTGGAATCCATAGCCCATAAAGAACATACCGGATTTTTGCGGTTAATTTTTCTGGAGGCTAAAGTTTATGAAATGCTCGCAAAGCAAATAAGCCAGTTTATTGATGATCAACAAAATGGACATAAAGCCATCCTTTTAAGGAGAAGCGATGTTGAAAAAGTAAAAAGTGCGGTAGAAATAATAAATCGGGATCTTAATCAAAACTATTCCGTAGACCATTTGGCAAAGGAGGTGGGTACCAACGTAAATAAACTACAGGAAGGATTTAAGTATATGTTTGACCTTACTGTCAACAAATACATACAGCAGGTTAAACTGGAAGCAGCCAGAGAATTGTTGACTGAATCTGATCATAATATTTCCCAAATTGTAGGGCAAATTGGCCTCAATAACCGCAGCTATTTTTCTAAGATCTTCAAGGAAAAATATGGGGTGAGCCCTAAATATTTCCTTAACCAAAAATTTCCAGACGGCGAAAATACGGGGAATAGCGAAGAAGATTGATTTTAACCCGCCAGTGCCTCGAGAGCCTTTTCAATATCGATACCTTTTCCCAGTACCGGCTTAAATAAATCCGGTTTTTTTTCAATTCGGTCCGGCATTGTTTTTATTGTAAAATCTCTCATGTCCAATCCTGGTTTCACCTCATTCCATTCCAGGGGTGCCGAGACAGTCGCTCCCGGTTTGGGACGTGCACAATATGGCGCTGCCAGGGTTTGTCCTTTCCGGTTTTGAAGAAAATCCAGGTAAATTTTTCCTTTTCTCTTCTTCACATTTCTTTCCATGGACGTTAAATCTGGTAATTGCTCGTTAATAAAATAACACAGGATTTTGGTGAAATCCCGGGCTTCATCATAAGTGTACTTCGCATCCAAAGGAATATAAATGTGAAGCCCGCTGGAGCCCGAAGTCTTGGCGTAACCCATGATTTTTGCCTTATCCAGCACTTTATGAGCAACCTGCGCAACCTCTATTACCTGCTCAAAAGTGGTTTTTTCTGAAGGGTCGATATCTATTACAGTAAAGTCGGGATTAAGCAGGTTCTGAATTCTCGAATTCCAGGGATTGATTTCGATGCATCCCAGGTTTGCCATATAAATAAGGCTTGCTTCATTCTGGCACATGATATATACCAATTCCTTATTGTTGTGCTTAGAAAATATTCGGGTTGATTCAAGCCAATGGGGAAAAATACCGGCTGTATCTTTTTGATAAAATCCTTCTTCCGTTATTCCGTTAGGATGCCTGTGTAAGTTTTGAGGACGGTCTTTCAAAAATGGTAAAATGGTATCGGCTATTTTAAGATAATAATCAATAAGATCATACTTTCGAAGACCCGATTCGGGCCAGTAGACCTTGTCCAAATTACTTATAGGAACCGAGATCCCTCCTATTTCAAGTGACTCTCCTGGCTTTTTGGCCGCAGGTTTCTTTTTTGGAACTTTTATTGTTTTTTCTTTAGTGATCTCCTTTGGAAGCTTATCCATACGCAAACCTTTAAAAGACGGATGTCGCATATGTCCCGAGCGGGTCCATTCAGAAAAGTTTACTTCACAAATGAGCTCCGGCACCAGCCATGTTGGGGTTCGGCCTTTGAGGGCCGGTTTTTTTTTAAAAGGCTTTGCTTCTGTCACCAAACTTTGAAACCTTTCATAAAGATCCTTTTTATCCTGTTCACTAAAACCGGTGCCGCAGTTCCCAATATAAACCAGGTCTTCGCCTTTATGCATCCCCAGGATAAGAGAGCCAAACGGGCCGCCGGTATCTGAATCTGTATACCCGCATATCAACGCTTCCTGACTTTCAAAAGCTTTTATCTTTAGCCATTTATCGCTTCGGGAGCCGGGAATGTATTGCGAATCGGCCTTTTTGGCGATCACCCCTTCCATACCCATCTCTAGCGCCTGTTCAAAAAAGGCTTTTCCCATGCCCTCAACATGATCACAGTAATATACCTGCGGAATATCTTCAATGACCTCCGGAAGCAGACTCTTCCTTTCGGTAAGGGGAAGGTGCATAATATTATGGTCGTTTAAATAAAGAAGATCAAAAACATAATACCTTAGTTCTCCTGAAGGTTCTTTCTGGTAATTTTGAAGTTTCTGAAAGACCGGCTTTCCGGCTTCATCAAGCGCAACTACTTCCCCATCCAGGATCACATCATAGGGAATAGCTTTTAGATGCTCATATAATTCCCTGAATTTGTTCTTAAAGGAAATCCCGTTACGGGAATAGAAATCCACCTTTCCTTTTTGAATATTAGCTAAGGCCCTGTAACCATCCCATTTCAACTCATAGATCCAGTTAGCTTTATTAAAGATCTCGGGAGCCTTAGTAGCGAGCATAGGTTTTATTAACTCGGTAACTTCCAGCTTTTTTATCTTTTCGGAAGCTACATGGTCACTTAAATTTTCAGCATCGTAATTTAAATCGGTGGAAAAGTCATCATTTTTTTTGATAAGCAGCCATTGATTGTCTTTTTCTCCTCCCCTTCGGGTATGAACCAGCGCAAAAGTTCCTTTTATCTTAGTGCCAAAAAATGTCAATTTAAGGTCTCCTTTTTTCAGCATTTTCAGAAGGTCTTTCTCATCGCCCCCTCCCGCAGCTTCATATGTACCTTCATCCCAGATGCTCATCTCCCCCGCTCCGTAATTGCCCTTGGGAATAGTGCCGTGAAAGCTGAGATATTTTATAGGATGATCCTCGGTCTGGATCGCCAGGCGTTTATCTGCAGGGTTCATAGAAGGTCCTTTGGGTACCGCCCAACTCTTAAGTACCCCTTCCATTTCAAGACGCAGGTCATAATGAAATCGGGTAGCCCTGTGCCGCTGAATCACAAACCGAAGCCGACCCTTGTTTTTTTCATAATCAGCATTGGGTTCGGGAGTTTTGGAGAAATTTCGTTTTTTAATATACTCGTCCAGTGCCATTTAGGAAGCTTTGCTTTTTTTCTTCTTTTTGTCCAGGCTGGCTTTAAGCTGCGCCATAAGATCTGTAGCCGGAGTGGCTTTTGATTCGAATTTTTCCGTCTTGGTCTTTTTACCGCCGGTTTTGGCCTTTATAATCTTTAAGAGTTGATCGTTGTAAACATCTTTATATTTTTCAAAATCGAACTCAGAGGTATATTGTTCAATTAGAGATTTTGCCATATCGATCTCTTTTTTCGAAACTTTGGTATCGGGTAGTTTTAATTCTGAAGGATCACGTATCTCATCTGCAAACCTTATCACATGAAGCACCAGCGCATCTTTATAAACTCCTACCAGGCTAAGGTTTTCCTTGGCGCGCATCACAAAGGTCGCAACGCCCAGTTTACCAGTATCTTTTAATGCAGCTTTTAATAAATTATAAGATTTCTCACCGTCCTTTTGCGGTTCAAGGAAATAAGGTTTCTTAAAAAGCACATCGGCCACATCTTTTTCTTCAATAAATTCCTCAATATCAATAGTGCGGGATTTCTTCATGTTCGCCTTATCAAAATCCTCTTTTTCAAGAATGGTATAAGTGTCATCCTGTTTATAACCTTTCACTATATCTTTCCACTCTACTTCCTCTCCTGTTGCTTCATTGACCCTTTTATACCTTATCCTGGCATGGTCATTTTTGTCGAGCATGTCCAGATCAAGTTTTCTCTCCTCACTGCCCGAATACATTTTAATGGGAATAGTTACCAGTCCAAAGCTTATTGATCCATTCCAGATAGACCTCATATCGTGTGAATTTTAGATGATTATCTACAAGATACCCGATTTTTCAATCATTCCCGAGGGATTAGCATTGTCTTAACGATACCTGAAGCTTTTGCTAAATACCGCGTTAAGGTTTTAGGAAAAAGTCGCTAAAGCTTTCTTAATGATTTTGTGGCGATAAGAAAAAGAAATTATCTTAGAAAAAGACATTTTTCGCCCCCCACTTAACAATACTAAAAACAAATTGAAGATGAAAAGACTTGAAAATAAAGTAGCGATAGTTACCGGTGGCGCAACAGGAATTGGGGAGGCAATCTCCAAAAAATTCGCAGCCGAAGGCGCAAGTGTTCTGGTAGTGGGAATGCCTCAGGATCCAGTAAAGGATGTTATAAGTGATTTAAAAAAATCCAAAGCCAAAGCTATTGGTTTTTCTGCCGATATATCTTCTGAAGAAAATGCGAAAGAGGCAATCGAAACAGCCATTAAACACTTTGGCCGTATCGACATTTTAATAAATAACGCCGGAGTCTATCCTGAAGCAAATACTATAGATGAATTCTCTACCGAAGCTTTTGATAACCTTCTGAAAAATAACCTTAGAACGGCATTTTTGATGACCAAATATGCGGTTCCACATCTCAAAAAATATAGAGGTTGTATAGTATCTGCAGGTTCAGAAGCAGGAAAAATAGGGATCCCCAATGTTTCTCCATATGGAGGTACGAAAGGCTTTATGCACGCCTTTATGAAAGGAGTGGCAGCAGAGCAGGCGAAAAATGGAATAAGGGTCAACTGCGTTGCTCCAGGTCCTATAGACACAGCCTGGACCCATAAAGAGACCAGTGACATCAACAAAAAGATGGAAAAGCAAATGATGAGTGCCACTCCTTTAGGTCGTCGTGGTACTCCGGAAGAGATTGCCAATGTTTATCTCTTCCTGGCATCAGATGAAGCTTCATATATAACCGGTGCAGTATATTCTGCAGATGGAGGAATTACCATTGGAAAAGGACCTGTGGGAGATGAAGTTCCATCAAAACTTAAAAAAGAACCAAAAGGAAGTTTGAACCTTAAACATCAAATGGACGGCGCTACTAATCTTAGATAAAATATAAAAATGGCTTTAAAAGCAATCTTTTTAAACTGTACACTTAAAAAATCACCCGAAACTTCAAATACCGAAGCCTTCATAGGGCAGGCCCAGAAAATATTTGCCGGGCTGGATGTGGAAACCGAGGTAGTAAGGGTGGTTGATCACAATGTAAAATTCGGAAATTCTTCAGATGAAGATAAAGGTGATGGCTGGCCAAATATACTTCAAAAGGTAAAGGAAAGTGATATCATGATCATCGCTACCCCTATCTGGAGGGGAGACAGAAGTGCCGTGGCTAAACTGGTCGCCGAAAGATTTGACGGCATTTGGGAAGAAGCCGATGAAGAAACAGGCCGTTATCCCACTTTTAATAAAGTTGGAGGAGTAATGGTGGATGGCAATGAAGATGGAGCCAAAAAAGCAATTTCAAGTATCTGTTTTGATCTTTCTGAACACGGTTTTACTATTCCTGTGAATGCTTTTAGCTATTATGTGGGAAAAGCAGGACCGGGGCCCGCTTACATTGAGGCAAAGGGAGATAAACATTTCTTTACTAACCGAAACCTTTACCATATGGTGTACAATATGGTTCATCTTGCTAAAGTGCTAAAGGAAATTCCCTACGACACCAACATTAACGACTTGAATAAAAAGGCAGAAAAAATAAGTAATACCAAAGACTAACTTTAAAAACCAACCACTATGCTTGACTGGCTAATACATGTCATTATTGATGCAGCTGTACTTTTGATCGCAGCAAAAATGTTACCCAAAGTAGAATTAAAAGGCTGGAAGACTGCTATTGTTGTTGCGCTTCTAATTGGAGTGTTGAGCTTCTTTTTAAGCTGGATCCTCACTGTGGTTCTCAATATTGCAACCCTCGGAATCTTTTACTTCCTCGGCCTTGGATTTATCACAAGGATCGTTGCATATGCGATCATCATTGAACTGGCCGATAAATTGAGTACAGGTTTTAAAACCCATGGATTTATGCCGTCGCTTTGGCTGGCAATAATCATAGCAATTGTTGGTTCCCTGGTTGACTGGATCATTCTTTAGAGACAGGAAATAAGAGATAAAAAAACCACGGCGCAACAGCTCCGTGGTTTTTTTGATTTTTAGGAACCATAGCTCCTGTTATTTCTGCTTTGCCCTTAGATACTGGTTGGGCCAATCCACAGCACCATTCAATGCGCCAGCTGCTTCGAGTGGAAAATATGGATTTCTGAGCATTTCCCTTCCTAAAAGAATAATATCTGCCTGCCCTTTTTCCAACACTTCTTCGGCTTCCTGTGGCGTGGTAATTAAACCAACGGCAGCGGTCAATATACCGGCTTCAGATTTTAGTTTTTCTGAAAAAGGCACCTGGTATTTCTTCTGAACCTGAATGGTCACGTTGGGAACAAGTCCGCCAGAGGAACAGTCTATTAAATCTACACCTTCCTCTTTAAGAAGTTTGGCCAGTTTAACCGACTCTTTTTCATTCCATCCTCCTGCAGCCCAATCTGTAGCCGATATTCTTACAAATAAAGGTAAATCCTTAGGCCAAACCTCCCTTACTGCTCTTGTCACCTCAAGCAGAAGCCTGCTGCGGTTTTCAAAGGAACCGCCATATTCATCCTTTCTTTGGTTGCTTAATGGAGAAAGAAATTCATGTAACAAATAGCCATGGGCGGCATGAATCTCCACAACTTTAAAACCTGCTGAGAGTGCTCTTTTTGAAGCCTCTCTAAAATCGGAAATAACTTTTTCGATTCCGGCAGGATCAAGTTCTATTGGTGCCGGGTTTTCTTCGTAAAACGGAATAGCCGATGGTGCTACCGGCTGCCATCCTCCTTCTTCTTCAGAAAGAAACTTCCCGCCTTTCCAGGGATTGGTTGTGGATGCTTTTCTACCTGCGTGTGCAAGTTGAATTCCCGGCACACTCCCCTGCCCTTCCAAAAAGGCGGTTATTTCCTTTAGTTTTTCAACGTGTGCATCTTTCCATATTCCAAGATCATCGGGGGTGATACGGGCTTCGGGGGAAACCGCGGCAGCTTCAGAAATTACAAGGCCTGCTCCACCTGTAGCACGTGTTCCCAGGTGCACCAGGTGCCAGTTATTAGCAAAACCGTCTTTGCTGCTATACATACACATGGGAGAAACTCCAATGCGGTTCTTTAATTGAATGGATTTTATTTTTAATGGCTCAAACAGCCGCGGGGACATTTTATTCATAATTTTAATTTCAATTTCCTTCAAAAATAGCGAAAACACTAAGGTTAATTCTGTTCCTCTAATAGGAAAAGAACATCTACAGATCAACCAAAGTAATTGCAATGGAAAAAAAGTATCAAAAATGTCATTTTTGGAGCATTTGTTTTTCGGGTTCATATTTTGCAATATCTTAGCTAGGAAGATCAAGCTATGTCCACCAAACAAATTTTTCCTTTATCTAAGCTTACCGAAGCCATTGAGAATGCTATCAACCGGTACTGTAGTAAGGTGGTGTGGGTAAAAGCTGAAATCGTAAAGCTTAATCACTATCCTCAAACCGGCCATTGCTATCCAGATCTTGTGGAAAAAAGAGATGGGAAAATTGTAGCCGAGTTACGCGGAAATATCTGGAAAACCAATTTTGAGATCATCAATGAAAAATTCAGGAGTGTATTAAATGAAGACCTAAGGGATGATATGACGGTGGTGGTCCAGGCGACGGTCACCTTTCATTCGGTTTATGGTCTTGCCCTAAACATCCTTGACATAGACCCCGAATATACGCTCGGGGAACTGGCGAAACAACGTGCCGCGGCTATAAAAAAACTGACTGCTGAAGGCATTTTTGGAGCAAATAAGAATCTGCTTCTTCCGAAGTTACCAAAAACAATCGCAATCATTTCGGTGAACAGCAGCAAGGGATATCAGGATTTTTTAAACGTGATAGAAAACAATCCGTGGGGATATCAATTCCATTGCAAACTTTTCCCGGCGATCCTGCAGGGGGAACGGGCGGTTTTAACAATTACTGCCCAGCTTAAAAGGATCAAAAAGCATAAAAAGGTTTTCGATGCTGTGGCCATTATTCGTGGTGGCGGTGGCGAGATTGGCTTGAGCTGTTATGACAACTACGATTTGGCGAGGGAAGTCGCTCAATTTCCGCTTCCGGTATTGACGGGGATAGGGCATTCCACCAATGAGACCGTTAGTGAACTGGTGAGCTTCCAAAGTTTTATTACACCTACTAAAATAGCAGAATTCTTACTTCAGGAATTTCATAATTTTTCTCAACCGTTAAAAGAAAATATTCAAAAAATATCATTGGGAGCAAACCTGCTTTTTGAAAGGCAGGAAACTCAGCTGGAGCGGGTTTCAAGCTCCTTCAGGTTCCTGTCCACAAAGGTCATTGACCGGGAAAAGAATAAGCATTTCAACTTTGGGCGTATAATGGCAATGGAAACAAAGAATATATTCAAGCAGGAAACTTCAGCATTAAAGAACGTAGCTACTTCGGTCGAACATCTATCACCAAAAAATATTCTAAAAAGAGGTTTCAGCATTACCCGAAAGGATGGAAAAGTAGTTACAGATGCCGCTGTCCTGGCAGAAGGGAGCCTGGTAGAAACCGAATTCTTTTCAGGAAAAGCTTCCGCCGAAATTAAAAATATCAACATTAAATAATGGGAACAAAACTCACTTATACAGAGGCCTTTGCCGAATTACAACAAATTGTTCTGGAGATGGAAAATGCCGAAATTAGCATAGATGAACTGGATGCAAGGGTAAAACGAGCTTCTTTCCTGTTAAAGTTTTGCAGGGAAAAGCTTTATAAAACTGAGCAGAATGTTCTCGAGACCTTAAAAACAATAGAAACAGAATAGGTTTTTCAAGATTTTGTGCAGGTAACATTCCCTGGAATAGGGCAATATAAAAAAGTTTCCAGATGAAATTTTAAATTAGTACTTTGCCTTTTGGTTTTTTTAGAAAATTTAATCTCACTCACTTATCGATACCATTAAAAAAGATTTTTCCAGGGACGTAGCTGCCGTTAATCAAATCTCTGTCGTTCCACAATTGCTGGATGTCATTTGCCGATCTACTAAAATGGGATTTGCTGCTATTGCAAGAGTAACCGATGATCGCTGGATCACCTGTGCGGCAAAAGACCTTATTTCTTTTGGCCTTAAACCGGGAGATGAACTGGAGGTGGAAACTACAATTTGCCACGAAGTATACAAGACCAGTAAGGCCATATATATTGATAACGTGTCAAAAGATCCTGCCTATTGCGAACACCATACGCCAAAGATCTACGGGATCCAAAGCTATATTTCGGTTCCTATATACAGGAAAAACGGGGATTTTTTTGGTACCCTGTGCGCTATAGATGCCAATCCCAAAGAAATCAATACTCCCGAAATTACCGGGATGTTCAAGCTATTTTCTGAGCTTATTTCATTTCACCTGGACGTTGTCGAAAAAATGATGTTGGCCGAAGAAGAATTAAAGGAGGAGCGGGAAGTTGCAGAATTGAGAGATCAATTCATCGCAATTTTAGGTCATGACTTAAAAAACCCCATAGCCACGATGCGTATGAGTGCAGACATCCTGCTTAAGATGTCTAAAGAAGAGCTTACAAAAAGACAGGCTGCTATAATTAAGTCTACATCTTTCCGTATGCAAACGCTAATTGAAAACGTGCTGGACTTTGCTAAAGGAAAATTGGGGGAAGGTATTATACTTGAAAAGAAAGCCAATAATGGCAAATTAACCCAAATACTGGAACAGGTAATAAAAGAGATAAAAGTTAGTGCACCAAAAAGGGATATTCTTTTTGATGCAACACTTCGAGAGGAAGTATTCTGCGATAAGGACAGGATTGGTCAACTGTTCGCTAATTTATTGAGCAATGCCAATCAACATGGTTCACCGGATGCTCCTATTAGAGTGAAGGCATCAACCACAGATCATCATTTTGAATTAAACGTTTCCAATAAAGGTGATAAGATCCCTGAGAATTCCCAGATCCATCTTTTTGAACCTTTTTACAGGGATCCTAAAGGAAGTAATACCAAAGGTCTTGGTTTGGGCCTCTATATAGCTTCGGAAATTGCTAAAGCACATAACGGTGTTCTCGAGGTGAATTCAACGGAGAAAGAAACTTCTTTTTCCCTGCAAATCCCTCTAACCAAACAATAATCTTAAAATTTAAGAGTCCAAAATGACATTTTTGGATCTCTTTTTTCCACTCTCTCCTTATTTAAGACAACTCATTTCTCTCTATGTTTCAGCTTAGTGTATTAGTCCTGAACTGACATATATCTCATATATAATCGAGTACACCTAATGAATTAGTAGAACTTGAAACTTGAAGTTACACCATGCAACGCTTTTTACAAAAATCAATTTTTCCCCAGTGAAAACTTCTGCAATGCAATTTTTACATCGAAATATTCTGAAAACTTAAACATCCCCTGTTAAGTGTTTACTAAGCCTTTTGGCATGACTACCAACTCTTTATATCTTAGGTAAGTAAAAAAAATATGTCATGAAGAAGAAAATACAAATCAGGGAAATCACATTTGATCTCCCCAAATTTCAAAAAACCGGAATAGCTATTTTTATAATGTTACTATTCAGCCTCGCTGCGGTAGCTCAAAATATCAAGGGTACCGTAAAGACAGATGCCGGCGATGTTAAAATTATAAAAGTAGCTGAAGGCCTGAATCACCCATGGGGAATGGCATTTCTACCCGACGGAAGACTAATTTTCACCGAGCGTGCAGGAACTATTCGAATCCTGAAGGATTCAATTGTCTCAGAGCCATTAGAAGGTACACCTGAAGTTTTCTCACAAGGCCAGGGAGGAATGCTGGATATTGCGCTTCATCCTAATTTCGAACAGAATCAGATGGTCTATGTTACTTTTTCAGAACCAGGACCAAATGGAACTGCCACTACTGCATTGGGAAGAGGTAAACTGCAGAATGACCGGCTGGAAAGTTTTGAAACGATATTTAAAATGGAACCGGCGGTTGAAGGCCCCAATCATTTTGGCGGGCGCATAGTCTTTACTCCCCAAAATGATATTTTCCTCACCCTTGCCGAAAGATTTAAATTTGAACCGGCACAGGATCTTTCCAGTCATCTTGGAACTGTAGTACGGCTGAAAGAGGATGGAACTGCTTCTGAAGCCAATCCCACATTTGACAATCCCAATGCCCTGGACGAGATTTGGTCCTACGGGCATAGAAATATAGAAAGTGCAGCCCTTCATCCAGAAACCGGAAAGCTTTGGGTAGCCGAATTTGGTCCTTTGGGTGGAGATGAACTACAGATTGCCGAAGCCGGAAACAATTATGGATGGCCCGTCGTAAGCTGGGGTGACAATTACGATGGCAGCAAAATTCCCGATCCCACTACCCGACCGGAGTTTACTGATGCCGAAATCGTATGGACACCAACAATTTCTCCATCGGGAATGGCCTTTTACAATGGAGACAGCTTTCCCGAATGGAAAGGAAGCATGTTTATAGGGGGACTTACATCTTCCGGTCTTGTTAGAGTACAGGTGAACAATGGACGGGCAGAAGAAGTAGAACGCATTCCGCTGAGTGAAAGAATAAGGGATGTGGAACAGGGACCCGACGGTAACCTATGGGTACTTACAGATGAGGACAATGGCCTTATCCTTAAGCTTGAACCCCTGCAATGAAAATAGCCACTTACAATGTAAATGGAATAAACGCTAGGCTTCCAGTAGTGCTTAGGTGGCTAAAAGAATCTAAACCAGATGTAGTCTGCCTTCAGGAATTAAAGTCACCGGATGAAAAAATTCCGAAGTCGGAGATTGAAGAAGCAGGATATAAAGCTATATGGCACGGTCAAAAACGCTGGAATGGAGTGGCTATCCTGGCAAAAGAAAATATTGAGATACAGGAAATGAGCCGGGGACTTGAAGGGGAACCCGAAGATGAACAAAGTCGCTACATAGAAGCAGTTATAAATGATACAGTAATCGGTTGCCTATATATGCCAAACGGCAATCCTGCTCCAGGACCAAAATTCGAATATAAGATGCGTTGGTTTGCGCGCTTTTCCAAAAGGGCAAAAGAGCTGCTGGATCACAATGTTCCTGTTGTCCTTACCGGAGATTACAATGTCATGCCTACCGAAAAAGATGTGTATAAGCCTGAAAGATGGGTGGATGATGCCCTTTTTAGACCTGAAGTAAGGGAAGCATTTCACAACCTGGTCGCGCAGGGATGGACAGATGCCATAAGAAAACTTCATCCTGAAGAGACCATCTATACTTTCTGGGATTATTTTAGAAATGCCTACCAAAGAAATGCCGGCCTTCGAATTGACCACTTTCTCCTAAGCCCACATCTAAGCGACAGGCTAAAAGCTGCAGGGGTGGATAAAGATGTAAGAGGCTGGGAAAAATCCAGCGACCACGCCCCTGTTTGGATCGAACTTAAAGACTAGCTACCTGCAGCTACTCGCCCCTAATTTCCTAAAGAGAAGCTCACCTGGATATTTTATGTGGTTTCAGCATTAGCTTAGGTTCATAAAAAAAATTAACTCCGTATTCTTAATCATGTGTGAGTTCACAGGTTTCATTATCCAGCTCGGTTTCGATGGTGTAATGTTCAAATGAATATTCTTTCAGGATATCCTTTACTGCTCTCTTAGCTGCGAGGATTTCCCTGAATTCCGTGATGTACTTTAGCTTAATATGAGCAGTAAATACGTGGTGTTCTCCTTCCAGGGACCAAACATGGGTATGGTGCATAGAGTCCACTTTATCAACTTCAAGAAGTCTTCTTTTTATTTCCTCAAGATCGATTTCTTTGGGAACTCCCTGGAGAAAAATGAACAGGGTCTCTTTAAGCCGTTTTACAACGTTCCATAGAATATACATGGTGATCAACAGGGAAAGCGCAGGATCGAGGTAATGTATATCCTCAAATTTAAGAATTATTGCTACCACAAGGACCGCTACCCACCCCAGAACATCTTCGAGGAGATGCCATGAAACTACCTTTTCATTCATCGTTTTCCCGCTACTCAGCTTATAGGCTGCATAACCGTTCACAGCGACACCTATTATCGCAAAAATGATCATTCCATCTGCATCGGAATGTTCGGGTTCAAAAAGCCTTCCAACAGCTTCATAAATAACATATATGGAACCTGCTATTAAAACCAGGCTATTGATCAAGGCTCCTAAAAGAGAGAATCTTCGATACCCGAAAGAAAAAGTAGAACTTGAATCCTGCTTACTTTTCTTATCTAGGTACCAGGAAGTACCAAGGGACAAACTGTCTCCCAAGTCGTGTACAGCATCGGAGACTATGGCAACACTGTTTACGTAAATACCTCCAAAAAATTCAAGAATTGTAAAACCAAGATTGAGAAAAAAAGCCAGTTTAAGATTCTTTCCGGAATTATCATGAGAATGATCGTGCCCCATATTTTTTATTTACTTCAAATTTAACAGTTTTCAGGGTTTTAATGACTGTGCCTGCCGTCATCTTTTTGGATCCCGGGTATTAGATAATAAGCCTTAATTTTTACAAATCCCGTATCCAGAGACCATTTGGAATTTTAGTAAAGTGATTTTCACGGGATGCTGCGAACAAAAATTGTCTGGTACTGGCTTTATATACTTTTGATTCAATAACTTAAAAATCAAAAATATGTGTATCCCATTTCTAAATTGATATTCGATTCCTGTTCATGAAATTACCTTTTTTGTGGTATTTTTTGAAAGTATAATGGTTTCTATCTTAGCATCATCAAATTATCGACTTGAATAATAGTTTTGATTCACCAGGAAGATGCTTCCGGAATGTTCTATTAGGGGTAATAACATTTATGTGATCAAATTTCAATTACTTCAAAGAAATAATTGACCTAAAACCTTCAGGATTTCCTGAAGGTTTTTTTATTCCGATAAATAATCTTGTGAAGCGTTTTAAAAAATTGATGCAAATTTATACGGGTTTTGATAATTCTTATATTTATCATCTAAAACCCCTACATGCAAAAGAAATTTAAAAAGATCTCAGATTACTGGAATGAGATATATTCCCAAAAGGTAAAAGAGTATCGCCCTTTTGAAATTTCTGAAGACTTTAAGAAGTATGCCGCTATATTCGCCCCGGGCAACTCCTATTTATATATTGTGAATCTCCACAATTTTAATCTGGAATATATTTCAGATTCAGCAGAGGGTTTTGTAGGTAAGGATGTTAAGGATATTGAGCTAAAGGACCTGTTACAAACGGTTCTTCCTGTAGAAATTGAAATCATTAACCTTAAAAGCAGAGTGATAAGTGATTTCTACACCTCTTTTTTAGATAGAGAAAATGTCCTGAATTATAAAAATATTTTTTCTTACCGGATGAAAGATGCAGGCGGAAAAACAAGGACCATGTTGTACCAGGCATTTCCATTGAGTGTATTAGAAAATGGGACACCAGAGCATGTTTTATGTATTCAAACAGATGTTTCTCACCTCAAGATGACCAGTACCAACGTAGTTTCCTTTATTCATCTCAATGGCGGGAAATGTTACTACAACATTGATATTTCCAATGGGAGATTTGATCCCGGGGAATGTGATGGTGGTGGAAATGATTTTTTGGAGCTCCTAACAGAAAGGGAAAAACAAATTGTGATTAGTTTATCCAAAGGATTTAACGCGGAAAAAATCGCAGAAGAACTTAACCTCTCACATCATACAATTAAAACCCATAGAAGAAATATTCTTCAAAAAAGCGGTTGTACAAATACCGCTGAATTGGTGGCAAAATGTCTTACTAACGGGATTATTTCCCCGGTTCTCAATTAATAACTAAATACAATTTCATTCAGGTTTTAAGAGATAGATACTAAGTACACGCTCTTTAATATGAATTTCAAACGAGCAAGGTGATCCTTCTATAAAGAGGTTTGGACAAAAAATCTCTTATTTCTGACTTATAAAGATCAATGCTGTATCAGTTTTTTCGGCAAGGGTGAGAGCCAGGTGCCCAAAAGCCTTTTGATTTTTGCCGGCTTTCCCCAATCCCATAATTACGAGATCATGCCCGGCAGCCTGGGTGATTAGTTCTGATGCCACATCATCACTTGTGAGGATACGCACCTCGGTCTTCCCTGGTATTATGCGCCCTGCAAAACGGGAAAGCCTTAAATTATTTTTTTCGACTGTTTCCCGCGGTGTATTCACTGGCAGAATTTGAATAAATGTAATTTCAGGCTGTGAAGTACGCCACAGGCTGGCAGCAACGCGTGCCCGTAGAGGGTCATGACTTTCAAAACCGGCTACCGGAATAAAGATTTTTTTTGCTGCAGTAATCTTCCAACCGCTATAAGGCTGCCGGAAAACCACCACATCTGCCTTTGTATGTTTTACCAGTTTTTCAAGATTTTGATTTGTTTGAAAGTCATTTAAGTTACTCAACCCCATCAATAAACTGCTGCAATTATGAATTTTGATAACCCGTTCAATCTCTTCCCATGGATGCTCAGCAATGGTGGTAAGAGTTTCTGGTCGCAACCCTGCTTCAAAAGAGGCTCTAAGTGCGTACTGGGTGACATCCCGGCTTGACAAGAGACGTTTCTCAAGATCATCCTTTTCTGTACTTGGAATAACGATCGAATGCAGCAAAATTCTTCCTATTACCGGAGGTGCCAGGGCATTCGCAAGGAAAACCATGGATTCTGCGTTCGCCGGATTGGAGATTGGGAGCAGCACGAGAGGGCTTAAACCTCTTAACCGCACAAGATCGGGATCCAGGGCATGTTCTGAGGCTTCAATAGCCCGGGCCTTTTTCACAAAAAATGATACAAAAAGAACTGCTCCAATGAGAAGCCATATCATTGCGATTATTCCGGCAGCCGGCACCACAATGGCCTGAAATACTGCAAGCCCCAAACATGAAATTATTCCCACAATGGGAAGACCTGGAAAAAAAGGCGCCCTGAAGGTTTTACTCTCTTTGTATCCCCGATTTCGCATCAAGATCATGATAAGATGCGCAAGCGCAAAAGTTATGAGAAAGATCAAACTCGAAGCCGCACCGGCCGCCGCCAAATCTGGCAGGATCAGAACCAGAAATCCTACAATTCCACAGGTAACTAAAATTGAAGTTACCGGCGTTCCGAATTTCTTATTGATATTTGAAAGATGATGGTTTAAGGTACGGTCTTTCGCCATGCTCAGCGAGATTCGTGAAGCTGCAAAGAGGTTGGCCTGTAACGCCGACAACATTGAAAATATACCCGCCACTAAAACCAGCCAGAACCCAAAGGCTCCAAGATAATTTTGTGCAGCAACAGCCAAAACGGTTTCGGGATCCTGCTTACTCAACTCTGTTATTGACTCTCCCGGCTGCACACCTACTGTCGACATTAGAAAAAGCAAGGGCAGGTATATTAAAAGACCTACTGCAAGTGTCCACATCATCGCTTTGGGAATAATTTTTTCGGGAGTTTTAATTTCTCCGGCGGCAGAACCAATTAAATCAAATCCCTGAAGAGCGATAAAGGTGTAACCCATCGCTGCGATCACTCCGCTAAAGCCATCTGAGAAGAAGGGATCGAGGCTTTGAGTTATTTGACTAAAGGGAGTTTTCACAAAAACAGCGAGTCCGCCGGCTATGAGTACTGTAAATACGGCCAGTTTACCAATATTAATGACTGCGCCCCCATCACCGGAACCTCTGGTAAGGCTAAAAGCGAAGTATCCTATGGCTCCCAAAGCCAGCAAAACCGGCAGCATTCCAAACTCAAGGATACTACCAAGTCCATCTGAGGGAATTTGCTGAAGAGCAAACACCGCAAAGGCCCCAAACCCAAGAGCATATAGAACTGCCGCCACCAGGGAAGCAAACCAAACGATCCACCCTACCCCAAATGCAACCTGAAGGGATAAAGCCTTTTTGGCATAGGTATAGGTACCGCCCGACTGTGGGTTTGCCGAAGCCATTTCAGCAAAACTAAGAGCAGTAATAAATGCGATCAATCCATTAAGCGCAAAGGCCAGGATCGCCGAAGGGCCACTCACGGCAAAAGCTACTCCCGCCAGGGCCAGTATTCCGCCCCCTACCATGGCTCCCACCCCAATACCTAACGCACCAAAAAATCCAATTGTGCGGGCAGTTACCGAAGAGGATGAATCTGTATTCATATTAAAATTATAATTTGGAGAACAGTTTATGGACAAAAGTTATGAGATGCTAAATTAAGGCATTAGTTCTATAATTGTAATTTCTGGAAAAGAATTTCATCGGCAGAATTAGGTTGCGGGGAGGTAACTGTAGAAGGTATTCTATGAAGTATTAAAATAGAAATCGAGCAGTTCTTAAATCTCAACCCTAATTTATTTTTTATCCTAAAAGACCATATAATTAATTATTGTCGACGGTCCTTTAAAGACAGTGCGAGCGAGCGGGCGAGTTTGATTGTCCGCAGGACAATTAGGCGTTGCAAGCGAGCAAGGTCCCGATAGCTATCGGGATGGATTTGAGACTGGTTTAAGTATTGTTTTTATACAGTGTTGGCATACTTATTATTCCAATTCTCTAAGTTCTAACTCATACCTATTTTTATGTAGGCCGGTCAGTTTTATTGTTCCATCTCTTCCCTTCGTAATAATATATGGGATATCCAAGTCCACAAAAAGAATTTCAAAGCCGTTATGGCTAATTCTTTCCCAATGTATTTCCAATGTCCTATTATTTTCCCAACTCTTGATGATTATACTATCATTTATGAAATTCAGGGTATCAGTATAATTTAAAGATGTTCTTAAGAAGCGCTTGCCTTTTAAATCAATATTTTCGGATCTGCTTTTCAATGAATCATGAAGTCTTTTAAAGACAGTATTATTGGCTCCTTCCAATCCTTTTATAACCAAACTATCCTTACTTATGATTTCAAGAAGGGCCGTATTTGTCTGGTCAGAGTTATAGAAAATAGTGTCCCTATTATATTCATAGGTTCCCTTTTCAAAGTCGGATTCCGATCTATAGTCGTATTTAAAGCTTTTTGCAAAGTATTCATCTTTTTCGAAAGTAATGACAATTCGTGTTGGCATCTTTTTGGAGTCGGAATTAGTCGAATAGGAATAAGCTCCAATCCAGGTTCCTTCTAAATTTTCTTTAGAACTACAGGATAAAAACAGACCTAAAAATAATGTGATCAGTATTTTTTTCATATGTATGCCAACGTCTCGAATAAAAACAGTGCGAGCTGGGGAGCCTGATTGTCAGCAGGACGATCCGCTAAGCTAGCGAGCATGATGTTTTGAATTGAGACTAATTTAATCATTGTTTTTATACAGTTTAAGCTATCGTATTAGTTCATCAATCCTTTGAATAGCTTCGTTAGGATGTTCCTTTAAAGTCATTATATGTTTTGTGTCCGTTATCCAAAATTCTTTCGGTTCTTTAGCTGCTTCATACAAATTTTCTCCTTGTATGAACGAAACATCACGGTCTAACTGGCTGTGAATAATTAGTTTTGGCGTATTGGAAATTTCTTTAATGTCACGAATAGCCACATAATCCTGATTAAAATTCTTGGGATTTTTCCTCGCTTTCTCCTTCAAAAAGTCCACTGGGGCATAATCAATTGCCATTTGTTGAGCAGACTGGATACTTCCATCCAAAACAAGGGCATCGATTTCATTTTGGTTGTCGGCCGTTATTTTTACGGCAAGTTGGCCTCCAAGAGAGGTGCCGTAAACTATCATTTTTAAACTATCAGACTCTGTTTTATTTTTAAAGTCGGCAAATGCAACTTCTGTATCTTTCAGTACTCCCTTATAACCTGGTTTACCAGTCGAATTGCCATAACCTCGCCAGTCTACTGTATATACTCCATATCCATTCTCCACAAGAGGCTTAATCAAGACTTTATACTTACTTACATTTCCACCGGCACCGTGAATGAAAAATATATTCCCTTTTGGTTCTTCTGTTGCTGCCTGAAAGTAGTATGAGTAAATGTTCAGGGAATCTTCGACTCTAAGAATGGTCTCAGAATATTTTAAATCGTTCATATCTTCCATTTCCTTTACTGGAAAATAATAAAGCTTAGATTCATCATTGTCTACTATGGCTTTAACCATTGGATCTGTTTTATAGAAATAGAATCCTGCACCAGCTGTAAATAAGATTAAAATTAGAATTACTACTCCGACAACTTTTAATGTTTTTTTCATTTTTGGGTTTTTGGTTAGATGGTAGCTAACGTCTCGTATGCGAGCTGGTGAGCTTGATTGTCCGCAGGACAATCCGCTAAGCAAGCGAGCACGGAATTTCGATTCAAGAACAAATTAAGCATTGTTTTTATATGTTGTTGGCACTTGGCTTTTATACCTCATAATTCCTGATTTCCTTGACCTATCTTATGCTTTGCCTTTCGACCTCCCATATTCGTGGCATAGCCTATAATTGTCTCTGTTTTCTCGGTTTCTTCTTTTTTAAAATTTAATATCACAGAACAATCATCCTTAATTGAAATCCATACAGTTTTACTTTCCCCAGGTTCTAATTCATCAATCATTTTCGACTCGCAACCACTAATATTTAAGTCCGTTAATTTTGAGTCAGTGGGATTGACTAAAGTCAGACGGATAGTGTTTAGAAGAATTAGCATTAGCCAGAAGTAAAAAAAGGCAACTGGAATATTTAGCAACATAATTCCACTATTTAAAAGCAGCTTTTTCCTTAAAATTCTATTGTTAACTGCTTCTACTAATGATGCTATGAAGACAGCAATATTGACAATAACTATTACAATTATAGATATATAACCTATGAGCAGTAATTCCGATTTTTCGGTGAAGAAGAAAAGTCCGATTAAGATCGACCCAATGATAAACGAAATCAGAGCTACAGTTTTACCTAACCGGTCTTTTTTTAAATACTTCATTTTTTAAGCTTGGTGCCAACGTCTCGTATAAAAATGGTGCGAGCTGGCGAGCTTGACTGTCCACAGGACAATCAGGCGTTGCAAGTGAGCACGGACTTCCGATTTGAGACAGGTTTTAGCATTGTTTTTATACGTTGTTGGCATTAGTTTTAATTTTCCCAATTAGAAATTTCTTTCCAGCTGCTTCTCCACTTTGGCAACAATTATTTTTTAAACTCTTCGAATATCTCATCGAACCCAAAAATCAAACTATGGCCGTAGCTTAATCCTTTATTAAGTTTGATGTCCTTTGATCCGTAAAATGAAATATCGTTTTTTGCCACGTCAAGGATAAAAATTTTAAGTTCGAAAGATTCAACATCATAAGAAGGCTCTCTAATTAAAATAGTATTTCGACTTGTGTAACTTTTTTCCAGTTTTAAATTGGGCTGCACATAAGGTATCAACAAAAATTGTGTGTTGTTTTCTTGAAATAACTTACTATTAGGCATTTTTGGAAGATTTACAGAATTCAATTCATTATTCGAAGCAGAGATTAGGAAATTAATAAAGTCAGGAGTTAGTTCTTTATTTAAACTTATTTTATTTTTTACTTTATACTTGTTGGAGTCATTTAATAGAATTGAATCGAGAGCATGATTTTGATATTTTATTAGATTGGATCCTGCTTTTGAGGATGATTCTTGATCATTATTAAATGAATAAAAAATATCTGAAAAATCCATACTTTTTATTTCTCTGTAAGAAATATCGCCTTTTTTTACTTTAGCGCTTTGACAGGAAAAAACAAGGAGTATTATTAAAACTGATGTAATTCTTTTAATCATAATGGTGAAATTTAATTATTGCCAACGTCCCGCACAGACTTTCGAATCGAGACAGGTTTGAGCATTGTTTTTATATGTTGTTAGCAAATGGTTTATTTTCTAATGGAATCAAAGGAAGCCAATGCTTTGTCAAGTTCCTTTAAAGAGTCCCTATCGATAAGAGTTGTATCGATTCTCAATTCTGACTTATCTGTTTCTATAATATAATCTCCTGCAAACTTTTTGAATTTTCGAACCTTATTCAGTTCTACTTTTCTTGGGAAGAATGACGTTTTGTAAATAAATCCGTTCTCGATCTTTAAGTATTGGTTAAAATATTCGAAAGTATAATGTGATATATATCCAAGTGACAGGATTATCCATATCCAAAATGGCCAATTGCTGCTATCTACATACAAAATATTTATAGTCAGAAGGATAAGCCAAACAAACGTCATAATAAGGTAAAACCTGGAGCGGCTCTTTTTATATCTAATTTTCATTGATTTGATTATTATGTTTAATGCAATCGGTCAGTTGCTTATAACTATTTGCTAACGTCTCGGCTATCAAAAGTGGCGTGTAGGGAAGATTGCATTTTCAGTTGAACCGGCTGTTTCTTAGGGAAATAAATGTAGGAAAATAGTTCTCAAAAAAGCCATTTTTGGATAGCCATTGTTGTAATTAGTACTCATTGTACCGTTCATACCTTTGTTGAACCTGTGAATATTCTTTCCCTCCAATTTCTTTAATTTCGAAATCAAGTTTTTTTAATTGCTCAATTTGTTTATCTACTTCATCAGATAAATCATCTGCCAAATGGAATACAATTCGTCTTGATTTTTCAATTCCATATTCCCTGTTTTTAAAAAAAGAAACTCTTTCAATTATTTCTCCAATTGGTTCCTGTTCCTTTCTTTGTCTTTTATAGATTATTGGAATTGTTTCAAACACTTTTTCTACAAATAGTAGAGTATCGTTTTTGTAATACTCTGTCTGATTATTAAACAAATCATACTTATTAGAATTTACTTCTAATTTCGAAATTCCATTTGATTCGTAAGAATAGATTGTTATTCTATTATTTGAATCCTTTTCAAGTGAATCAGCTTGCTTAACTATGGTGAAATCTTCTTTTTGTTTTTTAATTATGTTCTGATAATCCGTTGTCCAATCACTTTTACAACTAATAAATAATCCAATCATAAAAATTGGAAGTAACCTGTGTATTTTTTTCATCTTTTGAGTATTAATTACAACGTCTCGTATAAAAACTGTGCGAGCTGGCGAGCGTGATTGTCCGCAGGACAATCGGCTAAGCAGGCGAGCACGGACTTTCGAATCAAGACAGGTTTGAGCATTGTTTTATATGTTGTTGTAAAATGTTTTATTCGAGTGTTATGTCAGTCAGACTATTAAAATCAAGAACTTTATCCTTGGGTTTGTCCGTCCCCCTCGTTTTAAATGGATTCACAAATATTTCAATTATTTGATCTGAATTTGTATCAATAGTCAGTTCATAATTTTTATTGATCATCAAATTTAACGGCAGTTGGCTCTTTGCTATTTTAAATTCTCCATAATTCTCGAAATCTGTCATCAATAGTATGGAATTATCTGTAGAAGTGACTTTTGTACCTATTCCCAAATCGGAATCAAGATATTTGGCTGAAAAATAAGGCTTAATAATCATTTTTATTTCAAGGCTATCCTTAGAATAGGAGGTGTTAGAAATAATTTTGCTTATACTATCAATCGGTTGATCTGAAAGGGTAAAATTTAATTTGAGTTTATTATTATTTAATGAATAATCTCCAGAACCGTATTCATTAACCTCATAACGTGCAGGAGTAGGTTTAATTCCCTTATTTGTTCTGTCTTTGAATGTGTTTGGAGAAACTCCATTAAAGGAAGTATATCCGAATTTGCTGTTGGGTAATAGATAAAGAATCACAGACCGGTCCTGAGTAGTGTAGATTTTTATATCCGGCTTATTCTGTCCGAAAGAACTGCTGGAAATAAAAAGAGTAAATATGCCCAGAAAAATAATTTTAAGATGATTCATTTTTAAATATTTTACAACGTCCCGTGTAAAAACAGTGCGAGCTGGCGAGCGTGATTGTCCGCAGGACAATCCGCTGAACGAAAGAGTACAGAGTTTCGATTCGAGACTGATTTAAGCATTGTTTTTATACGTTGTTGGCAACTGGCTTTTTCCAATTTATTCTCATTCATTCCAGAAAACAGGTTCTTCGCGTTCCCTCCGATTCCAATAATGAGTGTTTAAGTAATTATAAATTAAAAAAGAGAGTTGAAGTCTTTCTACATCCGATTCAAAGTCAATCATTTCGCTGTATTCTCTAATTTCGGGAATGTAGTCGGTAAAGCCTTTCATTTGTATCTTATCGAAAATATCCTTTTTCTTCGCTACACGTCTGGATTGATTTTTTTCCACAATAGTGAGAGGGCAATAGTCATAAATGGAAGTTGTAGTTACAGCGGTTCCACTTATAAAAGCTAAGAACGAATCCTGTTCATACAATTTAATTATTAAGTCAGCCGCAATTTTGCTTTTTTCAAGTAAGTCGATTAAATTTTTATAATCCTTTTTGTTTCTGCCTTCTAGGACATTATTTGAAACTAACTTTTCTTCAAAATCCGCAATAGTATCAAAGAAGTCGAAATTATTTTTGTTCGTCAATTCAGAGCCAGCAAATTCTTGAATATTGTTAACCGAGCTTAGAATTTGTTCATTAATGCATTCTTTCAAGTTTTCATTTGTCCGATCCTTTTTTGTAGCACAACTATTTAGGATTAGAAGTAGAATTATTAAGATGGAAATGCCCTTCATTGGGTTTATGTTTTTTTAGCTTGTTGCCAACGTCTCGTATAAAAACTGTGCGAGCGGGCGAGCGTGATTGTCCGCAGGACAATCCGCTGAGCAAGCGAGCACAAACTTTCGATTTGAGACTGACTTAAGCATTGTTTTTATATGTTGTTGGCATTTCGTAGTTGATGCACGATTATTATTTTAAGCTACCCATTTTGAAATCAATTGCTTCAAGCTGTATTTTGATTTTCGGAATTTGAGATTTGAATCTATCCGATTTCTTTTTTCCGACAAGAAACGGCATACTATGATCCCAGGCTACTTTGTAGAGTAGTATTCTATAAATCCAATTGAAAGGGAAAAAATTTAATTTACTTTTACCTTCGTATGGCCTTAAGGCTTTATATGCGTTCTTTTTTATATCATCATCTAGATCAGATCGAATTAATTCTGTTAGAATTTTGTCAATCTGAAACCTAAACTTTCTAAATTGTTCATCAGAAATTTCATTTTCTTCAATAAGGTATTCTGATTCTTTAATCAAGATTTTAATCCGAGTATTTAAGTTTGTTTTGTCTGCAAACATTTATTTAAGTTTTAATCGGATTTTTACTTTTTACTTTAACCTTAATTGAACTATGAATGCCAACGTCCCGTATAAAAACAGTGCGAGCTGGCGAGCGTGATTGTCCGCAGGACAATCCGCTAAGCTAGCGAGCACGGACTTTCGATTTGAGACTGGTTTAAGCATTGTTTTTATACAGTGTTGTAAAACGTTTTTAAGTTTCCTTTGAGTAAATCAGAATCGAAATTTTCTAATTTCTTATTCTGTTACTTTTTATCATCAAATGCCAATACTTTACAGCTTAAAAGTGTAAATAATTATTACGATTATAATATAAATCAGTCCAACAATTAATAATGGAACAAATGTCCATTTCCATTTAAGCTTTTTGGTCAGATTTAAATTCCACAACAAAATCAATCCCATTATATAAAATGGCAAGGCAAATAAAGTGGTATATGGAAGCATGGCAAATAATGCAGAAACTGAAATCAGGATTTTCGTCAACAATTTCAATTTCACGTCAGATATGTATTTCGAGACTTTCAATTTCGTTTGTTAAATGTTTTACAACGTCTCGTATAAAAACTGTGCGAGAGGGCGAGCGTGATTGTCCGCAGGACAATCCGCTAAGCAAGCGAGGACGGACCTTCGATTTGAGACGGGTTTAAGCATTGTTTTTATATGTTGTTAGCACCAGTATTTACTCGCAATTTTTTGCCAGTTTTTCAAAATCTTCATCAATCTTAAAATGGTCATGTTTTTTAACTCCCAATTTTAAAGCCTTTTCGAAATCTTTGCAGGCTTGTTTCTTATTCCCAAGCTTAAGATTTATTCCTGCTCGGTTTAAGAATCCAATGTCATAATTCCGATTTATTTTGAGTGCTATATTAATATCTTCAAGTGCTTTCTGGTTTTCATTAACGTCCTGATAAAGAGTCGCTCTGTTGTTATATAGAATGTGTAAGTTTGGTTGATTAGGATATTGGTCAAATATTTTTTCGTAATCCTCTAAAGCCTCATCAAACAATTTCATTTTTGTTTTAAGATTGATTAGGTTGGCGAGAGATTTAAAATCTTTGGGATTAACTGCTAACTGTGATTCTAAATCAGTTTTTGCATCCTTATAATTTTCAAGCCTAATATTTGCATATGCTCGGTCAAAATAAATGTCGGGAAATGAAGGTTTTTCTTCGATTATTTTTGTGTAGTCAGATATTGCCATTTGAAAGTCTTCAGAATCTAAATAAGTATTAGCTCGTGCATAACGCACATTCAAATTCTCAGGATATAGCTCTAAAGATTTAGAAAAGTCATTTATCGCAAGACTATATTCTTTCCGCATTCTATAAATATTTCCTCTATTGGAATAAGGTCCAGGGGAATCTGGGTAAATGTCTATAGCTTTATCAAATACTAAAAAAGCTTCTTCAATATTTCCTTTTTTTGCTAATTCAATACCTTGTGAATTCAGTTCCTCAGCTGTTTGAGATAGTAAATGTTGAGTGGCAATAAGTAAAATTAGTACTGGTAATATTTTTCTCATAATTGTTTATTTTTAATTGGTGCTAACGTCTCGTATAAAAACAGTGCGAGCTGGCTAGCTTGATTGTCCGCAGGACAATCAGGCGTTGCAAGCGAGTTCGGACTTTCGATTCGGGACAAGCTTGAGCATTGTTTTTATATGTTGTTATGCTACGTATTTATTTCTCCCTGCAGTTGTTTAAAGCACTTTTTGTTGCCGAAAATTTTTCTCAAATCCGCAATAAGTAATTCTGCCTTATCCTTATCAAATATTGGTACAAAAATTAGAGATACTGATTTATTTACTCCTATGAATAACTCTAAGTATAAAACTGCCTCGTCCGGTTCAAAAATTGCCTTTGAGTCGGCTGTCTCATATTGATTATCTACTTCAAAAAAAAGCTGTTCCAGCAAGTTGTGCTTTTCCAGGACATTTAAAACTTTTTGATTTTTTATAATGTCCGATTTAATGTCAATACAAGGATTGAGATAAATGTTCTCCACTATTTGGTCCGTTACCAGTCCGATATAAAAGTCCGAATCAGGTACTATAATCGTTACGCTCAGAGATTCAGCCGAAGCTTTCAAATCGGATGTAATCTTTTCGGCTGTTAAAACTTCTTGAGCAAAAGAAGCCATAGAAAACAGCAATAGAAAGAGTCCGGTGATGAGGAATGTTTTTTTCATATGTAGCATAACGTCTCGTATAAAAACTGTGCGAGCTGGTGAGCTTGATTGTCCGCAGGACAATCAAGCGTTGCAAGCGAGCACGGACTTTCGATTCAAGACAGGTTTGAGCATTGTTTTTATATATTGTTGCCCACAGTACTATTTTAATTTCACCAACTTTCCTGGCATTTCGTACCGCAGTGAATCATTTTCAATTACTCCAGAATAAGTCAAAGTATCACCTTCAATTTTCAAAACCTCTACTCTAATGCCGCCTGATGCATTTATATATCTTGCCAGTTCATCTAAGTTGTTTGAATTCTCATTATAAGTCAGGATGTAATTACAGTCGTCCTTGTACTTTATGTCAATTAAGGTTTCGTCTCCTTTTTCATCAAGTTCTATTTGCTGACCATTCTTTCTCGTGATTCTGTAAGATTCTGCATTTAGAGAATCAGCTGGGATCAGGAATTCTCCCGTTTTAAAGTCCTCACACGTTTTTTCTTGTGCGCAGGAACTAAACCCACATATTAAAAGTGCACTAACTAAATTTTTTTTCATATTCTTCTTTGTATTGTGGGCAACGTCTCGAATAACGCAAGTTGCGGCTTGGGAACTCGAATTTGTCTGCTAAGCTCTCTTTTAATGGTAGTCAAAAATGCCATTTTTGAGAGGTATTCCGCAATTTGTGTTATTCATTGTTGTAGATAGTGTTTTGTACTTCAATTTTTCTAATCAATTGCTTCCCACTTTTTTATAGATTCCACTTTATTATTTTTAAATTTTATAATCATTGAGTGGAACTTCCAACCCATTCCGTGACCTTCGCTACCTAAATTGTAGTTCCAAGTGGATGAAGTGTCCTTTTCTAAATCGAATGGATTGTAAGGTTCTCCAAGTAGGTTAAAAATTTCATTTTTTGTTCTTCCAATTAAGGTGTCGCTTTGAACTATATCGATAAACATCTCGTGTCTATCATTAATGTTTTCATTCCAACTTCTTTTATTAAATTCTCTTGTTGGGTGATATTCATAGAAGAAGAAAGCTAAAATTGTCAAGATTATTAAATTATATATGAGAGGTGTTAAAATTAGCGTGGATAAAGTAGTCAGGAGAATTTTGATTTTTCCATTTTTATACCATCTGCCCAGTATTCGATAGATAAAATAGAACATTACCGATCCTAAGATCAGAAGGTAAAACCAATCCTTTGAAAAATCTATATGGCTTTCAAACATTCTTAAACATTATCTACAACGTGGCGTATAAAAACAGTGCGAGCTAAGCGAGCTTGATTGTCCGCAGGACAATCAAGCGCAGCAAGCGAGGACGGAGTTTCGATTTGAGACTAAATTTAGCATTGTTTTTATATAGTGTTGTGAGCCGTTGTTTTAATTTAAAGTCCGTTGCAAAGAGGTCTTTAAAATGACCTTTTTGACTGGTTTTCCTGGTAAACACCATCGGTCAAAAGTCCGCTTTATTCACAAACTATACCTTCCAAAAATGCCAAAAAAAGCGCCACTTGCGGCTGAGTAATGTTTTTTCACGTAGCTTTTTTTCTGCGTTTTTACACCAGCAGCAGCACAAAAGCGGAAATTTCCTAATTGCGCTCCCCTCCTGCCTGCAATGGCTCACAACGTCTCGTATAAAAACTGTGCGAGCTGGCGAGCTTGATTGTCCGCAGGACAATCAGGCGTTGCAAGCGAGCACGGACTTTCGATTTGAGACAGGTTTGAGCATTGTTTTTATATGTTGTTGTAGCACGTCTTTTTACTTCCGTTAGATTATGTCCGTTTTCTTGAGAATCAGATACAGAATTACTATTGGAAGAACTACTAATAACCCAATCCTCATCAGATAATAAGCACCTTCGTCGACTATGTCCTGTTCTGAAAAAGAATCACCTATGGATTTCGAAAAATTCCTTGTCCGTAACCTAATGATCAGAATCCCTATGGGGAAAAAAATTAGTCTCATTTTATTTTATTCGCTTCCTTTTTTTGATGTGCTACAACGTCCCGTATAAAAAAAGTGCGAGCTGGCGAGGGTGATTGTCCGCAGGACAATCAAGCGCTGCAGACGAGCACGAAGTTTCGAATTGGGACAGGTTTGAGCATTGTTTTTATATGTTGTTGGCAACCGTTATTTTCTTGCCTCAATTTCTATTTGATTTCTCAGGTAAGTATTTAAATCCGTTTTCTTTACACCCAAATGATTTTCAATTGCCACATAATATTCTTCATCTGTTTTCCCACTTCTCATAAATTTTTTTAAAAGGTTCCATCCGCCTTTTTCAAAAATTCTCTTGGCGATTAAACCTCCCAAGACGTAATGATAAGCTGTTCGGTTATCCAAATTGGCCAACCTAAGCATATCGTTTAAATTTATTTCAGGATGTTCTTTTAAATATTGATTTGTCCGTTTTATATGCCATTCCAGAGTTTTTCCTCGGCTGCCACCCAAAAAGGTTGCTACACCTTCCGAAACCCAGAAATGTTTTTCAGGAAAATGGTCATCTATTTGAACGTGAAAAACCTCGTGTGGGTAATATTCACCTAAGCCTCCACAATAGACTTTGTCATCAGCCGCTTTTCCACTGGGTCTGGTTTCTCCACCCTGTCCGATATAATAATCAATTCCCTTTAATCTCTGGATTTCATCATAATCGTCCGCTAAATAATATTCAAATGGTTTAGGGCTAACTCCTAAATTTTTACAGGTTTCCTTTATAAAGTCATTTAGCTGATTAGCTTTATCATAATTAAATTCGTGATATTCTGGATAGTAAAAATCTACCAAACCGACAGTGGTACAATTCCATTTTTTTCGGCTATCTGTCAGCCAATTGTAAAGTTTGAATTTGCCGTTTTCCTTTTTAGCTTGATAGTTTACTATGGCTAAAATATATGGTGTTCCATCTTCTTTAGTGTAAGAAAATTGAGCTTTGATTTTATAGGTGTTATTATCAGATTTTATACTCAGCATGTGGACGGGAAATCCCATATATAGCGAAGGTTGAAATTCACTTTCTAAGAAGTCAAAGTTTTTGTGTTTTTCCTGCTCGGTAGAATTCCAATACGGACTTTCCAATTTATTTTGAGGATTTGAAGCTAAATAGTTTTCAAACAATTTCATTACTTCTATTATGTCCTGGTCTGAAGAGTCCACAATATGGTTATAAGTCACTTTCTGTCCAAAAGTGGCAGTACAGAAAAGGAGAGTTATTAATATATGTAAGAGTTTCATTTCTTAATGGTTGCCAACGTGGCGTATAAAAACAGTGCGAGCTAAGCGAGCTTGATTGTCCGCAGGACAATCAAGCGCAGCAAGCGAGGACGGAGTTTCGATTTGAGACTAAATTTAGCATTGTTTTTATATAGTGTTGTGAGCCGTTGTTTTAATTTAAAGTCCGTTGCAAAGAGGTCTTTAAAATGACCTTTTTGACTGGTTTTCCTGGTAAACACCATCGGTCAAAAGTCCGCTTTATTCACAAACTATACCTTCCAAAAATGCCAAAAAAAGCGCCACTTGCGGCTGAGTAATGTTTTTTCACGTAGCTTTTTTTCTGCGTTTTTACACCAGCAGCAGCACAAAAGCGGAAATTTCCTAATTGCGCTCCCCTCCTGCCTGCAATGGCTCACAACGTTTCGTATAAAAACAGTGCGAGCTGGCGAGCTTGATTGTCCGCAGGACAATCAGGCGTTGCAAGCGAGCAAAAAGTTTCGATTCGAGACTTATTTTAGCATTGTTTTTATATGTTGTTGTGCGCAGGCTTTTTTACTTTTTCCCGTATTTTATCTTAAGATTAAGCAAGAACAAATAGGTCATATGCTTCCTTAAAACATCATCTCCAAAATCCGTAAAAACAAACATATCATCCAATAATTCTTCATCGTTGTAAGGTCGGCGAACGAACTTTTTCAAAATATTTTTATTAATATTCAAGCAGTTACAACCATTTTTATTGTCAAGGATTTCTATGTCTGAGCAAAAGGAAAACAATTCTAAGGAAACAGAATAGAGATCTAAATCGGTTAAAAATTCTTGGTCAATCTTTGCGTAAAGGTCCGCCTGGTTTTCATTCTCAAAGAGTTTGGTGAAAGCATATAAATAGTCTTTCCTGTCAGTTCCTTGCAGTACTCCGTTCTTGATTAAAAGCTTCTCCGCTTTATCCATTTCTTGATAAAAATCAATTCCTTTGTGGCTCAATTTTGAATCCATACAGCTTTTGTAATAATTACCAGGATCTTGTGCAAAAGAGGAGACTGTAGTTATTAAAGAAGCAAAAATGAACAGATATAGGTTCTTCATTGAAATGTTTTTGAGTTGTGTTTTTTTAGCTTGCGCACAACGTCTCGTATAAAAACTGTGCAAGCTGGCGAGCGTGATTGTCCGCAGGACAATCCGCTAAGCAAGCGAACAAGAAGTTTCGATTCGAGAAAGGTTTAAGCATTGTTTTTATATATTGTTGGCATACGTTTTACTTAACGCTTATTAGTTTCTGTAAAAAGTCCGAGAGATCTTCAGTCCGCTTTATTCTTTTGTCGGTGCCAATATTTAAAATTAAGGGTTGGTTATTAACTGTACCATAGGCTATGATTTTGAACATATCTCTATTTTGATTTTCTATTTTAAACACAACTCCTTGTAAATCAAATCCAAATGATTTTAATGAAATATCTGATTTTCTTTTGAAGTTTTGTTGGCTGCTGAATTGAGTAATAAATTGTTCTGGAACAGTTTTTAGCATTTCTTGGTTAAGATACAACCACTGTATAGTTGAACCGTTGCAGTCCAATAGTTCATATGCTGAAGCTGCAATACAATTTTCAGGTACGGCAATTTTTATCCCTGCGTAGTTTAAAGAATCTATACTTTTTTCAGCCTGTCCGAATAAGATGATCGGAAAAAGTAAAAGCAACAGAAGTAATGTTTTTTTCATATTTTGAGTTTAATGTATGCCAACGTCTCGTATAAAAACAGTGCGGCGATTGCCAGCGTTGATTTTCCGCAGGAAAATCAGACGCAGCAAGTACGCACATACTTTCGAATCGACTCTAAGATAGCATTGTTTTTATACATTGTTGCCAAATAGTGCTGCCCGTCAGAGTGAGCCGTTTCGTTTTTCAATCCGCTGCGTTTTGTTTTTAAAGTTTATTTTTTCTTACCTCTCAAAAAGGCATTTTTACGTCCGATTTATTTCTCCGGTTGAGTGAGAAAGTCCGCTGCACTTTCTTTCGAAACTCAATTTTTCTTACCTCTCAAAAATGATGTTTTTACAGCTTCTTTTTTTTCTCCGCCTGAGTGAATGATCCGCCGCAATCCTTCTTTTAAAACTCAATTTTTCTTTCCTTTCAAAAATGGCATTTTAGAAGTCTGTTATATTTGAGTCAGGTTTTATTTTTCCCACGTTTCGTTGGTCAGCAGCATTTTTGGCAACGTCTCGTATAAAAACAGTGCGAGCTGGCGAGCTTGATTGTCCGCAGGACAATCAAGTGTTGCAAGTGAGCACAGACTTTCGAATCGAGACAGGTTTGAGCATTGTTTTTATATGTTGTTGCCACACGTATTTTTACCCTCCTTTATTAATATTATCCGGTTTTGGCGGTGGTGGTGGCGGGGGAATTTGTCTGAAATAATCGAAAATAAATTTCAACTGAAGCGTATCTTTTACTTCACTATTAACTTCGTCAAACGTTCGGGTTAGATTTATTAAAGAATTTTTCAGTTCGTTTGCGGTTCTGTTGGTGTCCAGAGTAATTTCAACTCCGGCACGTACAGACGAATCAGGATACCGCCAATTTTTTCCATTATTGGTATAATGCCTTTTAAGTAACCATTTTAATTCGCTAATTGGATAACCATCGTCAATGAGTATCGAATCAGATGTAATGCTTAAAATGTTCCTTTCTCTATAGAGTCCGTTCCCACGAACATATGGTTTAATCTTTTTTAAAATCTGACCGTCTTTAAATTCAATAACTGACTTTACTTCGTTGTATTGATTTTGACCGATCCAACTTGTGATTTCCCTAAAATTCATATTTGTTTTATCCAGGTCTAGTTTCTCAATTGAATCCTGTTTCGAAATCGGAAAGGTTGGATAATATCGAATCTCCGTTGTTCTTGTTTTACAACTTAGAATCAGTAATAAAGACGCTATGAAGGCAGTTTTTCTCATATGTGTGGCAACGTCTCGTATAAAAACTGTGCGAGCTGGCGAGCGTGATTGTCCGCAGGACAATCAGCTAAGCAAGCGAGCACGAAATTTCGAATTGAGACTGATCTAAGCATTGTTTTTATATGTTGTTGGCATTAGTTTTAAGCCGCTGTTCTCGAACTTTTTTTGATTTCAACGATCCGAATCTGCTCGAGTTTAATTCATAATTTCACGAACTATCATAACAATGCCGATCAATAAAAATCCGAATCCGCCAATATAAATTCTATAGACGTACCCGAATCGGCTCCCAACATCTTTAGATTGACTTTTTGCAAATATTAATACCAGAATTCCGATGAGAATCAATAAAGCACCTATAATTATATCTACTAAATCCATTTTATATTTGAGGTCAGTTTCCTCCGTTTTCTAATTAATGCCAACGTCCCGTATAAAAACCGTGCGGCGATTGCCGGCGATGATTTTCCGCAGGAAAATCAGACGCAGCAAGTACGCACAGACTTTCGATTCGACACTAAGATAGCATTGTTTTTATACATTGTTGCCAAATGCACCGCCCGCCCGAGTGAGCCGCGTCGCTTTTAATCCGTTGCGTATTGCTTTTAAAGTTTAAGTTTTCTTACCTCTCAAAAAAGGCATTTTTATATCAGATTGTTTTTCTCCAATTGAGTGAGAAAGTCCGCTGAATTTAGTTTTGAAACGCCAATTTTCTTACCTCTCAAAAATTATATTTTCAGTGCTTCTTTTTTTCTCCGTTCGAGTGAGAAATCCGCTGCTTTTCATATCTGTTTAAAACTGGCACACTGAAAATCAAAATAAAACCAAATGCAAGCGTGTATTTATTTATATAATTATTGCCAAATATGTAAAGGGTGAAGATTATAATACTAACAATTAAAAATAGATACTTCAAGTAAGGCAAAAATTTCATAACTCTTTAAAATTGAATATTTACGTTCTGTTGATCAGCGGTGTTTTTGGCAACGTCTCGTATAAAAACTGTGCGATCTGGCGGGCGTGATTGTCCGCAGGACAATCAGGCGTTGCAAGCGAGCACGGAACTTCGATTCGAAACAGGTTTAAGCATTGTTTTTATACGTTGTTGCCACAAGTATTTTAATCCGTTGAATTAGATACAAAATTTAAGATATCTCGATGAATTAGAAATCTTTTATATTCTTTATACGAATCCTTAATTTTTAACTCCTCAGGATCAAAATAAGCAACTTCGATTTTTTCTTGTTCTGATGTCGGATAAAGGGCGAGAGTCAGAGTATCAACTTCCCTAATGAATTTAAAGTGATGCGTCGGTTTTACACCGTTCCATTCGATAAGGTCAGTAGGAAAATAACTTGTACTGTCCTTTAGGAACTTGGATAAATTACTTAATTCTTCCTTATCCGCTATTTTTTGCTCAACCCCGGTTTTCTCATTTGTGATTATTATTTCTTTTACACTGTCCATCTGATAATCCACATACTGCTGTTCAGAGGGTTGATCGAAGTTTAAGCAAGAGAAAAGAACACTTGAGACAAGGAATAAGATAAAGAGTTTGATGTTTTTCATATTTGTGGCAACGTCTCGTATAAAAACAGTGCGGCGATTGCCGGCGATGATTTTCCGCAGGAAAATCAGATGCAGCAAGTACGCACAGACATACGATTCGAGACTAAAATAAGCATTGTTTTTATATGTTGTTACCTCACGTTTGTTTGTCCGCTGTGACCATTCCAGCTATGAGTTAATGTTCATATTTTCCCTAACATCCAGCTTAAACCGAACCGATGCTTCCACGTCCGAGTAAAGTCCGCTTCGTGATTGACCAGAACCGTTGCCAAATAGAGGTCTAAAAAATGGCTTTTAGGAACCGACTTTTTGAACCGGAAACTGCGATTGGCATAATCAGAAACCTTACCTCTCAAAAATGGCAAAAAAGAACTGTCTTTCGAGTGAATAATGTGAGGTAACGTGGCGTATAAAAACAGTGCGAGCTAGCGAGCTTGATTGTCCGCAGGACAATCAGGCGCAGCAAGCGAGGACGGAGTTTCGATTTGAGACTAAATTTAGCATTGTTTTTATATAGTGTTGTGAGCCGTTGTTTTAATTTAAAGTCCGTTGCAAAGAGGTCTTTAAAATGACCTTTTTGACTGGTTTTCCTGGTAAACACCATCGGTCAAAAGTCCGCTTTATTCACAAACTATACCTTCCAAAAATGCCAAAAAAAGCGCCACTTGCGGCTGAGTGATGTTTTATCATGTAGCTTTTTTTCTGCGTTTTTACACCAGCAGCAGCACAAAAGCGGAAATTTCCCAATTGCGCTCCCCTCCTGCCTGCAATGGCTCACAACGTCTCGTATAAAAACTGTGCGAGCTGGCGAGCTTGATTGTCCGCAGGACAATCAGGGGTTGCAAGCGAGCACGGCTTTCGAATTGAGACAGGTTTGAGCATTGTTTTTATATGTTGTTGGCACCAGTTTTTTTCTTTTCTGTCATTTTCTCTTCACAAAGATCAAATTGGAGAGTATTCCCAATCTCGGTGGTAAACTCGACTAAACAAGAGTCAGTTTTATAATTCACATAATCAATTTCAGTGTCCTTTTGATACAGATAAATTGGAGACCAGGGAGGTCCTGCAAATCCGATGCAGCTTTTTTCTCTTATTTCATACCCCTCTATTTCCCAAATCTTGACAGTCTCACATTTCTCTTGAAAAGCTGCTGATACAAACGACAGAAACAGATACCATCCTGCAATTCCCACAACAGTCAGACTTGCTACCGTCCAAAGTAATGCCTTCCATTTTTTTCGAACTACCAACCAGATAATGAAAATTAGAATCGGTATTATTATGAAGTAGAGTAGTATCATTTTTCAAATTGGTGCCAACGTGGCGTATAAAAACAGTGCGAGCTAAGCGAGCTTGATTGCCCGCAGGACAATCAGGCGCAGCAAGCGAGGACGGAGTTTCGATTTGAGACTAAAATTAGCATTGTTTTTATATAGTGTTGTGAGCCGTTGTTTTAATTTAAAGTCCGTTGCAAAGAGGTCTTTAAAATGACCTTTTTGACTGGTTTTCCTGGTAAACACCATCGGTCAAAAGTCCGCTTTATTCACAAACTATACCTTCCAAAAATGCCAAAAAAAGCACCATTTGCGGCTGAGTGATTTTTTATCACGTAGCTTTTTTGCTTTGTTTTTATAACTCCAGCTGCCGATCAACCTGAGTTTGCCCGACTGCGCTCCCCTCCTGCCTGCAATGGCTCACAACGTCTCGTATAAAAATAGTGCGAGCTGGCGAGCTTGATTGTCCGCAGGACAATCAGGCGTTGCAAGTGAGCACGGACTTTCGATTCGAGACTAATTTAAGCATTGTTTTTATACGTTGTTACCCAATGTGCCGCCCGCCTGAGTGAGCCGCCCGAGTAATCTAAGTTCTATTTTTTTTGTTTTTCAGATCTGAGTGAGAATCCGCTGCTTTATATTTTGAAACTCTGATTTTCTTACCTCTCAAAAATGATGTTTTTTAGTTGCTTTTTTTTCTCCGCTTGAGTGAGTGATCCGTCGCAATTTTTCATTTAAAACTCACTTTTTCTTTCCTTCCAAAAATGGCATTTTAGAGGTCTGTTATTTATCCGAGTCAGTTTTATTTTTTCCTGCGTTTTGTTTGTCAGCGGCATTTTGGGTAACGTGGCGTATAAAAACAGTGCGAGCTAGCGAGCTTGATTGTCCGCAGGACAATCAGGCGCAGCAAGCGAGCACGGAGTTTCGATTTGAGGCTAAATTTAGCATTGTTTTTATATAGTGTTGTGAGCCGTTGTTTTATTTTAAAGTCCGTTGCAAAGAGGTCTTAGAAATGACATTTTTGACTGGTTTTCCTGGCAAACAACATAGGTCAGAAGTCAGCTTTATTCACAAACTATACCTTCCAAAAATGCCAAAAAAAGCGCCACTTGCGGCTGAGTGATGTTTTATCACATAGCTTTTTTTCTGCGTTTTTACACCAGCAGCAGCACAAAAGCGGAAATTTCCCAATTGCGCTCCCCTCCTGCCTGCAATGGCTCACAACGTCTCGTATAAAAACAGTGCGGCGATTGCCGGCGATGATTTTCCGCAGGAAAATCAGATGCAGCAAGTACGCACAGACATACGATTCGAGACTAAAATAAGCATTGTTTTTATATGTTGTTACCTCACGTTTGTTTGTCCGCTGTGACCATTCCAGCTATGAGTTAATGTTCATATTTGCCTGTACGTTGAGCTTGAACCGACCGTCCGTTCCCGCGTCTGAATAAAGTCCGCCGTCGTGATCGACCAGAACATTTGCCCAATAGAGGTCTCAAAAATGGCTTTTAGGAACCGACTTTTCGAACCAAAAACTGCGACTGGAATTATCAGAAACCTTACCTCTCAAAAATGGCAAAAAATAATTGCCTTTCGAATTGATAATGTGAGGTAACGTCTCGTATAAAAACTGTGCGAGCTGGCGAGCGTGATTGTCCGCAGGACAATCAGGCGTTGCAAGCGAGCACGGAGCTTAAAATTGAGACAGATTTGAGCATTGTTTTTATATGTTGTTGTGCATAGGCTTTTATTCCGCGAGTTCCCTCACAATTTCGATTTGTCCTTTCACAATTTCTTTTGCTTCTTCCTTCCAAGTTCTTTTGTACTCCTCATAATCAATTCCTGAATCTGGCGGTGGAGGTGGTGGAAGTTGTCCGATTGGTTCTAAAAGATGATTAGTTAATCCGCATTGGTTGAGTAAAATTCCCTTGATCCATCTTTCCAAAAAATAACCATTGTCCCTTTTGATCAACGATAGGATTACAGCTTGCGGGATTAATTCCTGAAATTCTTTGTCCCTCCTTTAGATTCCCCTTGAAAACTTCACAAACTACAATTTCATATTCAGAACCGCTTTCCTCAATCCGCTGGACATCCCCAGTGAAAACTAATTCAACATTTCTAAATTCCGCTTCAGTTGCGCCTTTCCAGTTTCCAACTGGTGCACACGTGCAATTTTCTCTTGATTCTGAAAACCAAATGAAAAAGGTTAGTATGAAAATAAAGTACTTCATTTTTTTTTAGCTTATGCACAACGTCTCGTATAAAAACAGTGCGAGCTGGCAAGCGTGATTGTCCGCAGGACAATCCGCTGAGCAAGCGAGCAAAGAGTTTCGATTTGAGAACATATTAAGCATTTTTTTTATACAATGTTACCTGCTGGCTTTATTTTCCATTCAAGTAGTCATATTTCATAATTTCATCAAGTTCATCGTCAATATTTTCATCAAATTTTAGATTATAAAGCATCCATTTATCTTTGCTTTTATAATATTTAAAAATGAACCTTAATGGTTGTCTATCATATTTAACCAAGTAAACAGATACTTTAAGACTTTCTCCGAGCGATTTTTCAGTCAGTTTTTCAAATCCGATATATTCACCCATTAGGTTTGCATATTCCCTCAATTGAAATTTTACTTTTTCTGTTCCATCTTTATTTTCTCCCATCCACTTATTAGTTCCAAAAATAAAGTCAAATGCCTCATCTGTATTTGATTCATAAATTTTAAAAAATTTTGAAGTCAATTCATCAGTGGAATTTTGTCCAAAAGAAATTGACGTAATTAAAGTCAGACTTAATAGTAAAATTGTTTTTCTCATATTTTAGGTTTGGTTTTGTTCAGCTTGCAGGTAACGTGGCGTATAAAAACAGTGCGAGCTGGCGAGCCTGATTGTCCGCAGGACAATCAGGCGCAGCAAGCGAGCACGGAGTTTCGATTTGAGGCTAAATTTAGCATTGTTTTTATATAGTGTTGTGAGCCGTTGTTTTATTTTAGAGTCCGTTGCAAAGAGGTCTTAAAAATAACTTTTTTGACTGGTTTTCCTGGCAAACAACATCGGCCAGAAGTCAGCTTTATTCACAAACTATACCTTCCAAAAATGCCAAAAAAAGCGCCACTTGCGGCTGAGTGATGTTTTATCATGTAGCTTTTTTTCTGCGTTTTTACACCAGCAGCAGCACAAAAGCGGAAATTTCCCAATTGCGCTCCCCTCCTGCCTGCAATGGCTCACAACGTCTCGTATAAAAACTGTGCGAGCTGGCGAGCTTGATTGTCCGCAGGACAATCAGGCGTGGCAAGCGAGAACGGGCTTTCGAATCGAGAGTTTTAGCATTGTTTTTATACAGTGTTGCCAAACGTTTTTAATCACATATTACCAATTGAAGAATCTTTTGGTAAGGGAGGTGGTGGTGGAATTTTTGTGCGGTCAAAACGTTCAAACAAAATATTATATTTAAAGAAATCTGGGTTGGATTCTGAGTTGAATTTGTCGAATTGTACTACTATTTCTTTTAAGACCTTTTTTGTTGTTGATATATTTTCATTTTTTTCAATGTACAAATGAATTAGAGCAGGTTTTATATCATCTTTATCAAACTGAAAATTAAAAGGTTTAGATGCTATTTCATTTAATTCTTGTTGCAGATTTTCAATAGGTATTTTTTTATTATTAAATAAGTCAGTGATTATTGAATCATTCTTAACTATGATCAAGTTTCTTGCAAAATAACAAGCAGTTTCATTCTTGGTTGGACATCCGGTTATACCGGTTAAGAAATATTCTTTTTCCTGAAATGTAAATTTTAGCCCTGAAATTTTATTCTGACATGTCAGCTTTTCCATTTCTGATATTAACTCACTATAATTTTGGACAGAATCAATATCAATCACCTCAAAATTACTTTCAGTTTCTAAGCTTCTGTAATCAGTTGAATAAACCCTTTGGTTATTTGAAGTTTCTTCAAACTTCTCGCAACTAACAGTTGTAAGAATCAGAATCAATATGTAAATCCAATTTTTCATTTAAATGTTTGGCAACGTCCCGTATAAAAACAGTGCGAGCTGGCGAGCGTGATTGTCCGCAGGACAATCCGCTGAGCAAGCGAGCAGGGAGTTTCGATTTAGGACAGGTTTAAGCATTGTTTTTATATGTTGTTGGCAAACGTTTTTCTTCCGGTTATAATCTATTTTAGTTTCTGTAATATTTAAGATGAAGCTCATAAATCTCAGGATTTTTAAAGCTCCGTCGCCACAAGAAACGCTTAGTACATAAATCACTTTGTTCCTGATTAGAATTTCTTTTTGACAGATAAATGAATCGGTTTAGACCTTTTTTGTCTGTTTCTTGAATTGCTTCTTTCAAACTATTTAAATAAAGAAAATCAGAACTGACTGGAATATTAAATTCAATTAAATCTAACTCATTATCAACAAAAACCAGAAACCCGTCGAGCTGGACATTTTCATTATTGGGTAAATTAATATCTTTTTTTACTTGATAAGTGACAGCTCTCTTTTGATTTATAAAAGTGTCCGTTGTATCAAGAGTGTAGGAGTCAAAATTGTTCAACACTTCACTTTTGTCCGTACCCAGACACAGCGGTACATTTATAAGTGGATTTAACAGAAACAGACATTCATCGCAGATTATGCGCGGGTCATTTTCTTGAGCATAAATTGTACTGCTCAGCAATCCAAGAAACACAGAAAATATCGCTGTAATTATAATCTTCATCTGCTAATTCTAACCTTAGTAACCAATTTTTTGAATGTTTGCCAACGTCCCGTATAAAAACAGTGCAAGCTGGCGAGCTTGATTGTCCGCAGGACAATCAGGCGTTGCAAGCGAGCAGGGTGTTTCGAATTGGTACGCAGTTTAGCATTGTTTTTATATGTTGTTGCCAAATAGTGCTGCACGCCAGAGTGAGCCGCTTCGTTTTTCAATCCGCTGCGTTTTGTTTTTAAAGTTTATTTTTTCTTACCTCTCAAAAAAGGCAATTTTACGTCCGATTTTTATTTCTCCGGTTGAGTGAGTAAGTCGGCTGCACTTTCTTTTGAAACTCAATTTTTCTTACCTCTCAAAAATGATGTTTTTACCGCTTCTTTTTTTTCTCCGCCTGAGTGAGTAATCCGCCGCAATCCTTCTTTTAAAACTCAATTTTTCTTTCCTTTCAAAAATGGCATTTTAGAAGTTCGTTTTATTTGAGTCAGGTTTTATTTTTCCCGCGTTTCGTTGGTCAGCAGCATTTTTGGCAACGTCCCGTATAAAAACAGTGCGAGCTGGCGAGCTTGATTGTCCGCAGGACAATCAGGCGTTGCAAGCGAGCAATGATTTTCAAATCGTGACAGGTTTGAGCATTGTTTTTATATATTGTTGGCAACTGGCTTTTTCACTTTTAGCCAATCATTTAGATTAATAATTATCAGGCTTCCTATAATAATCAAAGAAAAAGGAATGTAGATATTTTCAACATTGTTGATACCGAAGTTTATCAAATCCAGGAAAGAATAGAAAAAAGGTACTGCAAAAATTAGAATTACAACATTTTGTAAAAGAACTGCAATAAAACTTCTACTCTTTAGGAGAATCAGTCCGATTATAATCACTGCGGATATCATCATAACAAAATATTCAAAAGGAAAATATTTCTGCAGATCCGAGTCGTTTATTGGCTGATAAAGATATCCGAATAGGTACAGTAAAGAAATCCAAATAAAACTGAAGGAGTAAATAAGTAGAATTCCGAGTCCGATTAGCTTTAGCAAAATCAGTTTATTCATTTTCATTTTTTTAGCTTGTTGCCAACGTCCCGTATAAAAAATAGTGCGAGCTGGCGAGCTTGATTGTCCGCAGGACAATCAGGCGTTGCAAGCAAGCACGGACTTTCGAATTGAGACAGGTTTGAGCATTTTTTTTATACGTTGTTGCCACACGTTTTTTCTCTGCTCTCCTTAATCAATTTTTCAAGTCGGTGAAAATCGTAATCTAATGTGCTTAATGTTATAGAAAGAGGAGTTCCATAGCTACTCATATTCGCTCTAAGTAATTTCATTTTAAGACGGCTGTTTGAGTTTTCAATATAATACTCCGGATTCTTCACATCGATCAAGAAGAATTTTGTGGACATAACTTGTTCTGTTCTTATATCGGTAATATCCGCCCACTTGATCAGTCCGATGCTCGAAGCGTTAGAGTTGTCGGTTATTCCCTCTTGGTCAATGATTAATCCGCTTCTTTTATCGAAAAGTTTTTTAATCCCGAAAATTAAAGCTAATCCAAAAAAAACTATTCCAGCAATACCCCAAAATCTTATAAAGTCTGGATCAGTGATCCGAAAAAGATTAGGAATGAAATTTTCTGGATTTGCTGCAAGCCAGATTCCACCAGCTATTAAAATAACTCCACCACCTAAAAGAAATATAATTTTTTTCTTACTTAATGGTATTTCAATTTTTTCGATCACTCTATTCTAAGTTTCGTTAAATGTGTGGCAACGTCCCGTATAAAAACTGTGCGAGCGAGCGGGCGTGATTGTCCGCAGGACAATCAGACGCCGAAAGTGAACAGTGACTTTCGATTTGGTACAGGTTTAAGCATTGTTTTTATATATTGTTGTGCATAGTTGTTTATTCTTTTCCAATTAAAGAATCAATTTCTCTTTTTGAAAATTTGTTCTCCCTGTAGAAGATATTTATTTGATTCTGATAATTAGATTTTGATGAATACATTTCACTTATTCCCTTACTTATTTTTTCACCCTGCTCTATATGATTATTGTCAATTGTGTCCGTGACTAATTTTAGGAACTCAGGAACATCTTTTTCCCAACTGTTTACACTTTTTAAATAGGCAATAGAAGTTGGAATCAGTTTTGAGTCGGGAATTATTACTCCTAATTGCTCCAGTTCACTAATGCCTTTCTCTACACTGTCGTTTAAATTTCGGGTTAAGTTCAGTATCTCCGGAATATCTGCAGTATATAGATTGTTTTTATCTTTCTTAGCACTGTTCAACAACCTTTTAAACAAAGGGTTTTTTTGATCATAAATTAATTCCACACGGTTGAAGGCCACGCTGACTGTTTGCAATTCTCTCATTTTAATGATTCGATTATCCGTTCTACCACAAGAGATCAGCAAAATTGAGAATATAATTAGGAGGAAAAATTTATACATTAAAATTCTGTTTTACAATTATGCACAACGTTTCGTATAAAAACAGTGCGAGCTGGCGAGCGTGATTGTCCGCAGGACAATCCGCTGAACAAGTGAGCACTGAGTTTCGATTCGAGACGGGTTTGAGCATTGTTTTTATATGTTGTTGCCTGCAGTATTATCTGACGTGCATATAGATTAAATCTAAAAATAATTTACGGTATTCAATTTCTTTAAATTTCTCCTCTGGGATCAGTTGCAGAGCCTTTTCTATTTGATTGGAATTATCTGAATCCAGGTCTCCGTTTGCTTCAAATTTCCAATAAGCGTCTCTAAATTGGGAGTGCCAGCCTTTTTCATTCACAAGTTTAAATTCTTCGATTAGCATCGTATAACAGCTCATGAAAGTACTGCTAGGAAATAATAAAGACGGATCAAAATCTAATTCCTCTCTAAATTGTTCAGTCGATTTTTCACTTACTTCACCACGTTTCACTTTTTCCAACAAATCTTCATACCCAGCCTTACTTATTTCAGTCAGATAGCCTTGTTTTAGTAAAAAGTTTTCGAAAAGGCTATGAATGTTTTTCTTTAGGATTGTCTTTCCTTCATTGGGATAGAACTCAGTAATTAGTCGGTCGTATTTAAGGTCAGAACAAAGTGTAAACTTTTCATCAACAATCCCTTCCTTCTCAATTTTAGACGAGCCACAAGAAGAGACAAACGCTGTCATTATGATAATAAATAATGTTTTTTTCATATTGCAGGCAACGTCTCGTATAAAAACAGTGCGAGCTGGCGTGCGTGATTGTCCGCAGGACAATCCGCTAAGCAAGCGAGCACGGAGGTTCGATTTGAGACAGGTTTAAGCATTGTTTTTATATGTTGTTGGCAAAAGTCATTTTCCCGATTCCATAAGTTTCGTATTTTTTTTAAGAATGTCAGAAATCAGCCGTGCTTGCTCTTTAAAATGACCTTCCTCATTATACATTTTCTCCAGGTCAGCTTTTGAGATTTGGTGATTCAGACCAACTACTTTTCTAAAATTCCTTTCCGAAAAATTATCGCTTTGACTGTAGTCTTTTGCCTTGCTTATATTCACTCTCAAAGTCCCGTCAAAAATGATCTTTATAAGAGTTCCTTTTTTGAAATAATCATTAAACACCTCTCTGCCGATGGAATATTCTTCCATTTTCTCAAATCCGTAGTCGGCAATTAAGAAATGAAAGTATTTTTCTAAATCAGGTTCAATTATTCCAGCCATATGTTTTTCTGATTTTTGCCAACGTCTCGTATAAAAACAGTGCGAGCTGGCGAGCTTGATTGTCCGCAGGACAATCAGGCGTTGCAAGCGAGCACGGAGTTTCGATTTGAGACAGGTTTTAGCATTGTTTTTATATGTTGTTAGCAAATGTTTTTTTATATGATCCAAAAATGGCAATTCCTGTTCTGGTTTTTATACAGTTAGCGCGCGCCTGTTTTTTCTTAGAACTCTCGGAGCAAGTAATAACTGAATCCAGCTAAAAAAACTGAAAATATGAGATATAGATAAGTCAGGAATGATTTCTCTTTTAAGTCCAGCTTTTCATCCGCCATAATTTCACTTCCAACTTTCTTTTTTTCAAAATAGAAGTAATTAAATCCGAAAAGTATAACGGCCAATACCAAAAACAACTTATGAATTTCATAATTGAAACCCGGTTTGAAAAGGATCAGAAATACATTAATTACTGTAATTATATTAAAGACCTGGCCAAAAGAAATAATACCTAAAACAGGTATTTCGGGAGCTGCGTTACCCTTCTGACTATTCTTATACAAATTGAAATAAAGAATATTGAAAAACTTCATTGAGTCATTTTAAATATTTGCTAACGTCCCGTATAAAAACAGTGCGGCGATTGCCGGCGATGATTTTCCGCAGGACAATCAGGTGTTGCAAGCGACCGTGGAGTTTCGGTTCGAGACAGGTTTGAGCATTGTTTTTATATAGTGTTGTGGGCAGTTTTTTCAATGATTTTTTGCACTTCCTTTTTATTTGGCAGCCATAACCAAAGTCCGATTATTCCAGTAAAAAACATCATTCTAAAATTGTCCTTATTTTTCTCTGACGGAACAGGCATGTACTTCCGCTCATACTTTTTTATCCGGTAAGAGAGAATAATTTGAAAAATACTCAATATTAGTCCGCTTAGAAACAATGAAAGAAACCATAGGGCAATGATTCCACCATCAGTTATCCCGTTCTTAACGATGAAGAAAAAACCTCCGAACAAGATGCCAAAAAAGCCGAGGTGGAATACAGTCAGAATAATCAGTATAATCCTAAACCTTTTGATATCTGATTTAAACTTTTCTGGATTTAATTGGTAGAACATTTTTTGGATAAGGTTTTCAAATTGCCCACAACGTCCCGTATAAAAACAGTGCGAGCTGGCGAGCTTGATTGTCCGCAGGACAATCAGGCGTGACAAGCGAGCGGGATTTTCGATTTGAGACTGATTTAAGCATTGTTTTTATATGTTGTTGGCAACAGTTTTTTCTTCTCCGTTTCCACTTTTATTCAACCATCTCAAGCTCAATTTTATTCCGATTAATAAACTAACTCCACCAAAAAATAAATGAGCATATTCTCCATCAAATTGTTGATTAATTATTCCAACTAAAAGAACATTAATAAAGCCTGCGGTCATAAACCAGAAAGCAATAAACTGAAAAAAATTAAAACTCTTTGAGGGTTTAAAAGTGATAGGATTCTCATTCCAAGTCGGTTTCTCAAATTTACTACCGAACAAACTCCAAAATTTCGCGCTGAGTGGGAAGAATATCACAACAAATAAAAAGTTTATGATGATTAGCCCGATGTAGAATTCGGTATCGGATTCGGATTTTCCATCAAAATCCCTAATTATAACTGATAGAATACAGAGAATTAAAATCACCAAGCTCTTTATTTTACCCGTTTTATTCTAATTTTTCATTATTTCAAGAATTTATTTAATTGTTGCCAACGTCCCGTATAAAAACAGTGCGAGCTGGCGAGCGAGATTGTCCGCAGGACAATCCGCTGAGCAAGCGAGCACGGACTTTCGAATTGAGACAGGTTCAAGCATTGTTTTTATATATTGTTGCCTGCAGGCTTTTTCACTCCAAAAGATTCCAACAATAGTATTCGTTTTGAATTTTCTTGATTACGAGTACGGAATAAATAACATTCCCTATAGTTCCGTCCGCAGCTTTCAGTACATTATTTAAAGAGATTTGATTAACCTTCTCATCAATATCCACGTAATATCTATAAATCCATCCTTTTTCATTACTTACTTTGTGGGTGTCGGTAAAATCTGTTTCCCATATTTGTTTGACTGTAGGTATCAAAGAATCGAGTGATTGGCATTTAATGCTGTCGGTCAGGTTGAGACCGGATTTTTTAGTATAAGAATTTTCGCTGGTCAGTCGGGTTCTGCAAAGTCCGGCAATTTCTAATAATTGTTCCTCCTCTAAAATTTCAAATTGAATTTTATAATTCTCCCAGTTTAAATCGGGCGTCTCCATCCAATCCTTCTTTGAAAATATATTTTTAAGTTTATTGATCAAGTTCATTTTTAGTGGAATTTCCGCTTGCAGGCAACGTCTCGTATAAAAACAGTGCGGCGACTGCCAGGGATGATTTTCCGCAGGAAAATCAGACGCAGCAAGCGAGCACGGAATTTCGATTTGAGACTGATTTAAGCATTGTTTTTATATGTTGTTACCAAATTTGGCGACGCGTTTGAGTAAAAAGGCTTCTGCAATCGGTTTTTTGTCCGGATCAAAATGTCCGCTTCGCTGTCCGATCTAATCTTAGCCCTCTTTTAAAACAAGTCCGAAATCCAACTTTTTATTAAGTCCCAATTTGAAAAGATTGAATAGAAAAAGAGGAAGCTTAACCCAACTGTAAAAATTTCCTTTTTACTAAAATGATTTTTTGAAGTGTGTTTAGCATTTGACATTGTATAACATTGTTTAGTTTAAATTTATTCTGGAGCCATTTTTGGTAACGTCCCGTATAAAAACAGTGCGAGCTGGCGAGCTTGATTGTCCGCAGGACAATCAGGCGTTGCAAGCGAGCACGGACTTTCGATTCGAGAACAAATTAAGCATTGTTTTTATACGTTGTTAGCAAACGGTTTTATTTCATCCATAATTGAATTATTTTTATCAATTCACTTATTTCATAGCTAACCAAAATAGTCAAAACTGACAGCTCATTTTTATATGCTTTTAAATTTCTAAAGATAAAAGCATAAGGAATAATTGGGATTAGCATTGCTAACTTAAGTTCGTATCATAGGGAAAACTCATCAAGTTAAAAATGTACGAGATTACAGTGAAAATTCCGATAATCAGTCTCGTCCATTTTTGATTAAATCCGCACCAAACAGAAAATGCTAAAGCAAAAACGGCAAACAAAGCATAAGCTATGGTTCCGAGCGGGAATTCAGCAAAATATCCGAGTCCGTAAGTAATTGCAAGTCCGATTAAGATGACTTTTAAAAATAGAGGCTTCGTTTGCTTAAACAGTAGAAGTCCGATTAGAACTCCAATTCCGATAAGAATTTTAGTTTGTGTCATTTAACTGTTTGCTAACGTCTCGTATAAAAACTGTGCGGCGATTGCAGGCCATGATTTTCCGCAGGAAAATCAGACGCAGCAAGTACACACTGGCTTTTGATTCGACACTAAGATAGCATTGTTTTTATACGTTGTTGTGCACAGTCTATTTCAATTTTTCAATCTTAGCTATGGCTCGTTCTTATAAACGAAATAAGAAGAAGAAATCTTTTTGCCTCCAAGTAGGAATGTATCTTCAGATTTCAGATTTCCATTCTCGTATTTGTAATTGACTTTTTCTATTGGAATTTTCTTTTGACCTTTTCTATAAGTTGATTTTTCAATTAATCTTCGTTGATCATCATATTCGAAAATGATGTATTCAAACTTTCGATCAACTCGAATAGGTTTTTTTGCTTTATTGTATTGAATAGAGTCAATTCGAATGAAGGGATTTTTGGCATCTATTCTCTGCAGGAGTCCATTTTTGTAATAGCTCGTTTTATTAGTGTGAACAGATGAAAATTTAATTTTTTTTACTTTTCCAAAGATGCCATATTCGTAAAAATAAGTACCCTCCCAGGTTTGGATTTCTTTTAATTTACCAGAGGGATAATATTTTTTGACGGCAACGAAAGAAGTATCTTTCCCTTTCCCGCCTCCGTATTTAATTTTAGTAGAATCAATAATGTTTTTCTTATTAAGATAATTTCTAAGAATGAAACTGTCTTCCCCTTGTCCGAATTTTGCATAAATCAAATAAGTCCCTTTATCAAATTCGTAAGGTTTAACTTCATTTAAAAATATCGAAACTTCATTGGAAACACTATCTAAATGAAGTGTTTCTTTAATTAATCCACTTTGATAAAATTCAGTAGTTCTCCATTTAGTAGTATCATTATTTTTCCAATTGATTTGATACTCTATTCTTTCTCTTGCCAAAATTGAGGTGTCAATTTCTACTTGACAGAAAATTGTTTGGGAGATAAAAAATGCTATGTAGAGAAATTTTTTCAATTTTATTATTGAATATTTCCTATTAATTCAGTTCTATTGATTGTGCACAACGTCTCGTATAAAAACTGTGCGAGCGGGCGAGCTTGATTGTCCGCAGGACAATCAGGCGTTGCAAGCGAGCACTATATTTGGATTTGAGACTTATTTGAGCATTGTTTTTATATGTTGTTAGGCACTGGCCTTTAGCTCAACTTTTCCTGGATAAACTTGATTTCTTTGATTGACTCTTGTAGTTCTCTTTTTGAGGGGGTTGTCATACCGTGAACCAAATCATTTCGAAACTTCCTTAAATCATTTAGTCTGTCAAATTCTCCTAAAGTTAGATCTCCGTTGTCTTGCATTTGACGGAACCTTCTCATAGGAGAGTAAATCTTATATTTTCCTTCAAGAAGAGTCAGCTTTTCTAACTTTGCCCATTCACTCAAGAATTCTCCAACTAAACTATGTTTCAATTCTCTATTTAAATCCTGCTCGATATTTACTCCAAAAAAGTTCTCAAATAAAATTTTTGCTATTTCAGCATATGCCTCGACTTTTTCTTTTTCTACAGTGATACCATTACCGTCGTGGTAAAGCTGATTTCTCAGACGGTGAAACCATTCAATGTCACCAAGTTCAATTCCTTTTAGTTTTTCATTGGCATATTCTTCTAAACCATCAAGAAGATTTGGAAATGTAGAGGTTATATCTTCTAATTTCTTTCTACTTAAGCCATTAATACCTGTTATCCGTTTTGGAAGACCTAAGTATGTCTTAATCATCAATTCCACTGAATTGTCAATAGATATCATTGCAATTCGGCAATTAAACCCAGTGTTTAATTCTAAATGATCTATTCCGTGAATTAGTAATTCCTTTGGTCCTGATATCCAAGGTTTATCGGTATTTATCATATTTTCTTGGGCTTGTGCCTAACGGCCCGTATAAAAACTGTGCGGGCTGGCGAGCGTGATTGTCCGCAGGACAATCAGCGCAGCAAGCGAGCACGGACTTTCGAATTGAGACAGGTTTGAGCATTGTTTTTATGCAATGTTGTAACAAGTGCTGCCCGCCTGAGTGAGCCGCCCTGTTGCTCTGCGTTTTTTTATTTTCCAGGACTGAGTAAGAGTCCGCTGCAAATTATTTGAAACTTTAAATTTTCTTACCTCTCAAAAAAGGCATTTCCAAGTCCGATTATTTTTCTCCGCTTCGAGTGAGAAAATCCGCTGGATTATATTTTTAAACTCTGATTTTCTTCCTTCTCAAAAATGGTATTTTTAAAGGTCAATTATTTTTCAGAGTCAGTTTTATTTTTTCACGCCTTTTGTTTGTCAGCAGCATTTGTTACAACGTCTCGTATAAAAACTGTGCGAGCGGGCGAGCTTGATTGTCCGTAGGACAATCAGGCGTTGCAAACGAGCCGGGAGTTTCGATTTGAGACAGGTTTTAGCATTGTTTTTATATGTTGTTACCTGCTTTGGCGACACGTCCGAGTGAGTGCGCAAAATATGTTCTACTGTGTATATTCTATAAATTTCTATAATATGGTTTTGTTGTAATTATACTTTTTGTAAGTGAAAAATATTAAATAATATAGAAGTACCATTACCATAATTGTAAATCCGCTTTTCATTTCAAAGTCTCCATCCCAGAAAATAATTTCAGATAATGAATCTAATACTATGACTACTACTCCAAATCCTAAAGCATCTCTTGTCTGTTGAAGTCTAATATTATTAATTTTCAGAGATTCCTTTTTCTCTTTAGAGAATACTAAAACTAAAAGTGAAACAAGAAAAATATTTTTAAATATCCATTCTAATATGGTTGGATCAATTTCTTTTATGTTACTACCTAAGGAAAAAATTAATATCAGGGTGAATATTGATATTAATCCAATGGTCAGTGCGATTTTCTTAGAGTAATTTGGAAGTAGTTTTTCAGTCATACTTTTTAGTTGTTTTGAAATTATTAAGTTTAGTCCGGAGCAATTGCAGGTAACGTACGTATAAACACAGTGGTACATTTATATACACTTTGTCTTTATTGTACTTTACTGGCTAATCTAGCGGATTTTTGATCTTGAAAAAAATATTTGTGGCCACGTGCGTATATATTTCTGTGGTTTTGGTGCTTTTATGTCCTAACAGCACCTGGATGTAACGCAAATCTGTACCACTCTCCAAAAGATGAGTGGCAAAAGAATGTCGAAGCATATGCGGCGTAACTCTCTTTCGTATCCCCGCTTTTCGGGATGCCTCCTTAACAATCTTTACTACACTTTCGGCTGAGTATTTATCTCCCTTAGGACCTTCAAATAAATGCTCTTTTGGCCGCCATTCCAAAAAGTACTTTCGTAGATCACCAAGAAGTTTTTCAGAGAGTATAGTGTAGCGGTCCTTATTCCCTTTGCCCGATCTCACCTTGATCACCATTCTCTTGCTGTCAATATCACCTATTTTCAGATTAAGAACTTCACCCCTTCTAAGTCCTGCAGAATACAACAGGCTAACTACACAGCGATGTTTGATATTATTTGTATTTTCAATGATACATAGCACTTCCTCTTTGGCCAAAACCTCTGGAAGCTTCTCCTCTGCCCTGGGACGTTCAATGGCATAAAACCGATTGGGCATTTCCAAAACAACTTCGTAGTAAAATTTTATTGCGTTGATTGACTGATTAATATAGGAATGGGAAGCCTCTTCGCGTATCAATTTTTGAAGGTAAAGCCTTATATCATTTTCGTTGAGATCCTTTACTTCTCTATTACTGTAATAATTCATAAAAGTCTCAAAGCACGAAACATAAGTTCTCACGGTGCTGGCTGCATATCTCTTCAACTCGAGCTTTTGCAGATAACTCCCGGGGCAGAATTTTCTCCCATCAACAGGCTCTCTCTTTTGAAGGGCTTGTATGTTTACCGGTTCTAATTCTTTTCCAAAATTGCTTCTGGAATAAAAATGGTTACAGTTGATCCAGGCCACCCCGCGAAAGCTGTTAAAAACCAGCTCCAGGTTAGCAGGAGTATTCAATATATAATTCATACTAAACTCCTCACTCCATTTAACTCCCGGAAAATCATTCACCAGAGCCTGTACCACCTTGTCTGCAAAAAATTTTAAACCAATGCACTTCTCCTGGCCTATCATTAAATTCTTTAATGTCACATATTTCCTGTCCATTAAGATTCTTTTTAGTAAAAGTAGACTGAAAAAAAACCATAAGGCGTTTATTATCCGTATATTATACGACTAAAATGGATGTGAAGGATGGAACTTCAAAAAAAATGTCTGGCCTGTGATCAGGAACTAAAAGGAAGATCAGATAAAAAGTTCTGCGACGTTTATTGCAAAAGCTCCTGGCATTATAACAGGAGTAAACAAGGTAACGCAGGCTTTTATGCAAAAGTGGACCGACAACTAAAAATCAACAGAAAACTATTAAAGCAGTACAACAAAGCTGGAAAAGCAACTGTGAGGGCACAGGTGTTAATTGACCAGCAATTTGATCCCAATTTCTTCACGCATTTTTGGAAAAACAGTCAGGGAGATGTTTATCTTTTTGTTTACGAGTTCGGTTTTCTCTCCCGAATGGAAAATAATAAGAAAAAATACATTCTTGTTACCTGGCAGCCATACATGGCAAAATAAATCAACATCTATCGCCACTTAACCTGATCTTTTTCCACACCTCCGGTTGCTGAGTCCCAGACCGGCACCAACATATGCAGCTAATCTAATGTTAATTAAAAGATAAAAATTACGGTTTTCCTCATTTTTGATACTTTTTTCCTACATCCTGTATGACTATTATTGCTAAAATTCAAATTCTTTTAACCTATTCTCGGTTTTCACCTCAATTTTTCCTGAATCGGCTCCTTCTCACTACCTGCTTTTTAATAGGGTTTAAAAGGCCATACTGGATCTCTTCTTAAACCGGCTCTCATATTCCTTCCCCAGGATATAATTGGATATAATTGGATATAATTGGATATAATAAGGAAATGGTTAAAATTTAAAAAACCATAATAATGTTGATTTACAAGGTTTTGGAAGATTTTTAAATTTCTCCGGCAGAGAAAGATGAATTAATGTAAGTTGATTTGGGAAGGAGGACTTTACAAAGAAGACTGGGTATTCCCTTCGCGGTGCTGTTCTCTATCTCATCCACTTTAGAAAGAAAAATTTTCACGTTTCCTGGAAATGAAAAACCCACAACTTTCGTTGCGGGTTTTTCTGTGCGGAGGAAGAGGGAACACTAACAGTCAAAACATGAATTACCTCTTACCTCCTAATTTTAGGACTAATATACTGAAAAACCAATATAATCAACACTTTAAAAGAGGTTTTAGGTTTTGTTGTAGTTTGGAGTAGTTTTGATTTATTCTGAAATTACCGTACAACTATCGTACAATTCTATTACATTTGTATTGTTCAAATACTTCTTATAATGGCAACTGTTAATTTTCTTTTCCGATCTACAAAGGACAAAGCACCTCTTAATTTACGTCTTCTTTACCGTTTTAATAATGAAGACTATGTTATTGGAGCAAAAACTAAATTTGAAGTTTCTAAAACTTACTGGAATAAACAGCACAAACAGAAACGGCCTAAGGATATTAAAATAATTAATAGACAGGCTGAGGTTAACCAGGAACTTAACAAAATTGAAAACCACGTATTGAAAGCTTTTAATAATGCTGATCCTTTGGCAGTAGATAAAGAATGGTTACAACTTCAAATTGAATATTATTATAACCCACCTCAGCAAGGCAGAAAAATACCTACAAACCTCGTTGATTATATTGACTTTTATATTGAGGTACGACAGCACGAAATTAAACCGGCCTCTGTTACAAAGTTTAATGTTATTAAACATAAAATGGAGCGGTTTCAACTTCAGCGAAAAAAACCGATCCTGATAAAAGAGATTAACGAGAACTTCAAAAGAGAATTTGCAGAATATTACCGGTCTCAGAATTATAGCATTAATACTACTCAAAGAGAATTAGGACTAATTAAGACTTTTTGTAAACATGCAAGATCCTTAGATGTCGAAACACACCCACAGTTAGACAAGCTGAGGTTAGAGAAAGAGAAAGTAAACAAGATTTATTTATCCTTTGAGGAACTGGAACAAATAGAGAAAACCAAAGGATTACCGGAACATTTAGAAAATGCAAAGGACTGGCTAATTGTTAGTTGCTACACAGGCCAAAGAATTTCGGACTTTATGAGGTTTACTGATGAAATGATAAGAATAGAAGAGGGTAAACATTTACTCGAATTTACTCAAAAGAAGACCAGTAAAATTATGACCGTTCCACTACATAAAAAGGCTTTAGAGATCCTGGATAAAAGAAAAGGAAAATTTCCACGTGCTATTTCTGACCAACGATACAACGATTATATTAAAGAGGTATGTAGAGAGGCCAAATTAAATACTATGACAGCCGGTAGTATGCAGGTTGAGACAGAACCGGAAAGCGGAATTTACCGTAAAGAAAATGGCACTTACCAAAAATGGAAATTAGTTACCTCACATATTGGCAGACGTTCTTTTGCAACTAATTTTTATGGAAAATTACCAACCTCCTACCTGATCTACATTACAGGCCATAGTACAGAAGCTATGTTTTTAAATTACATAGGTAAGAGTAATAAAGATATGGCTTTAGAAATTGCCAACTACTTTTAAGTAAAAAATTAAAGTTGTTTTTAACGTGCATTTTGTACATTTCTTACATTAAAACCACAGGCAAAGAAACTTCAAATGATTAATTTCCTAAATGTAGTCTTACATGGCTACGCTAATGAGCGAAAGTATTTTTTAGATTACCTATTAAGAGAGCAAAAGAAAGCTGAGGCAGAACATTACCAGGCTGAGGAATTTTTTAGTAAATGCTTTGATGTAGTTGAAGGCTTTAAAAAGGAGTTAGACCGTCAATTAAATGAAAGGAAACGAGAACTATATTTAATGCTTAGTGAGGCCAAAAATGAAACCATTAATTACGGTCAAGAAAGCGAACTTTCCTATAAAGACAGATGTAAAGAAACTAAGGAGTACTGCGAAAAGGAATTGAAAGATATTTCCAGGCACAATTTTACAGTCCTACTTCACCATTATACGAATACCTCCTTTACAGGTCATTTACATTATGACCAAGTTTTAGAAATTGAAACAAAAATTTCAAAAGCTAATGAAGCTTATAACTCAGAAATAGCTTTAGAGGAGGTTCTAAAAAAATACAAAAGAACACCTGAGGCTAATCTTATACCTCCTTACCGGTTATTCAGGTATAAATTTGATAACTGGGAAAAGTTTTTAAGATTTTTAGAAGTCTCTACGCCTCGTTATTCATACGTTTTGAACAACTTACCTTCTGAGAATCAAATACGGCTCAAAAATGATTTTTGCGACTATTTAAAGGAGATTAAAGAGGCCCAAACAGAAAGCAAATACAAAGAATATTTAGACGATTATATTAACCAAATTGAAGAGAAATACCAGGAAATTAAAAAAGAAGTACCTCTTTACAACCCTGAAGGTAAAAGACAACTATACGAAAAAACAAAAGAGGTAGATGTAATTTTTCCTTTCATACTACCGGAATGGAAATTTAATGACTGGAATAAATTTTTATGGTTTTTTGAAGTTACAAGGCCCACGTATATCTACATATTTGACCGGTTAAATAAGCACGAACAATTCCAGTTAAAAGGTGATTTTATAGATTACTTAAATACTATAATTGAGAAACAGACAGCGACCAAATATATTAAAGCTTTAGAGGGTTTTAAGGTTCACATACAAAACTTTAATGGCTCGGCTATTCTGAATGAGGACAAGAAACAAACACCTCCAAAGGAGAATTTACAACTCAGAAAAAATCCTTTTCCGGAAATTTTTAGTAATGATTTAGGATATACTCTTTTCCTAAAGATGCACGAAATTTATAAAGATGAAAGCAAAGACAATTCAAATTATAGTTTTCTATATTATGCATTAGAAAAAGATTTTTTAGTCTGTAAAGGAACTAAATTTATTGAGTTTGCAATTACGCAATTTGATGTAAAAGATTATACAAGAAATGACAGCAGATACAAAGAAGATTACACGAGAAACAAGCTGTTTAAATCCGTCAAAAATCAATTTAAGGATATAGCACAGAAATAACACTTTTCTGCACAACAATAGCCCAAAATTGCGCTAACCTACCTTCTTAAGTTGCTCTTATTTAGCAGTATTATTAATCATAACTACTGCATAATGAGTACAATTCAATTTCTACAAACAACACCTGAACAATTAGCAGATCTTATTTCTGAAGGTGTAAAAAATCAATTACAAGAGCTGAAGAAAGACCTCCAAAGACAGGAGGCAAATGATGAACTTCTTACCAGGGAGCAGGCTTGTCAATTCTTACAAATTAACTCCTCTACTCTTTGGGCCTGGACTAATAAAGGGAAGGTAATAGCTTATGGAATTTCCAATAGGCGTTATTATAAGAGAAGTGAGTTACTGGAATGTTTAACAATACTAAAAAAATAAGGCTATGAGCAACTACACCAATAGCCTTAATCCTTTCAACAACGGACAAGGTAAAGATAAGAATTTTCAGGATCAATTAAGCAAGGTTTATAAAGCTTTTAAGGCTAAACCCTTAACAATGAAAGAGGCAGACGTTCAAACAAACGTAATGCGTGAAAATATTTGTAGGTATGTAAAAAGACTTGTTGAGGAGGGCAAAATAGCAGTTAGGAGAAAAAGGAAATGCAAGGTTACCGGTTACCCTTATGTAAATGAATACACCGGAAACCCTGATCTATTTCCTAAAACAGACCAACTAAAACTATTTTAAGCCATGCAGACAACAAAATTAAAGACTTTAATAAACAATGACCTCGAAAGCCATATTAACGGAATGACTACACCTGAAAATACTCCTGATGAGGTTTTACAGGAATTGAGTAAGAGTATAAGAAAAACTGACTTTGAAATACTGGCATTTCCTGAAATTGCAGAAACTAGGCAGGAATTAGAAAGCTTAAAGCCTCAGGTTTATGATGCAGACGGACAATTAAAAAAAGAGAATGAAGAGGAAATTAAAGATTACCGGAAACTCCAAAAGAAATTAAACAGTTTCAAACTAACAAAGAACCATTACTTAATCTTATGTATTGAGCAACTTCTAAAAATTGCTATTGCAAATAAATGGGGCTTGTGTAAAAAGAACGGTTTTATTTACCTCTACAATGGCAGTTACTGGAATGAAATTGATAAGGAGCGGTTTCAATTCTTTTTAGGAAATGTAGCCTTAAAAATGGGAGTTGAGAAATTTAAAGGAAAGATCCACATCTTTAAAGAAGAGATTTTTAAACAATTTATGGCAGATGCTTATTTACCTACTCCAAAGACCAGGAAAGATATTGTTCTTATAAACCTCCAAAATGGAACTTTTGAGATTACACCAAATAAAAGAGGTTTAAGAGACTTTCAGCAAAAAGACTTTATAACACACCAACTACCTTTTGAGTACCTACCTGAAGCCACAGCACCACGTTTTCAGGCCTACTTAGATGAGGTTTTACCTGATCCTGACAAACAAAAAGTATTAGCGGAATATTGTGGTTACATTTTTATTAAACCTTCAGTATTAAAATTAGAAAAAATGCTAATCCTGTATGGTACTGGTGCAAATGGTAAGAGCGTATTTTTTGAAATTATAAATGCTTTATTAGGTATTGAGAATGTAAGTAATTATTCCCTTCAGAGCCTTACTAATGATAATGGTTATTTCAGGGCAAAGATTGCTAATAAATTGGTGAACTATGCAAGTGAGATCAATGGTAAAATGGAGGCTGATATTTTTAAACAAATGGTTTCCGGTGAACCAATAGAGGCCCGGTTACCTTATGGAGAGCCTTTTTTACTTACTGAATATGCTAAACTGATCTTTAACTGTAATGATTTGCCTAAAGATGTAGAACATACAGACGCATTTTTTAGGAGGTTTCTAATATTAGGCTTTGATGTAACTATACCCGAAGAGAAACAGGATAAAGAACTGGCTAAAAAGATTATTAATAATGAACTCTCAGGAGTATTTAACTGGATATTGGCAGGCCTGGAAAGGCTACTAAAGCAAAAGAATTTCAGTAAGTGTAAAGCCATAGAAAAGGCCCGATCTACATACGAGAAACAGAGCGACAGCGTAAAAATGTTTATCGAGGAAAATAGTTACCACACCTCAACGCAATACACCTCTATTAAATTCCTTTACGATCATTACAGAGCCTTTTGTATTGAAGACGGTTATAAGCCTGTAAGTAAGTCTAATTTTATGAAGAGGCTAAACCACTTTAAAATTGTTGTAAAGCGTATAAGCGAGGGTAATGTAGCCTACATAAAGCAGGATCTAAGAAAGGAGGTTTTAGATGCAGACTTTTAAATACAATCTGGATAAAGGGAGCAAAAAGTTTATTTGTCCTAATTGCCATAAAAAGACCTTTGTACGGTATGTTGAAAATGAAACTGGAAATTATCTACCTGATACATACGGCAGATGTGATAGGGAAAGCAAGTGTAATTTTCACAATGCACCTCCTAAAGGAAAGAAGTGTTTTTTAATTAGTTTCCTCTCATTTAAAAGCATTTCAGATAAAGCCTACAAGGCAACTACTGAAGACGGCAGTATTTATTTTATTCCTAAGTCTCAGGTACTGGAAAGAACCGGTAAGGAATGTTTTATAACCGAATGGTATCTTAAAAGTAATGACTTCAGATATTTAGGTAATATAAGTAAATACTTTACTCCTGAAAATGAGCCTGTAATTAATACGGTTACAACGGCCAAAGTAGAACCTGAAAAACCAAGTTACCACAGTCTTAAATTAGTTGACCGGCTATACAATGAAGAGCCTGTAAAGGATAATTTGAAGACTTATTTAGAAACTATTTTTTCTGAAGTTGAGGTTTTTTCTGCTATGCAGAATTATTATTTAACCGGTACAAATTATTACTGGAATAATGCTACTGTATTTTGGCAAATGGATCATAAGGAAAGAGTACATGCAGGAAAAATAATGTTATACGATCCTTTGACAGGTAAAAGAGTAAAAGAACCGTACAACTGTATTAATTGGATTCACAATGCCATAAAAGAACCTGATTTTAATCTTAACCAATGCTTATTTGGTATGCACCGTATTAATGACGGCCACAATAAACCTATTGCTATTGTAGAAAGTGAAAAGACAGCAGTAATTATGAGCATTATTGTACCTGATGTTGTTTGGCTTGCTACCGGTAGTAAACAGAATTTAAAGGTTAAGTTAATTCAACCTCTAATTGGCAGGAAAATAATCTTATATCCTGATAAAGGAGAATTTAAAGACTGGCAAAAGAAAGCTGAATTAATGAAAGGATTAGGTTATAAAATTGAGGTTAGTGATTTATTAGAGACAACAGACAATAAACGAGGCTTTGATTTAGCAGATATGTATTTAAATAAATGAAAATGGCAAAGAAAAAAAGTTTACAAAAGTTGACAGAAATAGAGAATTTAAAAACTGTAAAAGCAGTCAAAGAATTTTTAAATAATAATCCTGAGAAAATAGAAGAGGTTAGAGAAGATTTATACAAACGTCTAAATGATACCTACACTAATAATTTAGGTAAGGAGGAATTGATAACAGTAATGTTAGAGGTATGTGATGACTTGCAGGAAAAAGAAGGAACTATTAGAAACGTTACCTATGAATACAACCACTCTTTAATAACTGGCCAAATTCATAATTTGGTTTTGAAAAATAAAGCCTTTCCAACTACTCAGTTAATTGCAGAGGAAACAGGCCTTTCCAGGCAGACAGTTTACAACCACCTAAAAGGATCCTTTGACAAATACAACAGCTTAATTAAAGGTAAAGCTGATTACATGGCCAACCAGGCTTTAACTACTCTTTACCTGATTGGAATAGAAGAACGTAGTACTTCAGCCTTAAAAGCCTTTATAGAACTTTCAGGAGCAACAAATAAAACTACAAGTACTATTAATAATTATATTCAGATCAATAACCTGAGGTTATCTAAAGAAGACTTTGACCAGTTACCACCGGAAACCCTCAGCGAGATAGAAAAATTAATATCAAAGCAAATAGGGCAATAGGGGTAAAAACACCTCAGCACCTTAAATACTAACATCGCCACTCAGGAAAGATTTTACTCTTTGTAAAAAATTGAAGGGGGGGCTTACGAATTAAAAGAGGGTAACCATTTCGGAAACCCTCTTTTTTGTTCAAATGACTTACCACAGGCAAGCGGTTAATCATATTATAAAAGTAATCAATAAAATCAACTTAGATACCATTGTGGTAGTACTACTATGAGAATGAAGAGACCTAAGGTATAATAAAGGATCTTATTTAAAAACTTAATGGAAAAATCCTTTACAAAGAGGTATCTTATAGAAGTTATAATAACTGGAAAAATTAAAAGTAATAAAAAAATTAAGGTTGAGCCGGTCATTGTACTTATTAAGAATTGGCTTCCTGATGGCACACCTAAAAATAATACTTGATAAAGAACAGCAATTACAGCAGTTAAGAAGATTGTTAAATAATCTAATGTTTTCATAATGGTAAATGTTAGACTTTAAAGATATGCACGAAATGTATAAAATGCACCTCTCAAAAAAACATTTTTTTCCACTAAACAAGGAGCGTTTTGAGGTAAAAGAATCTCAGTCGTACATTAATCGTACAATTTAGGAAACAAAAAAACCGTAAAGCCTTTGTTGATAAGCGTTTACGGTTTTACTTTGCGGAGGAAGAGGGATTCGAACCCCCGGAGGTGTTACCCTCAACAGTTTTCAAGACTGCCGCAATCGACCACTCTGCCATTCCTCCATTGCGGGTGCAAATATAAAAAGCTTTTTTAAATAAAACCCAAAAAAGAAAACTTTTTAAAAAGAGAAATTCAGATGAAGAAGTAGATCCAGCTTACCTCATGAGCCACTGTCCCTTTAATATATTGAAGCTCAACTTTTCATATCATTATCCTCCTCCTTTCCGGGAAAATCTCCAAATGAAGTATAGAAGATCCTTGCTCAGGTTTTTTCTTTCTAAAGTCACTTTTGGACCACTCTTTTTCAATAACCCAAAACCCAGAAATGGCTCAAATTCTCCTTCTATTAATTAATAAGCCAAATGTAGGTCACATATATGGTGGAAAGTTCCTACAAGTACTGTTAAATAGAGGTTAAACCGGAAGTTATTGGATACTTTTATAGATAGAAATGAGTTATTTTGAGATTAAGACATTTGCCTGCAAAGGCACTGCAAGTGAGAAGCGTAACCCCCTACATTACTCTTCTCACTTTTTTGTCCCATTTCATGCATTGGAGGAATTTTGCAGATAAAATCTTATTATATCTGTAGTAGTGACTATTCCGGTAAGACAGTCATCATCCACTACAGGCAAGGCATGAAACTCATAGTTAAGAAATAATCGGGCTACTTCCTCAACTGTATTTTTAGAAGAAATACATTCTACCTTTTTCGTCATAACCTGTTCAATGGTAAACATTTCATAGACTGAAGTTTCAACCTCCTCATCTTCCACATTCACCGCATCGGCAAAAGAAATTCTTAGCAGGTCGTTAAGGCTTACCATGCCCACGATATGTTCATTTTCCACTACTGGAAGATGCCTTATGTGGTTTTTCTTCATAAGAGATTCAGCTGTAGAAAGATTATCAGATAAAGACAATCGCAAAATATTTTTTGTCATAATCTCGGAAACGGGGACGGCACTTTTCATTGGTATAAAGATTTACATCATGTACTTAAAAATACGACAAATCTGTTTTATTATCTATTAAGGACCTCGAAATCTTTTATAATAATCAACCTTCACAGGCTTTTAAAAATAGAATTCCTTTAAAACTATTATCTTGCCGTTCTTATTATAAAACTGAAATTAAAACATGAAAAAATTATTTTTGTTATCCCTCGCAGTGAGCCTTATAGGATGTAAGGCACAACAGCCCCGGGACATTTCGGAGGCCAATCCAATGGAATATGCAAATACAATTACTGCGGAAGAATTAAAGGACCACCTCTACATTTTTGCCAGTGATGAATTCCAGGGCAGGGAAACTGGAGAACCCGGACAAAAATTGGCCGCCGAATATCTAAAAAAGGAATACCAGAGCCTTGATATTGACTCTCCTCTTGGTGAGGATGATTATTTCCAGGAGGTACCGGGTAGTTATTTTACACGCGGAACTGTGAATGATACCGAAAATGTTCTGGCCTTTATCCAAGGTAGCACTAAGCCGGAGGAGGTCCTGGTGATCTCTTCTCATTATGACCACGTGGGGATCGATGATGAAGGAAACATCTACAACGGGGCCGATGATGATGGATCGGGTACTGTGGCCATTCTTGAAATCGCCGAAGCTTTTAAAAAAGCACAGGAAGATGGATTTGCTCCTAAGCGTTCTATCTTATTCCTGAATGTCACAGGAGAAGAAAAAGGTCTTGTAGGATCAAAATTTTATTCAGAAAACCCTGTTTTCCCATTGGCTAACACCGTGACCAACCTAAATATTGATATGATTGGGCGTATAGGAACAGATATGGAAAGTGCGGGTGATTATGTATATCTTATTGGAAGCGATAAATTAAGTACAGAGCTTCATGAACTTAGTGAAGAGGTGAACGAAAAATACCTTAACCTCAACCTGGATTATACCTATAATGATGAAAATGATCCTAACAGGTTCTACTACCGTAGTGATCATTACAACTTTGCAAAGCATGATATTCCAATTATCTTCTATTTTAATGGAGTACATGAAGATTATCACCAGCCTACAGATACTCCCGATAAGATTGAATATGAGCTCCTGGCCAAAAGAGCCAAACTGGTATTCCTTACGGCTTGGGAAGTAGCAAACAGGGATACACGACCTTATGTTGACAAACCTACTCTTACGACAGAAGCTACAGAATAAGACTATATACAATTTTAAAGAATCCCGGCCTAACAGCTTTTCACAACCTGTTAGGTCTTTTTTTGTCTTACAGGAAACCACTCTCTCTATTCCAAATGGAACCTCTTAAAGCAAAAAGGCTCCTGGTTTTTACAAGAAGCTTTTTGAGTGGAAGACCGGGTTTCCTTCGATGAAGTTTATCCAGAGCGGCGTCGAAGGACTCAGGACAGGCTTCTCACCCTGCCAGACCATTCCAAAAAAACTGCGATACAAAAAAAGCTCCTTGTTTTCACAAGAAGCTTTTTGGGTGGAAGACCGGGTTCGAACCGGCGACCTCTGGAACCACAATCCAGCGCTCTAACCAGCTGAGCTACAACCACCATTTTAATCGGATGCAAATGTAGTATAAATCCTTTCTTTTACAAAAGAAAAAAATCAAATTTTTACAGAAGATCAAACAGGGAATCTACCGCTACGTGACGGCTCACGTTATATCCTTCGGCATACTCAACATCTATTAAACGACCTAAATCCCTGGCTCTGTAGGTGATGCTGTCAAAGAAATTACTGCTCGAGATGGGCGTTTGGGGTTCTTTACTGTCTTCATCCCAAAATTGAGAGCGATAAGCTTTTACAGATTCCATCTTTTTCTCCATAAATCCGGTGACATCGACCACGACATCTGGCGTTAAATTCTTCCATTGGATGTAGTGAAAAACATTCTTTGGGCGCCAGGCATGCTGGGAATTTCCTTCAAGAATGGTTTCTATCTTTCTCAAACCACTCAAAAAACAAGCATCGGCTACCAGTTTTGCACCTTTACCATGATCAATATGCCGGTCATCAATGGCATTACACAGCACCAGGTCTGGCTTATATTTTCTAAGAACTTTTATGATCTCCAGTTGATGTGCCACATTGTTTACAAAGAACCCGTCGCTAAACTCGAGGTTTTCACGCATAGAAAGCCCAAGTATCTTCGCAGCATCTGCAGCTTCCTGGTCCCTTATTTCAGCCGTACCACGGGTTCCTAATTCGCCCCTGGTAAGATCAAGAACACCAACTTTTTTTCCGCGGGAAATCTCTTTAGCAAGCGTCGCAGAGCAACTTAATTCTACATCATCGGGATGGGCCCCAATGGCCAGTATATCTAACTTCATTTTTTTCTAATTTCTCTTCTGTGTCTATATATGTGCCACGAATACACGAATAATTTTTTTGTTTTCAACTTAATTATATCGCTCCTCCGGAGCATGATTCCTAAAATTTCTGATCACTGAGCACTGAACACTGAACACTCATTTAATGTCGCTCCTCCAGAGTTTTATGCATTCCAAAATTCTGACTACTTATCATCGACCACTAAGCACTAGTCCCGGCTCTTGCCTCTTGATTCTTGTTTCCTTTTTTAGCCACGAATACATGAATATTCCCAAACAATCTGATCACTGAGCACTGAACACTGAATACTCATTTAATGTCGCTCCTCCGGAGCTTGATTCCCAAAATTCTGACTACTGAACATCGACCACTAAGCACTAGTCTTGGCTCTTGATTCTTGTTTCTTTCTTTAGCCACGAATACACGAATTTATTGCCTTGTGTCGCTCCTCTGGAGCTCTGTATGCAATTCCGGTTATTGTTCCATAAATATTTCGCTCCTCCGGAGCTTCTCTTTCAGATGATCTGAAAACTGATCACTGAATACTGATCACTCATTTAATGTCGCTCCTCCGGAGCTCTTCAGAGCTATTCGCTATTCTGCTATAAATATTTCGCTCCTCCGGAGCTTCCTATTCAGATGATTTGAAAACCGATCACTGAATATTGATCACTTCTTCGTCTTGATTCTTGTCCCTTGTTTCTTGACTCATGTTTTAAAGCCTCACGTCCAGCATGTCCTTACGAGCCTCTTCTAATGCCTGTTCTATATCGGCAATAAGATCTTCGGGTTCTTCAATACCTACAGAAAATCTCATAAGGTGATCACTAATCCCCTGCTCTGCCCTTTCTTGGGGCGTTAATAAACCATGAGAGGTTTTGGTTGGGAACAGGATGGTAGATTCTACCCCCGCAAGACTCATTGAAGGTTTTATAAGCCTTAGATAATTCATAAAGGTTTGAGAATTGATATCCTTCAGTTCAAAGGACATCATCCCTCCAAAGCCGTGCATTTGCTTTTTCGCCAGCTCATATCCTTCATGGGACGGAAGACCGGGATAGTAAACTTTTTTCACCAGCTCATTTCCCTCCAGGAATTCAGCAAGCTTTTGAGCGTTTTCATTCTGTGCCTTTACTCTTAATCCCATTGTTTTAAGACTGCGTTCCAGGAGCCATACGGTATAATCACTTAGACTGCCTCCAAAATTCTTCGCAAGCTGGAAGATCCTGTCCACATATTCTTCCGTAGAGATCACAGTTCCCGCCAGGATATCGCTATGCCCGCCCATATATTTTGTAGCCGAATGTATCACCACATCAATACCAAAGTCAATAGGATTCTGGTTAACCGGCGAAGCAAAGGTATTATCGATCATACTCACCAGCCCATGCTTCTTTGCGAGCTTCGCCACAGCTTCAATATCTGTAATGGTCAAAAGGGGATTGGACGGGGTCTCAATATAAATCACCTTTGTATTGTCCCGAACCTCTTTTTCAAAGGCTTCGGCAGAGAGGTCGTGCGCAAAGGAATATTCAATCCCGAATTTTTCGAATTCCTCCACTACCAGGTTACTGGTACCTCCATACAGGGTCCTTTGAAGTACCACATGGTCTCCCTTTTGTAAAAAGGCAAAAAGGGCGGTGCTTACTGCAGCCATTCCGCTTCCAAAGATAAGAGCAGCCTCCCCGTGTTCCAGTGCTGCCATTTTTTGGGCCAGTCCCCGTTGGTTTGGAGTGTTAAAGTAACGGGGATACCGCTTCACCTCTACATCTTCATAAGCATAAGAAGTTGACATAAATAGCGGGGATACAGCTCCCTTGAATTGTTCGTCCTTTACCTCTCCCACATGGGTACAGATGGTATTTAGACCTGGCTTTTTTTGATTCATAGTTGTTGGAAAAAAATTCTTCCCCAAGTTAAAATAAATACTGAAAAGACGGAGCACCAAAAGTGGCATTTTTGAAGGTCCTCTTTGGCAGGCCCTGTAAATTCTCAACACTTTCCTATCTTTACGTTATGAAAACCATCTTTAAGAACATTAAACAGCTCGTACAGGTGCGGGAGGAAACTCTCAAGCCTCTAAAAGGCAGTGAAATGAAGGAGCTCCCCGTGATTGACAACGCCTGGTTACTCGTGGAGGACGGTAAAATTGCCGACTTCGGAAAAATGCAGGATCTACCCTCTTTTGAAGGAATAGCTGAAGTTGATGCCTCCGGAAAGTTCCTTTTGCCGGGTTGGATCGACTCCCATACACACCTGGTCTACGCCGGAAACAGAGAACAGGAATTCATAGATCGCATCAACGGGCTCACTTATGAAGAAATTACTGAAAAAGGCGGAGGTATCCTAAATTCGGCAAAAAAGCTTCAGGAAACCTCCGAGGATGATCTTTACCTGCAATCGGCAAAGCGGCTTGAGGAGGTGATGAAAATGGGGACTACGGCCATTGAGATCAAATCGGGATACGGCCTGACCACAGAAGCCGAACTGAAGATGCTTAGGGTTATAAAAAAATTAAAGGATAATTACGATCTCCCCATTAAAGCGACATTTTTAGGAGCTCATGCCATTCCGCCGGAATATAAAAATGACAGGGACGGTTACCTCGACCTGCTCATCAATGAAATGATGCCAAAGATCGCCGAAGAGAAGCTGGCAGAATTTGTGGATATTTTCTGTGAAAAAGGCTATTTCAGCGTAGAAGACACCCACCGTGTCCTGGAGGCGGGACAAAAATACGGACTAAAACCAAAAATTCACGTCAACCAGTTCAATTCTATTGGCGGGATTAAAACAGCAGTAGCGCACAACGCTCTCTCTGTAGATCACCTGGAGGTGATGGAGCCCGACGATCTTGATGTATTGGAAGACAGCGAAACCATGCCTGTGGCTCTTCCCTCCTGCTCTCTTTTCCTGGGAATACCTTATACCCCTGCGCGGGATATTATTGAGGCGGGGTTACCTCTCGCTCTCGCAACCGATTACAACCCGGGAAGCACCCCAAACGGAAATATGAACCTGGTGATCTCCCTGGCCTGTATCAAAATGAAAATGAATCCCGAAGAAGCCATTAATGCAGCAACAATCAACGCGGCGTATGCGATGGATATTCTGGACACCCATGGCAGCATCACAAAAGGAAAGGCAGCAAACCTTATCCTCACAGATGAGATCCCCTCCTATGGATTCATGCCCTACTCCTTTGGTGCCAATCACATCAATTCGGTTTACATCAATGGAAAAAAGATCTAGATGAGCCAGCTCAGGTTTTATTCTGAAAAGCAGATACAAAAAATGATATCCCCCAGGCCCGGAGAAGTTAAGCTGGGGGAAAGGATAAGAATTGCTTCGGGACTTGAGGACCTCGAAAAAACTGATGCTCAATTTGTCATTTTCGGGATCCCCGAAGATGTTGGGGTCCGGGCGAATTATGGTAAACCGGGCACTTCTAATGCATGGGAGGATTTCCTGAAAGCCTTCCTCAATGTGCAGGAAAACAAATATAATTCAGGTGGAAAGATCCTGCTGCTTGGGGAGATCAATACTTCCGAAGTAATGCAAAAGGCAGGAAACATTGATGTTTCAGATCCTAATTATGTTAAGAAGCTTGGGGATCTTGTAGAGCAATTGGATTCCGCAGTAAGTGAGGTGGTCAAAAAGGTTATTTCTGCAGGGAAATTTCCCGTCATCATTGGCGGCGGCCATAATAATGCCTACGGAAATCTTAAAGGTGCCTCTGAAGCTTTTGGTCACCCCATCAACGTCCTGAACATTGATGCCCATACAGATCTTCGAAAACTGGAACATCGCCACAGCGGCAATGGTTTTAGCTATGCCCTCAAAAATGGCTTTTTAGAGAAGTATTCTGTTTTTGGACTTCAGCGTAATTATACTCCGCAATATATTTTTAATGACATGGATGCTTCCGAAGCATTTCATTACAGCCTGCTGGAGGAGCTTTTGCAAGAACAACGCACAGCAGCATTTCGAGACAATTTGGATTTTGTAAGGGAACAAAAATTTGGGCTGGAACTGGATTGTGACGCCATAGCAAACTTTCCCAGCAGTGCGGTTTCCCCCTCTGGCCTTACTTTAGACGAAGCCAGAGAGCTTATAAGAGAGGCAACAAAAGAAAAAAATTGTTGTTATCTTCACATTTGTGAAGCTGTGGCAAACGGTGCCTTTCCTACAGGAAAAGCCTTGAGTTTCCTTGTTACAGATTTTATAAAAGAGAGAAAATATGCATGAAACTATACAATATTATGTAGAACTGGCAGCATTAGTTATTGAGATTGCAGGAGTCCTGGTAATGATCATAGGGCCGTTTTTTGCACTTTGGCGCTACTTCTTTGAGCAACATGAGGATGGCAGTACCTACAGGACTTTTCGTCATGATCTGGGAAAAGCTATTCTTTTAGGTCTGGAATTTTTAGTCGCCGGGGATATCATCGCTACAGTAAGCACAGCTCCCACAATGGAAAATGTACTGGTCCTTGGGGTAATTGTATTAATAAGAACCTTTTTAAGTCTTTCATTACAGGTAGAACTTGAGGGGAAATGGCCCTGGCAGAAAAAAGAAATAGGAGGGTAATTAATGGAGATCATTTCATACGAAGCTCGGTACGCCGAAGACTTCCGGCAGCTGAATATTGAGTGGCTGGAAAAATATTTTTGGGTAGAACCCCATGATCAAGAGGTTTTAGGAAAACCGGGAAAGTATATCATAGAACCCGGAGGTAATATATTTTTTGTTCGTGAAGAGGAAAAAATTATTGGTACAGTGGCCCTTATGAAAATTGAGGACGGGATATTTGAATTGACAAAAATGGCTGTGGTACCGGCTGCACAGGGAAGAAGTATTGGCCAAAAACTCATGGAGCATACGCTCAATTTTGCACGTAGCAAGGGATGGAAAAAGCTCATCATTTATTCGAACCGTAAACTGGAGAATGCAATTCACATCTACAAAAAATACGGTTTTAAGGAAATTCCCTTAGGAGAGGGCAATCCATATTCCCGGGGTGACATTAAAATGGAGCTTCCGCTTTCTTAAAGTACTATTAAACCTGGGGCAAAAAGCTTCATTTTTAAGTAGTTTTATGTAAAACCATATAATTATGAAGCGAATTTTAATTTTACTTATAGCCCCTGTGTTTCTTTTTTCCTGCAAAAATGAAAACCGGGAAGAACCTGTTGTTACCGAAGAAGAGGTAATGGAAGGCGAAACTGCAGCAAACACTAACGAGGACCAAATAGATATTCATCCCATTTCTCATGCGACGGCTGTGATAAATTGGGGAGAGACGACAATCTACCTCGACCCGGTGGGAGGAGCTGAAGCTTTTGCCGGAATGGACCAGGCCGACATGGTCCTCCTTACCGATATCCACAGCGATCATATGAATGCCGAAACCCTGGCAGCCTTGAATTTAACCAATGTTCCCATCATTGCACCCCAGGCCGTAAAAGATGAGCTGCCCGATTCTTTAGGGACTAAGCTTACGGTGATGAACAATGGAGAGACTTTAGATCAAAAGGGTATCTCTATTGAGGCCATTCCTATGTACAACCTGCGGGAGGAAGCAAAGCAATTTCACCCAAAGGGACGCGGAAATGGATATTTACTTGAAAAAGACGGCAAGAGACTTTATATAGCCGGTGACACCGAAGATATCCCGGAGATGAGAAATCTTGAAAACATTGATATTGCCCTGGTGCCAATGAATTTACCATACACCATGCCAGTGGATGCGGCAGCAGATGCTGTCATTGAGTTCGCACCCCAAAAAGTTTATCCGTACCACTTTCGAGGAAAGGACGGCAAGGCAGATGTGGAACAATTTAAAAAACTGGTAAACGAGGGTAATCCCAATGTGGAAGTAATATTAGCTAACTGGTATCCGGGGGATTAAGTGATCAGTGGTCAGTCTTCAGTCGTCAGACAAACCTGAAACCTTGAACCTTGAACCTGGAACCTGAAACCTGGAACCTGAACCTGAAACCTTGAACCTGGAACCTGGAACCTGGAACCTGGAACCTGGAACCTTGAACCTTGAACCTTGAACAAAACAAGAGCCTCAAAAATGGCATTTTTGAGGCTCTTGTTTTTTCTATCTTACCAGCTTTTTGTACTTAATTCTTTTTGGGGTGACATCTCCCAGGCGTTTCTTTTTATTCTCCTCATATTCAGAGAAACTGCCTTCAAAGAAATAGACCTCAGAGTTTCCTTCAAAAGCCAGGATATGGGTACACACCCTGTCCATAAACCAACGGTCGTGGGAAATGATCACCGCACAACCGGCGAAATTCTCCAATCCCTCTTCCAGGGCCCGCAAAGTATTTACGTCAAGATCGTTGGTAGGCTCATCCAAAAGCAACACGTTCCCTTCTTCCTTCAACGTCATTGCAAGGTGAAGACGGTTTCTTTCCCCACCGGAAAGTTTACTGACTTTTTTATTTTGTTCACTTCCGCTAAAGTTGAACCTGCTTAAATAGGCTCTTGAATTTACCTGGCGGCCACCCATCATAATCAACTCCTGCTCATCGCTAAAGTTCTGCCAAATGGTCTTTTCAGGATCGATATTGGAATGGCTTTGATCTACATAAGCTATTTTTGCTGTCTCTCCCACTTCAAAGGTTCCCTTATCGGGTTTTTCCTCTCCCATGATCATTTTGAAAATGGTGGTCTTACCTGCACCGTTAGGCCCTATAATTCCCACGATTCCCGCTTGAGGGAGCTTAAAGTTTAGATCGTCATAGAGCAGCTTGTCACCAAACGCCTTACTTACACCTTTGGCCTCGATCACGTTTGTTCCCAGGCGCGGGCCATTTGGAATGTAAATTTCCAACTGCTCGTCCATTTGCTTTTGATCCTGGCTAAGGAGTTTATCATAGTTGTTTAGACGGGCTTTTTGCTTTGCCTGCCTTCCCTTTGGCGCCATACGCGACCATTCAAGCTCTCGCTCCAGGGTCTTTTGGCGTTTACTTGCCTGTTTTTGTTCCTGTGCAAGACGTTTTGCTTTCTGGTCTAACCACGAAGAGTAGTTTCCTTTCCAGGGGATACCCTCTCCCCTGTCCAGCTCAAGGATCCATCCTGCAACATTATCAAGGAAGTAACGGTCGTGAGTTACAGCAATCACTGTACCTTTATATTGCTGAAGGTGTTGTTCCAGCCACAATACAGATTCTGCATCCAGGTGGTTGGTTGGCTCATCAAGCAGCAACACATCTGGCTCCTGAAGCAGAAGTCGGCATAACGCCACCCTTCTTCTTTCCCCTCCTGAAAGTACTCCTATCTTTTTATCAGAGTCGGGAGTTCTCAATGCATCCATCGCGATTTCAAGCTTTGTATCAAGCTCCCAGGCATTGCTGGCGTCAATTTGATCCTGCAGCGCAGCCTGCTTATCCATAAGTTTCTGCATCTTATCGGGATCCTCATACACCTCAGGTAGACCAAACATATCGTTGATCTTATTATATTCTTCCAGGATGGCAACAGTTTCGGCTGCACCTTCCTTCACCACCTCAAGTACTGTCTTATCCTCATCCAGTTCGGGCTCCTGCTCCAGCATTCCCACGGTATAGCCAGGAGCAAAAACAACATCTCCCTGGTAATTCTTTTCCTTTCCTGCTATGATATTTAGAAGGGTGGATTTACCTGAACCGTTTAGCCCTAGGATACCTATTTTGGCTCCATAAAAGAAGCTCAAATAGATATTTTTTAAAACCGGCGTATTCTCTCCTTTGTATGTCTTTGTTAACCCCGACATGGAGAAAATTACTTTCTTATCATCTGCCATAAATTTTGTTTTTCTTATTGTTTTCTGAAGGTTTCATGAACCTCCCTGTAATTCTAATTAACAGACAAATATCACAATTTTAGAATTGATTTTAAGGCTGCCGCGGAATAATTTCAGGAAGAATGTAGTCCCAGGTGCCTTAGAAGAATTAAAAGCTGCCCGCTGTGATAAGCCGTGTGCTCAATCACCAATAAGATCTCCCTTATAAAGGTATGGTCACCACCTGAAGGTACAGTTCCCAGAAGATCTGTTTCTTTAGAAAGTACAAGAGCTTCCAACTCCTCCCTATCTTTAAGATATTCCGATTTTAGTTGATCCCAGGAGCTTTCACTTTCTGGCTGCGGGTGATCGGGCCAGTAATCCAGGGGCCAATCGGGGGATTTGTAATTTTCCCTTCTACAGTATTCTAAAATGTCATTTTGAGTGAACTTTATATGGTAAAAGATCTCGTAAAATGAATAGGGAAGTCCCGCCGGTCTCTTTCCGAGTTCAGAAAAAGGGATCTTTTTAAAGATTTCCTCCAAAGGCATAAAAGCCTCACCTCCACGAAGATGTTTCCGCAATATTTTCTTCATATTAACTTCTGAGTCCATAAAAATTCAAATTGTTTTCTACAAATTACTCATTAATGGGTATTGCAGCCTCTTTAATAATAAAATATATTTCCTTTTCAATTAAAATTATTCATCATGGGGAAAATTAGAACTACTTCATTTTGTTATCTATTGCTGGCTGCCATGCTGTTTCAGTACAACTTTGCACAGGCTCAAACAGATACCCCTGTAGAAAGGGATTATAAGGTGAGACCGGTGCGCCTGGGTCTTAAATTAGGATTTCCCAATATGGTTGGAGGAAATGTTGAATATGTCACGCCTCTTTTAAACGACAAACTTGCAGTAAGTCTGGATTATTCCACAATTAAATCTGACTGGTTTCTCTCTGAGGAAGAATCTAGTGGCACAGAAACTAAAGAGCTCAATTACTCTTACCTGGAAGGAGGTATCAACTATTACTTTTTTAAAGCAGGGAAAGGCTTGTACGCCGGGGTGAGTTATAACCAGTTAAATTTTGACGGCGAAACAGTTGTTACCCGTGAAGGCCAACAGGGAACGGGAAATATTGATTACAAACACAATACCTTCAATATTAAACTGGGAGCTAAACTTGGAGGCCTTTTTTACTTTCGTCCCGAAGTTGGCTACTCCTTCTCCTCTCTTCCCAAAACAATCGATTACCAGATTAAATACCCTGACGGAACAACCGAAACAGACATTTACGACTTTAGCGAGCAATTAGCATCTGCCGATATACTCTTTAACGGGCTTATAGCAAATATTGGATTTGGCTTCGCCTTTTGATATCCGCCATCAAAAAAGGAGGCTGTCTGAAAAGCATGAAATACGTCATCCTGAATTTATTTCAGGATCTTAACCAATAAAAAGTCACAATCAATTAGAAGCTGAAACAAGTTCAGCTTGACGAAAAATGGCTTTTTCAGACAGCCTCTTTTACTGAAGCAAAAAACCTATTGAAAATTAATATTTTACACTCTCCCCTTAAGCGCATTGAAGGCCCATGACACAATAAAGAAACCTATTCCGGCTGTGGAGAAACCTATAGCATAGTCCCTGTATTTTAAAACTCCCAGTAAAACAAGGGCTATTCCTACCAGGAGCATGCAAAAGGATGCCCACCCAAAAATCGTATTTTTATTCATTCCCATAATAGCAGCAAGTAGTTAATTGTATGGCAGTCTTCACCAAATGGAGGCAAAAGTAATATTTGTGGAATAAGCTCTCCTATGACAAATATCGTGTTTTTATATCTTTTTATAAAGATTTTTAGTTGCAGGGTTTTTGTATTTTAGCATCCATTGAAAAAATTGCAGTGTTTGGAGTTAGCCAAATCCTTGCAAGATAAACCTGATAACCGACTATTAGCTCTTATAAATGGATATTGAATTCAACAAGAACGAAGACCACAACAAATTATTAGTTTCAGATCTTAATCAGCGCCTAAAGAAGGTAAAACTTGGAGGTGGAGAAAAGCGAATCGCCAAACATCACGCCAAGGGAAAAATGACTGCTCGGGAAAGGGTGGATTATTTACTCGATGATGCAAAAGAGGCCATAGAAATAGGTGCTTTTGTAGGTGAAGGAATGTATGAAGAGCACGGCGGCTGCCCAAGTGGTGGTGTTATTGTAAAGATTGGGAAAATATCGGGCAAACAATGTATTGTTGTTGCTAATGACGCCACTGTGAAAGCAGGTGCATGGTTCCCAATTACCGCAAAGAAAAACCTAAGAGCCCAGGAGATCTCCATAGAAAACCGGCTGCCTATAATCTACCTGGTGGATTCTGCCGGAGTTTACCTGCCAATGCAGGATGAAATTTTTCCCGACAAAGAACACTTTGGAAGGATTTTTAGGAACAATGCCGTAATGAGCAGCATGGGAATTACCCAGATCTCTGCCGTTATGGGCAGTTGTGTTGCGGGCGGTGCATACCTGCCAATTATGAGTGATGAGGCTCTTATCGTGGAGAAAACCGGAAGTATTTTCCTTGCAGGAAGTTACCTCGTTAAGGCTGCCATTGGTGAATCTATCGATAATGAAACCCTTGGCGGGGCCACTACTCACAGTGAAATTAGCGGGGTTACAGATTATAAATCCAAAGATGATAAAGATGCTCTAGAAACCATTAAAGGTTTAATTGACAAGATTGGAGATAGCGACAAAGCAGGATATAACCGTAAAAAACCGGTAAAACCGGCAAAAGATCAAAAGGATATCTATGGGATACTTCCAAAGCAGCGCAATGAGCAATATGACATGCGGGAAATTATTGAGCGACTTATAGATAATTCTGAATTTCAGGAATATAAAGAAGGGTATGGCCAGACAATCATCACCGGTTATGCCAGGATTGACGGGTGGGCTGTTGGTATAGTTGCCAACCAGCGCAAAATCGTCAAAAGTGCTAAAAAAGAGATGCAGTTTGGGGGAGTGATCTATTCAGACTCGGCCGATAAAGCTACCCGCTTCATCGCAAACTGTAATCAAAAGAAAATTCCGCTGGTGTTTCTTCAGGATGTCACCGGGTTTATGGTGGGAAGTAAGAGTGAACATGGCGGAATCATAAAAGACGGAGCAAAAATGGTGAATGCCGTGAGTAATTCGGTAGTTCCCAAATTCACTGTAATTATTGGAAATTCCTACGGAGCAGGTAATTACGCGATGTGTGGAAAAGCCTATGACCCGCGTCTTATTTTCGCCTGGCCAAGTGCCGAACTTGCCGTTATGGGTGGTACACAGGCGGCAAAAGTGCTTGCGCAAATAGAAACTGCTGCGATGGAAAAGAAGGGTGAAAAGGTAGATGCAGAGAAAGAGAAGAAAGTCTTCGAGGAGATCAAGGCCAGATACGACAGGCAAACTTCAGCATATTACGCTGCCGCACATTTATGGACAGATGCTGTGATCGATCCCCTGGATACAAGAAAATGGATCTCAACGGGAATTGAAGCAGCAAACCATGCGCCTATTGAAAAAGATTTTAACCTGGGAGTGATACAAACATAATTTCATGAAGAATTTTCTTTCAGTAATATGCTTTTTTTTAGTTTTTTCGGGTTTTGCCCAGGATACTCTGGTGACACATAAGACCAGGAAGTTATTGAGCATAAGCCATTTTAGAAGCCACGGCATTGCATTAACGAAAGAGGATTCCCTTAATTGGGTTTTTCATAAAAACGACACCCTTGTACCGGTTGAAAATTTTCCTTCTGAAGGGTTAAATAAGGTCAAGGTCCGTTATGAGCCACGGAATGAAGAATTTCTGAAAATATATAAACCGGCGGTATTTGGGCATACGGAAGAACTTCAGGAGAAATCTACCATCAAAGTCTGGAAAGACCCCATAAAATTGTTTTTTGACCCTTCTGTTCCTGAAGCTCACAGGAAAGAATTACTTCAGTTTTCTGAAGAAGTAGCTACAGGAATAGATTCCCTTAGAGTTACTGAAGTGCAGGAAAGGGCAAAATCAAACTTTCTTGTGTTCTACAGAAATTCAGAAGAAGATTTTGATCAAGAGCAACGCATAAGCAACAACAGGAATTCGGGTTTCTATGTAAGCTGGAATGGAAAACAGCAGATCAACCGAGGAGTAATAAAGGTCAATGCTTATAAAGTTTATCAGGAAAAAGACCAGCTGGACCTTTTAAAATATCATTTTTTTAAGGCCCTGGGTTACTTTCATTTCTCTCCAAAAATTCCATGTAAAGGATATCTCTCAGGCTGTCCTGTAAAACGGGAACTGCTCTCCGAAGATCTTGATGTCTTAAAATATCACTATTCGTACGGAATGTGCAAAGGAATTGACATGGAGTCTTTCGATAAGATCCATAGGGATTCAAGAAAAACACTTGAAGAACATCCAGATGCAGAGATATTCTTAGTGCACCAAAACTAAACCTTCAAAAATGCGATTTTTCACCTCCTTTATTTTAATTTTATTTCTTGCAGCTGCTCCTATACAGGCACAGGTTGTCACCAACAAAAGCCAGTTCACTGAAGCAGATACACTGCGGGGTTCCCTACGAGCCGAAAGGAACTATGACGTCCTTAAGTACAACCTGCAGGTAAAAGTTGTTCCAGAAGAGAAGTACATTTCGGGCTTTAACGGCATTACCTTTAAAGCTGAAGACAGTTTGCCGTTAATGCAGGTGGATCTTTTCAGGAATATGAAGGTGGATTCAATCCTTTTCCGCGGAAAAAAAATGAAATACGAGCGCAGGCATGATGCTGTATTCATTGATCTGGTGCCGAAAATGGAAAAAAGTGAAATTGATTCTATTCAGTTTTTCTATTCAGGAAATCCAATAGTTGCTAAAAATGCTCCCTGGGATGGGGGTTTTGTGTTTGAAAAGGATCAACAGGGTAACTCATGGATCGCAGTTGCCGTACAGGGTACAGGGGCAAGTCTCTGGTATCCCAACAAAGATCACCAGAGCGATGAACCCGAAGAAGCGCTTATTGGAATTGCAGTCCCCAATGAACTCATGAATGTTTCCAATGGCCGGTTTTTAGGGAAAGAGGTTCTCGATAACGGCTACACCCGTTGGAACTGGAAGGTGAACAACCCCATCAATAATTACAATATTGTTCTGAATATAGGCAATTACGTACATTTTAAAGATAAGTTTCGCCACCTCGACCTGGACTATTACGTTCTTCCCTACAACCTGGAAAAGGCGAAAAAACAATTTGAGGAAGTAAAGTTCATGATGAACTGCTTCTATGAAAAGTTTGGGGCTTACCCTTTTGAAGAGGACGGGTTTAAACTTGTGGAAACTCCCTACCTCGGGATGGAACATCAAAGCGCAGTGGCCTATGGGAATGAATACAAACTAGGCTACCTGGGCAACGACCTGAGCGGTACAGGAATTGGCCTAAAATGGGATTTTATCATTATCCATGAAACAGGTCATGAGTGGTTTGGAAACAGCATAACAGCAAAAGATATTGCCGATATGTGGATTCATGAAGGCTTCACCTCCTATTCTGAAGCTGTTTACATAGAGTGCCGCTGGGGAAAAGAGGAAGCTCTTGAATATCTACAGGGCATAAGAAACAATATTGGCAACACAAAAAAGATAATTGGCACCTATGGAGTGAACAGTGAAGGCTCCGGGGACATGTATTATAAAGGAGCCAACCTTTTGAACACCATAAGGAGTATTTACAATGATGACGAATGGTGGTGGAAAACCTTAAAAGATTATACAAAAAGCAATCGCCACAAGATCATTACCACCCAAACTACCGAAGATTTTTTCAATGCTGCCATTGATTACGACCTGCAGCCGGTATTCGATCAATATCTAAGACACGCCTCCATACCCGAGTTACAATTTAAAAAAGAGGAAGGCGAGATTTTCTATAAATGGCAAGCCGATGTTGAGGGCTTTGATATGCCTGTAGATATTTTGATCAAAGGGAAAGAGACCCGGATTTACCCGACTCAAAAATGGCAAAAAATGGAGCAACAGGTAAATTCTCCAGAAGAATTACAGGTTAAAGAGAAAGAGTTTTACATCAAGAGAAAAAACCTGAAACAGGTTTGAAAAATGATATTTTTGCCACCCTTACAAATTCCTTTCTCAAAAAAATTTAGTTTAAATAACTAATTTTCAGTAAATTATAACTTCAAAATCCTGAGGTTATGATGACGATCAAATCTTTAAACAAATGGGCCAATGCGCATACTTATTATCCGCTTGACCTTTTGAGAGTAGCATTGGGTATCTTTTTCTTCCTTAAAGGAATACAATTTATTTCTCAAACCCACATGCTTACCGAACTTATTGAGCCATTAAAAGGATATGGCGGGGTAATGCTGGTTATACATTATATCGCACCCGTTCACCTGGTAGGTGGTGTTCTTATTGCTTTTGGACTTCTTACCCGCTGGGCTCTTGTAGCACAATTACCAATCCTCATTGGCGCTGTGTTAATTAACTTTATGGGAATTATGGAGGTGACCAATTTACTGCTGGCAACATTGGTATTTGCCGCAACCATATTTTTTATTTTCTATGGTGCGGGCAAGCACTCGGCAGACTACTATTTTAAAATGCAGATGTAGCCTAGGTTATCCTGCTTTTAAGGGTGTTGGCGCGGTGTATCTTGCCATTGGCAGTTTCTTCAAATTTCTCTACAAAGTAAATCTTTTTAGGGACTTCAAATTTTCCGAGTTTGCGGCAGGCCTTGATCTCTCTTTCCAGATTGTTCAACGCAGTTTCTGAAAATTCACTTTCTACCATCAAGACCAGTTTTTCCCCAAGTGCAGGATCTGGCAGGGAGGTCACAAAGAACCTGTGTGCAATGATAGGTGCCAATTTTGCCTCGATCTCTTCAGGATAAAGTTTCACTCCTCCGGAATTTATCAGGTTGTCTATTCTCCCCTTCCAGATGAATTTATTTTCAGAAATTAACTCTACCACGTCATTTGTAATCAGCGTTTTATCAGATAACTGTGGTGCCTCAATGATAAGGCAATCCCTTTCATCAATATCGATCTTCACATTTGGAAGTGTTGTAAATGGCAATGGCTCTTCAAGTTTCTTACCCCTGGCATTCACATTGCGGGCAGCAATATGAGAAACAGTTTCTGTCATTCCGTAAGTTTCGTAGACCTTAGTGTTTATACCCTGTACCAAATTGCGAAGATTACTTGAAACGGCTCCCCCTCCAACTATTAGTTTTTTAATAAGATGTAGCCGGCTAAGGGAATTATCCAGCTGGAATGGGGTCATGGCGCAAAAGTCATATATTTTAAATATGCGGTCAAGAGGATTAGCCTTGGGTAGCTCCAGGTCAAGCTTCCAACCCAGAAGCATAGCCCGTACCAGCATCATTTTACCGGCAATAAAATTTGTGGGAAGGCAATGTAGCGCAGTAGTACCCGGCCCCAGATCAAAGAACTTCCCGGTTGACCTTGCGCTGTTGACCATTTGCTGCTTCTTAATCGAAATCACCTTGGGAGGCCCCGTGGAACCGGAAGTTTTTACCTCGATATAATCTTTGTCATTAAGCCAGTCAAGCAGAAAATTTCCCGCCTGACCTTCATATGGTTCCCCTTCCTTAATAAGACTATAGGCTACCGCAGCCAGTTCTTCATTGGTATAGTAGAGACCATTAAGCCTAAACTGGGGATGTGTTTCCGGTAAACTGAATTTAGTTTCCATAACTCTAGTCATATTTAACGCTTAAATGCTAAAGTTAACGAATTGTTCAGAACAAATTAAATCTCTTCAGGATAGTTTATGGTTTGCGGCGGACTCACCTTTCCAAAAATCCTTTCCTTCCAGTTATTCCACCTATAGGTTCTTGCCATTAGAAAAAGAAAGACAGGATAAACAACCAGAAGTGGAACAAGAATATCCCATCCCGCCGAAGGATCTGAAACATCTTTTAATACAGAATTAGTTTGAAATGCAGTCCAGTCGGCCGTAATTAATAGTGCTCCAATAAGGTTATTACCTGCGTGGAAACCCAGGGCCAGTTCCATCCCTTCGTCCATAAGTGTCATTATGCCCAGTAGAAAACCGGTACCAATATAATATGCCATAATAATGTATCCCAGTTTCTCAACCTCGGGATTGAAAATATGCATGCCTCCAAAGATCACAGAAGTTATCACTAGTGGCAACCACCTGTTTCCGGCTAAAACACCTATTCCCTGCATAAGGTAGCCTCTAAAAAGGTATTCTTCAAAACTGGTTTGCAATGGGACCATGATTAGAGCAATAGCTACAAGAATAAGAAAGGGAACCGTTTTAAAATTCCAAAGATAATCCTCGGGTTGCATGTTATAATCAACAATTGTGGTAACAAGTGAAAAAACGGCAACTATACTAAATCCAAAGAAAAACCTTCCCCAGTCCACTTTTTTTCGCGAAGTGGTAACGTCTTTGATCTTTTGTTCATGCAGGAATTTAACGACGAAAAAAAGTGTTGCCAGGCCTACAGCAAAGGACAGTAACAAAAAGAAAAATGTAAGATTTGAATCCAGGACCTGCATCATTTCCCCCTGGGTAAGTGTAAACACCTGGGGTCCTGCCTCAAGAACAAGAAGGCCCAACCACGGTAAAAACCCAAATAACTGCCACCCCAAAAAAATGATGATAACACCAATTAGATATCGCCACCATTCGGTTTTTGCTTTATAAGCTAATTTAATAAACATGATAAAATCTATAGGTTAAAATTCCATTTGTTGGAGGGTTGGCACCACAAATTTCCTTTCCTCACTTCAAGAGGAGAACTAAAGTTGTTGGTATACAAACCTCCTGTACCAAGGCCTTGTGGCATTGGATTTTCTAGCTTGAACGTATATTGTGCTATGGCATTTAACCCTACATTACTCTCCAGTGCACTGGTGATCCACCAATCGGTCTCCCTTGAGACCAGTAATTCTATCCACTCATTTGTTCCTTTTATACCACCTATTAAACTGGGTTTAAAAATTACATACTGTGGTTTTATTGTTTGTAAAAGCTCCCTCTTTTCTGTTACACCTGTCACTCCAATTAATTCCTCATCCAGTGCTATGGCTAGCGGGCTGGCTTCACAAAGTTTTGCCATTTCATGCGGTTGCCCTTGTTTAATGGGCTGCTCAATACTGTGAAGTTCCAGTTCACTAAGACGCTTCAGTTTTTCAAGGGCTTCAGAAGGCTCAAAAGCCCCGTTGGCATCTACCCTTATTTCTATTTCTTCCGAAGTGAATTCACGCCTTATGAACTTCAGCAATTTAATTTCAGTTTCGAAATCAATGGCGCCAATTTTCAGCTTTATACACCTGAAGCCATCTTCTATCTTCTCAACAATTTGTTGCTTCATGAACTCCTCCTCTCCCATCCAAACCAGTCCATTGATAGGAATAGAGGCATTACCCTGGGTAAAGTTTGAAGGAAACAGTAGAAAAGGATCTTTAGCAGCCAGCGACTTGAAAGCCATTTCTACTCCAAACTGTATACTGGGGAATTCCCTTAGCTCCTCCCACAATCTTTCTTCCCCCAGATCAATATTTTCGCATACCCATTTAAGCTTTTTCTCATAGTCGGGGCGGTCATCGTAACTAAGACTTCTTAAAATTCCGCACTCCCCTATTCCTGTTTTACCGTCCTGATTCAGAATTAAGAACCAGGTCTCTTTTTGTGTAAGGACGCCCCGGGAAGTACCACTGGGGCGTTTAAAATTTAGAATGTATTTATGATAATTTGCCTGCACAGGTTTATTTTAGAGCTCAATACTTTCCCCTGTCTCCAGCAACATGAGGTCTTTTCCTTTTTCGTAAAACTTTCTTTTTGCCTCCTCATGATCAATCTCTATATACCCAAAGGTATCATAATGGCAACCTAAAACTTTATCGCACTGCACAAAATCACTAGCAATAATTGCATCTTCAACCCCCATTGTGAAGTTGTCACCAATAGGAAGAATAGCAAGGTCCAGTTTGGTGTGCATTGGGATAAGTTTCATATCCATAGTGAGGGCGGTATCACCGGCGATATAAATATTCTTATGTTCCCCCTCTATGACAAAACCGCCGGGTTGGCCACCGTAACTACCATCTGGAAAGGAGCTGGTGTGAATCGCATTTACGTACTTCACAGTGCCAAATTCAAAGCTCCATTTTCCGCCGTGGTTAAGTGGATGTACTTCCAGGCCTTTATTCTCATAATGGGTAGCGATTTCAAAATTGCTAATTATTACAGCTCCCGTTCTTTTGGCAATGGCTTCGGCATCGAGCGTATGATCTTGATGTGCGTGCGTTAGCAGAATATAATCTGCCTTAAGATCATTAATATTTATCTTGTCTTTTACCTTTTCATTACCCGAAATAAATGGGTCGACCAAAAGATGAATTCCCTTAACTTCAATTGAAAATGTGCTGTGCGCGTAATGAGTGATTTTCATGATGTGATGTTTTCCAAACAAATTACAAAATCCTGACGGAAAGACCTTCCGAAAAAGCCATTTTTGGAACCTATAATATTTGGCCTATTCCAAACAGAACAGCCAATAAGAAAGTTCCTAAAGCCAGGGTCTTAAGTTCTGGATCCAGCAGAACGGGATTGGAATTTTCCATAACCCTTTTCAAGTGAAGCAGTAATGGAACAAAGGCAATGAGATACAAAAGATCATCCAATCCCGTGAAAGAAAACGCCGAATAAAGAATAATACAGGAGAAAGCCGCCAGCAGGAGAAAGTAATGATATTGCTTTGCACGAGCTGCCCCCATTTTTACTACGAGCGTATTCTTGCCGGCTTTAGCATCGGCAGCCCTGTCCCGCATATTATTAAGGTTAAGCACCCCCGAGCTAAGGAATCCAAAAGTAGCAGCCGGTAAAAATACCCGCCAGTCCCATTCAAGAGCATAGAGGAAGTAGCTGCCGTAGACCGCTACAATCCCAAAAAACAAAAAGACAAAAACATCTCCCAGTCCCCGGTAACCGTAAGCCGAATCCCCTACAGTGTACTTAACCGCTGCAGCTATGGCGGCTATTCCTAATATTAAGAACACAATTCCATAGAAAAGACTTCGCGTTCCAAATGCTATGTATATAAGGGCGACCGCAAAGAAAAAAGTAATTATTCCTGTACCCAGCATACCCCAGAACATTTCTTTCCTGGTAATCATCCCGCTTTGAAGTGCCCGTAGGGGTCCTACCCTGTCTTCATTGTCTGTACCTTTCACGAAGTCTCCATAGTCATTGGCGAAATTCGAGAGGATTTGTAGCCCAAGTGTAGTGGCCAGGGCCAGGGCAAAGATCACCGTATTAAATACATCGTGAGCTACGGCTATAGAACTTCCCACTAAAATTCCTGAAACTGAAAGCGGAAGCGTCCTTAATCTCGCAGCACTTACCCAGGTATCTATTGTTGCCATACTAATTAAAAATTTTTACAAGCAGTTCTTTTAAAAGATCTCCCTGCGGCACATTGGCAGCCCCTACTCCTTTTCCCTTCATATCGGCTTCCCTCAAAAAGGAAATAATACTACTCACCTTTTTCATATTGTAATTCCGCGCGGCAGAAACGTAGTCTTTTACAAAGAAACGGTTGACCTTAAGGACCTTAGCAACATTGGCTTCAGATTTATCATTAAGAGCATGATATTGCTGCAATTGAACAAAGAAACTAAACAACATACCCACAGTCATCACCATAGGATGGTCTTTCTCATTTTGAGAAAAATAGTTTATAATGCGGTGGGCTTTAAAATTGTCTTTACTACCAATCGCCTTTCGTAGTTCAAAAACGTTAAAATCTTTACTTATACCAATATTTTCCTCAATGAGTTCGGGAGTAATTGCAGTTCCCTTTGGAGCAATAAGCTGAAGCTTCTTTAGCTCATTATCTATCTTGTCAAGTTGATTTCCTAAAAACTCCAGGAGCATTTGTGCCGCCTTGGGAGCCATTTGATATCCGCGGGTATGCATCTCCTTCTGTATCCAGTCTACTACCTGGTTCTCATAAAGCCTTTTGTTTTCGTAAACAACCCCCGTTTTAGCAATGGCCTTGTGCAGTTTCTTTCGCTTATCCAGCTTTTTGTACTTATAATTAAAGACCAAAACAGTCGTGGGCTGCGGGTTTTCTGCATAAGCTACCAGTTGTTCAATGGTACGGGAAAGATCCTGGGCTTCTTTTACTATAATTACCTGGCGTTCGGCCATCATAGGAAAGCGTTTGGCGTTACCAACAATTTCATCTACGGTCACATCGCGACCGTAAAGCACCATCTGGTTAAAACCTTTTTCTTCTTCCTGCAACAGGTGATCTTCAATATAATCTGAAATTTTATCAATAAAATACGGCTCCTCTCCCATTAAAAAATAGATAGGTTTGATATCTCCTTTTTTAATGGCAGTCACAATACTTTTTACGTCATCCATTTACAGCTGGTTTTCGGGAGGGGATATAAAGAATTTTCTTCTGAAAAGTTCTACTTTTGAGCATGCATACACTTAACTTCCCCCGGTACTCATTTCGGTTCAAAAATAGCGAAAATAAAGTAGCTGTTTTTGATGAGCTTCGGAAAAAATTTGTTTTCCTTACCCCCGAAGAATGGGTGCGACAACACGTGGTGCAATTTCTTATACAGGAAAAGAAATTTCCAAAAAGCCTGCTCAATGTAGAGAAACAACTTAAGGTCCACGATCTCATTAAAAGGTACGACGTCCTGGCTTACCGACCCGATGGCAGCATTCACCTGGTGGTGGAGTGTAAAGCAGCTTCTGTTCCCGTAACCCAGGAAACTTTTGACCAGATCGCCCGGTACAATCTCGCACTGCAGGCAACTTACCTTATGGTTACAAACGGACTGCAGCACTACTTTTGCCAACTGGATTATGAGGCCGAAAAATATCACTTCCTCCCCGATCTTCCAGAATGGAGTTAAAAACACCCATTTTTGACACCCGGTAATGGAAGAGCTTAAAATCTCTCATTTTTGCTTTAATTTGCAGCAGTGAAAATAGCAGTAGTCATTCTTAACTGGAACGGAAGAGCATTGCTTGAGCAGTTCCTCCCATCGGTAGTTAATAATTCTTCTGAAGCCACTGTCTACGTAGCCGACAATGCTTCAACAGATGATTCTGTCCCGTTCCTGAAGAAGAATTTTCCGCAGGTAAAGATCATTCTCAATAAGGTCAACGGTGGATTTGCCAAAGGTTATAACGACGCCCTACGGGATCTTAAGGAAGATCTCTTCGTACTCCTTAACAGCGATGTGGAAGTCACCCCGGCATGGCTCCCGCCATTAATTGCCGAAATGGAAAATGATCCAGCCGTTGCGGCGCTCCAGCCAAAGATCCTTAACTACCGTAAAAAGGATTTTTTTGAATATGCAGGTGCCGCGGGAGGTTATATTGATGCTTTGGGATATCCATACTGCCGTGGCAGGATCTTTGAAACTCTTGAAAAAGACCTTGGGCAATATGACGATATCCGAGAAATCTTCTGGGCCACCGGGGCCTGTATGATGATAAGAAGAAATGCCTTTTTTGAGGCAGGTGGGTTTGATGAAGATTTCTTTGCTCACCAGGAGGAAATTGACCTTTGCTGGAGACTTTTTAATAAAGGCAAAAAAGTAAAAGCAGTGGGTGCATCCCGGGTCTTCCATCTTGGTGGCGGCACCTTAAATTCTATGCACCCCCGCAAAACCTTTTTAAATTTCAGGAACAGCCTTTTTACGGTTCTTAAAAATGCTCCCAAAAAAAAAGTTTTTATGCTGCTTTTCCTTCGATTAATACTCGATGGCCTTGCCGGAATAAAATTTTTAATCGCCCTCCAACCCGCTCATACTATTGCCGTGCTTAAAGCACATTTGGACTTTTACAGGCATTTACGAAAAATGTGGAATAAAAGAATTTCTTCTTCCAAAAACATAAAATATTACCACACTTCCTCCGTTGTACTTGCATATTATCTGCAGGGTAAGAAGACTTTTAAAGAAATGGAAAATATTTGAATTAAGTACTCTTTAAATTTCGCCGTGCCAACAGAATTTGTATTTTTGACACGTTTAACATTTAATCACAACAATTAAGAATTATGAAAAAATTCATGCTTTTATCGGCAACTGCTGCCCTCCTTTTTTCTTCATGTGTTTCATCGAAGAAGTATGCCGAGCTCGAAGCTCAACAACAGGAGACACAGGACAAGCTAAACACTGCCACCGTTAAACTTAACTCCTGTTTAGACGAAAAAGAACGTCTAAACCAACAAATTGGACAACTGAGCAATCAAAATACTGCTTTATTGAACAACGTTGGAGATCTTGCTACTTTATCTAAAAAAGAAGCTGAAAATCTTGAACGTTCTTTAGAAAGCATCAAGGAAAAAGATATGAAGATCCAGCGTATGCAGGATGCTATTACTAAGAAGGATTCAGTAACGCTTGCTTTGGTAACCAGCCTAAAAGGTGTGCTTGGAAACATGAGTGATGAGGACATCCAGATCAACGTAGAAAAAGGTGTTGTTTATGTATCTATTTCTGATAAACTACTTTTCGAAAGCGGAAAATACAATGTATCCGACCGTGCTAAAGAAGTACTAGGTAAAGTTGCTACAGTAGTGAAGAACCGTCCAGACATCGAGTTTATGGTAGAAGGTCATACAGATGACAAGCCAATTAGAAACGCAGTGCTTCAGGACAACTGGGATCTTTCTGTTAAGAGAGCAACTTCTGTAGTTCGTGTATTGCAGGAAGATTTTGGTGTTCAGCCACAAAGAATGACTGCTGCAGGAAGAAGTTACTACGTACCGGTTGCAACTAACGAAACTGAAGAAGGTAGAGCCAAGAACAGGAGAACACGTATTGTGATCCTTCCAAAACTTGACCAGTTCTACAATCTTATTGAAGAAGGTATGCAGACTGCCAAGTAAGCAGAAATCATTATATACTTTATAAAAGCCCGGCAGTTGCCGGGCTTTTATTTTAACATATTAATTTTCAGGCGATTCCATTTTTTAAGATTTTTTTAGTTAGATTCGACACTTTATTAATCAACTAAAGTTTATTATGTTAAAAAGTTTCAACAAAATTGCTCTGTTCTCTTTGTGCGTAGGCATCATTAGTGTTTCCTGTGAAAAAGATACAGAAGTGGAAGAAGTGATGGTTTCTGGATCTCCCGTTATGAATGCATCTCATTCTACATTAAATGTAGATGCGAAGGCCGCAATCAACCCTGATTTGACTGTTAATCCCGTTACCTATGATGGTCACAATCTTAGAAATGATGTTTTTAAAAAGAATGCTGTAGAACCTACTGATTGTAGCCCAACGGCGTTTAACAGCGAAATCAACAAAGTTATCCAACCGTTCTTCTCAGACCCTTTAGCTCTAACTTATTTTGATTTATATCTTGATTTAAATTTTTACATATCTTACCTCGATACTTCTGAGCAATATTTCGGCGAAAATGGTGAGTACACAAATTTCATGGCAAAAAGAGTCCGTGATCTTGAAAGATTTTGGGATATGCCTAATGAGATTCGTGTTAATGGCCAGCACACTGCAAGTTTGAACGATCGTGATAAATTGGCTAGTGTCTATATTTTCGTAGGTCTTTCGTCTGAAGTGGCCTATGCTAATGCAGATTTTCTTCTCTCAGTTAACGAGGCCTCACCTGTACTTCCGGAATCTCCATATTTTGCTATGGACGGATTTGCCACAGCAGGAAATCTTATTGTAATAGGTGATGGTATAACATCTGTTCTTTCCAGAACCGGAATCGATGAGGGTATTGTCTGGACTGGTATTCTTGCTCATGAATGGGCTCACCAAATACAATTCGACAACTATTCAGTATGGTATCCTGAAGGAGCTGCAGATAATCAACCCGAAGCTACCCGATACACGGAATTAGAAGCTGACTTTATGGCCTCTTACTACATGACTCATAAAAGAGGAGCGACTTATAACTGGAAAAGAGTAGAGCAGTTCTTCGAATTATTTTTCAACATTGGAGACTGTAGCTTCAAGAGCAACGGTCACCACGGGACACCACAGCAAAGAATGGAAGCCGCGCGTTTAGGATATGAATTGGCTAACGATGCTCAAAAGCAGGGACATATTTTAACCGAACAGGAATTACACGAAATTTTTGTTTCTGAGGTTATTGATGCTGTTGTAGCTCCAGAAGTAGGACCGGAATTTGTTACAAAATAATATTTTTATTTATACAGTATTAAAGCCCGGCAGTTGCCGGGCTTTTTGTTTTGTTTTCTATTTCAATACTTCCTTCAGCCTATAATTCATTAGCCTGTTCTGGAAAAGGTGCCTGCTATTTTGCAGTAATAAAGTTTTTCTCAAAGCACGTTATATCCTAATTGATACAGAACCTAAAGGATTTCAATACTACCTTTCCCTTCCCGTATAACTTCAGGTTCGGTGGTGGTAAGATCTATTACTGTAGAGGGAATATTGTCCCCATAACCGCCATCAATGACGATTTCTACCAGGTTATCCCATTTTTCAAGAATGAGTTCGGGATCTGTGGTGTATTCCAACACCTCATCATCATCACGAATGGAAGTGGAAACAATTGGATTACCGAGTCCGCTTACAAGTGCCCGGCAAATATTATTATCGGGAATACGAATTCCTACTGTTTTCTTCTTTCTAAAAACTGCTGGTAAATTGCTATTTCCGGGAAGAATAAATGTATACGGCCCAGGCAGGTTCCTTTTCAGGATCTTAAAGGTCCGATTATCTATTTGCCTCACATAATCGGAAAGATTACTCAAATTTTCACAGATAAAAGAGAAATTTGCCTTTTCAAGTTTTACACCCCTAAGCTGTGCTATGCGTTCTAAAGCCGCATTATTTGTTATATCACATCCAAGTCCGTAAACCGTATCTGTGGGGTAAATGATAAGGGCACCATCTTTCAAAGCTTCTACAACTCTTTTTATTTCTCTCGGATTTGGGTTCTCTTCATAGATCCTGATTAATTCTGCCATAATTAGTTTAGTTTAAATGCCTCCAAAAATTACGAAAATTCGGTACCATTTAATAATGGTTTCACAGAAAATTAATCATTCCTCTCCACCTCGCTCTCAAGTTTGAGAACTTCATTACCGTTTTCCTGCTGAATGAACAGAGCTTTATTGTCTGGCTTTCCCTTGCGGGTAACCTTCGTCCCTTTAATAGTGTGAGTAATTTCGTGATCAAAAGTGTTCTTTACCTTTCCATGTGCAACCCCTTTGCCCCACTTCCATTTTACTGCTGTGCCTTCTCTAATCATTTTTATTTTAAATATAAAAACACAAAAGCATCTAACCTAAAGAATAACAATTACTTAACCTCAGGACAGCATTTTCAGTTTTGCAAATTTTAGGAGCAGTTTCTTGATTCCACCTGTCTCAAAGTCGATTTCGGCCTTTTTATCCTGGCCCACGCCTTCAATACTTAAAACCTTTCCTTTCCCAAAGCGCATATGCTCCACTTCATTGCCGGCTTCCAGTTTTATGACCTCTGCAGAAGGAGCCGAAGTCTCTGGCGTGGTGGCAGGACGCAGCTTTCTTAACTTTCGCAGCTGCTCATCCGTAGGTTTATGCGACGGCGGCGGAGTTCCTTTGACTGGTTTGTTTTGGCGGAACTTGCTCTTGTCTACCTCACCAAATATATCGGTATCGATAAGCGGCTTGTACTTGTAGTCATCCTGCGGAATCAAAAAATCGAGGAACTTTTCATCAATTTCCTCAATAAAACGACTGGGCTCGGCATCCACCAGTTTTCCCCATCGATATCTCGATTGTGTATAGGTGAGAAAAGCTTTTTTCTCGGCCCGGGTGAGAGCCACATAAAACAAACGACGTTCCTCTTCAAGTTCAGATCTTGTATTCATACTCATGGCCGAAGGAAAAAGATCCTCCTCCATTCCCACGATATACACATAAGGAAATTCCAGGCCTTTAGCGAGATGTATGGTCATAAGAGCAACACGGTCATCATCCCCGGAGTCCTTATCCATATCTGTAGCCAGAGCTACATCTTCCAGGAATTCGGTAAGGGAGCCTGTAGCATCGGCTATCTCTTTCTGGCCTTCCACAAAATCCCGTATCCCGTTAAGCAGTTCCTCTATGTTCTCTATCTTGGCAATACCTTCGGGTGTACCATCCTTTTTTAATTCCTGAAGAAGTCCGGTTTTTTTAGCAACGGTTTCAGCAAGAGTAAAAGCATCGGCAGTTTCATTCATGATCTGGAAGCTTTTTACCATATTGATAAAGTTCTCCAGTTTATTTTTCGTGCCTTTGTTGATCTTCAGGTCAATTTTATCGAGGTTCTCAATCACCTCATAAATGGACCTTTTATAGTGGTTTGCCGCAATGGTAAGCCTGTCTACCGTGGTCTGCCCAATTCCGCGGGCAGGAAAATTGATCACCCGTTTAAGGGCTTCCTCATCTTTGGGATTGATCACCAGCCTTAAGTAAGAAAGCACATCCTTTATCTCTTTCCGTTGATAAAAGGAGAGACCACCATAAATTCGGTATGGAATGTCTTTTTTCCGCAGAGCGTCTTCCATGGCTCTACTTTGTGCATTGGTTCGATAAAGAATGGCAAAGTCACCATTGTTCATCTGGTTCTCCATTCGGGTTTCAAAAATAGATCCTGCAACAAACCTTCCTTCTTCCCCATCTGTAAGCAAACGGTTCACCACGATCTTTGGACCGTCATCATTGGCTGTCCATACTACCTTTTCAAGCCTGGTCTTATTCTTTTCAATAATGGAGTTGGCGGCTTCAACTATATTTTTTGAGGAACGGTAGTTCTGCTCAAGACGATACATTTGTACGTCATCATAATCCTTCTGAAAGTTGAGAATATTGTTGATGTTCGCCCCACGAAAGGCATAAATACTTTGTGCATCGTCACCCACCACACATATATTCTGAAATTTATCTGAAAGGGCTTTTACGATAAGATATTGGGAGTGGTTGGTATCCTGGTACTCATCTACCAGAATATACCTGAAGCGGTTCTGGTATTTGTGAAGTACATCGGGAAACCTGTTAAGTAATTCATTGGTTTTCAATAGCAGGTCATCAAAATCCATAGCTCCTGCCTTAAAACACCTGTCCACATACTCCCTGTAAATTTCACCCAGCCTTGGCTTTTTTGACATGGCATCGGCTTCCATTAATTCGGGATTTTGAAAATATGCCTTAACAGTGATCAGGCTGTTTTTATAAGAGGAGATACGGGAATAGACCTGTTTATATTTATAAACATCTTTATCCAGTCCCATTTCCTTAATAATTGCGGAGATAAGGCGCTGGGAATCCTGAGTATCATATATGGTAAAATTGGAAGGGTAACCCAATTTATCGGCTTCAAACCTTAGCATCTTTGCAAAGATGGAGTGAAATGTTCCCATCCAAAGGTTTTTCGCCTCACTGTTACCTACAATTTTAGCGATTCGCGTCTTCATTTCCCGTGCCGCCTTGTTAGTAAATGTTAAGGCAAGAATATTAAAAGCATCCACCCCCTTGCTCATGAGGTATGCAATCCTGTAAGTAAGCACCCGGGTCTTCCCCGATCCCGCACCTGCAATCACGATCATCGCCCCATCCTTCTGCAAAACAGGGGCCCGCTGAGCATCATTTAACTCGGCTAAATATTTTTCCAATTCTAACTTCTTTTAAGGGGTGAAAATAATTAAAATGAGGCAAAAATTAAGCCGTCAACTCATATCTTTTTAAGATTTCTCATCGATTGATTTTCCCATTTTACATTTTTTTTAAATAAATATATTTTGGAGGTGCAGCTATATGGAGTAACTTTTATTTTTTGTCAAAAATGTGGTTTATGGATAATGTTTTGGAATTTTTGGGAGATATCTCCTGGTGGATGTGGCTTCTTATTTTTATTGGGCTAGTTGTTATTTATGACATCTTTATAAACAAGAAACACACCATCCTCCATAACTTCCCTCTGGTTGGTCATTTTCGTTATATGCTCGAAAGCATTGGACCCGAATTAAGGCAGTACATCGTGGCCGGAAACCGGGAGGAACTGCCCTTTAACCGTATAGAACGAAGCTGGGTCTATGCATCTTCCAAAAATGAGAATAACTATGAGGGATTCGGGACAGATCAGGATATCTATGATGTAAATTACATCTTCATCAATAATGCAGTCATCTCTTATTACATGCCCGAAAAACACATTAACAGGGAAGATCCATACTTTGTAGCATGCGCAAAAGTAATGGGAGAGTTTCACAAACGCCGCCGGCCCTTTCGTCCTGCATCGGTTATCAACGTTTCAGCGATGAGTTTTGGCTCCCTTTCTGCCCGGGCAATTGAATCTTTAAACAGAGGCTGCAAAAAATCCTATGCTTTTCACAACACTGGAGAGGGCGGGCTATCACCTTACCACAAAAAAGGAGCAGATGTGGTTTTCCAGATTGGAACAGGGTACTTTGGTATTCGCAATGAAGACGGCAGTTTTTCAATGGAAAAACTTGTAGAAATGGTAGAGGAATACCCCAGCGTGAGGGCTATTGAAATTAAACTTTCCCAGGGGGCGAAACCGGGAAAAGGTGGAGTGCTTCCTGCTTCGAAGATCACTCAGGAAATTTCTGAAATAAGGCATATACCCTTGGGAAAAGATGTCCTTTCACCACCAGCACATAGTACCTTCAATGATATGCAGGGATTGGTAGACTGGATAGAAGAAATTGCCGAACACACAGGCTTACCCGTAGGCATAAAAGCAGCGATTGGAAAACTGGATGAATGGCGGGAACTGGCAAGCATTATGGCCGAGACCAACCGGGGACCAGATTTCATTTCCATTGATGGAGGAGAAGGAGGAACCGGGGCTGCCCCTCCCAGTTTTGCAGATCATGTTGCCCTGCCCTGGATCTATGGATTTACAGATATTTACAAGATCTTCCAGGCAAGGGATCTTACCAACCACATAGTTTTTATAGGTAGTGGCAAACTTGGTTTTCCCGCAAAAGCAGCCATGGCCTTTGCCATGGGAGCCGATTGTATCAATGTGGCCCGGGAAGCCATGTTAAGTGTTGGTTGTATACAGGCTCAATCCTGTCACACCAATACCTGCCCCACAGGTGTGGCAACGCAGAACCGCTGGTTACAGGCAGGTATAAATGTCAAGGACAAAGCAGAACGTGTTAATTATTATTTCAATAATTTTAGGAAGGAACTACTCGAAATCACCCACGCCTGCGGATATGAACATCCTTGCGAATTTACCATGGATGATGTGGAGATCAACTTAGGCGACAGGTTCATTGCCAAAACACTTGCAGAAACTTTCATGTATAACAAAACAAAAGTTCCGTTTGATTCTGTTGCTACTTTGGCAGGATGTCCTAACTTAGGCGGCTCGTACCGAAAAGGCAAAGAAACCGATGTGAAGGAAGTAGAAACTGAAGACACCTCGGTAGCAGATCAATAGTAGACCTATGACAGAAGATTCAATTTTACAATTGCTGTTCTATCTTTTACCGGCAGTTGTTGTTGGCGTTATCGCTTTCTATTTTTTCAACCTCCACACCCGTAATGAGGAACAGCGCAGGCGTTTCCTGCTTCACAAAGAAACTCAAAAACATGCATTGCCTTTGAGATTGCAGGCCTATGAAAGAATGGCTCTTTTTCTGGAGCGCATCGCGCCGGGTAATTTACTGGTGAGGATCAAACCTTCCGGAAGTGATAAAGAAGCCTATTTAAACCTTCTTATAAAAGCTATTGAGCAGGAATTTGAACACAACCTTGCTCAACAAATCTATATAAGTGATGAGTGTTGGAACGTAATAAAAGCATCTAAAAATGCAACGATCACCAATATTAGGAAAACTTCGGCTCGCGAGGAAATTACTACTGCAAACGAGCTAAGACAGCAAATTGTGAGTTCTCTCATTGATCAACAGCCACCCAGCGAAACCGGTCTTTCTTTTATTAAAAAGGAAGTAAAGAATCTTTGGTGATTCCGGTGGGTTTACATTTTCATAAAAACTTACTTTTGCAAAAATTAATATGATGAATAAATTCTTCTATTCAGTTGTCTGCATTCTCTTTATAATTTTTGGAGCGTGTAAAAATGAAGCGGGTGAGCCCTCTGTTTCCAAAAAAAAGGTTGTTGAAAAACAAGAGAAGACTACCAAAACAAATGCTCGACAGGAACCATGGTCCGAGCAGCAACTACTGGAACCAAGGGATCTTGCACAAATCGTGGGGAACTCCCAGGATAGTCTGGTGATCTTTAGCCTTGGTGCGGGCGGTATAATTCCGGGGTCAAAAGACACCGGTCCATCCGGAGAAGAACAGAGCCTTAACAACCTGAGGCAGGAACTGGAAAAACTTCCGAAGGATTCCGATATTGTGATCTATTGTGGCTGTTGTCCTTTTAATAACTGTCCCAATGTACGTCCTGCTTTTACTCTGCTTAACGAAATGCAGTTTACTAACCATCAACTGCTCAACCTGCGCGATAATATAAAGGTAGACTGGATAGATAAAGGTTATCCGGTTGCGAATTAACTATTGAAGCTCTGCCAGTAGTTTATCTAAGTGCAGGGCTTTGGAAAACATTTCCAGTGAGCCATCCCTTTTTCGGGGCCATTCTTCTTTAGGGCGGTCATAATAAAGCTCTACTCCATTCCCATCGGGATCATTGAGGTAAAGTGCTTCCGAGACCCCATGATCTGCAGCACCCGTTAATGGATATTCGGCATTAAGAAGCCGCTGCAGGACCTCTGCCAACTCTTTTCGTGTTTCATAAACAATAGCTGTGTGATAGAGCCCTACGCCACTCTTTACAGCTTCGGGAGCTCCTTTGCTGTGCCAGGTATTAAGTCCTATGTGATGGTGATACCCCCCGGCCGATAAAAATGCTGCCGAATCGCCTATCCTTTGTGTTACCTCAAATCCTAAAATCCCATTGTAGAATGACAAAGCTCGTTCCAGATCTGAAACCTTTAAGTGGACGTGACCAATTCTAGTTTTCTCAGGTACTCTATATTTCTCATTTGCTGCCATCAACCTTTTTTTATTCAGATAAACCGGGAACAAAAATTTCTCAACCGCTCTTCACTTCCTGAATTTTAAAGATCTATCAAAAATGGCATTTTTAAAAGCTATTTCTGAAGAAAATTTGTTCCTATTACTGGTGCTTTTGCCTGAAATTCAAGGAATAAGAAGATATACGCTTAAGTTAAGCTTAAAAAAACTTCTGCTCCCTCTTAAAAATAAATTTCTGTTAGCTTTCTGAATATCTTCCCGAATTAGAATAAATTCATATTAATCAACTTCTTCATTATGCAAACAATTTTAGGAGCCGGAGGTCCGGTGGCGAATGCCCTGGCCCGGGAATTAAAAAATTATACAGCAGAAATAAGGCTGGTAAGCCGAAGTCCTAAAAAAGTCAATCCAGGTGATGACCTGGTTAAGGCCAATCTATTAAAACCGGGAGAAGTTATGAAGGCCGTTGAAGGCTCTGAAGTCGTTTTTCTCACCGCCGGTTTACTCTATGATCATAAGATATGGCGAAGAGACTGGCCGGTAATTATGGAAAATGTGATAAAGGCCTGCGAGAATTACAATGCTAAACTGGTATTTTTCGATAATGTCTATATGTATGATAAAAAGGAGATCCCGCACATGACAGAAGAATCACAGATAGATCCTCCTTCAAAAAAAGGAAAGATACGTGCAGAAATTGCAGCAAAATTAATGCAGAGGGTACAAGCCGGAAAGTTGAAAGCACTCATTGCCCGCTCAGCCGATTTTTATGGTCCGGAAAGTGCCGACAATAGTATATTGATGGAAACAGTATTTAAACCTCTCTCAAAAGGCAAGAAAGCAAACTGGCTGGGAAAAGCCGACAAACCTCACTCCTTCACCTACATACCCGATGCCGCCAAAGCCACTGCCTTACTTGGAAATTCTAATGAGGCCTTCGGGCAGATATGGCATTTGCCAACTGCCGCCAACCCTCCCGCAGGAAAGGAATGGGTGGCAATGATCGCCACCGAGTTGAATATGAAATCAAAATACCGGGTGGTGCCAAAATGGATGGTATGGATCATGGGCTGGCTTATGCCCATTATGAAAGAAACCGTGGAAATGATGTACCAGTATGACCGGAATTATGTTTTTGACAGCAGCAAGTTTGAAAAGAGCTATAACATAAAACCTACTTCCTATAAAATGGGCATTAGGGAAGTGATTAGCAGGAATTTCAAATAAATTGAAATAATCTTTTGAAAAAATTGAGAGTTGGAAATGGGGAGATTAAATTGGATAAAAAAATGGATCGGTAATCTGCCGGATCAAAAGGCTTCTTAAGAATCTTTAAGAGCAGATTAACAATAACTTAACCAACGGTACACCTTCAGCAGTTGGCAAAATCTACTTTTCTTTGGAAATTGTCAAAAACTCCGGTATGATCTCCATTCAAATTGAAAACAATATTGTTTATACTGTTGCAGAGGGAAAATTAACCAATGAAGATTACGAACGTCTTATCCCATTGTTGCAGGAGAAAGTAAGAAGCTTCGGAACTATTAGATGGTACTTTGAAATGAAAGAATTTGAAGGCTGGAGTCTTAGTGCTATGTGGCGGGATATAAAGTTTGATTTTAATAACCTGGAGAACATGGAACGTATTGCCATGGTAGGGGATGAAAAATGGGAAAAAGAACTAACTCAATTAATGAAACCATTTACAAAGGCTACCATCAAATATTTTAGTTTAACAGAAAAAGACGAGGCTAAAAATTGGATCAAGAAGATAGAAGAATAATCACCGGCGACTCTTATAACACCTGGGCAGCATCATATGACTCTATGGAAAATAAAACCCGAGACCTGGAGGGAGATGTACTGCGCAATACTTTTTTAAATCCGCACTACGGTAACATTCTGGAGCTGAGTTGTGGCACAGGAAAGAACACCGGCTGGCTTTCAAAAAAAGCCGATTTTGTTAAAGCAATAGATCTATCTGCTAAAATGATCGCCAAAGCTAAAGAAAAAGTAAAGGCAGAAAACGTAGAATTTATTGAAGCCGACATTACACTTGACTGGCCTGTAAAACCGGGTTGGGCAAACCTTATCACCTGCAGCCTTGTGCTCGAACATGTCGAGGACCTTAATTTTATATTTGCTGAAGCCGCAAGAGCATTAAAAAGAAATGGGAAATTCTATATGTGTGAGCTTCATCCCGGGAAACAGTACGCCGGTAGCAGGGCCAAATTTGAAACCGGGCAGGGAATTCAAACACCACCTGCCTTTATCCATCATCTCTCCGACTTTCTAAATGCTGCCAAAGAAAATAAATTTAATTTACTGGATCTCAACGAGCATTTTGATGATGATGACTCTAAAAACGTGCCCCGCCTGCTATCTTTGGTCTTCGAAAGTGGAATCTAACTTACCTGATATTCCTTTTCGAAAACCGCTGAAAAGAATCTGAACGTATCTTTTGCTTTTTCAATAGCTTCCTGTTCTTCAATTTCTGAAAAGTCATATTCCTCCAGCTCTTGCTTAAAATTCTTCCATTCCAGAAGATTCTCCTTATCACCACTAAAGAAATAGTGCCGGTTAATTTCCTGTAGGGCGGTACATTTTTCGAGGTTCTTTGCCAGGACCATTCCGCCCAGGGCAGATCCTTCCACCACATATGCAGCCCCCAGAGCTTCAGCGGTAGAATGACATCTAAAAGTGTCACTTTTGAAAGGATTTTCTACAGGTACACCTAACTGTTCCAGGTCCTTTTGCAACTCCAGGTGTTTTTTTGCCGGGTAAAGCGGCAGGAACTTCTTGATCTCAGATTCGGTGTTGCTGTATGCGCGGTAATTCTGAATCAACAACAGCTTGTATGTCTCCAGATCAATATTGTGATCAATTATATGTTTTGCGAGATTCTTTTCTTCGATTTGCTCATGCAATTCCCGCGTTTCCTTCTTAAGCTTTTCTATCATCTTCATTACTCCACAAATTATTTTTCTTAATAGTCTCTTTTATTTTGCTAATATTTTGCTTTTGTTCGCGATTATCGGCATTAAGGTTATCAAGGTAGTCATAGATCTGGTTAACCGCAATTTTGTTGTTCCTAAGCCGTTCCCTTACTCCTTCCTTTTCTGAAAGTTGAAAAACCACCTTTTTTAGTAACGGCCCCAGTTTTTCCTCCAGAGTATTCATATGTTTCTTGAGTATAAAGCCCGAAGCCCCGGCTAAAATGGTGTTTGCAGCGAGCTCTTCATCATGCATAGTCCCTGTGAGGAAAATAAATGGCAGGGCAGGATTTTTTTCATGCACCAACTGTAAAATCTCAAATCCTGTGCAAGTAGGAAGATTATAATCTGAGATCACCACGTCGGGGATAAAACTATTCATTTTTTCTCTGCAGGAAGAAAGATCTTCTACCACTTCTATTTCGGGACTTTCAATAAGTTTTTGTAAAGTACGCCGGGTTATAAGCACATCGGCTTCATTATCCTCCACCAGCAAAATTCTCAAAGGGATCGTGATCATTAGATGCTCTTAAATTAAATTTCAATATAAAAATAAAATATGGAACCCTTCCCCTCCTCGCTTTTAAGCCAAACTTCCCCATGGTGTTTTTCAATTATCCTTTTGACGATTGCCAGACCAATTCCGGTGCCTTTGAACCTGCTCCCGACTCCTCTCTGAAAAGTTTCGAAAATCTTCTTTTTCATTTTCTTCGGAACCCCAATTCCATTATCCTTAACATAGAAAACTTCCCGGCCTTTTAACTGTTCTGTACCTATTTCAACAAAGGGATTTTCTTCTTCTGAAGAATATTTAATGGCATTGTTTAATAGATTAGACCATAGTTGAAAAAGCATACCGCGATCGCCCTCCATAGAGGGTAACTCCGGCAGAATTTTTACCGTTGTTTTTGGATAACTCCCCTCTACATTCACGAACTTAAGCACCTCCCCTATTAATTCTGAAGTATTAACAGTTTCTACTTTAAGTCCATCCGCATGATTAAGCTGCGAATATTCAAGAATATTATCAATGAGATCATTCATTTTTTCATTGAGATCCCTGCTCATTTGAAGCAACGCCTGGCCATCTTCACTTAACTCTTTCCTGTGATCTTCGTCCAGAATGGCAAGAATTCCTTCCATACCTCTCACCGGAGCCCTTAGATCATGTGAAAGCCCATAGCTGAATAATTTCAGTTCTTCATTGGCCTCCATTAATTGAGTATTTAAAGCCTCGATCTCCTTTTGCTGTTGCGCCAGTAAAGTATAACTGATATTCTCTCTTAAAGCCCGCGCTACATCCCTGTCATTTTCCTGCCAGGCTTCAGAAATCCCTGTAAGTTTTTCAGACCATTTTTCAAATGACTTACGTGGACTAAGCCGATCTTCTTTTTCATTGTAAAAGGCCTTGGCCTGTGGGTTCCCTCCCCAATTCACCTCCTGGATCTGTTCGGGCCTAAACCAGAAAATATATTTATAATCAGCGATCTTTAAACATAAAACCCCCGATGCTACTTCTTTATAAGCATTTGCTTCAGGAAATAATGTAGATAGCTTACTGGTCCAAAATAGGTTTTTTGGCTGCTTTTTTATAAAGTTGAGCAGGCTTTCCAGTTGCTTTGTTTCAGGAGTATTTCCTATAAGTTTCCATTGATCTTTAATGAAAATGGCACCCCCACCGCAGGAAATAATTTGAGTGAATTTTACATTCCCTTCAGAAAGTGCCGTTACCACATCATTTTCCTCCTTCATTTGCACCACCAGTTGCCGCCTAATATTCTCAGAAAGTTTTGCCCTACTAATCAAAGCTGTGTTTTCCTGTAGAGTAAGCTCTGTAGAGAACATTTGTGCTAGAAACCGACAACTTTCCCGCTGGTAAAAATCCAGGTATTTTGCCGCTTTATGGTGACAGGCAATCAATCCCCAGAGTTTGCCCTTTACAATAATCGCAGCCGAAAGAGAAGCGCCAACCTCCATATTTTTGAGGTATTCAATATGAATTGGTGATACTGCTCTTAGGCCGGATCGGGAAATATCAAGAGGCTCTTCATTAAGAGGAGATATTTCGGGCGTAATTGGAACCGGAGTGTAATGAACATTGGAAATCACCCGTACCTGATGCTTTAGAAAAAGCTCCCGGGATTGCGCAGGGATATCTGTAGCGGGATAATGTAAACCCAGCCATGAACCCATATCTTCCTCTTTAATTTCGGCAATTACTTCCCCATTCCATTCCTCATCAAATCTATAGATCATAACCCTGTCGTACCCAAACATTTCTTTGGTAAGAATAGTCGCGGCATTGCACAATTGATCAACAGATTTTGAAGCTTTAAATTTATTGAGAACCCTTGTTAATTGTCTTTGAAAATGATAGGAGCTATCCACCTCCTGCAGGGGTTCAAAGTCAAGAATAAGATTGAGTCCTGAATTATGGGCCAGCATCAAAAATTTAATGTTGTTGATCCAAACCTCACGTGGAACTGAAATTTCTTCGGAGTTTAGCAACTCCACAACTCCTGTCATTTGTTCCTCTCCCAGAAGATAAGTGAGATCTTTCCCTAAAAAACTATCAAATGCCTCCCCAAAAAACTGGGTCGCATTCTCCCCCACCTGAGTAATTATAAAATTTTCAGGATCAACGGATACAAGTACTCCATGGGCCTGAGTTTTGCCAATAATATGAATTGGCTCCCGGGCACAGTTATCTAAATCTAACTTGCCTGGATACTCAGAGATGTGGGTCATATTTATGCTTTTAATTTAAAGTAGAAAGAACTTCCTACTCCTTCCTGTGAATCCACCCAGATAGTACCGTTGTGAAGAAGAACAATCTTTTCCACATGGGCCAGACCAACGCCTGTGCCCTCATTATCCTGATTTTTCACCCTGTTAAATATAGTGAAAATATGAGCCTGATCTTCTTTGGAAATTCCTATCCCATTATCAACTATGGAGAAAACCCAGTATTTTCCTTCCTTGTAAGCAGAGATCCTTACTTCGGGAGATCGCTCTTTTGGCGTATATTTAATGGCATTGGAGATAAGGTTCTGGAAGAGAAGTCTTAATTCCACTTCATAGCCCATGATCTTTGGCAATTCTCCGCTGTGTACCTTTGCATTGGTGTCTTTGATCCTTTTGCCAAGATCATATTTTACCACCTCTACAATTTCTTTGGTATTGACTAATTTCTTCTTTCCGTTCCTGCCTATTCGGGAGTGTTCCAGCAACGCACGAATTTGTTCTGAAAGACGTGTGGAAGCCTGTTTGATGTAAGTGACATAGTTCTGTCCCTTTTCATCCAGCTTAGGAGCATAGATCTTTCCGAGGATATCAATTCCAAACTTAATGGTTGAAAGTGGCTCCTGCAGGTCGTGAGAGCAAATAGAAACGAACTGCTCCAAATCCCGATTGGCCCTTTCAAGATCGGCTTTCTGTTCCCGAAGCTGATCTTCGGCCATTTTAAGTGCTGCAATTTCCACGAACGTATAGCGAATAGTGAGGATGTTGTCATCTTCATCTTTTTCAGAAATTGCATTGAGGATCACCGGCAGGGTTTCTCCTGTTTTGGTAAGAATATTCTGCTCCTGGTTTACCAGCACCCCATTATCTGTAAAAGCTTTACTCGATTTGAGGGCTTCTACCTGAGCTTCTTCATTATAAAGGTCGTAAATAGACTTTCCTACTAACTCTTCTTTGGAATCATATTTTAGCTGCTTCACTGTCATCTTATTACAGTGAATAATTTTAAAAGTCCGTGGATGTACACTAATGTGCATCACAGGATCTTCTTCATAAAAACTTTTAAACCTCTTTTCACTCGCCTGGAGTTTCTCTTTGGATTTTTGAAGGTTTTCAATATCAATGAAAGTAATCACAACCCCTTCCACCTTTTCATGGGAATTAATATAGGGGGAGATCCTTCTTAGATAATGAACGCCATCTTTGGAAGTTATAGACTTTTCAAGTGTAATTCCGGTTCTTAAGACCTTTTTACATCTTTCTACCAAATTGCTTTTTCCCATATTACCTGTGAAATGGCTAATTGGTCTTCCAATATCGGAATTTAAAAAGCTAAGGTGTTTCTGGATCGCAGGAGTGAATTTTCGAATTTTTAATCCTGAGTCTAAAAATATTGTACCTATCTGTGTGCTTTCCAGGAGGTTATTAATATCGGCATTAAGCGCTGCGAGATCATCCATTTTTTGAAGGTTCTCTGCATTTACGGTATTGATCTCCTCATTCACACTCTGCAATTCCTCATTGGTGCTTTGCAGCTCCTCGTTAGAGGCCAGCAGTTCCTCATTGGCTGCCTGTAATTCTTCATTACTGGTCTCTATTTCTTCAAGAGAAGAATTGAGTTCTTCCTTTGTTTGCTTAAGCTCCTCTTCGAGATTAGATACATATTCCTGTGTGCGGGTGGTGAGAGTGACATTATCTACTGTCTCTACATTCTCAAGATTTAGTTCCTTTTCAAGGAAAGTGATCATAAAAGTACTCCCCAGGTCCACGCCCTCCATAGAAAGAGGTTTAACCAATAAATCAACAGCTTTTTTCTCTCCATGAAGCTCAAAAATGGCATCTTTATAATAAACTTTTTGCTGAAGCTTTTTTGCCTTTTTGAGACTGTTCTGCACCAGGTATTTTAAATCTGTGCCCAACATGTCAAGTAGATTCGTAGAGAACCCGCTCACCGGAAGACTGGCATATTTCCTGAATTCCCCTATTGCCTCGAGGATGTTATAATTTTGATCTACGTAAACGCTTGCAGCTCTAAAATGATCCAGGACGGTTTCATTAAAGTCACTGGTGAGTTTCGTGAAATTTGAGGTAACGGGTTCCCTGTTCAAAAGCCGCTCTTTTACCGTTTTGTTTGCAAGCGGTCTTCCCTTGGAAGGGGGGGTATGGGAAAATCCCGGCTCAAGCCTCTTATTTGCCCGAATATTCTGGTAGATTTTCCACTTGCGGCTAATTTCCTTGAAATTATCCTGTTGTGTGTAGACACTTTCACTGGTCCCCAACACCAAAATACCATCCTTTTTAAGGCTGTAATGAAGAACCTTTAAAGCTTTAGTTTGTATTGCATGTTGAAAATAAATAAGAAGGTTACGACAGGAAACAAGATCCATGTTGCTAAAAGGCGGATTCTTGATCACGTTATGTTTTGAAAAGATCACCGCCCTTCTTAAATTCTCAACTACTTCATATTTTTGAGGTTTACTCACGAAATATTTTATAAGAAATTCCGCAGGAACATCTGCAGCAATACTTTCGGGATAAAAACCTTTACTGCCTATTTGCAGGTGTTTTTCTGCAATGTCTGTAGCAAATATTTTTAATTCAATATTTTTCCCCTGATTTTCAATTTCTTCCAGGAAGCACATAGCATAAGAATAGGCTTCTTCACCCGTACTACAGGCCACATCCCATATCTTTATTACATCGCCGTCCTTTCGTTCCCTAACCAGGGCAGGAATGATCTTATGACGTAATTCGTCCCATACTTTACTGTCCCTAAAAAATTTTGTTACCCCAATGAGGAATTCCCGGTAAAGAATATCAACTTCTTTCTCTGTAGAGGTGAGATAGGTAAAATATTCGGCAAGGGAACGGCACTTACACACACTAACCCTTCGGGCTACCCTTCGGGCAAGTGTTGCTCTTTTGTACTCCCTAAAATCCAATCCAGCCTGTTCGTTGACATAGTTAAGGATCTTCATAAGTTCTGACTGGTCATTAGCCACATCCCCATCCTTGAAATGGAATATGGAAGGAGCCGAAAGGAAGTTTTTCAATTCGTTCCCCATCTCCTTAACAGGAAGAACATAGTCTACCAGTCCGGTATTGATGGCACTTTTAGGCATACCGTCAAATTGTGCTTCGTCCGGTTCCTGTACCATGATCATCCCATCATTCTCTTTTATCGCACGTGCACCTCTGGTCCCGTCACTTCCCGTACCACTAAGAATAACCCCAATAGCCATATCCCTGTGCTCCCTGGCCAAAGACTCAAAAAACATGTCTATAGGCAGGTTTAGCGTCTGGGTTTTAGGCTTATCCAGAAGATACAAACAATGATTCTTTATTATAAGATTGCTAACCGGGGGAATTATGTAAATATGTCTCTGCAAAATCTCCATTCCATCCTGCACCTCAACAATAGGTAAGCCGGTACTTCGGGAAAGAAGTTCTCCCATCATGCTCTTGTAGTCTGGAGAAAGATGTTGAATAATTACAAAGGAGTTTTGTGTATCCTCAGGAACATTTTCAAAAAAAGCTTTAAGAGCTTCCAGTCCTCCAGCACTCGTACCTACCGCAACGATTCTTGCTTTTTCGGAAATACTGGAATTATTAGGATTTTGTATAGTCGGAGAGGTATTTATCTTCTTACTCATAGCGGAAAAGGAGGCTCTTAAAAGGACCTGTCACTATTAAATAGTCACAGGAAATCCTACTCCTTGAGAGCAGGAAGTTCAAAATAGCCAATTCTTGAAATTATTCAGCGTAAAATTACTTCTTAGCAGGATTTATTAATGTTAACGATCTGTTAAGTAACTATTCGAGATAAAACAAATGTTACCTCATTTGATATTATTTGAGGGATTTTAAGCTAAAACAATTGTTATAGCACTATTGTATGTGTAGTAGGGGCCAATTTGTAGGAAAACCACTCAAAAAAAGGAAGAGAGAGATTAACAAACCTTCTTCCCCTATATAAGGTTTGCTATACCTGACCCTCTTCCTGTAAAACCAACAAATTATATAATTGGTTGATTTTTAGACTAATAAATATAAAGAACTTAGTGAAAAAATGAAAAAATTTTCCCTGGGAATTTCCCCCATATCTACTCTTAAAATTTTTAAACTCTATCTTAACAATTAATTAAAATTCAGTATCTTAGAAAGAGTAATCTCTTAAAAAATATGCGCCATGAGAAATCAAATTTCATTTTTCGCAAGGCCCCTTATAATCCTGTTATTTTTTAGCCTGTCATTTGAAGTTTTGGCCGCACTTCAACAAACCACAGACAGGTATACCGAATATAAAGGACAGGTAGTGAACAGCCGGAATCAGGATCCCCTGGCCGGGGCTTATCTTTCTGTTCAAAACACCAATATTTCAACGGTGACAAACAATGATGGAGAATTCTCCCTAAAGATTCCGCAGGACCTGGAAAATGTGAATGTTCTGGTGTCTTACCTCGGCTTTCAAAGTCGCACACTTCCCTTAGAGTTTTTCCAAAAAGGAAATGTGGTCATTGAACTTAAAGAATCTCTGGAAGAGCTTGAAGAGGTAAGTATCTTCACCTACACAGATCCTAAAGCTCTGGTTCGAAATATGCTGGATAACCGGGGTAGTAATTATTTCACAGATCGTACTACCATGACGGCCTTTTACAGGGAAGCTATTAAAAGAGGACGAAAAAATGTTTCTCTTTCTGAAGCGGTGGTAAAGATCCACAAACAACCCTATGATTCTAACGCCGATGATGATATCGCTCTTGTAAAAGCACGTAAAACGGCCGATTATGACCGGCTGGACACTGTAGCCTTAAAACTTCGGGGTGGTCCTTACAACCCTTTGAGTATTGACCTCATGAAAAATCCCACTCATATCTTCAATGAAATGGATCTATCCAACTTCAAATTCACCTTTGATGATCCCACCAAAATTGATGATCAATACCTGTACGTGGTTGACTTTGAAGAATTAAACAAACAAATGCCCTGGTATTACGGAAAACTGTTTATTGATGCCAACACTTTCTCCCTGGTGAAAGCCTCCTTCAATCTTAATGTCGACAACCGCTCGGCCGCTACAGATCTTTTTGTAAAGAAAAAACCGGGTGGAACGAAAGTTTATCCTGTTGAAGTCAATTATGACATTACCTACAGGCAAAAGGATGGTCGCTGGTATTTTGGGTATGGACATACTCAACTGGAATTTGTTGTGAACTGGAAACGCAAACTTTTTAATTCCCGTTATAAGGTTGATAGCGAACTTGCAGTAACAAATTGGGAGATCACCAAAGAGAAAGTTAAAAAAGACGACAGTTTTTTGAGCCGAAGAGTAATCATGAATGATGATGTTACCGGCTTTGCCGATCTTACCTTTTGGGGAGAGAACAACATCATTGAACCCGATGAATCCATAGAAAGTGCAATTGATAAGATACGGGACAAGCTGGAGAACAATTAGAACAGTTTCCTTTTACTTACTTCTGAAAAATGCCATTTTTGACAGGTAATTTACTTGCGACATGTTTTGTCGCAGGAGTGATTAACTTTGCAGGACATTAAGCTTTCCTTTACCTTCGGAAGCTGAAAAATTGAACCTAATGAAGATCCTGCATACGGCCGACTGGCATATTGGAAAGAAGCTACACAAAACCGAACTGGCCGAAGATTTCGACCTCTTTATTGACTGGCTTTGCAAGATCATTGAAGAGGAAGAAATTGATCTATTGCTGGTTTCGGGGGATATTTTTGACCTTGCCAATCCGTCATCTGAAGCACGCCGGCAATATTACCGCGCCCTGGTCAAGATGAACCGCTTTGACTGCAAGATCATCCTCACCGGTGGAAATCATGATTCCCCTTCCATGCTTGAAGCTCCCAAAGAGATCCTGAAGGAGCTGGATATCGACATCATTGGCGGGATGCCGTCTAATCTGGAAGAATTAATTATTCCCGTTCACAACAGCAACGGTGATCCCGGCCTGGTGATCGCTGCTATACCATTTCTAAGAGATGCCGACCTTCGAAAATCAGGAGATGGGACCACCTACGACGACCGACTCGAAGCCCTAAAAAATGGTATCCAGAACACCTTTTTTGAGGCTTCAGAAATTTGTGCTTCAAAATATAAAGGAATTCCTGCCATTGCCCTTGGACACCTGTTCACCGCGGGAATCGAAACTTCAGAAAGTGAAAGGGAAATTCAAATAGGGAACCTGGCAGCTTTTGAAGCTTCGAGGTTTGGAGAGTATTTCAAATACATTGCCCTTGGCCACATCCATAAGCCACAACGGGTTGCAGCAGCTGTGCCGGCATTTTACAGCGGCTCTCCCCTGCCTCTTTCCTTTAGTGAACGCAAGGATGAAAAAAGGGTATTAATAATTGACACCAATACAGGCTGGGAACCCCGCAGTCTTCCTGTACCTGTTTTTCGCTCCTTACTCAAAATAAGTGGCGACCTTGAGGAGCTAACCTTTAAATTACAGGAACTACAGGAGAAAAAACAACTCGAAAGTCTTATAGAGGTAGAGCTTAAGGAGGAGCAATATGATGCTTTAAAGATCTATGCCCTGGATGAGTTAGTATCAAATTTCCAAAAGCAGGGCTACAGGATTGTAAAGCATCGTGCAAGTTTTCAAAATCAAATCAAGGGCGCTGCCCAGGCTTTTGGAGGTGAACAGCAGTTGCAGGACCTGCAGCCTAAAGATGTGTTCCTGGAGCTCATCGCAAAACATGAATACGACGAAGAAACAAGGCAGGAAATATTAGCAGCCTTTGACGAAATTTTAGAGGAGTTGCACAGGGACGAAAATGCAGAAATATGAAGATCTTAAAAATTGAATTTGAAAATATAAATTCCTTAAAGGGAAGGCACGAGATAGACTTCACAAAAGCCCCTTTTACCGTAAGTTCCCTTTTTGCGATCACCGGTCCCACAGGAAGCGGCAAGAGCACGATCCTGGATGTGATTTCCCTCGCCCTTTTTAATATGGTCCCCCGTCTCGGGAAAATAAGTAAGAATGATATTATCAACAAAGGAGCTCTTCTTACCCGCAACCAAAAAGAGGCAAGTGCCAGGGTAACTTATCAGGCAAAAAAAGGGATTTTCGCTTCAGAATGGAGCATTTCTACGAACCGTAACAACAACCTGCGCGATTATGAAATGTTCATCTACGATATGGCTACAGAAAAGCCGCTGGACTATAAAAAATCTGATGTGCCTTCCAAAAATGAAGAGCTCATCGGGCTTAATTACAATCAGTTCATAAAATCTGTGCTTTTAGCCCAAGGGGATTTTGCTCAATTTTTAAAAGCTAAAAAGGACGAACGCGGAGAGTTACTGGAAAAAATTACAGGCACGGGGATTTACAGGCAGGTAGGGGTAAAGGCATACCAAAAGTTCAAAAGCGAAAATGCCGAAATTGAGGAAAGGCAACGGGAAATAAACCTGCTCAAAAATGACCTTTTAGAAGAGGAAGTTTTGAAGGAGCTAAAATCAACTTTAGCAGAAAAAACAAAGATCTGTGAACCTTTGGAAAAGGAAATTCAGCAGCTGGACAGGCTTATTCAGCTAAAGAAAAATATTTCTGAACAGGAGGCACAGATCCTTACACAGGAAAAATTAAAGAATGTAGCTGTAGAAAACATCTCTCTTTTTGAAGAAATAAATGGCCTTAAATTAAAGCAACATGAGGAGGTTCAGGTTTTTGCCGAAGACCTTCGCGCCTGGCAGCACCTGGATAAAACCTGCACAGAACTTAAACAGGAACTTGCCACCCATAAGCGGGGCGAAAAGGAAAATACTCAAAACATTTCCACCTGCCTGGCCAAGATTAAAAACTTTCTCAAATCTGAACCCGAAACCGGGGAAATTGAAACTCACTTACAGACCTTTTCTAAAAATGTAAGGAAGCTGCAGCAGCAACGGGATGAAAAACTTACCCAGTACCGGCATCTGGAGAAACAGTTTAACTCAGAATTACGGGAAGTACCATTCCAGCTGATTGGCAACCTGGAAGCTGAAGAATTAAAACTGAAGGAATTAAAAGCTGCCGGAGAGAACAACCTGGTGGCATTAAAGCAGAACCTGAAGCAGGTAAACCTGGAAAAACCTGAAACCGAAAAAGCACGGTTAAAGCAGATGCTTCAGCAGGGACGAAAAGCACAACAGGAATGGGTGGCGATCACAAATCTTTCCGCAGAAGTTGAAAAGGCAACAAAAGAGGAAAAAGAACTTCTTCCGCAGATAGAAGTGCTGCCGCAGGAGATATCTTCAGCAAAAAAAGAAATGCAAATCCTTCAGAAGGATGTCGAGAACCTGCAACTAAAAAGGGAAAACGAACTTCTCAAAGCCAGCCTGGAAGAACACCGGCACAATCTTGTAGACGGTCAGCCCTGCCCTCTTTGTGGCAGCACAGAACATCCTTATGCGAGCGACTTACCTTTCAAAAATGACAATTTACAGGAGGCAATTTTAAAGCTGAAAAAAGAAGTTTCTGAACTTGAAAGACAGATCATGACCCGGGACACCAGCCTTGCCCATCACCAAAAAAGGCTTTTAGAACTTCAACTGCTTATCCAGGAAAACAACAGGAGACTGGAGCTTCAAAAAAGGCATTTTGAAGAGGAATATTTAGCGATCAATCCATCGGGTGAAAATTGGGAAGAATTTTGTAGCAGCAGGGAGGAAAAGCTTGACCTGCTTGAAAGGTTTGAGCAGGAAAAACGGAAACTGAGTGCTGTCTTGGCGGGACTTCCAATAATTTCTGAAATTAAAGCTGTTCTTGTACAGGGGAGACAAATTAAAGAAGAACTGGACAGCCTGTACACCGGTAATGACATTGAAACCGACTGCCTTGAACTGCAAAATATATGGACAAAACTGCAGCATGAGAAAGCAACTATGACCCGGCAGGGAAAAGAGCTCAACCAAAAGATGGATGAGAGAACTATTGCGCTTGAGAAGCTTGAACAAAGCCTGCAACCGAAAATCACCGAAGCGAATTGCCGTGAGATCAAAGAAGCTCTGCAAAGATTACTTTCGGAAAACGAATATTTACAGCTTCGAAAGAAGCGGGACGAATTAACTTCAGAAAAAGCAAAAATTGAAGCCTCTTTAAAAACTCTAAGGGAACAGCTGGGGCAGCTACAGCAAAAGGATGTTCCGGAACCTTTAGCAGTACTTAAAGATAGATTAAAGGAAGTGAATTCACAGCGCAGCTTACTTAATGAACAATGCGAGGAGCTTAGAAGAAAGCAGCGAAATGACAAGGAGCGCAGGGAAAAGATCGACAACATTGAAGCCCTCCTCAAGTCCACCAAGGCCCGAATCAAAAGATGGGAGTTACTCAACAATTTGATAGGCGATGCCACGGGGAAAAAATTCAATGATTTTGCGCAGGACCTAAGCCTGTCTCAGCTTCTTGTGCTGGCTAACAGGCGACTTATTGATCTTAGTGACCGTTATCGCATAGACAAACCTATGGATGAGGAGGATGACAGCCTGGTGGCAATAGATGAACACATGGGCGGGCAGCGACGATCTGTCAAAACTTTATCGGGCGGGGAAACTTTCCTGCTGAGTTTATCCATGGCCCTTGCATTAAGCGACCTGGCCTCCAAAAATGTGGAAATCAACTCCCTCTTCATTGATGAAGGCTTTGGGACGCTGGATCCTGAGACCCTGGACCAAACCCTGGATACACTGGAAAAATTACAGGCAGAATCTTCTAAAACAATTGGTATAATTAGTCACGTTGATTCCCTTAAGGAAAGGATCGCAACTCAAATACAACTTAGCAGGAATGGACAGGGATACAGCTCCCTGGAAATAAAGGGTTAGGTATTGGCAGTAAATATTAATTAAAAGATAAAGATTTGGCTGCTTCGGGAGGATTTGGTAAACTTCATTATAAGAAAAATAAAATTTTATGAAAAAGATACTAGTTATCCTTACCTCAAATAGTGACCTGCTCGATACAGATTCCCATACCGGTGTTTGGCTTGGGGAATTCACAGATCCTTATTACGAATTCATTGATAAAGGTTATGATGTTACCCTGGCAAGTCCAAAAGGAGGTAAACCGCCCATAGACCCCAGAAGCCAGTTAACGGAAAATATTACCTCTTCCAACCGCCGTTTTAAAAAGGATGAAAAGGCGCAAAAAGATTTTGAATTCACACAGAAGCTTTCGGAGATTACAGCCGATAATTTTGACGCGGTATTTTTCCCGGGTGGCCACGGCCCCATGGGAGATCTCGCCACAGACAAAGATACTTCCCGCCTTGTCATAGAATTCTATAAACAAGACAAACCTATTGCCGCGGTGTGCCACGGCCCCGCAGCATTACTTACTGCTGCTATTGAAGAACCGGAACTGTTACAGGGAAAAGAAGTTACCGCTTTTTCAAATAACGAAGAAAAGCTGGTAGGTCTCCGGGACAATATTCCTTTTAGCCTTGAGGACCGCTTAAAGACTTTGGGTGCTAAATACAGTTCGGCTACATTACCATTTACCTCCAGGGTAAAAGTTTCGGGTAAACTGGTGACAGGGCAGAACCCCGCTTCGGCAGAAAAAACAGCAAAGGAGTTGATCAAACTGTTGGAATAGTTTTCATTCCTCGTTGAGCCAATATTTCAATAATTGCCAGACAGGAAAGATCCAAAAAACCGATTGGTTATAAGAGCCGGGAATTAAAAAATTTCCGGCTTTTCTAATCATATCTTATACTTAAAGATAAAGGTCGAAACTTTTATCCTTTCATCGATTTATTGGAGCATTTTTCATTAAAAACGTTAGATTTGATTAGTTTTATTGAAAATAAACAAAGGATTTGGAAAAAACTTTTGAACAAAAGCTGGAAATATTTTCTGCTTGTGCCGAATTTATGCCATGTGTCATCGTTATTCATGAACTGAGAAAAAAAGATTTTAAAGTAGTCTTTATGAGTTCGCGAGGTCTTGATCAATTGGGATTAAGTTTGCAGGAACTTTCGGGCATGGGACCCGAATATCATGAAAGATTTTTCAATAATGAAGACATGGAGGACTTCATGGTAAAATTGAGAAAACTGCTTGAAAAAAAAGATCCTGATGAGACTTTTACATTTTTCCAGCAAGTGAGGTTTAAAGATAGGAAAGACTGGGTGTGGCACATTGCATCTGTTCGTATTTTCCACCAGGCTCCAGATGGAACTCCAACTCACATTGTCACAGCCGCCATTCCTATTAACAGGATGAAACATATAGAGAATAAAGCAGAGCGCCTTCTTAAGGAAAATATGTTCTTCAAGGAAAATCTCTCTAAGTACCTTTGCCTTGGGAAAAGGGCAAAAGAAGTTTTACGATTGGTTGCGCTTGGAAAGAGTTCAGCCGAAATAGCCGAGGAACTTAGTATTTCCATAGATACCGTGCATACCCATCGCAAGAACATCAAAAAGAAACTGGAGATCTCTTCCAGTTTTGAGTTTACAGAATACGCCAGAGCCTATGACCTCATATAAAGACAAAAAAAAATCGGGGCCCCCTACTTCCCCGATTTTTTACTCATTGTATCTAATTCATTTCAGAATTAATTGCAATACAATTTCATAGCGTAAAAATAAACGTTCCTAATACTTCCTCCAATACCCACTTTTGGGGATTTTTTGATTAATCTATAAAAAAGGGACAACATTTATTTTCCTTCTCGAACACCTAAGTTTTATCTTTGTAACATATTATGCACAGACACTTCAGGATATATAAACCTTATGGATTTCTAAGTCAGTTTATTACCAACCAGCGAACCCGCAGGAATAAAAGAATGCTTGGTGAACTTTATGAATTCCCGCAAAACACTATGTCTATTGGTCGCCTTGATGAAGATTCCGAAGGGCTTCTATTATTAACCACAGATGGTAAGATTAGTGCAGAAATTACCGGAAATAGTGTAGAAAAAGAATACTATGTACAGGTGGATGGGGAAATAGACAGTAGTGCCATTGAAAGAATGAGAGAGGGAGTGGAAATAGGAATAAACGGCAATAAATACCTCACCCAACCTTGTGAGGCTAAAATCCTGTTAGCTCCTCCAGCCTTTTCGCCACGTTCAAGACCTATAAGAGACGCCAGGCATGGGCCTACAAGCTGGATCTCGGTGACGCTCACAGAAGGAAAGTTCCGCCAGGTTAAAAAAATGACTGCAGCAGTAGGATTTCCCACCCTAAGGTTAGTAAGGGTAAGAATAGGAGAGGAATATTTAAAAAATATGCAGCCGGGAGAGGTACAGGAAGTGGCCAGTTTTAAGTGTTGAACAAATCACAATTTTCATCTTTCCAAGGGGTATTTTTCGTAACTTAACAGTGGAAAATATTGGGCCATGAAAAATGTGATTATTCCAATGGATTTTTCTTCATCATCTACCCGGGTGATCCTTTATGCACTTGGTTTGATGAGAGAAGAGGAATGCACATTCTTCATGTTGAATCTTCCTGAAGCTGCCGCTTATAGCTCTACAAAATTTGAGGATAAAGAATGGATCAACTGTATCCAGAATGAGGCCGGTCAAAGACTTCAAAAACTTCAGAAAGAAATTGCAAAGATCTACCCTTCCAAAAAGATTAATATACAACTTCTTTTTCCCGGAAAAGCCCTGGAAGAGCAGGTAGATCCCAACTCACTTATTATTGGAAGTACAGCAGTATTGGAAAAAACATTGCAGTTGCCTTATGAGTTTTTCCGGAATTCAAAATCACCTCTACTTTTTATTCCAAAGGAGAAAAAGTTCACCCTACCTAAAAGGATTCTGATAACACTACAACCTCATGTGGAAATAAAACAGGCCACTCTAACTCCCTTTAAAAGGCTTTTTGGAAACCATGACCTGGATGTGGAAATTATCAAAATGTATTCAGGCAAAATAAATCATTCCCAGGTAGCAAGAGATGAATATGAACTAAATCAATTGTTTGAAGTTTACCATCCTAAAGTCGGAACATTGATTACAGATCACGTTGCAAGCCATTTAGGTAGAACTATGCAGAAGGACAATTATGATTTGCATATAGTACCTCTTTCTCAATCAATTTTTCCTGCAGGGCCAACTACCTCTCGCATCGTGAATGCAATAGCCGACAGTAAAATTCCTGTAATGATTTTACAGGGAATCCCACAAGAGCAGCAAATACCATTTAGAAGCCCCAAAAGAACCAGGAATAAAACTGCTACAGTTCAATGAAAGTTCTAATCTCACTCTTATTATTATTACATGCTATTCTACACCTTATGGGGCTTGTCAAAGCTTTTTATACAGACTTTCTTCCCACGATTTCCAGAAAGATTAGCATCTCTGAAGGGGCTCTTTGGTTCGCATGCACTGTACTTCTGGTTTTAGCTAATGTTTATTTCCTCAACGCCTACCCCTTCTGGCCAGTTTTATCTATAAGTGGAGCTTTGCTTTCGCAGTTTTTAATTACCCTTAACTGGGAAGATGCAAAATATGGCACAATAATAAACCTGTTAATCCTGGCGGTAAGCTTTCCCGCTTTAACTTAGTTATGGGATAAGGGCTTCAAAGGTTTTTCCCATTGATAGATCGCCGGTTTGAAATCCTTTTGAAAACCACTCCATGCGCTGTTTGGAGGTTCCGTGAGTAAAAGCATCGGGCACCACACGGCCAGATGTTCGTTTCTGAATTGCGTCGTCCCCAACAGCACTCGCAGCACTCAGGGCTATCTCTATGTCTCCCTGCTCGAGGTATTCCCTGTTGTAATGCGCCCATATTCCGGCATAAAAATCGGCTTGTAATTCAAGAGCTACAGAGAGTTCATTAGCTTCGGTTTGATCCATTCCCTGTTGTAATTGCCGCACTTTCCCCGAAGTACCTAAAACAGTTTGAACGTGATGCCCCACCTCATGAGCAATAACATAGGCTATAGCGAAATTGCCTTCTTTCGCCCCAAAACGGGTACGTAGTTCTTCAAAGAATCGCAGGTCTATATATATCTTTTGATCTGCAGGACAATAAAATGGCCCTGAAGCAGCTGAGGCTCCTCCACATGCAGTTTGCACGGCATTACTAAAAAGCACCAGGCCAGGTTCGGGATAGGAGGATCCATTCTGCTCAAAAAGGGCATTCCATACATTCTCTGTGTCGGCCAATACTACTCCCGCATAGTCTCCAAGCTCCTTTTCTTCTACCGAAAGTTCCCGGGTCTCCCCTGCGGGCACCTGCTCCTGGAGCTGGTTGAAGATCTCCATAGCATCACCACCTGAAAAAAGCTGAATTGCAATAAAAATAATGGCAATGATTCCTCCCCCGGCTGCAATTTTACCTTTAGAACTACCTCTTCGATCTTCTACATTATCACTCTTTCTGCGCCCCCTCCATTTCATACTTTCCAGATTTTGTCACAAATTAGAAAATTATTCTTCACGATAATCTAGTGGTTTTCTTAATTCTCCTGCTGAAGTTAAAAAGACCAGAAGTATTTACTGAAGCATCGGGACTTTACACCTTAAAAGAGTTTAATTTTCCGCATTATGATTTATGATCCTGCCGTCTTCCATTGTTATAATTCTATCTGTACGCTTTGCAAAATCACTATCATGGGTAACTATTAATAAAGACAGCCCCTGTTCATCACTCAATTGCCTGAAAATTCTAAGCACATTTTCTGAATTGTGACTATCGAGATTCCCGGTGGGTTCATCCCCCATGATAATTGCAGGATCATTTATGAGAGCCCTGGCGATAGCAACCCGCTGTTTCTCTCCACCCGAGATTTGAGATGCTTTTTTAACTGCGAGATTTTCAATGCCAAGCATGTCGAGCTTGTAGAGGGCATTTTTCCTAATCTCTTCAGTAGATCGTTCTCCAAGCTTTCGGGCAGGAAGCATCACGTTTTCAAGTACGGTAAATTCGGGCAGGAGGTAATGGAACTGGAATACGAAGCCAATATATTTATTTCTTACATAAGCCAGCTTATTGGGATGTTGCCCGGTAAGCAAATCTCCGTTAAGAAAAAGCTTCCCGTCATAATCCCGGTCCATTGTTGATAAGATGTAGAGAAGGGTAGATTTACCGCAGCCCGACTTTCCCATGATGGAAACAAATTCTCCCGAGTTTACGCTAAAGTTTATATCCTTAAGCACATGAAATTCTACCGGTTTCCAAAAATGTTTATCAATATGACTGGCTTCGAGAATTGGCTTCATACCTATATACCTGTTATGATCTTCACAGGATCGATTTTTTTGGCTTTACGCGAAGGGAGATAGCCCGCCAGAAAAGTAAAAAGCATTGCGAAACTAATCCCAAATATGTAAAAGCGGATATCAAAATTTACAGGATAGGTTTCTACTGTTGGCAATGCCTCGGTATTAAAGGGAGTATGACTTATTAAAACTGAAAGGCCGTACCCAAGCAAAAGTCCTAAAATCCCACCTAAAAATCCTATAATTAGCGCCTGACTCATAAAAATGAGCTGTACGTCCCTGCCCGAAAAACCCGTTGCTTTTAAAATGGCAATATCGTTCATCTTTTCATAGATCAACATGTTGAGAATGTTGTAGATGCCGAAACCGGCCACTACCAGCAGCGTAACTGAAACGGCATAGGTAATAAGATTTCGAACAGTGGTTCCCGTCTCAAACTGGGCATTTGCTGTTCTTACATCAATTGCAGTAAGATCGAACTGCTCCTCAATAAATTCTGCTATAGAAACTGCCTCTTCAATATCATTCAACTTTACGTTTATATCTGTGATGTAGCTTCCGGGTTCTCCAAGGATACGTTGGACTGTGTGAAGATTTGTAAAGCTTTGAACATTATCTATTTCTACGATCCCGCTTTGATATATCCCCACGATCTTTAATGGAAAAACATCCCCTTTTACAGTGGTTACCTGCACGCGATCTCCTACTTCCAAAGACAATTTATCTGCCACCCCTGCCCCAAGAATAATTCCGTTGGAGGTGTTATGAAGATCCCTGGCGCTTCCCTCTACTATATAATCTCCAAGATTAAAAAGCTCTTCTTCTTTCAATATCTCTACTCCCAAAAGATTTCCTCCCAGCTCTATAGAACCTGAAATGTAAAAAACCTGTGTCTTCACCTGCGGAATAGCTCCTCTTACCCGGGGATCCTCCTCAAGGTACTCCATTAAAGGTTGTGCATTATGGATCTTCTTTTGAGTAAGCTGGGGCCTAACCGAATGTATTACCGTTAAGGATTCATCCATGCCCTCATAAAGGGTTGCAGGCTGGTCCCGGGTAGGCTTGATCTCATTGAAGATATGAACATGAGGAGTTTGATTTAAAATGAGATCATCCAGCATCTGGTTAAGGCCCGTCATAAAGCTTACAAGAGTAATATATGAACCTATCCCAAAAGTAACCCCGAGAGCAGCAATAAGGGTTTGCCGCAGTTTGCTTACCAGGTGTGTTTTTGCAATACTCAATATTACCCGATAGTTTCTCATTCCTCTGGTGGAAATAATTTTGTATTTGCTGTAATTCCTTCTTTAACCTCAACGGAATCAATACTCTCCAGGCCGGTGGTAACCTCAACGATACCATCTTCTGTTCTTACACGGTTATTTCCGATCAAAAATTTCCGGGGAATAACGAGTGCTTTTTCCCGTTGTGCCACCACAATGTTTCCTTCTCCAGAAAGCCCCGGCAGGAGTACTTCTGGCGCATCTGTAAAGAGAGCTTCCACTAAAAAAGTCTGATTCCTTTCATCCTTCTTGGGATACACCTTATCAACTTTAGCTCTAAAGATTTTTTTAGGATAGGCATCAAGAGTTAAGTAAACAGTCAATCCCTTTCTTACTCTTACGATATCCTCCTCATCTACAAGCATCTCCACAATAAATCTATCTGCACTACCTAAAGTTACCAGTGGCTGGGAAGCATTGACTATCTCCCCCGGCTCTTTATGAATGGCATAAACTTTTCCGTTTATCTTACTGGTAACAGAAAAATCGGTAGTATTAATTAAAGAGGATCTATAAGTATTCTCTGCCTGTTTTAGCTGGGTTTCCAACTCCTTTTGGGTGCGTTGGTATCTGTTTTGAAGTATTTCAAGGGCGGCTTCAGATTTTTCAAAAGCGAGTTTTCTACTTTCCAGGGTGGACCGGGAACCAATTTGCTGCTCCCAAAGCCGCTCCTGCCTTCTATAGTTGACGGAGTCATTAAGAAACTGAAGTTTTGCCGCTTTAATTTCTTCCTCCAGGTCCGAAAGGATTGCTGCGCCTCCTTCAAAGTTTTCCCGTGCCAGCTGCAGGGCCAAAAATGCGTTTTTTGAAGCCAATTCTGGATTGGTTTTAATAATCTGTACCAGCACATCGCCTTTTTGTACCACATCCCCCTCCTCCACAAGGTTCTCATCCACAAGACCATTTACCACTGCAAATGCCTGATAAAGACTATCGGGCTGCACAGTGACAGAAGCATAAACAGCTTCGGTGATCGAGGTCTCCACCGGAAATACCGAATTTTCCTGCTGGTCACAGGAAATAAGACTGAAAAGAGCTACAGCCGGTAAAAAATATTTCAACATGGGTAATACTTTTAACCAAATTTAGCTGAAAACCCCGATCCTGTGAATGATATTCATCAGGTCATAAGAACCGGTAATTTACTGGGCTTCTTTCTTCCGGTAGGTAAAGCTTCTCTCCTCCCCTTTTCTCATGACAAACTCCTCTTCATTTACCACAATTTTAATAAGGTCCTGCCAGCCACCATGGCTTTTAAGAAATAGAACGTCCTGTGTGAGTTTTACCTCCAGCCAATGCCGCCGGTACCTACATCTAAAACTTATTTCTTCAACATTTTGAGGTAATCCCGGATTGAAGTATAGGCTTTCTTTTTTAAATTCTATTCCCGTGTAGCAGCGGTGAATTAGATCTACAGTACCCGCCATGGCTCCCATATGTACACCCTCGGCAGTAGTCCCTCCCTGCACGTCTGAAAAATCACTAATTAGAGCTTCTTTAAAATCATGCCAGGATTGCTCCCTGTGAGACCTGGCATAAACCCAGGAATAAACAACTTTACTCAAGGTAGAACCATGAGAGGTGATCGCCTCGTAATAATCAATATTTGCAGGAATTTGCTCTTTGGGGTCAAAGGGGTATTTCATTAGATCGAAAAGTTCTTTGAGCTCTTCGGAAGAAAAAAGAAAAAAGAGCATTAAAACGTCAGGTTGTTTTACCGCCTTGTAATTTTTGACATCGTCTCCCTCCTTCTCAAGGATACGGTCCAGTCTCATGGTCTCTCCATATTTTTCGTGGTACCATTTCCAATCTAAATCCTTCAGCTTATCAAAACCTTCAAATTGTTCGATTATCTTTCCATCCTCCAGAAACGGAACGAACATATTTTCACAAATGTTCTGCCAGCGGGAAAGTTCTTCATCATCTATTTCCATTAACCTCAACAGGTCACTTGCTCTCCGATTATTTAGTTTTTGAATGGTGAGGAGTGCGTGTTTCAGCGTCCATACAGCCATTATATTTGTATAGGCATTGTTTCGAAGACCGGGCTCTGAAGAATTGGGATAGGAGGTATGGTACTCATCGGGGCCAACTACTTCATGTATCTCATATTTTCCTCTCTCCTCATTGTACTTCACTTTGCTGGCCCAGAATTTTGCAATATCCAGGAGCAATTCGGCACCATAAAATGCCAGGAACTGCAGGTCACCACTCACCTGAAAATACTGCCACACATTATAGGCTATAGCTGCATTCACATGCCGCTGTAAATGAGTATTATCTGGCAGCCAGTTCCCCGATTCGGGGTTAAGGTGAATAATTTGTGTTTCTTCCCTCCCGTTGCTCCCACTCTGCCAGGGAAACATAGCACCTTTGTAGCCTTCGCTACTGGCTGCAAACCGTGCCTCGGGTAATCTCCTGTAACGGTACATGAGCAATGCCCGGGTGAGTTCGGGAATAGTGATGTTGTAGAAAGGAAATATAAAAAGCTCATCCCAGAATACATGCCCGCGATAGGCTTCGCCATGCCATCCTCTTGCGGGTATACCTACATCTTCATCAATGGTTTTCAAGCTAAAGGTTTGGAAAAGATGGAAAATGTGCAGCCTTAGCAACAATTGATCATTATTCCCATCAGCTTTTAAAAGGATATCACTCTGCCCCCAAAGTTCCTCCCAGGCCATTTTGTGAAACCGCAGAAGCTCGCCAAATCCCGGAATTCGTGTTACCAGCTTCTTTGCCTCGCACAGAGGATCGGCAATGGCCATGTCCCTGGAAGTATACACTGCTACCAGCTTTTCAACAGTTATGGCCTTGTTTTCCCGGGCTTCAAAAATGAGTTCCTGGGCCACGTAATCCTTTTCGATGATACTTCTCCTCTCCACGGAAGGTTCATAAAGTTCAAAGCTTACCCTGGTTTTACAGGCCTGGACCATTACAATTTCAGACTGGCTGCTTCTCACCTTTAGATAAATACCGTCTTCTTCAAAACTCCCCGTATCGAGCGGGACAAGATGTTGACCATTAAGGGCTCTATACCTGGCAACTCCTGTATTGGAAACTTTTCCATTTAAGGCGGAATGAATGGTTATTGAACCTTGCCAATTTAAAGGCCTCAATTCCCACTCTATTGCTGCCAGATGCATCTTTGACATACTTACAACCCTGCGACTGCAAAGCTGTGTTTCCCTGTTCTCTTTGTCCCTAAATTTCATTCTACGCTCCAGGATCGCTTCGCGAAGGTTAAGAGACTGTTCAAACTCAAGGATCTCAACAGCATCTATATTGAACCAGTCGCCATTTTCCAGTCTAAACCTTAGCAGCGTCCAGTCTGGCCAGTTCACAAGGTCCTCATTTTCAATGACCCGTCCGGCTATGGTAGTTTCAAGACGGTTGTATCCCCCGGCGAGATATGTGCCGGGATAATGGTTTTCTCCAGCTACAGACCCCTCTGCAGCTGCCCGGGTAGCAAAATACCCGTTACCCAGAGTGCAAAGCGATTCTCGCAGCAACTCCTCCTGTGGGGAGTAATTATCATATTTTAAGATCCAGTCTTTCATTTTTCACACCTCAGGTTTTAATAAGGTTTCTAAAAAAGGTTTTTACTTCCTCCAGGTCCTGCAGAGAATAATCGGCGAAAGTATCCTGGTCGTGGTCTCCCACAAGAATTCCCAGGCTATGATCCACTTCCCTAAAGGCATCTTCATCTGTGACATCGTCACCCACATAGATAGAAAAAGGATTCTCTTGATTTGAAAGTTCCCGCTTCAGGAATTCAACTGCTCTTCCTTTGTGCCAGTCAATATTGGGTCTTATTTCAATTACTTTCTTGCCCCCGGCTGCGGTAAGTTCGGGGTAGTCTCTAAGTACTCCATTCACCCTGTCATGAACTTCCTGCTCAAATTCGGGCTTTACCTGGCGATAGTGAATGGCAAGGGTAAACTTCTTTCGCTCAAAATCCACTCCCTTAATACCCTGAAGCTGCTCCCTAAGAATGGGTTCAATTTCGTCGAAAAGCGGAAGGACCTTTTGAGCTTCTTCATTTTCTTTAAAAAAACCGTCTGGACCGGAGATCTCATAGCCGTGACTCCCGGCATAATAAAGTCCTGGAAGGTTGACCCGCTGCTTAACATCACCCATTCCCCGACCGCTTATCACCGCCACCGGATAAACTTCTGCCAGTTTCCTCACCAGTTCCCTCATTTCTTCAGAAATTGCTGCGTCTGCATGATGTTCTACTATAGGTGCGAGTGTTCCATCAAAGTCGAGAAACAGCAAAGGTTTTTTCTGCAGATATTTTTCCTTTATCTCTGGAAAATTCTCAATTGCCGACGGTAGTTCTTTTGGTTCACGGCCTTTTTTAAACTCCAGATCTAATTCCTGAAGATTCTTCACTGCCAAATGTGCACCATGTTCCAGTAATTCCTCTTTGGAAGAAGCATTTTCAATTCCTATTATCAACCTGAAGTTTCCATTTCTTCCTGCTTCTACTCCAGCCTGTGCATCTTCAATGATCATGGCGAGGTCGGGTTTAACACCCAACTCTTTTGCTGCTTCCAGGAAAATACCGGGTGCCGGTTTCCCCTCAATGTTCCTTTCTGCAGAAGTAATGCCATCTACTACAGTGTCAAAAAGGTCATTTTGAAGACCCGCAAGTTTCAGGATCTCCCTGCAGTTCCTACTGGCAGAAATGAGTCCTATTTTAAGCCCCTGTTTTTTCCAGTCCCTTAATTGCTGAACGTTTTTTTCAAATATATCAACTCCTTCTTCCTCGATAACCTGTCTAAAATTCTGGTTTTTAAGATTTCCAAGCCCGCAGACGGTTTGGAATCCAGCGGCATCTTCGGGAGAGCCAAAAGGTAGTTCCAGCCCTCTTGAAACAAGGAAATTATTTACTCCGTCGTAACGCGGTATTCCATTTATATATCGGGCATAATCATTTTCAGAAAAAGGAAGAAATTCTTTTTTCCATTCTCTCTTCCTCCGCTCATTGTAATCATCAAATGTTTTTCTCCAGGCTTTTTCATGTTGCCGGGCGGTACTTGTGATCACGCCGTCAAGATCTGTTATTATCGCTTTTAGGTAGTATTTCATATCAATTATTTAAAAATCTTTTTTAATGTGTTTAATTGTTTGAATGACCAGGGTGGGTAAAATACTGGCAATGGCGATTAGACCCCAATGTCTTGGCTGTAAAGGCTGTAAATTAAGAACCTCGGCCACTACGGGAATGAAGTAGGCTGTAAAAACAGCAGCTATACAAAAGATCACCGCCATCCATACATACTTGTTACGCGTAACCTGGTTATTGAAAACCGGTTCCCAACCCTCGCGCATATTCAAAACGTGCAGAAACTGAGAAAAAGCCAGACTTAGAAAAGCAATATTATTGTTGATCCCTTCTGTCTCATCCCAATAAAAGTGGGAATAAAAATAAGCACCTGTAACACTTATGGCTATAATCACTCCGTACACAACAATTTGCAGCCAGTTCTTTCGGGTGATAATAGGTTCTTTGGGATCTTTTGGTGGCATCTTCATAACGTTATGGGTCCCTTCCCCAATTCCAAGAGCCAGTGCCGGAAAAACATCTGAAAGCAGGTTAAGGAAAAGCAACTGCAAAGGCAGGATAGGCAGAATGAATAAAGAGAAACTTACAAGAGCAATAAGGATGATTTCGGCCAGGTGATAGGAAAGTTGATAAAGAACAAACCTTCTTATATTTCCAAATATGATACGCCCCTGCTCGACAGCTGTGACAATAGAATTAAACGAATCATCTTTTAGCACCACATCTGCCACTTCCTGGGCCACCTGTGTGCCTCGTTTTCCCATAGCGATCCCAATATTCGCTTTTTTGAGAGCCGGGGCGTCGTTGACACCGTCTCCCGTCATGGCCACTATTTCCCCCAGTTCCTGAAAATGGCTTATTAAGTTTAACTTTTGCTCTGGGTCCACGCGTGAAAATATCGGGGTATTTACCAGTTTTTCCGGGTTCTCCCTCTCAAATTCTTTATTCAGATCCTTCCCATGAAGAACGGCTTCCCCTTGTTTTTCTTCTTTTTTTGAAAAGATCTTTACCTCCCGCCCCACGTTTGTGGCTGTTCCTGGATGATCTCCGGTTACCATCACCACCTTTATGCCGGCAGCTTTACAGGTTTCTATGGCCGCCGTAACTTCTTTACGGGGAGGATCCAGGAACCCCAGTAGTCCAACAAATACCAGTTCATGTAAAAAATCTTCAGCCTCTTCCCCGGTGGGCAGATCATTTATTTTTTTGTAGGCAAAGCCCAGCACCCGCAGACCATCTTCTGCCATTTCATTATTCCTGTTCTTCCATGCCTCTTTTTCCTCTTCATTCAATTCTTCGGGTTTTCCATTTTTTAGAATCTTTTTGGAACGGGCCAAAATAGCATCTGTAGACCCTTTTCCGGCAACGTATAAATCCCCGTCATCTCTATAAATAGTTCCCATGACCATAGATTCTGAATCAAAAGGATCGTGTAGTTCCCGCTGCAATTGTTGCAGTTCCCCATATACTTCCGGATCAAATTTGCTTACAAAATCAAGCAGGGCAATCTCCAGGGGATCTCCTTTGGCAGATATTTCCCCGTCCTCCGCTTCGGGTTGATCATCTGAACCTTCGGAAGCTTCAGGATTACGGTTCACCTCCGACTTCTCTTTAACTTCAGCCTTTTCCGAAGTATTGTTTTCCGGTTCCTTGAGGGAGGCATCATTGGCCAAAACAGCAATTTTTAGCATCTCCTTAAAATTGGTTTCGCTGCTTTGTTGCTTCTCGCCATCCAGTTGAGGTTTATTCCCGTGCCAGTCAACCTTCAACAGCTTTTCCTGAGGCAGGCAAAAGCTATGGACGGTGAGTTCATTCTTAGTAAGAGTTCCCGTTTTATCTGTAAAGATCACCGTGGTCTCTCCCAGCGTTTCAACAGCGCCAAGGCTCTTTATTAAAACGCTCTTTTTGGAAAGCCTTACCATTCCCCGGGCCAGGGCGATACTTGCGACTATTGGCAAACCTTCAGGAATCGCAGCAATAGACCAGGCAATAGAAGTTTGTACCAGTTGATACAGGTCTTTCCCTGCGAGCCAGCCAAAGAAGAAAAAAGCGGCTGCCATAGCAAGGATTACCCAAATGAGCCTTTTGGTGAGTTTGTTCAGTTTGCTGTTAAGCGGCGTCTCTTCCTTGTCCTGCTCCTCTACCAGGGAAGAAATGTTACCAACCTGGGTATCCATACCGGTAGCAAAGACAAGAGCGATTGCCGTTCCTGCAGTGACGGCAGTACCTTTGTAAAGTATGTTCAGGCGATCGGCAACCTGCAGTTCCTCCTCAATTACTTCCGGATTTTTCTCTACTGGAACAGATTCTCCGGTTAATGGGGATTCGTCTACCTTTAGCTCTGTAGCTTCAAGAATCCTGGCATCTGCGGGAATGAGATCTCCGGCTTCTATTTTAATAATATCCCCTGGCGCTATTTTTTCTGCATTGATTTCCTTCTCTTCAGAATTCCTGATAACCGTGGCCATAATCTTATCGAGTTTCTTAAGCGCCTTCATAGACTTTTGTGCCTGAAATTCCATCCAGAAACCTATGATTGTATTGACGAGAAGCACTATAAAAATTGCAATACCCTCGGGAATATCCCCAAAAATAAGCGCGAGGGCAGCGGCTGCAAAGAGCAGGTAAATTACCGGATTGTTGATTTGTGACAGAATAAGGTCCCAGATACTGCGCTCCTCCCCCTCCTTTAATTTGTTCAGACCATGATTTTTCAGCCGCTTTTCCGCTTCCTCTTCTGTTAAGCCTTTTTCAAGGTGTGATGAAAGTTCGCCAGCCACTTTATCCCCCGTTTTTCGGTAAGCGTCTTTGATTTTATGATTCCGGTCTGTACTTTCTTCCATGATCTATTTTTTTAAATTTTTTCTCAAAGCGGAAAGTTTTTATATTTCAGATCTTTTTACCCTTTCCCATAGTTTGTTTAAGCAGCTTCTCATAAAGAAACTCCACATCTTTTTTCTGAAGTAACTCGGTACCCGGAGATTTTATAGTAGCACTACCACAGGCTAAACCATATAAAATAGCTGTTTCTACGGGATGTCCTTCCGCCAGGCTATAGACGATCCCAGCAACCATACTGTCTCCTGCCCCAATGGAACTTACATGCTCTACCTTTGGTGCAGGATAATGCCACACCTCTCCCTTTGTAGCCAAAAGTGCTCCTTCTCCTCCCAAAGAGAGAACAACGATCTCCACGGAGTATTCGTTAAGGATGTGCAGTAAAGCATTTTTTTGTTGTTCTAAGCTCTCTACTGCTTCCCCCGTGATATCCTTAAGTTCATTTTTATTAGGTTTTAAAAGGAAAGCTCCCTGCTCCAGTACGCCCTTATAAGATTTTCCGGAAGTATCAAGCACAAATTGAAGTCCGCAGTTATTTGCTCTTGCCGCTGCCCTGGCGTAGAAATCAGATGGTGCACCGGGTGGAAGGCTTCCGCTTGCAACAAGGAATGATCCTTTTTCGCATTTATCTACTTTTTCCAGTAAAGCTTCATATTCAGAATTCTCCAGTTCGGCTCCGGGAAAACCGAAACGGTAAAGATTTCCAGTGGAAGTTTCGGTAATGGCAAAGTTCTGTCTCAGGTCATTCTTCACCTTTACGGAATCCTCATTTACCCCCTCTTTTTTTAGCAAATCGGAGAAAAGTTTGCCTGTATGTCCGCCTTTGGAATAAACAGCTATTGATTCCCCTCCCAGTCTTTTGATGACCCGGGAAACATTCACTCCGCCTCCTCCCGGATCAATAAGTGGTTTTTTGCAACGGAGTTTTTCATTTGGCTCAAATTTCTCTGTTGTCGAATATATATCAAGAGCAGGATTAACGGTTAGAGTGATGATCATTGCTGGTTAAATAAATTAATAAAACATTCTCTCTAATTTACTGATTAGTTTTACATCTGTATAGAAATTACCATAATTACTGTCAATTTCAAGAACTAATATAAGAGCAAACAGATGCTTTTATAGCTTCTATTTTTTTCAAATAGAAAGTTCCTAACTCGGCCGGAATTTGGGATCTTTTGCTTTTCAACTGAAGAGGAATCTGGTTAAATTGAAACCGTATTTTATTCCATTAATGTTCTCCCTTTTCAGAACGTTCATCAAATATCCTTACCCAGGCGTTGTCTCAAAATGCTCTTTACCCGTGGGATACTCTCCACATCAAGCAGGTTTAATGCGGGAACACCACAAAGTTTTTCTACCAGCTCCCTACCTCCAAGAGTATTTGAAGAGATCCCGGTAACTATATCTGGTTTTAGATGAAATGCATCCATTATTCCCATAACAGCATAGGGATCTGACGCACTCAGGACAACACATTTTACCTGGTCTTTTATTCCCTTATATGCAAGTTCCCCATTGTAGGGCTCCAGCGGAGAGGCGCCAATTTCGATCACAGCAACATCTGGAGCCTCTGCACTTATCCTGTCCAGCATGTACTCAAGTTTTTTTGAATATTCTTCGGGAGGACAAATCGAAGATGGCAGTCCTGCATCCACGAAATCGAAGACAGCATCGGCTCCTACATCCTTAACTGCCAGGATATCTTTTTGTCTTCCAGTTCCGGTAATTTTTGCACCTACAACCTTTAATCCTGCCGCTTTAAGTATCCCTGTTACTATTCGAGCACTGGTAGTCTTGCCGGAGGACATGGAAGTGCCAATAAACAATATCACGGGAGTTTCAAACTTTTTGTGTTCTGCAGGTTTTACAAAATCCTCCATGGTTAGCTTTTTTCCAGCTCTGCAGGCATGACCCAAATACCGTATTTCCATAAACCTGGGCATGAATATCGACCTGGAGGTGAGTTTACCCAATAAACCTCCCCAGCTTAGAACATGAAGTATTCCATCCTCGCCCACCTCTTTCCATGTTCCGGTAGCCTCCAGGGTGGCATGTCTTATTCCCAAAGCTCCTACCAGTATATCCCCTTCCATTACACCGCGTAACCTGCCATTGGTGAGTTCAAGTTTTGCATCATTAGTGCCTACATCTGTCAATTTACAGACCACATAGTCTCCCGTGGCCCAATTCTCTTTATCTAATTTTTTAACCTCAAATGGATTATCTGCAAGATCTGAAGTTCGGGTAAGGGCCGTATAAATATATTTATAATCCATTTTTTTAGTTTTTCAGGTTAAAGGTTCCTCCAGCAACAGCACTGTAAGCAGCGCGGTACGCTCGGGAAGGTGTTTGGTAAAGATGAATTCATGTTGTGCATGCGCACCATCCCCGGTTGTTCCCAAACCATCCAGGGTAGCAGTATAGAGGCTGGTTGTATTTCCATCAGATCCTCCACCGGCAGTTGCCTCCTCCAGCTTTAGATCGAGGAGTTTACCTCCCGCCTTTGCACGATCCCAAAGAACCCGGTTTCTTTGGGTCTTTTCCATAGGTAAACGTCTTATCCCTCCCTCGATCTTCATCACTACCTCCTTATGGGAAGGCTTAAGGGATAAGATCTTTTGGGATATGTAATCGGCATCTTCCTGGTTGTACACCCGTACATCTACGACGGCGCTACTTTCAGAAGCTACTACATTGGCTGAGGTCCCTCCTTCGATCTTTCCTACATTTATAGTTATTCCTTTATCGGGATCGTTCATTTCATATAACTTCTGTACCTGTTTGGAGAGTTCTGCAATGGCGCTAACCCCTTTTTCGGGATCCAGACCGGCATGTGCTGCACGTCCCTGAACTTTAATTGTAAACTTCCCGATTCCTTTTCTTGCAGTCTTTAATTTCCCTTGCAACCCGAGTGGAGGTTCAAGAATAAATGCCCGGTTCGCAATGGCAGCCAAACGGGCGATAGCAGGAGTAGATTCCAGGCTTCCAATCTCCTCATCGGCATTGATAAGTACCGCAGGCATTACCTTATAGGAAAGCCCAAGATCCCTGATGCATTGAAGGGCAAAATATATTTGTGTAAGTCCGGCCTTCATATCATAAATTCCCGGCCCCATAAATTTTTCATCTTCTTCATGCACCGGCATTTTCTTCAAACTATCGAGCTCCCAAACGGTATCACAATGACCTATTACCAATTGTATGGGAGCATGCTTTTGGCGGTTGTTCGGCCTCGCATACAGGTAACCTCCTGTTTCCCTTCCAGGAACCCGAAACGTGTAAAACCCCAGCTTAATGAAAGCTGACTCGAGGAAATGCATTATTTTCTCCAATGCCTTTAGATCCCGCGAGGGGGATTCCATGCTTACCAGCTCCCTGAGAAATTCTTTCATTGGTCCTGCTTCAGACTCCAAATGATCCCTTATCTCTTTTGCTGTATGGGAGGTAGTTGTCATTTTCTGAAATTTTTAGGATAAGGGAATTGGTAGGTTTCACTTATCCGGGCGAAGCGGTCGGGAGCTATAAATGACAGTAGATTATGTTCTACCAGCTGGTTTTGGGCATCACAATCTGAAACCCTTCTATAATTCTTTTTTACAAAAGCAGCTTTTATCTCGCCGGTGATGATACTATTCTCTCCAAAGCCATCCACAATCTTATATGCCAAACATTCGAATATGAGGTAAGCATCACGAAGCACGGGCAAATCCATTGTTTCGGCGCTTACTACAGGCAGATTGCTTACCACCTCGTGATATTTTGATAAAATTTCCTCTCTTGATGTGGCACTAAGAGCTACCGGAATGACATCATCGGGCAAGGGAAAACTCACTGTGAATTCGCCTGTTGCCTTAATGTTTTGATAAGTCCCATGATTGGGAGTACACACAAAACCATAATAATTATTAAACCCTGCGGGAAAGGCCATGTGCTTGGGTGCCATATCATATTCTGTACCTTCACGGGTTCCCACAACAATAAGAGGCGCGACCATAAATATCCGGTCCCACACAGCAGTTGAAAGATCGAGAGAAGTATATTTATTTTTGTCTATAGTTTCCATAGCGGGCTACCATATCTTCTTACAATTTACTGATATAAAAGATTTTAATTAATGACAATAATCAGTTTCACATGTTTCCAAAAATGAATATTTGTATATTACATTATTCGTACGGGTTGTAAAAGGATCATTTATGAACTCAGCGTTTCTGCAGAAACCTGAGAGATATCATAGTTATCTTAGTAAATCTGAAGTAGTTTTAACTTAGAAATTTTGTGGTATGACCCGAAATTTTCCCATGGTCGCTAACCTTTCCTCCTTTTTTACGGAAACAGGAGCATTGGCACGTTTTGCAGGCCGGTTTTTTAAGGAATTGGTTAGTCCTCCCATTGAATTCCGGGAATTCTTGAGACAGTGTTACCAAATGGGCAATAAATCCCTTCTATTGGTTGCAGTTACAGGCTTCATACTAGGACTTGTTTTCACCCTGCAATCCCGGCCTACCCTTGAAGAATTTGGGGCCTCCTCCTGGATTCCCAACATGATAAGTATTTCAATTGTTCGGGAAATAGGACCAGTGATCATTGCTCTTATTTGTGCAGGACGTATAGGTTCAAGTATAGGTGCTGAACTGGGTTCTATGAAAGTTACCGAGCAGATAGACGCCATGGAAGTTTCGGGAACCAATCCTTTTAAATTCCTGGTTGTAACACGTATTCTTGCAGCAACACTCATGCTGCCCCTGCTCATACTTTTTGGAGATTTTGTTGCACTTATAGGTTCGGCCATTGTGGAAAATGTAAAGGGACAGGTGTCTTTCACCCTGTACTTTAATCAGGTTTTTGAGGCCCTGGCTTTTAGCGACCTCCTTCCGGCAACTGCCAAATCTTTCTTTTTTGGTTTTGCGATTGGATTGGTAGGATGTTTTAAAGGCTACAACAGCAGTAAAGGAACAGCCGGCGTGGGCCGGGCTTCTAATTCGGCTGTGGTATATACAAGTATGCTGCTTTTCATTATTGACTTTATAGCAGTTTTTCTCACAGACCTTATATACGGATAATATGAAGGAAGAAAATACATATTCCTCCTCTCATAAAGGAAAGCCGGTAATACAAATTCATAACCTGCAGAAGCAATTTGGAGATCAGGTTGTTTTAAACAATTTTAATCTGGAAATGTATGAAAATGAAAACCTGGTTCTTATGGGGAAATCAGGTTCCGGAAAATCGGTTATGATCAAATGCCTTATAGGTTTAATGGAACCAGATAGCGGCACAATAGAAGTCTTGGGCGAGGATATCAGCAAGCTGGACCAAACCAAAATGGATGAGTTACGGGCGGAGATAGGATTTTTGTTTCAGGGGAGCGCATTATATGATTCCATGACCGTGAGAGAAAACCTGGAATTTCCGCTAAGACGTCACACTAAGAGAATGAATATTGAAAATACTGAGGAACTTGTACTGGAAGCGTTAAATAATGTGGGATTGGCTAAGACAATCGATCTCATGCCCGAAGAGCTTTCCGGCGGAATGCAACGAAGGATCGCCCTGGCACGTGCCCTTATTCTTAAACCCAGGATAATTTTATATGATGAGCCTACAACAGGGCTGGATCCTATAACCGCAAAAGAAATTATTAAATTGATGATGGATATTCAGAAAAAATACAAGACTTCATCCTTGATCATTACTCATGATGTGGACTGCGCCAGGGTGATCTCAGACCGAATGATACTGTTACTGGAGGGAACCAATTACGCAGAAGGAACTTTTAAGGAACTATCAACTTCTGAAGACCCGAAAATTCAGGCCTTCTTTAAATGAAAAAAGATGAAAAATTCAAATACACAAAACCTGAGATTGGGAATCTTTGTGATCCTTGGAATCACCATCTTTGTTTTAGCGGTTTATTTTATTGGTAACCGCCAGAACCTGTTTGGAGATAATAGTATCATCATTTCGGTCTTTAAGGATGTAAGTGGCCTGCAACGTGGGAACAACGTGCGTTTTGCCGGAGTCAACGTGGGAACAGTAAAGGATATCCAAATAATCAATGATACCAGCATAGCAGTGAGTATGAGGGTTGATGAACGCACCATGAACCTCATTAGAAAGAACTCTCTTGCCACCATAAGTTCCGATGGATTGGTGGGCAGTATGGTGGTTAATCTCCTGCCGGGGGAAAATAATTCGGGCCTGGCGCCTCCGGTAAAGTTTGGGGATACTATTGCTTCTATAAGTAAAATTGCCACTGCCGACATGCTTACCACTTTAAATACCACAAATGAAAACGCGGCGCTCCTAACTGCCGACCTTTTAAAGATCACAAATAGTATAAACAAGGGTGAAGGCACACTCGGGGCTCTAATTAAGGATGAGGAGATGGCGGGCAACTTTAAAAAGAGCATAGAAGGTTTGCGGCAAACCACTCAAAATGTTTCAGCGATGGTCAACCGTATCAATGCTATTATTAATGAAGTGAGTTATAAAGAGAGTGTTGCAGGGGTATTACTTAGCGATACCACAGCTGCCAAACAAATTGAGGGGATCATTACCAACCTGGAAATTTCTGCTCTGCAAATAAGCAACATGACCACTAATCTCGAGCAGGTATCGTATGATATAAGGAAAGGTGAAGGTACTCTTGACTATTTGCTCAATGATCCCGGGGCCGTAGACAAACTCGATGCAACCCTGGAGAATATTGCAAAAGCCACTAAAAAATTCGATGAAAGCATGGAAGCGCTGCAGCACAATATTTTATTAAGAAGGTATTTTGAGAAGCAGGCGAGAATAAAACAAAGGGAAGAAGCAAAACCCGATGAATAAAAAAAGGCTTCCTGTGAGGAAAGCCTTATACATTTTGAGGAATGAAATTTATTCTACAATAAAATTCCCGCGCATTTGGATATAATGGCCGGGGAAGCTACAGATATATTCATAAGTTCCTGCCTCTGGAGCAGTAAACTCAATAGTAGTCTCTTCTCCACCGCCAATCATCTCTGTATGGACAATTACTGCGTCTGTTCCTTCAGGAATGTATTCGTTACCTGAAGCGGTAGCAGCTTTTTGAGCAAAATCCACTACATCTGTTCCTTGCTTAAGTAGCACAAAATTGTGCCCCATAGCATTTTCGGGCAGTTGTCCCACATGAGTAAGAGTAAGGCGTATTTTCTCTCCTGCCTTCACCTTTATTTCGTTGAGGTTGTACTGCATTTGGTCGTTACCGGTCAGGTTCACCTGTACTACTCCATCCTGGCGTATCACAGCCTCTCCAGATTGAGCATCTTCGGTAGTTGTCTCTGCAGTGGTTTCAACTTCTTCTAAACTACCTTCTTCTCCAATAGTTATTCTTTCCTGTTCCTTCTTTTCATCACCACAGCTTATTAAAACTATAGTCAAAAAAAGTGCAAGAAATCTCGTAAGATCTTTCATTTTATTAATCGTTTTTTGGTTTATAATTTCATCTCATTCTTTGAGATAATAGTCAAAGGTAGATAATAAAACGATTTTTTCTTAAAAGCTTAAGTTAAGGAAAGTCTAAAGTGAGTATACTAAAGGATATGAGTCATCTTCCACCTTTTAAGATCTGGGAGGATTTGGATAACCTGATGGGCTTCCTCAATGCTCACTTCGTCATGGTGCCTGGCCATATCCAGCAGCCTTTTTTTCATGTCATCTATAGTGAGGTGATGATCTGTGTATTTTCCATCTTTAAAACATCCCAGGCAATAATCTGAATTTTTACTTTGGTCCCTGTTTGTACCTCTCATTTTTTCTGAAAAAGGAAGTCCGCAGGATTGACAAATAAGTGGTTTCATAGCAACTTTTTTAAACAACTACTGTTCAGGTTGTTAGGTTAATAGAGGGTTTCTTTAAAGATAAAAACTGTGAACAAAAAAAAGAGATTTTAAGCTCTTAAATATTTCCTAAATAAACTTTTCTAATGTATCTTTATTAAGGTTATTAACTAGCTGATAATGAGATGTGTTTTCACCAAAAACTCCTCCTGTATTAGACTGTAAATCAACACCAATGGAAAGTTCGGTTCTCCTTATAGAAGATGATCTTGTGCTTGCTGAAAATATTCAGGAATTGTTGGAGCTTTCCGGTTACCGGGTTATGCTTGCTCACGAAGGAAAATCTGGATTAATAAAGGCATTTAAAGAACTTCCCGATGTCATAATTTCAGATATCATGATGCCTAATGTTAATGGTTATGAAGTATATCAGGCTCTTCAGCAAAACCGTTACACCAGGAATATTCCTTTCATCTTCCTCTCTGCTAAAGCTGATCCAGCTGATGTTCGGCGGGGTATGAATCTTGGGGCAGATGACTACATCACGAAACCTTTTAATGAAGAAGACCTTATTCTTGCCCTGGAAAGGCGCATAGCCAAACGAACACAAATACTAAGGGAGGAAGAAGAAGAAAGAAGAAAGAAGCCACAATTTCATCTGGAAGAATTTAAGGAGTACATTCGAACTTACGGGGAACAGATACAGGTAGAGAAAAATGAAGAAATCTATATGGAAAACAGGATGGCTTCAAACGTATTACTTCTTGAGCACGGCCTGGTAAAAACCTTTAAGCTGGATGAACATGGAAAAGAACTTATAACGAGTATACCTCAAAAAGGAGATTTTCTGGGCTTCTACAGTTTTAAATTCTCCAGGTATCCCGAGAGTGCGCATGCCCTGGAAAGGAGTATTCTTTATAGGATTTCGCTTGAAGAATTCATCCAGTTACTAAAGAAAAATCACGAATTGACCCTGGAGTTTGCCGAAGTACTTTCTCACAATCTTGATGTTCTAAAAACACATCTCCTGGAGATGGCTTATAGTTCAGTACTTAAGAAGACTGCCAGCACTTTGCTGGAATTTGCTGAAAAAGTAAAAAATGATGCCACTCCAATAATCAAAGTTTCCCGAAGTGACATGGCAAGTGTAGCCGGGATATCTACAGAAAGCTTTATAAGAAGTTTGTCCTGTCTAAAAAGGGATGGCTTGATTGACATAATAGGACGAAATATTAAGATCCTTCAGCTTGAAAAATTAAGAGAAATACATTAGGATTTTTCGCACTTAATTTTTTACTAAACATGACATTTCTCATTCTATTTAGAGCTAATGCTCTGTAAATTAGAAAGAAAAATTACTAACAAAAAACCTAAAGTTATGTCATTAGTAACCACAAAAAAGCGCAGGACTCCAATGTTGAGTAATGCCTTTATCAACGATCCTTTCTTTTCAAATTTCTTTGACCGTAGCGGAATGATGAAGAACTTCCTTAAAACAAACGGAGATTTGGATTTTAGTCCGGCAATGAACATAAAAGAAAAAGAAAAAGAATTTGAAGTAGAGCTTGCCGCACCCGGACTTAAAAAAGATGATTTTAAGATCACTCTTGACAACGGTATTCTTACTGTTTCAGCCGAAAAAGAAGAAAAAAAAGAAGAAGAAAAAGAAGGTTATGTGAGCAGGGAGTTTAGTTATAATTCCTTCTCAAGATCTGTAAGCATTCCAGAATCTGTAGATGAGGATAAAGATATTTCTGCCCGTTACGAAGATGGAGTTCTCAAGCTTAAATTGAACAAAAGAGAAGGTTCGGAAGCCAAAAAGCCAAAAACCATTAAGGTTTCCTAACCTGGGGGAGAGACTGCCGTACTGATAGAGAATCGTCATTATAATAATTTGCATCCTAAAAAGAAGCAAATTGCTCACCGAACAAGGTTTGGTTTGACGAGAACTTATCACTAGGACAGTCTCTTTTTCTTTTTATGACACCTGTCATGTTTCTTTTAGGAAACTTTCTCTAACTTTAATCAAAACGCCAGGAAATGAGAAAGATAATTATTCCTACAGACTTTTCAGAAAACGCATTTAATGCATTAAGATATGCTGCAGAACTCTTTAAATATGAGAGAAGCGAATTTTATGTGCTGCACGCTTATGCCGATGAAGTTTACAATTTTGAAGGAGTAATTACCCAGGATTTTCTGGAGGAATATAAAGCAACCGTAAAAGAAAAGTGTAGCCGGGAGCTGGAGAACACTATCTCCCGGATAAAAGAATTGTATTCCAATCCCAAACATTCCTTTCATCCCGTGCCGGCTTTCGGGCTTTTAATAGATGAAGTGAATGATCTTGCCGAAAAAGAAAATGCCGATCTTATCATTACTTCGACCCGTGGGGCAACCAATGACCGTAAATTAACTTTTGGCAGCAACACCCTGCAAATCATTAAATATGTGCAATGTCCTGTGTTAAGTATCCCCGAAAATTACAAATTTTCAGATCCCAGCCGGATATTATTTCCTACAAATTACCTTCTGCCCTATCAACGTCGCGAACTTAAATTAGTGGGTGGAATAGCACGGTCTTTCTGTTCAGAGATTCACATGCTGTATGTTTCACGTTTTGCCGAGGAGACATTGAGACAGAGAGATAATAAAGAAGCCATTTTGCAGCAATTTTATGATGTAAAGGTGCATGATCATCATGAAAAGGAATTGGAAAAGACACAAGCCATTGAAAAGATGATTGACAACCTCCACATTGATCTGCTTATCCTGGTCAATTCCCGCCACAGCTATCTTGAAAACATTTTATATACCTCAACAATCGATAAAATAGGGCTCCACCCAAAAATCCCCTTTTTGGTACTCCAAAATTTTTATCGCTTATAAATCCTTAGGCCATGAAAAAGATCCTGTTGCCAACCGACTTTTCAGAAAATGCGTATAATGCAGCGAAATACGCCGTTCAGCTTTTCAATGGGGAGGAGTGTACTTTTTATTTGCTCAATACCTATACCCCGGTGCTTTATGATAACGAGTACCTGGTCTACAGTGCTTCTCAACCCACCCTAACTGAAATCTACAGAAACAAATCCATGGAAGGACTGGAAAGGGTGCTAAGAAGGATCAAGCGAAATTTTAAGAACGAAAAACATCACTTTGAGAAGATTTCCTCCTTCAATCTTTTGAATGATGAGATTAAAGAGCTGGTTTTAAAGAAAGAAATAGATCTTATCGTAATGGGAACGAAAGGAGCTACTGGAGCTCAAGAAATTCTTTTTGGCACCCATACGGTGCACGCAATAAAAAAGGCCCGCTGCCCATTAATGGCAATTCCGGCACATTATGATTACAAGGCTCCCAAAGAGATACTTTTCCCCACAGATTATGAAGTGGAGATCCCTAAGCTCCTGAATATTTTAAAGGAAATTGCATTGAGTCACTCCTCAAAGGTGCATATTCTTCATGTCTATTTTGGAGTAAACCTTACCCCTACCCAAACCAGTCGAAAAAAAGCTTTGGGAAGGGCATTTAAAGATATTGGTCATCATTTTTACAGCATATCCGAAAAAAGTGTCACCAGGGCTATTTATGACTTTCAGGAAGAAAATGACGTTGACCTGCTGGTGATGATAAATAATAAGCATTCTTTTTTTGAGAATCTTTTATTTACACCTGTTGTCAATGAAATAGGTTTTAATGTTAAGGTACCATTCCTGGTCATTCCATCTAAAAAAAGGAAATAATGAAAAAAGTGCTTTTGCCTACAGATTTTTCTGCCAATTCCTTTAATGCGGCAAGATACGCCCTGGATATGTACCTGGAAGAAAAAGTGGATTTTATTGTAATGCATGCATATAAGGTTTTCGATTACCATGAAAAAAGCCAGTTATCTGCTACGCCGGGAAAGGCTGTACTTGAAAAAACCCGTCAGGATGCAGATATTAAGCTTAATAAGGTAGTCGAAGAATTAAAAATCAATGCAGGAAAAGACCATTCATTTGAAATAGCGGCACACAATTTACTTCTTACAGATGCCATTTCAAAAGAATTACGAAAAAGAAAAATTGAGTTGATCATTATAGGAAGCCAGGGCCATACCGGGGCCAAGGAAGTTATCTATGGGACAAATACATTAAACATCATGGAGGAGATTGAAAATTGTCCGGTTTTGACTGTTCCTTCTAACATGGTTTTTGCACCTCCAAAAGAAATTGTTCTTGCCAACAGCTTTAAAGCTGAACTGACTCCCGACGACCTGGATTTCCTTATTTCCCTGGCGGAAAAATTTAAAGCCGCTATTAGAATTCTCCACATAGCCGAAGAAGGTGGCCTTAACAAATCTCAACATCATCACAGGAAGTTACTTAGTGAAAAACTCGAGGAGGTAAAACACTCGTTTCATTCCCTGGAATATCTTAGTGTACCTCTGGGTATCTATTCTTTTTTAGAAAGCCGGGGAAGTGGATTAGTCGCCTTTATAAATAAAAAACATACCTTTTTAGAAAACCTGCTCCTAAACCCATTATACAAGAATTTAGCCCACTATTCAAAAGTACCGGTTTTGGTACTCCACCAGCCTCCAAAGGCAGATTAAAGAAAACGTCATGAAAGTTATTACCGCCTCGGGGGAAAGATCAGAGTTTTCGGAGTCAAAAGTGGCATCTTCCCTAAGAAGAGCCGGTGCACATGAGCCCGTTATCAAAGATATTCTTAAAAGCCTGCGCGGGCACTTACATCCCGATATTTCTACGAAAGAAATATACAAGCAGGCTTTTGATCTCCTTCGAAAGCAGGACGGCCTCACTGCCTCCCGTTTTAAACTTAAAAAAGCTATCTATGAACTGGGACCTACAGGATTCCCTTTTGAAAAATTTGTAGCTGCCATTTTTGAGAATAGCGGTTATAAAGTAGAAGTCGGAAAAACTCTCCAGGGATCTTGTGTAAGTCATGAAGTAGATGTAGTAGCACAGAAAAAGGACCTCAAAATGTTCATGGAATGTAAATTCCATAGTGAACAGGGAAAAAAATGTGACGTAAAAGTTCCTCTGTATATCAACTCCCGGTTTATAGATCTGGAAAGCTTTCACCTTAATAGGCACAAAAATGAAGGTTTTCGCCATGAGGGTTGGGTAGTTACAAATACGAGGTTTACACAGGATGCTATCACCTATGGCAAATGTGTAGGTTTACACCTTTTAAGCTGGGATTATCCTAAAGGGAATGCTTTAAAAGAAAGAATAGACAAATTAGGACTTTACCCCATTACCGTTTCCACTCTTTTGTCTGCCAGAGAAAAACAATTTCTCTTAAGCAGAGATGTAGTGCTGTGTAGGCAATTATTAAAAGACAACTTTTTTCTCGACCAGCTGGAGGTAAAAGAAAACAGAAAGAGAAGAATTCTTCGGGAAATGGAAGAACTGGTTGTGCCCTGTAAAAAAGCAAATGCCTGAAAAAGTAAATATTCGTTTTCTGGGTGCCGCAGGTACCGTCACAGGGTCAAAGTTCCTGCTTGAGACCCCCTGGATGAATATTCTCATTGATTGCGGATTATTTCAGGGACTCAAGGAATTAAGAGAACTCAACTGGAAACCTTTTCCCTTTCCACCGAAAAATATTGACCTTGTACTTCTCACTCATGGACACCTGGATCACACAGGTTACCTGCCAAAATTAGTTAAAGGCGGCTTTACCCGCGAAATTCTGGGAACCTCTCCCACGCTGGCTATAGCCGAAATTATCCTCACAGACAGCGCTAAAATTCAGCAGGAGGATGCTAAGAGGGCTAATGAAGAACATTATTCAATCCATGAGCCGGCATTGCCACTTTATAACGAAGAAGATGTTGAAGAAACTGTTAAATTATTCAAATCTGTTAAGACAGATGAATGGATGGAGGCCTCAGAAAAGGTCAAATTTCGCTTTCTTAGGAACGGGCACATCCTGGGAGCAACCTTTATTGAATTAGATATTAACGGTAAGATCTTCGTCTTCTCAGGAGATATCGGCCGAAAGTCAGACACTCTTCTGGAAGCCCCTCGCAAACCGGGGCATGCAGATTTCCTTTTTATGGAGAGCACATACGGGGATAGGATACATCCCGAGGAAGACGTTGATGAGATCCTTGATTCCTGCATCACAAATACCATTGAAAACAATGGAACATTAATTATCCCCAGTTTTGCAGTAGAGCGTCTCCAAACATTGATGTACAGGATCTATCTACTTTATCAAAAGAATAAGGACCTAACCATTCCCGTTTATATTGACAGTCCCATGGGCAACGAGGTGCTTAAAGTCTTTAGCAGTTTTATGTCCTGGCACAAATTAAATACTGAAGAATTTAAAAAGATGAAAAGATTCTTCAGGATCATTACTCAATATAAAGACACCTGGAAAGTAATTGACGATCCTCAACCCAAGGTTGTCATAGCGGGTAGCGGGATGGTCACTGGAGGCAGGATCTTAACTTATTTGAGATTTCATCTTAAAGACCCCAATACCACCATTCTTTTGGTCGGTTTCCAGGCCGAAGGAACAAGAGGAAGACAACTTCAGGAAGGCGTGGCCGATGTAAAGATCTTTGGAAATTACTATGAGGTAAAAGCCGCAGTAAAGAACATTAACAGCCTTTCTGCCCATGCAGATCAACATGAATTACTGGATTGGCTCATTGACCTGGACAATAACCCGAATCGGATTTTCCTTATCCACGGCGAGAAAAAAGCTTCAGATGTTCTTAGGGTTAAAATTAAAGACCGTTACGGCTGGCATGCCGAGATTCCACACCTGGGAGATACCATAACGGTAGAAGTATAAACAAAAAAAATCCGTGGCTCTCACCACGGATTCTTGTTTGGACATTTTTAAATGCCCGGATTTCTTAAGAATTGAAATTATTCTACAGAAGGAGTATTTGTAATGTCTTCTACTACAGTACCGCCAGTGCTTGTTGTATCAACAACAACTTCTTCAGTCTCAACAGCCTCAACCTCAACAGGAGCCTCAGGAGTTTCGATCACTTCTACTGTAGTGTCTTCAGTAGTTTCAGTAGTTGTTTCTTTACAAGAAGTAAATGAGAATACTAATGCGATAGCAGCAAAAGTCAAAAAGGATTTTTTCATTTTTAATGAATTATTAATTGTTTGAGGGGTCAAATGTATATCATTTTTTGACACTCAATACAACGGCCAAAAAATATTTTAGTTAAATTTTATGAGTTTTCTAAAATGCGGTATTTTTCTTGTTTTACACCCCAAAAAAAATTTCTTATGTGACATTTGTCAGTTTGATGAACAGTTTTTATTCTTACCTTAATAACTTAAATACAGAAGATTATGAGCCGGAACACATCCAGAAGTTTTTCCGCAAATGAAAAGGACATAGATCGCCTGTTAAAAGAAAACAGCAGGTGGAAAGAAAGATTAGCCTACTTCAATGAAGAAATCAACTTCTTAAACCTGTACCTGGGTGCAGATATCTTTCAAAAGAATATACTAAACCTATATGAGCGGCTTCAGCTTTTCTATGATGCCCTGCAGAATTTTAAACAGGAGATCCTGGAGCTTACCAGGGAAGTCCATAACCACCGGTATGACATTGAAGGAATACTGGAATGTGAGGATATAAGCTGTGAAGTCTTTTACCACGATGAACATTTAAAACTCGAACAAAGGATCCTGGATTTTGCCCAAAAATTCAGAGAATTCAAAATGGAAATTTTTTCCTATACCGGGCGCCTGTTACGACGAACCAGCAAGGAGCATTAACAAGTCTAATTTTTTTTGCCATGAAGAATAAAGCCCATAACTACAGGTACATCGAGTGGAAAACACCCGACGAAATGCATTTCTCCTCCTTACAGTGGAAATCTGAACTCAGCTTCATTAAGGACGAACATCGCTTTTTTGAAGATATGCTTAAAGAATATACTTTACCCATAATTGAATCCCAACTTTTTACACGGGTAAAGGAACTTATAAACCAGTTAGATCTTTCGGTTAAAGATCTAAAAGTTCTGGAAAAAAGGGTTTCCGAACATATTAACCGGCTTCGAAACTTGCTTGACGACGTGGACGAACCAAAAGAGGGCCGTGTATATCGCAAAGAACATAAGGAAATCCTTAATGATGTCACTCACTTTTCCAGACAGTACAAACGACTTAAAAAGGAAATTTTTGAAATCATAAGTAAGGTAATGAAACAACAAAAACAGAAAAGGCTACTGGCCTAAGTGCTTAAAAATATTTAAAAAGCACATTTTTTTATTTGAAATGGAGACTGTCTAAATTGCTATTGATCGTTAATCTGAATTTGTTCTGAAGCTTATTAAACAAATTTTTCAGAACGAACCAGAACTTAAAACTCCTGAAATCTTAGGTGAACGGAAAATGGCTTTTTGACATTCTCCTTTTTTTTTAAACCTCAATAAGGTTTATAGTTTTAAGAACTACGGAAAAAGGGCCTGCCAAATTACAGTTACCGGTAATACTTCTCAAAAAAGGCAATTTAGGATGGCATTTTTGAATGCTTTTTTCTGAAGAAAATTTATCTTTAGAAAAAACATATGTGTTTCCGGACAAAATTAAACTCCAGGATCACCGAGATCGAAAAAACTTTTAAAGCTACTTTCTCCGAACCGGAGCTTTATACTCCGCAAGAAGAGATCAATGGCTTCGACTTTTTAACCAATCCTGTCATCACAAATGATGCCCCGGGAGAGATCCTTTTTTTTAACTGGGGCCTTATCCCCTTCTGGGCAAAAAATGACAGCCTGAAGAAATCCACCCTCAACGCAAGAATTGAAACCCTCGACGAAAAACCTGCTTTTCGGAATTCGGTAGATAATAGATGCCTTGTAATCGCTAATGGATTTTATGAGTGGCAGTGGCTGGACGAAAAAGGAAAAACCAAGCAAAAGTACCTCATAACATCATCTGAAGAAGATATTTTTGCCTTCGCCGGAATATATTCTCACTGGCAGGATCCTGCAACCGGCAAGTCTATTGGCTCTTACAGCATCACCACCACCCAGGCGAATGAATTGATGAGCGAGATTCACAACAACAAGCAACGAATGCCGGTGGTGCTTCACCACAGGGATCACTCTGCCTGGCTTGAAGGAGCCTCACATAAGGAATTTGCTTTTCCTTATGAAGTAAACCTAAAGGCCCAAAAAGTGTAAAAACTATTTATATTTCCGGAATAATCCCGGGACTCTGCCGAAGAATCTTAAATTTGCTTCAGAAAATGCCATTTTTAAACCTTCTATGGGAGAAATAATAGATATACGCACAGTCACCGTTTGCCGCTATATCACCGCTTTACGAGAGGGTGGCTCTCTCCCGGCACTGGCCGAGGCCGATGATGATTTCAAATACGTCCTAAAGTTTCGAGGAGCGGGACATGGAGTTAAAGCATTAATAGCCGAATTCCTTGGCGGAGAAATTGCCAGGGCTATTGGGCTAAGAGTTCCCGAGCTAGTATTCGCTAATCTTGATGAAGCCTTTGGTCGTACAGAAGGGGATGAAGAAATTCAGGATTTGCTTCAGGGCAGTAAGGGGCTCAACCTTGCCCTGCATTTTCTTTCGGGGGCAATTAATTTTGATCCGGCAGTGACTGTTGTAGATGAAATAACTGCCTCCAAAATTGTATGGCTGGATGCTTTTATCACGAATGTGGACCGCACCTTCAGGAACACAAATATGCTTATGTGGCACCAGGAGCTTTGGCTAATTGACCATGGAGCTTCCTTTTATTTCCACCATTCCTGGACTAACCTGGAGAAGCATGCACAAAGCCCTTTCAGCTTAATAAAAGATCACGTACTGCTTCCCCAGGCCACTCAACTCAAGGAAGTAGATGAACAGATCAAACAGCTGCTGAAAATCGAAAAAATAAGGGAGATCGTGGAATGTCTACCCGATGAATGGTTACAATGGAGGGAGACCGATCTTTCTCCGCAAGAGATTAGAGCAGCATATATTAAGTTTCTTGAAATTCGTCTCAGGAATTCAAATATCTTTATAAAAGAAGCAAAAAATGCAAGACAGGCACTTATATGAATATGCTACCATAAGGGTGGTACCGCGGGTGGAACGGGAAGAGTTCCTCAATGTGGGGGTTGTGGTGTTTTGTAAAAAAGAGAAATACCTGCAGGTAAGGTATAAAGTGGATTCAGAAAAGTTGCACATGCTTTGCAAAGATCTCGACCTGGACCAGCTGGGAAAGAACCTGGAATCTTTCGAAAAGATCTGCCTTGGTTCCAAAGATGGAGGCCCAATTGCCCAAATGGATATACCCTCGCGGTTTCGATGGCTCACAGCAATACGAAGTTCTGTAATCCAGACTTCGAGGCCTCACCCGGGCTTGTGTGTTGATTTGGACAAAACCCTTGACAGGCTATTCTCTGAGTTGGTATTATAAAAAAAGCTGCCAAAGCAGCTTTTGTAACTTACCTTTTAAAAAAGGTATTATTTACTTCCCTTTTTCACCCAACTTCCCATGGTCATGGTTCTCTTTACCTGATGGGCAACTGCCTTTTTAACCTTATCCCCCAGTTCTTCTTTACCTGCCGTTATACTTACTCCATAGGGATTTCCTCCTGCATTGAATATGGCTTCATTGGTATATCCCGGTGCGGCAACTATTGCTCCCCAGTGAAACATGGTTTTGTACAAAGAAAGTAAGGTAGATTCCTGCCCCCCGTGAACATTACTCGCACTGGTCATTCCACTCACCACTTTATTGGCCAGTTTCCCGTTAAACCAAAGGCCGCCGGTCATATCGAGGAACTGCTTGAACTGGGATGGCAAATTTCCATAACGGGTTGGAGCACTAAAAATATAACAGTCTGCCCAATCCAGGTCATCCATGGAAGCTTCCTTTACATCTTGTGTGGCTTCCAGGTGCTTCTTCCAGTCCTTATTGGCCTCAATTGCCTCTTTTGGTGCCAGCTCCTTTACTTTTCTAAAGCGCACCTCTGCTCCATTTTCTTTGGCTGTTTCTTCCGCCCACTTTGCAAGTTGATAATTTGTTCCTGTAGAACTGTAATAGATCACAGCTACTTTTAAATCTTCCATAGTCTATCTTGTTTTATAGTTGTTAATTCATTTTCAATAAGATAACCTGAAAATATCTACTTTTCTGCTAAACAAATTATAAAAGTTAATACGCAGCGGAACAAAAAATCCCCTTTTAAAAAGGGGATTTATAAGTTATATTTTTAAAAAGACTATTTTTCCATTGCCTCAGCAACTCCTGCGGAAAGCCTTCTGTAAGTACCATTTTCCAGGCGCTCACGAATTGCTGAAAAAGCAGTCAAAGTAATTTCCACATCCTCTAAGGTATGAGTAGCTGTTGGAATTAATCTTAAAAGTATCATTCCTTTAGGAATAACCGGATAAACTACGATAGAACAGAAGATCCCGTGATTTTCCCTAAGGTCGTTGACCAGGGCCATAGCTTCAGGAATACTTCCCTTGAGATAAACCGGAGTCACACAACTTTGAGTTGTTCCTATATCAAAGCCACTGTCTTTTAAGCCGTTTTGAAGAGCATTCACATTCTCCCAAAGCTTTTCTTTTAGTTCGGGCATTGTTCTAAGCATCTCAAGACGTTTAAGAGCGCCAATTACCAGCTGCATTTGCAGGGACTTGGCAAACATTTGAGAACGAAGATTGTACTTAAGATAATCCATGATTTCCTGGTCTCCTGCGATAAAAGCCCCGGTACTGGCAAGAGATTTTGCAAAGGTTGCAAAATAAACATCGATTTGATCCTGCACTCCCTGCTCCTCACCTGCTCCTGCTCCTGTTTTACCAAGAGTACCAAAGCCGTGAGCATCATCTACAAGTAACCTGAAATTATATTTTTCTTTAAGAGCAACGATTTCTTTAAGTTTTCCCTGCTCTCCCCTCATTCCAAAAACACCTTCAGAAATTACAAGGATTCCGCCACCGGTTTGCTCTGCGATCTTCTCGGCACGCTGGAGGTTCTTTTCGATGCTCTCCATATCATTATGCTTGTAAGTAAAGCGCTGACCTAAGTGCAGGCGCACCCCGTCAATAATACATGCATGAGCATCCACGTCATAAACAATAACGTCTTTTTTAGAAACTAGGGCATCAATGGTAGAAACCATTCCCTGGTAACCAAAATTAAGTAAGTATGCAGCCTCCTTGCTCACAAAAGAAGCGAGTTCCTCCTGCAATTTTTCATGTAGAGAGGTGTGACCACTCATCATCCTGGCGCCCATTGGATAGGCAGAGCCCCATTCTGCAGCGGCTTCAGCATCTACTTTGCGCACTTCGGGATGGTTTGCAAGACCCAGGTAATCGTTGACACTCCAGGTAATTACATCCTGCCCGCGGAATTTCATACGATTGGAAATGGGACCTTCCAGTTTAGGAAAAACAAAATAACCTTCAGCTACTTCACTCCACTTGCCTAAAGGCCCTTTGTCCTTATATATTTTATCGAATAAATCTGCCATTTTATATATTTTTCACTTCAACAAAAGTAACAAATAAATAGCAACTGCAGAATCATGGCCGGTCAACTGCATTGAAAAACATGCACTTTTCAGCTTTATTCTTAAGAGCAGCTGCTCCCTGTCGCTATTTAAACCTAAATTGTTTGAAAGGAATCAATAAAGCAGCCCGGTAAAGGCCTCCTGCTGTTACTTTATAAATTCTATTTGATTCTCTGCCTTTTCGTTCTTGCTGTCGAAGAACCCCTGCTCATTCATCCAGTCATCACTAAAGACTTTGCTCATGTAACGGGAACCATGATCGGGGAAAATTATCACAATATTGCTATCGTCGTTGAATTCACCTTCTTCGGCCAGTTGTCGCACTCCCTGTAAAGCAGCACCACTGGTGTAACCAACAAAAAGTCCTTCGGTACGGGCAAGCTCACGTGCAGCATGTGCGCTGTCTTCATCACTTACCTTCACGAATTTGTCTATGCTCTCGAAATCTGTAGCTGTTGGAATAAGATTTTTCCCTAATCCTTCAATGCGATAAGGATAGATCTCTGCAGCATCGAATTCTTTGGTTTCATGATATTTCTTGAGAACAGAACCATAGGCGTCAATTCCAAGGATCCTGATGTTGGGATTTTGTTCCTTTAGGAATCTTGCAGTTCCCGAGATTGTTCCCCCGGTACCGCTGCAGGCTACCAGATGCGTGATCTTTCCTTCGGTCTGTTTCCATATCTCGGGCCCGGTAGAACGGTAATGAGCTTCTATATTAAGCTCATTAAAATATTGATTGATATAAACCGATCCTTTGATCTCGTCATGCATTCTTTTTGCAACCTGGTAATAAGACCTGGGATCATCGGCAGTCACATTAGCAGGACATACATAGACCTTTGCACCCATAGAACGTAGCATATCGATCTTGTCTCTGGAAGATTTTGAGCTCACCGCAAGGATGCACTCGTAACCTTTTATAACGCTAACCATGGCAATACTAAAGCCGGTATTCCCCGAGGTAGTCTCAATAATTGTATCTCCCGGTTTAAGAATTCCTTTTCTTTCGGCTTCTTCTATAATATGTAATGCGATTCTATCTTTGGTGGAGTGCCCGGGATTAAAGGCTTCCACTTTTGCGAAATAATGTCCTTTAAGATCCTGAGTAATACGATTTAAGTGAATTAAAGGGGTATTACCAATTAGTTGTAATACATTATCGAAAACCTGTAAATCTTCTCTCATAAATTGAAGTTATTTACAATAATCGCATTCAGAGATTTTATTCCGAATGCGATCACAAACGAAGCAAATTTAAGTCAAATATTTTAATTATTCGTGGATTCCCTCTAAATCGAGGAGAAATGCATACTCTTCGGCTACTTCTCTCAAAGCCTCAAATCGCCCTGATGCTCCTCCATGGCCCGCCTCCATATTAGTATGAAAAAGTAGTTTATTCGAATCTGTCTTTAACTCCCTCAATTTCGCCACCCACTTCGCCGGCTCCCAGTACTGCACCTGCGAATCATGTAATCCTGTGGTAACCAGCATGTGTGGATACTCCTGCGCAGTGACATTGTCATAAGGCGAGTAGGATTTCATATAGAAATAGAACTCAGGATCATTTGGATTTCCCCATTCATCATACTCCCCGGTAGTCAATGGAATGGTTTCATCCAGCATTGTCGTTACAACATCTACAAATGGAACTGACGCTATAATTCCTTTATATAGCTGCGGAGCCATGTTGGCTATTGCTCCCATTAACAATCCACCGGCAGAGCCTCCACTTGCGTACATATGTTCACTGGAAGTATAATTCTCATTGAGCAGGTGCCTGGTACAATCTATAAAATCTGTAAAGGTGTTCTTCTTTTTCAAAAGTTTACCGTCATCATACCACTGCCGGCCCAGATATTCACCACCTCTAACATGAGCTATGACAAAGATAAAACCGCGATCCAGAAGACTCAAACGAACATTGGAGAAATACGGGTCAATGGTAGACCCGTAAGATCCATAAGCATATTGTAAAACAGGATTTGTTCCGTCTTTTTTAAGATCCTTTCGGTACACCAGGCTCATCGGGATCTTAGTCCCATCCTGGGCAGTTGCCCAAATACGATCGGAAACATAATTCTCTTTTTTAAACTTCCCTCCCAGGACCTCCAGTTCCTTTTTGACATCTTTTTCTTTGGTGCGCATATTGAAATCAACGACCTGTGTAGGCGTTGTCAAAGAATTGTACATGTATCTAAGGGTCTCTGTATCGAAGTCGGGGTTGATACCGGTGAGCGCGGTATAAGTTTCGTTGTCGAACGGCAAAAAGTAAGAATCTGTGCCATCCCACCTACGAATATGGATCTTATTCAATCCTTCACTTCTTTCACTAACTACCAGGTATTCCCTAAACAGGTCTATATCCTCCAGGAGCACATCTTCCCGGTGTGGTATCACCTCTTGCCAGTTCTCCATTCCCGGATTATGAACAGGAGCTTTCATTAATTTAAAGTTGGTAGCCCCATCCAAATTGGTAAGGATATAAAAACAATCCCTGTAGTGGGCGATACTATATTCCACCCCTCTCATTCTTGGCTGAACAATCTGCACTTCCCCATCGGGATCATCGGCAGCAATAAAGCGAAATTCCGAAGTCAAGGTACTATCAGATCCAATTATTATGTAGCGATGAGATTTTGATTTGTAGACATAGGTGTGGAAGGTTTCATCTTCCTCGAAGAAAACAAGCTCATCATCTTTAGCTTTTGTTCCAAAATGATGTTTAAAAATTTTGTTACTGCGCAGGGTTTCTTCATCCTTCCGGGCATAAAAAAGTGTTTTGTTATCATTTGCCCATGTAGCGCCACCGGTAGTATTGTGTATCTTTTCGGGATATATTTCCCCTGTCTCCAGGTTTTTTATAAAGATTGTATATTTCCTTCGGCTTACTGTATCCACCGCATAGGAGATCAATTTATTATTAGGGCTTACACTTAACCCGGTCAACCTGTAATAATCGTGACCTTTGGCCATTTCATTAACATCAAAGAGTATTTCTTCGGGGGCATCAAGCGTTTCTTTTTTACGTGAATAAATAGGATAATCTTTTCCTTTTTCGAAACGCGTGATATACCAGTAGCCATTCAATTTATATGGAACAGAGGAGTCATCCTCTTTTATCCTCTTCTTTACCTCCTGAAAAAGGTTTTCCTGCAGCTCCCTGGTATGAGCTGTCATTTCATCATTATAAATATTCTCCCGGGTTAGGTAATCCAGAACTTCGGGGTTGTCACGTTCGCGCAGCCAGAAGTAGTCATCTGTACGCACATCTCCATGTTTTTCAAGCTTTACCGGAACTTTTTTGATCCGCGGAGCAATTATTTCTTTTGCAGCAACTTTCATTTTTCCCATCTTAATTTTACCGGCTGCAAAGTTACGATTTCTAATAAAGAAAACTTAAAACTGTATCTATAAGTTCTCTTATATGACCTTTTTAGGTAATTTTGTTACAACCATAAAAATGACACTATGTTTGGAGATATGATGGGCATGATGAATAAGATCAAAGAGACCCAGAAAAAAGTTGAAGAAACTAAAGAAAGGTTAAAAACCGTAATGCTTGATGAGCAGTCTGCCGACGGACTTCTTAAAGTAACAATTACCGCAAGCCGTGAGATCAAGAACATTGAAATTGCCGATAAACTTCTTGAAGATAAAGAACAGCTGGAAGATTACCTGGTTCTAACCATTAATAAAGCCGTTGCCCGTGCTACCGAGGTAAATGAAGCCGAACTTGCAGCCGTTGCAAAAGAAGGTATGCCCGATATTCCCGGAATGAATGATATGCTCGGTCAGTAGATCTTAGATTTCAGACGTGAGATTTAAGATAACTTTTTAAAATTCTGACGTCTAAAGACAACATTCTGAAAAATACCCTTCAAAAATGACATTTTTGGAGGGTATTTTTTTTACAATTCAATTCCTTTCAATACCTCCAGAAATCTTCTATGCATTTCTTCTGAATAATCCAAATGGGTCACTACTCTCAGTTTTCCCTGCCCCATATTGCTAATCCTTATATTCTCCTGCTGAAGAGCTTTCATGAAAGCAGCTTCATCTGAAGGATTTTTTAAATAAAAAATGACAATATTGGTTTCAACAGGCTCTACTTCCCCAATATAACTTTGCTCTTTTAGGGTCCTGCCAATTTCTGAAGCTCTATTGTGATCTTCGGCTAAACGCTCCACATGGTTATCAAGAGCATAAATTCCCGCAGCGGCCATAAAACCTATCTGGCGCATTCCGCCCCCGAGAACTTTTCTCACCCGCATGGCATTTCTCATAACTTTTTTGTTCCCGATAAGCACAGTTCCCATTGGGGTGCCAAGCCCCTTGGATAGACAGACAGACACTGTATCAAATACCTTCCCGTATTCCTTAGGATCTTCTTTTTTGGCAACAAGAGCATTAAAAAGCCGCGCTCCATCCAGGTGGAAACCAAGATTATGCTCATCACAAACCTTTCTAATCCTTTTTATCTCTTCAAAGTCATAACAAGCTCCGCCACCCTTATTTGTTGTGTTTTCCAGACAAACGAGCGTAGTAAGCGGACTGTGATAAAAATCGGGAGGATTGATATTTTCCTCCACCTGGGCGGCCGTGATCATACCCCGGTCCCCGTCTACTAATTTGCAGGAAACTCCGCTGTTAAAGGAAGCCCCACCTCCTTCATAATTGTAGACATGAGCCCATTTATCACAAATCAATTGATCGGCAGGTTGGGTGTGCAGCTTAATGGCCGCCTGGTTTGCCATACTCCCGGTAGGAAAAAAAAGCGCTTCATCCATTCCAAACATGTCGGCCAGTTTTCTTTCCAGCTTATTTACTGTGGGATCTTCTTTATAAACATCATCCCCTACCTGGGCGTGGATAATAGCCTGCATCATACCTTCAGTAGGTTTAGTGACTGTGTCACTTCTAAGATCTATTTCTTTCATGATTCAATTTTAAACGTTCAACCTTCAGAAAAAAAGTTGGAAACCGGCATTTTTGAAGGCGTATAAAACTATAAAATAATTGTAAAATAGTTTCCGGGAACCCTCATAAATTCTATTTTTGTTCAAAATTCAAGTATGCTTACTATAGATACTATTAAAGATCTCAAAGATCGCCTGGTTGCGTTAAGGAGGTATCTTTGACGTTGATGCCAAAAAAATAGAGATATCCAATCTCCAGGAAAAAACCCTGGCACCCGATTTCTGGAACGATCCAAAAAAGGCTGAACTTCTTCTGAAAGAACTCAATTCCCAAAAAAAATGGGTTGATGACTATGAAGAGGCGGTCACTCTTGTGGATGACCTCGAAGTAATTTTTGAATTCTACAAAGAAGGGGAAGCCACCGCCGAAGACGTCGAGGAAAGGCATGAGAAATCCAAAACTCTAATTGAGGACCTGGAATTTAAAAACATGCTTTCGGAAGAAGGAGATAATTTGAGTGCGGTTCTCCAGGTAACTGCCGGTGCCGGTGGCACCGAGAGTTGCGACTGGGCAGAAATGCTTATGCGAATGTACCTGCGCTGGGCCGAAGATCGCGGCTACTCTGTACGTGAACTTAATTACCAGGCCGGGGAAGTTGCCGGTATAAAAACCGTCACCATTGAAATAGAAGGAGAATTTGCCTTTGGCTGGCTAAAAGGGGAAAACGGGGTACACCGCCTGGTGAGAATCTCTCCCTTTGACAGTAATGCCAAAAGACACACTTCCTTTGCCAGCGTCTATGTATATCCTTTAGCCGATGACACTATCGAAATTGACATCAATCCTGCAGATATTTCCTGGGAAACCATGAGATCTTCGGGTGCGGGAGGACAAAATGTGAACAAGGTTGAAACCGCCGTGAGGCTTCGCCATGCCCCATCTGGAATTGTGGTAGAAAATTCTGAAACCAGGTCTCAATTGGATAACAAGACAAAGGCGATGCAGTTACTTAAGAGTCAGCTTTATGAAATCGAACTTCAGAAGCAACAGGCACAGCGAAGGGAGATTGAGGATTCAAAGATGAAAATTGAATGGGGATCGCAGATTAGAAATTACGTGATGCACCCATATAAACTGGTGAAGGATGTGCGAACCGGTGAAGAAACAGGAAATGTAGATTCGGTGATGGATGGAGATATCAACCGGTTCCTTAAAGCCTATCTCATGATGATGGGACAAAAAGTCGAAGAGTAACAAGATTTGAGATTTGAGATAAAAAAATCCTTTCATCCAACAACAAAGTCAACTATCTCAGGTCTAACATCTAAAATCTAACATCTAATATCTATTAAACATGATTACAATTTACCACAACGCCAGATGTAGAAAGTCCAGGGAAGGGCTGGAAATCCTGAAGGAATCTGGAAAGGATTTTGAGATTAGAGAATACCTGAAGGAACCACTTAATGAAAAAGAAATTACAGATCTTCTTCAGAAATTAAACATGGCTCCTATTGAACTTGTACGGACTGAAGAAAAGATCTGGAAAGAAAATTATCGGGACCGGGACCTCAGCGATAAAGAATTGATAAGGATAATGGCTGAACATCCTAAACTTATTCAGCGCCCGGTGGTAGAAACCAACACCAAAGCCGTAGTTGGACGACCGGCCTCCAATATTGAAGATCTTATTGCTTAAAAAACAAATTACGGTTGAGCAGAAGAAATAATTTCCTGCAGAAGTTAAATTTTTAGGCACCTATATTTTTCTTTTAGCACCTACACCTTAACCGCTTTTTAATCAGCGGCTTATAAAAAATGTTTATTTTTTTAGAGAAAAAATTAAACCATTTTGATTTTTAGCTGTCCAAGATTAAAAACCAAATATGATTGCGAGCATAACCCGGCACCGCTTCAGTGCCTTATTTTTTTCCTTCTTTTTTCTTCTTTCTTTTTCAGCCTTTGCACAAGACTCCCAGTACGAGGTTTCGGGAAAAGTGACCGATGAGCAGGGAACTCCCCTCGAATACGCCACAATATCTTTTCAAAGCACCAATGACCCTAATAAACTCACGGGAGGGATTACAGATGCACAGGGAAATTTTGCTATTGAAGTACCGGAAGGAAATTATGTTATCACTGCAGAATTTATAGGTTTTAGTCCAAAGAAATTTTCGGCCCGTGAAATCAATTCAGATATACAAATGGGCCGGATTGTATTGGGAATGGCCGCGGGAGAACTGGAAGAAGTAATTGTAACAGCAGAAACAACCCAGGTGGAAATTCGGCTCGATAAAAAAATATACAATATAGGAAAAGACCTTACCACTGCAGGAGGTACAGTGGCCGATGCACTTAACAATGTACCGTCTGTCTCTGTTGACATCGAAGGCGGCATTAGCCTGAGGGGAAATGAAAATGTTCGCATCCTTATTAATGGAAAACCTTCGGCCATGGCCGGGTTTGGAAATACAGATGTTCTTTCACAACTGCCTGCAGATGCTATTGAAAGGGTTGAAGTGATTACCTCCCCTTCAGCAAGATATGATGCAGAAGGTACGGCAGGTATTTTAAATATCATTTTGAAAAAAGAAAAGACCCTTGGCTTTAATGGATCTGTTTCAGCCCAGGCAGGACACCCCGACCAGTTGGGACTTTCGGCCAATGTGAATCTTAGAACCGATAAATTCAACTTTTTTAATACTACAGGATTCAGATATTTTGATGCTCCCGGTAATGCTTTTTCCGACACTTATTATTTTGCAAGAAACGAAGCAGATCCATATCGACTCATTGAGAACAGGGATATGCAGCGGTTAAACAGGAATTTCAACACTAACTTTGGAGTTGAATATTATATTACAGATATGTCTTCTATTACTGCCACAGCTTTTTTGAGGTATGGAGAAGATGAAGATCTCACTACAAATATGAGCCGAAGATTTGATACATCAGATCCCGACAACAGGGGAAGCCTGGTGCGCAGAACTGAGCGGGTCGAAGCTGAAATGGAAGAAGATAACAGTTATCAATTTTCGATTAACTACATCAATAAATTCAACAATAGCGGGCATCAACTCACGGCAGATCTTCAATATGAAAACGATGCGGAAACTCAGACCAGTGTTGTGAATGAGGAATTGCTCTTGAACGAGCTGCCCGATGAGCCAGATTTCTTTGACGAGGAAGCAGTTACTGAAGAGACGCAAGAGGAATACCTGGTTCAGGCAGATTATGTACTTCCCATTGGGGAAGAATCTCAATTCGAAGCGGGTTTCCGTGGGAATTTTGAAGAGGAATTAACAGAGTACGTTTTGGAACTGGGAGATCCTATGACGAGGAATTTCGTAATTAATGATACTCTTTCGAATGACTTCACATATAATGAAAATGTTCTTTCCTTATACTCTCAATATGGAACGAAGATCGGAGATTTCTCTTTCCTCCTGGGACTAAGGCTGGAAAATACTCAGCTAAAAGGTAAAATTGAGTCAGAATTAACTGAAGCTGAACTACAGGATGCTTATGGTATCCCGATTGATACAGATTTTGACAACAATTATCTCGGACTCTTTCCAACTGTGAATATAATTTATGAAATTGATGAAAGAGAAAATATAACCATAGGTTACAACAGAAGGATCAACAGGCCGCGTGGTTGGTATATGAACCCATTCCCTTCGAGATCAAGCAGAATTAATATTTTCCAGGGAAATCCAAATCTTGAACCGGCTTTTTCAAATGCTTTCGATGTAGGTTATCTGAAGAGATGGGATGAAAAACTAACGCTTACTTCCTCTGTCTATTACCAGCGGGAAACCAATTCCTTCCAGCGAATTGAGGAATCTACGGGAGAATTCACTGAAGAAGATGGAATCCTAATTATAAGAACGATCCCGGTTAATTTCGCTACCAATACAAGGATTGGTGCGGAAGCCGGTGCTCTTTACAACCCTACCGACTGGTTAAGGCTTAACGGAAGTATTAACTTTTTTCAATTCGACACAGAAGGAGAATACAGAGGTGACTTCTACAGTGCTAAGAACACCAGCTGGTTTGCACGATTTAGTTCTAAACTTACCTTACCGGCCGAAATACAGTGGCAGACTAATGCTTTCTATAGAGGTGCCTCCGAAGATATCCAGGGAACTCAAGATGGATTGCTTTCGATAGATATGGCCGTGGCCAAAGAGTTCTTTAATGAAACCCTTTCTCTATCACTTAACGTAAGAGACTTGTTGAACTCTAGAAAACGTGAATCCATTTCTACCACCGACTTCTATACGAGAGATAGTCGATTCCAGTGGAGGCAGCGCAGTGTTACCCTATCCCTTACTTACAGATTTAATCAGCAGAAAAGAGATCAGGGACGTAATGAGCGGGATTCCGGAAATGGTGAAGACAATGGAGGGGAAGGAGAATTTTAGGATCCTTGAATATATATAAAACTACAAAAGCCGTCGAAATGACGGCTTTTGTAGTTTTATATATACATTATATGAATTGGGGGATGCCACAAAAAAAAGGACATGAAGTCCTTTTTAAGCTTTTTCTCTTTCCAGGCGTTTCTTTTCTTTTCTTTCATCGAGCATTTCTTTAACTGCTCCTCCAATCCAATAAGGAATTATGGCTGTTAAGAACAACATTACCCAAAACCCGATGAGCAGTATAATAAGAAAAGCTAAAAAGCCCAGATATTGATCAAATTCAAACATGTTTGCTATTTTATTGAATCTTTGCCAAAGATAGAAACTCTGGGAGGTAATCACAAAAGTTTTTATTTTATTTTTTGTTCACTGAGCTTCAGAGATTTTGTGGGATTTTTTTCTCTTGTGCCCTCTAATTTTGTTCTTTTTAAAGTGCTTAAATTTTGGCGAAAATGTAAATTTGTAACAAACCTAATACAATCATGGAATACAGAATAGAAAAAGATACCATGGGGGAAGTGAAAGTTCCTTCAGATAAACTTTGGGGAGCGCAAACAGAACGCTCCCGGAACAACTTCAAAATTGGTGCTCCCGGTTCTATGCCTCTGGAGATCATTTATGGCTTTGCCTACCTCAAAAAAGCGGCAGCTTTTACCAACTGTGAGCTTGGCGCTCTTACTGTAGACAAAAGAGATTACATCGCAAGGGTATGCGATGAGATCCTTGAAGGAAAGCACGATGATCAATTTCCTTTGGTGATATGGCAAACAGGAAGTGGGACTCAAAGTAATATGAACTTAAACGAGGTCATAGCAAATCGTGCCCAGCAAATTGCAGGAAAAGGGATTGGTGAGGGTGAAAAAGTACTTTCTCCCAATGATGATGTGAATAAATCCCAATCGTCCAACGATACTTTCCCTACAGGGATGCACATAGCGGTTTACAAGAAAATCGTAGAAACAACAATTCCCGGAGTTAAGAAACTGCGAAATACTCTAAAGAAGAAATCGGAAGAATTCAAGGACGTGGTTAAAATTGGACGTACCCATTTCATGGATGCCACTCCCCTAACCCTGGGACAGGAATTCAGCGGTTATGTATCACAGCTTGACCATGGTCTAAATGCTCTTGAAAACACTCTGCCCCACCTTTCGGAACTGGCTTTGGGAGGAACAGCCGTTGGAACAGGCTTGAATACTCCTAAAGGTTATTCTAAACGTGTTGCAGAATTCATTGCAAAGTTCACAGAGCTCCCATTTATTTCTGCACCAAATAAGTTCGAGGCTCTTGCTGCACATGACGCTTTTGTGGAGACCAGCGGCGCTTTGAAAACACTTGCAGTTTCCCTTAATAAAATCGCCAATGATGTTCGTATGCTGGCATCTGGTCCTAGAAGTGGTATTGGGGAAATCCTTATTCCTGCTAATGAACCAGGATCCTCGATTATGCCCGGTAAAGTAAACCCTACGCAGGTAGAAGCCTTAACCATGGTTTGCGCCCAGGTGATAGGAAACGATGTTACCATTAATGTTGGAGGTATGCAGGGACAGTTTGAACTCAATGTATTTAAACCCGTAATGGCAGCGAATATTCTTCAAAGTGCACAACTTCTGGGAGATGCCTGTGCATCTTTTGACGAACATTGTGCTGCAGGAATTGAACCTAACAAGCCAAGAATACAGGAGCTCCTTAACAATTCCCTCATGCTGGTAACTGCCCTTAACACAAAAATAGGGTATTACAAAGCAGCCGAAATCGCAAATACTGCGCATCAAAACGGCACTACATTAAAAGAGGAGGCAGTAAATTTAGGATATGTCTCTGCCGACGAATTTGATGAATGGGTGAAACCTCAGGATATGGTCGGTTCCTTAAAATAAATTGTAACTATATCAAAAATAGGGTCTTAAAACTTAAATTTTAAGACCCTATTTTATTTTATAAAATCCTGTTTTCAGTATCCTCATATTTCGGTAAAAAATCCTATTTTCACATCCTTATTCCCTACGCCTAATGATAAAAAAAGTTGAACTCAACTGCGGAGTGATCTGGGTTCATGACAGGATACTTATAAATGAAATGAATGAAGGGGCTCTACTGGATGTGGAGACAAACAGGAAAATATTGCAAATTGGTCGTGATAGTTTTAATAATGACTTTTTTGGATACATCTCCCACAGGATAAACTCTTACGCCGTAAATCCCATGGTATATAGAGAATCTGCAGAAAACCCTCAATTAAAAGCAATAGCCGTCGTTTCCAAAGATCCAGTGACCCGTGAAACTGCACTTCTTGAACAGCAGTTTTACGCAAACAAGAACTGCTTTAAGATATTTAGCTCACTGGAAGAAGCCACAGCCTGGATGTTTGAATTGATTAATTCCTATTCAATTGCAAATTCTGTAAGGTTGTAATCTTTTAGAAATTTTCTGGCTTTTTGGATATAAGGTGCCATCACAACATCCTCCCTCACTAATGGAACTTCCTTTCGGAAATCATCTATAAGTTTTTGCAGTACAGGAGAAGTTTTATTTTTTCCTCTATAGGAAAGCGCCTGGGATGCATTATAAAGTTCTATCGCCAGTACCGTCGCAACATTATCAATTACCTTCACAACTTTTGTTGCCGCGTTAGCCCCCATACTTACGTGGTCTTCCTGCCCGTTCGAAGACACAATAGAATCAATACTTGCAGGGCTGCAAAGTTGTTTGTTCTGGCTAACAATACTGGCAGCAGTATACTGCGGAATCATGAATCCGCTGTTGAGGCCGGGAGTATCCACCAGGAATGCAGGCCCTCTCAAGCCCGAAACCAGTTGATAAATTCTTCTTTCTGAAATATTCCCCAGCTCTGCCATGGCAATGGCCAGGTAATCGAGAGGCAGGGCAATTGGTTGCCCGTGAAAATTCCCTCCGGAAATGATCTTATCGGCATCGACAAAAATGTTCGGATTATCGGTGACCGAATTGATCTCTGTTTTAAAACTTTTATAAACGAAATCAAGAGTATCCTTACTCGCACCATGCACCTGTGGAATACACCTAAAAGAATATGGATCCTGCACATTCTGTTTTACCTGCTCCGCAATCTCACTACCGGCCAGGATCTTCCTTATTCTTTCGGCTGTTTTTATCTGCCCCCTGTGTGGTCTTACAAGATGTACCAGCTCATTAAAGGGAGAAATATTACAATCAAAAGCATCCACAGACAGAGCCCCAATAACATCGGCCCACATTGAAAGCCTATTAGCTTTAAGAAGCGCATAAACTCCATGAGCACTCATGAACTGGGTCCCGTTAAGCAGGGCCAGCCCTTCTTTTGATTGAAGCGTGATAGGTTCCCAACCGAATTTCTTCAGCATTTCTTCTGAAGGAATTATTTTTCCGTCAAGATATACTTCTCCTTTTCCAATTAAAGGCAGCGACAAATGCGCTAGCGGAGCCAAATCGCCCGAAGCTCCCAACGAACCCTGGGAGTATACGACCGGCAACACATCTTCATTAAAAAAATCTATTAATCTGTTAACTGTTTCAAGTGACACCCCCGAATGTCCATAATTCAATGACTGAACTTTAAGAAGAAGCATCAATCTTATGATAGGTTTTGAGACTTTTTCCCCTGTTCCGCAGGCGTGAGACATTACCAGGTTCTCCTGAAGTTTAGTAAGATTTTCAGAAGATATCTTCACATTACACAAAGATCCAAAGCCTGTATTTATTCCATATATCGGAGTTTTATTCTCCTTCATCTTATTGTCGAGATACATTCTCGCCTTCTCGATGTGATAAACAGCCTCCTCACTTAAAGCAAGATTTTTTTTCTTTTCCAGTATCTCTCTTATTTCTTCAATATCAAGAACAGAAGAACTTATATAATGACAATCTCTCATTAGGAATTGTTAGTTTGTTTGTTTTCAAAAAGATCAAAAATGGCCGCTCCTGTATTTTTAGCAATATCTCCAGCTATTACTCCCTCATAGCTAAGTTTTTCGGCTGCAAGATCGCCCGACTTCCCATGCAGGTAAACTCCCAGGACTGCTGCGCGTAAAGGCTCATAACCCTGGCCTATTAGGGCGGTAAGTATACCCGTTAGAACATCCCCGCTACCTGCCGTGGCCATCCCGGGATTTCCGGTTGTGTTGATAAAAAAATCATTTGGGGCTACAGTAAATGTGAAAGTGCCTTTTATAACCACCACGACCTTATATTTGGTGGCAAAGGATTTTACCTTCTCAAGTTTTTCAAAATCATCTTTCCAGGAACCAATTAATCTCTCCAGTTCTTTGGGATGAGGAGTCAACAAACTTCCTTCGGGTAAATGATCAAGTAAATTATTATTTTTCGAAAGTATGTTTAGCCCATCGGCGTCTATGACCATGGGTTTCCTGTAATTTTTCAGCAATTGTTCAAAAGCCTTTACTGTTTCTTCATTAGTCCCTACTCCTATTCCAAATCCTATCACATCTGGCTCAAGATCAAATTTCAGGTTTGTAAGTATCTCACTATGAGAGTCGGTTAAAACCATAGCTTCAGGAAGTGATGTTTGGAGTATTTCATACCCGCATTTAGGTGCAAAAATAGTCACCAACCCAGCACCCGCCCGCATTGCGGCAGTTGCAGAAAGACAAACGCTGCCTATTTTCCCGTAGCTCCCTCCAATAATGAGTGCATGGCCGTAAGTGCCCTTATGGGAAAACCTTTTACGGGGAGTGTAAAGTGCTTTGGCTTCAGGTTTTGAAATTAACTGGGCTGCAGCCGGGGCATTCTGAAGAAAGTCGGTGTCCAGGCCAATATCCAGAATTTGAAGGTCCCCCACAAAAGGCGCAGTACTGGGCATGTAAAATGCCATTTTTGGCACCTGAAAGGTAATGGTATAGCTGGCCCGAATGATCGACTCCTCGTCTTCAACCGCGGCATCGGCCATAAGTCCCGACGGCATATCAATAGCCAGAACAAAAGCACCTGAACCGTTAATGTGCCTTACCAGCGAAGCAACCCAATCGGGCAGTGGACGGTTTAATCCTACTCCAAAGATGGCATCCACAACAAAGTCCCCATATTTTATTTCGGGGAAATCTTCTTCAGATTTTAGAAGTATGGGCCATTCTTTACTATGGTTCTTTACCCGGTCATAATTCAGCAAAAAGTCTTGGGAACGTTGGTCGCTGTAGTTTACTATATATATGGTAACATCGTAACCTGCTTCTATCAATTGCCGGCCAACTACCAGGCCGTCCCCTCCATTATTACCTATTCCGCAAAAGATCTTTACAGGAATAGGAGCTCCCTCCAATCGCCTGTGGATCTCCTCAAAAACCAGGCTGGCAGCTCTTTCCATGAGTTCGGTGGAGGATATCCCCTGCTTTTCAATGGTGAGCTTATCGGCCTTTTTTATCTGTTTGGCGGTAAGGATCTTCATTGGTCTTTGCTTTTTGAAAGTTATACAAATATAGAATTTCCATTGGCCCTATTCCTGCCTTATCTATTTCTGTTGAAAATTTCCTTATTAAACCCTCATTCTTTTCTGAAATTAATAAATTTGCGCAAAATAATTTTTAAATGAAAAATACTGCCCTTACCTCTACCCATATAGAACTTGGAGCCAAAATGGTTCCTTTCGCAGGTTATAACATGCCTGTTTCTTATGATGGTGTAAATATTGAACACGAAACCGTGAGAAAAGCGGTAGGTGTATTTGACGTTTCTCACATGGGAGAATTCCTCATCACCGGGGAAAATGCTCTAGCATTGATCCAGAAAATAAGTTCCAACGATGCTTCCAAACTTACAGATGGAAAGGCCCAGTACAGCTGCATGCCCAACAACGAAGGTGGTATTGTAGATGACCTTATCATTTATCGCTTCAACGAGGAGAAATACCTACTTGTAGTAAATGCATCAAATATTGAGAAGGACTGGAACTGGATCTCTCAGCACAATTCCATGGATGCCAACATGCGCGATCTTTCAAATGAATATTCGCTGCTGGCCATCCAGGGACCTAAGGCTGCCGAAGCTATGCAGTCTCTTACAAATGTTGACCTTAAAGAAATAAAATTCTACACCTTTGAAGTGGCACCTTTTGGCGGAGCCGAAAATGTGATCATATCGGCTACGGGATATACCGGCAGCGGCGGATTTGAGATCTATGTAAAGAACGAAGATGCCCAAAGGGTATGGGATAAGGTTTTTGAAGCAGGTGCAGCCTATGGCATAAAACCGGTTGGTCTTGCTGCAAGAGATACTTTGCGGCTAGAAATGGGCTTTTGCCTCTACGGAAATGACATTGATGACACTACTTCTCCAATAGAAGCAGGTCTTGGGTGGATCACAAAATTCACAAAGGATTTTGTGAATTCTGAAGCTCTTAAAGAACAAAAAGAAAATGGTCCCGCCCGAAAGCTGGTTGGTTTCGAACTTAACGAACGTGGAATTCCTCGCCAGGGCTATGACATCGTGGATGATAATGGCAAGGTTATTGGCAATGTAACTTCAGGAACCATGTCCCCATCTCTTGAAAAAGGTATTGGAATGGGCTATGTTCCTGTAGAGTTGGCCAAGCCGGGAAGTCAAATTAATATTCAGATACGTAAAAAAACCCTTCCTGCTACGGTGGTAAAAATGCCATTTTATAAAGGATAGTTTTTGAAAAAAATATTGATCTTAGGGGGAAGCGGCTTTATCGGGAATTCCCTGTATAAAGAGCTTTACCCCTATTTTGATACCCACGCTACTTACCGCACAGAAAATGCTTTTTTTGCCAAGAACCAAAAATTCCATCAATTTGACATGGAGCGGGAAAGTGCAAGTATCCTTCTGGAAAACCTGCGTCCTAATGTCATCGTTTCTGCTCTTCGCGGAAATTTCCTCGCACAGGTACACACCCATTTTGAAATCATAGATTATATTCAAAAGAACAAGAACACTAAGGTTATTTTTCTTTCTTCGGCCAATGTTTTTGACGCCTTTACAAATTACCCTTCTTACGAATATGACAAAACTCTTTCTCAAAGTGTTTACGGAAGGTTCAAGATCAAAATTGAAAATGCACTGCTGCGACTGCCCAACAATAAATATGTTATTGCCAGGCTGCCTATGGTTTTTGGAGCCAACTCCCCCCGCGTGAACGAGATCAAACGCCAGCTGAAGGAACATGAGGCTATTGAAGTTTTCTCCAATGTAGTTGTGAATGCAACTTTTGAAGCAAAGTTAACCCAGCAACTTCACTACATCGTCAATAGAAACCGCCAGGGCGTGTTCCACCTGGGAAGCAATGATCTCATTCATCACAATGACCTGGTAGGCGAAATTTGTGAAGCTCTGGGAGAAAAGAAGCCACTGCTTAAGAATGTTTACGACTCCAACTTTGACCGTTTTCTGGCCGTAATACCAAAAGATAACCTGCTGCCAAAGAATTTACAGATCTCAATCCAGGATGTAGTGGCAAGCACCCTTGTTTCCTAGTTGTTAATCTTCTACTAATTCTATTTTGGCCTCTATAAGGTTATGTAACTTTAGAAAAACTAAACCTGAAGTTATGCAAATTCTAGACAAAAACGAGATCAAAAAGAGACTGGAAGACCTTGAAGGATGGGAGTTTAAAGATGATGCCATTCATACCTCTTTCCAATTTGAAAATTTTAAAGAAGCATTTTCGGTTATGGTAAGGATCGCATTTGAAGCCGAAGCCCAGCAACACCATCCCGACTGGTCAAATGTTTATAATGAACTCCAAATTTCCCTTTCCACCCACGATGCCGGCGGAGTGACCGAAAAAGATTTCAAACTGGCCCGGACCATTGAAAATATAGTAGATGCAGGGGAATAATCTTTTTTAAGAGCTTGATGATTTTTCCTATTTTTACCCGACAATTAATACAAAGAAATGGGAAGAGCATTCGAATTTAGGAAAGCACGCAAAATGAAACGTTGGTCTGCTATGGCCAAAGCTTTTACTCGCATTGGGAAAGATATTGTAATGGCCGTAAAAGAAGGCGGTCCAGATCCCGACACCAACTCCAGGTTGCGGGCCGTGATCCAAAATGCAAAGAGTGTCAACATGCCCAAAGATAATATCGAACGCGCGATTAAACGGGCGTCAGATAAAAGCCAGGGCGACTATAAAATTGTTCTTTTTGAAGGTTATGCCCCACACGGGATTGCTGTGTTGGTGGAAACCGCTACAGATAATAATAACCGTACGGTTGCCAATGTTCGGTCCTATTTCAACAAATGCGACGGGAACTTAGGCACTTCAGGCTCTGTAGAATTTATGTTTGATCATTCCTGTAACTTCAGGATCCCAAAAGAGGGTCTTGATGCCGAAGAACTTGAACTTGAACTAATCGATTTTGGTGCCGAAGAAGTTTTCGAAGATGAAGACGGCATTATTATTTATGCTCCTTTTGAAGCTTTTGGAGCCCTTCAGAAGGAATTGGAAAGCCGCGACATTGAGATCATTTCTTCAGGATTCGAATACATTCCACAGGTAACAAAGAAATTATCTTCCGAAGAAGCAGCCGATGTTGAGAAACTTCTGGAAAAGCTGGAGGAGGACGATGATGTACAGCATGTATATCACACCATGGAAGAATCTACTGAAGAGGAAGAATAACTATAAGAGCCTGTTTTAAAAGCCTTATTTTTGTCAACCTAATCTTGTTTTCAGGTTTTCATCATTACTGAAATTCAGATTAAAATTAAACTGAGAAAAGACTTTTTAAATTGCTTTTCCAGCAGCCTCTTTAGATTGGATTCCATGAAAACCGACGCGCACCAAAAGGCAATCAAAGCCTCTTACTATAGCATTTTTGGAAATGCGGCTTTAGCCGTAATAAAAGGTGTGACCGGTATCTTCGGAAATTCCTATGCGCTTATCGCCGATGCCATAGAGTCTACCACCGATGTTTTTTCAAGCCTTCTCGTGCTTTTTGGCTTAAAATATTCTGCCCGCCCGGCAGATGAAAATCACCCTTATGGGCACGGTCGTGTAGAACCTCTTATCACATTTGCTGTGGTGGGTTTCCTGGTTGTTTCGGCTACCATTATTGTAATGGAAAGTATTGAAAACATACAAACTCCGCACAAGGTACCAAAACCTTATACCCTGATAGTTCTGGCGGCAATAATCTTGACCAAAGAGATCTTTTACAGGTTCATCAATAAAAAAAGTGAGGAAACAAAAAGCAGCTCTTTAAAAGCCGATGCCTGGCACCACCGTAGTGATGCTATCACTTCCCTAATGGCTTTTATTGGAATTTCCATTGCCCTCTTTATGGGAAAAGGATACGAAACTGCCGATGATTGGGCGGCTCTGTTTGCTTCAGGATTTATTCTTTACAACGCCTATCTCATCTTAAGGCCTGCCCTGGGAGAAATCATGGATGAACATCTTTATGATGACATGGTTGAAGAAATTCGGGAGATCTCTCAAAAAGAGCAGGGAGTAATTGAGACCGAAAAATGTTTTATCCGTAAAACCGGAATGACTTTTCATGTAGATCTCCACGTAATTGTTGATGGTGAACTTTCGGTCAACCAGGGTCATGAAATTGCTCACAATCTTAAAGATCGCCTGTTGCATGAAATGCCCGAGGTGGCCGATATCCTCATCCACATCGAGCCGCACGACACAAACCACTCCTAAAAAATGCCATTTTTGACATCCTTTTTTTTAACCTTCCCCTCTGCTAAATAAATACTAATCCTGCTCCCCCGCCTGCAGGGTAGAAGCCAATTCCCTATCTTTATAGGATAATCAAGAAATTTTAAATTAATGGATGTAAAATTAGCGGTTTTAATAGACGGCGACAATATACCTTCGGCCTATGTCAAGGAAATGATGGAAGAGATCGCCAAATACGGCAACCCAACGATAAAAAGAATTTACGGTGACTGGACCAAACCCCATCTTGTAAAATGGAAAAATGTGCTGCTTGAAAATGCTGTCACTCCTATTCAGCAATATGGATATACACAAGGAAAAAATGCGACAGATTCGGCTATGATCATCGATGCCATGGATATTCTTTATTCACAAAAAGTAGATGGTTTTTGCCTGGTTTCCAGTGACAGTGATTTTACCCGTCTTGCAACAAGACTAAGAGAGGCCGGTATGAATGTGATTGGAATTGGAGAAAAGAAAACCCCAGATCCTTTTATCGTAGCCTGCGATAGATTCATTTACATCGAGATCCTAAAAAATGAGTCCAAGGAATCAAGCAAGGAAAAGACGACCAAGAAAAGTGATTACGACAAGATCACCAATAAAGTGATCAAATTGATAGCTTCCACGATCTCTGATGTTGCCGATGATGATGGCTGGGCATTCCTTGGAGATGTGGGAAGTTTACTGCAAAAAAAGCAACCAAACTTTGATTCCCGTAACTACGGTTTCCAAAAACTAACCCCTATGATCAATTCCATCGACAAATTTGAGATTGAATCACGGGAAAATCAAGGCAGGGGAAAATATAAACTTATCTACGTACGTAACAAGGAATAGGTCCAGAAATGACATTTTTGACACCTCTTAAATATATTGCTTAATGAGAACCATTAAAAGAACCTATAAAGCGGAATATCGTCCCATAGCCGACCTTATTACCTATTCTCCAATGCCCACAAGGTCATTAAGAATGATAGATCCATTTCTTTTCCTCAACCATCATGGGCCACAAAGGTATTCTCCGGGAAATAAAGGTTTGCCTTTTGGTCCTCATCCTCACCGCGGAATGGAAACTGTTACTTTCATACTGGATGGAGACATCGCTCATAAAGATTCCGGCGGAAACAATAGCGTGATCGAGAGCGGCGGGGTGCAGTGGATGACTGCCGGTAAAGGCTTAACTCATGCAGAAGTTTCTTCGGAAAAATTTAAAGCAGAAGGTGGACCACTGGAGATCCTGCAGCTGTGGGTTAACCTCCCGGCCCGACTTAAAATGACAGAACCAAAGTATAAAGGCTTGCAAAAAGAGGAAATTCCAGTTACAACTTTCAAGGATGGCAAGGTTAAAGCTCAGGTTGTTTCGGGACGTTTGAATGATACCCAAGGGGCCTTTGAAACCTCTACAGGTATTAACCTAAGCACAATATTCTTTGAACGCGAAGGTGTTTTTACCGCCACTGTTCCGAAGGACCACAACATCCTGTGTTATGTCATTAAAGGAGAAATAAAGATCAATGGAGAAATCATCCAATCCTTACACCTGGTAGAATTCAATAATGATGATGAAGAGCTTCAAATAGAAGCCCTGGCAGAAAGTATAGTTTTATTTGGTCATGCAGAGCCCTTTAATGAACCCGTGATCGCACAGGGGCCATTCGTTATGAACACTGTAGAAGAGATAGAACAGGCCTATGCCGATTACCAGCAGGGAAAGTTTGAGTAGTTTTCAGGCTAATCCAGCGGAAAAATTTCATTCCTAAAGAAATTCCTCCACCCTGTATAGAATTAAAAAATCCTGCCTTACAGCAGGATTTTTTAGTTCAATATTTTGAAGTAAGTGGGAAACAAAATTTCAGCCACCACTTAACAATAACAACTATTTATCTTTCTTCTTTTTCTTCTTGATATAGTCTGCAGTTAGCCTGCTGCGGTTACCCTTTTTATAATATTTAGTGAATCTCCAATAAGAGACTGCTCCTAAAAGTGCTACTACAGCAACCGAATAATATATGAAATCTGGTGTAATTACTTTATCTCCGCTGGCATAGGAATGCAGACCGGAGAGGTAAAAGTTTACTCCAAAATAGGTCATCATGATACTGGCAAAGGAAATTACTGCCATAAAATTAAACAACCAACGGCTCCTCATTCCCGGCACCAGGCGCATGTGTATTACAAAAGCGTAAACCATTATACTCACCAAAGCCCAGGTTTCTTTTGGATCCCAACCCCAGTAACGGCCCCAGCTCTCATTGGCCCACTGCCCTCCAAGAAAGTTTCCAATGGTTAACATCACTAAACCTATTGTGAGAGCCATTTCAGTAATAATAGTAATCTCCTTAATGGTAAGGTCCATTTTCTTTTTGTTCTTCTTTGTAGTGAAGATCATAAGAAGCAAGGCCACCGCCCCAAGGATCATCCCCAGAGTAAAAGGTCCATAACTACCAACAATAACCGAAACGTGGATCATCAACCAGTAGGAATCCAATACCGGCTGTAGATTGGCAATAGAAGGATCCATCCAGTTCCAGTGAGCGATCATAAGGATCATGGCCGTAACAAAAGCCGTGGATGCAATAGTAAGATCACTTTTTCTTCCGAAGAGAAGTCCGAAGAGCATTGTAGCCCACGCCACATAGATCATCGATTCATAGGCGTCACTCCAGGGAGCGTGACCCGAAATATACCAGCGGGCCGCTAATCCTGCAGTATGTAAGGCAAAGAGAATAATGATCACCACCTTACTTACAGTAATAGACCCCTTTATAAATTTATTATCCCTAAAGATTTGGGAGATCACCAGGACCAACATAAGAACTCCGGCCAACATGTACATCCAGAACAGATTCCGGAATATATCGTATTTGTTGTAAAGTATCTCTGTTTTTATCTTCTCTTCGGAAGGTATTACTTCTTCTCCAAATTTCTTTTGAAAGCCCTTGATACTGCTTAGCAATTCGTTTGCCTGAGCATAATCTCCGGTTTCCTTGGCAGTTTGCAGCGCATTAAAATACATTGGAAGGATCTGCCTGGTATATACTGAATCCATTCCCTTAAAACCTGCCTCGGCAGCTTCGGGATAGGAAACCCACTTATTGTTCTCGTGCTCCGGGATTGGAAAAATCCTTAATATCTTCCCCTGCAGGGCATTATAGAGAAGATTCACCCGCCTGTCTGTCTCAATGAAATCCTTTTCAAATTGATTGGGAACCGAGGCCATATATGCCCGCTCCAGATAGGGAGAAAGTTTATAATTTCCTTCCCTGTCAAAAAAGCTGGTTAAAGCAATAAATTCCTGTTCCTCAGGCACACCCACGATGTGACGAATACTATCATTGTCTTTTTTGACCTTGATTATGGGGACATTATACCAGATAGTTGGATTCTCTGTAAGGGAAATGATCATCTGGTCCGAAGACAAACCTTCATATTCTGAACTCTTACTAAGCTTACGAAGTAATTCTGAAGAATAGGTATTGACAGGCTTCATTCTTCCGCCGGCATCCTGCACTACGAGTTGGCCGAATTGCGCTGCATGCTCTTCGGAAACCACATTTGCCTTTATAATCGAATCGATCTGTGCCTTTGGAATAGTTAAAGGATTCTCATGCTCATGTCCATCTTCCTGGGCAAAACCTGCAGTTGTAGAGAACAGCACCAGTAGAATAGCCGTAAGTTTAGATTTCTTTTTCTTCACTTTTTCAAGCATTTGCTTAAGTTCTCCAAAACGGGATCCTTTTGCGAACAGGACCCACATTAAACCAATGTATAATAATGTATAACCGATATAAGTAATCCAGGTGCCCCAAAAATCGTGGTTTACAGAAAGGACAGTTCCTTTCTCATCGGGGTCAAAGGAGGCCTGGAAAAAGCGGTAACCTTCATAATCCAGGACATGATTCATAAAAATCTCATAATCAAAAGTTTCTTCCTCGTCAATGACCGTCACTTTACTTTTAAATGAAGAGTAACTTTTTTCGGTGCCGGGGTATTTTTCGGCAATAAAATCGTTGAGCTTAATGGAAAAAGGAAGCTCATATTCTTTAGACCCGTATCTGACATAAAATTCGAGTCCGCCAAGGTTAAGCTTCAAAGGATCTGTGATCCTTCCTTGCCCTCCTAATAATTTAACTGTTTGAGATTCCCCGGCAGTGGTGACACGCACAACCGCAGCATCCTGTTGGCCTTCGGTCTTTTCTTCGGTAGGAATTACGTCATATTTCCCTCTTATCACAGGATCGGGTAACACGAATTGCATCCCCGCCATATTGTACAGAGAACGCAGCAAAAGCGTTTGAACAGAGTCGGCGGCAACTTCACCTTGCAGTTGATCGGCCATTCTCATATACGTTCCTTCAAAGGGAGAAGAAATAGAGTATTCTCCATTTTCATGGGTTATGTTAATCGCACCTTCGGTAGGTTTGTTAAAAGCGAACAAGACATTGTGGATATTGGAAACTTCGCCTTCCTTAAGAAAATGATCATGCCGGTCACCACCTCCTGCTTCCACGATCTTAAGGTAATTATCACCTTCGGGATCTTCTACAAGACCTTCTTCGGCTCCGTGAATGTAATCGAGGATCTCCAGTTTTACCGGCTGCCCATCATAATCTGTATTGAAAGAAAATTCATTGGAAGCACCGGGTGCCAAAAGCACCTCATTTTCCACTACCCTTCTTCGCGGCTCCCCATCCATCTCACCGTCGATGAAAGTCATCAAATATGTCTTTTCTGAAAGGAAAGTATTTTCTGTCGCCCCTTCTCTTATGGGCATCATGCCTTCATAACTAATATAACGGGTGACAAAAGCACCAACAAGTATAAAAATGAAGGAAAGATGGAGCAATAAAGAGGACCATTTTTCTTTTTTGTGAAGCCGGTACCTGAATATATTTCCTAAAAAGTTAACAACGAATAAAGCCATGATGACTTCAAACCAAAGGGCATTGTAGATCCATACCTTGGCTGTCGCCGTACTATACCAGTTTTCAATAAAAGTTCCCAGTCCCAGCGCTACGGCAAAAACAATAAAAAGGAAGGCCATTAACCGGGTGGAAAAGATGATAGAAGCTATTTTTTTCTGCATCGAGGGGTTGTTTTTTTAAACCCTGCAAAAGTAAGGAATTTATGAGGAATTAAGATTTTATTAATACTACATTTTCTCTCCTGCAGCAGCAGCCATCGGAGTTAAAGAAATTTGGTATTTTTGCCGCATGACAGAAATTGTACTTTTGGGGACAGGCAATGTTGCTACACATCTTTTCAAAGCTTTTACAGCTTCGGAAGAAATCCATGTCAAACAGGTCTACAATCATTCTAATAATACCCTCGACTTCTTCAGAAATAAAACTGAAGTGACCACAAGTATTTCTGAACTTACCTCTGCCCATATTTATATTATGGCTCTTAAAGATGATGTCATTCCTGAAGTTGCCGCAAAACTTCAGCAAAAAGACGCACTGGTAGTTCATACTTCGGGCTCTGTTGCTATTGATGCCCTGGCCGACTGCCCCCGAAGAGGAGTATTCTATCCGCTCCAGACGTTCTCTAAAGACAATGAAGTAGATTATTCGCAGATCCCGTTTTGCCTGGAGGCTAATTCTCCCAATGACCTGGAGTTGCTTAAAAAGGTGGCGGGAATGATCTCTGGGAAAAGCTATGAGATCTCTTCGGCACAAAGAAAAAAATTACATCTCTCGGCGGTTTTTGTGTGCAACTTTGTAAACCACCTGTACGCGGTTGGAGAACAGATCTGTCAAAAAAGCGGAATTCCGTTTGAAATTTTGAAGCCCCTCATTGCAGAAACTTCAAGGAAAGTCCAGCATGCATCCCCGGCAAAAGTACAAACGGGACCGGCCATAAGAAATGACCGCTCCACAATTGATGCTCATCTACAACTCCTGGAATCTTCTGAAGAAAACCGGGAAATCTATAAACTCTTAACTTCAGCAATTCAAACCTTCCATGGAAAAAAGCTATAAAGAATTCCTTAGCCAGATAACAACATTCATTTTTGACGTAGACGGGGTCCTTACCGATGGATCTATTCAAATAAGCAGCAACGGCGATCTTCTTCGCACTATGGATATTAAGGATGGCTACGCAATGAAATATGCCAGAGACAAAGAATACACCATCTGCATCATCTCTGGCGGAAAGAATGAAGGCGTACGCCACCGTCTTAAAGGTCTGGGAATTACCGACATTTATTTGGGCTGTCCCGACAAGGTGGAGCAAATGGAAGAATTTTTTGATGTTTACGATATCAATCCCGAAGAAGTGCTTTATATGGGAGATGACCTCCCCGACTTATATGCAATGAAAAAAGTAGGGCTGCCTTGCTGCCCACAGGATGCTGCAGCCGAGATAAAGGAGATTTCCCGCTATGTATCTCACAAAAAAGGCGGTAAAGGTTGCGTACGGGATGTGATCGAGCAGGTTTTAAAAGTGCAGGGCAAATGGAATGACCACAAATGAATTGGCTCCTCCTCATTATCGCCGGACTCTTTGAAGTAGGGTTTGCAACCTGCCTTGGAAAAGCCCGGGAAACAACCGGCAGCACTTCCTTATGGTGGATGGCAGGTTTCTTTGCCTGCCTTAGTGTAAGCATGGCTCTTTTATACAAAGCCACTCAAGCCCTTCCCATTGGTACTGCTTATGCTGTGTGGACGGGAATAGGAGCTTTTGGTACGGTTTTGATCGGGATCTTTATTTTTAAAGAACCTGTTCATTTTTGGCGGCTGTTTTTCCTTTTTACACTTATAGCTTCGATCATAGGGCTTAAATTCGTTTCAGCTTAATCAATGCCTGTACTCGCATTTTTGAAGCTGATTAGGCTTCCAAATCTTTTGATGATCATTCTCACGCAGGTACTGGTAAAGTATTTCCTGTTTGAGCCTTTCAATATTGCAACAGTTCTTAACCATTTTAATTTTTCTCTGCTCGTTCTTTCCATGATTTCTCTTGCTGCAGCCGGGAATATAATAAATGACATTTATGACATAGCGGCCGATAAGATCAACAAGCCTCAAAAATTAATCATTAGTCAAAAGATTTCAGAAAAAATTGCCTGGAACTGGTTTATAGCTTTGAATATCATTGGAGTGGGAATAGGTTTTTACCTTAGTAATATTGTTGGCAAACCTTCTTTCGTTGCACTTTTTATCCTGCCGTCTGCTTTCCTTTATTTCTATGCTACCCAGATCAAGGGAACTGTCCTGGTTGGGAATCTTGTGGTAAGCGTGATGGTCGCCATGATCATTGTCATGGTGGGAATTTTTGATCTCGTGCCGTCCATCACCCCTAAAAATCTCTCTACTCAAAAAGTAATTTTTTTGATCCTTCTTGACTATGGCATTTTTGCTTTTTTAGTGAATTTTCTTCGGGAAATGGTAAAAGACCAGGAGGATATCACCGGCGACTACAATGCAGGGTATAATACTCTACCTGTGCTGCTGGGCAGAGGCCGAACTAACTTTATCATTTTCATAATTGCCCTGCTACCGCTATTGGGAGTGCTTTATTATTTATATACGTACCTTTATGAAAGCCGGGCTGCCATGCTTTACATTATGTTTGCCGTGGTAGCCCCTCTTCTCTATTTTCTGGTAAAAATTGTGGGAGCCGAAACTAAAAAAGATTTCCACCACCTTAGCCTGGTGCTTAAATTAATCCTGGCCGCAGGGATATTCTCTATTGGCCTTTATAGATTTGTATTACTATAATATGTTACAGGAAAAACTAAAAGACCATCATATCATTCTTGCTTCAGGTTCTCCCCGAAGGCAACAATTCTTCAATGACCTTGAGATAGATTTTGAAATAAGATTAAAGCCGGTAAAAGAAGAATATCCTTCAGAATTAAAGGATGTGGAGATCACTAATTATCTGGCAGAACTCAAAGCTGCAGCTTTTGACGGGGAACTTTCCACCAGTGATATTCTTATTACCAGTGACACAATTGTATGGCACGAAGGAAAAGCATTGGAAAAGCCTAAAGATCCTGCCCAGGCACTGGAAATGATCAAAGCTCTTTCGGGAAAATCGCATGAGGTCATTACGTCTGTTTGCTTTAAAACGGTAGAAAAGCTACGAACCGTCCATGCGATCACTCGGGTTACCTTCAGCAGCCTGGAAGAGGATGAGATCAAATATTACATAGATAAATACAGACCTTTTGATAAAGCCGGGGCTTATGGTATCCAGGAATGGATTGGCCTTATTGGTGTAGAACATCTTGAAGGCAGTTATTTCAATGTGGTAGGCCTGCCCACTCACCTGGTGTACCAGACCCTACGGGAGATTGCTGAATAATTTTCAGCTTAATTTCAGCATCCTAATCCTAAAAAGTATATTTACAAAAATTCATTTTCAGGAATGTTAGACATCTTTTTTTTCAGCCGGAATCAAATAATTACCACTATTGCCATTCTTTTGGGATTATGGATCCTGCAATTCATTATGAAAAAGGCAGCCCACCGTGTAGGCCACCGCAGTGAGATCCATATAACCCGTACCAGGCTTATGTTTAAGTACATCAATATCCTGGTCACAATAATCGCTATCTTTCTGCTTTCCCTTACATGGGGCTATAATGCGCAGGAAATTGCGCTTATTTTTTCCTCCCTGTTCGCGATAATTGGAGTGGCCATGTTTGCCATCTGGTCGATACTTAGTAATATCACAGCAGGTATTATCCTATTCTTTTCCTTTCCATATAAAATTGGAAGCCGAATCAAGATCCATGATAAAGACATGCCTGTAGAAGCTATTATTGAAGACATTAAAGCTTTTCACCTGCATTTAAGAACGCTTGAAGGGGAGTTGATCACCTATCCTAATAACCTCATCCTGCAAAAAGCAGTTTCTTTAGTTGAAAAAGAATATCATGCAGATGAAGGTAAAGATGCTCTCTAACATGGTTTGGTGAGGATTCTTGTTATATTTGAAAGCATATCAATAGAAAATCCTATGCGAAAGCTTTTTTGCCTTTTTCTTTTTTTCATTACTGCTCTTGTTCAGGCTCAAAAACCTGAAAAATTAAGTTCTTCCGAGATATATTCTGAAATTGAGAAACTCAATTTTCTTGGTTCTGTGCTATATGTAGCTGCTCATCCCGATGATGAGAATACCCGACTCATCTCCTATTTTAGTAATGAACTTGATGCCCGCACTGCATATCTTTCTTTAACTCGTGGTGATGGCGGCCAAAATTTAATTGGGCCACAACTTAGAGAGCTGCTTGGAGTAATACGCACCCAGGAACTTTTGGCTGCAAGAAAAATAGATGGCGGGGAACAATTCTTCACCCGCGCAAATGACTTTGGGTACAGCAAAACACCCGAAGAAACCCTTAACATCTGGAATGAAAAAGAGGTTCTTAAAGATGTAGTTCGCACCATAAGGTCTTTTAAACCGGACATAGTCATCAACCGCTTTGATGCTAATTCGGCCGGGGAAACTCACGGCCATCATACCTCATCGGCCATTTTAAGCAGCCGCGCATTTGATCTTGCCGGAGAAAAATCAGCCTATCCGGAGCAGGCAGAGGAGTTGGGAACATGGCAGCCAAAAAAGCTGTTTTTCAACACCTCTCCCTGGTTCTATAATTCCCAGGAAGCATTTGATGCAGCCGATAAGTCCCATTTCCTCAGTTTTGACACCGGCGTTTATTTCCCGCTAAAAGGCATGTCGAATACCGAGATTGCTTCCCTTAGCCGCAGTCAACATCAATCCCAGGGCTTTGGAAGCACAGGAACCCGAGGAAGTGCTGCGGAATATATTGAACTTCTAAAAGGAGAACATCCAAAGAACAACAAAGATGTATTTCACGGGATCAACACCACCTGGACCCGCGTAAAAGGTGGAAAAAAGATTGGAGAGATCCTCGCCGGTGTGGAAAAGAACTTTGATTTTGAGAACCCCGCTGCCAGTGTACCTGAATTAGTAAAAGCTTACCGGTTAATCCAAAACCTGGAAGACAGGCACTGGAGAGATATCAAATCGGAACAAATAAAAAGTATAATTGCCGCTTCCATGGGTCTGTACCTGGAAGCTGTGGCCGGTTCTTCACTGGCTACTCCGGGAGAAGAAGTAAAACTTAACCTGGAAGCTATTAACCGAAGTAATATTCCCGCAGAACTCGTCTCAGTAAAACTACAGCCGACAGGAAGAGAAATCTCTACGAATCTTTCCCTTACCAATAACAGTCCTTCGGTTGAAGAAGTGGATTTTTTAATTCCCGAAAACATTAATTTTACAAGTCCTTACTGGCTTAATGAAGAAGGCAGCCTTGGGATGTATAAAGTCGAAAACAAGGATCTAACAGGTTTACCAGAAACTCCACGGGACCTAAAGGTGGAATTTATGGTGAGGATCAACGATGAGCATATTCCTTTTGAAAGAAATATTACTTATAAGTTCACTGATCCCGTTACAGGGGAAACCTACAGGCCTTTCGAAGTTGTGCCGGCAGTTTCGGTCACAGTAGGAACCGAAGTTATGGTCTTTGCAAACGGTGCCCCGGGAAAGATCCCGGTAACTGTGAAGGCCATGAAAAATAATATTTCGGGAATACTTGAACCCGGAAAAATCAGCAGCTGGAAAATATCTCCCGAAAATCACATTTTTGACACCCTTCGAAAAGGTGAGGAAGTGACTTTTACTTTTGAAGTGCATCCACCGGCTGTTCAGGATAAGGTGACATTTAATCCTGTAGCTGTAGTGAACGGAACAGAATATTCAAAAACTGTGCTTCAAATGGATTATCCGCATATTCCACTGCAAACACTGGTGCTTCCAAATAAAACACAACTTGTAAAACTGGATATCCAAAAAAGGGGAAATTTGATAGGTTATATTTCGGGGGCCGGGGACGTTGTTCCGCAGGCTCTGGAACAAATAGGTTATTCGGTAGAAATGGTGGATCCCGCATATATCTCTGCTTCCTCATTAGCTAAATATGATGCCGTGGTTGTAGGAATACGCGCATACAACACTGTAGAAGAACTTCGGCATAGACAGACCGCACTATTTGAGTTTGTAGAACAAGGCGGAAATTTGATCCTGCAGTACAACACCAGCCGCGGACTCGTAACCGAGGAACTCGCTCCCTATAAACTGCAACTTTCGAGGGACAGGGTGACCGATGAAAATGCTGAAGTTAATTTCCTGGCGCCAACTCATCCCATCCTCAACACTCCTAATAAAATCACCTCTAAAGATTTCGAAGGATGGGTGCAGGAGCGCGGTCTTTACTTCCCGGATCAATGGGGAAAAGAATTTACTCCCATTTTGGCGATGAATGACAAAGGAGAAACTTCAAAAAAGGGAAGTTTGCTTGTGGCGCCTTATGGTAAGGGCAACTTTATTTATACGGGACTAAGTTTTTTCAGGGAATTTCCCGCCGGTGTACCCGGGGCCTTTAGGCTTTTTGCTAATATGATCTCCCTGGGAAAGAATGAACCTACTCCACCAGCGAATAATCACAATTCGAACTAATGGGAAGTCCGAAGAAATATCAGTGGAAAAGATCATATACCGTAGTTCTTATAGCTAATGCTGTCTATATTTTCCTGTTTTACGTGCTCATGACAATATTTTCCTGATATGCAGCAAATAGACTGGATCATTTTAGCCGGCACTCTAGCTTTCATCGTAATCTACGGTGTCTACAAAACACGCGGCAGCAAAAATGTCCAGGATTATATAAGGGGAGGAAATGAAGCCAGGTGGTGGACGGTGGGACTTTCTGTTATGGCCACACAAGCCAGTGCAATAACTTTTCTTTCTACCCCGGGACAGGCCTTCCATGACGGGATGGGCTTTGTGCAGTTCTACTTTGGCTTGCCCATTGCGATGATCATCATTTGCATGGTCTTTATTCCCATTTACTACAGGCTGGAGGTTTATACAGCATATGAATATCTCGAAACCCGGTTCGATTTAAAAACAAGGACCTTAACCGCTTTTCTCTTTCTTGTTCAACGTGGGCTGGCGGCGGGAATTACCATTTTTGCCCCGGCTATTATTCTTTCGGCGGTCCTGGGCTGGAACCTTACGACCCTCAATATTATTATTGGGATCCTGGTGACCATCTACACGGTTTCCGGCGGAACCAAAGCTGTCAATGTCACTCAAAAACAGCAAATGGCGGTAATCTTCTCGGGAATGATAATAGCCCTGGTACTAATCATTCAATACCTTCCAGAAGAGATCAGCTTCCCCGAAGCGCTTGAAATAGCCGGTGCCAGCGGAAAATTGGATATTCTGGATTTCTCATTAGATCTTGACAACCGCTATACTTTTTGGAGCGGGATCATAGGTGGAACTTTTCTTGCCCTCTCCTACTTTGGAACAGACCAGAGCCAGGTACAGCGGTATCTTTCGGGAAAATCTGTTAAGCAAAGTCAGCTGGGACTAATCTTCAACGGGCTACTAAAAGTCCCTATGCAGTTCTTCATTCTGTTGGTAGGGGTCATGGTTTTCGTTTTTTACCAGTTCAATTATTCACCACTAAATTTTAATCCGGCAGCCACCAATGCCGTCATCAACTCTGAACATTCTTCGGAATACAACAAGCTTCAGGCAGAACTGGAGCAAATTCAGGATCAAAAACAGCAGAAATCCCTTGATTACGCCAACGCCGGAAAATTTTCAGAAGGAGATCGTGATTCCTTTAAAAATGAACTCGTGCAGCTCAATGCAGCCGAATTACAGGTACGGCAGGAAGCAACAGAATTGATCAACAGGGCAAATCCTGAAATAGAAACCAATGACAAGGATTATGTGTTCATACATTTTATCCTGAACAATCTCCCGCGGGGACTTATTGGATTGCTGCTGGCAGTAATTCTATCGGCAGCCATGTCTTCAACAGCTTCAGAATTAAATGCCCTGGCTTCGACCACCATGATTGACCTCTACAAAAGGAATGTAGGTGAAAAAACACAGGAGCATTACGTTCGCATGTCCAAATGGTTTACCCTTGGCTGGGGACTTATCGCCATTGCCGTGGCCAGCATAGCAGATCTTTTTGACAATCTTATTCAGTTAGTGAACATCATAGGCTCCCTCTTCTATGGAAATGTGCTGGGAATATTTTTGCTCGCTTTCTTTATAAACTACGTAAAAAGCAATGCCACTTTTATTGCGGCTTTAATAACACAGGCAATCATTTTTGTGCTGTATTTTCAAGAGGTGATGCCATACCTGTGGTTAAACCTTGTAGGTTGTCTACTGGTCATAACATTGGCCGTGATCATACAGACTTCCCAACCGCATACTACAGAAATAGTGAAAAATGAAGACTGAGAAGATTAAATGGGGAATTATTGGCCCCGGAAAAATAGCAAAAAAGTTCACCACCAGCCTTAAAGAAGTCAAAGACGCAGAACTCTTTGCAGTGGCAAGCAGATCTACCGAAAGGGCAACAGCCTTTGCTAAAGAAGCCGGAGCAAAGAAAGCTTATGGATCTTATGAGGAAATGCTGCAGGATGAGGAAATTGATGTGGTATATGTGGCTACCCCTCACGTCTTTCATTACGAACACACTCTTCTCTGCCTGGATCATGGCAAGCCGGTCCTTTGCGAAAAACCCTTTGCAATAAACCGGGAGCAGGTTGAAGAAATGATCTCGACAGCCAGGGAAAAGCAGGTTTTCCTCATGGAAGCAATGTGGACACCCTTTTTGCCTCACATACAATATTTAATGGAAGAGCTGCAAAGCGGAAAATACGGAAGCATCAGGAAGCTTACTGCCGACTTTGGTTTTGATGCGCCTTTTGACGAGAACGGAAGGCTTTTTAGAAAGAGCCTTGGAGGCGGCAGTTTGCTGGATATTGGTATCTATCCCGTATTTCTTGCTCTTCATACTCTGGGAGTCCCTGAAAATATTGAAGCCAATGCAAAACTGGGAACAACAGAGGTGGATGAAAATTGTGATGTATATTTTAGGTACCCCAATGGAGCAAAGGCTGAACTAAAAAGCAGTATCACAGAAAAAACTCCCACCACTGCCGAATTTGAACTGGAGAAAGCAAGCATAAGGATAAGCTCAAGGTGGCACGAACCTTCTACCGTCTCAATTACTACAGCCGAAGGAACCATAAGCAAGACCTTTGATGTGGCTTCGTATGGCTATGAATATGAGGCAAAACACATTCAGGAAATGTTGAGGAAAGGAAGGATCGAGAGCAACGTAATGACCCCTGAAAAAAGTCTTGAACTAATTACGGTGCTGGATGAGATAAGGAAGCAAATTGGGCTTGAATATTAAAAAGAAAAGGCCGTCTAAAAGTAAGATTTTACGTCAACCTGAACTTGTTTCAGGTTCTACTAAGTTCTGAAAACAAACACAATGAGATTCTGAAATAATTTCAGAATGACGTTTCACCACCTTTTTAGACAGCCCTTTTTAAATGTTATTTTATTGAGCTCCCCACTCTTTTAGAGAGTCTTTATTCAATTTTATGTAATCTTTATTTCCTGCTTTTTCTGCTGCGGCAAGAGATTTTTTAGCTGTGGAAATAGCTTCTTCTTTTTTTCCAAGATCAGCTTCAATTAAGGCCTTTCTGCGCACTACCCAATAGGCATCTTCTCCACCTATTTCAACAGCTTTCTTAATCCACTCATAAGCTTTGTCTAGATCTTTTTTCTCGTCGTGATAATAAGTAGCTGCAGAAAAATAATCTCCTGCCGAAGGCCCATTCATTACTCGCTGGATACTGGCCATAGCACGCTCGTCTGTTGGAACATTAAAGTCCAAAGTAGCCACAGTATTTTCCCAGATGAAATTAAGGGCAGCAGAATCGTTTTTGAGTTCATCTATGAGAATGGTAAAAGTCTCCATAGCCATTGGCATTTCCTGTACTTTGGCAGTGGCTTTAAGAGCAACTTTATTCTCATCCCACTCCTGTGGAAGGCCCCAGTTATTGCTGTCTTTGTAGAAGATCACCTCCCATTCATTTTCCCCCGGAATGGTATACACAGCATAGGTTCCTTCTTTTAGCTCTTTCCCCTCAATCGTAACGTTGGTATCAAAAGAAATGATGGTATTACTGTTGGCCCCGGTACGCCATTTTTCTCCGTAAGGCACAAGATCTCCAAAAATGGTTCTGCCTCTCATCCCCGGGCGGGAATATTTTATATCCACATTGGTAAGACCTACCTCCTGCTCAATTTTAGCAGTGGGACTGGGTTGTGGGACTTCGATTTGGGCAGAAGCAAAGTTGCTTATTAGCCCTGCAAAAAGAACAAATAAAATTTTTTTCATGATAATATCAGGTTGGTTTTCCCCAAAGATATAGATTTTCACCATGCAGCCTGCACGAAAAATTCACCGGTTCAAGGCAGCCAAAAATGATAATTTTCAACCCCTATTTTTCGGCAGCTATGATCTTCCTCGCTTCCTCAAGATCTTCAGGAGTATCTATCCCTACCCCTTTCACTTTTGTTTCGACCATTTTTATGTTTTTTCCGTATTCCAGGTATCGTATGCATTCAATTTTTTCCGTAGCTTCAAGTTTAAGCATTGGAAGACGGTAAAAATCCAGTAAAGCCTGTTTTCTAAAAGCATAGATCCCAATGTGTTTGAACCAGATTACGCCAGAATTCTTTTCACGGGGATACGGAATGGGCGAACGGGAAAAATAAAGCGCAAAATCCTCTTTGTTAGTGATCACTTTGACATTATTGGGATTTTCAATATCCTTCTTATCCACTAGCGGCGCCTTTAAAGAGGCAAGATCAATAAGATCGGCATCTTTACCGCGAAAAACATTTAGAAGTAACCCCAGGCTGGCGGTATCGATCATAGGTTCATCCCCCTGCACATTAACAACTATATCCACATCCATATCTTCTACTGCTTCGGCAATACGGTCACTCCCACACTCGTGTTCCTTCTTGCTCATAATGGCTTTTCCCCCATTTTTGATGATCTCTTCAAAGATCATATCGCTATCGGTCACCACATAGACCTCGTCAAAAAGGTTAGTATTTAGTGCGGCTTCGTAGGTTCGCAAAATGACGGTTTTGCCGTGCAGGTCCTGCATCAGTTTCCCGGGAAAACGTGTGGCGGCATACCTGGCCGGGATCATTGCAATTATTTTGAGAGGTTGTTGTGTAGACATAATTTGTTGATTCTGTTATTCTGCCAAAAATTTCAGTTTATTTTAAAGCAGGCCGTAAAGAGTGCCCAAAAATGGCATTTTTGACTAGTCAGCCGGGGCAAAAAAATCATCTTTAAAGCCAATTAAATATAATTTTTTCTGGGCACGGGTTAAGGCTGTATACAGCCATCGCAGATAATCCTTATCGATCCCGTTTGGGAGATAAGGTTGCTCCACGAAAACAGTATTCCACTGCCCTCCCTGAGATTTATGGCAGGTCATGGCGTAAGAAAATTTAATTTGTAAGGCGTTAAAATACTTGTTGTTCTTCACCTTTAGAAACTTTTTATATTTTGACCTTTCTTCTTCGTAATCTTTCATGACTTCCTGGTAAAGCCTGTTAGACTCGTCATAAGTCAGGGATGGATTATTACTTTCAAGAGTATCAAGTAACACTACGGTTTCTATGGGTTGCATATTTGGATAATCAACCATCTGCGCTTTAACTTCGGCAAACCTGAAGCCATATAGTTCCTTGATCGCAAAGATTTCCAACACCTTGATGATATCACCATTGGCGATAAAACCGGCTTCACTGTTAGGTTTAACCCAGAAGTAATTATTCTTCACAACCATTAAATAATCCCCTGCAGAAATTTCTTCCTCCTGGAAAAGAATCCTGTTCCTTATTTGCTGATTATACAGATTTGCCCTTTTATTGGACCTAACGATTATGGTGGTGTCTTCATGTCCCAGGTTGCGATAAGAATCCTCAATGGCCTCCATTATTTCATGACCATCTGTCAACCTAATAACATCCTTCTTGTTACTGAGTTCAAAACTGAAGCTTTCATAGAACTCTTCCCGAAGCGCCTCCCGTATTAAGGTGGCATTGTGCAGAATATCACTTTCTTCACTTTGGCGCACTACCTCGTCAAGCTCGATATGCGTCACCTCTTTTAAATAAGTGTTCTGAAGTTTTTGTTCCTCAAGTGCCGGGCTCACCTCCAGTTTGACGGGCGGCAATTGTGCGGTATCTCCAATCAAGATCAATCTGCAGTTATGCCCCGAGTAGACGTATTGAAGAAGATCATCGAGCAAAGATCCATTTTCAAACATTTTGGCGTCATTATTAACATCGGGGATCATTGAGGCCTCATCCACAATAAAAATGCTGTTGCGATGTTTGTTGGGCTGCAGCACGAAACTTACTCCCGCGCCCGAATTCTTTTTAGGAAAGTATATCTTCTTGTGAATGGTAAAGGCTTCCCTTCCGGAGTAATTTGCAATCACCTTGGCTGCTCTGCCTGTAGGCGCGAGTAGAATACCACTCTTTTTTACCTGCCACAGGTTTTTTACTAAAGAACTAATAATTGTGGTCTTTCCTGTACCGGCAAAACCTTTGAGAAGAAACAGGGAATCCTTACTTCCATCTATTACAAAAGAGGCCAGCTGCTGCAGTGCAATATCCTGTTTTAATTTAGCTTCAAATTTCAGGTCATTCAGTAAAAGGTCGTAAAATAAAGCAGCGTTGATTTTTTCCATGGTCATTTTCCGTCGAAGCCCAAAGATAACAAGGTTTTTTTCGGAAGAATCTTTTGTGAATAAAAAAAAATTGTAGATTTGCCTGAATACTTAATTAAATCATAAACTGCACCCGCATGAAACTTGTCATTCAGTTAGTTCTTTGGATTGTGATTATTTTCCTTGGATACCTGGTTTTTAATTCAATTTATGAGCCTATTAAATTTAATGAAGTCAAAGAGGCAAGATATGCCAAAGTTATTGAAAACTTAAAGGATATTAGAGATGCAGAACTGGCTCACCGTACGGTAACCGGGGAATTTGAAGGAGATTGGGATAATCTTGTTCGCTTTATTGACACCGCACAGTTTACCCTTACACAAAGAAGAGATACTACGGTAATGGACGAGGAATATAGAAAAACCTATGGAGTTGACCGCAGGATCGAAATAGTAGTAATCGATACTCTTGGATACAAGTCGGTAAAAGATTCTCTTTTTAAAGGATCAGATCGTTACAAAACCATGATGAACGTTCCAATTAAAGGAGTAGATGCACAATTCCAGCTTGATGCAGGTACCATAGACAAGAGTGGAAATAAGATCCCGGTTTTTGAAGCTAAAGTAGCTAAGAAGGTTATTCTGTTTGATCAGGACAGCGACTTGATAAACCAGGAGGAGGAAGTAGTATCTGTAGATAACGTGAACGGTCCATTTATTAGCGTTGGTTCCATGGATGAAGTAAATACCAGCGGGAACTGGCCTTTAAAGTATGGTGACGCAGAATAAGGAAACAAAAAGCACAAATATAAAGTTGTCCATTCAGGTAAGCCTGAATGGACTTTCTTTTTGTGCCCTTTCCAAAGATGAGAAAAGAATTGTCTTCTTTAAGGACATGCTCTTTTCCAGACGGCTGAATCCTGCACAGGTACTTCAACAAATAGAAAAACAGTACGAACAGGAATCTTTTTTAAGAAAAGAAAATCCCGAAGTAGTAGTTCTTTTTTCCAACGAACTTTACAGCCTTGTACCACAGGAGTTCTTTGAAGAAGAAAATGCTTCGGAATATCTCAAGTACAACACAAAGATCCTGGAAACAGATTATGTTGCCCATGATGAAATAACTTCCGCAGAAATTGTCAATGTTTATATTCCCTACACCAATATCAATAATTTCTTTTTTGACAGGTATGGTGAATTTGAATACCGGCATTGCGTAAGTGTCCTTGCTGAAGAATTCCAGATTCAAAATAGCTTCCAGACAGAAGGCACAAGAGTTTACCTCAATTGTTTCCCCGGGGGTTACGACCTGCTGGTGTATCAAAAAGGGCAATTATTACTCGCAAATACTTTTAATTGTTCAACCCGGGAAGATTTCATCTATTATTTGCTGTTTTGCGCAGAACAACTGGATCTTGACCCTACAAGTTTTGAATTAATCCTGTTGGGAAGGATCAAGGAACATTCAGATTATTACGATATCGCTTACAATTACGTGAAGGAAATAAAATTCCTGCAAACTTCTTTTGGTTATCTTTTTAACAGTAAGGAAGAGCCTCCAAAAGGTTATATGCATTATACACTTTTTAAAGTACTCGAATGAGAATCGTTTCAGGAATACATAAAGGGAAAAAAATCATCGCTCCAAAGAAGCTTCCGGTAAGGCCTACTACAGATTTTGCCAAGGAAGCTCTTTTCAATATTCTTAATAATCAGTATCATTTTTCTGCATTAAAGGTCATTGACCTTTTTAGCGGAACGGGAAATATTACTTATGAATTTGGTTCCCGTGGTGCGAAAGAGATTATTGCTGTTGATGCCCATTTTGAATGCGTAAAGTTCATCAATAAAATGAAAGGAGAACTTGACCTGCCTGTAAGGACGGTTAAAAGTGATGTATTCAAATTTCTTAAAGCTACAGGAGAAACTGCGAACATTATTTTTGCAGACCCACCATATGATTTTGAAACCGAGTCCCTTCAACAAATTGTAGAGCTCACATTTTCAAGAAATCTTCTTGAAGAGGGAGGCTCCCTCATCATAGAGCATAGTAAAAAAATTGATCTCTCTCATATAGATCACTTTCTGGAGGTGAGAAAATATGGCAATTCTGTTTTTAGTTTTTTTTCTTAACTTAGAGAATGGCATTACCCCGCAAAGTACTGGAACTGGAATTCACTGTCCTTGAATTCTATAGAGATTTTGTTTTATCAAAACCACGGGAAGGACAGATACTAGAGGCAAAAGAGGTCGCGAAACTTATAGAAGTCTGCGGCGATTTTTTTGGCAGCGAATCTTTTGTATACCTGTCCTACAGGGTGAATGACTACAATGTTAACCCAACAGTATACATGAATCTTGACGAGGTAGATAATTTGGCCGGTATAGGTGTGGTTAGTAAAAAAACCTCCTCTCTTAAAATGGCTTTTTTTGAAAAAAATTTCTGCAAACTACCTTTTAATATTTTTACCGATCTTGAGGAGGCTGTGGAATGGACAGAGCAAGTTCTGGAGGAGAAAAGAAAAAAAGCAGACCTGTAAGCCGGATTCTGTACCTCAACTCCCGATAGCTATCGGGATTGAAGTCCTTATCATTTATCTGAAACTTTTGTTACCAAAAGTCTTTAGCTGCCTACCCTCCGGCAACGGACGGGCAATCCTTAACAGCCGGTATACATGGCATTGCACCGCATAGAGTTTACCTGATTTCACTACAGCATTACCTGTACATCCTTTCTGTTGCACTGGTCCTATCCCGATAATTCGGGATGATGGGTGTTACCCATTATGCTGCCCTATGGTGTCCGGACTTTCCTCCGCCCCACATTAATTTGGGGCAGCGATAAGGCGGTCTGCTTACGGCAAATATACAGTTAAAATGCCACTTTTGAGCAGTATAAAAATCCAGGCTTACCTCAATTGTGTCAACAGGTTTTTGTGGATAAAAACACGGGGATTATTCCCGGCTTCGGTTTTGTATTTTTATATTTGTCAATCTAAAACACTTCAATGGAACACTTTGTAGTATCGGCCAGAAAATACCGTCCTCAGACTTTTAAAGATGTTGTGGGCCAGCAGGCTATTACCAACACGCTACTAAATGCCATTGAACATAATCACCTGGCACAGGCACTGCTTTTTACCGGCCCTCGTGGGGTGGGAAAGACCACCTGCGCGCGGATTCTTGCAAAAAAGATCAACCAGGATGGCAACCAGGATCCTAATGAGGACTTTGCTTTTAACATCTTTGAACTCGATGCGGCTTCAAATAACTCGGTTGACGATATAAGAAATCTAATTGACCAGGTGCGTATCCCGCCACAAGTTGGAAAATATAAAGTGTACATCATTGATGAGGTACACATGTTGTCCCAGGCAGCGTTTAATGCTTTTCTTAAAACCCTTGAAGAGCCGCCAAAACATGCCATTTTTATACTGGCTACAACAGAGAAACACAAGATCATTCCTACCATACTTTCCCGTTGCCAGATTTTCGACTTCAAGAGAATCACGGTAAAAGACGCAAAGGAATATCTGGGATATATAGCACAACAGGAAGGAGTGGAAGCCGATGAAGATGCGCTACACATCATTGCTCAAAAAGCCGATGGGGCTATGCGTGATGCCCTTTCTATCTATGACAGGGTGGTAAGCTTTAGCGGAAAAAATCTTACCCGGCAGGCAGTAACCGAAAACCTGAACGTACTGGATTACGACACTTATCTTTCGGCTACCAATCTTATCCTTAAAAATGACATTCCGCAGCTACTTTTATTATTCAATGAGATCCTGAGCCACGGCTTTGACGGTCATCATTTTATTGCGGGACTGGCTTCACATTTTAGGGATTTACTCGTATGTAAGGATCCCAAGACCATCAACCTTCTCGAGGTGGGGGATAACACTAAGGCGCTTTATTACCAGCAATCGCAGCAGGCTTCTTCAGCATTTCTTCTAAAGGGGATCGAACTGGCCAACGACTGTGATTTGCAGTATAAAAGCAGCCGAAATCAACGCCTGTTGGTGGAACTCTGTTTAATGCAACTCGCTTCTGTCACTTTTAGCGACGAAAAAAAAAAGGATAGCAGCTATATAATTCCTCCAAATCATTTTACCGGGGCTCCCATCCCTGCACCGGCACTTAAACTTTCTTCCAAAGAGAAGGAAGTAATAGTCAATAATGAGTACGCAAAGGGAGATTCGGCCGCCCCGGCAGATTCTCAGCTGCCAAAATCTGTACCCGGAGCAATGACCGACTGTGCTCCTGTAACTTCGGAATCTGAAGCAACAGAATCTTCTGTACAGGAACCTTCAGAAAGAATTAATACTTCTGAAGAAATTCTTAATCAGGCATCGGCTTCTCAGGCTGAAACTGTTGTAAAGGCTCCTCCTGTTGAACAACCTTCCGAAGAAAAAACGGAGGTGAAAACTGAAATCGCAGCTAAAAAAGTTTCGGGCCTTTCCCTGAAGAGCATTCAGAAGAAAAAGGAACTGGAAGCCCAAAAGCGTGAAGCCAAGGCTGAAGAGGAAGTGGTGAAGAACGGAAAATTTACCGAAGAACAGATGCAGGCTGCCTGGCAGGAATTTACTGAAGAACAGAATGAAAAAGGAGAAAAGATCCTGGCATCGATCATGCAGACAGACACTCCCGCACTTATGGGTAAGAATATTTGTGTAGAACTTCCAAATGAAACCATGAAGCTGGAGCTGGAAAGAGTGCAGTACCATTTGATGGGTTTTCTCAAGGATAAACTGCAAAATACTCACATACAGCTGAAGGTAACTGTGAATGAAAAAGCTGAGAAAAAATTTGCTTTCACTGCCATTGAAAAATTTGAAAAGTTAAGGGAGAAAAATCCCCTTATTGAGAAATTACGTTCCACCTTTGATCTGGATGTATAATGCTAGGCTTAAAATTACCCACAGACCCTCGATGGGTCAATATCGTTGAAAAAAATATTGAGGAGATCCTCACAGATCATGCTTATTGTGAGCAGAAGGCTGCCTCGACGGCTATTTCCCTTATCGTCACCCACCCCGAATATTCGGAACTTGTTACGGAAATGACGGCACTTGCAAGGGAGGAAATGGCCCATTTTAAAATGGTCCACGATCGTATCCTGGAACGGGGGCTAACGCTTGGCAGGGACCGTAAAGACGAATACGTATTAAAGCTGTTAACCTTCTTCCCTAAGGGCGGAAGTCGGCTTACCAATTTAATTCACCGCCTGCTTTACGCAGCATTGATTGAAGCCCGCAGCTGTGAACGTTTCAGGTTGCTTTCGGAAAATCTTGAGGACAGGGAACTTGCTGAATTCTACAGAAGTTTAATGGTGAGTGAAGCTAATCACTATACTATGTTCCTCAACTTTGCCCGCAAATATGGGGATCGCAAGGAGGTGGACCAAAAATGGCAAAATCTTCTGGAGTTTGAAGCGGAAATTATGAAAAACCTTGGGAAAAAAGAAACTATGCACGGCTAGCTTCTTCAAGGGTTTCCTGGTACAACGATTTAATAATTCCGTCTGAAAGTCCAATTTTTGGAACATAAATTCTTCGAGCCCGTGTCCACTTCATTGCCGAGAGGTAGATTTTAGCCGCCGGCACAATAACATCTGCCCTATCCTGATTTAAGTTCAGCTCGGTGATCCTTTCCTCGTAGGTAAAGGATTGTAACAACTGGTAATAAGAGCTTAAGTAGAAAAAGCTAAGAGGTTTTCCATTAGCCTTGCCGCTGCTTTTAAAGATGTTGTTGATATTCCCGCCGGAACCTATGAGATCAATTTTAGAAAACTTGCGGGTAACTTCCCTGATCCACGCTTCTACTTCATCCCACATCTCCTGGGGGACAATATTCTCCAACAGTCTTACCGTTCCTAATTTGAAGGACCTGGAAGCAATGGTTTTACCTTTTGAATAAAGAGTAAATTCTGTACTACCACCACCCACATCTACATAAAGGTAAGTTTTATCTGATTGGATGAGGGCATGAAGGTCTGTTGCGGCAATTATTGCGGCTTCATCGGTCCCGTCAATAATGCTTATTTCTACTCCTGTTTCCTCCTCGATAAGCTGCACCACTTCCTCTCCATTAAGAGATTCCCGCATTGCCGAAGTCGCACAAGCTTTGAACCTCTCGATCTTATGTGATCTCATAAGCAATTTAAAAGCCTGCATGGTATCTATCATGCGTTTAATATTCTCGCTGGAAATACGTTTGGTTAGGAAAACATCTGCTCCCAACCTAATGGGCACCCTTACCAGGGAAGTTTTTTTAAACAGCGGTTCTCTCCCCTCCTGCTCTGTAATGGTCATAATCAACAACCTCACAGCATTAGATCCTATATCTATGGCGGCAAACTTTCTTTGTTTGATCAAACTTTTTCTTTTTCTAGTTCCAGTTTCTTATAAAAATAATCATACAGGGCGAATTGAGATCTTAGGGGCGGCTTATTATTCCGGCGGTAGGCATTATCCTGTTTTAAAGAAATAACCCTTGCTTTTACATTGTCGCTCCAGCAAATTTCGAATGTTTCCATCAATTCCTTCTGGATTTCCTTATCATAAATAGGACAACTTACTTCTACCCTATAGTCCATATTCCTCGTCATCCAGTCGGCCGAGGAAATATATATTTTGGAGTCACCTCCATTTTCAAATATGTAGATTCTTGGATGTTCCAGGTACTTGTCAAGGATACTTATGACCTCAATGTTTTCACTCATTCCTTCCACTCCCGGTACGAGACAACAAATTCCACGAATTATCAATTTCATTTTAACTCCTGCCCTGCTGGCTTCGTACAACTTATCGATGAGTGAATAATCTGATAAACTGTTTAATTTAAGACGAATTCCGGAAGATTTTCCTTCTTTCGCATTGTCTATTTCTGTTTGTATCAGTTTTACTAAACTGCTTCGGGTGTAATGGGGAGAGACCAGTAGATGTTTATATCGACTCACTTTGTAGTTTACTTCAAAAAAGTCAAAGACTTTATTGACTTCTTTCAGGATACTTTGATGGCTGGTAAAAAGAGTGAGGTCGGAATACACACGGGCAGTAGATTCATTGAGGTTTCCTGTGCTTATAAAGCCGTATCGCCTCATCTTGTCATTCTCCAGTCTTTCAATTACGCATGCCTTGGAATGCACCTTAAGACCTTTTACTCCGAAAATAAGGTTAACGCCTTCCCGCTGCATTTGTTCGGCGTAATTAATATTGGCAACTTCATCAAACCGGGCACGAAGTTCAATCTGAACAGTTACTTTTTTTCCATTCTTAACCGCATTAATTAGTGAACTGGCGATATGAGAGATCTTTGCCAGTCTATAAATGGTGATCTTTATTGACTTTACGGCAGGATCAAGTGCTGCTTCCCGTAAAAATTTTACAGTGTAGGAAAAAGTTTGATAAGGGGTATGTAATAAATAATCCTTCTTCGCGATCTCCTTAAAAAGACTGGCCTGTAAAATTAGCCCGGGTAACGGCAGAGGCTCGTACTGTTTGTACTGTAGTTCCTCTCCTCCCAAACTGGGGAAATTCATATAATCCCGCCTGTTGTGATATCGCCCCCCAGGGATTATACTATCGGTAGCATCAATACCCATTTTACTCATTAAATATTGCAGGGTATCCTGGGCAATATTCATATCATATACAAATCTCACCGGTTCTCCCTCAATACGATCTTTAACACTGGCCGAAATTTTCTCTATAAAGGATTTACTTAAATCACTATCAATATCAAGTTCAGCATCCCGGGTAATCTTGATCATATGAGCCGTTACACTCTCGTAGTCGAAAATATTAAAGATGGAATGCAAATGGTAGCGAATAAGATCATCCAGCAGGATTACATGTTGCTTCTCACCTTCCTTTGGCAGCACCACAAATCTTTCAATACTTCGTGGTATTTCTATAAGCACATATTTCTTTTCCTTTATGTGTCGGGAAACGACATGAGCATTTGCCCTTTTAGAGACCGTATTTTTCATAACCATTTTCACCGCCAGGTAGGCCGCACTGTCTTTGAGGCGTGGCAACTCATCCAGATCATTCAATATTATGGTAACCAGGGCGGGACTCACTTTCTGAAGAAAGAAATTTTTGAGAAAAGGTTGTTGCGTTTTAGAAACCTGCTTCTCATTTATAATGAAAATGTTGTGCTCCTTAAGCTTATTCTGAATTGAATCCAGGATCTTTAAACTTTCACTCTGCTGTTCAATTACGATCTGGGTTATTTCCTCCAGCAGTTGATTTGCCTTGATCCCTCCTAAAACGCTTTTTCCGCCTTTCCCGGCAAGGTCGATACGTTTAATAGTAGCATATCTTACTTTAAAAAATTCGTCAAGATTATTTGAAAAGATCCCAAGAAATCTCAGCCTCTCTATCAAAGGAACAGTTTTGTCTGCAGCCTCCTGTAAAACACGGGCATTGAACTGCAGCCAGCTTAATTCCCTGTTGATGTACTGGTTTTCCTGCATCTATCTTAAGTTCTTTGGGAATAAATACATTAATGTTTTTCCATCCTGTATTTCCTTCCAGTCTTCGGTTTCAAATTCGATCATGCATAATCCGGTAGTAGGGATATTCGAAAAATGTTGATTTCCCACTTGATTTGCTACTCCTGTAATAGCTGGGTTATGACCAAAAACCATAAGAGTATCAACTTCATTTTCACAGGAGCGAATTATATCAAGAAGGCTCCTGCTGTCAAAAGTGTAAAGCTCATCTTTTACAAAGAAGTCTTTATCTTCCACCTCCAGCCTTTCTTTAAAGATCTTCGCAGTATCAAGTGCACGGGTGGCATAACTGCTCCAAATCTTTAGTGGCTTTTCACAAAAACCCGAAAAGGCATTCAGTACAAGCCCGGCGTCTTTAAATGCCCTTTTCTTCAAAGGCCGTTCATCATCGGGCAGATCTTCCTTCCAGGAGGATTTGCCGTGCCTAACAAGTATCAATTTCTTCATAATTATGGTGCTAATCTATCCATTTTCCATCCTTCATTCTCTTTGCTATAGTAGATACGATCATGCAGACGATTTGGCCTGCCCTGCCAGAATTCGAATTCAGAAGGTATGACTTTATATCCTCCCCAATATACAGGTTTTGGAATATCTTTTCCTGAATACTCCTGCTCCAGAAGTTCCAGTTTTTTATGAAGATATTCACGGGAGGGAATCACAGAACTCTGTTGAGAAGCCCAGGCCCCAAGCTGACTGCCCCTTGGCCTGGATTGAAAATAAGTTTCCGATTCTTCTTTAGAAGTTTTTTGGGCAATGCCTTTCACCATCACCTGTCTTTCTGATGTGGGCCAGAAAAAAGAGAGGCAAACCTTTGGACTTTTAGCTATAGATCTTCCTTTTTCAGATTCATAATTGGTATAAAACACAAAGCCTTCTTTATCATATTCTTTAAGAAGAACTACCCGTGTCATGGGAAAGCCATCCAGGCCAATTGTTGAAAGGTGCATGGTATTGACTTCGTCAACTTCCTTATTGCTTTCGGTTTCCCTTATCCAGACATGAAATAAATCAAATGGATCCTGGGGGATTTCCTCCTCCAGCAACTCATGTTTCTGGTAGAGCTTGCGGTAATCGTGGAGTTTATTTTTCATACTGCCAATTTACAAAATCTACTAATTACACGAAGTACATATCCTGCTCAAAAAAGGGAAATTTTGTAAGAATTAAAACTCCCCTTCAGCATTCATCTCCACCTTGAAAAAGGGTAATAAAACCGGGGCAAATTGATGAAAAAATAAGAAGAAATTAATATTCTTTTTCGCACAATTTTTACGGTTGTAAGATTACCTGCACAAGGAATTTTTCATTAAAAAAATTCCAATTCATCTATATAATTAACTGTTGATGTGTCGTTTGTCCGTAAAACCTCACACTACATCTAAAAGATGAAAATTTCCTTTTTTTAACAGTTTTTGCCTCCTACATTTACCTTGGAAAGTTAAAGAATTCAGATTTTACCAAGCTGCAGACTCACCCAGGTCATCAACTGCTTTGTAAGAATTCTAAACCTAAAACTTCAGATTATTCTCCCCCCTACGAATAATATGAACTTAACCTAAAATCAACAAAATAAGACAATACAACCTAAAGATCTTGATGCTCTAACAGTTGAGATCAGAAGGTTTATATCATTCAAACATGACGACTATGATTTGGAAAACTACTCTAACATTACTGGTTGCTATTTTCTCCCTTGGAAGTTCCTACGGGCAGTTCTCAAGCACACAGCCTGACCTTCGGACTACTTTTACTGGTAATTGTACAGCAAATAGCTATACAATAGAAGAAGTGTTTTTAAGTGATGCGTCTGGAAATCCCATTTCCAGCACTTTAAAATCCTGCACAATAGGTGAAACCAGGCAGGTTTATGTATCGGTTAAATATAAATCGAATGCTAATGCTGATAACTATAGTGCCCGGATATTTGCTGACCTTTTAATAGATGGCGAAAAATTTACTTCAATAAATTATTATAAAGGATTTCTCCCATCTGCCACAAATACCCCACGAGTTTTCACCATTACTAATTTCTCTTATAACTGGAGTTGTGGTGAAGAATTACAGCTTACTAATTTTCTAGTGGCATGGACCACAAGTGAAAATAAGAAAAAGGATCTTTCCATTACCTATAATGACGCTGATTATATCAAGTCACAATGCCAATTTCCACCGAACATTTTTGTTTCAGCTCCTTTGGCTGTCCAATTTGACTACAGTGGTTGTACTGAAGATGGAGTTGCTACAGTTAACTATACTTCCACTACTAACGGAGGACGTGCTCCATTTATATATAAATGGGATTTTGATAGTAATGGAACAGTTGATGCTACTACTAAGAACGCCACTTTTCAATTTTCAGGAAATTTCACGACTACAAAACTTATAGTAACAGATAGTTTAAACACTTCAAATTCTTATAGCCTAACGATTAATAAACCTACCGAAGTCATAGCCAGTATTTCTGGTAATTCCGATCTCACCTGCAACGTTACCTCCGTAGAGTTGGATGCCTCTGGATCAAATCTGGCAGGTACTCCTTCTTATTCCTGGAATACAGGATCAACGTCTTCTTCCATTACAGTTACCGAAGCTGGCGAATACACTGTTACTGTTACAGATGAAAAGGGATGTTTTGATACTGAAAGTATTATAGTTTCTGCAATTTCAGATACTACTGCTCCCACTCCGGATGCAACTTCTTTACCTGATATTACTGCCCAGTGTGAGGTGAATTCTTTAACTGCTCCAACCGCTACAGATAATTGTGGGGAAACAGTTTCAGTTTCTCATAATACCACACTTCCTATCACTGCCACCGGAACTACAGTGGTAATCTGGACTTTCGAGGATGCTGCAGGAAATGTTGCTACTCAGACCCAGAATGTTGTTATTGAAGACACAACTGCACCAACTCCAGATGCGGCTTCTTTAACTGATGTAACTGCTCAGTGTGAAGTGACTTCTTTAACTGCTCCAACTGCTACAGATAACTGTTCTGCAGTAACTGTTTCTAACAACGCTTCTCTGCCTATTAATACACAGGGAACAACCGTTGTGACCTGGACTTTTGAGGATGCTCAGGGAAATACTTCAACTCAAAATCAAAATGTAATAATCACTGATGACATTGCTCCGGTAGCGGATGCAACTTCTTTACCAGATGTTACCGCCCAGTGTGAGGTGACTTCTTTAACTGCTCCAACTGCTACAGATAACTGTTCTGCAGTAACTGTTTCTCATAACGCTTCTCTTCCTATTAGTGCACAGGGAACTACCGTTGTGACCTGGACTTTTGAGGATGCTCAGGGAAATACTTCAACTCAAAATCAAAATGTAATAATCACTGATGACACTGCTCCGGTAGCTGATGAAACTTCTTTACCAGATGTTACCGCCCAGTGTGAGGTGACTTCTTTAACTGCTCCAACTGCTACAGATAACTGTTCTGCAGTAACTGTTTCTCATAACGCTTCTCTTCCTATTAGTGCACAGGGAACTACCGTCGTGACCTGGACTTTCGAGGATGCTCAGGGAAATACTTCAACTCAAAATCAAAATGTAATAATCACTGATGACACTGCTCCGGTAGCTGATGCAACTTCTTTAGCAGATGTTACTGCCCAGTGTGAGGTGACTTCTTTAACTGCTCCAACTGCTACAGATAACTGTTCTGCAGTAACTGTTTCTCATAACGCTTCTCTGCCTATTAGTGCACAGGGAACTACCGTTGTGACCTGGACTTTTGAGGATGCTCTGGGAAATACTTCAACTCAAAATCAAAATGTAATAATCACTGATGACACTGCTCCGGTAGCTGATGCAACTTCTTTACCAGATGTTACTGCTCAGTGTGAAGTGACTTCTTTAACTGCTCCAACCGCTACAGATAACTGTTCTGCAGTAACTGTTTCTAACAACGCTTCTCTGCCTATTAATGCACAGGGAACAACCGTTGTGACCTGGACTTTTGAGGATGCTCAGGGGAATACTTCTTCTCAAAATCAAAATATAATAATCACTGATGACACTGCTCCGGTAGCTGATGCAACTTCTTTAGCAGATGTTACTGCCCAGTGTGAGGTGACC